>NZ_JAGGPQ010000008.1 GCF_018613675.1 Arthrobacter sp. ISL-85 | reverse complement strand
CTCCTTCACCCATATCGTCTAGAGCTCGCTGCAACGCTCGGTATAGACCACCGCAAACTAGGGGCCGCGAATTCCGGCCGTTCCCGGTGGTCGACCTTCGAGTTGGATACTTACCTGCACGGTGCCTCGGCTTGGTCCATCGCGAGACGGGGTCTTACTCCCGGCAAGTGGGGAGAACGGCCCGCGGCCGGAAGCCGCCAGGGATCTGCCCCAAACTGTGAGGCGGGAAAGGCCGGCAGGCCCCCGGCCCATCAGAAACGGCCTCGCCAGCACGCGCTGGCCGCGTTGGGCGCCGCGGGGAAGTTCCCGCTGACGCCGGACCAGGCGGAGACGGAGCGTCTGAAGTCCCTGCACGAGACGGACCTGCTGAACACAGGGCCGGAGGAACCCTTCGACCGGATCGTCGGCGCGGCCAGGAAGTTCTTTAACGTCGGTGCTGCATCAATGTCACTTATTGACGGCGATGTTCAGCACTTCAAGTCCGTCCTCGGGCCCCTCCGGGACGAGACACCACGGCAGATCGCGCTCTGCACAGAGACAGTGGAACGTAATTCGATGCTGGTCATCCACGACACGCTCACCGATGACCGCTTCGCATCCAACCCACTCGTCCTCGGAGACCCGCACATCCGCTTCTACGCCGGCTTTCCGCTGCACGGACCCCGCGGGTGGAACATCGGCACCTTGTGCATCATTGACCAGAAACCCCGGCCCTTCCCCCCGTCCGAACAACAAGTGCTCCGGATACTCGCGGCAACCGCACAGAGCTATATCGACGCAAGGACCCAGCCCCCGGCCGGTCAGCCTGGATGAGCGGAGCCGGTCTGGGGCTTTAGGCGGCGGTGTGGACTTGTAGGGAGCGGCGCATGGCCTGGTTGGAGCGTTCGGCGAGCTCGTGGTGGACGGACACGCGGTACAGGTCCGCCGCCCACTGGAATTCCGCGGCGGCGTCCCGGTAGCGGGCTTCGTCGAAGAGCCGCCGGCCGATCTGATACCGGACGTTGGCTTCTCTATTAATCCCCGTTTTGGCTCCTGCTACCGCTCCTACGCCTTGTGCCTCGGATGGACGGGCCGAATTCAAGAGAAGGACTGCAAAGGTAGAACGGAAGCGGTGCCGTTAGGGCGGTGCTGGTCCGATGCCGCGAGAGAGCTGAGCAGCGTGGTCCCTTGACGGGAAACACGCCACGCGGCCGGTGTCCGTATCTGCCGGTCGCGGCCCTTGACCCTGGGCTGCAGTGGCCAGCCGGATCCGTTCCTTTGTTGCTGGTTTGCCTTGGGACAGTCAGGGCGCGTCGTGGTCCAGTATGTGCAGGGCGGCGGCGGTGACGATGCCGTAGGCCAGGTGGGGTACGAGGTCACTGGCCCAGTCCGTGGGGGACCAGGTGCGGGGGTCTGTGATTCCGAGGACGGTCATGGGTCCGTTGCTGCCAATCAGCGCTCCCGCAGCTGCGGTCAGTGACGATCCGGGAAGCCCTGGCCGGTATCCGGCGGCCCGGGCCAGCCCGAGACCGGCGCCGACGATTAGCCCTGTCAGCGGGCCTAGTCCGGCGACACGGTTCGTTCGTTCTTCCGCGTTGCCGGGGATTTTGATGCCCGTGACGTCGGCGAGTTTTTCCACGGTAGCCTCCGGGGTGCTGCTGGCCGGGCGGGCACGCCAGATCATGTCCAGATAGGTGACGGTGTTCAGCGCGGTTGTCCCGGCTGCCCCTGCAATGGCCCCGGTGGCGATTGCCCGGATCATTCTCATGGCCGGGGCGCCGAGCCGAGCTGGGCGAGCATGCCGAGCTGATCGCTGCTGCCCCACCGCTCCACGAGTTTGCCGTCCTGGAACCGGCCCAGCTGCATTCCCCGGATGCGGAAGCTCCGGCCGGTCGGCTCGTGGCCCATCAGGGACCCCTGGTGTGTCCCGGTGAGCGTATACGCGAACACCACGTCATCGCCGGCGGCGGTCACATGCTCGACGGCGATGTTCAGGTCAGGGAACGAGGCACGCAGCCCGGTGAACAGGTCTTTGAACCCCTGCGGACCTGGGCCCTGCCCCGGGGCGGGATCGTGATCAACGCAGCCCGCTGCGACGACCTCATCCAGATCTTCAAGCCGTCCGCTGTTCACCGCGGCGCCGAACCGCTCCTGGGCGTGGATGTTGGCTTCCGTGCTCATGAAATTCTCCATCGATAATGTTCGGGTCGGTCCGGAATGGTCCGGTACGCGTTGTTAGCTGTCATCGTGCCCGCGGTTGCGTCCGCGGGCAAGGGGAGCCGGGTCCGGTGTTCGCCGCTGGAAGGCAAGTGCGGTGGCGGCCAGGAGGACGGCGGCGGTTTGGGCGAGGGCGGTGAGGGTTTTGTCGAAGAACCAGACGGGTTCGTACATGGCCGGGAAGGGCCCGACGGCTGGGATGTCGACGTAGCGGTAGAGGAGCAGCACTGCCAGGCCGCCTCCGGCGGTGAGCAGTGCCAGGAACCAGGCGGTCCGGCTGGCGCGGATCAGGACGTAAAGCCCGGCAAGGGCGGCGGCGGCGGCTTCGGCGAGGAAGAGGTTGCCCTCCCCGAAGCCTTCGGGGGCTGCGGACTGGTAAGCCGGGGCGAGCCGGGCGTGGACGACTGCGTCCACGGCCAGGGCAGCCGCCGCCAGGACCCGCAGCACCACCATCGCCGCTGCGCGGCCGCGGGATCTGACGGGCTCTGGTGGTTCCGTCAGGGGGTCCTCGCCGGAGCTTCGGGCCGTATTCATTTGACGGTCAGAGTCCCTTTCATGTTGGAGTGGTAGGTGCAGTGGTAGGAGTACGTTCCGGGTTTTGATGGGGCAGTAAACGTGGTGCTGGTCCCGGGTTTGACGACGGCGTCGAAGGAACCATCATCGGCGGTGAGGGTATGCGCCTCGGTGTCCATGTTCATCACGGTCACCATCGAACCGGCCGGGACGCTGTCCGGGCCTGTGTAGGCGAAGGACTTGATATGGATCGTCGTTTCGGCCGCCATCGCGGCGGCCCCGTTGGATGCTCCCATCGTGGCTCCCATCGAGGACGGCATCGACGAACCCATGGAGGAGGCGTCCATGCCGGGGTCCATGGAGGCGCTGGGAGAAGCAGTGCCTGAAGGGGCCGCCGGTGAGCTTGTCCCCGTGCCGGGGGCCCCGCAGGCGGTGGCGGCAATGAGGATTGCTGCCGAGGTCAGGGCAAGGCTTATCCGTTGACGGGTCCTGGTCGTTTTCATGGGTTTTCTTTTCTTTCACGAAAGCTGACGAAAAATGTTGACGGTTCCCTTTGCGCCCGGTCCAGGGTGGGGTTCAGGCGGGGTGGCTGGTGGTGAGGTGGGCGTAGACGACAGTGTTGTCCAGGTATTTCCTGGTGGCGGGGTTGTAGCCGCCGCAGGTGATGAGCCGTACTTCGGGCCGGTCCGCGTTCTGGTAGACCTCCACGGTCGGGAAGGTTGCTTTGTGGTAGACGTCGACTTTGTCGACGGTGAACACCCCGGCGGTGTGGTCGGCCCGGGTGACGGTGATGGTTTGGCCGGGGGTGAGTTCGTGGAGGCGGTAGAACAGACCGATATCGCTGGTGGTGGTGTTGACGTGGCCGAGGATGATGGCCGATCCGGTCTGCCCGGGGGTGGGGGAGTCTTTGTACCAGCCCCCGGGTGAACCAGGTTCCCCCGGCGGGGTCTGGACTTCGCCGTTGGGTTGATTGCCGAGGGGTATCAGGGCCGCGTCGATCCCGATGGAGGGGACCTCGAGGCGGACCGGCACAGACGCGGGCAGCGCCCCATCCGGCGCAGAACCCGCTACCGGGGCCGGTGGCGCGGTGGACGGAATGGTTGCCGGCGGTGTCGTATCAGGGGCGGGTGAAGCTGCAGCAGGGGCGCTGGCTGGCGGCACGGTGGGGTCCACGCTGCCGGTTGTGGCCGGTGTGGGGGGTTGGGCGTGGAGGCCGAGGCCGATGGTGGTGACCCCGCCGGCCAGGAGCAGGGCGGCCGCCGCGGACGCGATGAAGCGCCCGCGGCGGCTGCTGTTCTCAGTTCCCATCAGGGCACTGACATTCCCTGTTTCTTCTCAGACCTTAGGCTGCCATTTTGCGGCGGAGGGCGTAGGCGCCGCCGGCTGCCAGGACGAGACCGCCACCGGCAGCGAGCAGGCCCAGGTCAGGTCCGGCCGGGGCGGGGGCGGTGATGCCGGTCCCGGGCGCCCCGGCGGGCATCGCTTTCAAGGTCCCGCACAGTGCCGGCGAGGTCGCGGCCAGGGGCAGGGAAGGGACCAGGTCGGACGGTTCCTTCTGCGCCGTGGCCGAGAGGGTGGCCGGGTCCAGGCCGTGGACGACCACGACGGCGGTGCCGGCCTTGAGTGAATCAGCGGTCTTGGCATCCAGTGCGAACGTCCGGTTGTAGGTGTAGGAGGCGCCCATCCCTGCGACCTTCAGATCCGTCCCGGCGGCCGGGCTGGTGTCGCCGCTGCTGGACAGCGTCGCACCGATGGCCCCGTAGAACGGACCACCTTCGGTGGTGCTGATCACCCCGTCTTTGTTGGTGTCAGCGGACATGTCCGGGCAGGTGCCCTTCGCGCCGATGTGGATGTGCTGCACGTGCGGGTAAGGGTTGCCGCCGAAGGTGGCAGCGAGCCCGGAGACCTTTTCGGTGACGGTGGCCTGGTCACCGTTGACGGTGATCATGACCGTGCCGGAGGCATTGGAGCCATTGATCGAGGCAAGGTTCGCCTGGTACATGGTGGTGTCCGCGGCCAGGGCCGGGCTGGTGGACAGTGCGAGGGCGCCCAGGGCGAGGGCCGGGGCGATCAGGAAAGCAGATTTCTTCATGACTTATTCCTCCGTTGGAAATGAGCGTCCCCTGATGGGTACGCGCATGACTGTGACACTGACGATTCGTTGTGGTCCGGGTCACGGATGGGTGGGATTTTCGGGGAAAAGGTGGCTTTTATCCCCAAGGCAGGGTCCTGACGCGCTTAAGCAGCGATTCCGGGTTCTTGGAGGACGTCCCGGCGGGGTGGGGGAGGGGGTTATTCGGACCAGCAGGCCAGCACGGCGGTGGCGGCCTGGTAGGCCAGGGCGTCCCGGGAGACCTGGTGGGGACCGAGGCCCGCGGGAAGGGCTGATGCGTCGACGGTGAGGACGAAGTTGTCCTTGGCGAAGACCGCGGAGGCTGGTGTTTGAAAGGCCGGGAAGCCCAGGTTAGCGAGCCCTTCAATGGGGGCGGCCTGGCCGGTCGACTGCTGCTGTTTGTCGAAGAAGGCGCGGGCGGCGGCCGGGTCCGGTGCTTCCTTCACCGAGAGCACTAAGGGGCCCTCAGGGAGGGCGTAGGTGCAGGTGTAGAGCTTGTCCGCCCAGGAATCAGTGGTCCGCGGCGGGGAGGCCAGCGCCAGGATCCGGGCGATGTTGTTCCGGGTTTCCTCCCCGCACACCATTTTCGCCGCCGCCGAAGGAGAATCTGCTGGCGTCACGGCCAAAACATCAGAAGGTGACGGCGTGGTCGGCCCCCCGTCGGGGCGGGCAGTCACTGATGCTGAGGGAGGAGCTGAGGAGTTATCAAAGCCCGGCACCGTGCCGGTGCCGGGGCCGGTGGCGCACCCGGCCATTAACAACGCCGAAAGGCCCGCAGCGCCGGCCCGGACCATACTGGTAGTGCGGGAGCGGATCCTGCTTTTCATGGTGAAACCTTTCCGAACATGCCCGGGGGCCAACAGTTGTCACGACCCTTCTCCCAGTATTCGCCGGCATACCGTCCACGGACGGGTCCTGCCGTCAACCCTGCGGCCCCGGCCCCGGGGGACGTCGTTGGCGCGATCAAGGGCCTCGCTTCACCCGCTACTGTACGGTGACCATCACCGACTGCCAGCCCGAGGCGCCGTCAGGTACCGGGTCGGCGCGTTGGTCCGTCTGGACCTCCCCGGTGCCGTCGGTGGCGCGGACCTTGATGTAGTGCGGGCCGGGTGTGGCATCCCACTGGTATGACCACTGGCGCCAGGTGACGGTGGAGGCTTCCGCGGAAAGGGTGGCTTCCGCCCATTCGCCGTTGTCGACCTGGATTTCCACCTTGGTGATGCCCCGCGTCTGCGCCCAGGCGGTACCACCCATGGCGATTTTCCCGGCCGGCACTTTCGCGAAGGATTTGGGCACTTCCACCCGTGCCATGGTCTTGATGGGCCCGCGCTCTGACCACCCGCGGTTGGTCCAGTACGCCTTGTTGTCGGCGAAACGGGTGACCTCCAGGTCAACCACCCATTTGGTGGCGGAGACAAACCCGTAGAGCCCTGGAACCACCATCCGCACCGGGTAGCCGTGCTCCAGCGGCAGCGGTTTCCCGTTCATGCCGATGGCCAGCATGGCGTCCCTGTCGTCCTGCAGGACCTCCAGTGGAGTGGAGGCGCTGAAGCCGTCAATGGACGTGGAGAGCACCATGTCCGCACCGTCCTTGGGCTTGGCGCGGGCCAGGACCTCGCGGAGGGGAAACCCCAGCCATTTGGCATTTCCGGCGAGGTTGCCGCCCACCGGGTTGGAAACGCAGGTGAGGGTGACGTGGGATTCGATCAGCTGCGCATCCAGCAGGTCCTGGAAAGTGAGGGTGACCTCCTGATCCACCAGCCCATGCACGCGGAGCTTCCAGTCATTGATGTTGATCTCCGGGACGCTCAGGGCAGTATCGATGCGGTAGAAGTCGTTGTTGGGCGTGAGCCAGGGGGTAACGCCCGGCACGGGAGACTGGACCCCGGCCGGCACTGCGGCTGCGGGTTTCGCCGGGGATGGGAGGGTGAGCGCTTCGCGAGCCTTGGTGATGTTGCTGCGCGCAGCACTCAGGAGGCGGCCACCGGTGCCGGCGATACCGGCGCCCACCGCGGTAACCCCGGCCGCAGCAAAGAACCGGCGGCGGCTGGTGCCTTCCTGCCCACGCAGGGCGTCGGCGTCGGCTGCCTGATCTGCGGGTGCTTCCGGCCAGGGTTTGACCTCCTTCAGCCGCCACAGGGGCGCCATGAGCAGGCGCAGGGCCAGCAGGCCGGCGACCGTTCCCAGTACGGACGGGATGGCGTCCGCGCCGCTGACCCCGGAGCGTGTCACCACGCAGGCCACAATCACGGCGCCCATGAACAGGACCCCCAAAACTCCCAGCACCCACTTCCGGTAGGCCACCACGCCCAGGACGCAGGCCAGCACAGTAATGGTCAGACCCATGCCCACGAACAACGCCGCCTTGTTGTTGGTGCCAAAGGTCGCGACGGCGAAGTCCTTCAGCTTTGGCGGGGTGAAGTCGATGAACGTGGATCCCAGGGCGAACAGTGGGGTTGCCCTGGCGGTGAAGAATGCGCCAATCAACTCCGCAACGGCAAGCACGACGGCGGCCGCCACCACCCCTGCCAGCGCGGCCAGGGCGGCGGGGCCGGTAATCCGGTTTCGAAGCGTTGTCATGTGTATGGTTCGGAGCCGCCGGGAGTCCGGATTGACCGCACGGGCAGGGAAAGGACACCGCGGTCCTCAGCTATGGATCCCCTGGCCAAACCTATCGCGCCTCTGTCTGGGTTTGCTCCCCGCGGGATCGTTGGGGGACGTTGGCCGGGCTTTTGATGAAGGGCTGATCAAGGGGTGCATGATCAGGGTTTGTCTCGTCCAATGAGACCCCAAGATCTGGTGACAACGCTGTAAAGCGTGATCTTCGAAGAGCAGGCAGCACCCCACCGTGCCCCCTCGGAGCGGGTGGGCGCAGAAACGGGGATCTATGAGCGCTCAAAGCAAGGCCGCGACCGTGCATCCTCCGCGGGGTGTGATGGAGAGAGTGTCTTTAACAAAGTGTGATGGAGAGAGTGTCTTTAACAAAGCCGGGGGCCTGAGCCCGGTGCGGTACCGTGCTCAGGCCCTTCGGTTTTAGCCTGTTTCTGCTGGGTCGACTGTTCCGGTGACCCCAGCAGGCGTTTTTTAGGTTATGGCCGGGCTTTAGAGGCCTGTGTTACTTGGGCATCAACACGGAGTCGATCAGGTAGACGGTTGCGTTCTTGGTCTTGACGCCGCCGCAGATGACGTTGGCGTTATCGACCTTGAGGTTGTCCCCGCTGCCGGTCACGGTAACGGAGCCGCCCTGGACCGTAGCGTGGGTGCCGGCGATCTTGTCCGGGGTGATCTGGCCGGGTACCACGTGGTAAGTCAGGATCTTGCTCAGGAGGGCGTCGTCGGTCTTCAGCTTGTCGATGGTGGCCGGGTCGATCTTCTTGAAGGCGTCATCCACCGGTGCGAAGACGGTGAACTCGCCGCCGTTGAGCGTATCAACCAGGTTGACCTTGGGATTGAGCTTGCCGGAAACGGCCGCGGTCAGGGTGGTCAGAATCGGGTTGTTCGAGGCTGCGACGGCCACCGGATCCAGCGCCATCCCCTCCACGGAACCGGCACCGGTGGGAACCTGCTTGGCGTAAGCGGCGCAGCCCGGGCCCACCAGGTTCGCCGCTGGGCTCATGGTGCCTGCAGAGGCGCTTGCCGACTTGGTGGCTGACGGGGACGCCATGCTGGAGTTGGGGGCGGAGCTCATCGGCGTCGATGACGCAGACGACCCGGAGGTGGTAGCCGATCCGCCGCAGGCGGTCAGGCTGAGCAGGGCGGCGGCCGCGACGCCTGCGATCGTGAAGGTGGTGCGCGTGATGGTCTGCATTGAGTTCTCCTTGAGGTGGGTGGTACTGAGCCGGACCGATGACGAGGCCTTGCTGCGTACGGTTTATCGGCACCAGCCTCTTGGCTGGTGCCTCAATGACTATTCGGCCGGGGCCAGGACGTGGATGGGTTAGAGCCAAAGAATTTTCGCGGGCCCGGTGGATCCGCGGAGTGGGAGGTCTTCGTGCCGGTGATCCGCCGGGAGGTTGGTGTTTTGCCGGACTAGGGGTGGTTATCGGTCGACTGGTTGTTCGTGGGTGTCGTTGCGCGGGTTCTGGTTTGGGGTTTGTTGGGTAGCGTCGGCAGGGCTGGGTTAGCGGAGAGGTTTGCGTTTGGACGCCGGGGGTGGGGCCGGGAGCCGGGCCAGGATCCTGGGCAGTAGATCCGTGGGGGGTTCGGCGTCCAGGGACCCGTAGGTGAGCATCAGCGCTTCACGTGTTTGTGCCACACGGAGAAGGAATTGGTGTCGTGTTGACTCGGGGCCCGACCGGAGAAAGCGTTCAACGGCCTGCTCGGCCTGGTTGCCCAGGCAGTCTGCGGCATACAGCTCGGCGAGGTCCAGAACGCCGCCGTTGTCCAGGTCATGGGTGATGTCTTCGGTGGGTTCTTCCGGCCTGTCATCAGGGGTCATGGGTGCGTCCTGGACGGAGCGTGGGGTCCATGCTGTCAACACAGATGCCCTGTCGGGTTTCGGGGTTTTCCGGTTCCGTGCCAACCCGGCGGACCGGGTGGGCGGACTGCTTCCCTGGTAAGGGCCCTGGGGTTTCAGGCGGGGCCTGGGACCGAAGGCGGCGGGGGCCACTAGTGGTGGTGCCCGGTTGGTGGGCTGAGGTGGGCGCTGGTGTGTTCTCCGTGCGGGACTGCGTGGTCGCCGGCGGCGGTTGCGGCCAGCCCCGGGGTAGTGATCGTCGCGACAATAAGGGCGGCAGCGAAGATCGCGGCCAGCAGCGGCCCGGGTGCCGGCTGGACAGGTGCCGGGCCGGCCCCGGGTGTGGGCTGGCGGGCGAGCCAGCCCACGGAACCGAGGATCATCAGTTCCAGGGCCGCGGCGGAGAGGGCAGCCCCGTCAAGGAAACGGGGGGCCGGGCCCGGCGCCCAGATGCCGACCGCGACGGCGGCCAGGTGCAGGACCACCGCGACCGGGACAGTACGTAGAACCGCCCTGAACCATGCGGGGGAGCCGCGGCGCAGGCTTTGCACAGCCCACACCATCAAACCAATGCCCCACAGGACAGTTACGCCGGCGCCGGTGATGGTCCCGGGGGTTAGGGATGCACTGAGCAGGGTGGAGCTGATGCCGAAGCTGAGGGTCCCGGCGCCGATACCGGCGAATCCCGCCAGGATCGTCACGGCCTCGGGCAGAACCGGGACCCGGGCGGGGGCCGGGGCCGCCGGCTCAGTGACCGGAAGAAGCTTTCCTGCCGGGGCGGCGGAACTCATGCTCAGCGGACCCCTGCAGCGGTCCGCGGGGTGAGGGCCTTGTCCTGGGACAGGCCGACACCGAGCAGCAGGACGGCGCTGGCCAGGTGCAGTACGTTGTCCGCACCGTTCAGGGCGATGATGTTCAAGGACGTGTTCAGCAGGAACAATCCCAGAATCCCGACCAACAGGTACACGCCGCCTACTGCCGTGTTCACCGACCGTGCCGCCGGCACGGACTTCAGTCCGGCGAGCAGCAACGCAGCGCCGATGGCAAGGTGGATGACGTTGTGCAGTGGGTTCACGGCAAAAATGATCAGGAGGGGCCCCTCCGTGGCGAAGAATCCAACCCCGGAGGTGACAGCGAAACCGAGAAGACCGACGAGCAAGTACACGGCACCGAAAACGGTGGCGATCAACCGGTTGGGAGAAGTGCGCATATGATCAAACCTTTCAAAGCGCGGGCCCCTCTACCGAGTTAAAGCGCAGGGCCGCGAGGGTCGGGCCCCAGACGGGGACCTCACCCACTATTCGGCGCCGCGCCCCCAGCGGATGGGCGCCCTGCCCCGGGCGGCGGCCGCCAAGGCCCGCAGCTACAGGCATTCCACGTCGATGCGAATGAAAGACGATAACTCGCAATCGAGCCAGTGGTAGCAACGGCCCCCGGTCAATGACCCGCCACCGTGAAGCAGATGGGCGACGCCTTCCGGGCCTGGCCGGCCGAAGGCATCAGCCGTCAAAAAGTTAGCCCCATCAACTTCCCCGGGTCCCTCAGCCCCTCCCCTCTGAAGGCGGGGGCTCCTGGCCGTGCTGCCCCTGCGTCTGCCCACAGGCAAAAATGTTGGGGTGCTTGAGAGTAGAACGGCGGGACCCCGGCAGCAACGGGCCAAACCGCAGGTCCGCGCGCAAAACGATATTGGACCACATGCATGTACTGGACCGGCCCTCTTTCGAACGCCACGAGGGCAGAACAGGGCTATCCAGGCGTCGTTGAATGTGCGTATCCTGTCCCAACGGGGCGCCAGTTTCCTGGCTTTGCTCTTCCGGCTTGCAAACACTTTAGGAGCTCGCCATGGCAGGAAATCTTGTTGCACGATCCATTCACGACCTGACCGCCGCTGCGTGGTTCGGCGGTTCCCTTATGGGCGCCATCGGATTGAACGGCGCAACAGCACAAGCCCAGGACCCGGCCGAACGCACCCGGCTTTCGAGCCTCGGCTGGAAAAAGTGGTCCCCGTTCCAGACCGCAGCGTTCGGTGCGCACATCCTCGCCGGCGCGGCCGTCGTTTGGGAAAACAAGGACCGAATGGGCAAACAGGACGGGGTAACGCGGCTGACCATCTATAAAACCATTGTCACTCTGGTCGGGGCTGCCGTGACCCTGTACGCCGGAATGCAGGGCGCGAAGGTAGACAAGCTCTCAGGCGAAGGAGCCGCAGGCGCAACCGAACCCACCCCCGGCGCTTCGGAGGAACTGCGCTCCGCCCAACAACAGCTAAAAATCCTCCAGTGGGCCATCCCTGTATTCGCCGGCTGGGTCATTGTCCTGGGCTCCAAGCACGGCGAGATGCAGCGACCAAAGAACGTCGCCAAGGGCCTCGCACGCTGATAATCCTGCTTCAAACACCAGGGGGACGGTGCTCGGTGTTTGATCGACACGGAAAACGCATCGTTTCGGATGAAATTCCTCCAGCAGTGGGGATCCTGAGTAGGAGGCTGCCCGGTCTTGTCTCAGCTTTAGAGCATGTCGGATTCTGAGACGAGCTCCGCCTGGCCCTCTTCGAGCCGGTACGCGACGCCGATCACGGCTGTGGAGGAATCCTCCACTGCGGAGGAAATCACCTGTGAACTCTCCAGAAGCCGGGCCGTGGTCTGCTTGACGTGTTCAACGACCATGTCGTTGACGTCCGTCATGTCCCCGCGCAGCGACGTGAGCACCGACGGGGTGATCCGTTCGACGAGGTCGCGAATGTAGCCCGGGGGCATCTCCCCGGTTTCCACCGCATTTTTCGTGGCCGTGACAGCACCGCAGTTGTCATGCCCGAGGACCACGATCAACGGGATATTCAGCACCGATACGCCGTATTCGAGCGATCCGAGAACCGCGTCGTCGATCACATGCCCGGCTGTGCGCACCACGAAGGCGTCGCCCAGGCCTAGGTCAAAAATGATCTCCGCGGCCAGGCGGGAGTCTGAGCATCCGAAGATGACCGCAAAGGGGCTTTGGGAGTCCACCAGTGCGCTGCGCCGGGATCCGTCCTGGTTCGGGTGTAGCGCCTCTCCGGAGACGAAACGCTTGTTGCCGGAGAGCAGACGCTGCCATGCCTGGGCTGGGCTGATTCGGTTAGTCACGTCCCTTACTTTACGGGGACGTCCCGATTCATGGGCTGGGGGGTACTTTGAGGACCGGCAGGGAGTCAGTCGATACTGTAGGGCCGTTGCCCGTGCGGGCGCCTTTTGGGCAGCGTTCCCACTTCTGTGACGATGAGCGTTCAGCCAACGTGAGTTCTTCGTGGGGTGGCGCGCGGGCCTGCGGCGCATGCTGCCGGATCCCGTCCCGGGGTGCTCTACGAGGCCGAAGGCCATCCCGACAGCGATGCCCTCAAGGCCGGTGAGTACGAACTACAGCCGGCTTGGGGACGGCCACCATTTTAAGATGATTGCTGCCCTGTGTTGTGTTCAGTGATCTGCGCCGTGAGCCAATCTGTGAGGAGTTGACTGGTGTCGGGACTTGTTCTGGGTGATTGGTGGTGGTGGGCGTGCCAGGAATCGAGCTCCTCTGGAGCGGTTGCTTCGTGAATGAATCGGGTCAGAGGGCAGCTGTCGAGTTCCAATGGATGAGGCGCAGCCAGCCGGGCGAACCGCCAGTGGTAGGCCAAAGCGCCCAGCGAGGTGTTGATGGGGTGCACGAGGGATGGGAGGTTAAATGTTTTGGACCATTCAAGACATTTTTCGGGTGGCATGGGTTCGGCAAGGTAAAAACCTTGCCCGAGGGGTGCGCCCAACACGGTCGCGGCTTCGGTGAGGCTCTCGTTCTCCAGCCCTTCGATAGCGACGTTCATGCCCAGGTCCCGGCCGAGTTGGATGAGGGTGGCCATAACGGAGAGCACCTCCACGGGCCGGTCGTGGACGTGACGGAATAGGCCGCGGTCGAGTTTGATGGCGCTGAACGGGAAGGAGGAGAGTCTGGTCAGGCTGCTGTGACCGGCTCCGAGGTCATCCATGGCCAGACGCACACCCATGTCAGTGAGCTCTCTGAGGGTAGCGCGCTGGTCTTCGGGACGGATGTCTGCTGATTCGAGCAGTTCCAGGCCGAGACGGTTGGGCTGGAGCTGATAAATGTCGAGGAGTTTGTGGAGTTGGGCTGGTAGCGTGCGGTTCAACAGGAGTGCCGGAGGCATGTTCACTGACACGTTGTGAGAGGTGCCCTCGCGATCCCATGCCGCGAGGGTTCCCAACGCCTGTTCTACGACCTCGGTGAACAGATTACGTAAATCCTCCTCGTCGAGGTGTGGCAGGAATTCGCCGGGGAGTGCGAGTCGTCCGCCGGGAAGCTTAAGCCGTGCCAGCGCCTCAAAGAGGTGCACGGTGCCGTCCCGGAGATTCACAACTGGCTGAAAGTGGACCTCTACGTTCCCGGTCGTGAGGGCTTTGAAGTAATCCGCTGGTTTCGTTGGTTTTTCCTCTTCGGGACTTCCTTCGGTGTCGCTGTGGCGGGGTTGGTTGCGGTGTTCCACCGTTTCCCACCATTTACTGCTGTCATTGCGGTTTTCCTTGGCGGCGTAGAGGGCTTCATCGGCGCTCCGAAGGATTGACCGGCGGTCGGTGCCGTCTTTGGGGACCAGCGCAAGTCCTAGACTCATCCCGATGCGGAGCTGCTCGCCGGCTGCCGTGAAAGGTTCACTGACCGCCGCATGGATTAGTTGGAGGATCCGGGGTAGGTCGTTGTGAGCGGTTTTCCGGTTGATGTTTTTGAGGATCAGGATAAACTCGTCGCCGCCCATCCGGGCCAGGACGTCTTCTTCGCGCATCAACGAGAGCATTCGGGCCGCCCATTGCCTGAGAACTTCATCTCCTGCAGCATGGCCCAAGGTGTTGTTGACTAAGCGGAAATCGTCCAAGTCAATGAGGCCGACGGCCACAGTAACCTCTGCGTTGAGGGCACGTTCGATAACGTCGTCAACGGACCGTTCAGCCACGGTCCGATTCGGTAGACCTGTTACGGGATCGTGAAGCGCCTGGTTCTGCAAATCGGCCAGCAACGCCACTTGGTTGCTGATATCCCGCTGGATACTGACAAAATGGGTGATCTCCCGGCCGTCGATGCTCATTGGGATGATTCTCAGGGCGGTCCAGAACGCCGAGCCATCTTTGCGGTAGTTGAGAATTTCGCCTGCGAAGACCTCCCCCGAAGCCAGGACGTACCGCATTGCCTCCCGTGTGCCGGCGTCGGTACCGGGGCCCTGCAAAACACGGCAGTTCCTTCCCTCTAACTCTGCCTGCCCATACCCGGTCATGGCCGTAAAGGACGCAGACACGTAAACGATTGCCTGAGCAGCGTCCGTTATCAACGCGATATCAGCGGCCGCAACCCGAGCGGCCTGCAGCACCGCCGCAAAACCCGGCCCCACTTCCACCCTTCAGAGCACCCCTGTTCACGGTTTCCCTCGGCAATCGGTCCAACGACAGCACATCAGCACGAGCCTACAAGCCAAGGCCCGCAAACACGGCGTTCCCGGCACAAAAGAAGCCATTCGGAAACCAGCTATGGCTCACCAGAACACGCAAGATCAGTGGCCCCTGGGAGATCCGTGGCACTCAGACCAATGTGCGCAGGAGGGCCTGCAACCGGCTACCGCCCATGCTTCCGGCAGCGCGTCCGCGCGCAGGGTCCTGGTCTTCGACGGCTTTGTGCTGCAGCTCTTCGCTCGGTACGCTCCAGCCGAGATTGTCGCCGGGCTCGGCGATGTATCCGTCCAGGCTCAAGTTCATACCAAAGACCAGTGTGCGCATGGCGTCAGTCTCCCGTGAGTCGGTATTCGTTGTAAGACCGGCATGGCGCGGAAAATTCATCGGTGAGGCCCAGTTTCAAAAAACTGAGTCGTTCTAGTTGTCGCGGTGCTCGAACTCCATATCAAGCTCCTGGTGGCGAAACTCTGTCTCTGGGTGAGATTCACCGTGACGATTTCATGGTCCAGCTGACGATGGACCTCGCTATCGAGAACCTGCAACTTCTCGTCCTTCAGCTTTTCCAGATCCTCAGGGAAAGGATCTGTAGGAGTGATCCGCAGACGGGCTGACATGGCATGTCCCTTTCACTAGCGGCACTCCAGACGATTCATTGCCCTGGCCCCTTCGCGGCTGCAACAGTGCGCCGGCGGCGCGGACCGCCGCGCTCTGCTGCACGACCTCACGAGTATTTCCTGTCATCCATCAGTTTTGTTTCAAGGTTTCCGCAGGATCACCACAATGCCGTTGTTGCCCTCCTCGGGAGGTCAACGCGCATTTCCGCTGACCTGCTGGGTTGGCGGGCTGGAGACCCTATGGTCGCGGGCCGATGATAAGTCGTAGTGAGGCGTAGAGCCGGTGAAAGTTCACATCCGGGTGCTGCTACTGTTGGGCCGTCCACCGGCGTCGGTCGTTTCCCCAAGGCGTCCGGCTCCGGTCATGTATCTGTCCTGTTGCCGGGAGCTTGTCCCTTACTGGCGAGCCTGGATTGATCGCGCATAGAGCAGGTCCTTTTTGGGGGCGGCTCTATGCGCTCCCCAGACTGGAGACGGCCCGTCCACGGCCCTGCACAGGGGTCGCTTCTGAGGACGTGGTTCAGAGATTTCGGCGGTGCATTCGTTGGCAGCTTTGTCGTACCAGAAGATCGCCTCTGGTTCAGGCGTTGGAGTGTCGAGGTTTTCCATGGAGGGCGTCCAGGAATCCGGTTAGCTCTTCGGTGGATTAGCTGCTCACGCTCAGTGTCGGCCCGCGGGGATCGCGACTGGGGTAGGGGCGCGCCATCGATGTCTCGAAGTGGCCAACGACGCAGGCAACGCTAACTCCGGCTAAGGCCGGAAAATCCCTACGTGACACTGAAGCGTGGATTCGGCTGCGCAGACGAGGCATAGGCCTTAGTGCCGAGTCCGGCTCTCAGCGGGCCCCGTTGCTCCCCGGCCACATCACCGCTGAGGACGCCTCCGCGATTACGTCGCAGGGTAGGGAGCTTGCTCATGCTCCCTGTACCTCCGCCATCCGCTCGCTGGTGTGTAGGTGGCAAGGATTGACCCCGTCCCGGCGATGGGAATCGGATCATGGGAGCAGAGCAACGTCGCGCCGATGCAGTGCAGGCCCCCCAGGGCTTCCGCGGCCTTTGCCACCGCATGGCACACGTCGACCCCTTCCACCCTGAACTGCCCAGCGCTCGAGGCCGTCCGGTATTCCACCACGTAGGGCATGCCCAAGCGTGTCAGCAACAGCTGACCAGCAATACGGCCAAAAGACCCGATCAGAAATCCCAAACCTCCGCCAGGATGGGGGAGGTGATTTCCTGCTGCGTATAGGGTGCGAGTACTGGGTCTGGCCCGGGAGCCGATAGGTGTGCTACCTGAGGGGCCGGGGCCCACCACTCCACGGAGGGCCGAGCAGGTTTAACCCGGCGTGTCCTACAGACTTGCACAGGGGTGGGGATTCCTTGGCCCAGTCACACACCTCAGGTACCGGTTACGGGCGGAGAGCCGTTGCTGTCGCTTAGGTAGCCTGCAGTGCTGAGCGGATTCGTTCGTCTGCCAGAGTTGATGCCATTCGGTTACAGTCAAGACTTTGGTTGGGCTTTCACAACAGGGGGCGGAATGAGCACGGTGGACCTCAAAGGCAAAGGCACGATGGAGTTGTCCGACGGGGTCCTTCATTTGCGCTGGAAACAAGGGGCATACGTGGGGATCGATGTAGCCAAGGCCGGTCTTACGGCCGTTTCCACGCTGGGCCAGGGCGCAAAGTTGCCGATGCTTGTCGAAATCCATGGCGTGACCCACTCCGCGTCCGCTCGAAGAGTCTTTCCCGACCCATCCAGCATCTCGCGTATGGCCCTTGTCGGTTCCTCTCCCCGTGATCGCGTAATCGGGATGTTCCGTCTGCCCCTGACACCGCCCGGATTCCCGATCAGGTATTTCACATCGTCAGACCAAGCCATGGAATGGCTGCTCAGGCCCACGGACGAGGACGGGACGGAGCCTGGGCAGGAGTAACGCATTTCTCAACCAAGCCGGATCACGACCGCTCCGGCTTATCGGGAAGAAGTCACGTCCCACATCCTTCACAAGAGACAGCTGGCCCCCGCCGGTACCAAATGCAGCTTTCACAAGACGCCGCCAATAGCGCCAAAAGTCACAGCCAACCTCCTTCGAAACAGTCAGCACAAGGAACGGCAAAACGACTATTTCTGACCTGCCTACTGTCAGGCGCCGGCTGCGCTCCTGCGTCCGGTTACGTTTTTACTTTTAGCGGTAAATCGCGGCGTTTTGGCGGCGCTACTTGTCGGGCGCCCGTTGGTCCCACGGGGACCGGATTGCGGGCGCAGGTGCACCAAAAGCGTTCACAGCCGCCGCATAGCGATCAAAACCACGCGGGCCAGGCCGCACGGGCTTGTCTTGTTTACCGTTCTTGAATAAGGGCCCGGTGCTGGAGGCCGCCACGCGTGTGCCGCCAAGAACCTACCTGTTGATGGTGACCATGGGCATGTGATCGGTTTGGGGATGAAGGACCCACCCTCCAGCACGGGAGCTCCGGAGAGGTTATGCCGATTCGGCGTGTGCCTCGGA
Organism: Arthrobacter sp. ISL-85; assembly: GCF_018613675.1. Lineage (GTDB taxonomy): Bacteria > Actinomycetota > Actinomycetes > Actinomycetales > Micrococcaceae > Arthrobacter. Next base: position 36,255 of record NZ_JAGGPQ010000008.1, on the reverse strand, counting down.
TTCGTGAGTTGGGATGTTTATCCGGCGGCGACGGCGAAGAGACCGGCGATGCCGACGGCGTAGAGCACGAGGACGATGAGGGAATCGGTTCCCATTCGTGCTATCCGTCGTTGGGGACGAAACAGCAGCCCGAGCAGGTACACGACGGTGAGGAGTACAGCAAGTGCTGTGAGGTAGATGTCCGTGGCTTGGGCCTGCGGGAGGACTGCTTTGCCGGATATGAGCACGGCGAGCAGGAAGAGGACGGGGAGGAAGGCGTTTCCGCCGAAGATGTCACTGACTGCCAGTTTGTAGTCGCCTTGGCGGACGGAAGCCAGGCCAGTAGAAATTTCGGGCAGAGATGTTGCCAAAGCCAGGACGGTCGCTCCGAAGAGCACTCCGGAGAGACCGATCTGGTCCGCTGCTGCGCTGCCGCTTTCCTCCAGTGCGACACCGGCGATCAGAGTGGCGATTGCGGCGCCGGCAAATATCGCCACGGACGCACCTGTGCTGTGTGTTTTGCTGCTGTTGTGTTGGGCTTTTGCCTTGCTGTGGCCTTTGGGTTCGGGCTGGCTTTGGGGGGCTTCGCCCTGCTCGTGCCATGGCAAATGCTTTTGCGCGCGCTGGACGAGCAGAAGTCCAAGGATCCAGATGACCGCGATCAGGACGGCGGCCGGGGTTAGGCGGGCAAAGACGAACCCTGGTGGCATCTGGCTGCCGGCGATCACGACCCCGAGGACCGCAACAACGGTCACGGCTTCGATGACGAGGGTCAGGGAAGCGGCTTTGTACGTCAGGGGGTACTTTCCTTTAACTCCGAAGACGTCCAGCACCACCAGCACGACCGTTTGCAAAGCGATGCCACCGAGGATGTTACCCACAGCCACTTCCAGGTTTCCCGAGATGGCAGCGCTAACGGTGATAGCGAGCTCAGGGAGATTTGTTGCGATTGCAAGGAGGATCAATCCGCCCAAGGCCGAACCGAGGTGAAATCGCCGGTCGAGGATGTCGGTCTTGTTGGACAGCTGAATCCCTGCGAACCAAATGACCGCCGAAGCAGCAATAAATATGATGATGAGAACCCACAAGGGCAAAGATGTCATCATTGCTGAAATCCGATCTGGGCTCCTTGCCCATCAGCCGATTCGATAACTTGCGTTACGCAATAGTACCCTCCATGCAACCGTCTCTTGGAATAGTCAGTTACTCGTTTGAGGACAAATCCCAGGGACACGTTCCGCACTTTCCTTGACCATCCTGTTCTCCTGAAAAACCCCGATAAAACGTCGATAGTGATCCCAGATAGATCCCGGGCATCGAGCAGCTTCATATAGACGGGACTGCCCCGGTTGGTCCAGACATCCCGTGTGTTCAAGGATCCTTTGCCGGGCACCCTGAGCACCGGCTTATTAGCGTTGGGGTGAGTTGTCTTCCTTCCCAGACGTGCGAGAGGATTTCGGCGTGAAGACCTCTTATAGCCAGCAGGAGCTTGATTCGATCGGCAAAGTGGTTGGGCCGCGTCTGGGGTGGGACTTTTCGCGCATGGTTGCCTGGCGGGCACCCACTCCCTGGGACTATCGTGCCGCCGTCGCCCGGTACGTGGGGCCAACACACATGTGCTGGACATCGGGACAGGGGGCGGTGAGATGTTGCTGTCTTTCGAGCCCGTAATCAGGTCGGGACTGGGAATTGACCTTGATTCGCATATGGTGACCGTTGCCGTTGAGAATGGCCGCGACATACCAAATGTGTCTTTTGTGTGCAGCAGCCACGAATTGGAGAACGTCAACGGTCGGTTCGATGTGGCACTGAACCGCCATGCTCCGTTCGCACTGAAGAAACTGCCAGCTCGTCTGAAGACCGGGGGTGTCTTCATCACCCAGCAAGTTGGTGAACGCAACATGGCAAACGTCAAGCAGGCCTTGGGCCAGACCACGGCCAACGCCCCGATTGCACCCGAGATGTTCGACGATGCCGGGCTCGATCTTCTCGAGTTTTGCGAGTACGACGTCGATTACGTCGTCCAGGATATTGAATCCTTGATCTTCTGGCTCGGCGCGCTCGACCTCCTGCACGCCGACGTCGACGGCTCAGGCGCCATCGCCGACGTCGACGCGTTCAACGCCATTCTGCACGGCAGCGTCACGGAAAGAGAATTCGTAACCAACGAACATCGCTACCTTGCAGTTGCCCGCGCGCGGAGCTGAACAACCGTCAGACGTACGGTCAGAGATCCGCTATCGGGCATCCGGTGAGGTCCTAATCGCCGCTCTCCAACACCGCAAGACCCCGCTTGAAGGATGCGGCGACCGGCCTGCCCTTGGACGTCCGGATCATCCTGCAGATCAGCCTCCCCACCACGGTGCTGCCGGTGCGGTTCCAAGTGACGTGGACGATGCTCCCACCGTCGCGGGCGGCCCGGATCGTGGCCGCTACGTAGCTGCCCGGCGCGGAGAAGTTGCTCTCCTGGACCGTCCAGCGCACTGTGTGCGGGTGGGACCAGTCGTAGTGCTCGCGCGCCCAGAGTTTCATTCCCGGGCCTTTGCTGCCCTCGCGCACCTCCGCCGTGGTCTCGCCGACCGAGTAGACCTGATACAGCGAGGGTTCGATTCCCGGCCACAGCTGGGGGCGGTGTTCAGAGAAGTCGATCAGCGCGGTGCGCACCTTCTCCGGACTTGCAGTTGTCTCGAGATCGAATTCGATCACGCTCAGGATGCTGTTCAGGTGTCCAGCATCCTACGCAAGCCTGAGTCGTGCCATGCACGGGGTAACGGGGTTTCGCTGGTCGTTCTGCTTTGAATTTCGGGCAGGGCACCAACGGTGGATTTCTGCACTGTCCGGTGGTGCTCTGCCTGGGGAGGGAACCACCATTGGCACTTCAGGTCCGCCGACCCTGCCGCGGCGGTCCCCGACGGGGCGGCCGCCGGATACTCAAGGTCATCAACACCGGTGGCTTCTGCCAGACCTGATCTGCCTGACGCGGCTACGCTGGGCCTGTGGAACGGGTATTGCTGGACCAGGTGATCCAAACCGATTACGGTCAGTTGGACCTTTCGTGGGGTGAAGACGGGTACTTCGACGGCGACTTTGACCGTTCATATCAGGGTCAGGTCAACGGCTTGGTAGGCGCTGCCCGTCCGACCGGGGTGCACATCAACCTTGCCCGGCGGTCGGGCGGCTCGCCGGTTCGAATGGTCCTGCTGGACGCTCCACCTGGAAGCGATGGCGGGCAGTGGGAGGATGTCGTCGAGGTCTCCATCACGGTTCCTGAAGGACAAGACGTTGCGTGGAGTGCCTGGGTTGATATGGGTGGTGGGCCCATTGACCTCCCGCCAGGTTCCTACCGGCTGCGTGTCAGTGCCAACGGCCGGGATGAAGGGCACGCAGGGGAGTTCGCCGAGGGAACAGTCGATGACTACCTCCTTCAATTCTGGCGCTCACCATGGCAGCCCGATGCCATACACCGAACCGGGAGCGAGGACGCCAGGTACTGGCATCGAGAAGTTGGCGGCCGCCGGCAGGACTAGGCCTAGCCACATCAAGGACACGCTATAGCCCTTTCACCGCGTTGTCGGCACCCGGGAGGACCATGGAAGCATGACGGCTCCAACGGTGGAGGCGGTCATCCACGAACTGATGGATCTCGCCTGGAATCTTGTCTTCGACCTGCTTGAGGAGCGAGGCCTGCTCGGTGACGGGCTGGTCGTCGAGGAGTACACCGGCATCCACTCCTGGCTCGATGGACCCACCCGCTACAGCGTGGTCCACTCCCAGACGGTGGCCGTCCTGTTTGTGGACACCCGGCCGGTGAACGCCATCGTCTTCCACCACGATCTGCTCGGCGCCGACGACCCGAAGAGCTTCTTCAAGCCTCCGGTGTAGCGGGCAGACAGCAAGGTGCCGCACGCCGGATCAGCGGTGTGCGGCACCTTTTCTGGATGACGTCACCAGAAGTGGGCGACGTCCATGATCAGGCGGGTTCCGGAGCCTGGTCCGTCCAGGGTGAAGACCCGGAAGGGCAGCCGGGCGCGGACGCCGAGGCCGATGCTGGTGGACCCTTCGAAGCTTCCGGCGTAAACCACTTGCCGGAAGGTCTGGTAGCCGGCGACGTTGGACAGCTCGGCCTTGGCGGCCGGGTTGTAGGTGACGTTGCCCTTGCTGTCATATGAGGGTGCGTTCACGGTGACCTGCAGGCGGGCGTTGCCCAGCACAGGGATCGTGTTGCCGGTGGCGTCCTGGGTGAATTCCGGGACGTAGCGGACCGTGTAGCCCTTGAGGGGGCCGTTGAGGTCAACCACCATCCGGTCGAAGCAGGGTTGCTGCACTGTCCGGACGTTGGTGACGGAGGCGGTGCTCATCACTGGATTCCGGCCCGGTCCAGGTCCCTGAGCTTCTTCCCGTCCACGCCCAAGGCCGTGACCAGGCCTGTATCAGATGTTCCTTTCCTGCAAGGAGGCCCAGCAGGCACTGTTCGAAGGTCTTACCGGAGACGATGTCTTGCGTCGGGCATCCGCCGTGGGATCTTTCGCAGGCGTAATGCGGACTAACCTCATCTCCATGCTCGATGGCATAGGGCTCGCCGAGCACCTTGGATTGCAGGCGACAGGCGATCTTTTCACTACGCGTCCGGAACTACTGCATTCACCATCAATGATCTTTTACCCGGCTTTTTACTCCGGCAATAACTACTCTGGTTCGCCGGGCCCGGACAGCCTGCCTCTACTCTCTGCCTTTCTTGACCAGGTGCTGACCGCTGAACTTGCGTTGATCCCGGACGCCCTCGTTATCCCCCTAGGCAGGGCGGTTCGGAATAGAGCGGTGCTTGCTCGACTTTCCTCATCCCTCGGGAGCCACGGCCACCGATCTAAACTGTTTGCTTTGCACCGGGAGGAGATGGCGGCGCAGGTAGCCGGGTGGCTTGCCTAACCATTCACACTGGACATCGGTGCCCGCACCAAATCCGGTTGGCGCCCCGAGCCTAGGCCAGAATCAACGCGGTCAGTCCGATACGGGCCCGAGGAGGGTGCATTCGCTTATAAATTCGGAAAGCGTTCCCTAAGATTCCGGTGAACTTCGGCGGCGGACCCGGCCCCGGTCGACGCCTCCGCCGTGAGCTCTAGAATCATCGAGGCCCCGGCACCGAGGGTTCCTTGGGGCGATACGCGCAACAGGTCGGCGGCCAGCAGGACCTCGATGGCCAGCAAATCCTCCAGGAGGCTTAGCGCCTCCTCAGTTTTCCGGACGCTCAACACTGCCCCCGTTGCATGGTCCTCGACGCCGACATCCAGGATGGTTGAATCCAAGGTGGCTGGTGCCGCGAGTAGCCGGAGCTCGGTGTAGCAGGCAGACCCTGCGTAACGAAGCTGCACGCCCGGCAAGGGGACCGGCCCGGGGCTTCGGGGTGGGGACACCGTCTTCATCGCCGGCATGACGGCGTTCCACAAGTGGCTCATGCGGCGTTCGCTCAGCTGGCCTACGTGGACTAGGGCGACGCGCAGGGCGTCGAAGGCAATGGCCAGCACCATGGGATGGAAGTTTCCGTTGCTCACCACCGCGCCGGATTCGACGTCGACCAGCGGGTTCCGCCATCGAGAAGCCTGAAGGGTTCCCGCGGGTGGCTTCGATGGACAGGACTGCCGCCTGATCCGCTGCCCGGGCAGTCCGGGCCGCACGGGCCAGGACCAGGGCACCATGGCCGATCGAGACGCCATTGGCCGAGATCAACGCCAGCCCGTCCCGGCCTTCAAGCCGGTGCGGTTCGATCCCAGCCCGGCGCAACGCCTCCGCGCCCGAGAGAACATCACCCCGGAATTCCGCAGTGCCGGCGCCCACAGCTACCTGGGCAATGCCGGCCATGGGGCTGATGTCCGCAGCCCCGATCGATCCGGTACCGTGCAGGACGGGATGCACCCCTGAATTCAACATGGCCAACAGGGTTTCCGCCGCGGCCAGGCTGGCACCGGAGCCGCCCCGGGCCATGCCGCAGACCCGAACGGCCATCGCGGCCCGGACCACTGTCCGGTCCAACAGGGGCCCGAACGAGCCGCCGTGGCTCGAGACCAGGAACTGCTGTAGCTGCTCCAGCTCTACTTGGGGAACCCGGGTGTCCTTTCCGTGGCCGACGCGCGTGCGGAGCCCATAGATCGCGTCGCCCCTGGACACGACGTCCTCCAGAAGTGCCCGGCTCGCGGCAATCCGTTCTTGGGCTTGCTCACCGAGTACCAGCAACGAACCTTGGGCCGCCGCGACGACTTCTTCCTGAGTCATCGGCAGATCGCTAATGGTTACTGATTCCATGGGGTTACCTCCGGCAACCAGTGTGGTCCCGCGCGTCTCACCGGGCAAGAGACGGCCGGAAAGCTCGCGTCGTGGTCTTGATTCCGCGGGCCGGGTGGCGGGTTCAGGCGAACCACGTGTGGAGCTGAAGAGGACAGAGTCAACGAACGAGGCAGTTGGGTCGGGCCGACGCGGGAGGCGCAATCTAAACAGAAATGCTGAGGTCGGGACAGCGATGAACACTCTAAAGCCGGCCGCTTCCGTAACTGTTCCCGCCCCGCCGCACCCGCCCTTGCCGCCAGCCGGGGATGACCTTGTTCAGTTGCTTTTCCTTGGCATCGGTGAGTTTCCCGGCGCGGTGGTCGATGCGCTGGGTGTGCAGCCACACCCCCAGGGTGCGCTCCTCCTGGTTGTCGGTTTTCTGGTGCCGGGGCCAGTCGTTTCCGGCGGCCCGCCAGGCGGTGACCTCGGCCAGCCGCTGCTTCCACCGGGCTGCGTCGGTATCCCGTTTCGTCGGGTTGTCCCGCCAGCCTGGGATGGTGTCCAGGGCTTTGGCGTAGGTGGGGGAGAGGGTGCCGGCGGCGGAGTCTTTGCGCTGGCGGGTCAGCCATTCGGCCAGGGTGGATTCCCGCTTGCTGCGGCCGTGGACGGGCAGCCGGCCCTCGGCCTCATGGAACGCCAGAATGTCGTCCAGGTTCCGCTGGCCGACGGCCGTGATTCGGGGCGCGGGTGGCGGCAGGGCTGCCTGGTGTTCGGCCCGCAGGTCCCGGTCCTGCTTGGCGGCCACCCCCAGGTGGTATCGGATGGTGGCCAGGGCAACGCCGGTGACCAGCGCGATCTTGCATGCGGGAATGCCGCTGCGGTACATCTGCACCCACTCTGGGTTCGGGGCGCGGTGCTTGATCTGAGTCACCCGTTGTAGTCAGTCATCAGGGCAACGGGACCCGTCCGGCACGCTTGAGCTCGGCGATGCGCAGTCGCAGGAAGATGATGGCCAGCAGCGGGGCGTACACCGCCAGGCCGGCCAGGACGAACGTGAAGACCGCGGACAGGATGCCCAAGATGCCGAAGACCGGGCTTGGATTCATAGCTACCCCCAAGTAGTCGTTTGGACTCTAGGCTACGCGAGGGTCTGGTGCTGTCCTCATTTTGCACCCAGTTCTGCCGGAGCGGCCGTTTCATCGGAGTTGTGGATCGGCAGGCCCTTGATGTCAGCCTGCGGCCGCTGGCGGGCTTTGGCCAGGGCAATCAGCAGGGTCACGATGGTGCCCAACCAGGCAGGCACGGCGAGGAACACCAGGCCGATCGCCACTAAGGGGTGCATGGCGAAAATTTTAGGATCGGAGGGCTGGGAGACCCGGGTGAAACTCCGCATTGGACGAAGTTTGCGCGAGCAGGGCGTGACGATGATGGTTGTGTAGGACATGGGAAAGGCGCGCCCCGTATGCTGAGCGCGCCCCTCGCTTTTCCCATACCCCATGCCGATTCCCTTCGGCTGACTATATGCTAAGCACACTTAGTAAATGGCGCAAGTATGCAATCGTGTTCAGCCGTGGACACTCGCTGACCGGTTCGGCTACCGGTTCCGGTCCAGGAACCAGGATGGATCAAGATCCGGTTCTGGCCTGCGTCGGAGCCTCTTGAACAGGGCAATGAACGGCAGCAGCAACAGTTCCAGTAAGCCGCCTGCGATCAGCAGGGCGACGAGCAGGATAATCACCGGCAGGTAGAGGAGGAAAACCCCGCCCATGGCGGCAATGTACCCGGCGGCGTAGCCGAGGATCGTCCCGGTATCCATGATCTTTCCTTTGAACTGAGGTGGTCTTAGTGGCGGACTCTGCGGAGCCTCAGCCGGCGCCGCGGCACGGGGCTTTGACCCGTTACAGAAGGGACCCGTCGCCAGGGCCTGTGCGGCCGAGAACTGGTCGGATCAGGGGTGGGGGGAGCCGACGCAACCACTGAAGAGCCTTTCCTGCGGCGGCGCAGCGTCAGGAGGACGAGCAGGGTCAGGCCGATCCATACGAAGGCAGCAACGAAGATCAGCGCTACCGTCTGAGCGGTGCTCATGACGGCACTTTCTGAAGGGGCGCGGATTGCAGCAGCGCCAGCTCTTGTACTAAGTGGTCAACGGTGGTGGACATGGTGCCCCGGCTCTTGGTGGCTACCGTTGGGCTGGCTGCATAACTCGGTGAATCAAGTGTCCGCCCAACAAGACGGAGCAGCAAGGGGCGCGGCCGGCTCCGATCCCTTGCCTGGCTGTGGGCTTCCGCTCTGAACCCTGTGCCTCACTCTCGTGGTCCTCGTAACCCCGGCATCTGCGGGTCCTAAACCGAGTCCACGCGGCGAGAAGGAAGACCCGAGTGGTCGCTGCCGCTGAGTTCACGCCTGGGCGGGATGGACGTTCAGAGCTATCTACTACTGTCCCCGTCCCGGCGCGGCCTCAGTAACACGCTGAATGGACGATTACTCCGCCCAATTCCCCATCTATGATCAACTTCGGCGCATGCTCTCCATGTCGTTGTCTGAGCGGGTCCTCTGCCCGTTCCTTGGCCCATACCGTGAAATCGAGATGCAGCATGAAAGAAGCGCCGCGGCACCTTACGGTGCCCACTGCCCAGCCAGGGAGGCGCGCGATCGTCTTGACCGCGCTTCTGGGTGTGGCAGCATTTCTTCCGGACAGCAGCCAGACCAGAGCCGCGCGAGCTACACCGGCAGACCCGCCGCCCGTCCCTTCCCCTGCACCGTTGGTCCCACCTTCACAACCGATCCCGCCGGTCCCGTCCGGGCAGCCCGACCAAGGAAAACCGCTGCTTCCTTCGCGTACGGCCGTGGTCAAGGCGTTTGGTGGCAAGACCCCGGCCTATTGGGGCCTGGAAGCTCCGGGTGCCCTGGCCAGGCTGGCCCCCGGCACGCAGGGGATTGCGGTGACCGTCGACTTTTGCGGCGGCGCCAACGGCAGTGAGTTCGACCAGGGCCTCATCGCGGTCCTGCGCGAGCGGCATGTCCCGGCGACACTGTTCCTGAACTCAAGATGGATCGCGGCCAACCCCGCAACCGCCCGGCAACTCGCCGCCGACCCCCTGTTCGAACTGGCAAACCATGGCACCACGCACCGGCCGCTGTCCACGACAGGTAAGTCCGCCTACGGAATCCCCGGCACTCAAGACGCCGGCGAGGTCTACGACGAAGTGATGGGCAACGATGCGGCGATGACACAGCTGACCGGGACCCGCCCCCGCTTCCTCCGCTCAGGGACCGCGTTCTTTGACGAAGTCGCTATCCAGATCGTCAGCGCCCTCGGGGTGACCCCGGTCGCGTTCAGCATCAACGCCGACGGCGGGGCAACCTACCCGGCCGCGACCGTCGCCCGGGAAGCGGCGAAGGCCGGCCCTGGTGACATCATCATCTGCCACGGCAACCACCCCCACGGAGGAACCGCCCAAGGCATGGCACAGGCCCTGGACACCCTCGCAGCCCGCGGCGCCCCGTTCATCCACCTCCGTTGAGCCCTGACACCGGCGGCGGTGTCGGCCTCCGGGCTATGTATCGGAAGCGGGGACGAACACATAATTGTTGGAGTTGCCTCGGCGGCGCGTGGGGAATGTCGGGTGGGGTTCTGTTCCATCATGTTGTGGTGCAGGTTTGGACGCGGGAGGGTTGACGATGGCGCTATCTGAGGAGGAGCGCCGGCGCCTTGAAAGGATCGAGCAGGAACTTGCCGTTGCCGATCCTGATCTTGCCCTGGAATTGCAGGCAGGAGCACTGGGCAGGCCAGCTGCACGCACGGTATATGCCATTTTGACCGTCATTGCCGGTATTGCAGTGGTGATTGCAGGCTTCGGCACGAAGTTGATCGTTATCGGCACTATCGGGTTTCTGCTGATGCTCACAGGCGGCTATTGGTTCGTCAGCAGTCGGCGCCGGCGGAGAGAATCCGGGCCGAAACCATAGAAGCTTGGTCCCGGCGGTCGAAGTCGCACCTACCACCGGTGACGTAAATGACGGTAGTATGAGTTGGTATGGACCGTCATTCAGGCGATAGGGGCGGTGCCAAGGTTGCCAGACTCAAGGCATCGAAGGTTGTGAAGCCCACGGCTCGGACCGACGCGGCTGCCGGTACGAAGCAAGCAGGGAAGGCCGCAGGATCACCGCCTGCAAAGAAGAAGGTCTACGTGACCGTTGATCCGCTGACCGGCCACCGGAAGGTGGTGCGGCGGAGCTTCCAGGCTAAGCCGGATGCCGTTGGTGCCGCCGAGGACCGGCTCCGCGAAGGCGAGCAGCAGCTCCGTCGGACGGCCCGCGCCCTTGCTGAGGTCCTGGAGCGTACCGGGCAGGGCCTGGAAGCCAGCCCGGAGGTGGCGCGCTCCGTGCAGGCGTCCGAGAACCGCTGGCGCAGCATTGCCAGGGAGTACGGGCTGCTCGATAGCGGCGCGGTCGCCGTGCTCCTCGGCGGCAGCGGGACGAACCGGAACAGGGCCCAGCAGCTGGCAAAGGAGGGCAAGATCATCGGGGTGAAGCGGGGGAGGGGCACCCTATACCCGGGCTTCGAGTTCGACCACGGCGAGGTCCGGCCGATCATTGCCGAGGTAGCCGCTGTCGGGCGCCGCAATCAGTGGACCGACCCGCATCTGCTCCTGTGGCTGGCTTCCCCTAACGGCTACCTGGACGGTCGTGTCCCAGCGAGGATGCTGGATCAGCCGGACAAGATTCTTGAGGCAGCACGCCAGGACATGGCTGAACGTTGGTAGGGCCTGTCCCGCCACCACCGGATCCTTTCTATCCTGAGCAGGTCGTTCTTCCCAAGAAAACTGTCCTGTACCGGGTCTACGGGGCCGGACGGGACGGAAAGCGACTCCCCACCTCATTCAACCCAGGTTTCGGGGAGCCGACCCGGTTCGCCTTCTTCGATGACGACCACGGCGTGCCCGTTCCGGTTCTCTACGCCGGGGAGGACCTTGAAACCGCCGTCTGCGAATCGATACTCCATCACCTGCCCGCCACCGGTGGAACGGTCTTTCCCCGGCAGTACGCCGACCGGATCGCTGCCGGGATCACCACCCTCCGGCCTCTGAAGCTGGCGTCCTTCCGGGGTGTTGGCCTGCGGCACTTCGGCCTGGACCGCCACCAACTGACAGACACGGACTCAGCCTGGTACACCGACACCGTCAAGTGGGCGGAGGCCGCCTGGAAGGCCGGCATGGACGGGTGCGTGTGGACCAGCCGCCGGCTGGACTCCGGGGCAGCCTACGTCTTCTTCGGCCGGGCCAGTGACGCCTTCGGGCTTTCGGCGAGCGTTGCCCCGAAAGTCTTCCTCAACGGTCCCGACCTGGACTGGCTGATCGACTTCTGCGCGTTCATCAACATCGACGTCGAGCTCTGACACAGGGGAGACCGGCCGTCCGTCGCTAGGACGCAACCTTTACTCGTTGAACCGGAAAGACCCCCGCAGGCGATCCGCTTGGTGCCGCCCCCTGCTGGTCCAAGTCATGGGAGCAGGCTAGGCCTAGACTCGGTCCATGCTGACAAGGTTGGGGGAAGCGCAATGAGTACGCCGTCGGAGCCGGTCCGCGTAAAAACGGGGCTGAACAAACTGGCTGTCACAGCAGTCTTCCTGGCAGCCGTGGCCGCCTTGGGGTACTGGACGCTCGGCGTGGCGGTCCTGACTGTCTTCGCTGTGGGTGCCGGACATGTTTCGGTGAACCAGGTCAGATTCAGTGGTGAAAGCGGCCGCGGGCTGGCGATTGCCGCCCTGAGCATCGGATACGCCATAGCAACTTTCTCCCTGGTCACAACCCTGTCGTATCTTCCGGTCGTAGTCCGGTAGTTGCGTCGGACCCACCCTGCCTCTCGTCGGGACGACAGGCTCTCAGTTTTCGAAGTCGTCTGCACGAACTGCCTTAAAATGCCGGGAGTTGTGCAGTCGGGTACGGACATCTGGTTTCCGAAGTCCCTTGCACAAAGCTTCACTTTGATCGAGAGTCGCCTGCACAAAACTGTTTCACGGTGTGCCGGATCGCTGGATGGCACGGTAGACGGTGGAGCGGGCGACGCCGAAAGGTTCGTCAGCGAAGCCGCACCCAATTGGACTATTCATGAGTCTCGTCGAGCTATTGCATACTGTTTCGCTGGGGGCCACGATTGGCTTAAGCCGGGGATCAGTTTTTGACAACGCCAGAATCGTCGCGTGCAGGGATGGCGACATTCAGCCCCAGCCGGGTGCCGCGGGTCGCCATCTATGGTACCAATTCCTTAATTTAGGAGGCGGCTATGGCCGCAACCTTGACCACCGCTCGTATGGCTAACACCGTTCGTACGGCGGCTCTTAGCGTTCTCGTCCTGTTCACCGCAGTCTGCGCCATCGCGGCCGGACTCATCCACCAAGAATTGATCGCCGATTACATGGCGATGAACGTAGTATCGGGCTGGGCTTTTTGGGCTATGACGGCCGGGTGCTACGCATCCGCCGCCGTCGTCGGGGGAGCGACCTTGTTGCTTTGGCGCAACCGTGCTTACCGGAAGACAGCCTTGGTCTCACTCGCCGCCGTCGGGGCATTTATGAGCATGATGATTGGATTGTATTTCTATGTCCATGCCCCGATCTTCGCGGCCGGTTGGCTGCCCTTCGAAATTCAGCACGAGCCGCTCGAGGAGGCAGGAACGGCGGCAGTAATAAGCGAGGCGATGACCATCATCGGCATCTTGGCCATCGCGCTCATAAGCTCCATCCGGCCCAAGACGGTCGGTGTTTATTCGGCGCCGAGCTGATGGCGAACGCTATTTGCGATGCAACGGGGGCTCCTTATGTCGGCGGGTCTGTCCGCCAGCAATGTGTACTGCCGTCCGGCTGCCGCATTCCAGGAACGGCACCTGGCCAACTGACAGAACGGTCCCGGGGGCACGCAACTGCCGGGGCGGTGCTCTGTTGGTATCAGCCGTTGGGGTATTGCTGGGACAGCAGCAGCGTCCGGCTCGCCCATGCCGGGGCCGGTGGATTGGCCGCCGAATGACACGGCCGACTCGGACACGGCCGGCCTGAATTTATGACCGCGTCCCGCTGAGGAGGAGTCGGTTAGCGGATTTTGTCCGTAAGCCTGATCCCAGCACGTGTCCGGAAGCCGGTCGATCACCGTGCCCTGGAAGCCTGCAGACACGTTCCGAGCAGCTGCTGCCCGTGGCTATTGTGACTGTTAGTTCAGAATGGCGGTTTTTCATCGTTCGACTGGCGGTTCTAGCTGATGCCGATGACAAGGGTCGACAGAGCGGCGCCGGCGTCCGTTACCCCACTGTTGGGGCCACGCACGGTTGTCCTGATGGCGGGTTCTGTCGTGCTTTCGGATATGGGAAACGGTGGATCTGCCAAGGGCGAAGGCTTTTCTTGGCCCGGGGTACAGTGGGCCCATCAGAGAGAGGTGGGCGCCGGTGGCTATCCAGAGACGTGTGAAGGAGGGGCCAGTCCCGCAAGCGGTCGAGAACTTGGCGAAGAGTGTGACACCGGGTGAGCGGCGGCAGCTGCTCCTGCAGGCAGCCCAGTCGGTTTTCGTGGCGAATGGTTACCACGCGGCCGGCATGGATGACATTGCCCGGGCCGCGTATGTGAGCAAGCCGGTTCTGTACCAGCACTTTGCTTCCAAGCGTGAGTTGTACCTTGAGCTGTTGGACATCAACCTCGGGACGCTGGCGGATGTGTTGAATGAGTCCGTTCGCTCTACCAAGCACAATAAGGAGCGGGTACATGATGCCATTCGGGCCTATCTCGGTTTCCTTGCCCGTGGTGATGGGGCATATCGCCTTGCTTTTGAATCCGGCCTGAGCAATGACCCTGACGTCAGCGTGCGCCTGGAAGCATTCAGAAAGGGCTTTGCCGGCGCAATCGCCCGAATCATTAGCGAGGACGCTGTACTGCCGCTCGTTGGAGCGGAACTGTTGGGTAGAGCCTTGATGGGTTTGGTGCAGGTGAGCGGACGGTATTGGATTGAGGCCATGGCTGAGCAGGGTAACGGCGCCCTGAGCCTGGACAGAGCCAGTGAGCTTATCTACCGCCTGGCTTGGCGGGGCATTTCACGCTTCCCCAAAGACACCTAAAAGCTCTTAGACAGGGTTCCTGACGTGGCTGGCGCGGCGACCGCCTTGAGATCGAGTCTGCGAAACGGACTGCTCTTGCCCGAGAGAATCCTGAAACTGAACCAGGCTCTGCCCGGGTGGAGCAGTGTAGCCCCCGGGCGGCTTCCTTGCCTCATCCCACGGCCAACGCAATTGGAATAACCGACTTGAACAACTCGCCGAGCACTGGCGCAGGCACGGAAAAAATCCAGTTCTGCGCCCGTCCGGTTCCCCAGAGGAAAAAGCCCTGGGCAGGTGGCTGGCAGCCCAGCGACATGCGCTGAAGAAAGGCACGCTGTATCCCGAACGGGTAGAGCAACTGGACAAATGTGCTCCAGGCGGCCGACGGCCAACGCGTGAGCATCCAGGCGGGCACACGATGTGGGCCGGTGGCGGCAGACCGGCGGGGAGGGCGTTCCGTTACGTGGGGGCAATCACTGCTTTGCCCTAAAGCCGCCGTGGGACGTCGCCATCTCAGCCGCTGGCTGCTCAACGGCCCCGACAGGGAAACTGGACTACAAGAACCGACCAGCACCTGAGATTCGTGAGTCCGGACGAAGGGGGGCCCGCCCGGCTGTCATGACCTCTACTGACCAGTATGGTGCATCCAGGCACGATAGCGAGCCGGGCAGCCAATGATGCGGTGTGCCATGAGACACGGCAGAGGGCATGAAACGGCGCCGTGCCCGAGATTGCCGGCCCCGGCGGGTCCAGGCGGTTGGTAAGCCTGGCTAGGTCCAGATGTTAGGAATTTTTGCCATCACCAGCGTCCCCTTGTGGGCGGCGAGTGTTGGATCAGCTCTGCTGTCAGTGATGCGGAGATGATCCTCGCTGATGAGGGTATCGGGCATGACTACGAGCTTTGGCGGCGACGGGGTCGTGCCGTCTCTGGGCTCGTCTGCCCGCTAAAGGATCCGCTTCCGAACAGTCGCGTGCCAAGTAGTCCTAACGCCGTCGATTCGGCGCTGGGCATCGCCAACTAAGATCCCGAGACTTGCGAAAGCACCTGGCAGTCTGCTCTAAGCTGACCGCAGATAGTCCAGTAAGTTTCCGCGGCGCCTAACTAGGGGTTCGTATGCGCAGGTTAGCTGAGATGTCCTGGCCTCAGGCTGTAATTCTTTTGGTCATCGCAGGAACCATCCTCTTTGTACCGGAGCCGGGGCCGTTGAGGATTGCGCTTGGCCTTGTCCTAGTCACCTTCGTCGGGGTCGCGTCTTATGCCAAATACCGCATGCGAGGCGGGACGACATTTAGAAATCGTGGAAACGGCGCGGATCACCCCTAACTAAGCCCGCTGCGCTACGTGAGCGTCCGTTTCGGGATCCCCTTCCGGGCATGTAGTGGGGGGCTGTGCAGATGACTTTGGACATTTGTGCAGACGACTTCGGAAAATGACACAAAAAAGTCGAAAAAGTACTCCTACTCTTAGTCAAAACTGGTTGCCGAAAAGAAAACCGGTCAAAAGGGTGATGAGAGGGTTTTTGACGTGTCCAGGAACATAGTCGGCTATGCGAGGGTCAGTACTCGCGGTCAATCGCTCGATTCGCAGGTGGACGCGTTGGTAGCGGCCGGAGCAGTCCGCGTCTTTCAGGAGTACGCGTCCGGTGCTACCCAGGCAAGAGCACGGTGGAAGGACTGCTTGGAGTACCTGCAGCCTGGCAACGTGTTGTTGGTTGCGGACCTGACCAGGCTAGGGCGTAGTACCTCCGACCTCGCGGACATCGTCACAGTACTGGGTCAACGGGGGATAGGCTTCCGTTCCCTGGCTGAACCTTGGCTGGATACGACTAGTGCCCACGGCAAGCTCATCTTTGACATGTTCGCTTCCCTCGCGGAATACGAACGATCACGGCTGTCGGAAAGAACGAAAGCTGGGCTTGCCGCAGCTAAAGCGCGAGGCCGCCTCGGCGGCCGCCCGCGGTCGATGACCCCAGGGAAACTGGAAACGGCCCGGCAGCTGCGCAACGAAGGAAAGACTTTGAAGGAAACGGCTGAGCGGCTTAGCGTCAGCGTCTCATCCCTGACTCGGGCCCTTAGCAGGAACGACGTCCCAGAAGTTGCATCCGAAGCAACGTAACGCGAGCTTATTTTGGGACAACTTCCGGGACACCAAGGTTACGCAACAGGCAAGTTTGTTTTCAGATTCTGCACGGATATCCAAAGCCGCCTGCACCTTCAGTTTCTTCTCTTTGCCCGATGTTTCCGCAGGTCAAAGCCGTACCTTTAGTCTTAGCTACAAAAATGTTGGGGGAGTAAAAGATGAATCCGATCACTGTTGACGGCGGCAAGGGCACGGTGGAACTCGGTGACGAGGGAGTTCTCCACCTTGTGTGGAAGCGGGGGACTGTTCTGGAGGCCGCGGACGTCCATGCGGCGATGGCGATGGTCAATGAGCTTGCCGACGGTGCCGAGTACCCGATGTTGATCGACATAGCGAACACTCAGGCGGTGACTCGCCAGGCCAAGGCCGTTTTCAGCGTCAAGTGCGCCGCTTCACGAATTGCCCTGCTCGGCTCAAGCCCGGTCAATCGCGTCATTGCCAATTTTGCCATGGCACGGCGGACGCTCCCGTGTCCTACTCGGTTTTTCACCTCCCGCAATGAGGCCTTGTCTTGGCTTCTCCAGGCGCGCCTTTCCTGACACTGACCGTGGCTTCTACAGGGTCAGGGAGCTGCCGTAGGTTGAGCAAAACCGGGGAAGTTATGCCGTCGAAAATGCTGGGGGAGTGTCCCACCCACGAACGTCCCGGTTTTAAGGAAATGGGACAGTCCTCGAACGGGTTACCCGCGCGGAGCCGTTATGCCAGGACGGCCCCGGTAGGGCTTTATCGAACCTTCACGTCAAGTAGTCAGAGACCATCATGGCGGGGGAAACGCTTTGTTTTGCAGCCCATATGTCTGCCACTTCCCACCCCTTGCCCTGGTTGTGGCGGATGAAGCACAGGTCCGGCATCAGCCGTGGGGCTATTTGCACGGGGTCCGTATCATGATGCAACGAAGAAGGCCCGGAACGCCGGTGTGAAAAGAAGCCATGACTGACAAACTGCACCTGACTCCCGCTGAGCCGTTCCCCGAGGATCTCGGCGAAATATCTGATGAGAAGCTGCAGGTACTGGACAGCCAGGTCCAACGGCAGATGAATCGCGAGATTGACAGCAAAGGAGAGGCGGATCCGGAGACGGAGTTCCGCCACTTCGAACTTGATGACGAGTTCCAAAGCCGAGAGGGGTCCTGACGGCGGAATAGTTGCTGGACACAACGACGGCACGTGTCGGCAAACAAGCCAGATCGCGCCAACTAGCCGATGACCGGACGTTCTTCCGGAAGTTGGTAGAGGGGGGACGCGAGGAGAGGGCGAGGGCAGAAGCCACCGTGATGGTGCCAACTCGCCCGGTGAACATGAGGACCATCAGGACCGCTTGGGCGTCAGGGAGGAGGTGGGGGATGAGCTCGGAAGTGTCGACCTGTGGTGGCCGAGGTACGCCGTCCGACTTAGCCCGATCTCGCGCCTGAGAAATGTGCCGGCACGCGGGATCACTCGGGGCTCCTGATGGGGTTAGGTCATGGTGTGGCCACGGCGAAGAGCCCGGCGACGCCAACGAGGTAGAGGATCAGGACGACCAATGAGTCTGTTCCCATGCCGAGGCGTTTCTTTTTGGGCCGGAAGAGGAGACCGAGCAGGTAGGTCAGGGTCAGCAGGATCGCAAGGGCGGTGAGGTATATGTCGGTGGCTTGGGTCTGGGGGAGTACGGGCTTGCCCGTGATGAGCACTGCGACAAGGAACAGGCCCTGACCAAGAAGTACAAGGTGCCCCGTTTCCAACGGAAATGGGATGGTTTGTCCGTATTCGTCGGTCAGGGATCAGCTAACGGGGTAGCCCTCAGGGCGGTGCGTGTCAGGCACAATGGGCTGCTCATTTGCGGCAGATATGTGATGTCCAAGGCCACGGGTGATCTACTGAGCCATTTTGAGGCCAAGGAGGTCGAGGGCAGCCCGTCGCCGCCGAGCTGGAATGTGGCGCCGGCCCAGAGTGTGCCGATCGTTGCTGAACGGTTGGATGAGGGCACGATTGACCGGCGCCTGCTGATCGCGCGCTGGGGCTTGGTCCCGTCCTGGGCAAAGGACATCAAGATCGGCTCCAAGCTGATTAACGCCCGCAGTGAATCAATCCTGGAGAAGCCGTCCTTCCGTAAGGCGGCAGTGAAGCGCCGGGCCATCGTCCGGGCGGAGGGCTATTACGAGTGGCAGAAGACCGAGGACGGGAAGAAGATCCCGAATTATCTGTACTCGGAGAATGAGCCTTTGTTGGGTTTCGCCGGCTTGTATGAGTGGTGGGCTGATCCGTCACTGCCTGAGGATGATCCGGAAAGGTGGCTGCTCAGCTGCACTGTACTCACCACAACCAGCCAAGACGTCCTGGGTCACGTTATCTAGGGGTAAAGGCCTCTGGGACAGAGAAACTATAGCCAGAAGGCCTGAGTCACATAAGGTACGTGCTCGTGGTCTGGAGTCGGCTATGGGCTTAGACAACAGTCCGGGTGTCCCGTAAGGGGATCCTCTAACGGGCGGGCAGTGCCGGAGTCTTTCTGCAGCCGTTATCTGTCGGCAGTTACCGATTCCAGGACGGCCTGAAAGCCTGGACTGACGTGGACCGCCAGGCCACCGTCCTCGTGGAGGTATGTAAGTTGTTCGTAGCTTTCGCCGTTCCACCAGAAGACGTGTGGACTTACCGACCCGGCCGCATCGGCGTATCCCAGGGCCGTGAAGCGGGCCATTCCGTTAAGCGCATTGATGACGGTGGCGTCTTCGATGGTGTGCCAGACAACTTGGTGCCGGTTCGGGATCCTCATAAGCCACCCGAACTGCTCTTGAACGTGTTGACCTGTGAGCTCTGCCGCCAAGGAAGGAAGAAGCAAGGCCCGGCTCGCAGTGTAAACAGAATCACCGAGGAGGGCATTGAAGGTCCCCCCTCCGGGGGCGGGAAGGGTTTCTAGCTGCTCGGACTCCAACCCGCGGAGGTTTTCGAGGCCCTGCCTTCCGAGGGCTTCCCATCCTCCGAACTTGTTCGCATTGTCATGGTTGAAAACGGCAACGGTCTCGGGGAGGTCCAACGCAAGCATCTGGACGATGACGGGCGCGATCTCCCTGTGTGGGTAGCTTTCGATCCCTGGGATGCTCGCCTCGTCGTAAAGGCGCGCAAAGGTCCGCTTCAATACCTCTGAGGGCGTCATGACGTCGAAGGGATCGGGCGCTTCGAAGCTGGCCAGGACACGTTGAAGGTGGTCGCGGATTACGTCTCGCCACTTGGACTGCGGCTGCTCATTACAAGCGGCAGCTACGTTCCAAAAGCCAAACTCCCGTTCCGAGTCATCGACAGCATGACCAGCGTGAACGTGGACCTCCAGTCCCATCCCTGCGAAGACTTCGCGCGCGATGGCCCGGAAATCATTTGCCTCGGAACCTGTGAAGAATGTCAGGTCGGAATCATTTATCTCTGCTTCCGGAGATTTTCTCTTGAAGATACCCACAAGTTCGCTTTCGTTGGGACGGTCAATGGATGCAAGTCGGCGATGGCTGTTCCGGGAACTGTCGATATTTCCACGTCGCACAGGTCAGCTTCGAAAAGGTTGTGGGCCGTTTCTTGGCCTCATTGGTGGATGGGTTTGGTCAGGTTGAGGCTGATGGTCTGGCCCGGGGCCAGTTCGTCGGCGGATAGATCGCTGAAGTCGTACCAGACACGGTCGGTGCCGGTGAGTGGGCGGTTCGCCGCTGACAGATCCGCTATCTCGGGGATCCCGAAGCGGAAGGCGACCTGACGCTGGGTGTCCCCGGGTGCCGTGGTGTAAGTCAGGGGAATCCCGTCGGCGTCCACGGTGAAGGTGCCGCGTGCACCCTCGATCGTGACTTCGCCGGGCATGAGTCTTACCTTGGTCCCCGCCGGGATGGGCCGGTCTGCTGTAAGGGTCGTGTTCCACCGCAGCAACTGGTCCGTAGTGCACCGGAATTGGTAGCCGATGCTGTCGAACGAGTCTCCGTCGACGGTGGTGTAGTAAATGGTTTGGCCGAAGGAATTGTTGACGCTCTTT
Organism: Arthrobacter sp. ISL-85; assembly: GCF_018613675.1. GTDB lineage: Bacteria > Actinomycetota > Actinomycetes > Actinomycetales > Micrococcaceae > Arthrobacter. The sequence continues at coordinate 15,815 of NZ_JAGGPQ010000008.1, read as the reverse complement.
CCTTGGCCGGATCTGCTGTCGACGGGGTTTTTCTGGAGCTGGATGTGGTTGCCGGCCCGGACAAAGAAGACGTTCCCCTTCTCGTACGTGAAAGCGACTTTGTTGGCTTCAGCCAACTGCTCATCGGTCAGGTTGAACCGGTAGGTGATTCCGGCCAGGCTGTCTTCGGGCTCAATTGTGTAACTCGTTGGAACGCCGTTTGCGTCAACCGTGGCAGCGCCCATGGCACCCGGCATGGGACCGTCCGGGATCAGCCGCAGCCGTGTGCCCGGAGTGAGGGGAGCTCCGGACTGGAGTCCGTTGAACCCAGCGACCTTCGCCTCGGATAGCTTGTACGCCGCCGCGACGGCCGAGAGGGTGTCTCCCGGAGCCGTGGTGTAGAAGTCCGCGTTGCCAAACGAGTCCCGCACGGTTTCTCCACTCAGGGCCGGCTTCGCGGCGGAAGACGCAACTGCGGCGTGGGTGGTCTGGACCGCAGTCGGTTCGGCCTGGGTTGGAGCACCCTCGTAAGTGCACCCTGCCAGTCCTAGCGACAGCACAACAACCAGCGCTGGACGGACCAGGGCCAGACCCATCGCCCTCTTTGAGGTACTGCCAGTTACCACCATGAATGCCCCCCAAAAGTCCGGCTTAGCCGAGTCAAGGCCCGCAACGGACCAAAAGCGAGCCTAGTGGATGAACCGTGAGCCCGCAGTACTGTCCGGTAAAGGATCCCCTGTAGAACACGGAAGGGCCGTTGGCCGCACCACCGAGACATGAACGCTCAGTTCGGCGTGTGATCCGAGAGGACTGCGAATCTTTTGGGATCCTCTGCCGGGGGCTCTGAAGTTGCTGTGTCGTCGGCTGCTTCAGAATGTCTGCGCCTTCTGCTGGCCAGGATCAGCGCGGCGGCCCCGATCAGGATGGCCGCGCCCACGGTTCCGACGATGACCGGAAGGTTGGACATGTTGGTCCCCGTGTGGTCCGGGCTGGCCTGAGCCGTGGGATCTGTTGTTTTTGTCTGAGCTTGTTCTGCTTGGGCCTTGACGGCCGCTAGCGCCGGAATGCTCAGGTCCTGGGCCGGGAAGACCGACACCGATTTATCAGCGGTGTTGGTCACCAGGACGGACCCGTTGGGAGCCAGGGCGAGATGTCCGGGGTTCCGGAGCGTCGGCTGGCCACGACGGGCACTTGTTTCACCTGGTGCGATGACGGAGAGGCTGCTGGCTTCGGAAAGAACATAGACAGTGCTGTCCGGGCCGACGGTGATTTCCTTTGGTCCGCCTGGGATCGGCACGCGGTAGGAGACGGCTGAGTCCCCGGCCTTTATCACCGCGACGTCGTTTGAGGTGATGTTGGTGACGTAGGCGGTGCCGTCTGGGCTTATCGCGATCCCGTGCGGAGCGCCGGCGCTGTCAGGTGTCTTCCGGACATCAATGGTGCGTGAAACCGTGCCGGCGCCCCGGGCGATGACCGAGACGGTTCCGCTGTCCTGGTTGGTCACGTAGGCGGTGCCGTCCTGGGCTACGGCTACTTCCTTGGGAGTGCGGCCGACGGCGACCTCCCGGGCCGGGGCGTCGGCGCCCGGCGGGATGACCGAGACTGTGCCCAGGAGCGGGTTGGGAACAAAGACAGTCCCGTCAGCCCCTGCGGCTATGAGGTGGGCGTCGGCGCTGAGGGTAATCGTGCGTGCCACCGTAGAGGAGCCCTTCGGTATCACCACGAGCTTTTCCTGCTGATCATCGAGGGCTGACCCCTCGACAAACAGGGTACCGTCGGGGCCTATCGCGATCCCGTGCGGGTTGACGCCTGCCATGAGGGTCTTGGTTGGCTTGCTCGCCCCCGCGGGAAGGACGCTTACGCCCCCGCTATCGCCTATATAAGCAGTGCCGTCGGCGTCGATGGCGACGCCGAGGGGCCCCTGACCAACATCAACGACATCCCCCGATGCCATCGACGGGGCAGCACCAATCAACAAGATGCTGCCAGCGACAGCCACACCTACACCCGCGGTGAAGCGCATGCACCTAACCCCCAAACGTTGCATAAAGCAGACCTTCGATGAGCATACTGCCGGCAATCTATCCCCGAAGGCCGCAGATCGCCTTGTTCGTTGGCTCATTCGGCAGTTGCGGGATAAGCAGCGACCTTTTTCATCCGCATCACAGTGACGCATCGGGAGATGATCAGCGCGTTCAGGCCGAGAGCGCTGTATTCGACTCCACCGGGCGACTTTGTGGTCATGTAGAAGCCGATGAAGATGAAAGCCGCTGCCGTGAGGGCGATCGCGGCGATCAGGGGTGCCTTGGCAGTCGAGAGCCGGGAAACGATGTTCCAGATCCCTGCTCCGACGTAGGCGAGGGCAAGCACGCAGAAGACCGCGATGAGCGCGATGGCGTGACTCATGGCATCTGCCGGGATGTCGCCGCCGGACGTCGCGGCCGTATTCATCGCACGGATGACCACGGAGATGTCGGTATAGGCGTAAAAGCCCGACGCTAGACCCAGGAACACCGAACTGCATCCCAGGACGAGCCGCCACCGCCGCGACTTCTCAGCGTCGAACGGGGAGAGGACCCATGCGTCCGGGTCGGGCTCCGAAAGCCACGGCTGCTGGTGGGAATACTGCTGGTCATAGCTCAATGCGCGCGCTCCTTCTAGCATGCAGGAGCGCTCTTGACTGCCCCCAAACAAGCAGAGCCTATACTGCACCGCGCCAACTCGGTGCACCAGACGAAGTTAACGAAGGTGTCCCCGTGGAGGATCGGGTACCGGGACACCTCACTTAAGTTCGGGTAGCTCGCCAATGAGTGCATCGAGAACCCGTACGTCGTACTGGTCGCCGCAGGGCACTGTTCTGCTGATTGAGCTGACGCCGTCCTCGGGTAAATCCCAAATGACTCGACCGGGTTTCAGCTGATCGAGGCACTGGTACCACTCACTAAGGGGCTCGCGCAGCTTCGCATGAAGCTCGAATGAGCGTCGGGAACGTGTTGAATCCCCAATCTTCTGTCGCCGCAAAGTTTCCTCATCGGGCACTGTCACCAGCACAACGTCTGCAAATCCGAGCTGCTTGCAACTCATAGCCTCGCGCACAAATGCCAGCTCGTGAACGAACCGCGAAGCAGGGGCGGCGCCGACCCGAGCCAAGCACCATGAGTAGTGCAGTTTCATCGGATCGGTGTCGCAAATGCCCGCTCCCCGGCGGGCTTCAAGGTCCAGCGCTTGCGACCAACGCACCGTGTTGACGTCCGTCCAATAACGCCCCTGGCGCACAGGATCGCTTCCATCAGGCTCGGTACCTGTTGGCACGTATTCAGCCACGAACTCGGCCGCAGTCGTTCTACACCAGGTCGTCTTCCCCGCCGCACTGGGACCCTCAACCGCCACAATCACCCGACGATGCTACATCGCGGAGGGACTGTCCCAATGAGCCATCCTTGGTCGGACGTCTGCATGCCCCGATGGTGCCTTGGATGGTTCGGGCTACTTGATGGACCAGTGGAATGGGTTGCAACAATGGGGCATGCCTCGCACAATTTTCCGATCAGACGGGTGGCCGAAGACCATGCCCACCAACTCGACCGCCGTCGGTGGCCGGGTGTCCTCGCCCCTGTCGCGCAGGTTCTGGACCACGGACTCGAGCTGACGTCGGCAACTATCTTCGTTGGCGAAAACGGGTCGGGTAAGTCCACTCTCGCGGAAGCTATCGCGCTGGCCTATGGTTTATCTCCGGAAGGCGGATCCACAGGTGCCCGGCACAGCACCAGATCTACCGAATCGGTTCTCGCCGATCACCTGCAGCTCGTCCGAAACGCCGGCGCCACGCGACGGGGTTATTTCCTGCGCGCGGAAACCATGCACGGTTTCTTCACCTACCTTGAGAAGAACCCGAGCACATCCGGTCCGGACATCTCATTCCACGACATGTCACACGGAGAATCGTTCTTGGAACTGGCGGTGGATCGTTTCCGGGGACGCGGACTATGGGTTCTCGACGAACCCGAGTCGGCGCTCTCCTTCGCGGGATGCCTTAGCCTCCTCTCGGTCCTGAAAGATCTCCTTGCCGCAGGCTCCTCCCAGATCATCATGTCCACCCACTCCCCGGTCCTCGCAGCTCTCCCTGGTGCGCAGATTCTCGAAGTCGGCCCGTGGGGACTCCGGCAGCGGACTTGGTCCGAACTCGACCTGATTTCCAACTGGCGGTCGTTCTTGGACTCGCCCGAGAGATACCTGCGTCATCTGTAGTGAATGCACGGTGAGGGATCCTCCACCGGGCGCTACTCCACCCTGAAATTCTCAGGGCTCGATATTGGATCTCTTGAATGCCTTCGTTTTCCTGTCAACGATGTAAGTCGTTAGGACGATTACCAGACCGCCTAGGCCAGTAAAAATGCCTGAAAGGAAATTTCCCTCAGGCCTGAGCATGTTGAACAGGCCCACCAAGATGCAGAAGCTTCCAATGATCAGAGCAAGAACGTACCGGGATCTCTTCATGTGCCAAGTATGCGTCCGCTCAGGGATCCCTTACGGAACGCCCGGTAACCCGAGCTCAATACGTGACAGGGTTCCTCACTAGATCGGTTCCTGCCCCTGGACTGTCCCTTAGACTTCCGGAAGAGACGCGGCTCAACAGGCCAGCCACGGGGACAGGAATCGATCATGACCAGCCAATCCGGCAGACCGCCGCGCCACCCGACTACTCCTGGAGACTGGAACAAAGTGATGCCCGCATGGGTGCCAGCTGTACCGAGTTCGAGGATAGAACAGTCACCCCGCACCCGCACGGTGATCGTTCAATTCTGGAGTGCCTACGCTGTCATGTTTGTCGTCAGCGTATTTATCCAGCAAAGCCTCGGAGCCGGCACTGCCTACGATGGGGCGTCCACGTTTATGGCGGCCCCAATAGCTCTCCTACTCTCTCTGACATTGCCCGCCGTCACTCTGGGCGCCGTATCGTTGCCCGGTCTAGTTATTCGGCATAGTCCGAAGCTGCGGAGTTGGTGGATCTCTCACAGCGTCATTGCAGCAACCGGGGTACTTCTAGGGCTTGCCTTGTTGGGCATCGCCTATCTGGCTGGCTTCACAGAGTCTGGAGTGCTCGACGGTTCTCAATACTCAGTGCGTGTCCCCGATTGGTCCCTGCTCATAGCGGGCTGGATGGTCTTGGCGTTCTTTGCTTTGCACTTATGGCTGCCCCTGAGGTGGAGTCGGCGCAGTCGATGATTCCACCGCTACAGACGGTCTTTGACAGACACTTCACAGCCGCCGGGGCGGACGGACTCAGGACGATAGCCCTCCGTGGCACTGTCCGCTCAGGGACCCTTCACGGGACGGGCGCCTAAGAGGCGCAGCTGAGCCCGCTCCTAAACTCTATGCATGCAGATACGCGAGGCGACCCTGGATGACCTGCGCTATATCGAGGCGATCTGCGATGCTAGCGACCGCACACCCTGGACACCACAAGTGGTGGCCCCGATAGGCGATCGGGTCGTACTGATAGCGGCTATACAAAATGAGATCGTCGGCATAGCCAAGACCCACTTCCATAGCGAACTGGATGGCACAGCACCTGCCGGCCATTATCTAGGGGGCATCGTCGTCCCTCCGAATTTCCGGCGGCGGGGAATCGGTTCTGCTCTCACCCGCGCGCGAATGGAGTGGATATGGTCTCGGTCTTCGACCGTTTACTACTTCGCGAACGAACACAACACGGCTTCCATCAGAATGCACGAGACTCTAGGCTTCCAGCCCATCGGCCGGTTCGCGGAGATCCGTGGGGTAACAGCCGACGAAGGGCGATCAGAATTGGTCCTCTTTCAAGCGTCCCGGTAGACGATCCTTGACCGGGGGCCGCAATGCCGTGTGAGCTACCGTTTGCGCTCGAACCATTCATCCGGCTGCAAAATCCGTGCCTGCGGCAGCCCGACGTGTTCCACCACGGGAACCCAAGTCTTGTTGGGCACATCTTCGGCGAACCATGTAAACGCCTGCAGCGTTGGATGGTCCTTAATCGCATCAGGGTCTCCCGATGCTAGCGGGACGGCCCTTGTAAGCACTAACTCTCTGAGTGCTGGTGCTTCGAGAGCGGGGGCGAGTTCGGAAAGCCCCTTCATCGAACCAACTTCGAGGCGCCGTAAATGAACCAAGGGTGCAAGTGACGGCAACTGCTCCACCTTCGGCAGTCCGTAGATGCTGAGGAACCGAAGTGTCTTGACCCTACTTAGGAAGGATAGATCGCTCAGACCACGAACCTGATTTACCTGAAGGTATGACAGATTAGGGCACTTCGTTACGTACTCCATGGAGCCTCCAGAGCCTCCACGAATGTCGAGCCATTCGAGCTGTGGCAAGGAAGAGAGGAGGTCTTTGGGAACAGTAACCGCCCAGAGCGTAAGACGCCGAACGTTGCAGAGCCAAGCTGCGTCTGATGTGTTCAACGTGGCATGGTCGATCCAGACCGATTCTGGAGTCTGCCATCGGGCGGAAGCCTGAGCACTGCGGCGTTTAGTTGGCATGGGGCCATTATCTCGGAGCCACGTCCGGGAAGGATCCTTCACCGTGCGCTGGGGTGCTTAGGGTGCCCAGGACCAAGGGGCCGCCAGGTACTTCGTCGGTGCCTGAAGTGCGGTGCGCTTGGTCAAGGACAGCCCCGTGCGGCGGCCCCTTAGTTGCGTCTACCAAAAAATTACGGGCGTAGCTCTTTTGAGAAGTACAGTGATGTTCCGTCTACTCGGTCGAGCTCAAAGCCCGCGACGTCGTAGAGGCGGTGCGCCGCCTGCTGGTGCGCACCACTGTCCAGGACGATTCGTGTCCAACCCTCTTGGGCTGCCGTTTCGATCGCTTTGTCGAGCAGACGCCGGCCCCACCCCTACCCACGCAGCTGAGGGCGAAGGTACATTCGCTTGAGTGTCGTCACACCGTCTTTCGCGGGAGTGAGTGCCACCGAGCCGACAACGGACTCACCGATTCGGGCTACCCAGATATGGCGATAAAACGCTCGAGGGTCTGCAAGATCGGCGTCCAAAACGGGATCATAGGAGTAGCCGAATTCCGCGTGAACATCGTTGACGAGCTCCACAAATCCGTTGTGGTCCTCATCCGAATATGGCCCAAGGTCCGGTATCTGCATGAGCTCCATCTTCACCTGAACCAGGTCGAACTACACCATGAACCTTTCACCGCGTCCGTAAGCCGATCCTTCACCGGACACTTAGCGCCCATCAAGCAAAATTGCTCTCATTCCTCAGTGCCTAGAATGCAACCATGTTCACGTCCAACTTGACCATCGTCCGTCAGAGCGGCATGGATCTGACGGTCCAGACCTTGGAGACCACAGAGACCCATCTCCTCATTCGCCTCCGATCAGAGGCCCGAATTCCATCCAGGCATGGGGCCGGGACAACTCTGGCAGTATCGGATGAACGATTTACGCTCACAGATGGACACGGCACGGCGCTGATGACCGCGCATAGCAACTCGCTTTCAGACGGCCCCTTCGGAGGAATCCTGTACCTGGCCTTCCCGTCAGATGGCCAGTTCGATCTAGGCACTCCACTGACCCTCAAATCCGAGAACGCCGAAGTGACCTTTCAACTCTGACACAAAGGGCGCGATTGAGGATCCTTCCGCATTCGTCTGGTTAGTCTCAGTTGTATGGCTACTCCTTATCAACCGAAGGGGACGGGCTTCGATGCCTTGGACGAACTTGACCGGGTTGATTGGAGCCGACTGCAACACGCGTATGGAAGAGGCGTCGTTTCTCTGGGGGCCGCCGACATGTCACTCGGCATTGCCGGCGACGTAGCGCGATCGTTAGCTGCGCTTCGGGATGACCCTTCCTCCGCAATCGGTGATGGGCTCTATTCCAACGTTTGCCACCAGGGCACGGTATATGAAGCAACAGCCTATGCAGTGCCTTTCGTTGCAGCAGTTGCGGCTGGCGACGTCCCAGACGAGATCCGCCTCTCTTTGCTGGTGCTGCTGGGGGACATCTCGATAGGAGGAAGCTATGTAGCTCCCCACGGGTCTCACTCAGGTGCTTACGGAAACCAAGTAGACGCCCTCGTCACCGAGTCGCTCGCCACTTCGATGAGACGCCTCGCTGCGGTCCAAAAGCCTGCGCTTGTGGCACTGATCCACGCGATTGAAATGCTTCTCGACCAATCAACAGACGCCCGCCGGGATGCAGTTGAGTCCGCCATCGAGTTTGCAGTTACGTCGCCGCCACACCCCTAGAAACGGCGTCCTTAAGACGGTCCCTAAATGCGACAACCCTGCTTTGACGTGCAGCTTTGCGGGGGCGGAGTTTGAGGTGTCCCGTATACCCCGCCCGCAAAAATGCCCGGTGAAGGTGCCCTAAACGCTACACGCCAGATGGTCTCAAGATTTTGGGGTTTCGAGGCAAGCGGCAGACGCAGAAACGCGGCAGAACGCCTCATTGCCACTCTTCACGGTCTGCTGCGGTCAAACGTTATCCGAGGGTGTCAGTGTTTCGCTCTCGGATCATGCGCCGGAGGCTGGTTCGGGCCGCGGTGAGGTCGTCCTGTAGAGCCGCGACCTGAAGGTTTAGTTCAATATTTGATGCGCGGGTCTCCGCCAGCTCGCCAGCGAGACGGTTGAGACGATCGACCAGAGGGGCAGTGCTCAGATTGTTTAATTGGCGGCCGAGAGCCTGCCTGAGCTTTCCCCGCAGGTCCTCGCGTCCACGGCGAAGGACGGTGATCTCCTGGCGGGCCAGTGCCAGGTCGGTTCGGAGAGACTCGATTCCTGCCGGCTGGCTGGTGACCGTTTCGGGCTGACGTTGCTTGGTGATGGCCTCTTGGACCTGTTCTCGTGTGCCGGACGAGTAGACGAGCCACGTGGAGACGTTTGCCCTACGCGCGACTTTGACGAAAGTGATGGGATCGCCGTCTTCGAGCATTGCGTCGAGTTCCCGTGTAACAGCGGCCCGTTTTTCGCGGCTTTCTTTCTGCCTGGATTCCAGCAGCACTTGGGCGGGTGTTCTGGGCGCAGGTTTCCCCGTCGTGTCCGTAGTCATGGGGTCTGGGTCCGGGTTTTAACGGTGAGGGGTAGCTGTGTGCGGCCACCGCTTCCGGCACGTAGGCGGCGGAGCAGAATGCCGGCCTGCTCGACCTCCTGTTGCTCCTCGTCTGGAAGGGCGTCCAGGTGATCCTTCATGGCACTCAGGACCAGCCGGTAGCCGTCGATCTGGTCATCGAGGTTGCGCAGCACGTAGGTGTCGACGTCCATGGCGGCTGCTGTCTCGCGGTCAGCCTTGAGCGAGCGGATGTGGTCCTCGATCACGGGCAGGTAGGACGGGTCCGGGCGGTAAAAGCCGCAGCCTGAGCATTGGAACCGGATGGGGCAGCTTCCTCCGCCGGCTTTGACGTTGGACGGCTCGATGCAGTTGCCGAACGGGGCTGCCACCGAGCGCATTTCATAAGCTGTGCTCGAAGCCGTCGGCGCGGGGTGACCGTGGCGGTCTGTGACGTGCATGCTCAGGGTCCGAATGGCTTCGCGCTTCCGTTTTTGGTTCACCCGGTAGTAGCCCTGGGTAGTCGAGATGCTCTGGTGGTCCATCAGCTCGCACAGGACATCGACTGGTACCCCGGCGTCGGCGTGACGCTGGGCGTACGAGTGGCGGAACGCGTAGGGATAGACCTTCAACCGGTCGAAGGGGATGCGGTTACCGCCGGCATCGGTGGCGTCGCTGAGCAGATCCGGTATCGCATCCACCCAGATTTTCAGCGACCGGGCAAGGCTTGCCGGCCGGAAGTAAGGGTCGATTCGGTCGGGAGTCCCGGAGGGGAAGAGGTATCCGTCGCGGGGATCGCCGGTGACTAGTGTGTCTCTGACTGCACGCCACGCGGCGATGGATTCCGCGGTCTCTGAAGGGATTGGCAGGTGGCGTCGGCTCCGGCCGGCCTTGGTGTTGTCCCAGATCAGTACGGGTCCGTCGGCGTCGAACTCAACACAGTCGGTGCGGAGTGGGCAGACTTCTCGTGGCCGGCGTCCGGTGTCACGCAAGACGATATACAGGGTGCGGATCATGAGGCGCTGATGGTCCTCGGCCATATCGGGGTATTTGGCATAGCATTCCAACTGGGCCAGGTTCTGGTCGAGCTGGGTGATGACAGCCTCTGGAATGGCTTTGCCGACTTCCTCCCGTGCCGGTGGGTCCAGTTGGAGGCGATGGGCCTCGGGGTCCCGCAAGAAGGCGTCGGTGACACCTTCCAACTTGCGGGACCGGCGGCCGAAGTCCACTAGGGCGAACACTGCTTCGAGTCCGACATAGCGGCGGGTGGTGCTGCGCGATGTCCCGTCAGGGTGGGTCCAGTTCCGGAAGGCCTGGGTGATGGCATCCAGGTGCTGTGGGCCGAGATCCTTGATGTGGTGGCCGCCGTCTGCGGTGGCTTCAAGTGCCCGTGATGCCACCTCCACTGCGGTGAGGAGTTCGAGGATTTTGGTGCTAGTCGTGAAGATGCGGCATTTTTCCATCGCGAGGTCCCTCAGCCAGGCTTGGCTGACCACAGTGAAATCGGCCCTGCCGTCATGGGTTCGGCGGTGCGTGGACCGGGTGCTCCCGCGCAGGTCGAGGGCGCGGAAGTCCCAGAGCAGGCGACGGGTGGGGTCGGCGCCGGTCATCTCCTCGTAGCCAACCTGCAGCCAGTGGATGATGTCGCGTCGGTGGCTGTCCAGGTCTTTGCTGCTACCGCTGCTAGGGCAGAGCTGGTCGGGTCCCAGACCAGCCAGGTGCTCATGACGCTTAATCTCCCTGATCAGCCTCCGCAGCATTTTCGGCACGATTCGGCCGCCTGATGCGTCGCGGCGTTGGAGCGCGTATAGCAACTCCGCGCGGACGAGAGGCTGTAGCGGGAGCATCGAGAACTGACCAGCGGTTAGGTGTGGGTGGGCCGTGGCAGCCCACTCCGGGGCGGATGTTTCGTGTCCTTCTCGCCGGTAGAGCCCATGGTGATAGCGGCACAGCCCATCGCCCAGATCCGGCTGCTGACCCCACAGAGGCACCGAGCACCTGCGCTGATCGGCAGGATATGGTTCCTGCCCCGCGGAAAGCCAGGCCTCGAGGCTAAGAGAACTGTCCCGGGCCTGATGGAGGCGCAACAGGCTGTAGTGGCTGCGGCAAAGACCTCGACAGATCGCCCGCCGTGCACATGAAACCGCACCGCGTCTGACCAGGCATCCTTCGGCTTCTGTCCCGGGTCGGATCTTCTTACGCGCTGGCGAATACTCTGCCGTGAAGACTTCCATCGCCAGACCCGAGCCCCGCCAGGCCTTCCAACACACCGTGCAAAGAGTCTCGTCTTCGAGCTTCGTTCCGCATTGTCGGACGGCACACAGGGTGACCGTGCTGCCTTCGCGTTCCGGGTCACCTTCGAAGAACCAGTTTTCCGCGTCCCATTCTCCAAGCCGCCAGTTGGGGTCTATTCGCTCTTCCAGCCATCGCAGCCACGTTTCGTGGTCAATGACCAGTGGAAGCCGGGTTGGGAAGGACTCGTTGATTGCAGACCTGGTGATGGTTGATTTGCTCACCGTGGAGTGTCTCTCCTAGCGCTGGCAGTAGTCTCGACCGCTTCCCGCATCCGTTTTTTCGACGTATGGATATAGCGCTCCGTTGACGTGAAGGAAACGTGGCCCAGCAGTGCCTGCACGATGTCCGGGTCGACTCCGGCCTCGATCCATCTCGTCGCCGCGGTGTGCCGCAACATATGTGGTCGAACAGTGAAGCCGCAGTCACGCGCCAAACGGTCGACCACCTCCTTCGCGTTCGAGTAGCTCATAGACCTTCCGCGCGGTTCACGGAACAAGTTCACGAAGACCGCATCATTGTCGACCCCGTGACCGAAGCGGTCCCGCTCAAACCAGTAGTCGGAATACGCCTGCACAAGCCGTTCGGTGACCGGGATCGTCCGCGGATAGCGTGACTTAGCGAATGCACCATTCTCATTGAGCCGCTTGATCACGTGCAGATGCGGCCCCGGGATCCCGCAGCCCAGCGCCTCCGAGCGTGCCAGGAAATGCACATCTGAACGCCTCAGCCCGAGCGCCTCGCCGATCCGCATACCTGTTGCCAACAGCGCGATGACCAGGAAACGGTCGCGAGCGTTCGACGCAGCCGCCACCACGGCCGCCATCTCGTCCTCCATAAGCAACTGCGGCTCGGCCGTGCCCTCGCGAAACTTCAGGGTTCGTTCCTGAACCGCGCGGAACTGATCCCGCTCTCCGGTATCGAACCCGGGAGGGACGAAGTGCAGGTACTTCGGTTGTGACAGCAGGCCCGGCACACGGCCTGCAACCCACCCGAGCCTCGCGCCAAATTTGAGGAACTCACTGGTCGTGGTCACGATCGCGTTCGCTGTGCCCTTTGACCTCAACCGCCCTGAACCTGCAGCGCCCGGCCGTTGAACAGGCTCGGTGACCAGCCAGCGAAGAAACGCGTGCAGCTGTGCGAACTCCGGGTCATGCCAGTCGACGCCGGCCCAGCTCGCAGTAATTCAGGAAGAGCGCTACCCGGCCTGCATACACTCGTTCCGTGTTGGGCGAGCGGTCCGCAGCCCGTAGCGAAGCCAGATAAGCGCAGGCCTCCACGTGCAAGTTCCAGTCATCATCGATAACGGTCCATGCCGTTCCCTCAGGGGACGCCACGGCCCGCTCGGCTCGGAACCGGCCAATCACAGAAGCTTGAGCAACGTCGCTCACACCCCGAGGATAAAACGAAGGCACGGCCCTTTTTGGGCGCCACGCCCATGTGACTCACCGTTGGGCTACCCCCAGATAAGGCACGTTCACGATCGTTCACCGGTGATCATCCCGAGGGACCGGTTCGGGGAATGGCTCGACCCGGACCTGACTGACAAGGACGACATCCAGCACCTGTTGGACTCCCTGCCTGAACCAACCCTCACGCCTCGGATTGTCAGCACCCGGGTCAACAGCGTCCGCAACAATGGCCCAGAACTCATCGACCCCGCGGAGCCTCCAGCCCAATAGACTCATCCGGTGATACTCACCGGCACCATTACCAACCCGGACGGCAGCACCAACCACATCGAGGCCGAAGGCGACACCTACGAAGAAGCACGGGAGAACCTTTACGCGCTTCTGGAAGAGGGCCAAAACCTCATAGTGATCCGCACGGATCGCTAACCCGCCCGAAATCGTTCTGGTAGGAGAATGTCGGCAGGGGCAAGCTCCGGCCGCGGCCGAAGGTACCTGAAAGCGTGGCGGAACGTGTTCCCTGTCCACGCGACGTCGGCGGAAATTTCGACCACCAATGGCTCGACCAGCGTAAGGGTCACCGGGCTTTTGTCCTTGCTGAATCTGTTCAACGTGGTTTCCGTGATTACTTCTGGCCAGGGATGCAGCCCTTGCGGCGGCCGCAGATGGGCGCCCAGCTCCCGTGCAGCCTTAGACGGCAGCACCGTAGACCGTCCCACGAGCCTTAGTCGGCCTTCCACGGGCAGACCGGCCACGACGTGCTGCGGCCGATCCATGGGGCCGATTACCGCAGCACACACCACATCCACGGATTGGCGCCGCTTCACCTTCCACCAATGCCTGACGCCGCCCTGGTAGCTCTGCCCGGCACCCTTGACCACGAGCCCTTCCAGTCCGGCGTGGTGCAGTTCTTCAAACCATCGGAGCGCCTGGGCGCGGTCCGTGGTCATCGGTGAAAGGTTCAGCGGCGGCTGCCAGTCAGCGGCCAGTTGCTCCAGCAGCTCCCTGCGCTGCTCCAGCAGCGCGTTCCTGATGTCGTGCCCGGCGACGGCCAGCAGGTCGAACGCCACGAATGACGCCGGCCGTTCCCGCACAAGGGCAGGCAGGGCAGCTTTTGAAGTGACCAGGCGCCGCTGCAGGGTATCGAAATCGAGCCTGTCAGCGGTCCAAATCACGGCCTCGCCATCTAGGACACAACCGGGAGGAACCTGCCCCGGCAGGGCCTCCACAAGATCCGGGAAATAGCGGGATAAATCCTTGCCTTGGCGCGAGTACAAGGACACTCCAGAGGCCGACACCAGGACGCATGCCCTGTACCCGTCCCATTTGGGTTCATATCTGCTGCCGCCAGGCAACGCGGCCTCCGTCGGGACCGATTCAACGGCCTTCGCCAGGGCCAGCGACACGGGTGGATGAAAGGACGGCGGCACATCCTCTGTCATAGCGCAACGCTACAGCCGCCGGCCCTAACCTGGCTTAGGCGGCGGCCGCCCCGGCGTCCGTGATGGCAGCGAGCAGCCATTGCTCCGAGAGCGGATCGCGGCGCAGCTCGAAGGTTCGCAGCGCCGAGGTGGAGGTCAGCCGGACCTGGACCTGCCAGTGTTCGATGCTGACCAGGTCACCGGAGCCGACCGGTGCCCGCTTGGCGGTGTTCCACCATTCTGCGCGGGTAAACCAGCGGACCGGTTCGGCCGCCACGGCCCAGATCCTGCCGTCGTACCTGACAGCCAGGGGAATGCCCTTCGCGGTGAACCGGACCTGCACCGGTACGTCCAGAGGGTTGTCAGTTGTTGTTCTTGCCACGGGTCCGCTCTCCCAAATTCCTGTTCATCATTTCCTCCCGGCGGGTAACCGCCGAACTCCACACCCAGGTCCGGTACGTGACCGGCCCGTCCTTCCACGTCACTTCGGCTGCCTTCGCCGTCCAGGCGAACACTTCGCCGTCCACCAGCTCGGCGCAGTTCGGGAACCGGATCCACGCCTTTACCGGGATCCCTGGATACCCGTTCTTGACCGGGAAGTGCTCGAAATCGAGCTCTTCCACGGTCAGCCCGATTGGGCCGGCCCGCCGTGCGTAATGCGCCTGCAGCGCGGCCGCAAAACTCTCGGAGGACATACCACAACCTTAGAACATATATTCGAAGCGACACGGAAAAGGATGGCGGCCAGGAATGGCCGCCATCCTTTCATCATGGGGGAGGGGTCCGACACCGGGTCCGGCGGTAGGCAACCCAAACCCCCAGCCGCTATGCGTCCTGCGGAGGCTCGGTTGTGTGCTTCTGTGCGTCCTTGATCTGCCCGTCATGGCCCGCACGGAGTCCAGGTTTTCCTCCCAGTGGCTCCCATCTCGTGTGCAGGCACGAAATGACTTAACACCGGCTTCCTGGGCGGCCTGCCGAAGCTCGGCCCAGGCCTCTTCCAAGTCGGCCAGTTGGGCCGGTGTCAGCGATGGGCGCTCCGCCTCCACGGGTGACGCCAGAGGGAAGGAACCAGCTGCAGCTGGTGTCCCGCGTCGGCTAAAAAAGTCTCGCAGTCGAAAAGCCATATCTCCTCTTAGTAAACCGGGTAGTCGAAGTCGTCTGGCTGCGGGTTTTCAGCGCTCCAGATATCCCGCAGGGCTTGTTCCTTTGTTACCTCTTGCCCTTGGGGATCCAGCAATGCCCAGCGAAAGACGGGATCCGGGCCGGGCTCGACCACGCGCCGCACCCAACGGTAGCCGTGCTCTTTGAGCTTTTCCTTGTCGTCCCGGAACTGCGTGTCCTTTTCGATGACCCGCTGCACCCTGGTTGCCGCGGATTCATTGGCGACGCACTGGCTGCAGACATGCCGGCGGCCGTCGGCACTGGATGGCCAGCGGTGGAACGCCTCTGCCGGCAGTGTCTCCCCACATTGTTTGCATTTCTTGGGGTCATGGATGTGAGGGCCAACGCTGAGATCGACCATTTCCTTGCAATATCCGCACGATTTCAGGTCCATGGTGGGCAAGGTATCAGACCGGCATGACACGGTATTTGCGCAGCCAACGCGGCTGGGGAGGTTCAGGCTCGCGGGGCTCGCCCTGGTTTCCGCTGCGCTTCAACCAGTTGTTGGGCGTCCGC
>NZ_JAGGPQ010000007.1 GCF_018613675.1 Arthrobacter sp. ISL-85 | reverse complement strand
ACACACCCGGCACCACCCAAACCAACGTTCAGGATCGCTCCGGAGCAACTTTTCAAACTTACCCGACCCCGCCCAGCTTTGCAAACCACGTCTCCGCAATCCAAAACCCACCAGAATCAGCCCCCACCCAACAACAACACACGAAACCGCGCGCCATATTCCAGGCCGTTCAAAAAAAGGGGGGTTGGCCGCTATCTTTCCGCATCAGCGGCGGCGACTCAGAAAACAATACCCGCACACCACCCCCACCGCAAATCGGGTCTTCCAGCTGGAGGATCCGCAGGATGTAGGGCCAGGAATGGCCATCCCGCGCTCCGGGCACCACCCGCCGTCGTAATTGGCATGTGTGGTCTCCGGCACAGGCGAACTGCTCAGTTGCCAGCTCGTTGTCCTGCGCACGATGCCAGGAGGCTCGGGACGAAACCGTCCTACACACCCCTGGAGATGGTCACAGCCGCTACCGGTGTCGCAGCCACCGCAAAGTAGCCTGCGCGAACACCTCCACCAACCGCCGCCAGCTCTGTCGGAAGGTGGACGTGACCCTCCCGAAGGTCCGGACGTCCCGATTCCAAAGACCCTTTTTCCGCACCTGGTCCGGCGCTAGTCTGGGCGTCATCCATTACGTCCAGGAGGCAACCATGCGCGCAGCAGAACCAATGACTGAAACCGAGCGGATCCATCGTGTCTCGGAAAACCTCCTAAGCCAGCTGTCGAGAGGCAGGGAATGGGCTACGCCGGGTGTTCAGGTTGCGCTCGAGCGGGCGGTGGCCGGGCTGGATGCAGGCATTGAGACAGCCTCCCCACGCCTCCAGGCCCTTCTTCGGCGGTTGTCTGCTGAACTTGCCGGCGGTGTAGAGACGCTCACGCCCCGGATCCAGGATCAGCTGAAGCGCGTCGCGCCGAAAGCGGCTGCACCTGCCCCGGTCCAGGCTCGCTGGCGCGCACCCAGGGTGTGGTTGTGGATCCTCGGCCTCACGGGCCTCGCGGCCGGGGCCGCAGTTTGGCGCTCCATGAAGACGTCCAAGGAAAAGCCGGCCCCGTCAAGTGAACAAGAGACGGGCCGCACTGATCCCAACGTCGATGCAGACCTCACCGCTGGACGAATGTAGGAGCGTTGAATCTGAAATGAGACGAGCCGCGGAGCCCTCCCCAAGAACGGGGAAGTTTCCGCGGCTCGCCTTAGTATCGCCTCAGTTGGCTACTTTTCGCAGGCAACTCCATCGCCATCACGGTCAAGAGCGGAGCTGTATCCTGCCTGTCCCCTGTACAGGGGCGCGGCGCCGGCATTCTTCGCAGCGGTGCAGTTGGCGTAGTACGCCGCCGCCGGCGCCTTGACGGGCGCTTGGACAGGCGCCTGCGCCGGAGCTTGAGCGGCCTGCCGGGCTGCCGCGTCGCGGGCAGCTTGATCAGCGGCAGCCTGATCAGCGGCAGCCTTTGCAGCCGCCGCCTGGTCTGCGACGGCCTTATCGGCGGCGGCTTTGTCCGCAGCAGCCTTCGCTGCGGCGGCCTGATCGGCCGCCACCTTGGCCGCCGCCGCCTTATCCGCGGCGGCCTTCTCCGCCGCCACGTCATCGAGGCTCTTGACGCCAAGATGCACTGTGGAGCCCTTCGCTGCCTTTGCACCGGCGGCAGGGTCCTGCGAGGTCACCTGCCAGTTCTTCTTGGCCATGATCGTTTTGCCGTGGTCCGTGTCCGCGGCCTCAACGTCGAATCCCAGGCCCTCCAACTGGTCTGTGGCCTTGTCGAGGGCCAGGCCCGTCACACCGGGAACAGCGACAGTTTCGGTTACTTGCGAGACGGCGGTTGCTGTCGCCGTGGCAGCGGCCGACGGCTGCGTTGCTGCCTGCTTAGCGCCGCAGCCCGTCAGCATGAGGCCGGTCAGCACAGCCAGAACCAGGGACGTCTTCATCCTGCCAATTGCAGGAACGCTGGTTTCTTTCATTTTTCCCCCTAGGAATGCAGTGATGGTGGTAAAAATCGTGGGCCGGAAAACCGGACCTGTGCGTGCCTACTCGCAGGCGATGCCGTCGTGGTCGCGGTCCAGTTCCGGTCGGTAGCCGGCCTGCCCCGCATAGAGCGGCGCAGCCCCGGCAGCCCTCGCTGCCGTGCAGTTGGCGTAGTAGGCGGCAGCAGGTGCAGGTGCGGCAGGAACAGGCACCACTGGCGCGGGCGCAACAGGCACCGGGGCGGCCGGAGCAGGAGCAGGCGCGGGCGCCGGGACGGGTGCAGGAACCGGGGCGGGAGCAACCGCTGCAGGTGCAGGCGCGGGCGCAACAGGAGCCGGAGCCTGCTGGTTGGTCGGCGCCAGCTGCCCGGCGCAGTCGCCAAGGATCCCGGCCATGGCGTCGTGTTCGGCCTGGGTGACCCACAGCCCGTAGGTGGCCTTTACGGAAATCTGGCGCGCGACGTACTCGCACCGGAAGCCCTTGTTCGGCGGCAACCAGGTGGCCGCGTCGCCGTCGCCCTTCTTGACGTTCGTGGGCCCATCCGTCGCTTGCAGGTTCAGCGGATCATTGGCGAACGCCGTCCGCTGCTCCGGGGTCAACTGCTGCGCCCCCTTCTGCCAGGCGTCACTGAGCGCCACCACATGGTCGATCTGCACGGCGCTGCTGGTAGCCGAGCCCCGGACAAAGCTGATGGTGGTGCCGGTGTAAGGATCGGCCAGGGTGCCGGACTGCACCTTGCACGGCACACTGTTCGTGTACGCAATGCCGGTGAGGTCGCGCTTGAGGATGTCGTTGCGGGTGTCGCAGCCGTTCTTGTCCACGTCCGCCCACGCCTGGCCAAACCGTGCCCGGTCATACCCCGTCTTTGGCGTCCGGCCCTTGATGGGAAGGGCGGCCAGCAGGTCCAGAGCCTTTGTGGCGTAGGCAGGCTGCGCGTTGGGTGCTGTGGCAGTGGTGCCGGCGGCAAGGACGTACGGGGTCTCCGGATCCAGCGGTTCCCCGGTGTCCTGCGCCGTGGGAGTTGGGGTGGACGACGGCGACGCTTTGGCTGTTGGAGCCGGGCTCGCCTGCGTGGGCACTGCCTTGGCAGTGCTCGCCGAAGATGCCGCGGCCAGGTCCGCGCTGGCAACGTGCGGCAGGGCTACAGCACCACCGATGAAGATCGCCAGCGATGCGGCGATCGCAACGGCGCCGGCCTTCCGCTTTGCAGGCAGCCAGACCCAGGAGCGCCGCCCGGTGAGCAGGACATACAGTCCAGTGAGGCCAAGCGACATGGCGAGGACAACCAAGGCGCCGCCGATTCCTCCGCTCACTGCTGCGAAGACCATAAACAACGCGGTAATAGCGCCAACAATGAAGGTTGAAAAACGTGGTTTCCGCGGCGGCTCCGGCGTCGGCGCGGAAGGAACAAACCCAAAGCGGGTTTCGTAATTAGACATTCTTTCCCCATTTACAGGAGGCCCGGAAAACGGTGCCCCCGCATGTGCCGGGCCTGCTGCTAAGCCCAGCAAAATTCATCGTTGTCGAGCCTATGCTCAATCCCGGACCGTATAACTTGCCCTTCGCGATCCTCGGCCAACATTCAGGCAGTCTTGATGCAATCCTGAGGAAATAACGTCGCACTCGGTTTCAAGGCTTAATAACTTGTGGCGGGGCAGGCCAGTCGGACCGGATTCCTGAGAGCCATTCCTTTGGAAGGATGCCCGAAGATAGAGTGGCGTGCATGCAGATGCGCCTCGAGGTTGTACAGGTCCCCGTTTCCGACGTCGACAAGTCCAAAGCGTTTTACACGGACAAGCTGGGCTTCGTCCTGGACCACGATGTGGAACACATTCCGGGCATGCGCGTGGTCCAGCTGACTCCCCCGGGCTCCGCCACATCGGTGGTAATCGGCACTGGAATGACCACCATGACTCCCGGCAGCCTTGAAGGGCTGCAGCTGGTGGTTCCCGACATCGCCGAAGTTCGAACCGAGCTGGTAAAGCGCGGCGCGGACATAAGCGAGGTCCAGGACCTGGGCGGCGTTTTGTTCGCCTACTTCAGCGATCCTGACGGCAACCGCTGGGTCATGCAGGGCCAGACCTCACAGGAACTCCGGGACTCGCACAGCTCGTAGGAGAACAGCTCGCGTCCCCGGGCGCGGTCTTAGTCCCCTCAGGGAACCGGGGACCGCCCTTATCCGCACCTTGGGATCGGCAGGCACTGGAGCAGTTTCAGCGGTGATACCGGCGGGCAGGACAAAGGCGACAGTCAGGACAACGCCTGCACCACGCAGCCATACGCCGTCGTACTCATAGCCGGACACAACGGCACGCCCGGGGTCGCTTTCGGCATAAACGACCGTGACGCTGGTCCCCACCACAGGATGCTGGTCGTGGTCCACGGCCGCGAAAGTCCGCCGCGCCACCCCGTCCGCCGCCGTGTGCTCGACCCTGATCCTGCGCTCGGAAGCCTTGGTGACGTCGTTTAAGTGAATGATCGTTCCGCTGGTCTGCGCCCAGTCACGGCCCCCATTGTGCCGGAGGTGTCATCAAAGCCACACCTCCATCCATTGCCTGCGGCAACCAAGCGGAGCATAATAGTTAGCAGAACTAATTAGCATTGCTAATAACCGCCGTGAGGAGGCGCACCCGCCTAGATGTCCCCCACCCAGACGAAAAGCCAGAACCAGAACCACGCGAAGAACCAGGCAACCGCAGACCCCGCCGCCCCGGACACCTTGGCCATCGACCTCCGCACCGCCGTGATGCGCACGTCCCGCCGGCTCCGCGTCGAGGCAACCGGCGAAATCATCACCCCCGGCCAGTACACGGTGCTGGCCTTGCTGAACGGCAGCGGCCCCAGCACGCTGCGGGACCTCGCCAAGAGTGAGCACGTCCAGGCGCCGTCCATGACCAGGATCGTCAACGCGCTGGCCGACCAAGGCTTCGTCACCAGGAGCGCAGACCCCGACGACGGCCGCCAGGTCCGCGTGGACATCACCGATGCCGGCCGGACGGTTTTGGCGGAGGCGCGGAGCCAGCGCACCGCTTGGCTCGCCCAACGCGTGGCGGGCCTCAGCGAGGAAGACCGGCGCACCCTTAGCCGCGCGGCCCGCATCATGCAGGAAATGAGCGGCCGATGAGTGCGATGTTCCGGGCCCTCGAAAACCCCAACTACCGCATCTGGGCCAGCGGCGCCATCGTCTCCAACATCGGCACCTGGATGCAGCGCGTGGCCCAGGACTGGCTGGTCCTCACCGTTCTCACCGATCACTCAGGTGCCGCGGTCGGCCTCACCACCGGCCTGCAGTTCCTGCCCATGCTGCTGTTCGGCCCCTACGGCGGAGTACTGGCGGACCGTTACCGCAAGCGCATCATCCTCATGTGGACGCAGCTTGCCATGGGGCTCACGGGCCTTGCCATCGGGCTCCTGGTGGTCACCGGATCCGCCCAGCTGTGGCATGCATATGTGGCCGCGTTCTGCCTGGGGATGGCAAGCGCTGTTGACGCGCCCGCGCGCCAGGCCTTTGTTTCCGAGCTGGTGGGCCAGGAGAACATTTCCAACGCGGTGGCACTGAACTCTGCATCCTTCAACACCGCCCGGCTCACCGGCCCCGCCATCGCCGGCGTACTCATCGCGTGGGTAGGTACCGGCCCGGTATTCCTCCTCAACGCCGCGAGCTTCGCTGCCGTCCTGGTCTCACTCTTCCGCATCCGCACCACCCAGCCTGCCCCCGCGCGGAAGGGAGAGCGGAACAAGCACCAGGTGGCCGAGGGCATCCGGTATGTGCGGCGCCGGCCGGACCTGATGCTGATCATGGTCCTGGTGGGCATCCTCGGCGCGTTCGGCATGAACTTCCCCGTCATCAATTCGCTGATGGCCACCACCGAATTCAGCATGGGACCCAGCGAATTCGGACTCCTCGGCTCGATCATGGCCGTTGGCACCCTGGCAGGCGCACTCCTGGCGGCGCGCCGTTCGGGCCCCCGGTTGCGGTTCCTGCTGGGCGGGGCGCTGGGACTGGGAATCTTCACCATCCTGGGCAGCGTCGCGCCAACCTTCTGGGTGTACGCGGCCGTCCTGGTTCCCGTAGGCCTGGCGTCCATCACCTTCCTGAACAGCTGCAACACCAGCATCCAGCTCTCCGTGGAGCCGCAGTTCCGCGGCCGCGTACTGGCCCTGTACCTGGCCATCCTCCAGGGCGGCACCGCCATAGGTTCGCCGCTGGTCGGCTGGATCGGCAGCGAGTTCGGCGCCCGGTGGTCGGTCGCAGTGGGCGGCTTCGTGGTGCTGCTCGCAGGTATCGTCGCCGTGGTTGCCGTCACCAGGCGGAACCGGCTCACCCTCCGCGGCGCGGTCCGCCTGGCCCTGGACAGGCGCGAACCCGCCGTCTGAGACGGCTCTGCCGGAAACAGCCGACGGCGGCGCGAAAGCAGGTGCCACCGGCTTTACGGCCGCGGCGCCTGGTTCACGATGTCCACCGAGATTTCCAGCACGGGTATTGTTCCCCGGTTCTCCAGCCAGTGCGTGGTGTGCCGGTCCTCCTGCCAGCCCACACCGGGCCCGTACTCGCTGACGGCGCCATCCCGATGCTCGGTGATTGTCCCCTGCAGGACGTAAACGGTCCCGGGCCGGCCTTTATGGTCATGGAGTGGGCCGAAGACACCACCGGGATCGATGGTGATCATCCGCATCCGCAGCTGCCGGCCGTCCATGCCGTCAATCTCGCCGGAAAGGTCAACCGTTGCCAGTAACTCCACTGAGACGCCCTTCGTCTCCGGCACCGCTTCTTCCCCGCCCATGGCCTTCCTTTCTTGTGGGGCACCTATAGAGGACCGCTGACGACGGCGGCGCCGGCCTGCCGCTGCCACGCACCCGGGTGCGGGTGCCTGGAGGCGGCGGGTACCGGCGTCGCGCTTTGGATGATGCGCCCTGCAGGAGCAGGTGGTGTCCGGTCAGCGCGGCAGGGAGGAGATGTTGAGGATGTTCCCTTCGCTGTCGAGGAACCATGCCGCTTGGCCCATACCCTCCATCGACGCGATGCCGTTCTCAGTCTTCAGGCCAGGCATGTCGTAGTCTTCGAAAACGACGCCCCGGGCACGGAGTTCGTCCACATCCCGCTGCACGTCATCGGTTCCCCAACCTATCTGCGTGTTCCTGGCCGAACCTGCGTTGTCCGTCTGGTAAATCAGGAACGCGGTTCCCTTCCCGCACCGGTAGACCAAACCGCCGTCGGCCATATTTGGCTCAGGCTCAAGCCCGAGCTTGTCCCGGTAAAACTCCCTCGCCCGGTCGATGTCCTTCGCAGGCAATACAGCCATGACTTCCAGGTCTTTAAGCATGACAACAATTCTCCTTGCGCAATCGATGATGGCGACGCTCTCCCCCTAAAGGGTCCGGCCGTCCCCCGCCGGGCCTCGTGGCCGTCCTTCCCGCCGACTGCCGGGGCGGCCGCCTGGACCCCCTCATCCGCGGTGGCAGCAGCCATCGGCGCGGGGTTTCCCGAAGTCTACGAGGCCATTATGGAACTGATCTTTCGCGCATGGAATAGGGGTATTTAAACAGGGTAGGCCCCGTAAGTCCGGCTCATTTACGGGCCACCGACACAGCCCGGCGCAGGGCCCTGCCCGCCACCGCCACCAGCGGCACCAGGCAGACCAGCATCACTACCGTGTTGGGGCGGAAGGCTGGCTTGCCGTTCACGGTGTGGTAGATGCCGAGCGGGACAACGAAGCCGCCGCCTCCTCCGCCCGAAGCCCCGTCCTCCGATTCCGTGCCGCCGCCGAAGCCGAAGGACACCAGCGCGACGGGCACGATTTCCTCCCCGCCCAGGTTTACCGGGGTTCCGTAGGCGCGGGTGACGCCCATGTTCTTAAAGGAGTCCGCAAGGGACGCGAGAGTGTCAGCCATGGCTTTACCTTAGGGACTGGGCAGTCCGGGGAGAAGGCCCATAAGTCCCGCCGTCGGCCATTCCCCTACTTGCGGATCTCGGCGATCCGCAGCCGGACAATGTCCTCCACCACGTCATCAGGAACAGGGTGGCCGGCGGTGAAGCGGATGGTCCCCTTGGACAGCGAGTACCCCTCCAGCCGGTCCGCCACCGCCTCAACCACGGCGCCCGAGAACGGAAAGATGGAAAGGTGCTTGGCCGCGGCCACGGCCGCCACCACGGGCTTTCCATCCAATTTTAAAGCGGGCATGCCGTAGCTCATACCCTCTGTGGCGTCGGGAACCAAGGACCGGGCAATGTCCACCACATGCTGCAGGCAGCCGCGGTCCGGTTCACCTAACTTGGCCAAAGCATCGTCGACGATGCCCATGGGAGCCTCAGCTCTTCCGGGCCGCCACAGCGGAGGCCAGTGAAGAGAGCCCCCGCTCGAAGTCGCCGCCCACCATTTTGTCCATATTCATGAACAGGGCGAACACCCTGCCGATGCCTTTATTTTCTCCGGTCATGCGCCAGGTCACCTCCGTGCCGGTGTCCACCGGGGTGAAGCTGAACGTGGTGGGGTTCAGCGCTTTGAAGGGTTTGGTGAACTGCAGGCGGATCCGGATCAGGCTGGCCGGTATGGATTCGGTGATCTCCATGGTGCCGCTGCCGGCCTTCCGGTTCCCGCTCCACTCATAACCCGCGCCTGCCCCGGATTCGCTGCCGGAGTAATGGCGGCTCATGCCTGGATCGATCGTCTCCCATGGGGACCACGCGGTCCACTCATGGAAGTTGTTGACCAGCGGAAAGATCTCTTCTGCGGGGGCGGGGATGACGGCGCTGCGGCGGACTTCAAAAGTGGACATGGCCCCAGCATAGGGGCGGATGCCCGCTCGGTTAAGGGCTGCCGTCAGGGCAGGACCACATTCACCGGCTCCTTGCCCTCGAGCAGCAGCCCAATCTGCTTCCTGACCAGCCGGACCATCCGCGGGAACATGGCCGAACTGGCACCGCCCACGTGCGGGGTGATGAGCACGCCGGGGGTGGTCCACAGCGGGTGGCCTGCCGGGAGTGGTTCCGGATCCGTCACATCCAGGGCGGCCCGGAGCCGTCCCGTTGAGGTTTCGGCCAGCAAAGCGTCCGTGTCCGCCACGGGGCCGCGGGCCACATTGACCAGGAGGGCGCCGTCGGGCATGGCCGCCAGGAATTTTGCGTCCACCAGCTGCTGGGTCTTCTCGCTCAGCGGAACACTGACCACAACGATCTCGTGCAGCGGCAACTGCTCGTAGAGCGAGTCGATTCCGTAGATGGTTCCACGGTCATCCTGCCGGGCACGGCTGGCCATCCGGGTGACCCCGGTTTCGAAGGGCAGGAGCCGGGCCTCGATGGCCTTGCCCACTCCCCCATAGCCCACCAGCAGCACGCGCCGGTCGGCCAGGCTGGGGCGCGGGGTGTTGTCCCATGTTCCCGTTTCCTGGTTTTGGACGAAATCAGGGATGCCGCGCTGGGACGCCACCATCATGCCCACGGCGAGCTCCGCCGTCGACGTTTCATGGACTCCGGCCGCGTTTGCGAAGGTGACCCCTGCGGGCAGAACTTCGGCGACGCCGTCGTACCCGATGGACTGGCTCTGCACCAGGCCCACATCAACGCCCTCCAGTGCGCCGAGCGCCGTGGGTTTGCCCATGTAGCCGGGCACCAGGAGGTCCAACCGGCCCTCCGGTGCGGGGCCGGTCAGGTCCCACAGGACAAAGTCGACGCCGTCAATGGGCGCGAGTGCGTCCAGCAGGTTTTGGGCGGGCAGGCAGACGCGCAGCGGGGCGTTCACGCAGCGACCATCAGCTTCACGTTGGCGGGACAGCAGGTGCTCATGGGTGTCTCCAGTATTCCGGGTCCGGCATATTCACAGCGGGCGTTGAAGTTCCGTAAACCAACTTACCCTTCAACGCTTGCCGTACAGATTTTTCGACCCGCAACACGGCACAAGAGGCGGCCTGTCACGTCTGTGACAGGTCCTTCAATCCTGTAAATTTAAGGGAGGAATTGTCCGGCCAGCGAGCCGCTTTCCAACCCCACCCTTTGAATGGACGCTCCCCCATGTCTTCCGCGATTTCCGCGCCGTCCCGTTTTCCTTATGCCGCGATGGTGGTCCTGGCCACCATCGCGTTTACCGCCATCACCACCGAACTCCTCCCGTCCGGGCTGCTGCCGCAGATCAGTACCGGCCTTGGGGTCTCCGAGCCGGTGGCCGGTTACCTTGCCGCGGCCTACGCCGCCGTCATTGTGGTCACGGTGGTCCCGGCGGCACGGCTGCTGGGGAAGATCCCGCGGCATGCCCTGCTGGTGGGGCTGGTGCTGACCTTTGCGCTCAGCAACGCGCTGGTGGGACTGGCACCGGATTTCACCTCAGCGATGATCGCCCGGCTGGTGGGCGGGCTGGCGCACGGACTCCTCTGGACCACCATGGCGCCGTTCGTATCCCGCGTGGTCCCGGCGGACAAAGTGGGCAAGGCCCTGGCCATCGTGTTCAGCGGCAACAGCCTGGGCCTGGCCATTGGCGCCCCGGTGGGGACGGCCCTGGGCGGATTCCTGGGCTGGCGGGCCGCGTTCCTGGTGCTCGCCGGGTTCGGTGTGCTCCTGACCGTGCTCGCGTTTTGGCTGCTCCCCCGTGTCCGGCGCATTACCGACGCCGCCCGGCCGTCCCTCCGCAAGGCGATCCGCCAGCCGGGTGTGAAATCCGTGGCCGTCGCCTGGCCGCTGCTGGTCCTGGCCCATTTCGCCCTGTTCACCTACATTGCACCCTTCATCCGTGAGGCGGACCTCCCGGACTACGCCACCAGCCTCTCCCTCACCGTGCTCGGCGGGTCTGGCCTGCTGGGCATTTGGATTGCGGGACTCACCGTGGATTCGCGCCCCCGCCGTTCGCTGCTGATCACGACGGCGGCCATCGCCGCATCGATGTTCCTCCTGCCACTCGCAGTGGGGAGCCTGCCCATGGCCCTGGTGCTGATGACCATTTGGGGAGCCGGCCTGGGCGCCATCGGAATCTACAACCAGTCCGCGATCCTCCGGGCGGGCGGGGAGTACAGCGAGGCCGCGAACGGGCTCACGGTCCTGACCATCCAGCTGGGCATCACCATCGGCGCGCTCTACGGCTCGGCGGCCCTGGTGGTAGGCGGCCCGCTGCTGGTGCCGGCCGCAGCAGCGGTCCCCGTGGTTGCCGCGTTCGTGATCACCCTCGCGGGCAAGAGGTATGCCTACCCGCCCGGCCGGCGGGAACGTATCTGGCTGGAACCCCGCCCCGTGACGGACAAAGTCCAGGACCCCGCCTAACCTGAGGTCCGGCAGGATTTCAGTTCCGGTACTTGGCCACCGTGAACAGGAACGTGGAGTCCTCGTCGGCATGAAGGCTGTGCAGGCCGGGCGGGACGATCAGCAGGTCGCCGGCCTTGCCCTGCCAGGACTCGCCGCCGGCCTTGAGGCTGACGCAGCCCTGGATTACGAAGACCGTCGCATCGCCGGGGTTCTGGTGCTCGCTCAATTGGGTTCCGGCCTTCATGGCCATCACGGACTGCCGGAGGATCTTTTCGTGGCCGCCGTACACCGTGTCCGCAGCGCGGCCGTTAGTGGAGGCCACCGCCGCCTCGAGCTGCTGCCGGGCCAGCGCGTCGATCGATATCTTCTGCATGCGCCCAAGGCTACCCATCGGTTGACATCCTGGCGACCAATTCCGCCGCGACCGCGGACGTTCCACGGCAGTACACCGATTTTCGGACCCCGGCAGAAGCTTGATAGAGGTTAACAGATGCTAGACGTCCTGAATCCTGCCCTGCCCTTCATCGCCATGGCCCTGGCGGTGGTGGCCGGCCTTGCCCTGTCCTGGCTGCTCCGCAAGACCGTCCTGAGGCTCAACCGGAAACGGCCCGAGCTGCAGGCCACCTCCCGGGTGGCCCGCCAGCCGCTGCGGCTGGCACTGTGCCTGGTGGGCGTCCGGGCCGCGCTGGCACTGACTGCCGGCGGGGAAAGCTGGCACGCCGGCGTCGACCATCTCCTGCTGCTTGCCATGATCGGCGCGTTGGCATGGCTGGCCATCGCGGTCCTGCTGATCGTCGAGGCGGTGGTGCTGACCCGGCACAGCGTGGACGTGGCGGACAACCGGAGGGCGCGGAGGCTGCGCACGCAGATGATCCTGGCCCGCCGGATCGCCGTGGCGCTGGTGGTGGTGCTCGCCGTCGGCACGGCAATGCTGACCTTCCCCGCCATCCAGGCACTGGGGGCCGGGCTGCTGGCGTCCGCGGGCGTGATCTCCATCGTGGCAGGCCTTGCCGCGCAGACGTCCCTGGTCAATGTCTTTGCAGGCATGCAGCTGGCGTTCACCGACGCCATCCGCGTGGATGACGTGGTGGTTGTCCTGAAGGAATGGGGCAGGATCGAGGAGATCACCCTGACCTACGTGGTGGTCCATCTTTGGGACGACCGCCGGCTGATCCTGCCCTCCACCTACTTCACCACCACCCCCTTCGAGAACTGGACGCGCCGCCAGTCAGAAGTGATGGGCACAGTGGAGTTCGACCTCGACTGGCGTGCCCCGGTGGAGGACATGCGCGCCGAGCTCCGGCGGGCCCTGGCCGGTACCGAGTTGTGGGATGAGCGCGTCGGCGTCCTGCAGATTACGGATGCCACCGGAGGCTTTGTCCGCGTCCGCATCCTGGTCAGCGCGGCGGACAGCGCCGCACTCTTCGACCTGCGCTGCCTGGTCCGCGAAACCATGGTCACGTTCCTCCAGCAGAACCATCCGCAGGCGTTGCCGCACCAGCGCTGGGCCCAGGCAGCGGACGACGGCGGCACGGCCACCCGGCGCAAGGCACCACTGCGGGGGATGGGTTCGCCCGGGCCGGCGGCTGCTTCCCTGGCGGACCCGCACGAATCCCAGCTGTTCACCGGCTCCATCGAGGCCGTGGAACGTTCTCGCGCCTTCACCGGGCCGGGCGATGAGGTGTTTGAGGAGCGGGACCGGAACCTGGCCTCCAGGAACTGACCGGAAACCCTTGATAGGTGACCATTTAGTCACCTATCATTAAGGCATGGACGACGTGTTCAAAGCACTCTCCGACCCCACCCGCAGGGACCTGCTCGATGAGCTGTTCCGCGAGGACGGTCAGAGCCTGAGTGCGCTTGAAGCACGGTTCAGCATGTCCCGGTTCGGGATCGCCAAGCACCTCCGCATCCTGGAGGACGCAGGACTCGTGGTGAGCCGCCGTCGGGGACGGGAAAAGCTGCACTTCCTGAATCCGGTCCCCATCCGCCTGGTCCACGACCGCTGGGTCAGCAAATACGCACAGCCATGGGCCGCTGCCCTCAGCGACCTCAAATCCAGATTGGAAAGTCCCATGGAAAAGATCTTCGAGATTTACATCAAGACCACGCCCGAACGGCTCTGGGAAGCCATCACGGACAGCGATATCCGCAGCAAGTACCAGTTCGGCAATACGCTCGAGGCAGACTGGACGCCCGGCGGCCGCTTCGAAATGGGCAATCCGAAGGCAGGGCAGATCCTCGGCGAAGGCGAGAACCTGGAAGTGGACCCGCCGCGACGGCTGGTCCAGACCATGCGCGCCTTGTGGGGCGAGGACGTCAAGGCCGAGGGCACGTCCAGGATCACCTGGGAAATCGAACCCGTGGGCGATTCCTGCCACCTCACCGTCACCCATAGCGACCTGCGCGAGGGCGCCAACGAACAGCTCTACGGCGGCTGGCCGATGATCCTCTCCGGCCTGAAGACCTGGCTGGAAACCGGCGAAAAGCTCACCACGCCGGGGTCCCTGATGTACACATAACACCAGGGGCACGACGGCGGCCGCCCCCTTTGGTGGGACGGCCGCGGTCGCGTGAGGTCCTTCGGGTCCTACGGCTTGGGGATGCGGACGATGACCGGGCCGGGACGGTCCGGCGACAGCGTCACCTTGAGTGCACCGTCGCGCGCCTCGACGGTTCCGCCGGCACCTTCCATCGAGGCCTGCGCCAAGGAGAGCTTGTCCGCGTCCAGCTTCAAAGTGGCCTCGGCACCCCCGGCAAGCGCATCAACGAAGGCTACGATTTCCGAGCCCCGGTCCACCCATCGGACCCAGCTGTCCTCGTCGTTGCCTGCCGGGGCGTCTTCAAGCGGACGGGCCCCCACCAGGTACTGCTTGGCCGTGGTCATCCAGCGGCCGAGGTCGGTCAGGGCCTGGCGCTGGATTTCCGGGATGGTGCCGTCCGCCCGCGGGCCGACGTTCAACAGGAAGTGGCCGCCGCGGGAGACCACGTCTGTCAGGTGGCGGGCCAACTGCTGGCCGGTCAACGATTGCTCCGGACCTTCCACCTGGTTGTAGCCGAAGGAGAATCCGATGCCCCTGCAGTTCTCCCACTCGGATTCGGACTCGTGCTCCCGGGCGGCTTCATACTCGCTGGTGGCATAGTCCTTGTGGGTGTCGCCCCAACGGTCGTTCACCACACCCTGTGGGTTGATCGAATAGAAGTGCTCGAACAACTTTCCGAGCCCGTGCTCGCCAAAGTGCTTGCCGGCGTCGGGCCATTCAATGTCGTTCCACAGGACATCTGGCCGGTATTTGTCCACCAGGTCCACCACATGGTTGTAGGCGTATTCGGCGTAGCCGGCGTCCTTGGGGCGGGAAGTGTCGTGGACACTTTCGCTGGTGACGTGCGGCGGGAAGGGGCGCACATGCCAGTCCAATCCGCCGGAATAGTACAGGCCCAGCTTCAGGCCCTTGTCATCCACGGCCCGGGCGATTTCGCCGATCAGGTCCCTGCGCGGTCCGCGGTGGACCGTGTTCCGCTCCCCTGTTCCCGGAGCGTCCCAGAGCGCAATGCCGTCATGGTGCTTCGTGGTCGGAACCACGTAATCGGCACCGGCAAATTTGAACAGCTCCACCCAGTCCGCCGGATCAAACTGTTCTGCCTTCCATTGGTCCAGGAAGGCGTCGTAGTCCTCGCCTCCGAAGACATCCTGGTGGTGCTGCTGCGCGGGGCTGCCGTCAATGCGGATGGTGTTGTAGTACCACTCCGCGTAGGGGTTGTGCGTAAACCACTCCCGGTCCTCGATGGTGCCCAGGGCGCCGATGGGTTCCGCCCAGGCGGGGACCGAGTACGCACCCCAGTGGATGAAGATGCCGAAGGGCGCGTTCTGGAACCACTCAGGGACGGGCCGGGACAGCTGGTTCCATTCTTCAGGGGTGGCCGTAGCGTCGCTCATGCTGCACTGCTCCAATTCTTGTGATCTGTCGTTCTTGGATTTGGGATTGCTCGGGGGTATGGGGAGATCTGGGCACGGGACCGTCAGCGGCCGCCGAAGCCGCCCATGCTGACACCCTTGACCAGCTGGCGCTGCAGGAGGATTACCACCAACAGGCTGGGGATCACAGCTACGGTGGCGGCGGCCATCAGTGGCCCCCAGTCAGTTCCGCGTTCGCCGGAGAACATGGACAGGCCGAGCGGAATCGTGGCCTGCGAGACGTCATTGATGACGATCAGGGGCCACAGGAAGCTGCTCCAGTAATCGATGAAGCTAAAGACAGCCACCACCGCGAGCGGTGCGCGGACCAGCGGCAGGATGACGCTCCACAGGATCCGGATGGAGCCGGCGCCGTCGATCCGGGCGGCTTCTTCGAATTCGACCGGGAGGGAGAGCAGGAACTGCCGGATCAGGAAGGCCCCGAAAGCCCCGAAAGCGAACGGAACGATGAGCGCCGGAAGCGAATTTATCAATTCCAGCTTGTTCATCATGATGTAGAGCGGGATGACCAGGACTTCCTGCGGCAGCACCAGCGTGCCAAGGAAAACAAGGAACAGCTTGTCGCGATGCTTGAACTGCAGCCGTGCGAAGGCATACGCGGACAGCAGTGACACCACGGTGGTCAGGGCCGCGCCGGCAATGGACACCAGGAAGCTGTTGGCGATGACCTGCGCGAAGGGAATGGCAGTCCATGCAGCAACATAGTTGGACCATTCGATGCGGGAAGCCAGGAAGCTTGCACCGGTGGAGAAGACCTCGGATGTCGGCTTCAGGGAGGTGGCGACCATCCAGAGGAACGGAAAGAAGAAGACAAGGCCCGCAAGGATTATGGCAAGCCTGCTGACGTAGGTGCCCGGCCGCATCTTCCTGCGGCGTGCCGGGGGTTGGCGTTTCAGGGCGCTGGCGTTCGGAGCGGCGCCCTTGGCCATGGTCTCAGTTGTCATAGTTGACCAACCTCTTCTGCTGGGAGAACTGCAGTGCGGTGATAAGCATGACGATCACAAAGAGCGCCCACGCCAGGGCCGATGCGTAGCCGAGCTTGTCGAAGGAAAAACCGTTGCGGTACAGGTAGAGCACGATGGTATTGGTGGATTCACCAGGGCCGCCCAGAGTGAGCAGGTATGGCTGGGTGAAGACCTTGAAGGATCCAATGATGGTCATCACCGTGCAGAAGAAGAGCGACGGCGACAGCATCGGCAATACCACCCGGAAGAAACGTTGCCACGCTCCCGCACCGTCAATGCGGGCTGCTTCCAGCAGGTTGGGCGAGATCCCGTTGAGCCCCGCGCCGAGGACGATGATGTTGTAGCCGACGCCCTGCCACACGGACATGGCAATCAGCGAGCCCATGGCCAACTGGCTGTCACTGAGCCAGGACGGGCCGGCAATGCCGAAGTTGGCCAGGAAGCTGTTCACGACGCCGTCATCGGTAAGCATCAGCCGCCACACCAGCGCGTTTGCCACCATCGGCGTCACAACCGGGACGAAGAAGAGGACGCGGAAGAATGGGCCCCAGCTCCCCAGGCTGTGCAGCCAGGTTGACAAACCCAGCGCCAGGACGAGGTTGAGCACCGTGTAGCAGACCGCGAAGAACAGCGTGTTGCCCAGGACTGTCCAGAACACGGGATCGCCGCTGAGCATCCGGATGTAGTTGTCCAGCCCCACGAATTTCGGCGTGCCGAACAGTGGCCAGTCGAACAGGCTGATCACCAGGGAGGCAATGAGCGGCACCACGATAAAGATGAAGAACCCAAGCATCCCTGGGGCGAGATACAGCGCGGCGAGCTTTCCGTGGCCGGTAACTCCGGCGGGCTTCTTTGCGTTCTTTACGGCTAGCGTCGGTAAGGCAGTCATCGTTGACCTATTCCATGAGCGGGGCGGCTCCGGGCGGGGAACGTGCCCCGGGAGGATTACTTGGCTGAGTTCGTGATGGTGGAGAGAATGTCCTGGGCGGACTTGCTGCCCCGGAAACCCTCACTGGAGTACTGGCTGAAGGTTGTTTCCACCTGGTTCCAGCTCGGGGTGGTGACCAACGGCCGGCCGCTCGCCAGGAGGGCCTTCACTACCTCAACGTCGGCCGCGGGCTTGGTTCCGGCCCAGTCCTTCAGGGCGGATTCCACGGAAGGCACGGTCCCGCGCGCTGCCCCGACCGCCCCGACTACCTCGGGAGTGGTGATCTTCATGATGTTCTTGAATGCCGCCTCCTTATCCTTGCAGGACGCGGCAATGGCGAAAGCGGAACCCTGGATCATGCCGATGCTGTCCCCCGATTTTGAGGGGACGACGGCGATGCCGACCTTGCCCTGTGTCTTGGTGGTCAGCGTGTCGTACATCCAGGGGCCGTCGATGATCATTGCGGCCTTGCCGCTCATGAACTGCTGTTCCGGAACGTCGGTGCCGTCGGACGATTGCGGAGCTGTGCCCACTTTCTCCTTCGCGGCCAAGTCAAAGGCGAACTGCTGATCCGCTACAAGGCCGCTGTTCGTTAGATCCAGCTTCCCGTCCTTGACGGGCTCATTGCCGTCGGCGAAGGCCATGGGAAGCCCGGGGCCGGAACCAAAGCCCGGCGGAATCGCCAGGCCGGAAACGCCGTCCTTGGTCAGGGCCTTCAAATCCGAGGCAAACTGGCTGGTGGTGTACTTGGTGCCGGGCTCTTTCACACCTGCCGCCGCCAGCAGGTCCTTGTTGTAATAGAGCACCACGGGCTCGGCGTCGTAGGGGATGCCACGGAGGGTGCCGTCCACGGTCAGGCCGTCAATCATTGCCTTGTTGTACATGGATATGTCGATGTTGTTGCTCTTGGCGAGGTCGTCCAGCGGAACCGTGAGGTCCTTGAGCTCCTGCGCCCGGGCCGCCTGCGTGGTGATGATGCACGGCGCCCCGGAACTGGACAGCCTGGTCTTCACCTTGGTCCAGTAATCATTGAAGCTCGGGCCTTCCAGCGTGAGGTTGAACGCCGGATCCTTTTTCTTGGCCGCGTCCACGAACGCCTGCCATTGGGCGCGGTCATTCTCATTGGTGATCCACGTGTACATCGAGGAGGCTTCCTTGCCCCCGTCCGATGACGAACCTGCGCTTGACCCGCAAGCGCTCAAGGTTCCGGCAGCGAGGGCTGCCACAGCTGCCGCTGTCAGCAGTCGGTGAGTAACGCGGTTGTTCGACACGATCAACGTCCTTTCATGGCTGGGGACGAGGGTTGCCGGCGACGTACTCGTGGCCTGACGGTTGTGATGTGCGCAACCCTCGCCCCAACAGAATGAACCCGGAGATCTCGGTAAGTCAAGGAATCATCAGATCTTTATTCGAAAATCTGAACCAAAAGGCCTTTTTAGTCGAGCTGTTAAGGCTTTTTCAGCAACAAGATCAGACGAATCGCGGCTAAATCGCGCTTTCCCCACGACCGGGTACAGCCGCCGGGCTCCCCACCTGCCCGTCAAGGTCCGGTTCAGGGATGGCCGTCACGTAGTCCTCCACCGCGTACAGGTGGTTGGCCATCCGCGTCCTGGCCCGGTCCACGTCATGGCGGCGCAGCGCCTCCAGAATGCCGAGGTGTTCGCGATGCGTAGCCAGCAGGCCCTCGTTGTCATGGATGGACCGCCACATGCGCCCCCTGACGGTGTTCGTGGATACGGTCTCGATCAACGCGGACAGCACGTGGTTGGCGGACGCCTCGGCGATTAACCGGTGAAACTCCAAGTCGCACTGCATCGCCGCTTCATGCTGGACAGGGGCCGCATGGATCGCCGAATGGGCGCGCTCGAGGATGAGTTCAGCCTGGTCCAGCTGGTCTTTCCCAATGCAGATGGCCGCCGCGGCAGCCGCCTCAGTCTCCAACGCCCTGCGGACCGTATGGACCTGGTTCGCCCGTTCGCCGTCCTGCAGGCCCACCCAGAATTCCATGGCGGACAGGAGGGCTGCCGGTTCCAGCCTGGTCACGAAAGTTCCGGCCCCTTGCCTGGTTTCCAGGATGCCCATGGTGGAGAGGGCGCGCACACCCTCCCGGAGTGAGCCCCGTGATACCTGCAGCTCTGCGGCCAGGTCCTTCTCGATCGGCAGGCGGTCCCCGGGCCGGAGCCGGCGGGAGGACAGCATCCGCTTCACGCCCGTGATCACCACATCGGTCTGGGACATAGAACCATTGGGTGCGCCGTTGACCATCGCTACTGCCCTTCATTGTGTTCGTCAGCGGGTTCCCGCCACGAAAATCCACTTTCATCTGATGTATTGCTTGGAAAAAGCATGCGTTTCCTATATTCTCATCAAATACTTCCAAATACATCAGATGATGCTCGCATCGTTGCTGGAGCGTCGTCTTCATAGCCTGAACCTGGAGGGCTCACCTTGCCACACATCACCGGATTTGACGTATTTGACGTGCGGTTTCCCACCTCGCTGTCCGCAGACGGCTCAGATGCCATGAACCAGGACGCCGACTACTCAGCTGCGTACATTGTGCTCAGGACGGACGACCCGGCCGTGTATGGTTGCGGGTTCACCTTCACCATTGGCCGCGGCAATGAAGTGTGCGCGGCGGCCATGGAGCTGCGGGCCCGCCCCCTTATTGGACAGGACGCCGACCGTATTGCCGGGAACCTCGGGGAAACTTACCGGGATCTGAAGCGCGACTCCCAGCTCCGCTGGCTCGGGCCGGACAAGGGGGTGGAGCACCTCGCCCTCGGAGCCGTGATGAACGCTGTCTGGGACCTCGCCGCACGAAGGGCGGGTAAACCCTTGTGGCGGTTCCTCGTGGACATGACACCGGAGCAAATCGTCGACGCCGCTGACCTGACCTATCTCTCCGACGCCCTGACGCGGGAAGAGGCACTGGGCCTGTTGGCCCGTCTTGCGCCGAGCCGGGAGGAGCGCATCCGGCAGCTGACCCACACCGGCTACCCGTGCTACACCACATCCGCGGGGTGGCTGGGGTACTCCGACGAAAAGCTCCGGCGGCTTTGCCAGGAGGCAGTGGACCAGGGCTACCGCCACATCAAGCTCAAAGTTGGTGCATCCTTGGAGGACGACATCCGCCGCCTCGGTATCGCCCGGGACGTCATCGGCCCGGACGGCAAACTTATGATCGACGCGAACCAGGTATGGGATGTCCCGCAGGCCATCGACTGGATCAAGCAACTTTCCGAGTTCAATCCGCTGTGGATTGAGGAACCCACCAGCCCGGACGATATCCTGGGTCACGCCGAAATCCGCAGGGCAGTCCAGCCAATCGGGGTGGCCACCGGCGAACACGGCATGAACCGCGTGCTCTTCAAGCAGCTCTTCCAGGCCGGCGCTATCGACTACTGCCAGCTGGACGCCTGCCGGCTTGCCAGCGTCAACGAAGCACTCGCTGTCCAGCTGATGGCCGCCAAGTTCAACATCCCGGTGTGCCCCCACGCCGGCGGCGTGGGGCTGTGCGAGCTGGTCCAGCACCTGTCCATCTTCGACTTCATTGCCATCTCGGGTGACCTTACGGGTCGGGTGACGGAGTATGTGGACCACTTGCACGAGCATTTCGTCGACCCATGCATCATCAGGGACGGCGCCTACGTAGTGCCGTCAAATCCCGGATACTCCGCCGAACTCAAGGAGCAGACTCTGCAGGAGTTCGCCTTCCCCTGGGGCAGTTACTGGGCGGGAACGGATTCCGGCAGGGCGGAACAGACCTGGCGGGCCGGCAACGTGCCGGGCCGGATCGCCTTTGCGAGCGCACGGCAGGAGGCCGAGGCATGATCAACTACACCCTCACCCACCCGGGCCTGCTGGCTGCACTTGCCGAATCCGGCCACGGCTCCCAAATCCTCATTGCTGATGCCAACTACCCGCACAACACGGGAGCACCTGCATCCGCCCGGCGCATCGCGCTGAACTTGCGGCCCGGCCTGCTGACCATCGACCAGATCCTCGAAGTACTGGTCGATGCCGTGCCTCTGGAAGCAGCAGCGGTCATGACTCCTCCGGACGGGAACTGGACGGAGGCCGTCAAGGGCTACGAAGGCACCCTTGGCCCGAAGGTCCCGATTACCTCCCACCAGCGCTTCGAGTTCTACGACGCCGCGCGCTCGCTGAATGTCGCCGTCGTCATTGCCAGCGGGGACACCCGGCACTATGCAAACCTGCTGCTGACCATCGGCGTCCGGCCCGACGGCACGGCGTGAGGGGGGCGCCTTCATTGCAAGTCATCGACTCCCATGTCCACGTCTGGGACCCTGCAGTGCTCGACTACGCCTGGCTGGCTGATGCGCCCGTACTGAACAGGGCCTTCCTGCCCGCGGACCTTCCCCATACGGCGGGCAATACCCGGGCAGCCGTATTCGTCCAGGCTGACTGCCGGGACGACCAAGCCTTGAAGGAAGTGGACTGGGTGTCGGGCCTCGGCAGGAGCTGGCCCCAGCTGGCAGGGATTGTGGCTTTCGCGCCCATCAGCCGCGGGGATGCAGTCTCCCAGGACCTTGGCCAGTTGCTGGAGCGGCCGTTGGTCCGCGGCGTGCGGCAGCTCTTCCAGGACCGGGACGCATCTTTCCTGCTTGCCCCGGCGACGCTGGCCGGGGCCCGGCAGGTGGCCATGGCCGGGCTGGTTTTCGACGCCTGCGTTCGGGCCGGGCAACTTGCCATCCTGGCGGAATTCGCGGACAGGACGCCGGAGCTGATGATCGTGCTGGACCACATGGCCAAGCCACCCATCGCCAGTGGAGAGGTCACGGCTTGGAGCAGCGGCATGCGGGAACTTGCCCGGCGCCCCAACGTCGTCGTCAAAATTTCCGGGGCCGGCGCGGAAGCGGACCGCAACCGGCCGCTGGCGCCGCAGGCAGCGCCGTACATTCAGGAAACACTGCACCTTTTCGGGGCTGACCGCTGCATGATCGGCAGCGACTGCCCCGTCTCCCTCACAACCCCGGCTGCTTACCAGGACTGGATCGCCACCGTGGAACAGGCGATGACCGGCGCGTCCGACGGCGAGCGCCGCGCAGTTGCACACGGAACCGCGGCCCGCATCTACAGGCTGCAGGTGACCCCGGGACAGACAGCCACGAACCAGGAGACTGATTAAACATGCAAGCAGAAACCCGCACCATCCCCGGCACCGATGTCCAGCTGCCGGTGCTCGGCTTCGGCGGAGCACCCCTCGGCAACCTGTACCGTCAGGTGCCGGAGCAGGAAGCGCTCGATGCCGTCACGGCGGCCTGGGAGGGTGGCATCCGGTACTTCGACACGGCGCCACACTACGGACTGGGCCTCTCTGAACGCCGTCTTGGGGCCGCGCTGGCAGGGAAAGACCGCGACAGCTATGTGCTCAGCACGAAGATTGGACGGCTGCTGCGGCCCAACCCGTCGCCCCAGGGCAAGGACGCTGAGGGCTTCGACGTACCCGACGACCTGCACCGGGTTCGCGACTACTCACGAGACGGGGTACTGCGCTCCATCGAGGAGAGCCTGCAGCGGCTGCGTACCGACCGGATCGACATTGTCTATATCCACGACCCTGACGACTACTGGACCGAGGCCGTTGAAGACGCCGCCCCCACGCTGTCCGCGCTGCGCGACGAAGGCGTGATCGGAGCCTGGGGAGCGGGCATGAACCAATCGGAGATGCTCCACCGGTTTGTCACCGAGACGGACATCGACGTGGTCATGCTCGCCGGCAGGTACACACTGCTCGAGCAAGACGCGGCTGAGGACCTGCTCCCGGCATGCCTGGCACGCGGAGTCGGCGTGGTGAATGTGGGCGTCTTCAATTCCGGGTTGCTGTCAAAGGAGCGGCCCGCCGCAAACGCCACGTACAACTACGCACCCGCGCCGCAGGAACTGCTGGACAGGGCAAACCTGCTGGCGGATATTTGCGAATCGCACGGGACCACCCTTCCGGCTGCAGCGCTTCACTACCCCTACCAAAACCCGGCCGTGACGAGCGTTGTCCTCGGCATGCGGACGCCTGCCCAGGTGAAGCAAAACCTGGACCTGGCCTCGCAGACCGTCCCTGACCAGCTGTGGGCTGACCTCCGGGACCGTGGACTGATCAGCTGACAGACGACCCACCTCCGACCAAGAAAAGAAGACACGAATGCAATTCGCACGCATAGGTGCCGCAGGCAAGGAAATCCCCGCCCTGCTGCACGAAAAGAAGTACTACTCCCTGGAGCGGGTGGCGCCGGACATCGACGCCGACTTCTGGGAATCCGACGGGCCAGGACGGGCGGCAGCAGCACTCGCCGCAGGCGAACTGGCCGAAGTCGGCGTCGACGGTACCCGGATTGGGGCGCCGATCGCCAGGCCCTCCTCCGTCATCTGCGTGGGCATGAACTATGCCGCCCACGCCGCAGAATCCGGCTCTGCGCCCCCATCCGTGCCCATCATCTTCCATAAGGCCCCCAACACTGTGGCCGGGCCGTTCGACGCGGTGGCAATTCCGCGTGGTTCCACGAAGACCGACTGGGAAGTGGAACTGGGCGTGGTCATCGGCCGGCGTGCCTCATACCTGGAATCCCCCGCCCAGGCCCTGGACCACGTCGCCGGTTTCGTCACGGTGAATGACCTCTCCGAGCGCACGTTCCAGCTGGAGGTATCCGGCGGCCAGTGGTCCAAGGGAAAGAGCTGCGCAGGGTTTTGTCCTACCGGCCCGTACCTCGTGACTCCGGACGAGGTGGATGCAGCGAACCTGCAACTGCGCAGCTGGGTGAACGGTGAAATCCGCCAGGACTCCTCCACACGTGACCTGATCTTCGGTGTAGAGCAAGTGATTTATGACCTGAGCCAGTTCCTGGTCCTTGAGCCGGGAGACTTGATCTGCACGGGCACGCCGGAGGGAGTAGCCCTGTCCGGACGTTTCCCTTACCTGAAGGCCGGGGACGTCGTCGAACTTGAAGTGGCGGGACTGGGCCGCCAGCGCCAGGAATTCTTCCAGGGCTAACAACGAAAGGACCAAACAATGGAGTTTGCAGGAATCAAGGCAATTATCACCGGCGGAGCCTCGGGGATCGGGGCCGCGACGGCGGAACTGCTCCAGGAGCGCGGGGCTGACGTCGCCGTCCTGGACCTCAACCCCGACCAGGCGCCGGCGGGAGTGAAAGCCATCCACTGCGACGTCTCCGACGACGCCTCCGTCCGCCAGGCCGTAGAAGAGGCTGCGGAGCAGCTCGGCGGGCTCGACGTCGTGGTCAACAATGCCGGGGTAGGTGCGCAGGGCACCATCGAGGTAAATGACGACGACGAGTGGCACCGGGTGTTCGAGATCAACGTGCTGGGCATGGTCCGCGTCTCAAGGGCTGCCCTGCCGTACCTGCGCCGGTCCAGCCACGCGGCCATCGTCAACACGTGCTCCATTGCAGCCACCGCCGGACTCCCCCAGCGCGCACTGTACAGCGCAACCAAGGGTGCGGTGTTGTCGCTCACCCTGGCCATGGCCGCCGACCACCTGCAGGAGGGAATCAGGGTCAACTGCGTGAACCCGGGGACTGCTGACACTCCCTGGATCGGCCGGCTCCTTGCCACCGCACCGGATCCCGCAGCGGAACGGGCGGCGCTGGAGGCACGCCAGCCGCACGGCCGGCTGGTCTCCCCGGAGGAAGTTGCGGCAGCTGTCCTTTACCTTGCCAGCCCACTGTCCGGGTCAACCACCGGGGTGGACCTGGCAGTGGACGGCGGCATGCAGGCTCTTCGGGTCCGGCCGCGTTCTGCCGGCTCCTGACGCTGCGCCGACACGCGCCAATCGATCCGCGGATCGGTAAAGTCGTGTCATGGACAGCGGCGCCCTGCTCAATATCGCGTTGGTTCTCGGTTTCGTACTGCTGGGCGGGGTGTTCGCGGCGGCGGAGATGGCCCTGGTGTCCCTGCGCGAGAGCCAGGTGCGCCGCATCGAGAAGTCCGGCGAAACGGGCGCCCGGACTGCAGCCCTGGCGCGCAACCCCAACCGGTTCCTCTCCACTGTCCAGATCGGGGTGACCCTGTCCGGGTTTTTCTCTGCGGCGTATGGCGCCTCGGCGATCGCCCCCGACGTCGTCCCCCTCCTCGAAACCCTCGGGCTGGGTGCGGCGGCCGGGCCTGTGTCCTTCATCGGGATGACCCTGCTGGTGGCCTACCTGTCCCTGGTCCTGGCTGAGCTTGCCCCCAAGCGGCTGGCGCTGCAACGTCCCGTCCCGTTCACCAAGGTGCTTGCCCCGCCGCTGATCACCTTCTCGCACGTCATGCGGCCCGTCATCTGGATCCTCTCCGTATCCACCGATGCCGTGGTCAGGCTCCTTGGTGGCGACCCGCACGCCCGGCGGGAGGCCATCAGTTCGGAGGAGCTCTGGGACATGGTGGCGGAAAGCGAGCTGCTCGAAGAGAGCAGCCGGAACATTGTCTCCGACGTCTTCGGAGCCGGTGACCGGACGCTGCAGGAGGTGATGCGTCCCCGGACGGATGTGACCTTCATTGACGGCGCCATGAGCATTGCCGACGCCCGCAGGATGGTCAGGGACGGCCCGTATTCCCGGTTCCCGGTGATTGGCAGGTCCCCGGACGACGTCCTGGGCTTCGTGCACATCCGGGACCTGATGCCCCGGGACGAGGTGCAGGACCGGACGCCGGTCAGGGACATTGCCCGGGAAATCCTTGCCATGCCCGGAACCAACCGTGTGCTGCCGTCGCTTTCCCGTATGCGCAAGACCAGCCAGCACATCGTCCTGGTGGTGGACGAATACGGCGGCACCGACGGCCTGGTCACGCTCGAGGACCTCGTGGAGGAACTGGTGGGCGAGATTTACGACGAGTACGACACGGGTGCGGAGCACGAGGACCGGGTCAACGTGGCCGACGGGTTCATCGATGTGGACGGCGGCCTGATCCTGCAGGAGTTCGATGCGGCCACCGGAATTGCCCTCCCGGAGGGCCACTACGAGACCGTGGCCGGGTTCATGATGGACCGCCTGGGCCGCCTGCCCCGCACCGGTGACCGGGTGCAGGTCCCCGGGTATGTCCTGGCGGTACTCAGCATGGACAGGCTCCGGATCGCGCGCGTCCGGGTCACACCCGTCACCGGCGGTCCTGGCTAGCAGGGTGGGCGCCTCGCGTCGCTAGGCCCCAACCTCCACTGGCAGGTGGGACGCGAGGCCGTACTGGGACCAGCCGCCAACGAACAGCCGGCCATGCCCCAACCCCAGGTGCTCCATGACCAGCAGATTGTGGCAGGCGGTCACGCCTGAACCGCAATAGGTGATGGTGCCTTCGGCTGAAGTGATGCCGGCAAGGGCAAAGTTCTTTCTGAGCTCCTGCCCGGGCAACAGCTGGCCGGCAGGATCGAGGTTTGCCCGGCATGGGACGTTCACGGCATCCGGGATATGCCCGGGACGCGGGTCCACGGGGTCCTGTTTGCCCTCAAACCGGTCCCGGTTCCGGGCGTCCACCACCACGGAACCGCCGCCGCAGGTTTCCATGATGTCTGCCAGGAGCCCAGGCGGCCAGGGTTTTGCCAGGAAGTCTCCGGGCAGCCTGTCCGGAAGGTCTGTTTCGCAGGTGCCCGGGTACGCGGCCATCCCGCCGTCGAGGATGGCCGCGGCATGGCCGGTGGCGCGCAGCATCCACACGAGCCTCGCGGCGATCACCCCGCCAGCGTCGTCATACACCACTACGGTGTCCGCATTGTTGATACCCGCGTTGCGCATCCCGTCTTCGAATGTGGCCGGATCCGGCAGTGGGTGCCTGCCTGACCCAGGGGACGCTGGGCCAGACAGCCAACGGTCCAGGTCGATGAAGACGGCGCCGGGCAGGTGGCCGCGGCGGTACGCCTCCCAACCGGACCTGCCGTCGAGATACCAGCGCGAGTCAACCAGGACTATGCCTTCCGCCCGTCCCCTGCACCAGTCCCAGTCAACGAAAGGGGGAATCGTGTGTGCCCTGTCCATGCCGCCAATCTACGCGGCCATCTCACTATGCAGGACTACCATCTCGCATAGTGGACAGCTTGGCAGTGAGGCCGCGCTCCAGGAAGGCGAGCGTACGGGTCCAGGCGTCGGTGGCTGCTTCAGCGTTATAGGTGTACCTGTTGGTGTCGTTGAAAAAGGCATGGCCGGTGCTTGGATACACGACGGCCTCGAAGTCCACGCCTGCTGCGCGCATCCGTGACTTCAACCCGGGCAGCTCCTCCATGAGGGCTGCGTCCTGCTCCCCGTAGAACGCCAGGACCGGGCAGTTGATGGCCTGAAGCTCCGCGTCACGGAACTCGGCATGCCCGTAGAACGGGACGGCGGCGCGCAGCCGGGGCTCGGCAACGGCCAACGAGAAAGTGTACGTCCCGCCCAGGCAGAAGCCTGTGGCGGCTACGCGCCCGGCCAGTCCGGGCACGCCTTCCAAATGGTCAAAACACGCGCGTAGGACGGCGACGGCATGCTTGGCGTATTCGGGTGAACGCATCGGGGCCATGTGCTTGCGCAACCGCGGCTGGGCATTGCTGCGCTGTTGGGGATCGAAGGCCGCCTCCTGCAACTCTCCGGTGAGGTCCGCGGTGCCCCCGGCTCCGGACAGCAGGTCCGGGGCGACCACAAGGTATCCCTCCGCCGCGAAGCGGTCTGCCACGTTCTTGGTGTGCTCCACCAGCCCCCACACTTCATGGACCACAACCAGCCCGCCCCTTGGAGTTCCGGCTGGGTCACTGACGTACGCATGGACGGACGTTTCAGCGTTACCCACAGTCATCATGTTTCCCATCTGGCCAGCATGGCACGCTCCCCCGGACCCTTCCAGGGGTGCGGCTACGCCTGCTGCGGCCGCCAGAACACGGAAATCCCGAACGTCACCACACAGAGGATCAGCATGGCCACGACCATCCGCACCCAGCTGTCCTGGTGCACGCCGCCGGACGCGAAAACACCGATCATGACGGTGGCGGTAATCGCGCCCACGTAGCGGCAGGTCTGGTAGATGCCGGCAGCGACGCCCCGGTCCTGC
This sequence comes from Arthrobacter sp. ISL-85, assembly GCF_018613675.1. Classification (GTDB taxonomy): domain Bacteria; phylum Actinomycetota; class Actinomycetes; order Actinomycetales; family Micrococcaceae; genus Arthrobacter. The sequence continues at coordinate 182,838 of NZ_JAGGPQ010000007.1, read as the reverse complement.
GGCCGGGTGGACACGAACATGCCCTGGTTGGAGGCGATGCTCACGGTTCCGTAGGGGATGCCCATCAGGGCTGTCAGGACCACCACGAAAGGGATGGCCAGTGTGCCGGTCAGCAGCCACATGAGGGCCGCCACCACCGTCAAGAGGACGACGCCGGCAAGCAGCACCCGCCGGACGCCGAACCTTCCCATGGCGGAGACTGCCCATGGGGTGGCTACCACGGACATGCCGGCCAGCGGCAGCATCAGCAGGCCCACCACGCCGGGATCGTAGCCGCCCGCTTCCTGCAGCAGCTGCGGCAGGCCGAAGAAGACGAAGTAGTAAACGCTGCTGAACACGGCGAAGGCCAGGTACACCAGCATCAGCGGCCTGTTCCGGCCCAGCAGCCGCAGGTCCAGGAACGGCTTGGCGAAGCGCAGCTCGCGCCAGGCAAACAGCGCTGCGATCACGGTTCCACCGGCAAGCATCAGCCAGCGGTAGTCCGGCGCCACGTTCAGTGCGGCCATCATGACCAGCAGCAGTGCACCGATGAACGCGGCGATGCCCGGGACGTCGGAGTCCCGCACCAGTTCCGCCACATTGCCATGCTCCCGGACCTTGTCCGGCGGCGCGGCCTTCCGCACGATCAGCAGGGCCGCCAGCGACAGCGGGACGTTGATCAGGAACAGCCACTGCCAGCCAGCAAGGCCCACCAGCAAGCCGCCGACGACGGGACCCACCGCCGCTGCGGACGTGTTGGCCATTTGCAGCCGGCCCAGGGGACGCGCCGTGTCCACCTTGGCCTGGTGCGCGAGCGCCCCCACCATCACCACGGCGCTGGGATACGCGGTGGCTGTGCCCAGGGCCATGACGGCCCGTGCCACGCAGAGCAGCGCGAAGTTCGGGGCCAGCGGAGCCAACGCGCAGGTAACGGCCACCAGCCCCATGCCCAGGAGGAACATTCGCCGTGGCCCAAACCTGTCGGCCAGCCTGCCCATGACGGGCTGCCCCGCGGCGGAGGCCAGGTAGAAGGAGGTAACCACCCAGGTGACGGCCGCAACGTCGAGCCCGAAGTCCGCGCGCAGCACCACCAGGGCCACGGCGATCATTGAGGAGTTAAGCGGGTTCAGTGCCGTGCCCAGGCTGAGGCCGGCGACGGCCAAGGCAGTCCGGGGGTTGTTGCTCACGGTAACAGTGTGGCCCACAGCGGCCACCGGGGACGACTTGTCGGACTCTCAGCGTGGTGTGGTGTTCGCTACTTGCCCGTCAGTCCCACCGGGAACAGTGCGTCCTCGACTGCCCGGGTAAGGTCCCGGATCACCTCGGCCTGCCTGTCGTCCGGTACGCCCTCCGGGTTCTCCGTGTAGATCACCAGCGCGAACGTCGAACCGCGGTAACTCAGGAGCGCGGCGTCGTGCAGCTCGCCGGACACCTCCCCGTACTTGTGGTGCACGTCCACTCCGGAGCGCGACCCGGCGGGGATGAGCTCCTCGTTGTTGGTGTCCTGCATGTAGCTCAGCAGCTGCTCCGTGTTCTCCTTGTCCAGGAGCTCCCCCGCGTACAACTTCTTCAGGATCAGCGCCATGTCCGCGGCGGTCAGGAGGTTTTGTTCGGGGTCGTACGTGATGCCAATGGACGCCGCATAGGCAGTCAGCTGCGGGTAGCCCACGGCGTCCATCAGGAGCAGCCAGGAATCGTTATTGCTGTCGTTGACCATGGCTTTGAGCTGGAAAGCTGCGTCGTAGTCGCCCATGGGATCGTCCAGGCTCGCCTTGCCGCTTTCCACCAGGTGGTAGTAGGCGGCTGCAGTCAGGATTTTCGCCGTGCTGGCTGCAGTGAAGGTTTTTTCATCGCCAAATGTCCGCTCGGCACCGCCGGACACGTCGGCGAGCGCCAGCCCGATCCGGTATTCGCCCGCTCCGCTGAGGATGTTGTCCACGCTGTCCTGCAAGGACGCCGGGGCTGCCGCCACAGGCGACGCCGGCACTCCCGGCTGCGTGGGAACAGCGGCGCCCGACGGCGGCTCGGACCGGACCACGGCCAGGGTGATGGTGCCAACGATGACCAGCACCACGGCAAGGGCCAGGATCAGCAGACTTCTGTTGCCCTGCATCCCGCCGGAAGACGGCTTGGGCGGTGCTGGCGACGGAGCATCCCGGCCTGGTTTGGGCACCATGGGGTGCACGGACATACAAGGGCTCCTGTCCCGCCTGGGCGATCACAAACAAACGTCAGCGCGACGTTGAGCCGCACTGACAGATGCTGATTAAATCACCGGAGGTTGGGAGCTTCCTGAAGGCTCGCGGGGTGTTCCGCCGGGCCGTCTCGTGCGACGCACAAAACCGTTATCGAGGCGCAAAATACATTGCGCGCCCCGAATTTCAGTCGCGAAAAGTAGCCCGCGCCTCGTGAATCGATTTTCGCGTCGAAAACAGGCTTAGGCGCGCGTGCCCGCGGCCAGCGCAGTCTCCAAAAACTCGAGGTGGGCCGGTGCAACAGCCACCACGCTGCCCAGGTATTCCGGGTGCTTGGCCAGGAACTTCTTGATGAACGGACACACCGGGACGATGCCGACGCCGTCCTCCACCGTGCTGTCCAGGGCCGCCGTGGCGAGCTGCCCGGCCAGGCCCTGACCGCCATATTCCTCGTTGATCACGGTGTGGTAAAAAATCCGCTGCGGCGACTCCCCGCCGTCGTACTCCTTGTACGCCGCCTTGCCGATCACGTTGCCGGCATCGAGAATCTCGAAGCGTCCCCGCCCAGGGGTATGGCGGACGGTGATGTCGCTCAAGGGAACTCCTTCAGTTGCGATTGGTGCTGACCGTGCAAAGCCTAACCCGGCCCGGGCACCACTTATTTCCGCAAGCGAAGGGCCCTTGGCAGCATCCCCGCCCGCCGCCGCCTCAGCTCAGGTAGCCGTTCGGGTTCAGGACGTACTTGGTGGCTGCGCCTGCGTCGAACTCCGCGTAGCCCTTCGGTGCCTCCTCAAGCGGGATTGCCTTGGCGTTGACGTTCTTGGCGATGTTGACCCTGTCATTCAGGATCGCCATCATCAGCTGCCGGTTGTACTTCATGACCGGGCACTGCCCCGTGGTGAAACTGAGTGACTTTGCCCAGCCGGTGCCGAGGCTCAGGCTCAGGGACCCCTTCTTGGCGGCTTCGTCGATACCGCCCGGATCACCGGTGACGTACAGGCCGGGGATGCCCAGGGCTCCGCCTGCCGCGGTGATGTCCATTAGGGTGTTCAGCACGGTTGCGGGTGCTTCCTGCGCTCCCTTGCCGTGGCCGCGGGCTTCAAAACCCACCGCGTCGACAGCGCAGTCGACCTCCGGCACGCCGAGGATCTGCTCGATCTGGTCCTTCGGCTCGCCCTGGGTCAGGTCCACCGTTTCGCAGCCGAAGCTGCGCGCCTGCGCCAGCCGGCCCTCGTTCATGTCGCCCACAATCACGACGGCGGCCCCCAGCAGATGCGCACTGGTGGCCGCTGCGAGGCCCACCGGCCCGGCCCCGGCAATGTACACGGTGGAGCCCACGCCCACGCCTGCCGTGGTGGCACCGTGGAACCCTGTGGGGAAGATGTCCGAGAGCATGGCCAGGTCCAGGATCTTCTCCATGGCCCGGTCCTTGTCCGGGAACTTCAGCAGGTTCCAGTCTGCGTACGGCACCAGCACATAGTTGGCCTGGCCGCCCACCCAGCCGCCCATGTCCACGTAGCCGTACGCGCTGCCGGGACGGTCCGGATTCACGTTCAGGCAAATGCCGGTCTTGCGCTCCTTGCAGTTCCGGCAGCGGCCGCAGGCGATGTTGAACGGCACCGAGCAGAGGTCGCCCACCTTGATGAATTCGACGTCGCGGCCCACTTCCACCACTTCGCCGGTAATTTCGTGGCCAAGCACCAGGTCCGGCGGCGCTGTGGTGCGTCCCCGGACCATGTGCTGGTCCGAGCCGCAAATGTTGGTGGCCACCGTCTTGAGGATCACCCCGTGGTTAACCGGGCGTCCCACGTTTGCGGGGTTGACCCCGGGCCCGTCCTTGAGTTCGAACGTGGGGTAGTCAATGTCAATTATTTCGACCTTGCCCGCTTCTTTGTAGGCAACGGCTTTGTTCCCTGTCATCTATCGCTCCTGTAGTCAGGCGTCCGGTGGGACGGCCGTGATCTGGGTAGGTGAGACATCCCGCGCGGGGGAACAGTCCTGGCCAGATGGTGCGTCCTGATGTTTGGCATGGTCAGGTACCGGTTTCCCGGGTGGGGATTCGCCCAGTCTAGGCACGGCCCCCTAAGCGGTCTAGGGGTAGTAAGCCCCTTGTTTACCGGAGTGCTCACAGGGGAAGCGCCTATAGTGGCGAACGCTGCACCACCCGGCTCCAGGCATGCAGGCCGGCCGGTTCCCAGGCAAGTTCTACCGTTGAGGAGAACGGCATGAAAACGCGCACTATTGGAAAACTGACAGTCTCCGCCCTTGGCCTTGGCTGCATGGGCATGAGCGAGTTCTACGGCGACGGCGATGAGCAGGAGTCCATTGCCACCATCCACGAGTTCCTGGACGCCGGCGGATCCCTGCTGGATACCGCCGACATGTATGGCCCCTTCACGAACGAAAAGCTGGTGGGCCGTGCCATTGCCGGCCGCCGCGGGGACGTTGTGCTCGCCACCAAGTTCGGCAACGAACGCCGCGAGGACGGTTCCTGGGTGGGCATCAACGGCCGCCCGGAATACGTCCGGTCCGCCTGCGACGCCAGCCTCCAGCGGCTGGGGGTGGACCACATCGACCTGTATTACCAGCACCGGGTGGATAAGACGGTGCCCATCGAGGACACAGTCGGAGCCATGGCGGAACTGGTCCAGGCAGGGAAGGTCCGGCACCTGGGCCTGTCCGAAGCCTCCGCAGACACCATCCGCCGGGCCCACGCCGTGCATCCCATCACCGCGCTGCAGACGGAGTACTCGCTGTGGGAGCGGGAACCCGAGACCAAGGTGTTTCCCGTGCTCGCGGAGCTGGGCATCGGCTTCGTGCCTTACAGCCCGCTGGGCCGCGGCTTCCTCACCGGGCAGATCCGCAGCGTGGACGACTTCGCAGAGGACGACTTCCGCAGGCACTCCCCCCGGTTCCAGGGCGAGAACTTTACCCGGAACCTGGAACTTGTGGATCGGGTCAAGGAGCTGGCCGACCGGAAACAGTGCACTCCCGGCCAGCTGGCCCTCGCCTGGCTTCTGGCGCAGGGGGAACATATTGCCCCGATCCCGGGCACCAAGAAGCGCGAACGGCTGCGCGAGAACCTGGGTGCCGTGGAGTTGGAGCTGACCCAGGACGAGCTCCGGCTGCTGGACCAGCTGGCACCAGCGGGTTCCACTGCGGGCGCCCGCTACCCCAATATGTCCACCATCGACACGTAACCCAGCACTCACGGGCGGGAGCGCCGGTGCCGGCACAGCGCGCTCCCGCCCGGCGCTTTTCCACATAGGGGGCTGTTTACGACGGCGGGGCGGGGCTGGCGTAGGGTGGTTCCTACGGCTCAAGCAAGCGGCTGCTTTTTTCTTCTGTGCGGAGCCCCGATCCATGTCCGACGAACCAGCCCTTCGGGCCCTTGCTGCTTCATCCTTCAACCTGCCGGACCTTCGGGATGGGCAACTGGCCGGCATGGCAGCCCTTGCTGCCGGCCGCGACGTCCTGGCCGTCATGCCCACCGGCTACGGCAAATCCGCCATCTACCAGGTGGCAGCCATGCACCTGCACAAGGCAACGGGACGTCCCGCCGTCGTGGTTTCACCGCTGATTGCCCTGCAGGAGGACCAGCTGGACGGGCTTTCCCAGGTTCTCGGACCGGACGCCGCCGTGGCCATCAACTCCTCCCACAACGACGCCGACGTCGAAGCTTCCTGGCAGGCTGCTGAGGACGGCAGGGCCGTGTTCATTTTCCTTGCCCCGGAACAGCTGGCCAAGCAGTCCACCGTGGACCGGATCAAAGCCTTGAACATCACGCTCTTCGTAGTGGACGAGGCTCACTGTGTTTCTTCCTGGGGCCATGACTTCCGCCCCGACTACCTCGCGCTGGGGACCATCCGCGACCAGCTGGGCAACCCGCCCGTGGCAGCCTTGACCGCTACCGCCTCCCCGCCGGTGCGGGACGAGATCGTGGAGCGGCTCGGCATGAAAAAGCCCCTGGTGCTGGTGCGCGGTTTCGACCGGCCCAACATCAGCCTTGACGTGGTCCGGCACCACGAAGACAAAGGCAAGCGCAAAGCCGTGCTCGAGCAGGTAGCCGATCTGGCCCGTAAGGGGCAGGGACTTCTCTACGCTGCCACCCGCAAGGACACGGAGAAATACGCCGCCAAGCTGGCCAAGGAGGGGCTCCGCGCCGAAGCCTACCACGCTGGCCGTTCCGCCGGGGACCGGGAACACATCCACGAGCTGTTTCTGGACGACAAGCTGGACGTGGTGGTGGCCACGACTGCCTTCGGGATGGGCATCGACAAGCCCAATGTCCGCTTCGTGGTGCATGCTGACATCCCGGAGTCGCTGGACGCCTACTACCAGGAAATCGGGCGGGCAGGCAGGGACGGCGAACCCGCCTCCGCCGTGCTGCATTACCGCTCGGAGGATCTGGGGCTGCGCAAATTCTTCGGTACCCACTCTCCTGATCCGGATTCCCTCCTTGCCATGCTGAAGGCTCTCAAGGCGGCCCACGCCGCCACCCCAAAGTCATCCCTTGCGGAGTTGACCGGTTTCAAGCCCCGGCGCGTCACGGGGTTGGTGAACCAGTTGGAGGAAATCGGTGCTGTCGCCGTTGGCAAGCGGGGAGTCCGGCTGGCGTCCAAAGCCAGGCTGACCACGCTGGTGGGCGACGCCGTCGAACTCGCCGAGGCCCGCCAGCGGGTGGACCAGTCCAGGCTCACCATGATGCGCGCCTACGCCGAGACGGACGGCTGCCGCCGGCAGTTCCTGCTGGGCTATTTTGCCGAAGACCTCCCGGAGCCCTGCGGCAACTGTGACGGGTGCAGTGCCTCTGCCGTTTTGCAGCAGGACGGGGCGCAGCAGGACGGAGCGCAGCAGGGGAAGGCACACGGGGGCAAGAAGACGTCCGACGGCGGGGTGCCGGCTTCCGCAGCGGACGAGCCATTCCCGCTGCAGTCCACGGTGGTCCACAAGGAGTGGGGCCCCGGCTTGGTGATGCGGCACGAGGACGACGTCATCACGGTGCTCTTTGAGCAGGAAGGGTACAAGACGCTGTCCCGGTCAGCCGTCGTGGAGCATGAACTCCTGAAACCCGCTTAGGTAGGCTGGGAGGACCCTCAGACGAAAGGCCCGCCGCGTGGAAGTACCTGCTTATGCCTGGACCCTGACCATCGCGGGAATCATCGGGCTGCTGGCCTTCGACTTCTTCTTCCATGTCCGCAAAGCCCACACCCCTTCCCTCAAGGAATCCGCCACCTGGTCCGCCATCTATGTGACCATCGCGGTGGTGTTTGGGCTGGTCGTGCTGCTGTTCGGCGGCCCCGACATGGGCACCGAGTACTTCGCCGGCTATGTCACGGAGAAGGCGTTGTCAGTGGACAACCTTTTCGTCTTCCTGATCATCATGGCCAGCTTCAAGGTGCCCCGCGCGGACCAGCAGAAGGTCCTGCTGTTCGGCATCGTGTTCTCGCTGATCGCGCGCACAGCGTTCATCTTCCTGGGCGCGGCGCTGATCAACAGTTTCGCCTGGGTGTTCTACATCTTCGGGCTCATCCTGCTGGTCACGGCGGGTAACCTGCTCAAGCCGGACAACCACGACGACGACTCCGACGGCCTGGTGGTCCGGCTTGCCAGGAAACTCCTGCCGGCCTCCCAACATTACGACGGCGACAAGCTCTTCACGATCGAGAACGGCAAGCGGGTCCTCACGCCGATGCTGCTGGTCATGGTGGCCATTGGCGGCACGGACATCCTGTTTGCCCTGGACTCCATCCCGGCGATCTTCGGCCTGACCCAGAACGTCTTCGTCGTTTTCACGGCCACCGCGTTCTCGCTGATGGGCCTGCGGCAGCTGTTCTTCCTGATCGACGGCCTGCTGGACAGGCTGATCTTCCTGTCCTACGGACTGGCGGTCATCCTGGGCTTCATCGGTGTGAAACTCATCCTTCACGCCCTGCACGAGAACACCCTGCCGTTCATCAACGACGGCGGGCACGTCAACGTGGTGGAGGTCAGCACTGGCCTGTCGCTCAGTGTGATCCTCGGCGTGCTGGTCCTTACCATCCTGGCGTCCGTATTCAGCCCCAAGGGCAAGGCCAAGAACGCCGTCTCGGGGGCACGGCGGCATGCTTCCGAGTACGTTGACCTCAACTACGAGACCGACATGGCGGAGCGGGACAAGATCTTCGCGAAGATGGTCCGGGAGGAGGACCAGATCCGGAAGCTTCCGGAGAAGTACAAGCGGCTGGTCCGGAACGAAACCGAGTTCATGGACCTGATCCGTCAGGCCCACGACGAGCATGACAAGGCCCAGGTGCGGGCTGCCGCCGCGGAGGGCTGACTGCCGCCTGCTTTGCTGTTACCGGGCGAGGACCGCCGCCCCGCTGGCCAGGCTTGTGATGCGGGCCCAGTCCTTGGCCGCGACGGCGTCAGCCGGGGTGAGCCAGCTGCCGCCGACGCATGCCACGTTGGGCAGTTTGAGGTAGTCGGGCGCTGTGGCAAGGCTGATGCCGCCGGTAGGGCAGAACTGTACGTTCGGGATGGGTGCACCGATCGCAGCCAGGTAGGACGGGCCGCCGGCAGGCCCAGCCGGGAAGAACTTCATGGAGTCAAGACCTTCTTCAAGGACGGCCATGACTTCCCCTACGGTGGCGACGCCGGGGAGCACCGGGACGTCCAGGGACAGCATGTGCCTGAGCAGCGCTGGAGTAACCCCCGGGCTGACCAGGAATTTGGCACCCGCCTGGACGGCGGCGTCGGCCTGTCCGGGGCTGAGGATGGTGCCGGCGCCCACCAGGATGTCCGGCACTTCCTCCGCGATGAGCTTCAGGGAGGTCAGCGCGGAGTCCGTCCGGAGCGTGAGCTCGATGATCTTAACGCCACCGTCCACCAGTGCGCCGGCCAAGGGGACGGCGTCCTGGGGATCGTCGATGGTGACCACCGGTATGACCGGTGAAACGCGGAGGACGCCGGATGCGTCAGCCATGGTTAACCTCATTTCCCAGGCCAGTCAGCCTGTTGTCGATAGTCCCGTTGTTGTCGATGATGCGGTACCAGCGCAGGAGCAGGTTCCGGAACCCTTCGTCCCCGGCCAGGTGCGGGTCGACGACGGCACGGAACCCGAGCAGTCCCGGCACCACGGTCTCTGCCGTGCGGGTTCCGGGAAGTGCCGCCTGCAGCTCCTTCGCCAGAGGATCGCTAAGCCCCGTTTCCGGGGTGGTGGCCACGTGGTGCATCCACGCGGCGACGGCGAGCGCAGCCCACTTTGGTTCGCGGCCGGCGTCGAGCGTTCCCCGCACAGTGGTGAGCAGCCGGAGCCCCACCTTCTGCGAACCGTCGCTGCCTACTTTCGCGGTGGTGTGGCCGAGCGCGGGGTTGGCGAAACGGCGAAGCACCTCTTCGCAGTACTGGTGCCCGTCGAGTTCGGCCGGAAGGGTGATGCTGGGCAGCGCTTCCTCCAGCATCATGCGGCGGCACGCGGTGCGGAACGCTTCCACGCCAACAGCGTCGCTGATGGTTGCCTTGCCCGCGGCCAGGCCCAGATAGGCCAGCATCGAATGGCTGGCGTTCAGCAGCCGCAGCTTGGCGGATTCCCAGGCGGCGACGTCGGTGCTGAACAGGGCGTCGGCATCCTCCCATCGCGGCCGGCCGGCGGCGAAGTCATCCTCGATGACCCATTGCTTGAACGGCTCGGCCACCACGGCGGCCTCGTCGCGCAGTCCCAACTCATGTTCGACGGCGGTGAGGTCGCCTTCGGTGGGGGCGGGCACCATCCGGTCCACCATGGTGGACGGGAACGTGGCGTTGCTGTCGATCCAGGCCAGCAGGTCCTCTCGTTCCCCGGCGGGAAGGGCTCCGGCGAAGTCCCTCACCAGGGTGCTGGTCAGTTCGCCGTTGGCGGGCAGGTTGTCACAGGACAGCACCGTGATGGCTCCGGCGCCGGTCCGGGCGCGTTGCTGCAGGCCCCGGACGATCTGTCCCACCGCGGTACGCGGCGCCCCGCCCGCGACGTCCGCCTGGATCTCGGGGTCGGCCAGGTCCAGGGTGCGGGTTTGCGGGTCGAACCGGTAGCCCTTTTCGGTGATGGTGAGGGTGATAATCTTCGTGGCCGCGGCGCCGATGCGTTCCACCACCAGTTCCGGATTGTCCCGCCCCGAGATGGTTTCCACGATGCTGGCGACGACGCGTGCCGGGGCTGCGCCTTCGCCGCGTTCAGCCACCGTGAAGAGCCCGTCCTGTGGGGCGAGCTGCCGTGCCACGGTGTCGGAGCGCTGGGTGACGCCGACAATCCCCCATTGCTGGTCGCCGGTGGCGAGCATGGCGTCCTCGGTGAAGACGGCCGTGTGGGCGCGCGCGAAAGCGCCGAGGCCCAGATGGACGATCCCGGGCGTGATCTTCTCCCGCTGCAGCGCAGATTCCTGGCCGCTGGCAGCCAGCGACGCGTTGCTCAGGCGTTTGATGGCACGGCCCCCTCGGTGACATCGGCGGAGCCAGCGGCGGCGTGCGCGCGGGTCTGCTGGAACGTGGGAATCAGCCCCGTGCCGCCCTTGCCGCCGACCACGAGGGAGGACGCTGCGACGCCGTACCGGGCCGCGGTCGGGAAGTCGTCACCCAGCACCAGCCGTGCGGTGAGCGTTCCGACGAACGCGTCGCCGGCGCCGGTCTGGTCCACCACGGCGGGCGCGGGGATGGCGGGAATCCAGGCCGATACCCCATCCGATTCGAGCTGGACGCCCTTCGCACCGCAGGTGACTGCCACATGCGCCGTGCCCAGCGAGCGCAGCTTTGCCGCCGCCTCTCCAGCCGAAGAAACGCCCAGCAGCGCACTCGTTTCACCGGGGAAGGACGGGGTCACCAGGAAGGCGTGCGGGGCCAGTTCGGTAAGGGCCGCTGTCGCCGCTTCCGCCGTGGTGAGGCGGGGACGGTAGTTCGGGTCATACACGAAGCGCTTGGCAAGGGAAGCGGCTTTGACGACGGCGGCGCGGGACGTCGCCGAAATGGCGCAGGCGATGCCGCCGGCCACCACGGCGCCTGCCGCGGCAAACACTTCGGAGTCGACGTCGTCCGGGCCAAGTGTTGACCCCACGCTGCCGTTGCGGGCATAGGAGAACTCGCGTTCGCCGTCCGGGTCGCTGTGCACCAGGTAGACGCCCTGCTGGCCACGGCGGAACTTCAGGAGGTCGGTGGAGATGCCCAGCTCCGCGATGCGGGCGGCGATGGCGGAGCCCAATTCGTCATCGGTGAGCACGGACAGCAGTCCCACGCTGGCGCCCGCCGCCGCTGCGGCCGCGGCCACGTTGAGGGCGTCGCCGGAGATGCCGAGCCGGGCCGGGACGCCGTGGGCGAAGGGCAGGTCGGTGGCGACTTCGACGAGGATCTCCCCCATCACCACCACGTCCAAGGGCTGTTGGATATCGTTCACCAGTCGTGCACCGATCCGTCCAGGCGCCGGTTCACCGGCAGGTACTTGGGGTCGAAGGGAAAGCGCGCAGCGGCTTCTTCGTCGAACTCTACGCCGAGGCCGGGTGCGTCCCCGGGGTGCATGTAGCCGTCGGTAAAGGTGTACGAGCTCTTGAAGACTTCACCGGCCGGGTCGCGGTGGCCCATGTACTCCTGGATGCCGAAGTTGGGGATGCTCATGTCCACATGCAGTGCCGCTGCGAAGGACACCGGGGACAGGTCGCCGGCGCCGTGCGAGCCGGAGCGGACACCGTACAGATCAGCGAGGGAGAAAATCCGGCGCAGGTGCGTGATGCCACCGGCATGCGACACGGAGGTGCGGATGTAGTCGATCAGGCGTTCGGTGATGAGCTGCTGGCAATCCCAGATCGAGTTGAACACCTCCCCCACCGCGACAGGCGTGGTGGTGTGCTGGCGGATCAGGCGGAACGCCGACTGGTCCTCGGCCGGCGTCGGATCCTCGATCCAGAACGGCCGGTACTGCTCCAGCGAGGTGCCAAGCCGCCCTGCCTCGATGGGGGTCAGGCGGTGGTGCACGTCGTGCAGGACATGCACGCCGTAGCCGAACTCCTCCCGGATGTGGGCCATCATCTTTGGGGCGAAGTCCAGGTACGCGGTGGTCTCCCACGTGTCTTCCTGGGGCACGTTGCCGCTGGCCGGCTCGTACAGCTTCCCGTCCACCGGGGCAATGCCATAGGTCTTGTCCAGCCCCGGGACTGCAGCCTGCGCCCGGATGGCCTTATAGCCCAGGTCCAGGTGGTGCTGGAAGTCGGCGCTGAGGTCCGCCAGCGTGGTGCCGCTGGCGTGGCCGTACACCATCACGCCTTCGCGCGCCGCGCCGCCCAGGAGCTCGTACACGGGCATGCCGGCGGCCTTGCCCTTGATGTCCCAGAGCGCGACGTCGATTGCGGCGATGGCGGTCATGGTCACCGGGCCGCGCCGCCAGTAGGCGCCTTTGTAGAAGTACTGCCAGGCGTCCTCGATGCGGCGGGCGTCGCGGCCGATCAGCAGGGGGCAGAGGTGCTCGGAAAGGTAGGACGCCACGGCCAGCTCGCGACCGTTCAGGGTGGCGTCGCCGATGCCGGTGATGCCGTCCTCGGTTTCAATTACGAGCGTCACGTAGTTCCGTCCGGGAGACGAAACCACTACCCGCGCGTCGGTGATCTTCACTGGGAGTCCTTCAAATGGTGGATGTGCAATGCAGGCTGGGATGGGGATGTCAGTCCGCGCTGAGGCGAAGCATGACCTTGCTGCTGTTGGCGGCGGGATCCACGGCGGTCCGCATCGCTTCCTCGGCATGGTCGATGTCGAACTTGTGGGTGATGACGGGCGAGACGTCCAGGCCGTTGGCCATCGCGTGGAGCGCGTCGGTGATCTCGTCGACGAACCGGTAGGACCCGATCCACGTGATCTCACGGGTGACCAGGTCCCCCAGCGCCGACGCGGCCGGTGCCCCCGGCAGGTTGCCGACCTGAACGATGGTGCCGCCGCGGGCCGTGGCGTGCAGGACCCCGCCCAGCACCGCAGGGATGCCGGTGGCCTCGAAAACCAGTTCCACGTCTGCAGGCAGTGGGTTGGTGGACACGTTGCGCACTTCATCGGCGCCCATCGCCCGGGCGATCCGCAGCGAGGCGTCGCTGATGTCCGTGGCGATGACGGTCCTGGCACCGGCATACTTGGCGGCGGCGGTGACCAGCGACCCGATGGGGCCGGCGCCGTTGACCAGCACATCGCGGCCTTTAAGGTTTCCAGCGCGGGTCACCGCATGCATGGCGACGGCAAGCGGTTCTGCCAGCGCCCCGCGGAGGGTGTCCACGCCGTCCGGTAGGGGGCGGACCTGGAATGCCTTGGCAAGCTTCCGTTCGCTGAACCCTCCGTCCGTGTGGGGATCGAACGCCGCAGAGCCGAAGTAGCGGATCTCCTGGTAGAGGTTGGTCCGGCCGCGCAGGCGTTCGGGCATCGTGCCGTTCCCAACGAGTTCGGCCGGGTGCACCGTGACCGGCTGGCCCACTTCCAGGTGCTCGACGCCGGCGCCCAGCCTGGCGATCCGGCCCGCCACCTCGTGCCCCAGGACGAGCGGCGACTTCAGCGCCGCCGTCCCTGACGCTCCGTGGCGCCAGTACGAAAGGTCGCTTCCGCAGATGCCGCCCCATTCGACGTCGAGCACTACTTCGCCGGGCCCGGCAACCGGTTCCGGCCGGTCATCAATGCGGAGGTCGTTGGCGCCGTGGACTACAACGGCTTTCATACGGCGTCCTCAAGGCGGACAAGGTCGCGGCCACGGACCTCGGGGCCAACAGCGGCCGAAACCAGGGTGATCAGCGAGTAGCCAATGAGCATTGCGGCGAGCGGCCACCAGTGTCCGGTAACTGCCGTGAGGGTGGCTGCCAGCAGCGGCCCGATCGCGGTGGCAAGGATGCCGCCGATTTCCTTGGCGAGGGCAAGCTGGGTGAAGCGGGTACGGGCTCCGAAGAACTCTGCCATGGTGACGCTTTCCATTGCGAACAGGCTGAGGACGCCGAGGTTCAGGCCGATGACCATGGCGATGGTGATGACGGTGGAGTTGCCGCTGGTGATCATCAGCATCATCGGAATGGCGAATACGGCAGTCAGGGCGCTGAGTACCAGGTACAGGGGGCGGCGGCCGAAGCGGTCACCGAGGAGGCCGATTACGGGAATCGTGACGAAGCCGAGCAGGGAGCCGTACATGATGGCATTGGTGCCCACCGTCTTGTCCGCGAGCAGGACCGTGGCGAGGTAACCCACCAGGAAGGTCTGGACGAGCCCGGAGTTGCCGGCCTGCCCAAAGCGCAGGCCCAGTGCGATCAGGAACGCCTTGCCCTTCTTCTGGTGCAGGGCCGCCTCGATGGTGCTGGTTCCGGCGGCCTCGGGAGCCTGTGCGGCAGCGGTCTTGATCTTTTCCTTGGGCAGGGCCACGCCATCCACCACGTCTGCGCGCTGTTCGAAGACCGGGCTTTCCTTGATGGAGCGTCGGATCCAGATGGCGAACAGCATAATCACGAAGCTGGCCAGGAACGGAATGCGCCAGCCCCAGCTCAGGAGCTGGTCCTGGGAGAGCGAGGCCACCAGGATGGCCCACAGTGCGGAGGCGCCCAGCGTTCCGGAGTTGGTGCCCAGGCAGACCAGGGACGAGATGATGCCGCGGCGGCGGGCCGACGCGAATTCCGCAAGCATCACGGTTGCTCCGGCGATTTCCGCACCGGCACCGAAACCCTGGATGAGTCGCAGAGCCACCAGCAGGATGGGTGCCCAGATACCAACCATCGCGTACGTGGGGAGGACACCGATCAGGGTAGTGGAGGCTCCCATGAGGGCGATGGTGATGTAGAGGACCTTCTTGCGGCCGATCCGGTCACCCATGCGGCCGAAGTAGACGGCGCCAAACAGGCGGGCAACGTAACCCACGCCGTAGGTAGCCATAGCGGCGATCAGGCCGATGACGGGGCTGACGTCCGGGAAGAAGATCTTGTTGAAGACGATGGCTGCGGCCAGGGAGTACAGCTGGAAGTCCATGAATTCCATGGCGGTGCCAAGCCAGCCTGAGACGGCAACCTTGGCGAGGTCGCGGGTGCTTCGGGCCTGGGCCTGCCCGGTGGTGGGCGGCGCAATGCTTTCGGTCATCAGTTGCTCCTTTGCAGGTGATGCTGTCGAAGGGGATGAAGAGCGTTAGGGAGGTTCACAGCTGTGGGCTGACCCGTATGGATCCGTAGTTGGGCGTCAGTGACCGGCTGCACGTCAATTTCTACTACCATACAAGCACTACCATTCTAGTGTGTCAACAGGCTAGACTGAGGCCATGCCAACGGACAAAAGAGGGGCTGCCCCCCGGCTCTCGGTGCGGGACCAAACGCTTGAAACGCTTCGTCGCCGGATTATTTCGCTGCAACTTCCCCCCGGTGAGCCGCTGTCCGAGAATGAATTGGCCCAGGAGCTCGGGGTCAGTCGGACGCCGGTGCGCGAGAGCCTGATCCTGCTCCGCGAGGAGGGCCTGGTCCAGGTCTTCCCCCAGATCGGTTCGTTCGTCTCCCTGGTCGACCTGGGGCGCGTTTCCGAAGCACAGTTCGTCCGCGAGGCCATTGAATGCGCCTCGCTTCATGACCTGGCGGTAGACAGCGCCGGCATCGCCGGGCTGCGGGAGATCCTGCAGGCACAGTCGGATGCGGATGCGCGCGGTGACGTCGAGGAATTCTTCCGGCTGGATGAGGATTTCCACCGGGAGTTGCTGCGGCTGGCAGGCCACGAATCCGCCTGGGCCGCCGTCAACTCGGCGAAGGCGCATCTGGACCGGGCGCGCCGGATGAGCCTTTTGGATACCCGGCCGGTGTCCACCCTGATCCAGCAGCACACCGCAGTGGTGGACGCGCTTGAAGCCGACAACCTTTCCGATGCGGACAGCAGCCTTCGCCTGCATCTGCGCGCCGTCTTCGAAGACGTCCAGCGGATCCAGGAAGCAACGCCGGAGCTGTTTTCCGATGGTACCGCCCGGCGTCCGTCCCGGCGGAGCGTCGCGCGCCTCACGTAGCAGCCTCGCGCTTTCCCTGGGGCAGCTTCATCCACCCTGGACGAGGCCCTTCCGGTAGCCGGGACCCTGTTTGTCGGCCCCTCTTGCTACGTTTGATTCCAAGCCAGGGGAACCGTCCTCCGGCCCGCAAAAGTTGGGGAGGCCCCGTGTTTCTGCTCGACGCTGCCGGTGTTGATGCCGGACCCGGCACCCGGCCGGACCTGGTCTTTTCCGCCAGCGACCTGGTGGCAGCCAGCGAGTGTGAGTACCGCACGCTCCGCGTCCTGGACGAAAAGCTCGGCCGCACCCCCAAGGCAGAGTTTCCGGCGGACGAGATGCAAAAGCGCGCCGGCGAATTGGGCGACCAGCATGAGCAGACCGTGCTCGCCAGCCTGGTGGCCAGGTATGGCGAATGGGACGCCAGCCGCGGCGCCGGGGTCTACTCCCTCGAACGTGGCCAGAACCTGCGCGGCGAACTGCAGGCAAAACATGCGGAAACCGAACTCGCGCTCCGTTCCGGGGCAGATGTGGTTTTCCAGGCCACATTCTTCGACGGCGAATTCCTGGGCTACGCCGACTTCCTGGTCAACGAGGCCGCGGGGACCGGCAACCCGGGCCGCTACGAGGTATGGGACACCAAGCTTGCCCGCCATGCCAAAGTGGGGGCGCTGCTCCAGCTTGCAGCCTACGGCGACCAGCTCGTTGGGATGGGGCTTGAGCCATCCCCAGTCGTCACGCTGGTCCTTGGAACGCGGGTGGGCGACGACTGGCTGCGGAGCAGCCAATCGCTGCCGGACCTCCTGCCCGTCTTCAGGGAACGACGCCGGCGCTTCCGCCAACTCACAGCCAGCCACCGCTTAGGTGACGGCCCTGTCCAATGGCAACAGCCCGACGTCGTGCATTGCGGACGCTGCGACTACTGTGCGGAGCAGGTGCAGCTCCACAGGGATCTGCTGATGGTCGCGGGCATGTCCGTGGTCCAGCGGCGGAAGCTGCACACGCCCGGCATCACCACCATCGATGAACTGGCAGCCATGCCCGCGGGCGAGGCCAGGAACTCGGTGGTCAGGCTCCGCGCCCAGGCGCGGATGCAGCTGGGCCTTGACCGGGCTGCGGGTTCCCGGACGTTCATCAGGGATGGACAACCGCATACCGTGTCGTTCAGCGTGCTTCCCGGCAATACGATCGGCTCGCTTCCTGCCCCCAGCGCCGGTGACATCTTCTTCGACTTCGAGGGCGATCCGCTCTGGCAGGACCCTGCTACCGGCGCCTGGGGCATCGAATACCTCTTTGGTGTCGTCGAGGCCCCGGTTCCGGGTGCCACCGGCGATCCGGTGTTCCGGCCGTTCTGGGCCCACTCCCGCTCCGGGGAGCGCCGCGCCTTCCTCGAATTCCTTCAGTACGTCGAGCAGCGCCGGGCCTTGCACCCGGACATGCACGTCTACCACTATGCCCCTTACGAAAAGACAGCGCTGCGGAACCTGTCCCTCGCCCACCAGGCCGGCGAGGACACCGTGGATGACTGGCTCCGGCACGGGCTGCTGGTGGACCTGTACGCCACGGTGCGGCACTCCATCCGCATTTCGGAAGCATCGTATTCCATCAAGAAGCTGGAACCCCTCTACATGGGAGACAACCTCCGGTCCGGGGATGTCAAGGACGCCGGCGCCTCCGTGGTGGCTTACGCCGCCTACTGCGCTGCCCGTGACGCCGGCCGGAAGGACGAGGCCGCCACAATTCTGGCCTCCATCTCGGACTACAACCAGTACGACTGCCTCTCCACCCTGCGGCTGCGGGACTGGCTGCTTCAGCTGGGTCAGGAAGCCGGGGAGCGCGGCCATGGAGCAGTCGGAGCGCCTCTCGCTGCAGGCGGGCAGGACGCGGTGCCCGGCCACATCCAGGCACCAGCCAAAGCAGGAGCTGCCGGGGATCAGGCAGCCAGCGCAGATGAATCGCCTGAGGAAGCCCGGCTGGGCGAGTATCTGGCCGGCTTGCCGGATGACCGCCCCTGGACCGATGACCAGCGCGCCATCGCCATGGTTGCGGCCGCCGTCGGATACCACCGCCGCGAGCGCAAGCAGTTCTGGTGGCAACACTTCGACCGGGTCGAGGCACCGTTGGATAGCTGGTCCGACCAACGGAACGTGTTCGTTGTGTCGTCGGCGGAAGTCGTATCCGATTGGGCACTGGCCAAACCAAGGGAACGGATGCGCACGCGTGTCCTGAAGCTCCGCGGCACCATGACGGAAGGCTCCGACTTCCGCCCCGACTCCAACTGGTGCCGGCTCTACGACGCGCCCGGTCCCGATGGAATGACCGATCCGCAGACCGCACCCGGGACGAGGGCTTTCACGTTCGGGACCAGGATCAGCGCGCTGGAAGAGGCTCAGGACGGCCCTGAACACCTGATCACCATCGCGGAGCGTGAGACCGGAAAGGTCCAGGCCTACCCCCACCTGCCAGTCGCCCTGACCGAGGACCAGCCCCTGGCTACCGCCAGTATCGAGGCCGCCATTAAGGAGATCGCCCGGGCCGTCGGCTCGTCCGTGCCGTCACTCCCCGCGCAGCCGGGCCTGGACATCCTGCGGAAGCTGCCGCCACGGTTCCGCTCGCGGCAAGGGCCAGCGGAAGTGCGGCACGGCGAAGACGACGCGGCTGACTATGCAGAAGCCATTACGGAATCGCTGAAGGACCTGGACCATTCCTACCTTGCTGTCCAGGGGCCTCCGGGAACGGGCAAGACCTTTGTGGGCGCCCATGTGATCGGCAGGCTTGTGTCCGAGGGATGGAAGATTGGAGTGGTTGCCCAGTCGCACAACGTGGTGGAAAACCTGTTGTGCCGGGCCATTGAAACCGGCGGAGTAGACCCGCAGGTGGTTGGCAAGAAATTGGCTGCTCCTCACCAGGTTCCCTGGAGCCACACAGCGGAAGGCGATGTGGCACGGCTGTTGTCGACTCCTGGCGGCTGCCTGGTCGGTGGCACGGCGTGGACCATGACCGGCAAGGAGGTCCCGGCAGGGTCACTTGATCTCCTGGTGATCGACGAGGCCGGCCAGTTCTCGTTGGCCAACACGCTGGCGGTCAGCCGCGCCGGGACGCGGCTGCTCCTGCTCGGCGACCCGCAGCAGCTTCCGCAGGTTACGCAGGGCGCGCACCCCGAACCCGTGGATGAGTCAGCGCTCGGCTGGCTTGCCGCCGGCCACGCCACCCTGCCCGCCAACCTGGGGTATTTCCTGGCAGACACGTGGCGGATGCATCCTGAGCTGTGCCGGGCAGTGTCCAACCTCAGCTACGAGGGAAAGCTGAAGTCCGCTCCGGCGGCGTCCCGCCGCGAACTGGAGGGGCTGGCGCCCGGTGTGGAGACCGTGTTCGTCCAGCACAGCGGCAACACCACAGCGTCCCGGGAAGAAGCCGAGGAAGTGGTTCGACAGGCCCGCCGCCATCTCGGCCTGAAGTGGAAACCGGGTCCGGATTGTGAGTCGCGCCCGCTGGAGCAGCAGGACCTGCTGGTGGTTGCTGCCTACAACGCCCAGGTCCATCTGATCCGTAGGCATTTGGCAGAGGCCGGGCTGCCTGAGGTCCGGGTGGGTACCGTGGACAAGTTCCAAGGCCAGGAAGCTCCGGTGGTGCTGGTCTCCATGGCGTGTTCGGCGGTGGCCGAGGCCCCTCGCGGGGCCGAGTTCCTGCTGAACCGGAACCGCATCAACGTGGCCGTGTCCCGCGGACAATGGCGCGCCGTGATCGTCCGCTCCCCCGAGCTCACCAGCTACATGCCGCACAAGCCCGCGGCGCTGGAGGAACTCGGAGCCTTCATCGGACTCAGCCTCCGGCTGTAGCCGCGCAGCATGGAGACGCTGTCAGTGTGCCCGGAACCCGCCGAAGGTCCCCTGGGCAGCTGAAAAGCCAGACTCCACCCGCTCCACCCGGCCAGGAGTCCGGTCCGAATTGAGCCAATCCAGCAGTTTACGAACCTGTGGTTCGGCGCCTTCGGCAATCACCGAAACCGAACCGTCGTCGAGGTTGCTCACCTCGCCGGACAAGCCAAGCTCCTCCGCTGTGCCCATAGTCCAGTAGCGGAAGCCCACACCTTGGACCACGCCGAACACCCGGGCGTCCAGCCGCACCGTTTCCTGCATAGGGCCGTTCTGCGCGCGTTCATGCCTGCCCATGCCGGGCCTCCTAAGGGAACATCGGCCTGCCCAACCAGGTAGCGCCAGGTGCCGTCATGAATGTCAAAAACGACACTAACTGCTACCCGGTTGGGAACCCAACGCTTAGTCGATGGTGATGTCGCGGGTGGCGTGGTTGTAGCGGATGGTCACCGTGCCGCCGGCGTGGTGCAGCTCGTGGTTGGGACCATCGAACGCACCGAAAGCGCCGTAGTTCTCAGTCCAGGAGCGGTTCAGCGCGATCTTGAACGTGTAGTAGCCGGCGGGAAGCTCGGCACTCTTCTTCCACAGCTGGTCCAGGAAGTCGAACTCCATCTGTGCTTCGTCGTACTGCGGCGCCCAGTTCTCCGGGGCACCGAGGATGGTGTTGAAGTCGCCGGCCACGGCCACGGCCTCGGGCTGCGGCAGGGTTTCGACGTCCGGGCCCTCCAACGGTTCCGCGGCAGCATCAGCAGAGGCCGGCGCAGCTGCGGCCTTGTCCTTCGCCGGCGCCTTGCCCTTGCGGACGGCTGCCACCACGGGCTCGACGGCGTCTTCGATCGCCTTGGCTGCCTTGCCCACAACGGAGGCGGCCTTCTTCGCCGGGGCCTTCCTGGCGGTTTTCTTCGGGGCTTCCTCCTTGGCCGGAACTTCCAGCGTTGCCGCGGCGGCGGAAACAGGGCGGACAAAGCCTGCGGGAGCCGTAGGAACGGGAGTGCCGGCGGGGACCGGAGTGCCGGCGTCGAGCGCTGCGCCGAAGGAATCGGCATCAGGGAACGCGGCCGTGGCACGCATGCCGTCTTCCGTGATGGTCCAGCCCGAGCGTCCCTTGACCAGCCATCCAGCCTTGACCAACTTGGCCGTGGCCGAGGTCAGGGTCTTGTGGCCGCGCGGGATGCCGCCGCTGAGGAGTTCGGCTTCATGCTCGTTGAACGGCACGCGGGCCGTTGCCTCCGCCAGGACCTGGCCTGCATTCAGTGCATCGCCGGACCACACGCCTTCAGTCAGGACATCCAGGACGGTCTTGAGTCGAAGGTACGTGTTTTCTGCGGTGGACTTGGCCATGATTCCCCTTATATAAAAGCGATCGGTCTTAGGCATCTTGCCAACTGCCCATTAAATCGCGCGACTTTAATTGGTTAACTCTGCGTGTCGTGACCGACTGTGAAGCGGATGGTACCTCAAGTGAGGCGGAGGTCTCGGGTAAGGGCTGTCTGCATAACCCTCAAGCGCTGACATGGGTGCTGCCTTGCACTCCCCAGACACGCCTGCGGCACTAAGTTTACCGGGCAGGAAGCCCAGCTGTTGCGCCCGACACTAGCGCGGTCAGTCCGCCACTTCCCTGCCGTTCAATTCCGCGAGCAGCTCCGCCTTCCGCTCCTCAGACGCGAAGGAGGAGTGGATGGAGTTCGCTGCCAGCCGCGCCTTGTCGAAATCGGAGAGCTCAAACACCGAGGTGAGCTGCGCAAAGTTGTCATCCACGTAGCCGCCAAAGTACGCAGGATCGTCCGAGCTCACCGAAACGTTCAACCCGGCAGCCAGCATGGCGGGCAATGGGTGGTCCGCCAGGGTGTCAACGGCACGGAGCCGGACGTTGGAAAGCGGGCACACTGTCAGGGGAATGCGGGCGTCCACGAGGCGCTCCACAAGGTCGGGATCGTCCATGCAGCGGATGCCGTGGTCGATCCGCTCCACACCCAGGATGTCCAGGGCTTCGGTGATGTACGACGCCGGGCCCTCCTCCCCCGCGTGCGCCGTCAGCCGCAGTCCTGCTTCGCGCGCCTTCGCGTACAGCCGCTCGAACTTGGAAGGCGGGTTTCCCACCTCGGCCGAGTCCAGCCCAATGGCGTCGATGGGTGCGTTCATGGCCAACAACAGGCCCAGGACCTCCAGCGCCGAGTCCTCCGGCAGGTCACGCAGGAACGCGGCGATCAGGATGGTGGAGATGCCAAACTCCTCCTCCGAGGTTGCCAGCACCGAGGCCACTCCCTTGACGCATGCCTCCAGGGGAATGCCGCGCGAGAGGTGCGCTTGAGGGTCCAACATGATTTCGGCGTGCCGGACTCCGGCAGCGGCGGCGCGCTCCAGGTACGCCCGGGTCATGTCCGCGAAGTCCTGCTCGGTGCGCAGCACCGCCATGTTGGCGTAATAGAGGTTCAGGAAGGACTGCAGGTCTGTGAATTCGTACTTTGCCCGGAGTTCGTCCAGTCCGGAGTACGGCAGTGCAATGCCGTTGCGTTCGGCCAGGGCAAAGATGAGCTCGGGCTGCAGCGTGCCTTCGATGTGCAGGTGCAGTTCGGCCACCGGGAGGGGCTTTTCAGGGACCGCGGGTTCCACGGTGTCCGTTTCGGTTTCGGGCATGGTGCTGCCGCCGGGAAAGTTGTCCATCCGGTCAGGATAGTGCCCCTCCCGGTTTCGCGTCTGCCGGCGCCCCTTGAGGCGGACAGGTCCGCACCGTTGCCGTGCCACCGCCCACACTCAACACGGCCGCCGGAATCTCGATTTGATAACGGCCAAGCGATGTCTTAGCGTGAAATGCAGGCCCGTTCGGCGGGCTTCTTGATTGCCCGGTGCTGCCTTCACCAGAACTGCCCAGCGGCAGCCACCGACAGTGACCTCTATTCGTCAGGGGCGGGCAGTGGCGCGACGATCTCCGGGGACGGAACCAGCGCTGGTGGCCTTCAGGAGCATCACCATCATGAAAAACACCAAATTCCGTACTGCCGCACGCCGCGGAGTCACCTTGGCCGCCGTCTCCGCGGCAGGTTTGGCGCTTTCAGCCACGGCGGCCAACGCAGCCACCCCGACGTCCACCTGGGACGCACTCGCGCAGTGCGAGAGCGGCGGCAACTGGTCCACCAACACCGGCAACGGCTTCTCCGGCGGCCTGCAGTTCACCTCCAGCACCTGGTCCGCCTACGGCGGAACCGGCTCGCCGCAGAACGCCAGCCGTGAGCAGCAGATCGCTGTAGCCGAGCGCGTCCAGGCCTCCCAGGGTTGGGGCGCCTGGCCCTCCTGCTCGTCCCAGCTCGGGCTGAGCGGCGGTGGTGGAGCGCCGGTTCAGAGCGCCCCGGTCCAGGGCGCACCTGTACAAAGCGCACCAGTCCAGAACACCCAGCTCCAGAGCGCGCCGGTCAAGCAGGCACCGGTCAAGCAGGCACCTGCACCGCGGCACGCAACCTCGGTTCCGCTCAGCGGCGAAACCTATACCCTGCAGGCCGGGGACACTTTGAGCATCGTGGCGCAGAAACTGGGTATTCAGGGCGGCTGGCAGCACCTCGCCGACGCCAACCTGGACACCATCTCAGATCCGAACCTCGTGTTCGCGGGACAGGTCATCCAGCTCCCCGCCTAACACCAGCGGGCGATTTCCCAGCGGCTTTGGCCGAACCGCCTTTCCAAGGCGACAGAGACAGGTCGGCGATAGACAAATTCCGTTGACCAAAGAACGACGCCGGCACGCCCTCATAAGGGACGTGCCGGCGTCGTACTTTAATCAGTAAGCCCCTGCCGCAGTGGGCGGCAGGCCAAAGACGGTCAGTTCCCGGGGAACTCGCGGACGATCCGTACCTTCCAGGCGGACTCGTCGCTGGTGTCAAGCAATGCGACGGTGCCATGCGCAAGATTCAGGGCAACCCGCTTGACGGCGAGCAGCTCCAGGTAGAGTTGCTCGTTCATCCGGCTGGGGGTGTCGATCACGTACTTCACCGCGTCGCGCAATTTGCGGTAGTTGGCGCTTCGTTCGCGGTGCATGTGCAGTTCCAGCGCCGACCGTTGCTTGAGCCGCGGCTCGTGCCGGTTGAGCAGGGTCACGGCGGCGTGCACTGCAACCACGAGGGTCAGCGAGACGCCGTAGATCCACCAGCCGCTGGAGAGCAGGAACAGCGGCAGGTTTCCGATGGCCACGAGCGCGATGACCGCCCGAAGGGCAGCGATGCGGCGGACCGTCCTGGCAACGGCAGCCATGCCATCGCGGAAACGGTGCTGATCCTTGCGTGCGGCGGCGGGATCGATAATGAACTCGTCGAGAACCAGGATGCCCTGGGCTTCCGGGCCCAGCAGCTGTCCATAGCGGGGCAGCGCGGTGCGGGCGGGGTCGACGGCTTTGTCAGGTGTGAATGTCATGAGAGGGCTTCCAAAACGCGGGGGTGGATGCGGTGATCTTAGTGGTTTAACCTGAAGGCCGTATGCAGGCGTCCATTATTTGGACATCTGGTGATGCCTCAAGTGGTGCCGGGCACTGTAATTGGAACATCCGCCGCATGCCGTCAAACTGAATAGATGCAAACCTTCCTCCCGTACCCTGACTTCCGCCAAAGCGCCAAAACCCTGGACACTGCACGGCTGGGCAAGCAGCGGGTTGAAGCGCTCCAGACCCTGCGCGCCCTGGTGATTCCGGGGTACGGATGGCAAACCCATCCGGCAATCCGGATGTGGATGGGGCACGTGCCCGCCCTTACCATGTATGGCCTGGCGATGGTGGACGAATGGATTGAACGGGGCCACCCGGACAACACCCGCGCCAACATTGCCGAGTTCGCGCCGCAGGCAGCCCACCCCGATTACGCTGCCAAAATTGTGATGCCGCCTTGGCTCGGGGACCCCGACTTCCACCTGAGCCACCGTTCCAAGCTGGTGCACAAGGAACCCAAGTTCTACACCCCCGTTTTCCCGGACGCGATTCCGGAAATGGACTACGTCTGGCCTGAGCCCCGGCACGAGTTCCTGCCGCAGGAGCCGGAGCGGGACATTTTGTGGATCCTGCGGGAGCCGCATGATGAGGTTGACCCCCAATCCCTGACCACCGTGGCGCTTCCGCCGGTAAACCGGAGCGCTGCTTCCGCGGCCGCGATGTCCGCCGGGGATGACGGCTACTCCCCCGTCTACGTGGACGACGGCTCCCGCCGGCCGTCCCGGACGCCTAAGAAGGCGCCGCCCAGGCCGCAGGCGA
This sequence comes from Arthrobacter sp. ISL-85, assembly GCF_018613675.1. GTDB lineage: Bacteria > Actinomycetota > Actinomycetes > Actinomycetales > Micrococcaceae > Arthrobacter. The sequence continues at coordinate 157,605 of NZ_JAGGPQ010000007.1, read as the reverse complement.
AGAAGCCCACCCGTAAGCGACTTGCACAGGAGGAGGCCTTCCGCACCCTTCCGGGAAAGACGCCGGTTGCTGTTCCGTTCGAGAATGGGGCCAGGTTTGCCGTGGGACAGGTGGTGGGCCGACCCCTTACCCTCGCTGACGGCCGTTTTGGCAGGAACTTCGAAGTTACAGAGGTCATCGACCGCTCAGCATTCGCGTACCCTGCACTGCTGCAGGACCCCCGCGTGTTCTTCCCGGTCGAGGCACCCTAGGCCATGACGGTACTTTTGGCCGGTTGCGGGGACCTGGGCACTGAAGCAGGGCTCCGGTTCGCTGGCCTGGGCCACCGGGTGGTGGGCTGGCGCCGCTCCCCCTCAAAACTGCCTGCAGCCATCGAAGGTGCCGTGGCGGACCTGGGATCGGCAGACCTGCCGCGCGTCCCCGCGGACACCACCGCCGTCGTCATTGCTGTTGCCGCGGACTCCCCCACCGAGGAGGCATACCGGAAAGCGTATGTACGCGGAGTGGCACACGTCCTGGATGCGCTGGCGCGTGATGCAGTGACCCCCGAGCGGATCATCTATGTGTCCTCCACTGCCGTCTATGGCGATGCAGGCGGCGGTTGGGTGGATGAAAACACGGCGCCGGGCCCAGCCGGCTTTTCCGGCCGCGTGTTGTTGGAAGCGGAGGAGCTCTTGCATTCCCGGCTGGCAGGAACCACCACAGCCGGTGTCTCGCTCAGGCTGGGCGGGATTTACGGACCGGGCCGGACGCGGCTGATTGATCAGGTAAAAACCGGCTCTGCCGTGATCCCGGAGGACGTGCGCTACACCAACCGGATCCACCGGGACGACGCCGCAGCTGCCATCGTGCACCTCGCCACGATGGCAGCTGTGCCTGAACCTGCATATATCGGCGTGGACAACGAGCCAGCCGATCTGGGCTCCGTGTTGCGCTTCCTGGCAGTGCAGCTGGGACAGCCATCACCGGCCGTTGCCGACGCCGGGCCTGCCCGCGGGGGCAATAAGCGCTGCAGCAACGACTTGCTCCGCAGCACCGGGTTTACCTTCGCGTTTCCTACGTTCCGGGAAGGGTACAGGGACGTTATGGCAGGGAACGGCGTCCGCCACCCCTGAGCGGGGCCGTCGCCCCGTGGTGGTTGCCAGGTTCAGTCCCGGCGTTGAGTTGGGCGCGGGGACGCTTGGCCCGGAGTGAGGCAGGGCATGGAATTTCGGCAGATCATTGAGACGGTCGGGCAACTGGTTGACTTCGCTGGCGTTGCGGTCATGGTGATCGGAGCGGTGGTGTCCCTCCCGATGGCGCTACGGGGCCATCAGCCGCGGGAGCTTCCACCGGGCGCGGACAAATTGAGTTTCTACCGCTCCTACCGGCAACTACTGGGAAGATCCATCCTGCTGGGCCTCGAACTGCTTGTCGCCGCAGACATCATCCGTACCGTTGCCGTCACGCCCACGTTCGTCAGCGTCGGGGTACTGGCCATCATCGTGCTGATCAGGACGTTCCTCAGTTTCTCCCTGGAATTGGAAATCACCGGGCGCTGGCCGTGGCAAAAGGAACCGTCAGCAGCCCGTTCCGGTTCAACCGCGGCGGCTGGCTGAGCTGCTGGTGCGGGTTTTCCACATAGGGGGTTTAGGGACTCTCGATTGTTGGTGGTGACTGGCAGGGTTGGGCTATGGAGGCCATTGGGGAGCATCTCGGGAAGGCGTACGACGCCGGCCGTTGGCTGCCGCGCCCGGCCCACCTTCACGCCGTCCCGGCTGAGCCGTTGCAGCAACCTCCAACTGCCGCCGCGTCTGCGGCAGCTGGCCTATTCGACGGGCTGCAGGAGCAACTCGCCGCCGCTTCCCTGGCCGCCCCTGAGGTACTTGCGTCCGCCACCTATGAAGAGGCCGCCGGCTTTGCCGCCCGGGCCGAGGAACTCGCCCGCACCGTGGAGTACCTGCAACTCTTCGGCGCAGGAGCCGTGGACCGGACCCGCACCCAAGCCATAAACGACGCCACCGCGGCAAAGACCCGCCAAGGCCGGGCTACCCTTTCAGCCCTGCGAAACCCGGGCTGGATCACCGGGTGGGACACCAACGGCATCGAAACCCTGAACCCCAGCCCGGCAGCTCTCAACGAGACCGACGCCAACTGGCCCGGCCCGCCCTCCCAACCCGGCGACCCCATCGTGGCATCCCCGGCCGATGACGGGTGCCGGAACACCGCAGAATTCCTCCGCCTGCGCCTGCAGATCCCCATCCGCGAAGCCCGCCGCCGACTCACCCTCGCCCAGCACGTCCTGCCCGCCATCACCCTCACCGGCGAACCACTCCCACCAACCCGGCCCCACCTCGCCGCCGCCCTCACCCCAACCGAGGCGAACAACACTGACGGCAACAACACCGAGCCAGGGACCACCAGCGTGCATGTTCAGGGCCCGGCCGTGTCCTCGCACGCCGCGACCATCATCACCGCCACCCTGGACCGGCTCCAGCACCACACCACCGAAGAGACCCTGGACCGGATCGAGCACCACCTCACCACCGCCGCCACCACATGCGACCCAGACTTCCTCACCCGCCTGGCCCAACGCTGGACCGACACCATTGACGCCGACGGCACCGAACCCACCGAAGAAGCCCTCCGCCACACCCAAGGCGCCTTCATCCGCAAACCCCGCCACGGCCTGCACCACGTTGAAATCTTCGCCACCACCGACCAATACGAACACCTCCTCACGGTTATGAACACCGCCACCAACCCCCGCACCACCACCCCCAACACAAGCGAGCAGGCCGCGGCCGAGTACACCGCACTGCCGGATTTGGACCGGCGCACCCGCGCCCAGAAACAACTCGACGGCATCATCACCGCCGCAAAAACCGCCCTCGCGACCAACGCCCTGCCCACCACCGGCGGCAACCGACCCCAAATCATCGCCGTCATCCACCACCAGGACCTCTTCCCCCACACCCCCACCGGGAGCCCGAAACCAGACACCCGGGCAGGGACACGCACAGGGACCGGGACCTTCGCCTTCACCGGGCCCGTCGCCGCCGTCACCCTGCGCAAAATCGCCTGCGACGCCGACATCATCCCCGCCCTCCTCGGCACCCACGGCGAAATCCTCGACCTCGGCCGCAAAACCCGGCTCTTCACCCCAGCCCAACGCACCGCCCTCACCGCCCGCGACCAAGGCTGCGCCTTCCCCAACTGCACCATCCCAGCACCCTGGTGCGAAGCCCACCACATCACTTACTGGTCACACGGCGGACCCGCCACCACCAACAACGGCGTCCTGCTCTGCAGCCACCACCACCACCTCATCCACAAAGAACAATGGAAAATCAACACCACCCACGAAACACCAACCTTCATACCCCCACCCCACGTCGACCCCACCCAAACACCCCAACAAAACCACTACTTCAAACCACCCCCGCCGCCCCACCCACGAGAGTGACTTGAGGCTGCTGCGGCGGGCGCGGCCTGACCTCCCGTGGCCAGGCAAAGAAGCTGAAACTGAATTAAGGAGCTCGGGTCCGAATATAGAAACCTGCAAGAGCCACGCCGCCGCGGGAAGCCCGCACCCAGGCGCCCGAGAATCATGGTTCCAGCCAGGTCGTCCGAACGGACTGTCCGCACGGCTGACCCGGCCCCGGGGAGGATTTGCGGATACTGTTTGCCCAGGAAGATGCAGGTGCCAGGCCTCCTGTGGATGGTCAGCTTCCTGAGAACACGCCTGTTGACTTACAACTGCCGCAGCTAATAATCAGGAACACCTGCAGCTGGGCCGAGCGAAGGACTGTGAGGACCTTGACGCCAAACTTGAGTGCTGCACAACTGTGGCCGCAACCGCCGAAGCTTCCCAAACCGGTATTCTCCGACCAGCGGTGGCTTGATGCCGTCTTCCTCCACTGGCGCGTTCCGGAGGCAGTGGCCGCCGCATTCATGCCTGAAGGAGTCCAACCGGATGTGTTCGACGGCAGTTCCTGGGTAGGCCTGATCGGCTTTCGCATGGAGAAGGCGGGACTTGGAACCGGACCCGGCATCCCCTACTTGGGAAGCTTCAACGAGGTGAATGTCCGGCTTTACTCCCGCGAGCCGGACGGGACCCGTGGAGTGGTGTTCTTGAGCCTGGATGCAAACCGGCTCCCAGTTGTTTTGGCCACGCGGGCTGCGGGAATCCCCTACGTGTGGTCGCGGATCCGGCAATGGCCGCCCTTTCCGGGCAGGGATAGCAGACAACAGTATGGCAACCGCTGGACCCCTGCGGGCAGCATGGGTGAACTTCCGGTCGGCTATTCTGTCCGCCGGTTTGGCGGCGGCTCTGCCCGAAGCCACTTCGGCGTCGTCCCCAAGCTGCATACCGCGGTCAGCGATCCACTATCGATCTTCCTGACTGCGAGATTCGGCATGCACGGCAGCTTCCGTGGCAGAACCATGTACGTTCCGAACACCCACCACGACTGGCCACTCTTTGGGGCAGACGTCCACCGGCTCACCGATGAATTGATCGGAGCCTCAGGCATCAGCGTCAGCGGTCCGCCAGAGTCGGTCCTCTACTCCCCTGGAGTCCGGACACGCTTCGGAATGCCCCGTCTCCTGGGGACTGGAGGCTAGAACGTTGCGTCCTGCACGTCCGGCGCGCCCTGGGCATCCTGCCAGCCCCCGCCCTCGGTGAAGGTGCTCACCAGGGTACCCACCCCTGCCTTCAGGGAGTTGGACGGGTCGAAGTACAGCGACGCTTCAGAGGCACGGCTGTGGGTGATCAACTGCTCAGCCTCGAGTTTCGCCTCCGGCACGGTTGCGCCGATGATTCCCGTGCGGGCTGGAAGAACCGGCGTGTGCACCACGTCGGCGTCCGTCCGGGTCAGCGGGACCGTGGTGCCGGAGTTGATCTCATCGTTGGGGAACTCGAACTCGGCATCGCCGGGGGCAACAGGAACGGTGTACTCCAGGAAAAAAGTCATACCCCACCCTTGCAGAAAAGCCGGCACCGCCAAAAGCCCCGGCGCACTACTTGCCGAGCCCGGCCTTCCGAAGTGCCTCGGCCATGGCCGTGTTGACGGGCTGGGGTTTGGGGCTCGACCTGAGGCTCCCTCCGGATGTGCCTGATCCCTGCTTCCCCGGCTGTTGGCGGTCCGGCCGCCCGGTACGCTCAGCCTTTCGGCTGCCGGAATCGCGCCGGCCGGAGCCTGCGCCGCCGGCGGCTGGTTCGTCGTCGAGCCTCAACGTCAGTGAAATCCGCTTACGCTCCGGGTCAGCTTCCAGTACCTTGACCCGGACCACCTGGCCGGACTTCACCACCTCGCGCGGATCGGACACAAAACGGTCCGATAGGGCAGAGACGTGCACCAGGCCGTCCTGGTGCACTCCGACGTCCACGAACGCCCCAAATGCCGCAACGTTGGTTACCGTTCCTTCGAGAATCATGCCCGGCAACAAGTCCGAGATCTTCTCAACGCCTTCCGAGAACGTGGCGGCAGCAAAGGCGGGCCGGGGGTCGCGGCCTGGTTTGTCCAACTCCGCGAGGATGTCCTTGACCGTGGGAAGGCCGAACGTACCGTCGACGAACTTCTGCGGGTCCAAGGAGGACGCCGGGGCCGACCCGGCCGCCACGAGGATCTTCCTCGCCACTGCGTACGATTCGGGATGCACACTCGATGCATCCAGCGGCTCGGCTCCGCCGGTGATCCTCAGGAAGCCCGCGCACTGTTCGAACGCCTTGGCGCCCAACCGCGGCACTTTCTTGAGGTCGGTCCGCTTACTGAAGGGTCCGTGCTCGTTCCGGTAGGCCACAATGTTTTCACTCAGCAAGGGCCCGACGCCCGCCACCCGGCTCAGCAGCGCGGGCGAGGCAGTGTTGACGTCAACACCCACGGCGTTCACGCAGTCCTCCACCACCGCGTCCAGGCTCCCGTCCAGTTTCGACGCCGTCACGTCATGCTGGTACTGGCCTACGCCGATGGACTTGGGATCGATCTTGACGAGTTCGGCGAGCGGATCCTGCAGACGGCGGGCAATGGACACGGCGCCGCGAAGCGAAACGTCCATCCCCGGCAGTTCAGCGGCAGCGAGCGCGGATGCTGAGTAGACGGATGCCCCGGCCTCGGACACCACAATCTTTTGCGGTTTGCGGTCCACCTCCGGCAGCAGCTTGATGAGCTCGGCAGCCAGCTTGTCCGTCTCGCGCGACGCCGTCCCGTTGCCGATAGCCACAAGTTCGACGGCGTGCTGCCGCGCCAAACGCACCAGGGTGGCCAGGGCTTCGTCCCATTTCCGCGCCGGAGCGTGGGGGTACACCGTGTCGGTGGCCACTACCTTTCCTGTGCCATCCACCACGGCGACTTTCACCCCCGTCCGCAATCCAGGGTCCAGGCCAAGCGTGGCAAGGTTTCCAGCAGGGGCCGCCAGCAGGACGTCCCTCAGGTTGGCGGCAAACACCCGGACCGCTTCGTCCTCCGCTGCCGCGAACAGCCTGGCACGGAGATCAGAGGTGAGCCGGGCCAGCACGCGCGAGCGCCAAGCCACCTGCGCCGTCTGCATTAACCACGCGTCGGCGGGACGGCCCCGGTCGGCGACCCCGAGGAACCTGGCCACTGCGGACTCATAGCGTGCGCGGGCGGCGGCGAGGGCGGCGGCGTCCGATGGATCGGCTTCGGCGAGGTCCAACTCAAGGACGCCGTCCTTCTCCCCGCGGAACAGCGCGAGCACCCGGTGGGACGGCATCCGGTCCGGTGCCTGCGCGAACTCGAAGTAGTCCGAGAACTTCTGGCCTTCGGCCTCCTTGCCCTTCTTGACGCGGGACACCATCCGGCCCTGGGTCCACATCCTGTCCCGGAGGTTCGCGACGAGGTCAGGGTCCTGGGCCACGCGTTCCACCAGGATGGCCCGGGCGCCGGCGAGCGCGTCAGCGGGGTCACCTATGGCGTGGTCGCTGCTGAGGTATTTCCCGGCCTCGCGTTCGGGATCCAGGTCCGGCCGCTTCAGCAGCGTATCGGCGAGCGGCTCAAGGCCCGCTTCCCGGGCGATCTGGGCCTTGGTCCGGCGCTTGGACTTGAACGGCAGGTAGATGTCTTCGAGCCGTGACTTGGTGTCCGCCGCCAGGATCGCCTTGCGCAGTTCAGGGGTCAGCTGGCCCTGCGACTGAATCGCGTCGAGGACCGCACGACGGCGGTCTGCCAGTTCCCGGAGGTAGCGCAGCCGTTCGTCGAGGTCGCGAAGTTGAGTGTCGTCCAGCGTGCCGGTGGCTTCCTTGCGGTACCGGGCGATGAACGGCACTGTCGCCCCGCCGTCGAGCAATCCAACTGCAGCCTTGACCTGCCAGGCCTTGACGCTCAGCTCGGCAGCGACCTGGGCGAAGATCGCATCGTCCTCAGACTCGCGGGAGGGGGCGGAAACGGCTGAAGGTGCAGGCAGTTGAGTCACCAGAACATCTTGCCTTACGGGGCCGCCGGGCTCCACCGGAAGCGGGCCGATGGGGAGGCAGCGGGGGACGAAAGGGTATTCCGCTGGGCCTTGCAAAGTGCTGTAGTGGACATGCCGTTAATGGCGCCGATGCTCGAGGAAGAGGCCATCATGCGGGAACTGCTTGTGGTGTTTCAGGAGGGGTTCGACGAGGCCAACATCACCGTGACCGTCAACGGCAAGGAGGTGCGCAGGGACTTGGGCGTCTCCACCAATCCGTTGCTCGGCATCGCGTCCGAGGTGTCCGTGGAACTCCCCGCGAAGGGCGCACAGGTGGGAGTCGAAGTCACAAATCGGGGGCTGAAGGCCATTACCAAGGTCAGCGGGCGGCCCAAGAGCGTGTTGGTATCGATCGAGGACGGCCGCCTGCTGATGAAGGAAGGGACCGGCCGCGAGGCTGTCCTGTAGCCACTTTCAGGTTCGCAAAAGTGGCTCTGGTAAGAGTCCATTCGTTGGAGTAGCATCTGATCACCGCCGGCTTCCAGTGGGGTCCGGCGGGCCACATAAGTCTTCAGCCGGAGGTCGTCGGATGGCCTCCGGCGCCGCTGCCCGGGACCAGCACCCCTGACAGCCAACGACGGCGGCACCCGGGTTGGGTGCCGCCGTCGTAGCCTTATTCAGGTTGGCCGGTGGGCCGCTTAGCCCTGGTACAGCGGGTAATCCGTGTAGCCGGTGGCGCCATCCGCGTAGAACGTGGACGCGTCGGGCTCGTTGAGCGGGAGGCTTTCCTTCCAGCGCCGGGCAAGGTCCGGGTTGGCGATCACGGGGCGGCCAACTACGACGGCGTCAGCGTGGCCTTCGGCCACCAGGTTCACGGCTTCTTCCCGCGTGGTGATCACGCCGAAGCCGGTGTTGACCAGGAAGGTGCCGCCGAAGCGTTCACGGAGATCCTGGACAAGTTCACCGGTGGGCTCGTGGTGCAGGATGCTCAGGTATGCCAGATTGAGCGGTGCGATGCTGTCCATGAGGACCTCGTAGGTGGCGCGGACGTCTGCTGGGTTCGTCTCCGCGATGCCCTGCACATTGTGCTCAGGGGAAATGCGCACTCCCACACGGTTCGCTCCGAGGGCTGCCACGACGGCGTTGATGGTTTCGATGACAAAGCGGGCGCGGTTTTCCGGCGATCCGCCGTAGCTGTCCGTCCGGACGTTGGAGTTCGGCGCCAGGAATTCGTGCAGGAGGTAGCCGTTGGCAGCGTGCAGCTCCACGCCGTCGAATCCTGCCTCGATGGCGTTCAGCGAAGCATTGACGAATTCCTGGATGACCATGGGGAGTTCGTCGGTGGTGAGTGCATGCGGCACGGGATACGGCTGCTTGCCGGCCTGCGTCCGGACCACGCCGTCGATGGCTACTGCACTGGGACCGACGATGGGCAGGCCACCGGTGATGTCCGAGTGGGAAACCCGGCCGCCGTGCATGATCTGTGCGAACATGCGGCCGCCTTCGGCGTGGACGGCGTCCGTAACCGTCTTCCACCCGGCAACCTGCTCCGGGGTGACGATGCCGGGCTGGCCCGGGTACGCCTGGCCGGCCGGAGTGGGGTATGTGCCCTCGCTGACGATCAGGCCCAAGGAAGCGCGCTGGCGGTAGTGCTCGGCGAGAAGCGGGCCGGGGATGCCCTTCTCACCCGCGCGGAGGCGGGTCAGGGGTGCCATTACCAGCCGGTTGGGAAGTTCCAGTTCACCGAGGGTGAGCGGGGAAAACAGCATGTGCAGTTCCTTTCGAAGGCTAAAGACGTACTGCCTATGCCAACTGTGGGGCGCGTGCAACTATTCCGGACTTTCGCCGGTGCGACGGGTATCACACCTACTCCTGCGGTCCTCTGGCCCTAGCCTCCGGCGCCCGGGCAGCCCTGTCCCTTTGGATTGGCATTGCAGTCGTCGGCGTAGTTGCGGGTGAGCGATCGCCACACGCTGATGCCTTGGGGAGGTGCACCGAACTGGCCTTGGCCGGGGATCGGAAGCGGCGGCCCGAAATTGACCGAGTAGGTGCCTTGGAACGAGGTGGTCAAGACAACCTGGAAGTCTCCCGTGGAGGCATATGCGTGGCTGGTCCGGGTCTTCTCGCCCCACCGGTCCTGCGGCAGCGGGCCGCCCATGGAAGGTTGCGGGCCGAAGACCGTGCCGTCACCGTAGTTCCACGTGTACTGCACGGGCGTCCCCACCACGTGAACCTTCTGGCCGAACATGGTGATGTCGAACTGCTGTTCAACGGTTTCCGCGTAGAAGTTTGTCTCGGCGCCGCGGAGGGTATTGGGGCTGGGCTGGGCCACGACCACCCCAGCGCTGATCGGCAGGTTCTGGAACTGCCGCTGGATTTCAGCGGCTATCCGGGGCAAGAGGTCCTCGGGTTTGGGGTCGTAGAGGCAAGTGGGGCCGGAGTGGTGTGCCCAAACCGCTCCCGGCACGCCCCGCGGCCGCGACAGCCACATGACGGGGATGCCCTTGGCACCGTCCTCCCGATCCTTGCAGTCGAGCTGACGGGCAAGGCAGGGAGTGTCAAAATCGCCTCCACCAAGATGGCATTGAAGTTCGTATTTGTACTCGTTGGGGTCCGTGGCCGTCGTACCTGCAGGGACCGGCACTACGTCTCCAGTCGAGGGATCCGATTTCAGATCATCAGCACCTACCTGAAGGCCAGTGTCCACGAAGCCCACATCTACGGGCGGCTTCGGCGCAGGGTGTTCGTCCGCATACACCTGACTGCCAAGAGTAATTAGCGCTAAAGCGGACAATATCGACGTGAACATCCCCCTGTATCCCGCACGCATGGCTAACGAATCAGGCTCAGCTTGCTCATGGTCCAACCGTCGCCCTCAAATGTGGCTGTCGCCCGGCTCCCTGAGTTCGTGGCCGCTGTTGGCTTTTGATATGGGCTTCCGTCCGGGTTATGAATTACCAATTCCTTTTGAATCACCTGCAAAGTAACGTCCACAGGCTCTTCCGTGAGGGCCCCAGCCGTTACTGCCGGTGTTTCAATATGGCCTCCTGATATCCACTTTCCGTCGCTCCATGCTGCTTCAATATTGTCGACAAGCCCCTTGCAGAAGACGCAATCCGGTCCAGACAGCGCCAAAAGGCGTTGGGTGTCCCCCGTCTCATACGCATAGCTCAGAACTGAAAACCAGTGCTTAGTGAAGGCTTCCGCCCCCTCCTTCGTCTCCGTCTTTGCAATCTCGGGAAGCACAGGCACCGGGACGTTTTGGGCGGGTCCGGAGGCGTCGGCCGGTTTATAGACAGCGCTTGGCGTGGGGGTGGGAGTGGCCGTGGCACTGGGAATGGGCGTTTCGGCAGCCACCTGGGACGACGTGCCGCCCGGCCCGGGCGAGCCTCCGGAATTGCAGCCAGACAAAGTGAGCGCACAACCAGCAACAAGGGCTGCCGCACCGGACCGGGCAGCCCAGGACGAAAAGAAAGCGCGGGACGTGAATAGGTTCTGCGATGTCATGGGCCGCTATTCCCCCAGTAGTTTCAAGACGGCTTGCTCCGAACAGTGCCTTAAGGGTAGCCCACGTCACAATTCAACAATCAAACTTATCCACAGGCTCCGCCCACGGTTCTGCACCAAGCTCCAAAAGCACAAGAAGCGCAAAGGAAGCCGGCGCCAAAAATAGCGCCGGCTTCCTAACACAGGGAGAAACTCTACTTCTGGGGCGAGAGCACCAACTCCGCTGTCTTGTCCGTGGACAAAGCGAGGGACGAAACATACTGCGGGCCGCCGTCGGGCGCGTCCTGCGCGGACCGCACCATGTCGGGCCGTTCAAACTCCAAGCCCGTCACGTGGCAAAGGAGCTTGGCGTCGCTGGGGTTCCCGTCGGCGTCGAACATGGGCAGGTCAATGCCGTCGTCGGAACGCCGGAGGTAGTAGCGCCCGCGGGTCAGTACCGCCAGCACCGGCGGCAGCACGAGCGCCAGGCCCACCGCGAAAATTGGCGAATACGGCTGGATCGCGGCACCAAAGGCCCCGAAGAACACTGCGATGGACACCCCCGCGGAGACCACCATGGACACGAACCCAACGGGGTTCACGGCATACAGCATGCCGCGGCGGAACTCGGGCACTTTGGGCGAGATCTTGAGCAGGTACTTGTTGATGGCAATATCGGATGCCACCGTAACCACCCAGGCCATGGCGCAGTTGGCGTAGAACCCAAGGATGGTGTTGAGGAAGTCGAACATGTTGGCTTCCATCAGCACCAGCGCGATGAGCAGGTTCACCACCACGAACACCATCCGGCCCGGGTAGGTCTTGGTGATGCGCGTGAAGGAGTTGGTCCAGGCCAGCGACCCGGAATAGGCGTTGGTGACGTTGATCTTGATCTGGGAGATGACCACCAGCACCACGGCCAGCGTCATCGCCAGCCAGGCCGGCATCATCTCCTGGTACACGCCCAGGAACTGGTGCACCGGTTCGTTGGCCGTAGCCGAGGCGGCGGGATCCAGCGTTGCAATCAGGTAGATGGCGATGAACATGCCCACGATCTGCTTGGTGGCCCCGAAAATCACCCAGCCCGGGCCGGCCAGGATGACTGCCCGCCACCAGGCGCTCCGGTTGGCATCGGTGCGCGGCGGCATGAACCGGAGGTAGTCGATCTGCTCCGCGATCTGCGCCATCAGGGAAAGGCATACACCGGCAGCCAGCATTACCGACGCCAGGTTCGGACCCCCATCGCCGGACGCGCCTGTGTAGCCGAAGAAGCTGTCGATGCTCTCCGGGTGTGAGATCAGCAGGTAGCCCACCGGAACCACCATGAGGAGGAGCCAGAGCGGAGTGGTCCACACCTGCAACTTGGCCAGGGTGTTCATCCCGTAGATCACCAGCGGAATGATGATCACCGTGGACGCCGCGTAGCCCAGCCACTGCGGAATGCCGAGCCCCAACTCCAGCCCCTGCGCCATGATGGAGCCCTCCAGCGCAAAGAAGATAAAGGTGAAGGTGGCAAAGATGACGTTGGTAACCACCGAGCCGTAGTAGCCAAAGCCGGACCCGCGCGTGATCAGGTCCAGGTCGATGTTGTAGCGGGCGGCGTAAGTACGCCAGGGGAAAGCCGGTGGCGAAGATGACCACGGCCGCCACCAGGATGCCCAACAGCGCATTGACCGTGCCGTACGAGATGCCGATGTTCGCGCCGATGGAGAAGTCGGCCAGGTAGGCGATGCCGCCCAGAGCGCTGGTGGCCACCACTCCCGCGCTCCACTTGCGGTAGGAGCGCGGGGCGAACCGCAGCGTGTAGTCCTCCAGGCTTTCCTTGGTGGCGTTGAGTGCGGACGTGTTGCCCGCCGTCGGGGTTTCCGGAGAACGTCCGACGACGGCGGCACCAGAGGGCGGCGCCGGTTCCAGCAGTTGCGTTGTGTCTGTGTCATTGCCCATTGGGTGCGTCGCTTTCTTTTGCTATTAGCCGTCATGGCCCTGCGTGCGACGCTACCCAGCGGGAAATACAGCCCCGTCACGCGCCTGTTTCCGAACTGTTAAGCCTTGACCGGGCTGTCACAAAGAGGAAGAAATGGGGGCACAAAGCCTCTGGCGTATTTCTACCCCAGGTAGAAGAATGACGGCATGATGTTTGAACACGCGGACGGCAACCCTGTCCTGGAACTCGATGACGAGCAGTCCTGGCGGCTCCTGGCAGCAACTCAGCACGGCCGGCTGGTGGTGTCAGTGGCCGGGGAACCGGACATTTTCCCCGTCAATTATGTGACCTCAAACCGCAAGGTCTACCTGCGCACCGCTCCAGGGAATAAGCTCGCGCAACTGACCATCAATTCGCATGTACTGTTCGAAACCGACGGCATCCTGTCGCAGGAGGCGTGGTCCGTCGTGCTGCGGGGGACGGCACGGGTCCTCAGCAACTCGGCCGAGCTCGCGGCCATCGAGGAACTTGGATTGAAGACCTGGGTTCCCACACTCAAGGACTTCTACGTGGAGATCGAGCCGAAGTCCGTCAGCGGCCGGCACTTCGTGTTCGGCGAACAGCCGGAACGGGAGATCTAGCCACTCCTAGACTGGAGGGATGCGGGACGATTCCAGCGCAGACAAGCCCACCGCGGACAAGCTCACCCCTGAGCAGCGCAGCTGGAACATGTCCCGCATCCGCGGCAAGAACACCAAACCCGAACTGACGGTTCGCCGTCTCCTGCACGCCAAGGGCTACAGGTACCGGCTCCATGGCAAATCCGGCGGCACCAGGCTGCCAGGCAACCCGGACCTTGTCTTTGCTGCCCGGCACAAGGTGATCTTCGTAAATGGCTGCTTCTGGCATTTCCACGACTGCAGGGTGGGCCTGCATGCCCCGAAAGCCAACGCGGAGTTTTGGGCGGCAAAGCGCACCCGTACCCGTGAGCGTGACGCCGGCCAGCGCCGGCAGCTTGAGGACGCCGGCTGGGAAGTGCTGACCGTCTGGGAATGCGAACTGAAGGACCACTCAGCCCTCGAAGCCCAATTGGTGCATTTCCTTGACGACAGGGGCCCTACCGGACCTGGGGGTGCTTGAACCCGGAGATCTTGAGGCAATCTTTAGCTGCTGGCACCACTGTCCTTGATCCCGGCGGGGCAGGATCAAGGGGTTGCCGGGCGTCAGGCAACACGCCACTGACAGTTCCGGAGCAGCTATCCCCCATCCCCTAGCTTCTCCGAGCCAACAGGGCAGACTTGAAGGCCGAAGCCGACGAGTCACTGCTGTTGATACGCCAGTCTGTTTCCTTTTGCATGTGGAACCAGACGAAGCCCATCACGTCCGGTTGCGCGGCCAGGTAGGACACCAGGTCGGTGTTCCAGGCCGCCTTGGAGCCACCCAGCTCGCTGGACGCCGTCTCCGCGATCAGGACCGGCTTGCCGGGCGCCAGGGTCCGGAGCTGGGAGATGCCGGGGCCGAGGAGGTCGGCCGGGGCAACCCAGCTGCTCCAGGTTTGCGACGTTCCCCAGTTGTAGCCGTCCAGGGCCACGGTGTCCACGTAGCTCTGGCCGGGATACAACCCTCCAAGGTCAGTGGAGCCCGGGTAAGGCACGTTGGGCGACCAGACCCACTGGACATTGCCGGCACCCGTGGCGGCAACGACGTCGTGCACATGCCGCCAGGCGGCAACGTAGTCTCCGGCCTGGTTGCCGTTGACGCTTTCAGCCCACGGATACCAGTTGCCGTTCATTTCGTGGGCAAAGCGCAGCATCACCGGCTTGCCCCATGCCGCGAGGGACTGGCCCCATTGGCTGATGTACCCGTCGAAGTCCCCGGCTGTGATCCGGGCCAGGGAATACGCCGGCTGGTCCACGCCCCCTCCCCATGCCCAGGGTTCCCAAGTGATCAGGGGCGTGGCTCCGCGGGAGCGGACAGCGTCCAGTTCTGTTATCGGCGGGGATTGCAGGAAATCCTTGTAACTCATCACGATGGAAGGGACTTCCCCTGCCGCTGTGGCCACCTCGTCCAATTCGGCACTGGCCAGGGGTCCCCCAGGGTTTGCCACCCCAAAGCGCAAGGGGGCAGAACTGATAGCTGGCGCAGGTACCGGCGCTGGAACGGGGGCCGCCTGGACCACGAACGTGGCGGATGCCTTGATGGACGACGTCTTGGCAGTGATGGTGAGGTTTCCGGAGGACGCCGCCGGAATAGTGATGCCGGTGCTGAAAGCACCCGTGGATGTGGTCTGGAATGCGAAAGTACTGGACCCCACAATCACAGTGCCTGTAGTGGTGGCTTTGAACCCCGTTCCGTTGACGGTAACGGCGGAACCGGCCGGACCGGAACCGGGATTGAGCGTTATTTGCGGTGACGTGGCTGCGCTGGCCGGCTGAATCACGGATACCGCCAATCCAAACACGATTCCGAGCGCGACAAATAAGGACCCAAGTTTTCGGAACACGGCAATCCATCCCCAGATTGAGAGGCGGCAACGGCCGCAGGTGGCATCAATGCAGAAAGCACTGCCTCGATCTTATGGGCAAGAAACCGCACTCCGATCAAGAAAACCACAATTCTTGCCGAGTCTTCTGCTAGTTCAGGGGAACGGTCCTAACCTGAAAAAGAGCAAGCGCCCCGGCGTTACCGCACCGTTTCCCGAGCCGCAAATCCAGCAGAAAGGAGTGTCATGAGCACGTCAGATGATGCGCCCAGGCCGCTGGTGGACCAGTCCGTCCTGGACCGGCTGCGGGACGAACTCGAAGAGGAGGAAGGCTACAGCCGGGTCTTCGTAGGGAACTTTATCGATTACCTGCCACAGCGCCTGGGCAGGTTGCGGCTGGCCCTGACCACTGGGGACCTGGACGGCTCCATGGACGCCGTGCTGAGCCTGACGACGTCAAGCCAGATGGTGGGAGCCGAGCGGCTGGCCGGCCTGGCTTTGGAGCTGGAGAACGAGATCCGCGCCGAGGCCCGCCACGCCGACATGGCGGTGGCGTTGCCCAGGCTGGCCGCTACGTACCTGCGGCCCATCACCCAGTGCAGCAGGCAGACCATGCACCGGTTGCAGGCTCAGTGTTGCCCCGGCGCCAAGCGGTAACCCACCCCGCGAACGGTCTGCAGCCACCGTGGCTGCTGCGGTGAGTCGCCCAGCTTCTTGCGCAGGTTCCCCATGTGGACTTCCACGGAACGTTCGTCTGCCTCGCTGATGTAACTGCCGACGTCGTAATCCTCGTCGCGGAGCCGCCGCACCAGGTCCGATTTGGTCCGGACCGTCCGGCCGGCTTCCAGGAGCGCGTACAGGAGTTCGAACTCCGTACGGGTCAGGTTCATCTCCTTGCCGTTCACAGTGACGGTGCGCGAGGCGTAGCTGAGCTCCAGGCCATTGTGGCTGAAGTTTCCCCGCTCCGGGTGCGCAGCACTGTCCGCGGAGGCGTCCACCGACACCTCGTGCGGGTCAGGAACGGTCCGTGGCCGGCGCATCATGGCTGCAACCCGCGCGCGCAGCTCCCGCGGGCGGAACGGCTTGGTGAGGTAGTCATCGGCCCCCGATTCGAGGCCGATCAGGGTATCCAGTTCCTCGGTGCGGGCCGTCAGCATCACGATGTAGGCATCGGAAAACTCGCGGATCTGCCGGGAGACCTCAAAGCCGTCAATGTCCGGCAACCCCAGGTCAAGGGTAATGACATCAGGATTCAGGCTCTTGGCCATCAGGACGCCCTCGGCGCCGCCGCTGGCGACAGTGACGTCAAATCCAGCCTGGGTCAGCACAGTGCGAACCAGTTCCCGAATGTCGTGGTCATCCTCGATGACCAGACCCACACGTGCCTCACTCATAGAGCCCCCTCAGTGCCAACGTCAGAAGTATAGCTGGCTGCGGATATCCTGCTGGTATGGTCCCGTATACCCGCACGCCCGCGTCCTCCGCACCATGAGCAATCCCACTGCCTTGTCCTCGGGACGGCTGCGGTTTTTTAAACGGCCCTTCCATGAATACCGGCTGACGGACCGGGTGGTATTGAGCCAGATGCCGTTGTTCGTGACCACCATTTTGACGGCCCTGCTGATGTGGGCGTTCTTCCCGGAAACGATGGATAATCCATTGTTCGTCACCTTCCTGTTGTCCCAACTCGGCCTCATGGCACTCTGCTACACCATCCCTTGGGAGCGGCTGCCCTACACCAGTTTCCTGGCCATCCCGCTGCTGGATTTCGTCTCCATCTCAGCGGGCAGGGAAGGCGGCCAGGAAAGCCTGACGGGAATCAGCCTGCTGGCCGTGTTCCCTGTGATTTGGCTCTGCGCGTCAGGGTACTACCCGCGGGCTGCGCTGTGGTTCTCCTTCCTTGGGCCGCTGGCCATCATTTGGGTGCCGCTGTTCCTGAAGGGCAATTACACGCCACAGGACTTCGCCCGTTCCCTGCTGCTGCCCGTCATGATGCTGGGCATCGGCGTGTCCGTGAGCGTCCTGACCTTGAGCATGATGCGCCAGCAGAAGCAGCTGGAAGAAAAGGACGAGCAGCTGCGGGCCAACCTGCGTACCAGCAAGCGCCAGGAATCGCTGCTGAACACCGTGCTGGAGACCGTGCATCTGGGGGTCCTGGCCGTTGATGCCGACGGCCACGACATCCTGATGAACCGGAAGCAGCGGGCCAACCACGAACTGGCCCGGCCTAAGAACATGACGGACCCCAACGAATCGCAGCTGCTGGTCTACGGGCCGGACCGGAAGACCCTGATCCCCGTCCAGGAGCGCCCGGTGCGCCGCGCCGTCCTGGGGGAGACCTTCACCGATTACCTGGTCTGGCTGGGTGATGGGACGGACCAACGGGCGCTCGTGACAACGGCGCGGGCCATGAAGGACTCCGACGGCAACTTCACCGGTTCGGTGATCGTTTTCAGCGACGTCACTGACCTGGTGAACGCACTCACGGCAAAGGACGACTTCGTCGCCAGCGTCTCCCACGAATTCCGCACCCCGCTGACGTCCATCCTGGGCTACGTGGAGATCCTGCTCGCCGATGAACCCGACAAGCCGCAAGCCGAGATGCTGGAGATCATCCGCCGGAATTCCGAGCGGCTCCTGACCCTGGTGTCGGACCTGCTGGCCAGCCGGAACGGCCAGCTGATTGTCTCGCCGGACGCCGTGGACGTTGCCGAACTGGTGCGCAGCAGCGTGTCCTCCGCACAGCCCCGCGCAGCTGCCGCCGGCGTTGAACTGCGGGCGGACGCCCCGGAGCAGATGGAGGCCCGCGTGGACAGCGCCAGGATCTCCCAGGTCCTTGACAACCTTGTGTCGAATGCCATCAAATACTCCCCTGACGGCGGCGAGGTGGTGGTGTCGCTGGCCCAGGAGGACGGGCACGTAGCCTGCCGGGTCACTGATACCGGCATGGGCATGAGCCCGGAGGACGCCTCCGAAGTATTCGCGAAGTTCTTTCGGACCAGCAACGTCCGGCGTACCGCCATTCCGGGCGTTGGCCTGGGACTGCCCATCAGCAAGGCAATCGTGGAGGCACACGGCGGCACTATCGACCTGGAGAGCACCCTGGGCAAGGGAACGACATTCACCTTCCGCGTGCCGGTGTGAAAGGAACGACGGCGGTGCGCGGCCGGGGTGACGTCAGCCGTTCCGGGCTTGCCTGGCCACCTCGCCCCACGACTGGCGGGCGAGGTCCTGGATGGACGCCAGGATGGCCGACGGCGGCTGGCTGAGGTCCACCGGGAACTCCACGACGTCGATGTCCGTGTTCAGGATGCGGCGGAGTTTCACCTCGCCTTTCCCGGCGTAGACCAGCCAGGCGGTGGGCACGGCGAGCGCGGTGCAGTGCGCCAGCATCTGGTAATGGTCGGCGGTCAGCGACGCTCCCGCATCCGATGCCGCCCGGTACTTGGCGTTGTAGGCCACCACCGGGCGTCCGCCGAGCATGTGGACGGCATCCGGGCGCACGGACAGCCGGTCGGAGTCGCGCACCGCTTCGCTGAGGAGGGCGTTGTACCGCAGCCGCAGCTCCCCCGGATATGCTGCCATCGCGCTCCGCAGTGCTTTTCCCACGAAGTCCTCGAATACCTGGGCCATGTCCACCACAAACGACGCCGTCTGCTGTTTGCCCTCACCGGCTTCGGCGGACGCGTTGCGCAGGACCAGCCCAGCCAGGCGCAGCACGGCGTGATAGCGCAGGTTCATCCTGGTGGGCTTCCACGGCGGCACTGGGGCGCCGGCTGGAAGGCGCGTGACGGCGTCGAGCTTTCCCTTTAGCTGGCGCAGCCGGCCCAGCACCTCGGGCCGGACGCCGGGCACCTGCCCCATCCGTTCCAGGGCGGCGCGCAGGATCCGGTTTTCGGCGATGTCCTCGGTGAACTCGTCGTAGGAGACCTCCAGCGGGACCAGCATGCCGGGGCGGCGGGAGATCTGGTCCGATATCCGGATCCGTCCCTTGACGGTGCGCAGGGACTCGTCCATGGTGAGGTAGCCCTGCAGCACGCCGCGGCCCAGGGCGCGTTCGGCGAGCTGCGCCAGGGACTCGGCCAGCGCACTCCACAGGTCCCGGTCCTCGTCCGCCGCCACCAGCTCAGGCCGGAACCCCTGCTCCCCGGCATAGCTGAGCAGGAACAGGAGCCGGCTGAGCCCCAGCCGGTCCTTGGGCCGGACGTCCAGCTGGAGTGTGGAGGTGCGAACCGAGCCCACCTTGCCCACCGGCTCGATCCGGTAAAGCCCCATACCCATGGGCGAGGCCTTCGCCAGCCCGCTGGAATTCAGGAAGGAAGCCGTTGGCGCGTCCAGCCGCTCCACCAACCCTCCGGACAGCTCGTCCAGGACCAGGTGCCGCACGGACGCCCGGGGGTCAGCGCGCTGCAATGCGTCCCAGCAGCTGGTCCAGCCCGAACCGCTCCTCCAGCTGCGCCCGCGTCAGCTGGCCGTGGTAATGCTCCTCCAGCAGCGGCATCAACTCGTACTTCCAGATCCGGCGCAGTCCGGCAGGAGTTTGGGCCGCCGGCTTCATGAAGTAGGACGGCCCGATCATCAGGTCCCGGTCCCACTCATCGATGGCCCCGTTCAGCGCGTCCAGCAGCAGCGCCGGGGTTGAATCAAGCTGCCTGGCCTGCAGGAACCGGAGCAGCGAGCCCTTGACCGGCTCCGTCTGGGGGTGCAGCTCGATGAAGGAGAAACGACGGCGGATGGCCGCGTCCATCATGGCGATGGACCGGTCCGCGGTGTTCATGGTGCCAATGATGTAGAGGTTGTCCGGCAGCGTGAACGGCTCGTTGGGGCTGTACTGCAGGTAGATCCGGTCATCGCGGTACTCCAGCAGGAAGTACAGTTCGCCGAACACCTTGGCCAGGTTGGCGCGGTTCATCTCATCGATGATCAGGAAGTACGGCTTCTTCTCGTTCCCGGGCTTGGCCGCCTCTTCCGCGAGGCGGCGGAGAGGACCGGCCACGAGCTTGAAGGACACCTGGCCCTCATCCGTCTTGTCCGGCCGGTAGCCCTCGAAGAAGTCCTCGTAGGCGTAGGACGGGTGGAACTGGACCAGTTTGACCCGTTCGTCCGTGGTGTCATCCGCCAATTCCGCGGCGAGATGCTTGGCCAGGTAGGTCTTCCCCGTGCCGGGAGGACCGTAAAGGACCAGCTGCCGGTTTTCCTCCAGCAGGTCGGCGATCTCCTGGAGGGGTTCCAGCTCCATGTGCAGCGAGGCTGCGAATTCCTGGGTCAGCGGGCGGAAGCCCTCCTGCACAGGGGGAACGACGGCGGCGCCGTCAGTATCGGCGTCGGGCTCGGTTTCCGCCTCGGCCGGCAGCAGCGCCTGCAGCGCCTGGACCACCCGTGTCACGTCCACCACGATGCCGGGGGTGGCGAGCTGGCGCTGGACGTGGCGGGGAAGGCTGGTGGTGGTGTGGCCGTCGTCGAACCAGCGCACCTTGCGGCGGAGGCGCCGGTTGTCGTCGTTGTACTCGGGCTCCCCCAGCACACCACCCAGGCGTACCGTTCCGGCGTGCTGGTACAGCACCAGGTCGCCCGGCTTCATGACGGTCAGGAAGGCGAAGACCGCCGTCTTGGTGTCCTCGCGCTCCACATAGCCAAGGTGTTTGTAGTCCTCGTCCACTGCGTGCTGGACCAGGCCGGCGGTCACACCGGGGTCCAGGGTGCGGAGATGTTCGACGTCGAGGGTCACTTTTTCCTCGCCGTGCCACGCCGTGAGCAGCTCGGCATGGTCGCTGTGCGTCCGCAGCAGCCACGCCCGCCGGCCTGGATCGCCCACTTTGCGCCATTGGCTGACCAGCTGGCGGGAGTACCAGTCGATGCGCTGGCCGGCCTGCTCGTCCAGGTGCAGCCGGATGCGGTGGATGTCCGCGGTGATGTCCTCTTCGCCGTCGCCTTTCGCCCCGCCCACCAGCGAAGCGAAGGCGTCCCGGATCTCCTGCCGCTCCACGTCCGCCACGACCGGCTCGAAGTAGCTGGGCCAGGCCAGGAACTCGATGCTCCGGCGGATGGCGGGCTGGTCATCGGGGGTGGATGCGGCGAGGCGGTGGAACTGCAAGGGGTCCTTGATGGCCGCCTGCACCACAGCCGCCGGCCGCTGGGCGACGTTCCGGACGAAGCGGCACAGCCATTTCAGGTGGTCCCAGATGGTCCAGTTGAATTCGGCGGTCCGGTCCCGGATCACGCCGTGGTCGGTCATGCCCGCGTACAGCTCCTCGGGAAGCTCCAGCGGCGGCTCCAGCCAGCCGGCGGCTTCGGCCACGCGCGCACGCTTGACCTTCAAGGACTTCACTTCGTGGGCCAGCGGAAGGGACTGCAGGAAGAGCAGCTCCACGGCCAACTGCTTCGCCCCACGGGTGGCACCGTCCAGGTTTTCGCGGAGGTTGGTCATCATTGGGGCTTTGGGGTCCGCGATGCCGCGATCCAGCCGGTCAAGGAGTTCCACCGCCGCCGGAACAGACCACGTCCTGGTGCGGCCGTCCAGGGGCGAGGCCTTGCCTTGGAGGCCGGGACCCAACACAAACCACGCCGCGTCCTCAATCTCCTTGGAGATGCCGAGGGCGCGAGTCATGGCAACAGTGGCAGTGGGGGTCATGCCCTCAAATTTACAGGGTCAAGCTGGGCGGCCGCTCCACGTTGCCGGTCCGCCCTCCCGCATGGCAGGGCTACTTGCCGGTGGCGGAGTGCTTCCGGCCGAAGATGAAGTACCCCGTGGGCCCGATGAAATTAACGAAGGACGCCGCCCGCCATAGAGCCTTGGGCCCGTTGATGAGCTCTGCCGGCCGCCGGGAAATGTCCCGCTGCGCGGCCACAAGCAGGGACACCTGCACGAACGCCGTCACAATGGTGCCCACCTTGGCGGAAGGTGACATTTCCTTCCAGGTCTTCTTCTTCCGGGTGGTGCGGTTCTTGTTGCTGGCCATGAGGGCTTCCTTTCGCTGTACGACGTGGTTCCAGTCCAGTGGGTCCGGTGCAGTCCTGTCCAGAGTCTTAGTGCCTGTACGGGTTTTAGTGCCGGTACGGGGCCATCCGGTCCTTTTGTTCCTGGCTGAGCCTCTGCACGCGGCCGGTGGCCTGGTCCACGAATGCCAGATGGCTGCTTGCCTTAACGCAGTCCTCCCGGGTGACAGGGTCCTGGAGCAGGTAGTGGATGTCGAAGCTGGCACCCTTGACCGCACCGATCCATACCTGGACCACCGCCGGAACGTTGCGGTACTCCAGTGTGCGGACGTAGCGGATCTTGTGGTCCACCACCAAGGCAAGGGTCCCGTCCGGGAGGTCGTTGAACAGGGATACCGGAGGCTGGATGCCGGGAAGGCCGGCGCCCCGCGGCGGTCCGAAGGCCGCGATCCTGGCCTCCTCCAGCATTCTTACGATCTGGACGTTGTTGATGTGGCCATAGGCGTCCATGTCGCCCCAGCGCATGGGCACCAGCACCTCGATCCGCTGGCCGCCGTGCGCGCTCAGCTGCGCACCGCCGTCGAATCATCTACCGGCACCTCACCGGCGTCCGCACCGGCAAACTGCGACATGTAGAGGCGGTGGTAGGCCCCGCCGGCGGCGAGCAGCACCTGGTGGTTGCCTTGTTCCACGATTCGTCCGTTCTCCATCACCAGGATGGTATCGGCATCACGGATGGTGGAGAGCCGGTGCGCAATGACGAAGCTGGTCCGGTCAGAGCGCAGCGCCGCCATGGCCTTCTGCACCAGGAGTTCCGTGCGGGTATCCACGGAACTGGTGGCCTCGTCCAGGATCAGCAGCGACGGGTTGGCCACAAACGCGCGGGCAATGGTGATCAGTTGCTTCTCGCCTGCACTGACGTTGTTGCCCTCTTCGTCGATCACGGTGTTGTAGCCCTCAGGCAGGGCCCGGACGAAGCGGTCCACGAAGGTGGCCTTGGCGGCTGCCATGATCTGCGCGTCCGTTGCTTCAAGGTTGCCGTAGCGGATGTTGTCGTAGATGGAGCCGCCGAACAGCCAGGCGTCCTGCAGCACCATGCCTACCTTGGAGCGCAGTTCGGAGCGGCTGAGGTGGGTGATGTCCACGCCGTCCAGCATGATGGACCCCGAGGTGAGCTCGTAGAAGCGCATCACCAGGTTCACCAGGGTGGTCTTGCCGGCTCCCGTGGGCCCGACGATGGCCACTGTGTTGCCCGGCTCAGCGGTGAAGGACAGGTTCTCGATGAGCGGCTTGTCCGGGGTGTAGCTGAAGGTGACATTCCTGAAGTCGACGTGCCCGTCGGTCTTGGCCGGCAGGTGTTCGGTGGCGGTTTCGGCATCCTGTTCGTCGGCGTCCAGGAATTCGAAGACACGTTCCGAGGATGCCACGCCGGACTGGAGCATGTTGGCCATGCCCGCCATCTGCCCCAGCGGCTGGGTGAACTCGCGGGAATACTGGATGAACGCGGTGGCATCGCCCAGTGACATGGCGCCTGAGGCCACCCGGAGTCCACCCACAACCGCGATGCCCACGTAGCTGAGGTAGGAGACGAACTGCATGACCGGGAAGATGATTCCGGAGACGAACTGCGCTCCGAAGCTTGCCTTGTACAGTGCCTCGTTGCGTTCTTCGAAGCGGGCCAGCATGTCCGCGTCCCGGCCGAAGACGCGGACCAGGTCGTGGCCGGAAAAGGATTCCTCGATCTGGCCGTTCAATGACCCGGTGTTCTTCCACTGGGCGGCGAAGAGCTTCTGGCTCCGGGCGCCGATCAGGCCGGCCGCCACCCCGGACAGCGGGAGTGCCACCAGGGCGATCAAGGCCAGCTGCCAGGAAACGATGAACATCATGATGACGATGCCCACCACGCTCAGCAGGGAGTTCACCAGCTGCGCGAACGCCTGCTGGAGCGCCTGCTGGATGTTGTCCACGTCGTTGGTCACGCGGGACAGCACGTCGCCGCGCTGCCGGGTGTCGAAGTAGTTCATTGGCAGGCGGTTCAGCTTGTTTTCGGTATCGTCGCGCAGCCGCCGGATCACCTTCATGACAATGCGGTTCAGCACGTACCCCTGGAGCCACATAAAGATGTTCGCCACAAAGTACATCAACAGGACGATGGCGATGAGCATGCTGAGCTTGCCGAAGTTGATGCCCGTGCCGGGCACCAGTTCCATCCTGGAGACCATGTCCGCGAAGTTGTCCTGGCCCTGCTGGCGGAGGCCTGCGACGAACTGCTCCTTGCTGGCGCCGGCGGGCAACTGCCGGCCCACGACTCCTGCGAAAATGACGTCCATGGCCTGGCCCAGGATCTTGGGGGCGATAACGTTCAGGACCACGGAAATGACCACCAGGCCCACCACCGCGTAAATGCCCAGGGCTTCGGGCTTCAGCAGGCCCATGAGGCGCTTGGCGGAAGGCCAGAAGTGCTGGGCTTTCTTGGCGGGCATGCCGCCGAACATGTCCCCGTCCGCTTCAGAGGGCGTGAATTCCTCCTCGAAGTAGTCGTCGTCCTCCGGCTGTGAGGCAGCGGTTGCGGGCTGGGCAGACTGCGCGGCCTCTTCCGCGGATGTGACGTCCTTCTTGCGGGGGCTCATGCCGCTTCCTCCACGCTCAGCTGGGATTCGACGATTTCCTGGTAGGTGGGTGAGGTTTCCAGGAGTTCCTCGTGCGTGCCGCGGTCCACGATGCGTCCGTTGTCCAGCACCAGGATCTGGTCGGCCCCGGTGATGGTGGAAATCCGCTGGGCCACGATGATCACGGTGGCGTCCGCGGTGGTGCGCTTGAGGGCGGCGCGGAGCCGGGCATCAGTGGCGACGTCCAGGGCGGAGAAGGAGTCGTCAAACAGGTAGACCCGCGGTTTGGTCACCAGGGCGCGGGCGATGCACAGGCGCTGGCGCTGGCCACCGGAGACGTTGGTGCCGCCCTGGGAGATCCGGGAGTCCAGGCCGTTCTTCTTCTCCCGGACAAAGGACTCCCCCTGGGCTATTCGGAGGGCGTCCCACAGTTCCTGGTCGGTTGCCTCGGTCTTGCCGAACCGGAGGTTGTGCTCAATGGTGCCGGAGAACAGGTAGGGACGCTGCGGCACCAGGGCCACGCGTTTGGTGATCTCGGCACGGTCCAGCCTGTCCACGGGGACACCGTCCAGCAGCACCTGGCCTTCCGCGGCGTCATACAGCCGCGGCAGGAGGGACAGGAGGGAGGTCTTGCCGGCGCCGGTGGAGCCGATGATGGCGATGGTCTGGCCCGGCCGTGCCGTGAAGCTGATGTTGCTGAGCACCGGCGACTCGGCTCCGGGGTAGGCGAAGGTAACGTTGCGGTATTCCACCAGCCCTGTGAGGGAGGCCGGGGCCTCGGGGCGTTGGGGGTCGTGGATGGAGGGCTCGACGTCGAGCACCTCGCCGATGCGGTCAGCGCAGACGGAGGCGCGCGGGATCATCATGGCCATGAAGGTGCCCATCATGACGGCCATCAGGATCTGCAGCAGGTACTGCAGGAACGCGGTCAGCGATCCTACCTGCATGGCGCCGGCGTCCACCCGCTGCCCGCCGAACCAGAGCACGGCGGCGGTGGACAGGTGCAGGATCATGCTGATGGCCGGGAACATCAGGACGAACAGGGCGCCGATGCGGAGCGAGACGTCCGTCAGTTCCTTGTTGGCGCCGCCAAAGCGGTCCGTTTCATACGGTTCACGCACGAAGGCACGGACCACGCGGATGCCAATGATCTGTTCGCGCAGCACGGCGTTGATCTGGTCGATCTTTCGTTGCATTGAGCGGAACAGCGGCATGAGCCGGACCACCAGGTATCCCACCACCACGCCCAGCAGCGGGACCGACACCCAAACCAGCCAGGACAAGCTGAGGTCCTCCCGCAGCGCCATGATGATGCCGCCGATGCACATGATGGGTGTGGCCACCATGAAGTTCAGCCCCATCAGGAGCAGCATCTGCACCTGCTGGACATCATTGGTGCCCCGGGTGATCAGCGTGGGGGCGCCAAACGCGTTGACGTCCTTGGCGGAGAAGCTGGTGACCTGGCGGAACACGGCCCGGCGCAGGTCACGGCCCACCGCCATGGCCGTCCTGGAGCCGAAGTAGACGCCAGCGATGGCCGCGGCTACCTGGGCGAAGGCCACCAGAAGCATCACGGCACCGGTGCGCCAGATGAAATCGGTGTCTCCCCGCGCCACGCCTTCGTCGATGATTTGGGCGTTCAGGCTGGGCAGGTACAGCGCGGCGATGGTGGAGGCGAGCTGGAAAACGATGACAGCCGCAATGTACGGCGAATACGGTTTGGAGTAGCGCCGTATAAGGGTGAGGAGCATGGACCCAACTCTAGTAATGGCCACCGACAATTGGGGCCTCCGGGAGCATATTTCCGTCCCGGGGGCGCGTGCGTACTCTTGCCGGGTGGCGTAACCGGGGCGCCCCAGCATGCGGGAAAGCCGCAGCCCCCACCCGGAAGTTTCCCCGGGTGGGGGCTGCGGCTTTCATGCTTTTCCGTCCAGGGTTGGGCTGGCCCCGGCTGGGACGGCCTACTGACGGCCTACTGTCCCGTTGCCTGCTCCGAACCGGCACCGGCAGACGGTGCGGCAGAATCAGGTGCGGCGGCACTGTGCTTGCCGTGCCCGGCGAGGTACAGCGCGGCTGCTGCCTGGATCTTGCGTTCCTTCAGGAGCTTGCGCTGCAGGCGGCTAAGCTCTGCCGCCGTGGCGGCCTGCCTGGCAGCAACGTCGCGCTGGGAGCGCAGCTGTTCCTGGATGTCCAGTACCAGGCCGCCCAGTTCCGCCTGCTGGCGGGCCAGCAGGTGCTGGGTTTCCTGCAGTTTCTGCAGGGTGGCGGCGGCGCTGGCGACGGCGTCGGCAGCCCTCCCTACGTTCTCTGCGGACCGCAGGTCCAGCCCTTCGGAGCTGAAGCTCCGGGCGAAGACTTCCTCGAAGTCCTCGGTGGCTACCCTGCCGGATGCTGCCGCCGCAGCGGCAGCACCGCCGTCGTACATTTTTGCCGGTGCCGCTCCCGAACGGGCATGTGCAGCACCTCGGCCGGTCATTCCGGCCCCGGCGGGGATGTCACCACCCGCGTCAGCGCCGGAGACCATGGGCAACTGGCCGGTCATGGCCGTCATGCCAGCTTCACCCGCGGCGTTGGCCTGGAGGGTGGCTTCGGAGGTGATGTCAACGGTCTTGCGCAGCGGTACTTCCTTGATGAAGATCACGGCGATGAGGGCCACAACGCTCACGACGGCGGCGATCATGAAGATGCCAGCCGTAGCGTCACCGTACGCGGCGCGCATGATGTCTGCGATCGGCGCAGGGAGATCCTTGAGGTCCATGGAGGCGCCGCCGCCTCCCGAGGCCTGGATCCCGATCTTCGCCAGCCCGTCGGTGGCGAGGTCCTTCACGTGGTTGCCCAGCACCGCGCCCAGGACGGACACGCCAATGGCGCCGCCGACGGAGCGGAAAAAGGCAACGGAGGCACTGGCCGAGCCGATGTCCGCCGCCCGGACAGTGTTCTGGACGGCGAGCACCAGGTTCTGCATCAGCATGCCCAGCCCAACACCGAAGATCGCGGTATAGAGCCCAGTGAGCCAGAGTTCGGTGGTGTGGTTCATGGTTCCAGCGAGCGCGAGGCCGGCGATAAGCATCACGGTGCCGGCGATCAGGAAGCGCTTCCACTTTCCGTAACGGCTGATCAGCTGGCCTGAGACCACGGAGCCGGCCAGGTTGCCGGCGATCATGGGCAGGGTCAGCAGGCCGGCCTCGGTGGGCGTGGCCCCGCGGGCCACCTGGTAGTACTGGCCGAGGAAGGTGGAGGAACCGAACATGGCAACGCCAACGGCCACGGAGGCCACGATGGCCAGGGCGGTGGTGCGCTCGGAGATGATCTTCAGCGGGATGATTGGCTGCGACACCTTCGATTCCACCAGCACCAGCAGCGCCAGCAGGAGGACGCCGCCGCCCACCATCACCGCACTCTGCCAGGACCACCAGTCGTAGTAGTCCGGGTTGCCGGCAAACGACACCCAAATGAGGAGCAGGCTCACGCCGGAGGTGAGCAGGATGGCACCAAGCCAGTCAATCTTGGCGGGGCGCTTGACGTGCGGAATCTTAAGGGTGATCTGGAGCAGGATCAGGGCCACGACGGCGAGCGGCACGCAGACAAAGAAGGTCCAGCGCCAGCCGAGCGAGCTGTCCACGATGAAGCCGCCGAGCAGCGGACCGCCGGCAGTACCGACGGCCATGACGCCGCCCATGTAGCCGGAGTACTTGCCGCGTTCGCGCGGCGGGATGATGGAGCCGATGATGGCCTGCGCCAACGCGGTGAGGCCACCCATGGCGATGCCCTGGATCACGCGGGCGGTAAGCAGGAACGGGATGCTTTCTGAGAAGCCTGCCATGACCGAGCCGGCAACGAAGATCACGATGCTGAGCTGGACCAGGACCTTCTTGTCGAAGAGGTCCGCGAGCTTGCCCCAGATGGGCGTGGTGGCTGCGTTGGCCAGCAGCGCTGCCGTGATGACCCATGCGAAGTCGGTCTGGGTGCCCTTGAGCTCGGACATGATGGTGGGCAGCGCGTTGGCAACGATGGTGCTGCTGAGGATGGCGGTGAAGAAAGCAGCGAGGAGGCCGGTCAAAGCCTCCATGATCTGCCGGTGGTTCATGGGCGCACCAGGCTCGTGGCGCTTGGATTGCCGCGACTCCTGTTTAACGGTGCGTTCGCGCTGGCGCTGCTGCTCCTGGTCGGCGGCGGCGGTGACGTTAGCCATTAATGGACTCCTGGGTTTTCTGTTCGGTAACGGTTCCGGCCGCCCTTGCCCGGATGGAATTCTTTAGTGAAGCTGTCAGCTTGTTCAGCATTGCGGCCGTGGCAGCGGCGTCATCCTCGTTCCAGTCGGAGAGGTAGCCCTGCAGCGTCTCCGCCCGGTGCCGGATGAGCTCGGCAAGTTTTTCCTTGCCGCGCGCCGAGAGGGCCAGCAGCTGCGCCCTGCCATCGTCCGGATCCGGAGTCCTGACCACCAGGCCAGCGTCGGCGAGTTCCGCGATGTGCCGGCTGAGCACCGGCGGGCTGACCCCCAGGCGCTCGGCCAGGTGCGCGGCCCGGGTCTCCCCTTCGCCGATGAACTTGAGCACACCCTGGAGGGCGATGCCGGTGTCCTGGCCCTTGACGTTGACCATGGTCACGCAGCGCAGTGCGCGTTGAAGGTCAAAGATATGGCCGACGAGATCGGCTGCGGTGGCCGGTGCGACAGACATGATGCTCCCTAAAGAATTAGTTGCTGCAAGCAACTGTATCAGAAAAAGGTTGCTTAGGGAAACGAAGTTGTTGCGGGCCCACCCTTAAACGACGAACTCCCCCACTTCTGCCGGACGGTGTCCGGCAAGTGAGGGAGCGCATGCGGTGATGCTGCAGTCAGGGGGCCAAATGTGTGGGGCCGAACATTTTCAGCAGCGTTTCAACCACGACGACGTTGGGGCCGTCCGCGGCGAACCCCGCCTTGAGCGCGTCCCCCACTTCCTCCGGGGCCACCCGGACAGCGGGTACACCGAAGGATTCCGCGAGCCTGACGAAGTCCGGCCGGGCCAACTCGGTGGCGGTGGCCTTACCGAACGCGTCCACCATATATTCGCGCAGGATGCCGTAGCCGCCGTCGTCCACAATCAACCAGGTGACCGGCACATTATGCTGCCTTGCCGTGGCCAACTCGGCAATGGAGTACATGGACGACCCATCGCCGGAAACGGCAAGCACCCGGCCCGGCCTGCCCAGCGTTTCCAGACCCACGGCCGCACCGATGGCCCCGGGAAATGCGTACCCCAGGCCGCCCGCGCCTTGGGCCGAGTGGAACTGCCCCTGGCGGGCGTCCCAGCAGGACCAGCCCCAGTAGGCGGCAATCGTCATGTCCCAGAACGTCTGCATGTCCGCCGGCACGGCGTCCCGGATGTCTGACATGAACGCCAGTTCCTTGGCCAGGTCCTGCGATTCGAGCCGGGCACGGACCTTGGCGAGTGACTCCTTGACCAGCTCTTCAGGGGTAGTGCCTTGCCAGTCCGGCGCTGTTGTCCTGCCGGAATCAAGGGCCCCGTCCAGCGCTGCCAGTGCCTGGCCGGCGTCGGCACGGATCCCCAGGCCGGGCCGGTTGGACTCCAGGACGCGCGGCTCGGCGTCGATCTGGATGATCCGGCCGCGCGGTTCAAAGGTGAAGTAGTTGGAGGTGACCTCGCCCAGCGACGAACCGATAACCACCAGGACATCGGCGTCCTCGAGGACATCGGTCATGTACCGGTCCTCGACCCAGGACTGCAGGGACAACTCGTGGTTCCAGGGGAACGCGCCGTTGCCGCCCGGGGTGCAGATCACCGGGGCCCGCAGCTTTTCCGCAATCGAGAGCAGTGACTTCTCCGCCCTGCCGCGCCGGGTTCCGCCGCCGGCAATGATGGCGGGGCGCTCGGCTGCTTCCAGCCACTTGACCGCCTCACGCACCAGTTCGATGCGCGGCGGGTTGTCCGCGGCCTCGGCCAGGGCATCCTCCACGGGCGGGACCATGATCGGATCCAGCAGAACGTTCTGCGGGATCTCGAGCCACACCGGGCCCTGCGGCGACGAAATGGCCTCGGTCCAGGCGTCCTGGATGGCCGACGGGATTCCGGAGGCGTGCTGGATCAGCCGCTGGCTCTTGGTGACGTTGGCGGCGGACGCCTTCTGGTCATCGAGCTGGTGCAGCATGCCCTTCCGCCGTGCGCCAAGGCCTTCCAGTGGGATCTGGCTGGCCACCACGACCATCGGAACGCCCGTGGCGTAGGCCTCCTGCAGGCCGGCGAGCGAGGTCAGCGCGCCGGGGCCGGTGGACAGGAAAAGCACGCCCACCTCGCCGGTGGCGCGGGAGTACCCGTCTGCCGCAAAGGCGCTGTTGTTCTCCACCCGGGACGAGACAAAGTGCAGGTTGCCGCGGCCCATGGCGTCAAAGAGTCCCAGTGCGTGCTGGCCCGGGATGCCGAAGACAGTCTTCGCGCCCAGCGCTTCGAGGGTTTCGACGACGAGG
Organism: Arthrobacter sp. ISL-85; assembly: GCF_018613675.1. Lineage (GTDB taxonomy): Bacteria > Actinomycetota > Actinomycetes > Actinomycetales > Micrococcaceae > Arthrobacter. Next base: position 126,310 of record NZ_JAGGPQ010000007.1, on the reverse strand, counting down.
TCCCCGCCGTTGCGGGCACCACCGCCCTGCGCGGCGTCCAGTTCGCCCGGTTCGGTCATGGCCCTACTCCTTGGTGGCAGCGGCGAAGCCGGCGGGGCGGCGGGCTTCCTGGCCGAGGGCCTGGGCGGCGTACCCATTTCCGGCTCCGAAGCGGCTTCCGGGCACGGCGTTGTCTGCCATGAGGGTCACCAGCTCGTATGCGACGTGGCTGGCGGCAACGCCTGTGATCTCGGCATGGTCGTAGGCGGGCGATACCTCAACGACGTCGGCACCCACCAGGTTCATGCCGCGGAACCCCCGGATGATCTCCAGGAGTTCGCGGCTGGTGATGCCGCCGGCTTCGGGGGTTCCCGTGCCGGGCGCGTGGGCCGGATCCAGGACGTCGATGTCCACCGAGATGTACAGCGGACGGTTGCCGATGCGGTCGCGGACCTTGGCCACGGTTTCCAGGACGCCCTGGTAGTAGACGTCCGCGGAGGTGACGATGCCGAACCCAAAGCGGTGGTCGTCGTCGAGGTCCTTCTTGCCATACAAGGGGCCGCGGGTGCCGATGTGGCTGATGGCGTCGGTGTCCAGGATGCCCTCCTCCACTGCGCGGCGGAAGGGCGTGCCGTGGGTGTATTCGGCACCGAAGTAGGTATCCCAGGTGTCCAGGTGGGCATCGAAGTGCAGCATGGCGATGGGCCCGCCCGCGCGCTCGGCGGCGGCGCGAAGCAGCGGCAGGGCGATGGTGTGGTCGCCGCCGAGCGTCAGCAACTTGCTCCCGGCAGCCGTGAGGTCCAGCGCGTTCTGCTGGATGGTCTCGATGGCATCGTTGATGTTGAACGGGTTGACCGCCATGTCTCCGGCGTCGGCCACCTGGATGTTCTCGAACGGGCTGACATCCCAAGCGGGGTTGTAGGGGCGCAGCAGCCGGCTGGCCTCGCGGACGTGGTTGGCGCCGAAGCGGGCACCCGGGCGGTAGGAAACACCCGAATCGAAAGGTACGCCCACCACTGTGACATCAGCTTTATCGACTTGGTCCAGCCGCGGAAGGCGTGCATACGTGGCGGCTCCGGCGTAGCGGGGAATCCGGGATGAATCGATGGGGCCAAGGTTGCCGTTGGCTTCAATGCGCAGCTCTTCCAATGGAGGCCTCTCCTTCGAGGAGTTGAGGGACTGGTGTGACTGCCATCATACACCGCTGTTTCCTGCTGAGCATCAGTTGTTTACCGATGCGCTGCCCGTGCGTTCCCGCCCACTTACTCGCCCCGGCCCGGAGGTGTGCCGACTACCTCGCGGGGGTTCCAGCATTTCGCCTCAGCCCTCGGTGAGCGCCTTGGAGCAACTGGGCAGGAACGCACAAGAGCGGCCGCCGGGTTATGCACATAGGGCCGGCATCCTGTTCCAGACGTTGCCCTACGCGGCCTCCAATGACGTGGTGGACATCCTCGATTACCTGCACAAGTGCGGCGGCGTGGCCCGCTCCGCCCAACTCCTGGACGCAGGGTTCCCGCGACGGGAACTCTTACGGCTCACCGGGCTGGGGACCAGCCAACCCCGACGCGGCATCTTCGTCCTGCCGGAATGCGACAAGGGGCTCCTCGCCGCAGTCCTGAGCAACGGCCGACTGACCTGCGCCAGCGCCGCCGGCCACTACGGGCTCTGGCTTCGCAAACCTCCCCCGCAGCCGCACCTGGCCTGCGGCCACGGCCACGGCAGCGGCTTTATCCGGCACCGCACCGTGAGGTTCCCCGGTCATCCGTCCCTGCCCGTGGCCGCCGTGGAAGACGTGGCACTTCATGCCCTGGGCTGCCTGCCACCGCCGGCATCCACCGCTTTGGCAACCTCGGCGATCAGGCTTCACGGTGTGCCACGCGAACTGCTGGCCTCCCAGCTTCAGGCAGACCGCTCCGGCTCCGCACTCCGCGTCCTGCGGGAACTTGACGTGCGTGCAGAATCCATCGTGGAGGTTGATGCGCAGCACCTGTTCCGCGCCAACGGAATCGCCTACGACACCCAAGTCTTCCTGCCGGGAATCGGCCGCGTGGACTTCCTGCTGAGTGGCTTTTTGATCGTGGAGATTGACGGTTTTGCATTCCACTCCAAGCGCGCCGACATGCTCCGCGACCGGGAGCGCAACAACGCCGCGGCAACCGGCGGATACGCCGTCCTTCGCTACATGCCGGAGCACATCTGGTTTGACCCCAGTTCGGTCGTAAGGGAGATCAGGACCGTACTGGCGGGCGACCGGCGGAACCTGGGCCGGTAAGCGTGCACTCCAGCCCAGTTACACCCATACCAGAGCGCTCCGCGGACGTGCATCCCGCGCAAACCGGCGGCTCCCATAAGGACCACCAGAGGTAACTGGGCAGGGATGCGCAGCAGAGAGGGGTCAGCGGCTCGCGGCGGGCACCAGAACCCAGAGCACCTCAACCGGCTTGTCCGTGGGATTGACCCAGGTGTGGGGTTCCCGGCCCGGGAAAGTCACCGTGTCGCCCGTATCGAGGTGGTATTCCTCGTTGGTGAGGATCAGTTTGATGGACCCCTTGACCACGTGCAGGACGTCCACGTCGCAGTCCACCGCATAGAGCTCGGATTCACCCCGGCCGTGCGGCTCGATCACTGCCTGGATGATCTGGACCCGGCGTTCCGAGCGGGCTGTCAAAAGCCGCTCCACGATGCCCTCGCCGCCGAGTGAAATCCGCGGACCGTCGTTCCTTTTCGTCAGGTGGGTTTCCGGCGCCACGAAAAGGTCGCCGATGGAGATGGAGAGCACCTGGCAGAGTGTCACCAGGGACGCGACCGACGGCGAGGTCAGATCCCGCTCCACCCGGCTCAGGAACCCTTTGGTCAGCCCGGTGGCGTCCGCCACCTGCTCGATGGTGAGCCGCTGGGACTGCCGGGCGGCCCGGATCCTGGACCCGATGGCAACAGGGACATTGCTCGGCTCAACTGGCAGTGCCTTCATCTACGAACCTTTCATGGCCGGCAGTCCGGCTCCACTCTCGAGCCATCCTAATGGGCACGGCATTTGTGACGCGCGCATGCCACACGGGACCGAAGCAGCACGACAAGTCCTTGACCGTCGCCCACGTCACACCCTAGTCTTTGGAAACTCCTGTTGCCTCTGGGGCAATACCAGGAGCCGTCCCCGTTCGTCCGCGGCGGTTCCGGGCGCCGTCGGCCCCGGTTCCACACCCGGCGCCCAACAGCTCCAAGGAGCCATCTATGGATGCACGTGCCATCAACATCGCCATTGTGGTGGTGTACCTTCTCACAATGCTGGCCTTCGGCTGGTGGGGCAAGTCCCGCACCAGGAACAACAGCGACTTCCTGGTGGCCGGCCGCCGCCTGGGCCCGTTCCTTTACACCGGAACCATGGCCGCCGTGGTCCTGGGCGGGGCCTCAACCGTGGGTGGCGTGGGGCTTGGATACAAGTTCGGCATTTCGGGAATGTGGCTCGTGGTGGCCATCGGCTCCGGCGTCCTGCTCCTGAGCCTGCTCTTTGCCGGGACCATCCAGAAGCTGAAGATCTACACGGTGTCCCAGATGCTCACGCTCCGCTACGGCAGCAGGGCCACCGAAGCGTCCGGCATCGTCATGCTCGCGTACACGCTGATGCTGTGCGCCACCTCCACCGGCGCCTACGCCACGATCTTCGTCGTTCTTTTCGGCCTTGACCGTGCGCTGGCCATCGCCATTGGCGGCGCCATCGTGCTGGTGTACTCCACCATCGGCGGCATGTGGTCCATCACGCTGGCGGACCAGGTCCAGTTCGTCATCAAAACCGTGGGCATCTTCTTCCTCATGCTCCCGTTCACCCTGAACGCCGCCGGCGGCCTGGACGGGATCCGCAGCAGGGTGGACGCCAGCTTCTTCCAGATCGACGGCATCGGTGTGCAGACCATCATCACCTACTTCGTGGTTTACACCCTGGGCCTGCTGATCGGCCAGGACATCTGGCAGCGCGTGTTTACCGCCAAGACGCCCAAGGTTGCACGCTGGGGCGGCGCCACCGCCGGCATCTACTGCATCCTTTACGGTGTCACCGGCTCCCTGATCGGCATGGCCGCGAACGTTGCACTGTCCAACATCAAGATCGCCGCGAAAGACGACGTCTATGCCGAGGTCGCCCAGAACATCCTGCCCGTAGGCATCGGTGGCCTGGTGCTGGCGGCCGCCGTCGCGGCCATGATGTCCACCGCGTCCGGCGCACTGATCGCCGCCGCCACCGTTGCCCGCGCCGACGTCCTGCCGTTCGTGGCCGGCTGGTTCGGCAAGCGGGTGGACACCGGAGACACCGAAAACCCGGAGCATGATGTCAAGGCCAACCGGATCTGGGTCCTGGCGCTGGGCATCGTGGCCATTGTCATCGCCATCGTTACCAAGGACGTTGTTGCGGCGCTGACCATCGCGTACGACATCCTGGTGGGCGGCCTCCTGGTGGCCATCCTTGGCGGTCTGCTGTGGAAGCGGGGCACCGGTCCGGCGGCGGCAACATCCATGGCGGTTGGCTCCGTGGTGACCCTGGGGACCATGATCATCCTGGAAATCAATGCCGCGGTCCCGCTGGACGGCATCTACGCCAATGAACCCATCTACAACGGCCTGCTCAGCTCGGCTGCGGTCTACGTTGCCGCCTCACTGCTCACCCGCCCCACGGACCCCGCGGTCATGCGCGCCTGGCGGCTTCGCGTTGCCGGGCAGGAGCCGGAAGGCACTCCTGAGGAAATCCTCGCCGGCCGCTGACCCTGCAACGGCGCGGCAAAGGTTTGAAGCACGACGGCGGCACCTCCTTTCGCATTCCAGCGAAAGGAGGTGCCGCCGTCGTTCGTCCTACTCCCCCGTGTCGCGCTCGTCGTCATCCAGCGGAACTTCGCGGTCCTCGGCGTCGATGACCACCGGCGCCGGCTGGACCACCGGTTCTTCCTCGTCGATCAACGCGTCCTCGGCGTCCCAGTCCGCATCGTCTACCGGTGCATCCTCGGCGTAATCGTAGGCGGGGTCCGCTTCGACGGCGTCCAGGTGCGGCATGTCCGGGTGCTGTCCGGTGGTGCTCATAATCCAACCTCCGTATGTTCGCCTGACGTGCTCTTTCAGGTAGGGCGCAGCCTGCGCCACACCTTCATCACAACACCGGCCGGGCAGACCGGTCAATAGCCCCCGCTGCCCTCCGATAACGCCTGAAACGCAGGCCCGGGATACCCCTAATTTAAGGCTCACCGAAACTTTCCAAAGAGGTTTGCCAGCCAAAAAACCCCTTAAATCCGCAGTAGGCTGGCAGGGCAAAGGCGCGAGTACATGCCCTTTCCAGCCCAGGAGTTACAGTGTCGCAGCACGCCCGGTCCGAATCCCACGCCACGCCCCAGGGGGCCGCCAGCCCCACCCAGCCCTCGGCGTCGAACATCAAGCGGTGGCGCCAGTACCTGGCCGACGAGCGCGCGGAAGCCGCCGTCTACCGGGACCTGGCCCAGAACCGCGACGGCGAGGAACGGGCCATCCTCCTTGCCCTGGCGGAGGCCGAAGGCCGGCACGAGGCCCACTGGCTGGCCCTGCTTGGGGACCACGCGGACAAGCCGAAAAGGGCGTCCGCGCGAAGCCAATTCCTCGGGTTCCTGGCCCGGCACTTCGGCTCCGTGTTCGTGCTGGCCCTGGCCCAGCGTGCCGAGGGCCGCTCCCCCTACGCCAAGGATCCCAACGCCACCCCCGCAATGGCCGCCGATGAGCAGATCCACGAGGAAGTGGTCCGCGGCCTGGCAACCCGCGGCCGCAACCGCCTTGCCGGCACCTTCCGCGCCGCAGTGTTCGGCGCTAATGACGGCCTGGTCAGCAACCTCTCCCTGGTCATGGGCATGGCCGCGTCCGGCGTGGCCAGCAGCGTGGTTCTGCTCAGCGGCATCGCCGGGCTCCTGGCCGGCGCCATGTCCATGGGCGCCGGCGAATTCATTTCCGTCCGCTCCCAGCGCGAATTGCTCGCCGCTACCCGCCCCACGCAGATCACCCTGGCGGCGGCACCGCAGCTGGACCTCGAAAACAACGAACTGCTCCTGGTGTACCTGGCCCGTGGGATGTCCCGGGAGGCGGCCGAACACCGGGTGGCCGAGCGCACGGGCCAGCTGTCCTGCGACTGCGATCCCAGCCTGTCCCTGCAGCCGGAACTCGCGGACGAAGAGGACCAGCATGAGGCAGTGGGCACGGCCTGGGGAGCGGCGCTGTCCAGCTTCTGTTTCTTCGCGTCCGGCGCCATCGTCCCCATCCTGCCGTTCCTGTTCGGCCTGACCGGCGTCACCGCGCTGATGGTGGCCGGGGCCCTGGTGGGCCTCGCCCTCCTGGCCACCGGTGCCGCGGTGGGGCTGCTGTCCGGCACTTCCCCGCTGACCCGTGGCCTGCGCCAGCTTGCCATCGGCCTGGGCGCGGCTGCCATCACCTACCTGCTGGGCCTGCTCTTCGGCACAGTGATGGGCTAGCCGCGGGACCGGGTCAGCCGCGGAGGACCTCCACGGCTTCATCCACGGTGTCCACCAGGTGGATGTAGTCCGCCATGGCCCGGCCGGCGGCAAGGCTGCGGAGCATGGGCCAGGCCGGGTACTCCTGCTCCCAGTGGCGCCGCCCCACCAGCACCATCGGTGCCACCTTTTCGCGGGCGCCGTAATAGTTCTCGCAGGCGTCCTGGAAGATCTCCTGGACGGTGCCCGCCGCTCCCGGCAGGAAGACGATTCCACCGTGGCACAGTTCCAGCAGGATGGCCTCGCGGATGGCGTTGGCGAAGTATTTTGCGACGTGCGTGGCGAAATAGTTGGGCGGTTCGTGCCCGTAGAACCAGGTGGGGATGCCCAGCGAAGGTGTCCCGCCTGGATGGCGTTCGACGACGGCGGCGGCCGCACGTGCCCACGCCGACACCGAGGGACGGAACCCGGGAACAGCGGCGAGCGCGGCAAGCTCTGCCTGCACGTCGCCGTCGGACGCCTGGCTCAGGTAGGCCCCGAGATTCGCTGCCTCCATGGCGCCCGGCCCGCCGCCCGTGGCCACCGAATGCCCCTCGAGGGCCAGCAGCCTGCCCAGCCGTGCCGCCTCGGCGAACTCCAGACTGCCGCGGGGCGCTGCGTGGCCGCCCATGACGCCGACAATCGACCGGCGAGCCCAGGCCTTGGACCGCGTCAGCTCATCCAGCGCGTCCCCGATCGCGTGGTCGTGCAGGGCGGAGGCCAGGGTCGCGTCCACGCGGTGCCGCTGGCCAGGCTGGATGCTCCAGTGGTAGATCCGGGCATCCGGCAGCTCCTCGTAGGGGGACGTTGCCAGTCCGGCGTACAGTTCGGCCGGGGAATACAGTGCGGCCCGGTAGGGGTCGAATGGGACGCCTTCAAGCCGCGGAAAAATGAGGGCACCGCGGCCGCGGAGATTGGCCTCCATGCCGTCGTCGAAGAGGCAGCCCAGGAACATGGCGCCCTCCACGCTGACGCTCTTGAGCGCCGCCGACCGCCCCCGCAGGTCAAGCGACTGCGCATGCCAGCCGTGCAGGTTGACGGCGCCCCCGGCCACCAGGCGGTCGAAGCTGGCCAGGTCCTGGACTTCGAGGTTGCGGGGACGGGGGCCAAGGCTTCCGGCGAAATTCACGGCTGCCTTGCGGTGGAGGTCAGCGCAGTCCGGGTCATGGAGCCAGCCTAGGCCACCCAACGCGGATGCGGGGCCCGGTCCCGGCCTGTCCAGTGACTACCGCAGGGGCTGGGGCCGACCCCGCATTACTTCATGGGGCGACGCGGAGGGGGTGGCTAGGCAGAGAGCTTTGCCGGCACCTCACCGTCGCGGAAGTGCGCTTCGAGGTCCTCGAGTGAATGGCCCTTGGTCTCCGGAACGAACTTGATGACGAAGGCCAGGGATGCGAGGTTGACCACCACGAACAGGCCGAAGGTGCCCCTGGAGCCAAGGGCGTTGACCACGATGGGAAACAGGAAGGAGATGGCCGCGTTCACGGTCCACAGTGCGAAGACCGCAATTCCCATCGCGAAGCCGCGGATGGCCAGCGGGAACATTTCCGAGAGCAGGAGCCACACGCAGGTGCCGATGAAGCACTGGACGAAGGCCACGAACAGCATCATGGCGGCCAGGATGGTGTAGCTGGCAAGGTCGGACTGCGGCAGGAGGAAGACGATGGCCAACAGGGCCTGGGAAGCCACCACTCCTGAGAAGCCGATCACCAGCATGCGCCGGCGGCCAACAAAGCCAAGCAGCCAGATGCCCAGGATAGTCATCAGCACGGAGGTGACACCCACGCCGATGGTTGCCACGAGCGACGCACTGACGCCGAGTCCGCTCTTTTCCAGGATGGTGGGGGCGTAGTAGTTCACGGTGTTGATGCCTGTTGCCTGCTGGACCGCTGCCAGGCCGATGCCGATCCAGAGCAGCCGGCGCATCCAGGGGTTGTTGCGGAGGTCGCGGAGGGCGTGGCCGCGCTCCTCCTTGGCCGTGCGTGCCGCCAGGGCAATCTCCTCGAATTCGGCAGCGGCCTCTTCCGGGCTGCGGCTCAGGTTGAGGACGCGGCGGCTATCTTCCAGGCGGCCGCGGATGGCGTACCAGCGCGGGGATTCGGGGAGCATCAGCATGCCGACGAGCAGTGCGAGGGCAGGGATGGAAGCGATGCCCAGCATGGTACGCCAAACCTCGTTGTCGCGGATCAGGGCGTCCAGGAGGGCGTTGATGGCGAAGGCCAGCATCTGGCCGGTCACGATCATGAGCTCGTTGATGGTGACCATCCGGCCGCGGAGGTGGGCGGGGGCCATCTCCGCGAGGTACAGCGGGCAGGTTACGGCGGCGGCGCCCACACCCAGGCCCAGCACGATGCGCGCAGCGATCATGAAGGTCACGTTCGGTGCGAGCGCGCAGCCGATGGCGCCCAGCAGGAAGAGCAGCGCACAGACCAGCAGCGAGCCACGGCGGCCCAGCTTGTCAGACATCCGCCCGCCGGTTAGGGCGCCGACGGCGGCACCCGGGAACAGCAGTGCGCTCACTACGGTCGCTTCCTCCACCGCCGTCATGTTGAGGGAGTCGTTCATGTACAGCAGTGCGCCGGAGATCACGCCGGTGTCGTACCCAAACAGCAGGCCGCCCAGGGTGGAGATGACGGTGAGCCGGGCGAGGTATCCGCGGCGCTTGCGGCCGGTGGCGCCCATGGTTTGTTTTTGCAACAGCATTGTTGCCTCTCAGATTCTCTTAGGGACCGGAAGATCCGGTCAGAATGTGATGCGTGCCACTTACGTTAGAGCGCTCTAATGGTCCATGTCAATACAAAGTCCTAATGTCAGAACATATTAATTCGGCACATCCCGGCGTTCCCCGGCGGCGCCTACCCTTGACCCCACAAGTCCGCCTGCTACGATCGAGGAAGAAAGTATGTCCTATCAAGCGAACATATAGCGGCAAAGCGTCCACTGGGCGCCCCCTTTCGGATTCGAGGACCGCGCACACATACCGAAGACAAGGGAACGCATCGTGGCGAACAACCTGGGACTCAATATCGACCGTTCCTCCCCCGTGCCCCTGTACCACCAGGTGGTCCAGGGCATCGAGGCGGCGATCTACAGCGGGGTACTGGAGCCAGGCAGCCGGCTGGACAACGAGATCGACCTCGCGGCCCAGCTCAACCTCTCCCGGCCCACCATGCGCAAGGCCATGGATGAACTGGTCCGCTCCGGCCTGCTGGTCCGCAAGCGGGGCGTGGGAACCCAGGTGGTCTCAAGCCAGGTGCGCCGCCCGCTGGAGCTTTCCAGCCTCTACGACGACCTCACCAATAACGGCAAGAAGCCCACCACCGAGGTCCTGAGCTTCTCGCACCTGGAGGCAGACGACGCCACGATCACCACGCTGCAGCTTCCCGCTGGCTCGAAGGTGTACCACTTCACCCGGCTCCGGAAGGTAGGCGGAAAACCCCTGGCGCTCATGGAGAACTGGGTGCGCGACGACATTGCCGAGATGGATGAGGCAATGCTGCGCGCTGAAGGCCTGTATTCGATCCTCCGCCGCGGGGGCGTGAACTTCCGGCTGGCTACGCAGCGAATCGGCGCCAGGACCGCCGATGACTACCAGGCTTCCATGCTGGATACCCCGGCAGGATCGGCCCTGGTCACGATGGAAAGGACCGCCGTGGATGACACCGGCCGCCGGGTTGAAACCGGCCACCACGTGTACCGCGCCGATTCCTACAGCTTTGAAATGACACTCGTACAGCGATAATCCAAGGAGCCAACTCCATGACCAATTGGGTCTACCCCCTGGGCACAGCCGCCGACGGCACATGGGACGTCTCGATCGGAACCTCCGATTCCTCCCTCACCGTGGACGGCTGGGCCCACACCGGACTGAAGGTGGCCACCCTGGCCGCGGGCGCCGCAGTCGAACTTCCTGCCGCAGGCGAGGAACGCATTGTGGTTCCCCTCAACGGGTCATTTACCGTGACCGTGGACGGCACGGATTACCAGCTCGCGGGCCGCGCTTCGGTGTTCTCCGGCACTACCGACGTCCTCTACTCAGGCACCGGGCGCGCCGTGACGATCAGCTCATCCGGCGGCGGCCGGGTGGCCGTGGCAACCGCGCCGGCGAACGCGTCCTACCCCACCCGCCTGGTGTCCGCTGCCGAAACGCCGGTGGAACTGCGCGGCGCGGGCAACTGCTCACGCCAGGTCCACAACTTTGGCACCCCGGCCGCCCTGGAAGCAGACCGCTTTATCGTTTGCGAGGTCCTCACCCCCGCCGGGAACTGGTCCTCCTATCCTCCGCACAAGCACGACGAGGAGAAGGACGGCGAGACCTCCCTTGAGGAGATCTACTACTTCGAGACCCAGGTGGCTTCCGGCTCCGGCGCGCCCGCCGAGGCCGATGCCATCGGCTACCAGCGGGTCTACGCCTCCGACGAACGCCCCATCGACGTTGCGGCTGAGGTGCGCACTGGTGACGTCGTCCTGGTCCCCTATGGCTGGCACGGCCCGGCGATGGCGGCGCCGGGTTACGACCTCTACTACCTGAACGTCATGGCCGGCCCCGGCCCGGTACGCGAGTGGCTGATCAGCGACGACCCGCACCACGGCTGGGTACGCCAGACCTGGGAAAGCCAGAACATCGACCCCCGGCTGCCCTTCCGCGCCTGAGGCACCGGTTTGGGCCGACACGCGGCAGCGGGCTGGCATAGTGGGGTTTTGTGAAACACACTTCCCCTTCCCCGCGGTCGGTGACCATGGAGGACGTGGCACGCGACGCCGGCGTGAGCCGCGCCCTGGTGTCCCTGGTGATGCGCGAGTCCCCCAAGGTTTCGCCCGCCAAGCGGAGGGCAGTGCTGGAAAGCGCTGCTGCCCTGGGCTACTCCCCCAACAGGTTGGCCAGCCGTCTGGCAAGCCACCGGACCAAGACCCTGGGCGTCCTGTTCCTCGACCTGCACAATTCCGTCTTCGCTGACATCTATGACGGCATCACCGAAGGCCTGGCGGGCAGCGGCAACCAGGTGATGGTCGCCGTCGGCTCCGCCGATCCCGGAACCGAGCTGGAGGCCGTGCGGTCCTTCGTGGACCTGCGCGTCGACGGCGTGCTGCTGGCCGGCTACACCGGCACCTCGGCGGAACTGGCCGCGGCACTCCGCGGGACTCCCGCCGTCGTAATCACCCGTGAGATGGAGGTCGACGGCGTTGATTCCGTTTTGACCGACGACTTCCGTTCCGGCGCACTCGCCGTGGAGCACCTGTACAACCTGGGGCACCGCCGGATCGCGCACTTCGACATCTCCGACTGGCTCCCCTACGCGGACCGCCGCAACGGGTACCTGCAGGCCATGCAGGAGTTCGGCCTGGAACCGCAACTGGTCCACAGTGACATGACCGAACGCGGTGGCAGGGCTGTTATGGAGCAGTTCCTGGAATCTGGCGCCACCCTTCCCACGGCAGTCTTTGCGCACAACGACCTGACCGCCATCGGCATCATGGAAGCGCTGGTATCCCGGGGGCTGTCCGTCCCCGGCGACATGGCTGTGGTGGGCTGCGACAACATCGAGGCGGGAGCCTCGCCGCTGGTTGGCCTGACGTCCATTGACCAGCACGCCGGGGAGCTGGGCCGGGTGGCGGCCCAAACCATGCTGGACCGGATTGCCGGTGCTGCAGGGCCAACGGCCGTCCGCAAGCTCGAGCCGGCCCTGATGGTGCGCCGCTCCTCCGACCCCGCCGCTTAGCGGCTAACCAACTCCTCCGCCGTTCCCTGCATCTGGGCCTTTTCGTGCTGTTTGCTCCGCCTGGCGCCTGCCGCGGCGAATGCCATGACGGCAAGGCCGGCAAGGGTGATGGCGGCCCCGGCCCAGATGGGCGAGGTATAGCCGAACCCGGCGGTGATGGTGACGCCGCCCAGCCATGCACCCAGCGCGTTGCCTACGTTGAAGGCACCGATATTGGCACCGGATGCGAGGGTGGGAGCGCCGAAGGCGTACTTCATGACGCGCATCTGAAGGCCCGGTACGGTGGCAAAACCGAAGCCTCCCATCAGGACCAGGGAGATGACCGTCAGCACAGGATTGGCGGCCGTCATTGCGAACGCCACCAGGACCACCGTCAGCGCGGCGAGCACCACCAGGAGCGTCCGATCCACGTTGCGGTCAGCGGCCTTTCCGCCCAGGGCATTACCCGCGAAAAGGCCCACGCCGAAGACGATGAGCAGCCACGGCACGGTGGAGGCCGCGAAGCCGGACACCTCCGTGAGGGTGTAGGCGATGTAGGTGAACGCTCCGAACATGCCGCCGAACCCAAGGATGGTCACCACGATGGACAGCCACACCTGCCCGGAGCGGAAGGCGCGGAGCTCGGAGCGGAGGCTGGCCGATTCTTCAGTTGCCCCAGCCGATTTGGGGACGAGCGCCAGGATACCAACGAGCGCGGCCACGCCAATCACGGTGATGGCCCAGAACGTGGCGCGCCAACCGGCGGCCTGGCCCAGGAGGGTTCCGAACGGTACGCCAAGGACGTTGGCTGCCGTCAGCCCGGTGAACATGAGCGCGATGGCTCCCGCCTTCTTGCTGGCCGGGACCATGCCGGCGGCCACCACGGCCCCGATCCCGAAGAAGGCGCCATGCGAGAGGGCTGCAATGACGCGGCCCAACATCATCGCCCAGTACCCGTCCGCCGTGGCGGAGAGCAGGTTCCCGGCAATGAACAGGACCAGCAAGGCGGCCAGCACCGGTTTGCGCTGAAAGCGGGTGACGGCCGCCGTCAGTCCCAGCGCTCCCACCACCACGGAGAGTGCGTAGCCGGAGATGAACCACCCCGCCGATGCTTCACTCACCGCAAAGTCCGCCGCCACCTGCGGGAGGAGGCCGGCGATCACGAATTCGGTGAGTCCGATGCCAAACCCGCCGAGGGCGAGTGCTATCAGGCCTACAGGCATGCCAATGCTCCTTTGAGCTGTACGTAGTTGTCCCCGGAAGGGGAAGGCGCCTAAGATAGTTGCAGACGCGGTATTTATTGTTGCACATGCAAATATGCCGCGCAAGCAACTACTTTTAGAAGGAGCAGCCATGGGCATCAAGGACGACGCCGTCGAGGTCCGCGCGCAGGGCTGGCGCACCTTGGCGGCCCTGCACGGGTTGATCGAAAACGAACTGGAACGCAGCCTCCAGGCAGAATCACAGCTGTCCGTAGTGGAGTACACGGTGCTGGATGCCCTGAGCCGGCAGGACGGGTGGCACATGCGGATGCAGCAACTGGCGCGCGCCACGGCGCTGAGCCCGAGCGCCACTACCCGCCTGGTAAACCGGCTGGAGGACCGCGGCCTGCTGACCAGGATCTTGTGCGACGACGACCGCCGGGGCATTTACACCGAGTTGACGGCCAGCGGGAGCAGTTTGCTCGCGGAAGCTCGGCCAGTCCACGACGCCACCTTGGAACGTGCCCTCAATGAGGCCATGGTCATCCCGGAGCTGGCACCGCTGGTGGATGCCCTGCCGCGGCTGCAAGCGACCGCGTAGCAGAACACCGCACGCACAAGCAGCAACGCCGCCAGGAGGAATACTCATGGGGGCGTTGCTGCGTTGAAGGGGTGGTTCTGGTACGTCAGGAAACCTTGGCCGCGGCCACCTCGGCTTTGCCGCCGGCCACGTTCTTGAAGTAATGCTCCAGGTCCTCAAGGCTCTTGTCCTTGGTCTCGGGCACATACTTCGCGGCGAAGGCGATGGCACCCACGCCAAGGACGGCGAACACAAAAAACGTGTTGGAGATGCCGATGGCCGCCAGCAGTTGCGGAAATCCGAACCCGATCAGGAAGTTCACGATCCACAGCAGGAACGCCGAAGCGCCCATGCCCAGGCCGCGGATCTTCAACGGGAAGATTTCCGAGAGCATCAGCCAGGTTACCGGCGAGATGGCACCCTGCTGGAACGCCAGGAACGTCACGGTGAGCGCCAGGATGACGAAGCCCCGGGCTGTGCCCTCCGGCAGGATCAGCGAGAAGAGGCCAATCAGCAGCAGCGCCGTCGTCGTGCCTGCCTGGCCGGTGATCAGCATTCGGCGCCGGCCCACCTTGCCCAGCAGCCAGATGCCCACGAACGTGGCCAGGACTGAGATCACGCCGTTGGCGATGTTGGCTGTCAGTGCCGCTTCCCGGCCAAAACCGGACTGCGACAGGATTTGGGTGCCGTAGTACATGATCGAGTTCACGCCGGTGATCTGCTGGATCACCGCCAGGCCCAGGCCCACCACGAAGATCCGGCGGAGCCACGGAATGCCCAGGTCCTTCCATGAACCCATCTTGGATTTGTAGTCCTCCACGGCCATGGCCTTGACTTCTTCAAACTCCCTGCGGGCCTCCTCCTGCGACCGGATCCGCTGCAGCACGCTGAGCGTCTCGCCGAAGCTGCCGATGGAGGCCAGCCAGCGGGGGCTCTCGGGCATGAAGTTCATCCCGATCCATAGTGCAATGGCCGGTAGGGTGGCGATGACCAGCATCCAGCGCCAGATGCCGTGGGATTCCCCGAAGGAGTTGCCCAGGTAGGCGTTGAAGATGAAGGCCAGCAGCTGCCCGGTGACGATCATGAGCTCGTTCTGCGTGACGATCCGGCCGCGCCGGTTGCTGGGTGACACCTCGGCCAGGTACACCGGTACAGTCACTGATGCCCCGCCCACGGCGAGTCCCAGGATGAACCGCGCGGCAATCATCACGCCGGTGGTGGGCGAGAATGTGCAGCCGAGGGTGCCGACCAGGAAGATGACGGCCAGCACCATGATCATCTTGCGCCGGCCGTTGCGGTCTGCCAGGCGACCGCCGAACAGGGCGCCGAAGGCCGCGCCGAACAGCAGGGACGATGTGACCAGGCCTTCTGTCAGCGGGGTAAGGCCCAGATCCTCCTGCATGTAGGGCAGGGCGCCGTTGATCACGCCGGTGTCATAGCCGAACAGGAGGCCACCGAACGTGGAGATGATGGTGACGGTCCGCAGGGCCCGCTTGTGGTTGCGGGGCTGCTTGGCAGTTGCGTTCCCGGAATCCTGTGAACTCATACGCTGACCTTTTGGACGTACTGCTTCATGGTCTCCAGCTGGTAGCGGGAGACGTCCTCAGCATTCTCGTCCTCGGCGAAGACGCTGGACACCATGACAGTGTCGTCGCGGTCCAGAAAGCCGATCTCCTTCAGGCCGCCGAAGAATTCGTCCCAGTTGACGTCGCCGTCGCCGATCTTCAAGTGCTGGTGCACGCGGACCGGGTTGCCCGGCGGGTTGGTGATGTAGCGCAGCCCGTGCGAGGCGTGGTGGTCCATCGTATCGGCCACGTGGACCAGGCGCAGCTTGTCCCCTGCCGCGCGCATGATGTCCAGCGGCGAGTTCTTCATATGGAAGCTGTGCGAGGCCACGTAGACCATGCCCACGTTCTTCGAGTTCACGCCGCGGATAACGCGGATGGCGGCCAGGCCCTCCTCCACGAAATCGTCGGGGTGGGGGTCAATGAGCAGGTCGATGCCTTCCCGCTCAATGATCGGCAGCAGTTCCTCCATGGAACGGTAGAACGCCCGCTCGGACTCCTCCGCCTTCTCCGGCCTGCCGCTGAACTCGGTGTTCATGGTGCTGACGCCCAGGTCCACGGCGATTTGGATGGCGCGCTTCCAGTAGCGTACGGCTGCCTCGCGGGCGTCCTCGTCCGGACCGGACCAACGGAGCACGGGGAGGATGGAGGCGATCTCAATCCCGGCGTCACGGCAGGACTTCTTGAGCAGGCCCACCAGTTCATCATCCGCTTTGGGGTGGTTGAAGAACGGGATGAAGTCCGCGTGCGGGGTCATCTGCATGTACTTGTAGCCAAGGTCCGCCACCACCCGGGGGAACTCCAGCAGGCTGCGCGAGTGGTGGAACGGGGTGGGGTCAAGTGCGATTTTCACGTAAACACTCCATTGTGGATCAGTCCTGGATGGGGAGGCTGGTGGCTACTTGAAGAGGTCGGGCTTCGGAGCCAGCTTCACGGCGACCTTTTCGCCGTTCTTCTGCGCCTCGACGCCTGCCTCGCAGCACGCAGCGGTGGCATACCCATCCCAGGCGGAGGGGCCGCCGATGCCGCCCTTAAGTGCCGCGTCCACCCATGACTGGATTTCGACGTCGTACGCCGCACCAAAACGCTCCTCGAAGCCGGGGGTGACGTTGCCGCCCCAGCGGCCGGAACTGCGGGTGTAGGGTCCCTTGTCGCCGCCGATGCTGACGATGCCGTCCTCGAAGGAGGCCTGGGTGGCCACCTCATAGCCGAACTTGGCGTTGACGTAGATTTCGACGTCGGCCAGGACGCCGGACTCGGTCTCGAGCAGGACGTGCTGGGGGTCGTGCTGGCCGGAGGGCGCGTTACGGGTGGCCTTGCCCAGGCGGACCTGGACGCTGGTGATTTCCTCGCCGGTGAAGTATCGGATGGCATCGAACTCGTGGACCACGGAGTCGTTGATGAGCATCTCGTTGGTGAAGCCCTCGGGGGTGCTCGGGTTGCGGTGCTGGTGGTGCAGCATCAGCAGTTCGCCCAGTTCGTGGTTGCGGATAATCGAGCCCAGCGTGGCGTATTCGGCATCGAAGCGGCGCATGAAGCCCACCTGGATGCGCTTGTGGCCCAGCGCCACCTCAGCTTCGACGATTTTCCAGGAGGATGCAGCGTCCGGCGTGAGGGGCTTTTCGCAGAGGATCGGGATGTCCTTGGCCAGCGCCTTGAGCAGGATGTCCTCGTGCAGAAAGCCGGGGGTGGCAATCAGGACGGCGTTGACGTCGCCGTTGTTGAGGGCCTCCTCTGCGTCGGCCAAGGCCACGGCGCCGGGGATGCCTTCAATGGCAGCCTGGGCGCGGGCGAGGTCGACGTCCACGACGGCGGCCACTTCGGCTCCGTGGATGCGCTTGCTGAGGCGCTGGATGTGGTCGGCACCCATGCGGCCGGCGCCGATGACGGCGACGCGGAGGTTTTCAGTCATTGTTCTGTCCTTTTGGTCTGTGTGCGGGGTTAGCTGACGGCGGTGCGGGAGCCGCAGGACAGCAGGTAGTTGCGGGTGCGCTTGGCAATGGGCATGGGAACGTCGAAGGCCACGGGGTACATGTCCTGTTCCACGATGCCGAAGATGGGACGGTTGAGGCCTTCCACAGCTTCGATGACCGCGCGCAGGTCCGGCAGGCCGTTGGGCGGTTCGGTCATGACGCCAGCCAGGTTGGCGGCTGCCCACGTCATGTTTTCCTCGTTGACCTTCTTGAGGATCTCCGGGTTGATCTGCTTCAGGTGCAGGTAGCCGATCCGGTCCGGGTAGTTCTTGATCAGCTCCAGGCTGGAGGCGCCGCAGTACTCGGCGTGTCCGGTGTCCAGGCAGAGGTTCAGGTACTGGGGGTCCGTGGCGCCCAGCAGCGTCTCGATGTCCGCCTGCGCGCCGACGTGGGAATCGGCGTGGGAGTGGAACTGCTGCTTCAGGCCGAAGTCCTCCAGCAGGGTCTTGCCCAGCCGGTTGTGGCCGGCGAACAGATCGTCCCAGGCCTTCCCGCTCAGGGTGCCGCTCTCCACTGCCTCGCCCGTGACGTCATCGCGCCACATGGCCGGGATGACCACGATGTGCTCGCCGCCCATGGCCGCGGTCAGTTCCGCGACCTTGCGGGCCGGCTCCCAGGCGGTTTCCCACTGGTCCAGGCCGCGGTGGAACGCGGTGAACACGGTGCCGGCGGAGATCTGCAGATCGCGCTGCTTCAGTTCTTCCGCCAGGCGGACCGGGTCGTTGGGCAGGTAGCCATATGGTCCCAGCTCGATCCACTTGTAGCCGGATTCAGCTACCTCGTCGAGGAAGCGTTCCCACGGAGTCTGCTTGGGGTCATCCGCGAACCAGACGCCCCAAGAGTCCGGCGCCGTGCCGATGATCAGCTTGTTCTCAGTCATTTGTCTTTTCCTTTGCATCGATTGCTCCGTAGGTGTCGTTTTGGACGCTCAAAACGGCGTTTACGGAGCAATCGATGGTGGTTGGCCGCTAGTTGGAGGGGAAGTTGTAGGAGGCGCCGGAGGCGTGGTGGGTCTCGGGCCAGCGGGAGGTGACTACCTTGCCGCGGGTGTAGAAGCTTACGCCTTCGGGTCCGTAGATGTGCTTGTCGCCGAAGAGGGAGGCTTTCCAGCCGCCGAAGGAGTGGTAGGCCACCGGGACGGGCAGGGGCACGTTGATGCCGATCATGCCCACGGTGACGGAGCGCTGGAACTTGCGGGCGGCGGCGCCGGAGGAGGTGAAGATGGCGGTGCCGTTGCCGTAGGGGTTGGCGTTGATGAGCTTGATGCCGTCTTCGAGGGTGTCGACGCGGACCACCACGAGGACGGGTCCGAAGATTTCCTCGGTGTAGGCGGTCATTTCGGTTTTGACGTGGTCCAGGACGGTGGGGCCTACCCAGAAGCCGTCTTCGTGGCCGGGGACGACGAGGTCGCGGCCGTCCACCACCATCGCTGCGCCGGCAGCTTCGGCTTCGGTGACGATCCGTACGATGCGTTCCTTGGAGGCGGGGGTGATGACCGGGCCCATTTCGGCGTCGGGTTCGGTGCCGTTGTTGACCTTCACGGCCAGGGCGCGTTCTTCGACCTTCTTGACCAGCAGGTCCGCGGCGTCGCCGACGGCGACGGCAACGGAGATGGCCATGCAGCGTTCACCGGCGGAGCCGAACGCGGCGGCGGCGAGGTGGTCGGCGGCGTTGTCCAGGTCGGCGTCGGGCAGGATGATGGCGTGGTTCTTCGCCCCGCCCAGGGCCTGGACGCGCTTGCCGTGCTTGGTGGCGGTCTCGTGGACATACTGGGCGATCGGGGTGGAACCGACAAAGGAGATCCCGTCCACGTCCGGGTGGGTCAGCAGCCCGTCGACGGTTTCCTTGTCGCCGTGCAGGACCTGGAACACACCGTCCGGCAGGCCGGCTTCCTTCCACAGCTTGGCGAGCAGCAGGGAGGCGGAGGGGTCGCGCTCGGAGGGCTTGAGGATGAAGGCGTTGCCGGTGGCGATGGCCATGGGCGCCATCCACAGCGGCACCATGACGGGGAAGTTGAACGGCGTGATGCCGGCCACCACGCCGAGGGGTTCGCGGAAGTTGAACACGTCGATGCCGGTGGACACCTGGTCCGAGTAGTCGCCCTTGAGCAGGGTGGGGATACCGCAGGCGTATTCGATGACTTCCAGGCCGCGGCCGATCTCTCCCTTGGCGTCGGAAATGACCTTGCCGTGCTCAGCGGTTACCAGCTGCGCGAGTTCCTCGATGTGGGAAGCGACGAGTTCGCGGAACTTGAACAGCACGGCGGTGCGCTTGGCCAGGGAGATATCACCCCAGGTGTCGGCAGCCCTGCGGGCGGCGGCGACGGCGGTGTCCAGGTCGGCGCGGTTGGCCAGGCGCAGTTCGCCGGTCACAGCGCCCGTAGCCGGGTTGTACACGTTCGTGGTGCGGTCGCCCTCACCGGCGGTCTCGGCGCCGTCGATGAAGTGGTTGATGGTGACGGTCTCAGTGGTGGTGGCAGTCATGGGACTCTTCCTTGAGTAGTTTGAAGGGGATGGAAGTACGGGCTCAGCCGAGCAGTTTGCGCTGGCGTGACTTGTGGTCGACGTAGGTCTGGAAGGCCTGCTTCGTGGAGTCCAGTTCGGAGACCTGCGAGACGGGAACGTCCCACCAGGACTCGGAGGACGGCGCGTCCAGGAGTGGATCTGACTCGACGTGGATCAGGATCGGTCCACTGTTTTCCGGGGCGGCCTTCGCGTCGCGGATGGCCTGTTCGAGTTCGGCGATGACCTTCTCCCCCGGTTCGATCCGGATGACCTTCACGCCCAGGGACTCGGCGTTCAGGGCCAGGTCCACGGGCAGCGTCTCGCCCTCATCGAAGCTGTGCGCTTCCTCGTCCAGCGCCCGGTACTTCGTGCCGAACCGCTGCGAGCCCAGGGATTCGGACAGGGAGCCGATGGAGGCGTAGCCGTGGTTCTGGACCAGGACCACGATCAGCTTGATTCGTTCGGCCACGGCGGTGACCAGTTCGGTGTGCATCATCAGGTAGGAGCCGTCCCCCACCATCACGACGACGTCCCGCACCTGATCGCCCGAGGCGCCTGCCGCCGTCGTACTTGCCGCCTCGGCGATCGCTGCACGCTTGACGCCCAGGCCGCCGGGGATCTCGTAACCCATGCAGGAGTAGGCGTATTCGACGTGGTAGCCGAACGGGTCGCGGACCCGCCACATCTTGTGCAGGTCACCGGGCAGTGAGCCGGCGGCGCAGATGACCACGTCGCGGGCGTCCATGGCCCGGTTGGTGGCGCCGATGATCTCGTTCTGGGCCGGCAGCGGGGTGTAGCGGGTATCGAAGGCCTCGTCCACGGTGGCGTCCCAGCGCTTCTTCTCCGCCTCGACCTTCTGCTCCAGGTCCGCGCCGGCCCGGTAGCCGCCCAGGGCTGCGTTGAGCTTGACCAGGGCCTTGCGGGCGTCGGCGACGATCGGCAGCGAGGTGCCGTGCTTGTACGCGTCGATGGGGGCGACGTTGATGTTCACGAACTTTACGTCGGGGTTCTGGAACGCGGTCCGGGACGCGGTGGTGAAGTCCTCGTAGCGGGTGCCGATGCCGATGACCAGGTCCGCCTCGGCGGCGATGGCGTTGGCCGCCGTCGTGCCGGTGGAGCCGATGGCACCCAGCGAGAACTTGTGGTCCCAGGGCAGGACGCCGACGCCCGCCTGCGTGTTGCCCACCGGGATGCCGGTCAGCTCGGCGAACTTCGCCAGTTCATCGTTCGCGTAGGCGTAGAGCACTCCCCCGCCGGCGATGATCAGCGGACGCTTCGCGGCGCGGATGGCTGCGGCGGCGCGGGCAATGTCGTCGTCGTCGGCCTCGGGGCGGCGGATCCGCCATTCCCGCTCGGCCAGGAACTCGTCGGGGACGTCGAAGGCCTCAGCCTGGACGTCCTGCGGCAGCGAGATCGTCACCGCGCCGGTCTCCGCGGGGTCAGTCAGGACGCGCAGGCCGTGGTGGAACGCGGAGAACAGCTGCTCGGGACGGTTCACCCGGTCAAAGAATTTGGACAGCGGCCGGAACGCGTCGTTGACGGTGATGTCGTAGGCGTACGGCTGCTCGAGCTGCTGCAGCACCGGGTCCGCCGCGCGGGTGGCAAACGTGTCCGACGGGAGCAGCAGCACCGGAAGCCGGTTGGTGGTGGCCAGCGCGGCACCGGTCAACAGGTTGGAGGAGCCCGGGCCGATCGACGTGCTGACCGCGAAGGTCTGGCGGCGGCGCGTGTGCCGGGCGAACCCCACGGCCTGGTGGACCTGGGCCTGTTCGTTCCGGCCCTGGTAATACGGCATCAGCGTGGGGTCCTGCTGCTGGTACTGCTTCAACGCCTGGCCCACACCGGCCACGTTGCCGTGCCCGAAGATACCGAACGTGCCCGGAATGAGCCGCTCACGGTAATCCACGCCGCCCACCAAGTCCACGGTGTACTGCTTGGAAAGGTATTCGACGACGGCCTGCGCCACCGTCATTCTGCACGTTCCTGTTGTTGTGCCCATTGCTAGTTCTCCGGAATGTCAGTGGTGTGGTGGAGGAGCGAGGCAGCCGTGGCGACCGCGCCCGCGACGTCCCCGTCGGCAGGGTAGAGCAGGGTGCGGCCAACTGTAAGGCCCCGGACGCCGGGAAGGGCCAGCGCAGCCTGCCAGGTGGCGAAGACCTCGTCCTGGGACCCCGACGGGTCACCGCCCAGCAGGACGGTGGGCATGGTGGTGGCTGCCATAACGCGTTCCATCTCCGCCACCACGGGAAGCTTCATCCACGTGTAGGCGCTGGTGGACCCCAGGCCCTCCGCGATCGCCACGGACTTGATCACGGCGTTGGTGGACAAGTCGTTGCGGACCCTACCGTTTTCGCGGACGGACAGGAACGGCTCCACCATGGCGATCAGCTTCCGCTCCGCCAGGGAATCGATGGCCCGTGCGGTGGCTTCGAGGGTCACCACGGTATCGGGGTCGCCCAGGCAGATCCGGGTCAGCATCTTCCCGCCGTCCGCTCCCAGTGCCTCCAGGGCAGCTGCGGTGTGGCCGGTGAACCGGTCGTCGAGTTCGTTGACCAGCCCTGCCAGGCCGCCACGGTTCATGGAGCCGAACAGCAGTTTGCCCTCCAGTGCGCCGAGCAGGAGCAGGTCGTCCATGATGTCCGGGGAGGCCAGGACACCGTCAACGGCCGGGTTGGCCAGGGCGATCTGCAGCCGGTCCAGCAACTGGCGCCGGTCCGCCATGGCCACCGGATCGCTGCCGACAGCCAGGGCGCCGCGGGCGGGGTGGTCGGCGGCGACGATGAAGTTCTGCCGCCCGGCCTTCACGCCAGGGTGGCGGCGTCGGGACTTCGCCGCGCGGGCCACGGCTTCCGGGTCTTCGAGGCGGATGGTGCTCAGGTGCTCATAGCGGCGCGGATCGTCGTCCACGGCAGTGTCAGGGGTCACAGGAGTGAGGGTCACAGTGCTGCTCCTTCGGTGGCGAGCTGTGCGGCGGCAGCGGTGCCGGGAACCGGACGGCCGCGTTCGGCCAGGAGTGAGGTGACCTCATCCGGCGTCGGCATCGCATCCGCGCAGGACAGGCGGGAGGCGACAATGGCGCCGGCGGCGTTGGCGTAATCCAGGACCTCGGCCAGCGGCCAGCCGGACAGCAGTCCATGGCAGAAGGCGCCACCGAACGAATCGCCGGCGCCCAATCCGTTCAGGGTTTCCACCGGGACGGGGGCGGAAACCACGCGTTCGGTGCGGGTCTTGGCCATCACGCCTTCGGCGCCGAGCTTGACGACGGCGATCTCGACGCCGGCGTCCAGCAGCCGGTCCGCCTGCTCATCAGGCGTTCCTTCACCCACGGCGACGGCGCATTCCTTGTCATTGCCGATCGCCACGGTGACGTGCGGGAGGATCTTGGCCACTTCTGCTCGGGCCTCGTCCTCGGACGCCCAGAACATGGGCCGGTAGTCCAGGTCCAGGACGGTGAACTGTCCCTCGGCCAGGTCGGTACGGGGACGGGCTTCATGGGCGGCGATGTGCGCGGAGCGGGAGGGTTCCTGGCACAGGCCGGTCACCGTAGACCAGAAGATCCCGGCCTCACGGATGGCGTCCAGGTCCAGCTCTTCCGCCTTGATCTGCAGGTCCGGCGCCGTGGGGAAACGGCCGTAGAAGTACAGCGGGAACTCGTCCGTGGCCGGCTTGATCGCGCAGAAGGTCACCGCCGTGGGCCAGTCCTTCACCGGCGTGACGAACGTGTCGTCGACGTTGAACTTGCGCAGCTCGCGGTGCAGGTAAGTGCCGAATGCGTCGTCCCCGGTGCGGGTGATGACACCCGTCCTGCGGCCATGGCGGGCAGCGGCAACAGCGACATTCGACGGTGAACCGCCAAGGTATTTGCCGAAGGAATTAACGTCCTCCAGGCCAACCCCGATGTCGTTCGGGTAGATATCAACGCTGATGCGCCCGATCGTAAGAAGCTCGTGGGTCACGGTGATCGTGGACCTTTCTGGTGTCGAACTCGGGTCCTTTGAGGAGCAGGAGTTCCGGGACTGGCAGGCCGTGGCGTGGGCCACATGCACTACTTTGCCCTAGATCGAATGTCCTGTCAAAGGTTTGTACTGACATGCTTACAACCGAAGTTGGCGGCACCCGTCCCCAATCAACGGGTGCGTTTGCGCTACTTCTTTGGGACCGCCAACTCGCCTGTGACGTACTGCGCCCTGCCGAACCCGAAGGACCAGTCGCCGGCAGTATTTTCGACATAGCCAATGAAGACGTCCTGGCCGGCCACCCCCACCGCGGCGAGCTTTTCGGCCACGGCGGCAAAGAGCCGTTGTTTGGCCTCCTGGGACCGACCGCCCTGGGTAAAGATCTGGATCATCACCACTCCCCCGGTGCGTTCAAAGCCCAGCCCGGCATCTTGGGCGAAGATCTGGCCCTGCGGGTGCTCGGTAAGGATGTGGAAGTAGTCCCGCTCCGGGATGCCATACTCCGCGAGGATGGCGTCGTGGATGCCGCGGCTCAACTGCTGCAGATCCTCGGCGGTGCGTCCTTCATTGACGTCAATGCGAACAAGCGGCATGAATCTTCTCCCTCAAATAGTTTGTACTGACATACTAACAAATTGCATTTCAGGAATACAAGACCTCTTGCGCGACGCGCAGCAGCAGGGCTATCATTAATCAATCGCAAGGTTGATAAATGAAAACGTTGATTACAAGAGAGACGCGAAGGGTGTCTGATGATGACGCGGCCCTGGACGTAGCTTTCCTGGCCCTGGCCGACCCCGTCCGCCGCAACATCATCGCCCGCCTGAGCAGGGGTCCCGCCACGGTCAATGAATTGGCGGAACCCTTCGAGATTTCCAAGCAGGCAGTCTCGAAGCACATCCAGGTACTCGAGCAGGCGCAGCTGGTGACCCGCAGCAGGGATGCCCAGCGCCGTCCCGTGCACCTGAACCCCGCGCGGCTTGAGTCGCTGACTGCGTGGATCGACCAGTACCGGTTGGTCCGCGAAGGGCAGTTCCGCAGCCTTGATGCCGTGCTTGAATCCAGCGCCGGGCAAGCGGCGCCAAAGGCAAAGGACAAGAGATGACCAATTCACTGAAGATCACGGCCCCCGAAGGACTCCCCTATATCGACTTCGAGCGGGAGTTCGACTTTCCGGTGGCAGAGGTGTTCCGGGCGCACAAAGACCCTCAGCTGGTGGCCCAATGGCTGGGCCCGCGGGGCATGAAGATGGAAATGGACCACTACGATTTCCGCACCGGCGGAAGCTACCGGTACATTCACACGGGCCCTGAGGGGGTGCCGTATGAGTTCCGCGGGATCTTCCACACGGTGCGCGAGAACGAGCTAGCCCTGCAGACCTTCGAGTTCGGCGGCTATCCGGACTCGGTCAGCCTGGAGTCCATGACCTTTGAAGAGCTCGACGGCGGCCGCTGCCGGCTGCGGGGCCACGCCATGTACCAGAGCATGGAGGCGCGGGACGGCATGCTGCACTCAGGAATGGAGGGCGGCATGTCCGAGGGCTACGAGCGGCTGGATGAGCTGCTGGCGGGCGCGTCGGTCTGACGCAGGAGGAGGGCTTCGTCCAATACACGGCCCAGGTTCGCTGCGTCGTGGGCGAAGCGGCCAAGGAAGAGTCCGTCCGCGGCGGGCAGCCGGGGAAGCAGTCCGGGCCCCGCGCTGCCACCGTAGATGAGGGGGCAGCCGGGACCCAGCTCGGCCAGGATTTGCGCCAGCACGGCGTTGATGTGCTCAGGCGGGGCGGGTTCCTGCGCGCCGATGGCCCACACCGGCTCGTAGGCAAGAACCAGGCGGCTGAGCAGGGCGGGGTCGCCGTCCGTGGCGGCCTGGACCTGCGCCACGCAGAAGGCGGCGGCAGCCACGGCGTCGAGCCTGTCAGGCTCGCCGATGCAGAGTAGCGGGGTGAGGGAATGGCCGACGGCGGCACGCACCTTGCGTGCCACCACGGAGTCGTCCTCGCCAAAGAGTTTGCGTCGTTCGGCGTGTCCGATCTCGACGAGTGAGACGCCAAGCTCGGCCAGCATGCCGGGGCTGACTTCCCCGGTTAATGCCCCGTCCCCCCAGGCGCAGTTCTGCGCTCCGAGCAGTACGGGTGAGCCGGCCAGGATCCGCGCGGCGGGTTCCAGGACGGGGAAGGATGGGATGACGAAGACCCGGACCGGGGCGTCCTTGACGGAACCCGTACCCAGTCCGGGCCTGTCGTCCACAATGGAGCGCACCTCCGACAGCCAGCGCAGGCTTGCCTGGTAGCCCAGGTACATTTTGGTGCTGACACCGATGTAGAGGACGCCGTTTCCTGCGCTGCTGCCGGAGGTGCTCATGGGTTTCCTTGCGTGGATGGTGACGTGCTCAGTCGAGCAGGTCGTCGGCCTTGTTCTTGAACCGCTTGGTGGCGAACATCATCGCCGCAGCCACGAATGGCAGGACACCCAGGGCGTAAACGCCCATGGAACCGGTTGGCGACTGCGTGGCCTCATTGACCGCGGTCCGGAGGATGGGCGCGACGAAGCCGCCCAGGTTGCCCAAGGAGTTGATCAGTCCGATGCCGGCGGCGGCAGCTGAACCGGCCAGGAACGCGGTGGGATAAGCCCACACCACGGGGCCGACGGCCAGGAAGCTGCAGACTGCCAGGGTTATGAAGATCATGCCCAGGAACGGCTGGTGGTTGGTTCCGGCCCAGGCGGAACCAAAGATGCACAGGCCGGTGGAGATGAACAGGATGGTGCCGAACTTGCGGCGCTTGTTCACGGTATTTGCGGCCTTGCCGATGAAGTAGCAGGAGAAGATGCCGAAGAACCAGGGGACGGCGATCAGCAGGCCGACGGCGAGTCCCACCTTCTGCCCGGTCAGGGAGGACACCTGCTGCGGCAGGAAGAACGTCACACCGTAAACAGCGATCTGCAGGCAGAAGTAGATCAGGGTGAAGTACCAGACGCGGCCGTTGCGCAGGGCGGCAAGGATGCCGCGCGGGCCGGTCTCGTCCTTGATGGTGTCCTCCAGCGCCATGACTTCCTTGAGCGCGTACTTTTCCTCGTTGTTGAGGAACTTGGCCTTCTCCGGGCCGTTGATCAGGAAGAAGAATGCCGCGATGCCCGCCAAGGTGGCCAGGAGGCCTTCGACGAAGAACATGACCTGCCAGCCGTGCAGGCCGGGAACCTGGTCACCGATGTTGATCAGCCAGCCGGAAAGCGGGTTACCGATCATCTGGGAGAACGGCTGGGCCAGGTAGAAGATTGCGAACATCTGCACGCGCACCTTGTTGGGGAACCATTCGGCGAGGTACATGATCACGCCGGGGAACAGGCCGGCTTCGGTCACGCCGAGGAGGAAACGCAGGATCACGAACGACGTCTCGCCCTGCACGAACGCGAAGCACGCGGAGACGATGCCCCAAGTGATGGCGATGCGTGCCAGCCAGATCTTGGCTCCGACCTTCTTGAGCAGCAGGTTGCTGGGGATCTCGAAGATCGCGTAGCCGATGAAGAAGATGCCGGCACCGAGGGCAAAGGCCCCGGCGGACACCCCCTTGTCGGCCCCCAGGGCCGCCTCGGCGAAGCCGACGTTGGTGCGGTCCAGGAATGATACGACGTAGAGGATGACCAGCATCGGCATGAGCCGGCGGGCCGCCTTGGAAATCGCGGACTTCAGGACCGGACGGGCCAGAAGTTCCTTGGATGTTGCGGTTGTTTCTGACACAGCACTCTCCTTCGAGTGGTGACGTTGGTGGTTCCCGCGGGCCGGCGGCCTGCGGGGCTTGTGGCGGCGCCCGGAACTGGAGCCGTCAGTGCATGTACAGGCCGCCGTCGACGTTCAGCGTCTGGCCTGAGATGTAGCCGGCATCCTCGCCAATCAGGAAGGAAATGGCTGCCGCGATGTCGCGTGTGGTGCCCACCCGGTTCACCACCAGGTCCTTCACCAGCTCATCCTTGCGTTCCTCGCTGAGGGTACCGCCCATAATGTCCGTGTCGATCGGACCCGGCGAGATGGCGTTGACGGTGATGTCATACTCGCCCAGTTCGCGGGCGGTGGCCCGGGTCAGGCCGATGACGCCGGCCTTGGCCACCGAATACGGTGTCTTGCTGAACGTGCCGCCGCCGCGCTGTGCGGAGACCGAGGAAATGTTGACGATCCGTCCCAGCCGGTTCTTCACCATCGATTCGGCCGCCCGGCGGGTGGCGTAGTGGACACCGTTCATGTTGATGTTCAGCACGCGGTCCCACTCGGCGCCGTCGAGCTCGAGGTAGGGAACGGGTGAGCTGACGCCGGCGATGTTCGCCAGGGCCACCAGCTGGGGAAGTTCGGCCTCGATCTCGTCGATGGCGGCCCGGACCGAGGCTTCGTCACCAATGTTGGCCCCGGCGCCGTGGGCCCTGACGCCGTGCTTTTCGGCCAGTTCCTTGGCCAGGTTCTTGCTGGCCGCGTCGTCAAGGTCGATTACGCCGATGTTCCAGCCGCGCTCGGCGAGGTAGTCCGCGGTGGCCCGGCCGATGCCGCGTTCAGAGACGGCGCCGGTCACGATCACGGTGCGGTCTGCGGGAAATGGTGTCATGGAATGTTCCTTCCGGTGAGGTAGGTTTCGGTCACGGCAACGGCGCCGCTGGGCGGCGCCGTTGCGGGAGTGGCGCGGCTAGGACAGGGGTGCCGGGCCCAGGTCCTCGATGAGCTTCTGCATGGCGACGTAGGCCTTGTTCCGGTAGGCAACCAGGGCTGCAGTGCGGTCGGCGGGGACGTCGAGGAATCCGGAGCCGGTCTTGGTACCGAGCTGGCCGGCGTCGACCTTTTCCTGCAGGATTTTGGGCGTGGCGAACCGTTCCGGGAAGCCGTTCTGCAGCGACTTGTAGCAGAATGCGTAAACGTCCAGCCCGGCCATGTCCGCGATGGCGAAGGGGCCGAAGAACGGCAGCCGGAAACCGAAGGTGGTCCGCACCAGGGTGTCCACGTCCTCTGCGGTGGCGATGCCTTCCTCCACCACCTGGGCGGCTTCATGGAAGAGGGCGTACTGGAGCCGGTTCAGCACGAAGCCGGTGACGTCCTTGACGGTGGCCGTTTCCTTGCCGGTCTCCCCCACAATGGTGCGGGCCGCCTGGACGGTGGCCTCGGAGGTACCCTCGTGCGGGATGACCTCCACGCCGGGGATGAAGGGGGCCGGGTTGGAGAAGTGGACTCCCAGGAACCGCTCCGGGTTGTCCACCACTTCGGCCAGCTTCGCGATGGAGATGGTGGACGTGTTCGAACCGATGATGGCGTCGGGGCGGGCAGCGGCGCTGATCCGGCCCAGGGTGGCGTGCTTGATCTCGAGGATTTCCGGCACGGCCTCCTCGATGTACTCGGCGTCGGCCACCGCTTCTTCGATGTCCTTGGCTGCCCACAGGTTTTCCTTGAGCAGGTCTGTGGCGTTGGCCGGGAAGAGCCCGGCTGCCACGAACTCATCGGATTCCTTCAAGAGCCGCTCGTAGTTGCTGCGGGCGATTTCGGCGGAGACGTCGGCCAGTGCCACGCGGGCTCCGGCAAGTGCCAGGACCTGGGCGATTCCGCCGCCCATGTAGCCTGAGCCGACGACGGCGATGTTGCGAGTGGTCATTTGTCCTCAAGTCCTTCCGACGCGTCCTCGTAGGAGGAGATGGCGTCTACTTTTGCCGCGGATGCGGAGTTTTCATCGAAGCGGTAGTTCAGCCACTCGCCCACGAGTTTCTTGGCCAGTTCCAGGCCGATGACGCGCTGGCCCATGGTGAGCACCTGGGCGTTGTTGGACAGCACGGAGCGTTCCACAGAGTAGCTGTCGTGGGCGGTGACGGCACGGATGCCGGGGACCTTGTTGGCTGAAATGGCGACGCCAAGGCCGGTTCCGCAGATGAGCAGGGCGCGGTCCGCTTCGCCGGCTGCCACCTTGCGGGCGGCGGCGACGGCCAGGTGCGGGTAGGCGGTGGTGTCGTCAGCGCCTACTCCCACGTCCTCCACAGAGGCAACGCGGGGGTCGGCCTCCAGCAGTTCGCGCAGGGCGTTCTTGTATTCAACGCCGGCTTCGTCATTGCCGACGACGATGCGCCAGCCTGGCTGGGTGTTCTCAGTCATGCGGTTCTCCTTAGGAGCTTTCGATGGAGGCGGCGTACTCGGCCACCCTGCGGGCGATGAGGCCGAAGGACACGGCGCCGGGATCCGGGTGGCCCAGGCTCTTTTCGGCCAACGGCCGGGCCCGGCCCTTCTTCGGGCTCAGTTCGGCAGTCGCGTCAGCTGCCTTGGCTGCAGCCTCGGCTGCTGTCCGGAGGCTGTCGGCGAGGCTGCCGCCGTCGTCAATTGCACGGCTGAAGGTATCAGCGAACGGAAGCAGCGCATCCACCATGGTCTTGTCCCCTGCTTCCGCCTTGCCCAGGGTGACGATTGCGTCGCGAAGGGCGTTGACGGCGGCCGCTGCATCTTTGGCGGTGTAGGTGTCCTTACTGCCCAGGGTCCTGCCGACAGCTGTGACCGCAGCGCCCCAAAGGGCCCCGGAGGTACCGCCGGCGCGCTCCGCCCACTGCTCGCCCGCTGCGGCGAGCAGTTCCTCGAGGCCGGCGCCGGCGTCGTGGGACTTTTCCGCGGCTGCCACGGCAGCGTCAACGCCGCGGCGCATGCCGATGCCGTGGTCGCCGTCTCCGGCGATGGCGTCCAGTTTTCCGAGCGCGTCCTCATGTTCGACGACGACGGCACGGGCTTCCTTCAGCACGCCCAGCGCCGTGGCGGCCAAGGCCGTCGAGGCTGGAGTGGCGGCCAGGGCCGGGGTGGTTGCTGCCTCGGCGAGGGACGTGACGGACCGCGCGCGGCGGGCCGCGAGGTTGCCTTTGCGGAAGGCGGGAGTGTCAGCCGGCGCGGCCCAGAACTTCTCCAGCTCCTCGTCCAGCCAGAATAGCGTCAGTGACAGCCCGGACATGTCCAGGCTGGTGACCAGTTCACCGCACTCAGGCTCGACGATTTCAAGTCCGGCATCGGCCAGCAGGGCCTCGACCTTCCCGAACAGCAGGAAGAGTTCGTCGTACTTTACCGTTCCCAGGCCGTTGAGGATGGGGACCACCCGGCTGCCTGCGGCTTCGGGCTTGTCCTTCAGCAATCCGTCCACCAGCAACTGTGCGAGCTCGCTGGCAGTGGGAAGGGGCTGCTCGGAGATGCCCGGTTCGCCGTGGATGCCAAGCCCCACTGACATCATGCCTTCAGGCACCGTGAACAACGGTTTGTCTGCTCCGGGCAGGGTGCAGCCGGCGAAGGCCACGCCGAGGGAGCGGGTGTGGTGGTTGGCCTTGATCGCAAGCCGCTCAACTTCGTCCAGGTCCAGCCCGGCTTCTGCTGCTGCCCCGGCCACCTTGAACACCGTGAGGTCTCCGGCGATGCCGCGGCGCTTACCGATTTCTTCGAGCGGCGCGCTGGCGATGTCATCGGTGACCAGGACGGTTCGGGTGTCGATACCCTCGGCATTCAGCTTGTCCTGCGCCTGGCCGAAGTGAAGGACGTCGCCGGCGTAGTTGCCGTAGCTGAGGAGGACTCCGCCGCCCGCCTGGGACGCTTTGGCTACGCGGTATACCTGCCCCGCGGAGGGGGATGCGAACATGTTGCCGCAGGCGCTGCCGGCCGCCAGCCCTGCGCCCACCAAGCCGGCAAAGGCCGGGTAGTGGCCGGATCCGCCGCCGATGACCAGTGCAACCTGGCCCGCCGGCGATTCGGTGGAGCGGACAACGCCACCGTCCACGCGGGCCACGTACTGGCGGTTGGCAGCGACGAAACCGTCGAGGGCGTCGTCTGCGAACTGCGCTGGATCGTCAAATATCTTTGTCATGATTCCTCGTTGAACCGGTTGGGTCGGTTGGGATGCCTGCCGGCTTAGCGGGCAGGGACTGCTGCCGGGGTCTGCCGGCCCTGGGCCACCAGGCTGGTGCCCAGGGCGTAGCTGTCGCGCTTGGGCAGGACCTGGCGGCGCAGGTAGTCCTGGTTCGCGGCGGTGACGCTCAGGCCGTCGCCACCGTAGTGTTCGGTGCAGATGATGCCCTGGAAGCCAACCGAGATGGCGAACTGGAAAGCCTCGCGGTAGCTGATGAGGCCGGATTCCATGGGGGCGGGCATGGCGACGTAGTGGTCCCGGGCCTGGTCCTCGTCACGGATGTAGTTCTTGACGTGCCAGTAGTTGGAGTACGGCAGGGTCTTGTGGATCACTTCACGCCAGTCCTCGATGGGCCTGTGCAGCCGGATCAGGTTGCCGAGGTCCGGGTTCAGGCCGACGTTGGGCAGGTCGATGTCCTGGACAAGCTGGACGGAAGAATCCGCGCTGCCCAGGTAGGTGTCCTCGTACATCTCCAGCGAGACCAGCAGCCCGAGTTCGGCTGCATGCTTGCCTACTTCACGAATCCGGCTGACTGCATTGTTCCAGGTTTCCTTGTCCCCCACCGGGTCCTTGTGACCTTCCACGGTCCAGAACCACAGCTGCTTCTGCTGCTCGGGAGTGATGGCTTGGTGCAGGCCAATCGAGACGACCTCGCAACCGAGCTGGGCTGCGGCCTCAAGGGTGCGGTGGGTGTAGGCCAGGTTGGCTTCCCAGTTGCCCTCTTCGATCACGCTGCGGCGGATGGCTGAAATGGAGGGAAGGCCAAGACCGGCGGCGGTGGCGGCGGCCTTCAATTCGTCCAGGCGGGCGCTGGAAAGGTCACCGGGACGAACCCAGCTGTCGGTGAGGTCGGCATTGGTGAAACCGGCGTCGGCAACTTCCTCGAAAACCCTCTGCCAGTCGCTGGCGGGGGCGTCCTGGATGGCTGTCCCGTCCGGCTTGGTTCCCGGGAACTGCAGCAGGGCGGCGGCGATGGGCCAGTTTTCAGCGGTGTACGGCATTGTCACTCCAAGTCTAAAATCGCATTTCCTATAGGATCTACGCTGCTTGTGCTCCCTGTCAAGGGCTTGGATATCTCGCCTGCTCAAAGGGCAGACAGACACGGGTAAGCCGGCATGCGGCAGTCAACGCCCGACGCTGGAACCGCTAGCTGCGCACTTCGCTGTCGTGCTGCGAGCGCTGCTTAACGCCCTCAATGTGTTCAACCATTTTCTCCCGCGCCAGTTCGGGGTCCCCCGACTCAAAGGCCTTGAGGATCTCCGTGTGCTCGGCAATGGCGTAATCGGCATCAGTCACGCCCAAACCGCCGAAAAAGCGGAAGCGCTGCACCTGGCCGCCCAGCGCGTTGTAGGCGGACAACAAAAACTGATTGTGCGCTGACTCGGCAATGAGGCGGTGGAACCGTTCGTCCGCTTCCCAATAGGCCCGGAACTCCGCAAAGGACGGGCCCCGCGGCGCTGCCTTCAAGTCCTCGATGGCCTGCTCCAGCTGCGCGGTCAGTTGCGGGTCCGCGTGCTTGCAGGCCATGAAGGCATTGGCCGGTTCGATCACCAGGCGCGCATCCATCAGGTCTGCCAGCTCCTCCGGAGAGAACAGCGGGGCCACGCGGTACCCCCGCAGGGCCATCCTCCGGACCATCCCGGTGGCTTCCAGCCGGGCAAGGGCCTCGCGCACGGGCGTTGGGGAGACGTCCAGTTCCCTTGCCATCCCGTCGATACTGACCGGGGTGCCCGCTTCGAGCCTGCCGTCCATGAGGGCAACAAGAAGCGCTTCGTAGACGTGGTCGGCGAGCACCTGCCTGCTCACTCCGCCGGAGGCCTGGTTCTTTGTTGCCATGTAGAAATCCTATAGCCGGAAAAGGTGCCAAAGCGCAGGCGTAAAGGGCACGGCCGTCCCCGGTGCCGTGCGGCCGGCCAGCCGCACGGCACCTTTGGCCACTGCTTGTTGGGCGGCGCTGGTCAGGAGACCTGCAGGCCGCCGTTGATGTCATAAGTGGCGGCCGTAATGTAGCCGGCGTCCTCGCTCAGCAGGAACGCGATCAGGGCGCCGACTTCCTCGCGGGTTCCCACGCGTCCCATCATGATCCCCTCGGACATCTGCGCCTTGCGCTCATCGCTTAGCGTCCCACCCATGATGTCGGTGTCGATCGGGCCGGGCGCGATGGCGTTGACCGTGATGTTGTGTTCGCCTACCTCCCGGGCCAGCGCACGGGTAAACCCGAGGATGCCGGCCTTGGAGGCGCTGTAGGCCACCTTGGAGTAGGTGCCGCCGCCGCGCTGGGCGGAGATGGAGGAGATGCTGACGATCCGTCCCAGTTCCCGCTGGATCATCCCCTTCAGGACGCGCTGGGAAACAACGAAGGTACCGCGCATATTGATGGCGAAGACTTTGTCCCACTCCGCCACGGTGGTCTCCATGAAGGGGGTGGGCGAACTGATTCCCGCGAGGTTGACCAGGCCAACGATCGGCGGAAGTGCCTGCTCGATCTCGGTGATGGCGCGGTCCACGGATGCCTCGTCGGAGACGTCGGCGCCCACTCCGATGGCCTTGACGCCACGGCTGGAGCCGATGTCAGCCGCTGCTGCCTTGGCGTCTTCGGCGTTGATGTCGAGGATGGCGATGGACCAGCCCTGGCTGGCCAGCCGGTCGGCGGTTGCGCGGCCGATGCCGCGGGCCGACGCCGCCCCGGTCAGGACTGCGGTGCGTTCTGCGGGGAATGCTTGTTCTGTAGTCATTGCTGCTTCCTAGTGGGTTTTGGCGGCAGGAAGGGTGGCTCCGGGGGCGGAGACACCTTCAGGTCGGTTGCGTGCGTAAAGGTAGGTGGCGACGGCGGTTACGGCGAGGCAGGCGGCCAGGAAGACCAGGCCGGTCTGGCTGTTTCCGGTGGCGTCCTTGAGAATCCCCACGATGTAGGGGGCTACAAAGCCGCCCAGGTTGCCCAGCGAGTTGACCATGGCCAGCCCTGCTGCGGCCGCAGCGCCGGTGAGGGCTGCGGAGGGCATGGCCAGGAAGGGTGCAATCGCAGAGTAGATGCCCATGGCCGCAAGGGTCAGGAAGACCATGGCGAGCACCGCGTTGACGGGGAGCAGGAATCCCGCGCCCAGCAGGCCGACAGCGGCGATGACCATACTGACGCTGGCGTGCCAGACGCGGTTGCCTGTACGGTCCGAGCGCTTGCTCCAGAAGTATACGAACACTGCAGCGATGGCGTATGGGATGAAGACGATGAATCCCACCTGCGTTGAGTCGAAGTTGCCGAGCGCCTTGACGATGGTGGGCAGCCAGAGCCCCAGGCCGTAAATGCCGCAGACCAGTCCGAAGTACAGTGCCGAGTAGGCAATGGTGCGGGGATCCTTTAGACCTGCAAGGAAGTTGTGGTTACCCGTTTTCTGCTTGTCTGCCAGTTCAGCGCTCATGGTGGTGGAGAGCCATTCCCGCTCTTCCGGCTTGAGCCACTTGGCGTGTTCGGGCCGGTCCGTCATGACGAACGGCGTGATGATGCCCAGAATGATTGCCGGGATGCCCTCAAGGATGTAGAGCCACTGCCAGCCGTGCAGGCCGGCCACGCCTTCCAGGTTCAGGAGCATGCCGGACACAGGCGCACCGAGGGCGTTGGAGATGGGCTGGGCGAGGATGAAGATGCCCAACACGGTGACGCGCTGCGCAGCCGGGAACCAGAGAGTCAGGTAGAAGAGGACGGCGGGGAAAAAGCCGGCTTCTGCCGCACCCAGCAGGAAGCGGACCACGTAGAAGGTGGCTTCACCGTTCACCAGGAACATGGCGGTGGCGAAGATGCCCCAGCTGATCAGGATGCGCGCGATCCACTTCCGGGCACCAAAGCGGTACATGCCGCCGTTGCTCGGGATCTCCAGCAGCGCATAGCCCAGGAAGAAGATGCCGGCGCCCAGGCCGTAGGCGGCCTCGGTGAGCCCGATGTCCCCCTGCATGCCGAGCTTGGCGAAACCGACATTGTTCCGGTCCAGGTAGGCAACGAAGTAGAGAACGACGATCAGGGGCATGAGCCTCCGGCGTACTTTGCGGAGGGTGGCCTCGCCCAGCGCACCAAGGGCGGGGGCAGCAGAGCGGGAGGTCATTGCAGGCCTCCGGTTTCAGGGTGGGGACCCTTGAAGAGGGAATGCGCGCGCATGAAGACTCCTTTGGCTGGCGGCATTTCTTGGGGATGCTGATATCAGATGTCTGACGTCTGTAGGAGATTCTAGTCACAGTCCCGAGAGGCCGTCAAACACAGCCTGGGAGATCCGGAAGAAGGCGGCAGCCCATTCCGGGCAACGCCAGGCAGGCCCTAGTTGGCTGCGGTTGCAGAACGGCTGGCCAAGGCCAAGAACTGCTCGTAGTCCTCGAAGGTCTGGGTGATGTGGGCATCCATGGTGGAACGCGCGGTGGCCGGATCACCGGAGGCGATCGCTGCCAGGACCATCTTGTGGTGGTGGATCGCGTGGCGCTGTACGTCGGGGAACGCCGAGGTCTCCCGCCGCATGGCGTACAGCAAGGTGGACAGCTGGCCCAGCAGTGCCGGTACAAACGGATTGCCGGAAGCGCGCAGGACCGTGTCATGGAAGGCGATGTCTGCCACGGTCAGCGCGTCCACGTCACCGGCGTGATGCGCCGCTTCCATCTTGTCCACACTGTCCTGCAGGGCGGCGAGATCGGCCGGCCTGTGGCGGGAGGCTGCGAGTTCCGCCGCCCCGGTCTCCACCATCCGGCGGACCTCCAGCAGCCTCAGCGCCACCTGGTCCGAGGCCACTCCCCTGGACGCTGCCCGCATAATGGCATCCAGCCCCGTCCAGCGCTCGGGTGGATTGACGAACGTGCCCAGGCCACGTTTCACATAGACCACGTCCTGGGCCTTGAGTGCCTTCATCGCTTCCCGTGCAGTGAGGCGGCTGACCCCTGATTCCTTGGCAATATCCGCTTCCGGCGGCAGGGCGTCGTCGGCCTTGATCTGGCCGCTCAGGATGTATTCGAGGACCTTGTCCACGACGGCGTCGACCAGGGTGGGCCGCTTCTCTGCCATCGTCTTTTCCCCTGCCTGCGCGCTCGCGCGCCGCGATTTCCTTCCCTCAACATTACTGGATGCACCTGCGTTACTGGACGCGTCTGTGCACCTGCCGCCGGACCGCCGTCGATCGTTAAACACCAAACGCGGGACCACTCCTGCCGTCCCGCGTGCATGGGACGGGCCGGGAGTGGCCCCGCGTTCTGAAGGACTGCCTAGAGGGCTGCGTAGACCTCGCGCAGGAGCTTGGCGGTCTCGGACGGCGTCTTGCCGACCTTCACGCCTGCGGCTTCGAGGGCTTCCTTCTTGGCCTGGGCGGTCCCTGCGGAACCGG
Organism: Arthrobacter sp. ISL-85; assembly: GCF_018613675.1. Classification (GTDB taxonomy): domain Bacteria; phylum Actinomycetota; class Actinomycetes; order Actinomycetales; family Micrococcaceae; genus Arthrobacter. Next base: position 89,128 of record NZ_JAGGPQ010000007.1, on the reverse strand, counting down.
AGACGATGGCACCGGCGTGGCCCATGGTCTTGCCTTCGGGAGCGGTGAAGCCGGCAACGTAGCCGACAACCGGCTTGGTGACGTTGGCCTTGATGAACTCGGCGGCACGCTCTTCAGCGTCGCCACCGATTTCACCGATCATCACGATCGCCTTGGTTTCGGGGTCAGCCTCGAACGCGGCCAGGGCGTCGATGTGCGTGGTGCCGATGACGGGGTCGCCGCCGATGCCGATCGCGGTGGAGAAGCCCAGGTCGCGCAGTTCGTACATCATCTGGTAGGTCAGGGTACCGGACTTGGAAACCAGGCCGATGGGGCCCTTGCCCGTAATGTTGTTCGGCGTAATGCCAACCAGCGCCTCACCGGGGGTGATGATGCCGGGGCAGTTCGGGCCGATGATGCGGGTGATCTGGTTGCCGTCGGCGTCAACCGTGGCCTGGGCAAGGGCCCAGAACTCGGCGGAATCCTGGACCGGCACACCTTCGGTGATGACGACGACCAGGCCGATGCCGGCTTCGATGGCTTCAACAACGGCGTTCTTGGTGAATGCCGGCGGCACGAAGACGATGGAGACGTCGGCGCCGGTTTCAGCCATGGCTTCCTTGACGGTGCCATAAACGTTGATTTCGGAGTCGCCGTGCAGGACGGTGGTACCGGCCTTGCGGGCGTTGACGCCGCCAACAATGTTGGTGCCGGCCTTGAGCATCAGGGCGGTGTGCTTGGTGCCTTCGCCGCCGGTGATGCCCTGGACGATGACCTTGGAGTCCTTGTTCAGATAGATAGACATGGTGCGTCCCTTTACTTCGCTGCGTTGGCGAGCTCGGCGGCCTTGTCGGCGCCCTCGTCCATGGTGGCGGCCAGGGTAACCAGCGGGTGGTTGGCCTCGGCCAGGATGCGGCGGCCTTCCTCAACGTTGTTGCCGTCGAGGCGGACTACCAGCGGCTTGTTCGCGTTGTGGCCCAGCTCGGCCAGCGCACCAACGATGCCCTTGGCGACGGCGTCACACGCGGTGATGCCACCGAAGACGTTCACGAACACGGACTTGACCTGCTCGTCACCCAGGATGACGTCGAGGCCGGCAGCCATGACCTCAGCGGAAGCTCCACCGCCGATGTCCAGGAAGTTGGCGGGCTTGACGTTGCCGTGGTTCTCACCGGCGTAGGCAACCACGTCCAGGGTGGACATGACCAGGCCGGCACCGTTGCCGATGATGCCCACTTCGCCGTCCAGCTTGACGTAGTTCAGGTCCTGCGCCTTGGCCTTGGCCTCGAGCGGATCTGCAGCGTCCTTGTCCTCAAGCTGCGCGTGCTTGGCGTGACGGAACTCGGCGTTCTCGTCCAGGGAGACCTTGCCGTCCAGCGCCACGATGTCGCCTGCGCCGGTCCGGACCAGCGGGTTGACCTCCACCAGGGTGGCGTCTTCCTTCTTGAAGACGTCCCAGAGCTTGAGGATCACGGCGGCCACCTTGCCGCGCAGTTCCTCAGCGAAGCCTGCTTCAGCGACGATCTCGTCAGCCTTGGCCTGGTCGATGCCTACAGCGGGATCGATGGAGACCTTGGCCAGGGCATCGGGACGTTCGACGGCGAGCTGCTCGATTTCCATGCCGCCTTCAACCGAGCACATGGCCAGGTAGTTGCGGTTGGCACGGTCCAGCAGGACGGAGAAGTAGAACTCCTCGGCGATGTCGGCACCCTGGGCAATCATCACCTTTTTGACGGTGTGGCCCTTGATGTCCATGCCCAGGATGTTGGTGGCGTGCTCAAACGCCTCATCAGCGGACTTTGCGACCTTGACGCCGCCGGCCTTGCCGCGGCCGCCTACCTTGACCTGTGCCTTGACAACGGTTACGCCGCCGATCTTCTCGGCAGCTGCCTTTGCTTCTTCTGGGGTGTACGCCACGATGCCGGCAAGCACGGGTACACCGTGCGCCTCGAACATATCGCGCGCCTGGTATTCAAACAGGTCCACGGTTTAGTGTCCTTCTACGTCGAAGTAGTTTCTGTACAGTCGGACACCATCGGCAAAGACGATGACCGGGCTGCGGAATGCACGCACCGGCGGCCTGTCTGGAAACGAGCCACGCGGCGTAATGCTCCATGGGGAACTCTAGTCCTTTGGAGGGACCGGGCCGTCCCAGACTACCTCTTATGTGAGTAAGCACACTATTCTATGTAGCGTAGAAAAACCGCGGAATTACGGGCTTTTTTGGACCTCTGGCGGCTGTGGCTGGTTGCTTTTGGCCGGCCCCGGAATCAGCTCGTAACGTTCCGGGGAAACGAAGAACCCGACGCCGGCCGAGACGTTTCCGCACGCCACTCCACCGTTATAGGCGGAACAGCGCAGCCCGTTGCGTTCGAGGTTCTGCCCGTCCGCAAGCACAGGCAGTTGAGTCAGGGGCCCCGCCTTGTTTCCCTTGGGCCCGTACGCGCCCTCAACGGACGTGACGCCGGAGCGGCACTCCCCGTAGCGGGACGCGTCCGGCGCCAGGAGTGCCACGCCGCCCAGGTAGCCAAGATGGGTTCCCGCGCAGTCGTCCTTGATATCGGCGGGCTGGGGCCCCGGGTACGTGGCGAGTTCGCAGTGGGCTACCGGGACGATGGGCAGCTTGTTGTTGGCGGCGTCGCTGTAGCGGTTCTGCTCATAGGGGAGGTTCAGGTGTTCCCCGCGGGCGGACGTGAGCGAGCAGGCAATGGTTCGGTCAGCAGTGATGAAAGAGAGGACATCCGCGCCGCTGGAGAACGCCTTCGCGTCGGCCAGCGGTGCTTTTTCCAGTTGCTCCATGGGTGGGAGCGGAGCCGGCGGAACGTACGACGGGTCCTTGGTGGTCACCGTGCAGCCCGTAGCGGTTACAAGGAAAAGGGCGGCGAGCATCCCCCATACAGTCCGTCGCATGGCCTCCATTATGCCCGGCGGGCAGAGCTGGGGGCGCTTTAGCTTCCGACGGCGGCGGGCACCGCCGAAAGCAGGTCCCGGTATCGGCGGGCATGTGCCGCCAGCTCCGACGGCGTGGCGCGGGACGCACCATGCAGGACCAGGGGCTCTGCCAGGTCCAGACCGCACAGGCGTGCGGTGGCTTCCAGGGGGCGCAGCAGCTCAGCCATGGTGAAGCGGTTGTACCCGGCAGGCGTGTAGGAGGATGCCGGACCCCAGGTGGAGATGACCAGCTGCAGGCGTTTGCCCTGGAGCGCGTCCCCGCCTGCACCGTAGGCGAACCCATGCGTGAGCACCTGGTCCATCCATTCCTTCAGCACTCCGGGAACGGAGTACCAGTGCCAGGGGAACTGCAGCACCAGGGTGTCGTGCCTGCGGAGGAGTTCCTGCTCCCGGGCGGCGTCCACGCGACGGTCCGGATATGCGGACGCAGGGTCATGGACAGTGACTCCGTCGAGGTCCCCGATGGCGTTGGCGAGGTACGCGGTGACGCGGGATGCCGCCAGGTCGGGGTGCGCGACGACGACGAGGGTGCGGTGTGCGGTCATGGGAGGGCAGCGCTTCTCTCAGTATGTAGTCAGCGGACGATCTTGAAGTTGAATGCGGGAGTTCCGAGTGCGCCCCAGAGGCGGAGCCAGACCGGCAGGAGCATTTCGGTTCCACGGGCTGTGGTGATGTCGCCGAGGTCGACAACATCCTGGTGGCCAAAGTCCTTCAGCAGCCCTGCCACCACGGCTTTCGCCTCGGCATCGTTGCCGGAAACGAAGACCGTACCCGGATCGGACAGCTGTCCCGGGCGCGCCATGAGGTCGGCGTTCATGGTGTTGAGCGACTTCACCACGCGGGCACCGGGGAAGGCGCGCTGGATCTGCTCACCCAGCGAGTCCGTGTCCTTCACGAACAGGGTTGGGGGCATGCCCTTGCTGAAGTCGAGCGGGTTGGCAATGTCAAGGACCACCCTGCCATCCAGATTTCCTGCTCCGACCTGTTCCAGCACCTCAAGCGACGCCCCACCGTTGGTCGCGTTAACGATGAGCTCGGCGCCTGCCGCGGCGTCGGAGAACCGTGCCACCTTGATGGCGGGGTGTTCGGCAGCCCAAGCGGCCAAGGCTGGGGTGCCCATGGCGTCGGCCGTGGTTCGGGACATGGCGGCCTGGGGGTCGCGGGTGCCAATGTCGACCGAATGGCCGAGCTCCGCGAGGCGTGCTGCGATGGTGCGGCCAACCATGCCGGTTCCAAGTACTGCTGTCTTCATGCTGTTCTCCCTGCGGTGACGGGTCTGCAACCCTAATGTGACGGATCGTTCCCAAGTTTGTGACGGATCGTTCCGTCTGTCAAACTGGGTTAGCCGCTATCGGAGCAAACTTGAGGAGTGTCGTGGTGCGCAGGACGGCCGAGGAAAACCGGCGAAATGTTCTTGAGGTGGCAACGCGCCTGTTCTACACGCGGGGAATCAGGGCCGTGGGAATGGATACCGTCATCAAGGAGTGCGCGGTTGGCAACGCCACGGTCTACCGCCAGTTCCCCACCAAGGACGCCCTCGCCACCGCCTATGTGGAGGGACGTGCAGACGCCTGGTTCGAGCGCATGCGTGAGGCTGCCGGCGAACACGTGGATCCGCGGGACATGCTCATCGCCGTCTTCGAAGTGCTGGCCATGGACTGTGCCGGAAGCGGCTACCGGGGATGCCCCATGCTGAATACGAACACGGAGTTTCCCGAAGGGCAGCACCCGGCGCATTTGGCAGCCGTCACCCACAAACAACAGGTCCGCGACTGGTTCTGCTCCCTGGCGGTTGATGCCGGCGCCGAGGATCCCGGCCGGATCGCCGAAGAACTCCTCATCGTCCTGAACGGGGCCTACGCCACGGCAGCCGTCCTCGACGGCGGGACGTATGGAAAACGCGCCGTCGATATGGCCCGTCGGCTCATCGCCGAAGCCTGCCCGGGCACGTAGCCCCTGCGGCCCTCACCGGCTTCGGTGCGGCGCCGGGAGCGGACGTGCCCTACGCGTCGAGCTTGGTGAGCGGGGCGTACCGCAGCAGCAGGCGCTTTTCGCCGATGTCGAACTTCACCTTGGCCACGGTCTTGTCTCCGGCCCCTTCCAGGGCCAGGACTGTTCCGTTGCCAAAACTGGTGTGGTTGACCTTGTCCCCCACGCTGACGGCGATAATTTCCTTCTGCGGCTGCACCCGGTTCTTGGCGATGAACGCCGGGACGTCGGCATTGAAGCCGGCAGAGGAGTCTGCCCCAGCGCCGCGCGCGGTTCCGGCACCCCAGAACGATCCGCTGTAGCGTCCTGAGCCGATCGAGCCGCCGCCTCCCCAGGACTGGCGGCTGGTTCCTTCCCGTTTCCATTCCAGGAGCTCTGCGGGAATTTCCTCCAGGAACTGGCTGGCGGGGTTGTACTGGCTCTGGCCCCACATGCTGCGCACCTCGGACCGGGTCACGTACAGCCGTTTACGCGCGCGGGTGAGGCCCACATAGGCCAGGCGGCGTTCCTCCGCCAGTTCCTTGGGGTCGGTGGCCGAACGCTGGTGCGGGAAGAGCCCGTGCTCCATGCCGGTGAGGAAGACCACCGGGAATTCCAGGCCCTTGGCCGTGTGCAGGGTCATCAGGGTCACCACGCCCAGCCGTTTGGCCTCGGCCACTGCGGCATCAATGTCCGCGCCGGGGGCATCCGGGATCTGGTCGGCGTCTGCCACCAGGGACACCTGTTCCAGGAACGCGCCGAGGCTGCCCTCCGGATTCTCCTGCTCGTATTCGCGCACCACGGCCACCAGTTCGGCCAGGTTCTCCACGCGGGACTCATCCTGCGGATCGGTGCTGGAGCGCAGGGCGGCAAGGTAGCCGGTCTGTTCCAGGACGGCTTCGAGTGCTGCGGCAGCGCCGGATCCGGCGGCCACCTCTGCCAGGTCGTCGAGCATTTTCACGAAGCCCAGGACAGCGTTCACCGAGCGGGTGGCCATGCCGGGTGCCTGGTCCGCGCGGCGTGCGGCTGCCATGAAGGAAGTCCGTTCGCGGCTGGCGAGGGCAGCCACGGCGCCCTCCGCGCGGTCACCGATACCGCGCTTTGGTTCGTTGAGCACCCGGCGGAGGTTGACGTCGTCGTCCGGGTTCACCAGGACGCGCAGGTAGGCCAAGGCGTCCTTGATTTCCTTGCGCTCGTAGAAGCGGGTGCCGCCCACCACCTTGTACGGCAGGCCCACGCGCACCAGCACGTCCTCGATGGAGCGGGACTGGGCATTGGTCCGGTAGAAGATCGCGACGTCGCCCGGCCGAAGGTTCTCCTCGTCCTGGAGCCGGTCGATCTCCTTGGCGATGAACTGGGCTTCGTCATGTTCGTTTTCGCCAACGTAGCCGATGATCTTGTGGCCTTCGCCCTCGGCGGTCCACAGCCGCTTTTCCGGGCGGTTGGGGTTGCGGGAGATGACGGAGTTGGCGGCGCTCAGGATGTTCTGGGTGGACCGGTAGTTCTGCTCCAGCTTGATGGTGCGGGCTTCCGGGTAGTCCTTTTCGAACTCCACTATGTTCCGGATGTCCGCGCCACGGAAGGCGTAGATGGACTGGTCCGAGTCACCCACCACGGTCAGCTCAGACGCGCCCGGGCCCTCGCCCACGATCTCACGGACCAGGGCGTACTGGGCGTGGTTGGTGTCCTGGTACTCGTCCACCAATACGTGGCGGAACCGGCGGCGGTAGGACTCAGCCAGGGCGGGAAAGGCTCGGAACATGTAGACGGTCTCGGCGATGAGGTCGTCGAAGTCCATGGCGTTGGCCTGGCGAAGGCGCTGCGTGTAGCCCTTGTAGACGTCCGCTACCGCATGTTCGAAGGGGTCGTTGTAGTTGGCTGCCGAAGCAAAGGAGTCGGCGTCGATCAACTCGTTCTTCAAGGCGGAAATCTTGTGCTGGATGGCCTTGGGCGCAAATTTCTTGGGGTCCAGGTCAAGTGTTTTGGAAACCTGGGTGACCAGCCGGAGGGAGTCCGCAGAGTCGTAAATGGAGAAGTTGGACTTCAACCCGACGTTCGCCGCTTCCTGCCGCAGGATCCGGACGCAGGACGAGTGGAACGTGGAGATCCACATGATCTTGGCGCGGCCGCCCACCAGGGCCTCAATGCGCTCCCGCATTTCGGCCGCTGCCTTGTTGGTGAAGGTGATGGCCAGGATTTCGCCGTGGTGGGCGCGGCCGGTGGCGATGAGGTACGCGATCCTGTTGCTGAGCACGCGCGTCTTGCCCGATCCGGCGCCGGCGACGATCAGCAGAGCCGATCCGCCGTGCTTGACCGCTTCCTCTTGCTGCGGGTTCAGTCCCTCCAGCAACTGGGCAGCATTGGGGCGTCGGCTCCCATGGTGGCTGCCGTTGTCATTCCGGTTCCCGCCGTCCTGGTTGCCGTGCTGCCAGCCCCCGGACTGGTGCTGCCCGCTGACGTGCGGGTCCGGCATTCCGCCCGGCCCTGCCGTGGCGGCAACGCCTTCCGGCCCCGTCCTGGTGCGGGCGGTGGCGGCAGGAGCGGCCTTGAACGGTCCGTCAGAGTACGGGTCAAACAACATATCCATGGTGCCTACAAGTCTAGGCGTTGGGACCGACAACGCCTTCCAGCCTGTGGATCACCGGCCTTTATCCACATAGGGCAGGCGGGTAAGGGCGCATGTCACAGCACCGTGTCGCTTAGGCCACCGAGCCTGACTGAAGGGCTTCACGCAACTGCCGCACCGCCGTCGTTCCTCCTGCGATAAACCACTCCAGCCCGTTGACCCGGACTGTGTCCACGGCACCGCCGGCCGCGCGGACAATCGCCTTGCCCGGCAGCCAGTCCCATTCCGGGCAGCTGTGCTGGAACCAGCACCCCAGCTGTCCGTCCGCTACGCGGCTCAGGTCGCAGGAGCCGGAGCCCAGCATGCGGAGGGAGGCCGCGGAGGTGGCGGCCGCGTGCCACGGCATGGCGCACATGGGGTCCATCAGCCAGCTGGGGTGAATGTAGGTGGCCGCACCAAGTTCGGCAACATCGGTGGCGTTGCGCTTGCCGTCGCCGCCGGTAAAAGACGTCAGCGTATCGCCGTTGAGCGTGGCCGGCTGGTCATGCCCGCCGAGCCACAGTTTGTCCTCTTCGGGCTGGAAGACGGCCCCCAGGAGTACATCGTTGCGGTCCTTCAACGCGATGGCCGAGCACCAGTAGGTGGAGCCGTGCAGGAAATTGTAGGTCCCGTCCACTGGGTCGATCACCCAGGTGCGGCCGCTGTTTCCCTGGACGGAGGCACCTTCCTCGCCCGCGATGCCGTCGTCCGGGCGGCAGCGCCGCAGTTGCTCCAGCACGTAGGCCTCAGCGGCGTGGTCCGCCGCGGTCACCACGTCGGAGACGGAGGTCTTTTGTTCCGACTCCAGGCCGGCCATGCGCATGAGGAGCGCCAGCTGCCCGGCTTCGCGGACCAGTGCCGCCGCCAGTTCGTAGTCGTCCAACGAGGGGTCAAGAACAGCTGCGCTGTGTCTGCCGGTGGTCATGGGTTCAGTCTATGGGGCGGGATAATGGGGCCATGGCCAAAACTCCTGCCCAGCGGATCAAGAAGCACGGCGCCAACGCGGTTGTGCCGCAGCATCACTTGCCACCGGTGGTCAACCCCACCACGGCGCGCACACCGGAGAAGGCACAGGGCAACAGCAACCTGATTGTGATTGCCGGCGTGGTGGCCAGCCTGTTCCTGTTTTGGTACCTGCACCTGCTGACCCTGACCCAGCTGACTCAGCTTTCGCAGGGCATGGCCATGCCGGATTCGCTGGTGGGCGGTTTCGATGCCGGCTACATCGGCAGGCTGCAGGGGGTCATGAACAGTGAGGCCCTGGGCCAGCTGAACTACGTCCACAAGACCGCCGGCACACTCTTTCCATTGATTTTCGGGTTCACGTGGCTGCTGCTCATTGGGACCAGCGTGGCCCGAAAGGCGGTGCGCTGGGGTCTTTGGGCTTTGCCCATCCTGTTCGTAGTGGTTCGGCTGTGGGGCAACGTAGCCGTTGACGCAATGATGGGCACGCCAGGTCCCAACGCCGGCCAGGTCGCCCTGGCGTCCGGCCTCACCATTGCAGGCTGGGTTCTTCTGGTGCTGAGCCTCCTCGCCGGCGCGGCGGCAGTGTTCCTGAACAGCCGGAAACGGAAAGAGCGCTAAACCGCAGTTGCCCTTGCAGCCGCTGCTGCTGCCCGCCGTTCCTTCCGGTGCCGGTGCACGCGCTGCGCTATCACCAGCCCTGCAGCAGCCATCCCCACGGTCACCGGGTAACCCATGAGCCGCTCCAGCGTGCCGGGCTCGGGAACCATCATGCGGGTAAGCCCACCTGTGGCTGTGGCCGCGAGCGAGACGCCGCCGCATACCAGGAGGAACCAGGCCATTCCCGTCTTCCGGAGCCAGAGGACGCCCAGCACCAGCAGGGCCGTCCCGCCCGAGGCGAAGTACGTGATGGCCCCGAAGTAGTGCCAGGGTGAACCCGCGTCCTCCGGGACCAGCCCCACAACCACGGTTCCCGCCCCGGCGGCTCCGGTGAGGAGCCGGAAGGCGGAGGCCGCGAACCAGGGTTCCCTTCTGGCCCAGTCCACCCGCGTACCGGGCCGGGCCGCCACGCGCAGCAGCCCCGAGGTCAGCAGTACCGCCCCTACCAGCAGCCCCAGGCCCTGGACCACGAACGACGCATTCATCAGCCAGTTCAACGGTGAGCAGACATCCCGCCCGGAATAGATTCCACAGTGCAGCGCACCCAGGTCACTGATGTACCCGGTCCGCAGGTCATAGGGACGTGGTCCCGCCCACGCCATGGCCACGGCTGCCTCAGCGGCAAAGTACTGCAGCACGCTGAGGACGGCCCATGCCCCGATGTATTGCCGGGTGGACGCTGCGTTCGGGGTGAAGGCAGTGGCAGGAGCGGCAGTTGGGGCTGGACTCATGCCTTGAGCGTAGTACGGCCCGGCACCTTGTATGCTTGTAACCGTGTCCGGACGGACGGCCCCGCCGAACCCCCGGACGCCCGCCCTCGTAGCTCAGTGGATAGAGCACGGCTCTCCTAAAGCCGGTGTCGTTGGTTCGATTCCAATCGAGGGCACTTGAACTCCAGCTCCCCGGAGCCCAGCCTCCGCGATTACCTCCTGGGCAGCCGTCCAACCGGCTACGCTGGGCCGCCGGGCCATTGGCAGGTGGAACGGGACATGCTGGACAGGTCGGACGGCACCCGCGGCACCTTTTCCGGCGTCGTGGTTTTCACTCCAACGGACGACGGCGGCCTGGCCCTTCGCGAGGAAGGCACTATGCACTGGCCTGCTTTTACCGGGCCCGCCTCCCGGGATTACGTCCTGAAACCCGCGCCGCGGCCCGACGCGCTGGACGTGTTCTTTCCCGATGGCAGGCCGTTCCACAGGATGAGCTTCACACCGGACACCAGCCAGGACACCCACTGGTGCGACCCGGATACCTACAGCGTGTCCTACACCCGCCAGGGCCCGGATGCGTTCCGCTACAGCTGGGACGTGACCGGTCCCCGCAAGGACCTCCTGCTGGTCTCGCGCCTTGCCAGGGTGGCGGCATGAAGGACCTGATTGTGGTCTCCGCCGTCTGCGTCTTCGATGGTGCCGGTCGGCTCCTGACCGTGCGGAAGCGCGGAACCACCATGTTCATGCATCCCGGAGGCAAACCGGAACCTGGCGAATCGGCGGTGCAGGCCGCGGCGAGGGAGCTCGCGGAAGAGGTAGGGATCGAGGTCCGCCCCCAGGAGCTCGAACTGATGGGGGTGTGGATCGCCGACGCTGCAAATGAGGCCGCCACCGATATCGAAGCCACCGTCTTCCTCGCCCCGGGCACCTGGCAAGCCACTCCCGCAGCCGAAATCGCCGAGATACGGTGGCTGGACATCAGCGGATCCGGGGGCGCGGCCCTCCCGCAGGATCTTGCACCGCTGCTGACGGACCACATTCTGCCCCTGCTGGCGGCACGGGCAGGCCGGGAAGCCGCCCAAGCGTCCAGGCCTGCCCCCTAGAGCTCCGGAACGGCCTCCTGCGCCACAGCGGTGGCTTCGGCGAACTGCGTCCGGTACAGCTCGGCGTAGCGGCCGTCGGCTGCCAGGAGCTCGGTGTGGGTTCCGCGTTCCACGATTTGGCCGCCCTCCACCACCACGATGGCGTCCGCGGCGCGGACGGTGGACAGGCGGTGGGCAATCACGACGGCGGTGCGTCCCTCGAGTGCGGCGCCGAGGGCAGCCTGCACGGCGGCTTCGTTCGTGGAGTCGAGCGCGGCGGTGGCTTCATCGAGGATGACCACCCGGGGCTGGGCGATGAGGAGGCGGGCGATGGTCAACCGCTGGCGTTCACCGCCGGAGAGCCGGTAGCCCCGCTCCCCCACCACGGTTTCCAGTCCGTCCGGGAGCGACCTGATCATCGTCTCCAGGCGCGCCTGGCGCAGGACGTCCCACATGTCCTCATCCGTGGCGTCGGGCCGGGCCAGCCGAAGGTTGGATGCGATGGTTTCGTGGAACAGGTGGCCGTCCTGGGTCACCATTCCCAGGGTGTCCCGCAGGGAATCGAAGGTGGCGTCCCGAACGTCGAGTCCGGTCCCGGGCCTGGTGCCGCCGAGCCGGACGGCACCCGCGTCAACGTCGTACAGCCGCGACAGCAGCTGGGCGATGGTTGACTTGCCGGCGCCGGAGGAACCCACCAGCGCCACCGTCTGGCCCGGCTCCACCCGGAAGCTGACGCCGTGCAGCACTTCCTCGCCACCCCGGGTGTCCAGGGTGGATACCTCCTCGAGCGAGGCCAGCGAGACCTTATCGGCCGAGGGGTAGGCGAAGCGAACGTCGTCGAACTCAACGGACACCGGGCCGGCGGGGACCGCCACAGCGTCCGGCTTCTGCTGGATCAGCGGCTCCAAGTCCAGGATTTCAAACACCCGTTCAAAGCTGACCAGCGCGCTCATGACCTCCACCCGGGCGTTGGACAGCGCCGTGAGCGGGGCGTAGAGCCGGGTCAGGAGCAGCGCCAGGACCACCACGTCGCCTGGCGCGAGCTGGCCGCCCAGGGCGAGCCAGCCGCCAAGTCCGTACACCAGCGCCAGTGCGAGCGCGGATACCAGTGTCAGGGCGGTAACGAACGTGAACTGGAGCATCGCCATGCGGACGCCAATGTCACGGACCCGTCCTGCGCGGGCAGCGAACTCGCGGGATTCCTCATCGGGGCGGCCGAACAGCTTGACCAGCGTGGCCCCCGGCGCGGAGAACCGCTCCGTCATCTGAGTCCCCATGGCGGCGTTGTGCGCAGCGGCTTCGCGGCGCAGGTCCGCCAGCTTGGAGCCCATGCGCCGGGCCGGGATCAGGAAGATGGGCAGCAGCACCATAGCCAGCACCGTCACCAGCCAGGACTTGTTGAGCATCACGGCCAGGGTCAGAATCAACGCCACGGAGTTGCTCACGACGCCGGACAGGGTACCGGCAAAAGCGGACTGCGCCCCGATGACGTCGTTGTTGAGGCGGCTGACCAGCGCTCCCGTCCGGGTGCGGGTGAAGAAGGCGATGGGCATGCGCTGCACGTGGTCGAACACCCTGGTGCGCAGGTCAACGATGACGCCTTCGCCGATGGTCGAGGACAGCCAGCGGGTCAGCAGCCCCACTCCCGCTTCGCCCACGGCCACGATGGCGATCAGCACGGCCAGCCAGATCACCGTGCTGGCGGCGGCCTTGTCGATGATGGCGTCAACCACCTGGCCGGCGAGCACCGGGGTGGCGACGGCCAGGAAGGCTGCTGCGATGGAGGAGATCACGAAAGCGATGAGCTTGCCCTTGTGCGGCGCAGCGAAGGCGAGAACCCGCTTCAGGGTTTCCTTGGAGAACGGCTTGGAGCCGCTCTTTGCGGTGCTGATGTTGTACAGCGAGCTCCAGGCCACGCGGTCCATGCTCATCTTTATTTCTCCTGGCTTGCAGTGTGGTGGAGCTCCTGGACTTTGCCGTCTTCCAGGTGCCACCGGTAGTCGAGTCGGACGTTTTCCAGCAGCCGGCGGTCGTGGGTGACCAGCAGCAGCGCTCCGTCGTAGCTTTCAAGGGCCTCTTCCAGCTGCTCAATGGCCGGCAGGTCGAGGTGGTTGGTGGGTTCGTCCAGCACCAGCAGGTTCACCCCGCGCGCCTGGAGCAGCGCCAGGGCTGCCCGCGTCCGCTCCCCCGGCGACAGCGAATCCACGGCCCGCGACGTGTGGTCCGCCTTGAGGCCGAACTTTGCCAAAAGGGTGCGCACATCGGCACTGTTCCAGTCGGCCAGCAAGGCTTCGACGGCGTCACCCAGAGGCAGGGCGCCGTCGAGCAGCCCGCGGGCCTGGTCGATTTCGCCGACGGCGACGGTGGCACCCATCGAAGCGTCGCCGTCCTCCGGTGCCTGGGTTCCCAGCAGAAGGCGCAGCAGGGTGGACTTTCCGGCACCGTTCGGTCCCGTGATACCAATGCGCTCACCTCCGTTGAGCTGGAGGTTCACCGGTCCCAGCGTAAAGGTGCCCTGGCGTGCCACGGCGTTGCGCAGGGTGGCCACCACTGCACTGGAGCGCGGCGCCTGGCCGATGCTGAACTGGAGCTGCCATTCCTTCCGGGGCTCCTCCACGGCGTCCAGCCTGGCGATGCGCGATTCCATCTGGCGGACCTTCTGCGCCTGCTTCTCTGAGGACTCCGTGCTCGCGGCGCGACGGATCTTGTCGTTGTCAGGGCTCTTCTTCATGGCGTTCCGGACACCCTGCGAACTCCACTCCCGCTGGGTCCGGGCCCGTGACACCAGGTCCGCCTTGGTGGCAGCGAACTCGTCATACTTCTCACGGGCGTGCCGCCGCGCCACCGCGCGTTCCTCCAGGAAGGCGTCGTAGCCGCCGTCGTACACGTCCACGCTGTTCTGGGCCAGGTCCAGCTCAACCACTCTGGTCACGCAGCGGGCCAGGAATTCACGGTCGTGGCTGACCAGGACCACTCCGCCGCGCAGCCCCGTCACAAAGTTTTCAAGGGTGGCCAGGCCGGCGAGATCGAGGTCATTGGTGGGCTCGTCCAGCAGCACCACATCGAAGCGGCTCAGCAGCAGGGCAGCCAGCGCCACCCGGGCCGCCTGGCCGCCGGACAGCCCGGTCATCAGCGATTCGGGGCCGGCGTCCAGCCCCAGCCCGGCAAGCACAGCGGGGATCCTGTCATCCAGATCGGCGGCACCGGAGGCCATCCACCGGTCAAAGGCGCGGGCGTAGGCATCATCAGCCCCGGGGGCACCTGAGCCCAACCCCTCCGCGGTGGATTCCATCTCAAGGGTGGCGGCCGCGCAGCCGGTGCGGCGGGCAATGTAGCTTGCCACTGTTTCACCCTGGACGCGCTCATGTTCCTGCGGCAGCCAGCCAACGAAGGCGTCGGCCGGGGCAAGGCTGACGGAGCCTCCCTGTGGCTGGTCGACACCGGCAAGGAGACGCAGCAGGGTGGATTTTCCGGCGCCGTTTGCGCCCACGACTCCGACCACGTCGCCGGGGGCCACAGTCAGCGAGAGCCCGGAAAAAAGCATGCGGTGCCCATGGCCGCCGGAGACGTCCTTGGCAACAAGGGTTGCAGTCATCGATTCGTCCTTTCGCCGCTGCCCGGACAGCCGTTGACGGCCGGCAGAGGCGGCGAAAAGCGGCCGCGGCGCCGCTGGGGCTGCAGGACATAGAAGAGCCCGCTGGTCCGGACTTGGGGGGTGTACGGACCAGCGGGCTCGACCATCAACTATAGACGAATGTGGGCCATGGGCAAAATCCGTGGCGCCGAGTCCCCGGGCAGGCCCGGCAGGCGGGCACGGTAAAATCGTCATCACCCACCCGTTTCCGCAGAGAGCCCCCCCATGACCCTTTCCGCCAAGGCGTTCCAGCGCTGGCTGCAAAGCATCGCACCGGATGCCAGCACCGCAGACGTCTGCAGGGTTTCGGGGATCAAGCGGACCACCCTGGCCCAGCAGCTGGTTCGGGGAAAGGTCTCCGTGAGCACGGTGGTCAGCATCAGCCGCGCCTACAGCATCAACCCGGTGGCAGCACTTGCCGGGTTCGACGCCTACACCGCACTGGCAGGTCCGCCCCGCCCGCCCAGCAGGAACGAGCTGGTAAGCCAGATTTCGAGCGCAGACCTCCTCCGGGCGCTCCTGGCCCGGCCAGCCATGGACGCCTCCCGCGGCGCGGCCGCACCCGCCCTCAGCCCTGCCCCGCACGCCACCTCTGTGAAGAACTGGGTTGACGCGATCGACGACGGCGAGGTCCGGCACCGCGTATCGGCCTCCACCGGCGTGGCCCCGCAGAACTATTCCGCCCAGTTGACCGCCAACCGGTTGTCCCCCGAACTTGCCATGGCCACGGCGTTGGCCGCCGGGGTGGGACCCGCCGGAGGGCTGGTGGCGACCGGTATCATCACGGAGGAAGAGGCCGGCTGGCCGCCCGGAGCCCGGCAGGAGGCACTTGACAGCCTCTCCGATGGAGAACTCACAGCGCTTGCAGGAGACAGGCTTCAAGCACTGGGCAAAGTATTGCGCAGGCAGGAGCAGGACCAGGCGCAGACAGAAAAGATTTGGGAGAACCTGGGATGATCGAAACCCTTCAATGGACCACGCTGGCGATTTGCGCAGTCATTGCAGCGGCCCGGATTCCCAGCACCCTCCGCGGCGAGAACCGCTCCCTGTTTGGCATCTTCGCCATGATGACCCTGGCGATCCTGTTGAGCATTCAGGAGCCTTACCTCATCATTGACAGCGCCTTGGGCGGAACAAATATCGCCAACCTGCTGCTGCGGTTCGTGATCTTCGGGGCCATCTATTTCCTCGGGGTCCGGGTGTCGCGCGGCTTCGGCGCGGACAAGGCTTACCGGCTGATCACCGGGAAGGCCGGCATCACAGTGTTGCTGGCCATCTCCGCCGTGCTGGTCACCATATTCCTCCTTATGGACACCGCCGGCTCCTCTGCTGGACTCCTGGACATCTCAGCCAAGGACCCGCGGCATTTCGCGCTGGTGGAATACTACGGCGCCGCCGGCCGCGCCTATCCCGCCTTCGTCGCGCTGGCCCTCCTGCCCGCCATGGTTCGGGCCATACGCGACCGGCTGCCGGTCCTGGTGCGCATCGCCGCCGCGCTCCTCGCACTGGGCGGCGTGGCGGTGGCGCTCACAATGTTCTTCCCTGTCCTGCCACCCGGCCTCAAGGCACTCCAGTTCATTATCAACTACACGGCAGTGCTCTGCTACGTCCTCGGACTGGCCCTGATCTGGGCAGCCAAGGTGCTCAGTGGACGTCCTGCGCGCAGCCGGAAGACATCTACCGAAACGTAACCTTCACGGGCTTTCACAAAATCATTAGACTGTGACACAATCATGAATGTGTGAAGGCGGGGCCGGTATGCGTTTTTGAACGGGGATAAATTCTGAAACGCCGCTGCCCCGGGGGCCTTTGCACACATTGGGGGGATGAGTGGTGGCGGATCGTTGGGGACCGCCCCCACTCAGCCTGTTTAAGGGCCCCTTTCAGCGGGACGGAGCCGCCCCACAGCCCGCACACCTACTTCCGGGCAAACCTCAACGTCACCAGCTGGAACGGCCGGAGCGTGAGCACGGCACCGGCGCCGGTGGGCTCAACTCCGGGGGTCTCGATAGTTCGCTCCAGGAGGTCCGTGGGCGCAATGTCCCGGACGCCGAAGTTCGCCGTGATGCTCCCCGTGGAACGCTGCCCCAGAGACTCATAGAGCCGGACCACCACGTCGCCCGAGCCGTCCTGCGCCAGCTTGACCGCTTCAATGACCAGGGCAGGGTTGTTGAGGGAGAAGAGCGGCTCCACCGGGGCAGCCCCACTGACCAGCCGGGGTGCAAGGTTGGTCCGGTACCCTTCCTGGACGGCATCGGCAATATCAGCACCCGGGCGAATGGCCACTGTCAACTCGTGGCGTCCCCGGTCTGCGTCCGGGTCCGGGAACTTGGGGGCCCGCAGCAGGGACAGGCGCACCGTGGTGGTGGTCCCGCCGTCGGCCGCCCTGATGCTCCTGCCAACGTCGTGGCCGTAGGTGGCTGAGTTGGACACGGCCACCCCATAACCGGGTTCACCCACGTGGATCCAGCGGTGGGCGCAGATTTCGAACTTCGCAGCCTCCCACGACGTGTTGGTGTGCGTGGGCCGGAAAACGTGGCCGAACTGCGTTTCGGCAGCGGACCGATCGGCCCGCACGTCGAGGGCAAAGCCAAGCTTCAGCAGTTTTTCGCGCTCCTGCCAGTCCACGGAGGTGGTGATTTCCAGTGACGGGCTGCCGGGGGCGAGCGTGAGGCGCTGGGTCAGCGGCGAGGCCCCTGCCAGCCGTTCCACCACCACGACGGCGCTGCCGCCTTCGTTGGCAAGCCGGACCGATTCCGCGTGGACCAGCTGTGTGACGTTTCGCCGGTAGAACTCATCGATGTCCCAGGCATCCCACTCGTTGGGGGTATCCCGGTGCAGTTCCAGCAGGTTTCCGTGCTGGCCGGGGGCGATCGCTTCCCGGCCGCTTGCGTAGTCCCGCAGGGAGCAGAGAAGTCCATCGGCATCCACCACGGCCCGGATGATGCCATTGTCCAGGATGTAGCCGCCATCATGCGGGGTGGCATGGACCGGTTCCGCGTACAACGCCGGTTCTCCCGCCGCCAGTGCGGGTACCCCGTCCCTGGCATGCGGTGCGGCGTTGAGCAGGAACCGGCGGTCTCCGGAGCCCAGCATGGCCGCGGCGGCGCGGCTGATCAGCGACTCCAGGGCGGCTTCAATGGCCTGGTAGTTCCGTTCGGCGTCCTGATGGACCCAGGCTATGGAGCTGCCGGGAAGGATGTCATGGAACTGCTGCAGCAGCACCAGCTGCCATAGGCGCTTAAGCTCGGCACCAGGGTAGTCGTAGTCACCGCCCGCGCGGACAGCAGCCGTGGCACACCACAATTCCGCCTCGCGCAGCAGGTGCTCGCTGCGCCGGTTTCCTTTCTTGGTGCGCGCCTGGCTGGTGTACGTGCCGCGGTGCAGCTCCAGGTACATCTCACCCACCCAGACCGGCAGGACAGGGTAGTCTTCTTCGGCCTGCCGGAAGAAGCTTTCCGCGGAACCGATGCGGACCTTGGGTGATCCTTCCAGGTCCGCCGTACGGGCGGCGGCGGCGAGCATTTCGCGCGTGGGGCCGCCGCCGCCGTCGCCATAGCCGAAGGGCACCAGCGACACCGTGCCGCGGCCGTGGTCCCGGTAGTTGCGCTCGGCGTGGGCCAGGTCCCTGCCGCTGAGGTCCGAGTTGTAGGTGTCCACCGGCGGGAAGTGGGTGAACAGCCGGGTGCCGTCGATTCCCTCCCAGTTGAAGGTGTGGTGGGGCATCCGGTTGGTCTGGTTCCACGAGATTTTCTGCGTGAGGAACCAGCGGCTGCCCGCGGCCTTCACGATCTGTGGCAGGGCCGCACTGTAGCCGAACGAATCCGGGAGCCATGCCTCCCTGCACTCAATGCCAAACTCCGCGAGGAAGAATCCCTTGCCCTCGACGAACTGCCTGGCCATGGCTTCGCCGCCGGGCATGTTGGTATCCGATTCCACCCACATGCCGCCAACCGGGACGAACTGACCTGCGCGTACCTTTTCCCGGATCCGGCTGAACAAGTCCGGGTACAGCTCCTTGATCCAGGCCAGCTGCTGTGCGGACGAACAGGAGAAGACAAAGCCGGGGTCTTCGTCCATCAGGGCCACCACATTGGAGAACGTCCTGGCGCATTTGCGGATGGTTTCCCTGACCGGCCAGAGCCAGGCGGAGTCTATGTGCGCATGCCCGGTGGCAACCAGCTGGTGCGCGGAAGCATATGCGGGCCTTGCCAGGACGTCGGCGAGCGCCCGCCGCCCGGCCGCCGCAGTCCCGGGGACGTCGTCGGGGTCCATCACGTCCATCATGCGTTCGAGGGCACGGAGGATCTCATGGCGGCGCGGGAGCTCCAGCGGAAGCTGCTCCATGAGGCCGGCAAGGGTCCAGACATCCTGCTGGAGTTCCCACACGCACTGGTTTAGTTCAGCGATGGCAATGGTGCCCAGCCGGTACTGCGGGGCTCCCCCGGCGGTCGCCTTGTCACCCAGCGGCGTGGCAGCGAAGGTCCAGCCCTGCGCCATGTCCGGATTCGCGGCCGCCTCCACGTAGAAGTCCACCGCCATGCCGCTTCCCAACAGCTTGAGCGGGACGTACTGGTTGCGGGGCGAGATTGCCTTGACGATGCTGCCATCGGGTCGCCAGGCGATGCCCTCGCACTGGAACCCGGGAGCCTCGGTGGTAAACCCCAGGTCCACCACCACCTCCACAGTGGTGTCCGGGCCGCCGCCCCAGGATTCGGGCACCTCCCCCTGCAGCCGCAGCCACGTGGTGCCCCACGGCCGTCCCCAGGGAGCACCGTGCTCTTGCGGCCGGAACTCCTGCCTCATCGCCTCGAGGGCGGGGACCGGTTCCCCGGGTACTTCCCAACTGCTCAGGGTCAGCGGGACTGTCCTGGTGTAAACGGCAGGGGCAATGCGCTCGCGCACAAACCGCGCCAGGCGGACTTCCGTGATCCTGCGGTCGTCATGCAATATAGGTCCTCTTTAGGCTGGAGACTGGATCATCGGGTCCATTCGATGGACAAATCTACCCGCTGACGGCACGGCAACCAACCCCCCTGAGCTTATCCAGCGGGTCAGCCCAGGCGTCGGCGGCACTAGGTTCTTGGCACCGCGGGTTCGGGCCGCAGGATCCGGGAGTCCCCGGCATAGATATTGAAACTGGTGCCCCTGCTGAATCCAGCCACGGTCAGCCCGTTTGCCTCTGCCAGTTCCACGGCAAGGCTGGAAGGGGCGCTGACGGCAGCCAGGACCGGGATCCCGGCAAGGGAGGCTTTCTGCACCAGTTCGAAGGACGCCCTGCCGGACACTTGGAGGACTGTCCCGGTCAACGGCAGGAGGCCTTCGCGCAGCGCCCAGCCCACTACTTTGTCCACGGCATTGTGCCGGCCCACGTCCTCGCGCAGGCACAGGAGTCGTGGTTCGCCGTCGTCGTCGATCCTGAACAGGCCCGCCGCGTGCACGCCGCCCGTATCGTCAAAGACGCGCTGGGACTTTCGCAGCAGCCCTGGCAGGGAGGCCAGAACCTTGGCATCGACCGTCAGCGGGTCCGCCTGCGGGCTGTGGTGGGAGGACTTCTGGACCGCTTGGATGGAATCCGTCCCGCAAATGCCGCAGGAACTGGACGTGTAGACCCTGCGGCCGGTGTCGGGGAGTGGAACGTCAGGCCGCAACTGCGCCTCCACCACGTTGAACGTCTGGACGCCGTTCTCGTCCTCACCGGCGCAGAATCGCAGCGACACCAGTTGTTCGGGCGCCCAGATGACCCCCTCTGACACCAAAAAACCGGCCACCAGATCAAAGTCGTCACCCGGCGTCCGCATGGTGACCGAGTAGGAAAGCCCGCCCAGCCGGATTTCCAGCGGCTCCTCCACTGCGAGAATGTCTTCCCGGTGGCGGACGGGGTACTCCAGGGCCCCCGGAGAACCGTCCAGGACATACTTGTGCACCCTGCGGCGCTGGGTCACGCGTCCCATGTTCCACCCTGCCTGTTCATTACTCCATCATGGCACCAACAGAGCCTGCCTTAGCCCAGGAACCCCGGCCGAAAGGCCGAGCCCCAACGTCCTCAGCCCAGGAGTGCGCTCCAGTCCACGGGGCCGCTGGGTTGCTGCTTGGGCTTGGGCTGTCCGGTGCGGGCGTTGCTTCGCGGTTTGGCTTTGGCCTGCCCGTCACCGGGGCGCGGAATGGGCGGTCCCCATGGCAGGGCGAAAGCGGGCACCATCTCACCCAGCTGCACACCGTGCGGCGGCACCACCAGCACCCCGTCAGCGGCTGCCAGGCCGCGCATCATTCCAGGTCCCGTATGCTGCGCCGGGGAAGCCATGCCGTACAGCAGCCGGAACGGCATAAGCCGGGTACGGCCAAGCTCCGGCTCGATCAGTGTCCCGCACGGCACTTCCTGTACCGCCGGCATGCCGCGGTGCCCCAATGCGGCCAGCAGCGGAGCCCCAACGGTGGAGAGCGCCATCATTGCCGCCAGCGGGTTGCCGGGAAGTCCCAGGACAAAGCGGCCGTCCGGCAGTTCGGCGAGAACCGCCGGGTGTCCCGGCCGCATGGCCACCCCGTCGATGATCAGCCGGCCCCCGAGTTCCCCCACTGCCCGCCGGAGATGGTCCGTTCCTGAGCGTCCGGTTCCTCCGGTGGTGATTACGACGTCGGCAGGCAGGTCCGGCGCCCCGGGCACCTCCGGCAGCACGTCTTCAAGCGCCGCCAGCCATTCGGCGTAGGAATCGCCGATCCGCTGACGGCCGCCAGCGATGCCGCCCAGCATGGCCACGACCTCCGGCAGCTGCGGACCGAAAGTGTCGCGCACCTGGCCGGGGACCGGCATGCCCTGTTCCACCACCTCTGACCCCGTCAGCACCAGGCGGACCACCGGCTTCCCCTGGACCTGCACTTCGTCGTAGCCGGCCAGGGCTGCCAGGGCCAGGTGGGCGGGGTTGAGTTCCACTCCAGCCTTGACCAGGGGATCCCCTTCCAGCGCTTCCTCCCCGGCCTTCCGGATGTGTTCCCCCGCGCGGGGCTCGCCGGGACGCGCCTTGCCGCCGGCCATCAGGACGGGGAGCCCCTCATCATCCTTGCCAAGGACGGCATTCTCGGTGCGGAGAACTGCCTTGCCGCCAGGTGGGATAAGGCCGCCGGTGGCAATGGGGCTCGCCTGGTGCGGTGCCAGCCGGATTCCGGGCTCCACCGGGATCCACGGGCCGCTTCCATTGACGGCCCAGCCGTCCATGGCCGACGATGCGTAGTGGGGCATGTCCTGGAGGGCCACGATGTCCTGGTCAAGTTTGCGGCCCAGCGCCATCCCAAGCGCCACGGGGCCGGGGGGAATGGGGGTTGCTGCATCGAACGCAGCCTGCCGGGCCTCTTCCCAGGTGTGGGCCGCATGGTGGTGGGCAGCATGCGCCTGTTCAGTTGTTTCCGCTTTTGCCTCGGCTTCAGTGCTTTGCGGCGCCTCCGGATCGCTGTGGGGTTCTGCCGTCATTCGCCGGGAGTCCCGGCAGCTTCAGCGTCGTAGTCTGCCGCCAGGGAACGGGCAACGGCCAGCGCCGCGTCCATTGAAGCCGCATCCAGCTCCCGGCCGGGAGCGGCAGCAAGGCCGGCGGCGAAGCCGGCAATGAAGGTGGTGAGCGGCGCGGCCGGCCGGACAACCGCGTGGGCGGCGACGCCTGCAAGCGCCAGCACAGCATTGACATCCACCTGGACGTCCTCAAGTTTGTACGCCTGGAGAAGCGCCCTGCACCACTCTTCCAGCGTTTCATCCTGGCTTTTCACGAATTGCCTCCCACGTTAGCTTCGCCCGTGCGCCGGTCCTGCCCTGCACACTGGTTCCCGGCAGCAATCCCCAGCGCGGCAGCATCGTCCCAGGTGTCCACATCGGACGTGGACCCGGCGGGGACTGTGACAAGCTGCACGTCCAGACTAGCAAGGAGCGCCCTGACTGAACCGTTGACCAGGGCGTTGCGGGCCGCCAGGTCACGGCAGGCCTTTGTTAACTCAGCCGTGCTGTAAAAACCCGCCAGTGGCTGGGCCCTCCCGTCCTCGGCACAGGCCATCACACCGCCTGCCCCACCTGCGGCGGCAGCGGACTGCCCGAGTGCATCCTGCAGGACTGTCAGGGCTTGCGAAGCCAGCGGCATGTCGCACGCCAGCACCAGGGAGTACGGGGCACCTCCCCCATTCCTGGCCAGGGTGTCCAGGCCCGCGGCGATTGCAGCCGCGGGCCCAGCGAACGGCGGCTCCTCCCGGCAGGTCAGCAAGGCGGGAGGCCGGGTTGCCGGGGGCAGCTGTGCGGCCCGGGCCTCACCGGGCGGGGATCCAGCATCGCCGACGACCACGGTCTGCCGGGCACCTGCCGCCGCGGCTATGGCGCGGTCAAGGAGGGTCTGGCCGCGGAAGACCAACGACTGCTTTGGTATCCCGCCCAAGCGGGATGACCGTCCCCCGGCCAGGATCACGGCATCGAAGGCCAACCTGTTTTCCTGCATTCCCCCAGCCTAGCGATCAGCACCATCACTGAGCAGTCAGGCAGCCCGCTCCGGAAGCAGGAACGGATCCCAGGCAGGCGTCGGCTTCTCCAGTTCCTTGATCTGCCAGATAGTCCCGTGCGGCGGCGCGGGAACGAACCGCAGGGTCCACCCCATCTCAGCGGGAGTATGGTCGCCCTTGACGTTGTTGCACCGCAGGCAGGCGGCCACCAGGTTCTCCCACGAATCGGCGCCGCCCCGTGACTTCGGGTGTACGTGGTCAATGGTGTGCGCCGCTTTGCCGCAGTAGGCGCACTTGTGCCCGTCGCGACGGAGTACGCCCCTGCGGCTGACTGCCGTTGAGTGGTTGTACCGGGGCCGGATGTAGCGGTTGAGGAGGATCACGGACGGGCGGCCCAGGACGTCGGTGGGGCCTACCACCGGGTCATCCCCTTCGGCCACCACACTTGCCTTGCCCGTCAGCACAAGCACCAGCGCCCGGCGGAAAGTAATGACCGCCAGCGGTTCATATCCAGCATTCAGAACGAGAGTGCGCATGCACTTACCTCTTTACGGCCGCACCCGTCAGGGGCACGAGGGCCGGCTGCCCCCGGCATATCCGGGCTATGGATCGACATCACAAGAGTAAACAAAGAAATGCAGAATCAGGTAATCGCCGCCCCAGGGGCCTGTTCCGGACCCAGATAAGGAAAAGACTCCGTGCCGGCGCGAAACTCCCTTAAAAGATCAAAGGACCCTCACGCCGATGGCGGGGGTCCCTTGGGCTTAGGCGTGGCCAGTGCTGGTACAGGCCGGCACCGGAATGCCTACCTTACGCGGATGGCAACCGGTCCCGAGCCAACATTCGCGCTGAAGACCACGGTGTCATTGCCGTTGAAGCCGCCGTGCACGGCCATGCCGTTTCCGGCGTAAACGGCGATGTGGGCCATGCCGCCGCCGCCGTCAGCGTAGTACAGCAGGTCACCGGGCTGGGCCTGGGACATGGGCACGGTGTCACCCAGTGACAGGTAGCCGGCGGGCCAGTCGTGGAAGTG
This sequence comes from Arthrobacter sp. ISL-85, assembly GCF_018613675.1. Classification (GTDB taxonomy): domain Bacteria; phylum Actinomycetota; class Actinomycetes; order Actinomycetales; family Micrococcaceae; genus Arthrobacter. The sequence goes on along the minus strand of NZ_JAGGPQ010000007.1, from coordinate 65,073 downwards.
GATCCCGACGGCGGCCAGTGCGTTGGTTACCAGCATGGTGCAGTCCTGGTGCACGCCAAGCTGGGCGTAAGCGGCGGAGAGGATTGCCGCACCCTTGCCGCTGGCGGAAACCTGGGCCGCGGGAGCGGCAGGAGCAGCGGTGGTAACAACCTTGGCCGTGGCCTTGGGAGCCGCAACGGGCTGGGCGGCAGGGGCAGCGGGAGCAGCTTCCTGCACCTGGACCTGGGGCTCAGGTTCGACTACCGGAGCCGGCGTGGTGGTGACGGCAGGCTTCTCGTAGCTGATGGCGATGGTGGAAGCCGCGGAAATCGGAGCGTCGACCGCGGATTCAACTTCCAGCTGGGATGCCGGAGCGGAATCGCGCTTGATGTTGGCGTCTGCAGCGTTTGCCGCGATGCCGCTGGTCAGGACCAGGCCCGAAGCGGCAGCGATAACTGCGGCCTGGCGGCCCATGCCACCGGCGTTGTCGCTGACAGCTTTGGCAATGACAGCGATCGAGTTGGTTTTGGTGACCTCGGCGCGGTGCCGTGCGGTAGCACGAGTCGTCATCAGTTCTCTCTTTCGTTTTTCCTTCGAACCGCGGGTAGGCAGGCAAAGGGGCGTGGACGCGCCGGCATCTTGGGGGTACGCCGGCACGTCCCGAACGGGGATGTGGTTACTAGTGAAGAAGCTTTGGCAAAGAAATAGCCCTTGGAGCGAGGAGCCCAAGAACTACTTGTTGAGGTGGTAGTACGCCGAGGTACCGGTGGCTGCAGGCGAGTGGAGCAGCGTGCCCTGGGAGGGGTTGAGTGCGCTGATCATCATGCCGTTGCCGACGTAGATGCCCACGTGTGCGCCGCCGTTCTGGACAACGAGGTCGCCCGGCTGCGGGGTGGAGGTGGGAGCCATGATGCTCCACGCGTTGGTGCGGGGGATGCTGATCCCCGCCTGCGCGTAGGCCCACTGAACGAACCCGGAGCAGTCCCAGCCGGTGACCGGGCTGGTGCCGCCCCACACGTAGGAGTGGCCGATGCCGGTGTAGGCGATGGCTGCAATGCCGGAGGTCGCGGCGGATACGGTCTCCGCGGCCTTGGCGGCCGGGGCAGCGTCCTGGCTTCCGCTGGCCGTCGCTGCGCGTTCGGCCGTAGCGGTGGACTGGGGACGCACCGCTTCCACCTTGGGAGCGGCGGTGGTCTTGACGGCAGGACGTTCGAAGGAAACCGTGGCCGTGGGGGCCGCGGTGACGGCGAGGGCCGTCTGGGCCGAACCGGACTCGGTGGAGGCCGAGACGCCAGCGGTGGTGTCTGCTGCGGTGGCCGGCAGGCCCATGCTCAGGATGAGGCCCGATGCAGCTGCCACGACGGCGGCCTGGCGGCCTACGTTCCCGGCGTTTGCACTCACGGCCTTGGACACGGCGTCCAGGGGGTTGGTGCGAACCGTTTGCGCACGGTGGCGCGCAGAATGATGGCGTGAAGACACGAAGGTAGCCTCTCCCAATGCCTGCGAGGTGAGCTGTCGGATTCGGATGGGAGTCACCCGGCCACATTGCTTCCTGGGAAGCTCGTGACTTAACCCCAAGGCCTTCTGAAGTGAAAGGCCAAAATTGGTTCCCCCGCCCCTGCCAGACGATGAAATGCGAACGGACCTTGAGCGGTGGCAGAGTTAGGCAATCCACTCAAGAGCGTCAACTTCGGAAAAGTTGACGCGAGTTAGACGGTACAGCAGTTTTGTTTCAATGTCACATTCAGGTCACGGCGCGTCGCTGGGATCTGAGAGTTGACAATCATTCGGTTACAGCCAGCCCATGGGATCGACCACTTCGCCATTGACCTGCACCTCGAAGTGCAGGTGGCAGCCGGTGGACGCGCCGGTGGTACCGCTCAGTGCCACAACGTCCCCGCGGGAGACAGTCTGGCCCACCTTGACGTTGAAGGACGACAGGTGGTTGTAGGTGGTTTCCAGCCCATTGCCGTGGTCGATGACCACCCGGTTACCGCCGCCGAACTGATGCCAGCCCGCGAAGGTCACGGTGCCCGTCGCGGCGGCCAGGACCGAAGTCCCGCACTGCGCCACGAAATCCTGGCCGCGGTGGAAGTCCCCGGAGCCGCCGGTGATAGGGCTCACCCGGTAGCCAAAAGGCGAGGCGGTGGTGAGCGATGCAAGCGGGGCGGCCAAGGTCCCGGCCGATGCGGCGCGCGTAACGGAGCCCGCGGACTGCGCGCTCAGGAGTTGCTTCAGCTTCCCGTCCGGATCGGCCTGGGTCACCACGGCCGAGCGGCTGAAGTCGATCTGGGCTCCAACATCGGCGGAGATCTGGGGCTGTGGACTGACAGAGGAGGCAGCAAGGGGCGCATTGCCCGACGCATCCATGGCCATGACCGGACCGGTGGCGGGTACTGTGACCGTCAGCACCAGGCCGGTGGCAGCCAGGGCAATTCCGGCCTTCTGGCCAATCCCGCTGGCGGCGGCGAACTCCGTCACCTGCCGGAACGGACCCCTCCGGCGGCGCGCGTCGCGATGCAGATCGCGGGGGCGCTCCGCTGCGGCATCTTCGACAACCCGGGGTGCCGAAGGGGGGCCGGCCGCGCGGCGGCGGCCCCGGGAGGTCTGCATGGTCAAGGGAGGTTCCTCTCTGGAAAAGCCTGCGGAGTTAGCTGTCGGATTCGGGTCAGAGAGATCAAAGACCCGGCCCGTCATGGGCAAGCTTCTGCACAGGGGTATTCCCGGAAGAATCCTTCACTGGAGACGCTTGCTGCTGACGGACTTCACCCCAAGGCAGTCCCCCGGCTGCCGCTTGTGGTTCCCCCGCCTCTGCCAGTAACGACTCTTGCACCCAATCCGCTGGCAGAGCTCGGCTCCGGACGGGGTAACGCTTAAGTATCAACGATTGCTTCCACTATAGGGCCTTAAGACCCTAGGTAACAATTCCGTTATCTTTGCGTGGAAGCCGCCCGCTGGGGTAGGAAGGGCGGCTCAGGGCTGCCGGATGGCGACAAAAACATGCGCGGCGACCTCAGGCGGCAGCTCCAGTGCGCCTTCGATTCCGGATACGCGCACGGAGATGTAATCACCCACGCGTTCCAGCGCCACTGCCGCGCCAGGCCGGATTCCGCCTTCGTCCAGTTGCGCCAGCAGTTCCGGTTCAACCTGGATTGGTTCGGCCAACCGGCTGATGGTCACTGCGGAGGCGGGCGCGTAGCTCCCCATTGCCTCCACCAGGCTGATGGCGCCGTCGGCGAAGGTGGCAGCCTGTCCGCCCAGGGCGGCGAGGCCGGGGATGGGGTTGCCGTACGGCGATTCGGTGGGGTGGTCCAACAACTCGTAGATACGCCGCTCAACGCGCTCGCTCATCACGTGTTCCCAGCGGCAGGCTTCGTCATGCACGTAAGCCCAGTCCAGTCCGATCACGTCGGCCAGCAGGCGTTCGGCCAGCCGGTGCTTGCGCATCACCTCGGTAGCCCGCTTGCGGCCCGTGTCCGTGAGTTCCAGGTGCCTGTCACCGGAGACGACAACCAGCCCGTCGCGTTCCATCCTGCCGATCGTCTGGGACACGGTGGGGCCGGAGTGGCGCAGACGCTCGGCGATACGGGCCCGAAGGGCAACGATGTTTTCTTCCTCAAGCTCCAGGATGGTCCTGAGGTACATCTCCGTAGTGTCGATCAGATCCGTCATCCAGCTCAGCTCCTCGGGCGCAGTACCTTGCGTTGTCCCACCGTATCGCCTCTTCCCGCGAGGTAGTCCGGAGGAAAGCTTAGCCTATTTTGAGTTTGTCCGAATAGCCGGGCTCAGAACAGCCATGCCCGGGAGGGGCGTCTCAGTGTCTGGACTTTGGCCCCTCCGGCTCCCGCTCCCCACTGCCATTCAGGCAGAATGGGGACGGCCTGTTGCGCAGCCACGGCACGCTGCCGGCCACCCACTACCCGCCCGTCCAGACCAAAGCCTTCGTCCCCCGCCGAATTGGAGCACCTGTGAGCGACACCAGCATCACGATCCCCGCCGACCTGCTGCCCACGGATGGGCGGTTCGGCGCCGGCCCGTCAAAGGTCCGGCAGGAACAGATCGATGCGCTGGCAGCAGCGTCCAAAACCATCCTCGGCACCTCGCACCGGCAGGCGCCGGTAAAGAACCTGGTGGGGTCGGTCCGCGAAGGGTTGAGCGAGTTCTTCCGGGCCCCGGAGGGCTATGAGGTAGTCCTCGGCGTCGGCGGATCCACGGCTTTCTGGGATATCGCCAGCTTCGGCCTGGTGGAGAAGAAGGCCCAGCACCTGTCCTTCGGTGAGTTCGGGTCAAAGTTCGCCGCGGCCACCAACAAGGCCCCTTTCCTGGATGCCTCCTCGATGATCAAGTCCGAGCCGGGCACCCGTCCCGCAGCGCAGGCCGAGGCCGGCGTCGACGTCTACGCCTGGCCGCAGAATGAGACTTCCACCGGTGTGGCTGCCCCGGTGACGCGCGTGTCCGGAGCCGACGATGGATCGCTGGTCCTGATCGACGCCACCTCCGCGGCCGGCGGACTGGACGTGGACGTTGCCCAGAGCGATGTCTACTACTTCGCCCCCCAGAAGAACTTTGCCTCCGACGGCGGACTCTGGCTTGGCCTGTTCTCCCCCGCCGCGATCGAGCGCGCCGCGCGGATCAAGGCCAGCGACCGATGGATCCCGGACTTCCTGGACCTCCAGACCGCTATCGACAACTCCCGCCTGAACCAGACGTACAACACGCCCTCGCTGTCCACCCTGGTCACGCTGGACGCCCAGGTCCAGTGGCTGAACTCCAACGGCGGCCTGGACTTTGCCGCCGCGCGCACCGCTGACTCCGCCGGACGCATCTACAGCTGGGCCGAAGCCTCCGATTTCGCCACCCCTTTCGTTGGCAAGGCGGAGGAACGCTCCAACGTCATCGCCACCATCGACTTCGACGAGTCAGTGGACGCCGCGGCAGTGGCCAAGGTCCTGCGCGCCAACGGCATCGTCGACACTGAGCCCTACCGGAAGCTGGGCCGCAACCAGTTGCGCATCGCCACCTTCGTGGCCATTGAGCCCAGCGATGTCTCCGCCCTGCTGGCCAGCATCGACTACGTGGTGGGCGAGCTGCGGAGGTAGGAACGGAAGCAGCAATAGATAACGCACGACGGCGCCGCCCGGGTTCTTCCCGGACGGCGCCGTCGTACGTTACCCCCTCAGGGGGGCCGGTTTCCCGGCGAAAGTGCGGTCAGGCCCCAGCCTGCGTGCCGGCGTCGTCGGTTGAATCCTCCGCCGCGTCCGCTGTTTCCTGGCCGGCCGCTTCAGGGGCGTCTGTTTCCCTGGCGTCCGCTTCGGACTCCTGCTGCTGGTCTTCGGGGCGGACGCGTTCGGCCCACGGCACCCACTCCGGGGCCAGGATGGCATCCCCGGACGGCAGCAGGCCCAGCTCGTTGACGGTGACCACTTTGGAGCGGGAGTTGCGGGTCAGCACCGCGTACCACTGCCATCCGCCGTAGCCGGGCAGCCGGGACTCAAACAGGTGCGTGACCAACCGGTCACCCTCACTCTTGGCGGCCAGATGCGGCCCGATGGTGGCTGCCGGCGTAATGCCCTCCACTGCGGCCCGGGCAGTGTCCACCGCGGCAGCCAGGAAGGCATCAGGCTTGCCCGTACGCCATACCGGCACGCCTGCCTTGCGCTTGGGCGGGGTCTTGGCAGCCTGCTCCTGCACTGGCGTGCCCGGCTGTTCAGATTGGGGATCCATCGGCGCCTAAACGTCCAGCTCGTCGGCGACCTTGCGCAGGGCGGCAGCAATGGCCTTGCCCTTGTTGCCGTCCGGGTACTTGCCCTTGGACAGGGTCCCGGACAGGTTGTCCAGGACTGTCACCAGGTCCTGCACCAGCGGGGCAAGGTCCTTGGCGCTGGGGCGCTTGGCCTTGGCAATGGAAGGGGTCTTGTCCAGCACCCGCAGGCCCAGCGCCTGTGCACCTTTGCGCCCGTCCGCCACGCCGAACTCCACGCGGGTGCCGGCTTTCAGCTCGGTGACACCCTCGGGCAGCGACGACTTGGGCAGGAAGACCTCCTGGCCGTCTTCGCCCGCGAGGAACCCAAAGCCCTTGTCCTTGTCATACCACTTGACCTTGCCGGTAGGCACGTAATCAACCTTCTTCGTTCTGCTGTCATGAGACACGGCCGGATGCCACCGCATCCGCATGGTTGTGCGGGTTCAGGGTATGGCAAACGCAAACCGTGTTGGTCTGTATGCTTCAAGGTTATCCTGCCGCATGGCCTATTGATGCTTTGGGCGGCACTGTTCCGCCGCAGGCACAAGGCGCCGGCTTTTACCCGCACCGGTGCGGGCGCGGTACCGTTGCGTCCATGACTCCCTCGCGTTACCGGCGGCCGTTGATGGTCCTCGCCGCAGTTGTTGCCGTGCTGTCCCTGGTAGCCGTGGCAGCCGTGATGGCCTTTGCCTTTGCCGGCTCGGTAGCTCCCGCCTGGATCACCTACACCGCGCTTTACGGCCTACCGGTGGCCTTCATCCTGATGCTCCTGCTGGTCCTGGACGGCGTTGCCGCCCGGCGTCGGGCGGGAAGGGCGCAGCAGCGGTAACGTTGGACTGATGTCCCTCATTCGCGCGCTCGGCAAGGACCTGGAGGCACGCAGCGATGATTCGCTGCGGGCGTTGTTCGCCGCGCGGCCGGATCTCATTTCCCCGTCCGTCCCGGACTTTGCCGCACTGGCGGCACGTGCCAGCTCCCGCGTCAGCGTCCAGCGCGCCCTTGAGCGGCTCAACCGGCCGCACATGCAGGTCCTGGAGACCCTGCACCTGTGCACCAACACCGACACCGGGCACAGCGCCTCCGCTGAGGGAGTGCACAAACTGATCCACGGCTCGGCCCTGGCCACCGTCAACCAGATCCTGGGCACCCTGCAGGAGCTTGCCCTGGTGCACCCCGCCGCTCCCCCGCACGGCACTCCTTCCCCGGCTGCGGACCAGCCGTTCTATCTCCCGGTGGGCTCCCTCAAGGACGTGGTGGGGATCTATCCGGCCGGCCTGGGCCGCAGCTACACCGAGCTTGTCCGCCTGCAGCCGGCCTTCGGCCAGCGCGCGGTGCAGCTGGTCTCCGAACTGCACCGCAGCGGGTTCGCAGTCCACGACGCCACCACGCCGATGGAGGCTGCCCTGGCCCTTCAGCACTGGACATCTTCCCCGGAGGCACTGCAGGACATCCTCGCCGGTGCCCCGGAACGCACGACGGCGCTGCTCGCCAGGTTCCGGAACTGGGCCATGGGTGCCGTCCCCCAGGCGCAGCGAAAAGCGTCGGTCACTACGGAGGGCGCCGACGTCGGGCCCGTTGACTGGCTCCTTGCCCGCGGGTTGCTGGTGCCGCTGGACGCCGCCCACGTGGAGCTGCCGCACAGCGTGGGGCTGGCCCTGCGCGGCGGCGCCATCATCAACGACTTCACCCTTGCGCCACCGGTACCGGAGCTCGGCAGGACCACGGCTGCGCTCCGCCGCAATGCAGCCCTGAGCGCCATCTCGGAAACCCTGCGGCTGGTCTCCGAGCTGCTGCATGCGGTCCGGGAACATCCGCTGGCCACACTGCGCAGTGGAGGCGTGGGCGTCCGCGAAATCCGCCGCCTGGCCGAACACCTGCGGATTGAACAGGGCGCGGTATGCCTGCTGCTGGAGCTGTGCGGACTGGCGGGCCTGATCCGGCTCGACGTCGACTCTTCGTCGTGGGTGCAGCCGCCGCAACTGGAATGGCTGGTCCTTCCCCGGCAGGAACAATGGCTGTGGCTGGTGAACGCGTGGCTTGCCAGCGAACGCGTGCCGTCCATGGTGGGCCAGCCCGTTAACACTGCCCCGGGCGCACCGGGCGCCCGGTCGGCATCCGGAACCACCATCGCCGCGTTGTCCGCCGGGGCGCAGCGGCCGGACGCGCCCGTGGTCCGCCGGCGGATCCTCGAGATCCTGCACGAGCTCACCCAGGAGGCGTCCGTTGCCGACGGCGGCGCGCCCGTGCTTGACGCCGCGGCCGTCCTGCAGCGCGCTGAGTGGTCACAGCCACGGATGGCCCGGCGGTTCAGCTCGCTGATCCGCGGGGTCCTCGCCGAGGCGGAGATGCTGGGCCTGGTGGGGTCGGGTGCATTGAGCCAGTTAGGGAACGCTTTTGCCGACGACGACCCGGATGCCGCCCTTAACATCCTGGGCGAGCACCTGCCTGCGGCCCTGAACCACGTGCTCCTGCAGGCGGACCTGACCGCTGTCGCCCCGGGCTACCTTGCTCCGGCGCTGACCGAAAAACTCCTGTCAATGGCGGACGCCGAAGGCCAGGGCCCCGCCACCATCTACCGGTTCTCCGCCGAGTCCATCAAGCGGGCACTCGACTCCGGCTACGACTCCGCCGGCCTGTTGGCGTTTCTTCGCGAACACTCGGCCACCGCCGTGCCGCAGCCGCTGGAGTACCTGGTGGAGGACACCGCGTCCCGGCACGGCAGGCTCCGCGTGGGCCAGGCCGCCAGCTTCATCCAAAGCGACGATGAAACAGCCCTGCGGGAGCTGCTGGCAGGACCGAAGGCCGCCCAGCTTGGCCTTGCCCGCCTGTCCCCCACAGTTGTAACTTCATCGTCGCCGCCGCGCGAGCTGGCCGCCGTACTCCGGAGCCTGGGCCTTTCCCCGTCCGTGGACGGGGCCGAACCTGCCGCCCACCTGCGCCGCCCGTCCACGCCGTCGGAAAGCGCGCGCCCCGTCTATACCGCCCCGCGGATGGCGCCCCCGGCGGAGGAGGTTGAGGCCCAGCTGGACGTCCTGCGGCAGGCTGGCTCCGGCGTCGGACACCACCCCGGCCTCGCTGCCGGCAGCGAGGCCGCCACCCAGCTCGGGCTTGAGGCACTGCAGAGGGCCATCCGGCTGAAGCAACGGATCCATATGAACGTGGTGGACAGCCTGGGGAATGCCAGCCTGGAAGTGGTTGTTCCGCTATCTGTGAGCGGAGGCAGGGTCCGCGTCTTCGATCCTGCCAGGGACACGGAGCGGGTCCTGTCCGTGCACCGCATTATCGATATCGAGGCCGCAGAGGAACTGCGCCAGTGAAGGATTCCCCCGCGTGACCGACGGACCCCTGATCGTCCAAAGCGACAAGACCATCCTCCTTGAGGTGGACCACGAACTGGCCACCGAGGCCCGGCACGCCATCGCGCCTTTCGCGGAGCTGGAACGGGCGCCCGAACATATGCACAGCTACCGGCTGACCCCACTGGGGCTGTGGAATGCACGTGCCGCCGGGCTGGACGCCGAAAAGGTGCTCGACGCCCTGCTGAAGTACTCCCGCTTCCCGGTGCCGCATTCCCTGCTGATCGACGTCGAGGAGACCATGTCCCGGTACGGCCGGCTCCGCCTCGAAAAAGACCCCCGCCATGGGCTGGTCATGCGGACGGACGACTACCCCGTGCTGGAGGAAGTGATCCGGGCCAAGAAGATCGCGCCGCTGCTGGGGCCGAGGATCGACGGCGAGACGGTGGTGGTGCACGCCTCCCAGCGGGGCCAGCTCAAGCAACTGTTGCTGAAGATTGGCTGGCCTGCGGAGGACCTGGCCGGCTACGTCGACGGCACCCCGCACCTCATCGCGCTCAACGAGGACGGCTGGGAACTCCGGCCCTACCAGCGCCTGGCCAGTGAGAATTTCTGGGCGGGCGGCAGCGGCGTGGTGGTACTGCCTTGCGGTGCGGGCAAGACCCTGGTGGGAGCCGCGGCCATGGCCACCGGTTCCACCACCACGCTGATCCTGGTCACCAACACGGTGGCAGCACGGCAGTGGAAGGACGAACTGATCCGGCGCACCTCCCTCACTGAGGAAGAAGTGGGTGAATACTCTGGCGCTTTGAAGGAGGTCCGGGCGGTGACCATCGCCACCTACCAGGTGCTCACCACCAAACGCGGCGGCATCTACCCCCACCTCGAACTGGTGGACGGCCACGACTGGGGCCTGATCATCTACGACGAGGTCCACCTCCTGCCGGCGCCGATCTTTCGGATGACCGCAGACCTGCAGGCCCGCCGCCGCCTGGGGCTTACCGCCACCCTGGTCCGCGAGGACGGGCGCGAGGGAGAGGTCTTCAGCCTGATCGGGCCCAAACGGTATGACGCACCGTGGAAGGACATCGAGGCGCAGGGCTACATCGCGCCCGCGGACTGCGTGGAGGTCCGGGTGGACCTGCCCAAGGATGAACGCGTTGCCTATGCCATGGCCGACGACGCGGACAAGTACCGGCTGTGCGCCACCTCTGAGTCAAAAACCCAGGTGGTGGAGCAACTGGTGGCACGGCACGCCGGGGAGCAGCTGCTGGTGATCGGCCAGTACATCGACCAGCTGGATGACCTTGGGGAGCGCCTTCAGGCGCCCGTGATCAAGGGGGACACCTCCGTCAAGGTCCGGCAGAAGCTCTTTGATGCGTTCCGTTCCGGGGAGCTGCAGACCCTGGTGGTGTCCAAGGTGGCCAACTTTTCCATCGACCTGCCGGAGGCCTCCGTGGCCATCCAGGTATCGGGCTCCTTCGGGTCCCGGCAGGAGGAGGCACAGCGGCTGGGCCGGCTGCTGCGGCCCAAGAAGGACGGCCGCGCCGCCCGCTTCTACTCCCTGGTGGCACGGGACACCCTTGACCAGGACTTCGCCGCGAAGCGCCAAAGGTTCCTCGCGGAGCAGGGCTACGCCTACCGGATCATGGACGCCAAGGACGTGCACGCCGCGGACTAGGAATCCGCCGGTGCGCGCGCCACCCCACTGCGCGCACACTGGAAGCATGAGCATACGAATCATTCCGGCCGTGCCCGGGCCCGGACAGGAGTCGGTGTGGGACTATCCCCGCCCGCCGCGGATCGAGCCCAGCACTGAACGGATCCGCATCATGCTGGGCGGAGAGCTGATCCTCGACACCACCGATTCCCTCCGCGTCCTTGAGACCAGCCATCCGCCGGTGTATTACGTCCTCCAGTCAGCATTCGCCACCGGCGCCCTGGAGCACGCCTCGGGCAGCAGCTTCTGTGAGTTCAAGGGCGCGGCGAAGTACCTGACCGTCCGCGGCGGCGGCAAGGAAGCGGACAGCGCCGCCTGGTCCTATCCCGAGCCTGCCTCCGGTTTCGAGGCGCTCGCCAACCGGGTAGCCATCTACCCGGGCCGGATGGATTACTGCGAAGTGGATGGAGAACGGGTCACTGCACAACCGGGCCGCTTTTACGGCGGCTGGATCACAAGCCGGGTGGTGGGCCCGTTCAAAGGTGAGCCGGGGACCATGGACTGGTAACCGCAAGCCCGCCATCATCATGCTCACAACGAATATCCAGACAACTCCCAGAGACTGGGAGCATGATGGGAGCATGAACAAGAACGGTCCAGAAGCCCGGCTGCTCGTCGTCGATGATGAACCCAACATCCGCGAGCTCCTCTCCACGTCGTTGCGGTTCGCCGGCTTTGAGGTTGTTTCCGCCGCAAACGGCCGCGACGCCCTCGCCGCGGCCGATACCCAGGCCCCGGACCTGGCCGTGCTGGATGTCATGCTTCCCGACATGGACGGCTTCACCGTCACCCGCAGGCTCCGTGCCTCCGGCAAGCACTTCCCGGTTCTGTTCCTGACCGCCAAGGATGACACCGAGGACAAGGTCACAGGCCTGACCGTGGGCGGGGACGACTACGTCACCAAGCCGTTCAGCCTCGACGAAGTGGTGGCCAGGATCCGCGCCGTGCTCCGCCGCACGCAGCCCCTCCTGGACGACGACGCCGTCATCCGCGTGGACGACCTGGAACTCGACGACGACGCCCACGAGGTGCGGCGCGGAGGTACGGTCATTGAGCTCTCCCCCACGGAATTCAAGCTGCTGCGCTACCTCATGCTCAACCCCAACCGGGTCCTGTCCAAGTCGCAGATCCTGGACCACGTGTGGGAGTACAACTTCAACGGTGACGCCTCCATCGTGGAGTCCTACATCTCCTACCTGCGCCGGAAAGTGGACATCGACCCCGAGGCGCCGGCCCTGATCCAGACCAAGCGCGGCGTGGGCTACGTCCTGCGGACGGCTGAAAAGCGCTGACCTTGCTGAGGCGGTGGAAGTCGGCCTCGCTCAGGTCGCAGCTGGTGGCCATGATCATGGCCCTGCTGATTGTGGCCCTGACAGTGACCGGAGCGGTCACGCTGACCCTGCTGCACAGCTACCTCCAGGGCCAGGTGGATGACAAGCTGAACGCGGCCGTCGACTCCGCCCGGAAACAACGCTCCTTCACCCAGTTGCAGGCGCCCAGCTCCATCCCCACCGACTATTCACTGATGCTCTTTGCCCCGGGCGAGCAGCCGTACACGTTCGGCGGGGATCCCGACGACCACCCCGACATCAGCGCCATGACGGTGGAGCAGGCGCAGGCCCGCGGGCTCGCCCCCTTCCAGGTCCGCGGGACGGACGGGGAAAACTGGCGTGTGGTGGCGGTCACGGTCCAGAACGGGCCAACCACATCCGTGGTGGTCATTGGGCTGCCTTTGGAGAGCGTGGACGACGTCCTCAAGCATGCCACCCTGGTGGTTACCGGAGTCGGCCTGCTGACGCTGCTGCTGGCCTCGCTGATTGCGAGCTGGACCGTTTCGCGCTCGTTCCGGCCCCTGGCCAGGGTGGAGAAGACGGCCGCCGCCATTGCCGCCGGCGACCTCTCCCGCCGCGTGGAAGTGGAGAACCCCACCACCGAACTGGGCCGGCTGAGCAGCTCCCTTAACGCCATGCTTGCGCATATTGAAACGGCGTTCGCGGCGCGGACGGCCTCGGAAGCAAGGATGCGCCGCTTCGCCGCCGATGCCTCCCACGAGCTGCGCACTCCGCTGGTAACCATCCGCGGGTTCTCGGAGTTGTACCGGCACGGCGCCCTGGCCACGGATGAGGACGTGGCCACGGCCATGGGCCGGATCGAAAGCGAAGCCAAACGCATGGGGTCCATGGTGGAGGACCTGCTCCTGCTGGCCCGGCTCGACGAGCAGCGTCCGCTGCAGCAGAAGCCGGTGGACCTGCAGCTGATTGCACACGATGCCGTGGTGGACACGCAGGCCAGCGACCGTTCGAGGGTGATCTCGCTGACCGGGCTTGACGGCGGACCGGCGGCCCCTGCCCCGGCGCTCGGGGATGAGGCCAAGCTGCGCCAGGTGGTGGGCAACCTTGTGGGCAATGCGTTGCGCTACACCCCCGAGGGCAGCCCCATCGAACTCGCCGTCGGAGTCCGCGGGTCCGACGGCGAAGAGCGGTCCGTCATCGAAGTGCGGGACCATGGGCCCGGTATTTCGGAAGAGGACGCATCCAAGGTCTTTGAACGCTTCTACCGGGCTGACACCTCCCGGACCAGGGAGACAGGCGGCAGCGGCCTTGGGCTGGCCATTGTCGCAGCAATCGTCGGGTCCCACGGCGGCTCGGTGCGGGTGGAAATGACCGACGGCGGCGGCGCCACCCTGGTGGTCAGCCTTCCGCGGCGGGAAGACGCACCACGCGATGGCAGCGAAGACGGGCAGGAAGCAGCGGCCGACAGTGCCGCCGGCGCCAAGGGCAGCGACGGATCGGTTATCCACATATAGCCGGCTGGCCATGGTTCGCGCCTGCCAGTGCTCCGTAGGCTCGTCCCAGCAGCCCGGATACGCCGGGCGCGGGGGCGGTCCGCCGCCGTATCCGAAAGGCACAGCCATGAGCATCATTTCCGTTGACACAGAATTACTGCAGCTGAAGTCTGCCAACGTGCAGGCCACCGTGGACCGGATCAGCGCGGACGTGCAAGCCATGAAGCGCGGACTGGACGAGCTGCAGGGTTCCTGGCGCGGTTCCGCCGCCACCAACTTCCAGGCGCTCGTCACCGAATGGACCATCACGCAGGGCCGGGTGGAGGCTTCACTGGCATCCATCAACGGGGCGCTGGCCTCTGCCGCCGCTACTTACGCCCAGGCGGAGCAGGGAAACGCGCAGCGGTTCAGCTGACGCCGGGCTAAGCCTCCGGAGTTCCCTGGTGGAACCGCAGCCGCCACCGGCCCCCATCGAGGACCCACAGGGAGCTGCGGAGCGTAGTGCCGGAACGCGCAAAGCTTCGGTACGTCAGCAGGACCGCACTGCTGCCGATGCGCTCTGCGCCCAGGATTTCAATGTCGGTCCGTTCACCCGGGTCCTCTTCCAGGGCCATCATCATGGCGTCCCGGGTCCATACCCTTCCCGAACTGCCGATCTCCATGAAGTCCGGGTGGAGCAGGACGGCCGTCCGCCCCATGTCCCCCCGCACCAGGGGACCCAACAGTTCACGTTCGAGCTCTTCCACCAGCGCCTCGGGCGGGATGGAGCCTGCATGCTGGGTTGCCTCGGCCGCCTCAAGGGCCTCGTTGCCCAGTTCACTGAACAGGTCGGGTTCCTCGAAGGCTGAGACCGGGCCGGCCGTTGCCCGTGGGGTGCCCAGTGCAGGCGCGCCGCTGCGGGCTGCAGGAACGTTGCCGGTGGCCGCCGCTGCTTTCCCGGCCGGCGCTGCCGCGCGGCGCGCCGGGACAGCGGCCGGGATATCCAGGGTGGCGGCCGGGAGGCCGACACCGGATGCAGGCTGCCCGTCCGCGGCATGGCCTGGGGCGCCGGGGTGGTGGGCGCCGGGAAAACCGGGGCCTGACCGGGCAGCCACGCCCTGCTGGTAGGCGGTGGCCGCAGCCCTGGCCCGCTCATCGGCTGCCTCATTCAGGTCATGGCCGGCGTGCCCTTTGACCCATTCGAAGGTGTAGGTCCTGCCAGCCAGTTCGCGGTCCAGTTCCTTCAGGAGTTCCACGTTCAGGACGGGCTTTCCATCGGCCTTCCGCCAGCCCTTGCGCTTCCAACCCGGCATCCATTTGGTAATGGAGTTGATCACGTACTGGCTGTCGCAAAGGATGCGCAGGTCTTCCCCGGGCAGGTGGGCTGTAGCGCGCAGGAGGTCAAGGACAGCCATCAGCTCCCCCTGGTTGTTGGTCCCGTGGGGCCAGCCGCCGGCGCGCCAGCAATCGTCATTCACATACCAGGCCCAGCCGGCCGGGCCGGGGTTTCCCAAGGCCGAACCGTCAGCCGCTGCAGTAATCGTCACCGGTCCATCCTGCCAGAAGCAACCGACACACGGTCCGGCCGATGCTGGGAAAGCGTTTGCCGAAACGTCTTGACGGGAAGCCTAAGGCGCGAAAGAATCACAACATTACTCGAGAAAACGGTTTCTGAGCTGCCGAGTGTTCGGGCGAACACCCTGCCCGGCGCCAGGAAGCCAACCCGGAAGGAACATCAATGACCATTCCAGTCGTAAGCCGGCGCAGGTTCCAGCTTGGCGCTGCTGCCGTGGCCCTCTCGATCCTGGCCACGGGCTGCGGTGCCGCCGGCGGCTCCGGCGACAACGGCCAAGTGACCCTGCGGTTCGCATGGTGGGGCAACGAGTACCTGAACGGACAGACGGACAAGGTTATCGCCGCCTTTGAAGCGTCGCACCCGAATATCAAGGTCAAGGCGGAGCCGGGCGAATGGTCCAGCTACTGGGACAAGCTGGCAACAAAGACGGCCGCGAACGATGCCCCCGACGTCATCCAAATGGACCAGAAATACATCGCCGAATACGGCGGCCGCGGCGCCCTTATGGACCTGTCCAAGCAGGACGGGATCGACACGTCGAAGCTGGACAAAGAAGCACTCGCCTCCGGCCAGTACAACGGAGCACAGTACGGCCTGAGCACAGGCCAGAACGCCTACGTCATCATGGCCAACACCAAGGTGTTCCAGTCCGCCGGCATACCCGTCCCGGATGACAAGACGTGGACGTGGAAAGAATTCATGGACACCGCCGCGAAGCTCAGCGCCGCGAGTGATGGCAAGACCTATGGGGCCGCGTATGGCAGCAATGAGGCCGACCTGATCATCTGGCTGCGCCAGCACGGGGAAGACCTCTACTCCGCGGACGGCAAGCTCGGCTTCCAGGCCGCAACGGCGGCGTCCTTCTGGGAACGGCTCAGGGAACAACGCGATTCCAAGGCCAGTCCGCCGGCGAACGTGGCGACGGAAGACGGCGGGGCCAGCCTTGAGCAAAGCCTCTTCGGCACCAACCGGGTGGGTATGGCTTGGTGGTGGACCAACCAGCTTGGCTCGCTCGAGGCCACCACCGGCAGCAGTATCAAAATGCTGCGCGCTCCGAGCGTCGACGGCGCGGCGGCCAGTAACGGCATGTACTACAAACCGACGATGTTCTGGTCCGCCTCGTCCCGTTCAAAACATCCCAAGGAAGCCGCGGAGTTCATCAACTACCTCACCAACAGCCCGGAGGCCGGGGCCATCCTAATGACGGACAGGGGTGTACCCACCAACAGCGACATCGTTTCCGGCATCACGTCCTCGCTCAAGCCGGCAGACACCACCGTGGTGGGGTTCCTGAAGGACATTGCGCCAGATATCAAGGACGCGCCCCCGGTTCCTCCGGTGGGTGCGGGAAGCGTCCAGAACATCATCAAGCGCTACACGGATGAAGTGCTGTATGACCGGCTGACCCCCCAGGCTGCCGCCGAGGCCTTCAAGAAGGAAGTCCAGGGGATGCTGGATTCGGCCCGGAAGTAAGCCCCGCGGGAATGCTCTTCCCGGGACGAAAAATGCGGCCCCCTCCGAAGAGGGGGCCGCATTTCGTAACTGGCGGGGCAGGGCCCGGCCGGAGGGCTTAGAAGCCGCCCATGCCGCCCATGCCACCCATGTCGTCGCCGCCGGCAGGAGCAGCGTTCTTCTCCGGCTTGTCAGCAACAACTGCCTCGGTGGTTAGGAACAGGCCCGCGATGGAGGCCGCGTTCTGCAGGGCAGAGCGGGTCACCTTTACGGGGTCGTTGACGCCGGCAGCCAGCAGGTCGACGTACTCGCCGGTGGCTGCGTTCAGGCCGTGGCCAGCGGGCAGGCCGCGGACCTTGTCGACAACCACGCCGGGCTCGAGGCCGGCGTTGAAGGCGATCTGCTTCAGCGGGGCGTCGATGG
Source organism: Arthrobacter sp. ISL-85 (assembly GCF_018613675.1). Taxonomy (GTDB): domain Bacteria; phylum Actinomycetota; class Actinomycetes; order Actinomycetales; family Micrococcaceae; genus Arthrobacter. The sequence continues at coordinate 48,120 of NZ_JAGGPQ010000007.1, read as the reverse complement.
CAACGCGGACGATGTTCGCACCGGTTGCCTCGTCGCCGGACAGTTGAAGGTTGGCGAATGCCTTGGCACCGGCCTGGATCAGGGCCACGCCGCCACCGGCGACGATGCCTTCTTCAACTGCAGCCTTGGCGTTGCGCACTGCGTCTTCGATGCGGTGCTTGCGCTCCTTGAGCTCAACCTCGGTTGCGGCTCCGGCCTTGATGACTGCAACGCCGCCGGCCAGCTTGGCCAGGCGCTCCTGCAGCTTCTCGCGGTCGTAGTCGGAGTCGGAGTTCTCGATCTCGGCGCGGATCTGGGACACGCGGCCGGCGATCTGGTCGGCGTCGCCGGCACCTTCGACGATGGTGGTCTCGTCCTTGGTGACGACAACCTTGCGGGCCTGGCCCAGGAGTTCGAGCCCAGCAGTTTCCAGCTTGAGGCCGACTTCCTCGGAGATGACCTGGCCGCCGGTGAGGACGGCGATGTCGGCCAGCTGCGCCTTGCGGCGGTCGCCGAAGCCAGGAGCCTTGACGGCGACGGACTTGAAGGTGCCACGGATCTTGTTGACGATCAGGGTGGCCAAGGCCTCGCCCTCGATGTCCTCGGCGATGATCAGCAGCGGCTTGTTGGACTGCATGACCTTTTCCAGGACAGCAACCAGTTCCTTGACGTTGGAGATCTTGGAGTTGACGATCAGGATGTACGGATCCTCGAGGACCGTTTCCTGGCGCTCAGCGTCGGTGACGAAGTAGGCGGAGATGTAACCCTTGTCGAAGCGCATGCCTTCGGTGAGTTCCAGCTCCAGGCCGAAGGTGTTGGACTCCTCGACCGTGATGACGCCTTCCTTGCCCACCTTGTCCAGGGCTTCGGCGATAAGGGCACCGATCTCATCGTCACCGGCGGAGATGGAGGCGGTAGCCGCGATCTCTTCCTTGGTTTCGATTTCCTTGGCGGAGTTCAGCAGCTCGGCGGTGACGGCCTCAACAGCCTTCTCGATGCCTCGCTTGAGGGACAGCGGGTCGGCGCCGGCGGCAACGTTGCGCAGGCCTTCCTTGACCAGGGCCTGTGCCAGGACGGTTGCCGTGGTGGTGCCGTCACCGGCAACATCGTCGGTCTTCTTGGCAACTTCCTTGACCAGCTCTGCGCCGATCTTCTCGTAGGGATCGTCCAGCTCGATCTCCTTGGCGATGGAAACACCATCGTTGGTGATCGTGGGGGCGCCCCACTTCTTTTCGAGGACGACGTTGCGTCCACGCGGGCCGAGGGTGACCTTAACGGCGTCGGCGAGGGTGTTCAGGCCACGCTCAAGGCCGCGGCGTGCCTCTTCATCAAATGCAATGATCTTGGCCATAACGGCAATAGTCCTTTCGGGACAGTCGTTAAGAATGAACCTTCGCTGCAGTGCCCGCGACGGACGATCCCTTGCCGGCGGCCTCTGTATGCCTCCGGGCGGGGGATCTCACTGAAGTGAGGTGTTTCTTTCGCTCGTCGACCGGTGCCGCGCGCCGCCGGCCGGAACCAGGCTTTGCTTTAGCAGTCGGTGCGTCAGAGTGCTAAGTCAATAATTAGCACTCCCCAGGTGAGAGTGCAAGCGAAAAGACGCCGGATACCCAACGGGGGAGCAGCGGCTTCGCCCAGGGCGATCAGCCGGAGTGTCCGGCTGTCTCCCGGCCGGACAGGGTGGGGAGGTTGTCCGTTCCGTAGGTATACACGGAGAAGACGGCTGCGGTGATGTCTCCGTTGGAATCGAAGGCAACCGGGCCCGATTCGCCGTCGTAATTGATGTCCGGGCCGGCAGCCAGGCCGCCGAGGCACTCCCTGTAGCTCAGGCAGGGCGCGGCGGGCGCCCCGGCTCCGGCGTGCGCCGCCCCTCCGGAGACGGGGATCAGGTTGGCGGCAATGGAGCGTCCGGCGTCATCCTGGGCGCGGGCCGCGGCGAGGGCCGCCAGCGTGACGGCGTCATAGGTTTCGGCAGCGTAGGAGAGGTCCTTCAGGGCCGGGTCCACCGCCAGCAGTCGTCCCTGGAAGGCAGCGGTGGGCAGCTGTCCGGGGACGATTGCGCGGGCGCCCTCGAGGACCCGGGATGGAAGCCCGGACCCGTAGCGGGCGAAGGCGCCGTCGCTGAGGATAAGCCGTGAACCGCTGAGGCCGGCATTGTTCAGCTCGGACAGGGCACCCTGCGCGCCCTCGCGGGCAATCAGGACGACGGCGTCCGGCTTGGCTTTGCCGGCACCGCGGGCGGCGTCCCCGGCGGCGCCTGCCTTGAACCCTCCCCCGGGAAGGACCGTCAGGCCGGACTTCTTCGCAGCGTCGGTCACGGCGGCCGAGAGTTCCTTGCCGTAGGAGCCGTCCTGGTACAGCACGCTGATGGTGCCGGCACCGGCGTCCTTGGCGAGCTTCGCCAGCACTGGGCCCTGCGCGACGTCGGCCGCGGCGGTACGGAAATAGTAGCCTCCGCTGGCCAGCCCGGACAGGCCGCCAGCGGTGTTGGCCGGGGACATGAGTGGTATGCGTGAGTGGGACAGGACCTCCACGGCGCTGGCCGCATGGCTGGAATCGGTGGGTCCGATCACCACGTCCGCTTTGGCAGCCGCCAAGCCATTCGCCTGCCTTGCGGCGTCCTGGTCAGGGTGCACCGGGAGGAGTTCCACCGGCCGGCCTTTGTGCCCGCCGGCGGCGTTGATTTCCTGGATGGCCAGCTTGGCGGCGGCCAGCTGGGGTGCATTAAGGAAGGCGTTGTCGCCGGTGTTGTCCAGGATCAGGCCCACCCGGAGGACGCCGTCGCCGGAGGCCTCCGCCGGCTCAGTCCTGGCGTTGCCACCGGCGCCGGCGCAGGCCGCCATCGAAAGAACCGCCACCAGGGAACCGGCGAGCGCTGCGCAGGCGCGGGCTCTTGAATGAAAAGTCGGCGTCACTGCTCGGGCCGGACGTTTTCTGCCTGTGGGCCCTTTTCGCCCTCGCCGACATCAAGCTGGACTCGCTGGCCCTCGGCGAGGGCGCGGTAGCCCTCGCCCTGGATTGCGGACCAGTGGACAAAAATGTCATCACCGGAGCCGTCAACGGTGATGAAGCCGTAGCCCTTCTCAGCGTTGAACCACTTGACGGTTCCCAGTGACATGGTGAACAACTCTTTCCGTTGGGGGCCAGGCGGACACCGGGCCGGCGTGACTGGACGGCGTGCGGCTACCGGTAACCCGGGCCCAGCACCACTACAAGCGGTACCTGGAACTCGGTGCTGTTCACCACGGTGGGGATGTTCAGCAGCCCTGCAAGCGCCTGGGCGCTGGCCAGTTGCTGGGGCCCGGCGTAGAAGATCACGGAGGATTTTTGTGGGGCCCCGGACCAGTTGCCCACCTGGCCGAGCCGCCAGCCGTCAGCCTGCACCGTTCCGGCTATCCGGCTGGCGAGCCCCGCCGTACCGGCAGCGTTGTAGACGGCAACTGCCTGGGTCCTGTCCGCAGCGGCCGGCTGGGTGGCGGAGGCCGTGGGTGCGGATCCGGGCTCATCGCCCTGGGTGGGCGCGGCAGAGGCGGATGGTGCCGGAGCCTCAGGGCTGGTGGCAGCAGCCTGCGTGGCCGAAGGCGCGGTTCCGGTGCCGGCGAGCGGTGCTGACTCCACGCTTGCGGACGCCTGGCTGGCGGTGGTGTTGAAGCCCAGTTTGGGAAGGATCAGGAAGGACACCAGTCCAATGGCAAGGGCCGCCACTCCCACCGCCAGGATGGGCCACAGCCGGACGCGGGACGGGGCCGAGGCCGTCCGGTGGACACCTTGTCGCGACGCAGCCTCCGGGACCTTGTCGAATTCATCGCGGGCGTATCTGGTCATGGTGGAAGGACATCCTTGTTGATTGCGGCTGTTGTCCCGGCCTGGGGCGTCTTAAGCGTCGGATCCCAGGCGCCGGGCAGTACGTGCACGGTGGCGCGACGTACGTAGTCTACGCAATCTCTTGACCAGCATGGGATCGTGGGCAAGGGCATCCTCGCGGTCGATCAATACGTTCAGGAGCTGGTAGTAGTGGGTTGCAGAGAGGTCAAACAGGTCTCGGATGGCCTGTTCCTTGGCTCCTGCGTACTTCCACCACTGCCGTTCCAGGGCCAGCATCTGCTGTTCGCGCTCCGAAAGGGAGGATTCCCGAAGGACGAAATCCGCCAGGAGGGACTTCCGTGGATCCTGCTCCGGCAGGTGTTCCCGGGCCGGTTCCGCCACGGCGCACTCCTTCGCTGGTTACGGTAAATGTCTCACCCCTATGCTAGCCGCCGAATCACACGGGTGTCATTCGGGCTGGTTCCAAGCAGCCGCCGGGCACCCGTGCCAGCCTCGGTTGAGAGACTGCAACAATGGAACGATGTTTGAGCCGGACGCCCTCTTCGAGCTGCAGCAGGACCCTGTGGACACCTTCCGCTTCGCTGACCTGGCGGAACTGCCGCTGGAAGAGCTGATGGCTTCCGACTGGGCCGAAGCACTGCGGGGCGTGGAAGCCCAACTCCGGAAGGTGCTGGCCTTCCTCGCAGGTGAGGAAGCGGCCGGGCACCAAATCCTGCCGCCGCCGTCGAACGTCCTGCGCGCCTTCCGCCAGCCCCTCGCCGACGTGAAGGTCCTCATCGTGGGGCAGGACCCCTACCCCACGCCGGGACACGCCGTCGGCCTGTCGTTTTCCGTCGATGCCCACACCCGCCCCCTCCCCCGCAGCCTGGTGAACATCTACCGGGAACTGGAATCGGACCTGGGCATCCCCCCGCGCGTCCATGGCGACCTGACGGCATGGACGGAGCAGGGCGTGCTGCTCCTGAACCGGGTGCTCACCGTGCGGGCCGGCGCGGCCGGTTCGCACCGCGGCAAGGGCTGGGAGGAAATTACGACGGCGGCAGTCACCGCACTGGCTGCCCGCAAGTCCCCGGACGGGTCCAGGATGCCGCTGGTGGCCGTGTTGTGGGGCAAGGAGGCTGAGGGCGTCCGGCCGCTCCTGGCCGGCGCCCCCGCTGTCACCAGCCCGCACCCCAGTCCGCTGTCCGCGTCCCGCGGGTTCTTCGGCTCCAGGCCGTTCAGCCGCGTGAACCAGCTGCTCCGGGAACAAGGTGCGCTGGACGTAACCTGGGAGCTCCCGCCGTCGCCCTAGCTACGCTTGCCTTATGAGCACTGTCCCCGCCGCCACCAGCGCAACCAAGAAGAGCCGTCCGCAGGTCAACCTCACCGTGCTGCGGAAGGAACAGCTGTCCCCGCACATGGTCCGGATCGTGGCCGGCGGAGAGGGCTTCGGCGATTTCGTCAACAACGGGTTCGTGGACCGCTACGTGAAAATCGTCTTTCCACAAGCCGGGGTCGAGTACCCCTCCCCGTTGGACCTGTGGACCGTCCGGGAGACCATGCCGCGCGAGCAGTGGCCCTTCACCCGCACCTACACGCTGCGCTGGGTGGATCCGGAGGCCCGGGAGCTGGCCATCGACTTCGTGGTCCACGGCGACGAAGGACTGGCGGGTCCGTGGGCGGCCAACGCCCAGCCCGGCGAGACGCTCACGTTCACCGGCCCCGGCGGCGCCTACAACCCCAATCCCGAAGCGGACTGGTACCTCTTTGCCGGTGACGAAGCGGCCCTGCCCGCCATCGCCGCCTGCATCGAGGCACTGCCGGCAGGGGCCACCGGGCTGGCCTTCCTGGAGGTCAATTCCGAGGCCGACATCCAGCCCATTTCCGCTCCCGCAGGGCTGCACATCACTTGGCTGCCCCGCAACGGAGCTCCAGCGGGTTCCAGCGAGCTGCTGGTCAACGCAGTGGCGGACGCGGAGTGGCCCAGCGGCACCGTGGACGTCTTTGCGCACGGCGAACGCGGCTACATGAAAGCGCTGCGCGAAGTCCTGTTCAAGCAGCGCGGGCTGGAGCGGCGGCAGGTTTCCCTCTCCGGGTACTGGGCGCAGGGCCGGGTGGAGGACGTGTTCCAGGCCGAAAAGAAACTCCCGGTGGGCCAGCTCTAGCCCTCGCCAGGCGCAGTACTCTAGCGGCGCCGGGCCCGGCGCCGCTCGTTGCTCGCCAGGCTGCGGGTCAGGGGGCGGGCCAGCACGTCTCCCAGGACAATCCCGGCGGCCGTACCCAGGACGATGGCGCCGGCGCTGAGCATCCCTCCGGCGCCCGCCAGGACGTCGGCTTCCTCCACGGTGAGCACATACATGGACCGGAAAATCGTGAGGCCCGGCAGCAGGATCAGTGCGGCGGGGACTGCCACCACCAGCTGCGGCGCACCCATCCGCAAGGCCACCACCCGTGCCAGCAGGCCAATGACAACGGCGGCTACGGCAGGTGCAAAACGGTCCCCGATTGCCATCCGGCCACAGCCGAGCAACACCAGGTAGCCTGCCACGCCAACGGCTGCGGTGGGCAGCAGGAGCCTCCAGGTGGTCTGTTCCGTGATGCCGATGGCCATCACCGCGGCGGCTACGAAGATAATGAGGACCCACAGATCGTACGCGGGCGGGAAGGTCTGCGTGACGTCGATGCGCTGCAGCCCGGTCAGTTCCCCCACCACGAAGGCGACAGCGATTCCTGCCACGATCGCGCCGAAGGTCAGCAGCGTGGACAGGAACCTCCCCGCCGCCGTCACGGGGAAGCCGTTGATGGCATCCTGCACGGAGGACACCAGGCGCCCGGTGGGCAGGAGCAGCAGGATGCCGCCCACCACCACGATGGACGGCGACGCGGTGAGCCCCCACTGCCAGAGCAGCAGCGCCAGGATGGTGACCACGAAAGAACAGCTGGCGGTGATGAAGAAGTCCGGTACCCGCCACCGTCCCAGCTGCCGGGCAAGCAGGCTGATCCCGATATTGGCCACGAAGGCAATCGCCGACGACGCGACACCGCCGCCCAACACCCCGACGAACACCGCCGCGAAGACACCGAACGCCGCCGTCACCATCCAGCGCGGGTATGGTTTGGGGCTGGTGATGGCCTCGTTGAGCCTGCGGATTGCTTCATCGCGGCCTACGCCGCCGGCCACGATGTCCGTCACGAGCTGGTGCACCTTCGCCAGGCCTGCATAGTTGTTGGTCCAGGAGCGCACCACGCGCAGGAGCGAAATCGGCGTCTGGTCCTTCGGTGCATAGTTGATGCCCACGGACTGGTTGGTGATGTCCACTTCAATGTTCTTCAGTCCCAACGCGGCAGTGACGGCAATGATGCTGGTCTCCACCTCCAGGGCGCCTGCACCGTAGCGGAACATGGTCTCAGCCAGATGCAGGGCAAAGTCCAGGGTTTTACGGGCGGACGTGTCCACGCCGCCCACCTGGATGGTGGGGTTGGCATACGGGCTGCCGGCCAGCCGGTCCACGATGCTCAGCGGAGCCGTGGGCGGGTTCTCGCCCTGCACCAAGCGGCGCAGCATCCTCTTGGCGGCAGCGTCCTGGCGAAGCTGCGCAGGCGTCAGCGGTTCAGTCTTGGGCAGGCCATCAGTCTTCGGCCTGGACCCTGGCCGTTCGGGCCGGTCGGTCATGCCCGGTTCCTCCCTGTGCGCGGTTATTGGGCGGTCAGGATGCGCGCTTCAGCGGCAGCTTGCCCAGGAGCGTGCGGGCGGCCGCAGCAGCGGACCTGGCGAGCCTGTTGGCGTGGAAGACGGCGGGCCGCACCGGCAGGACAAAGTCTCCCACCAGCTGGACTACCTCCCCGCCGAAGCCCTTCTTGAATTCGTAGCCGCCGTGGCCTTCCTCGTCCTGTCCCGAGATGCCGAACGTGCCGTAGAAGTTGTACCGCGGGTAGCCCTTCTCCAGGGCATGCAGCATCATTCCCCAGTAGAGCGAGGTTGCGCCGTTGAAGTAGATGTAGTCCTGGACGGTTCCGCCGATGACGCACACCACCTCATCGCCGTAGCAGACAAAGTGGATAGCTGCCACGGTTGCAGTTCCCACGGAGTCGGGGAACCGCTCGATGTCCTTCAGGCTCCGCTCGTAGCTGTCCACGAGGTCCTGGACCACCTTGAGCCGGTTGGCTTTCTTCTTGCTGCCGGTCTCCTCGACCTCGCGGCGGAGTTCGGCTGCGGTGGCTGACTCCTCGGCCATGCGTTCGGTGATGGATTTGCGGTAGGCAGGGATGTCGATCTTGGCCATCATCAGCTTGGTGAATTCGGCAGAGGTGGTGCGGAGCAGGTTCTCGTAGTAGGCGCGTTCGCGGTACACGAACCCCTTTTCGTCGCCGGCCCGGCTCAGTGCCCCGTAGAAATCATCCAGCGTTTCCAGGGTGGCCTGTTCAAGGAAGACACCGTTCTTCTCGGCCTTGCGGATGGCTTTCCGCGTCCGGTAGCTGGTGCCCATGATCAGTTCTTCGGCATCCTGGATTCCCACCAGGTTCTTGATGAACATCCAGTTGACGTTGACGAAGTTCATGTCCAGGCCCTGGTGCTGGAATCCGAGCCGTTCCAGGTCCGCCACCAGCGGCCTGTTGTCCTCGGTCTCCGGGTGCTCGGCCCCGTCGGCGTCCCGTGCGATGTACCTGAGGTTCGGCGAGATCCGCAGTTCAGCCGCTTTACGGCCCGCAGCGTGCTTCCGGAGAACCTCGACGACGGCACCCACCAGTTCACGGTCCGTGTAGTCCATGAGCGGGCCTTTGGCGCATTCGCAGACGGTGTATCCCAGCCGGGTGGTGGTGTAGTTAAGCTTTCCTGCGGCCACGAGTTCGCCGTCGCGCCGGACGCCGAAGAGTTCCACCTGCTGGCCCCTGGCACGCTGGAAGCGGGCAAAGTCGATGGATTGCAGGAAACTGTTCTGCGGGTGCTTCAGGGCGAAGGCCTCAAATTCGGCGTCGCTGAGGTTGGCGTACTCAAGCCCGGTAGCGGCGGAAACTGGATTCAAGGGGTGACCTTCTTCTGGACTCGTCGCGGCCTGTGGGCTCGCGCTGGGCGGACGGTTTTCGGTGCGGGCAGCACGGTTGCGTGCAGGCCGGCGGGGGCGCTTAGGCGTTACTGGCCGTGGCCGTGGCTGGAGCAGGTCAGTAGAACTGCTGCCGGGTGCGGGCGGTTTCGATCCGGCGGAACACCTTTTCCCCGCCCTTGACCCAGAGCCGGTGCCGGAGCGGGGACAGGACGGAGTCGTGGCAGCCCACGAAGTCGGTGACCGTCTTGGTGAAGCTGGTCTTGAACATGCCCATTCCGTAGAGGTTGTGGGTCTTGTCCTTGATGCGCGCAGCAGGCGGGGTGCCGCAGAAGTCGTACTCCGTGCAGCCAAGTTCCTGCATCCGCCGGATGGCCGCCCATTGCACCAGGTGCGAGTCCCCGTACTGCTTGCGGTTCTGGGTGGAACCGCCGTCCTTGTACGTGGCCTTTGCACCGTAGTTGATGACGAAGGCACCCACGCTGGGCTTTCCGTCTTCGTAGGCGAAGAAGAAGTTGCCCTGGCCACGGTTGCAGAACTCGTCCCAGAACCGCTCGTAGTAGTCGTAGCTGCGCAGCGGCATTGAACCCTTTGCGTTGACGGTGTTGGCCATCAGGTCGTACAGGGCACGGTACGTCTCCGGCCCCTGCTCCTGCCGGACCACCTGGCAGCCCTCACGCTCTGCGCGCCGGATCGCGTTCCTGGCCCGCGAGGAGATGGCCTTGAAGACTTCCTCTTCGGTGCCGGAGATATCCAGCAGGGCGGTGGAATCGTTGGACTGGATGTTCGGGGCTTTGACCAGGCCGGCGGCAGCGACGTCCCGCCGCGCCTCGTCGGAGTCGATGATGTCCGGTTCCACCTTGATGGTGAAGACATTCAGCTTCCTGCTGCGGACGAACTGCGCACACGCTTCGAGGGCGGGTTCCAGGTCTGCTGCATCCGCCAGGTCAGGGCCCTTGATGAGGTACCAAAGCCGCCCCAGGACGGGAAAATTTCGCTCCAGCACGAGGTTGTAGCTGGCGTTTCCCCCGCTCTCCAGCACCAGGAACCGGACTTTCCAGCCTTTTCCGTTCTTGACCGATGCGTAGGCTGCTGACTGCAGCATGTTGCCGCCGTTCGGGTTGGCCGTGACGTGCTTGTCCCAGTTCTCAATTTCCTCGGCTGTGGCAAAACGTGCGGTGAATTCTCGCAAGGGGGCCGTGTCCAATCGGGTTTGTGCGCGGTTTCGGTACTTCTGGATGTGTGCGGACATGCAGCCTCAAGTCTAAAGCCTCATGCGCTCCCGGCTTTTCTCCAGCACGCCCGCGCCGGCATCGCCCGGTTGTAAGCGCCGCCTTGACGGAGCCCAGGACGTTCAACAAGGGTTGGGGTATGAGGCCGGATGGGGAACAGGGCGCCGCTCCCACGGGAAGCGGCAGCCAGCCGTACAGTGCCGCGGTCCAGGCGGGAGCGCTTGCCGCTTTCCTGGCGGCGTCCCTGCTGGTGGCCGCGCTGGGCGGGCTGGCCTCGGCGGCCAACGTCACCGGATGGTACGCCGCTGCGGACAAGGCGCCCTGGTCCCCGCCCAACGGCGTGTTCGGACCGGTCTGGACCGTTCTCTACGCAGCTATGGCCCTCGCCGCATGGCTGGTGTGGCGTAAACGTACGGACGGAAGGCGGCAGGCCATGGTGGTCTACGCCATCCAACTGGCCCTCAACCTCGCCTGGACCCCGGTGTTTTTCGCACTTTACCCCGCCTTCGGCACGGCAGCCCTATGGCTGGGGCTGGCCATCATCGTGGCCCTGGTTGCTGCCGTCACGGTGACGGTGCTGCATTTCGGTCCCATCAGCCGGACGGCAGGACTGCTCCTGCTGCCCTACGTCTCATGGCTGGTGTTCGCCGCCAGCCTTAACTGGTGGGCCGCACTGCACAACTAAGCCACGGGCATCGGCAGCCAGCCCTGCTGCCGGGTCAGTTGGGTGTCAGCATTCGACGACGTTGACGGCGAGGCCGCCCATGGCGGTTTCCTTGTATTTGGAGGACATGTCCTTGCCGGTTTCGCGCATGGTGATGATGACTTCGTCCAGGGAGACGCGGTGGGTGCCGTCGCCCCAGAGCGCCATTTTCGCGGCGTTGATGGCCTTCGCGGCGGCGATCGCGTTCCGTTCGATGCAGGGGACCTGGACCAGGCCGCCGATCGGGTCACAGGTCAGGCCCAGGTTGTGTTCCATCGCGATCTCCGCGGCGTTCTCCACCTGCGCGGGGGTGCCGCCCATGACCTCGGCCAGGCCCGCGGCGGCCATCGAGGACGCCGACCCGACTTCGCCCTGGCAGCCCACCTCGGCCCCGGAAATCGAGGCCTGTTCCTTATACAGCACCCCCACGGCCCCGGCGGCGAGGAGGAACCTGACCACCACGGCCTCCCGGTCGGCCTGGCTGGCCTGGTCCATGCCCGGGGCGAAGTGCAGGGCGTAGAACAGCACCGCCGGGATGATCCCGGCCGCCCCGTTCGTGGGGGCGGTGACCACCCGCCCGCCGGAGGCGTTCTCCTCGTTCACCGCCAACGCCACCAAGTTAACCCACTCCTGCCAATACCTCGGGTCGAACGGGCCAGCGTCCCAGGGAGCGTCCGGGTCCTCGTCCCGGCCGTCCGCGCACTCCTTCTGCAGCCGCTCGTACCAGTCCGGGGCGCGGCGGCGGACCTTCAACCCACCCGGCAGCACCCCCTCACGCTTGAGCGAGGCGGCCACGCAGTTCTCCATCACGGACCAGATCTGCAGCAAACCCGCCCGGATCTCCTGCTCATCCCGGGAGGCTTTCTCGTTGACCAGCATCACGTCCGCGATGCCCAGCCCGGTCACCGCGCAGTGCTCCAGCAGTTCCGCGGCGGTCCGGAACGGGTGCGGCAGTACCTCTTTGGAGGCGTCCAGTTCCTGCTGCGCCGCGTCCTCCTCACCCTCCCGGACAATGAACCCGCCACCGACCGAGAAGAACGTCGCCGCGTGCAGCACATTCCCGCCGGCGTCGGTGACGGTGAACGTCATCCCGTTCGTGTGCCGCGGCAACACCGTCAAGGGCCGCAGCACCATATCGCCCACCCCATACCGCAGCGGGACAGTACCTGCCAGGTTCAGGGTCCCGGTCTCCGCGATGCTGGCCAGCCGCTCCTCCACCTGCTCCGGGAGGATCAGTTCCGGATGGAACCCCTCCAACCCCAACAGGACCGCAGTCATCGTCCCGTGCCCGTGCCCCGTCGCGGCCAACGACCCATACAAATCCACCCGCAACCCCGCCACAGCACCCAGCGTCCCGGAAGCCGTCAGCTCCTCAGCGAACACAGCAGCAGCCCGCATCGGCCCCACAGTATGCGACGACGAAGGCCCAATACCAATCGAAAAAAGATCAAAAACGCCAACAGCCATGCGAGAGGTTCCTAACTAAAAACAGTTGTTGGGGTTTCGACAGGCTCAACCACGGAAAAACGACGTGCCCGCAAGGGGACGGCGGAGCCGGACTTTTCGAAAGCGTGCGTCAAAGCGACGAAGGAGCAGCACGCGTGAAAATGTCCGGTCCGCCGGTCCCGGGGCCAGCCACGGAGCAGCACGCTGGACTACTTGGCCCGGCGGTAGAACGGGAGGTCGACGACTTCGAACGGCTCTGCCTTGCCGCGAAGATCGATGGCCAGGGCGGTGCCGGGTGCCGAGTGCGCGACGTCGACGTAGGCCATGGCGATGGGGTAGCCAAGGGTGGGTGAGGGCTGGCCGGACGTGACTTTGCCGACGGTGGCGCCGTCCTGGAGCACGGGGTAGTGCGCGCGGCCTGCGCGCCGGCCCTTGCCTTTGAGGCCCACAAGGCGGCGGCCGGAGGTGCTGCCGGCGCCGGCTTCCTTTTTGGCGGCCAACGCAGCTTTGCCAACAAAGTCGCCTTCCTTGGACAGTGCGACGACAGCACCCAGGCCTGCAGCGAACGGATCGTCCTGCAGCGACAGTTCGTTTCCGTACAGCGGCATCCCTGCTTCGAGGCGCAGGGAGTCACGGGAGGCGAGGCCGGCGGGGGTCAATTCCCCTTCGTCGGCGATGGCGATAAGTGCCTGCCACAGCGCGGAGGCGTCGGCGTTGTCCACGAAGATCTCGAATCCGTCCTCGCCCGTATAACCGGTGCGCGCGAGCAGGAGTTCCTTGCCGGCGCCGCCCACCAGGAACGGCACCTCCACGGCGGCGTAGTACTTCAGGTCCGTCACCGAGGAGTGCTGCGCGGCCGGGACCAGGCGCAGCAGGAGTTCCTGGGCTTTGGGTCCCTGCACCGCTATCAGCGATGTCCGGGCTGAGGCATCCTCCACCTGCACGTCGAACCCTGCGGCCCGTTCCTGCAGGGCCGCCGCAACCACGCTCGCATTGCCGGCGTTGGGTACCACCAGGAAGACGTCCGTGCCGTCCGCCGCGGCAGGGCGGCGGTACGTGATGAGGTCATCAATGATCCCGCCGTCCTCGTTGCAGATCAGCGAGTACTTGGCCTTGCCCACGGCCATGGCGGAGATCTTTCCTACCAGGGCGTAGTCCAGGAACGCGCCGGCTTCGGGGCCGTTGACCCAGACTTCGCCCATGTGGGAGAGGTCGAACAGCCCGGCGGCGTTGCGGACGGCGTGGTGTTCGGCCAGTTCGGAGCTGTATTTGAGCGGCATCTGCCAGCCACCGAAGTCGGTGAAGGAGGCGCCAAGCTTTTTGTGCTCGTCGTAAAGGGCGGTGTATTTCTCGGTCACGGTGGCCGGTCCTTTAGCTTTCGAACTCGTCGAGCGGCGGGCAGGAGCAGATCAGGTTCCGGTCCCCGGCAGCGCCGTCGATCCGGCCCACCGGCGGGAAGTACTTGTCCTGCTTGTGGTGGGCAGGGAACGCTGCCTGTTCGCGCGGGTAGGCGCGGTCCCAGTCGGAACTGACGACGGCGGCTGCCGTGTGGGGTGCGCGGCGCAGGGGTGAGTCTGCAACGGCAAAGTCGCCGTTGGCCACCTGGTCGATTTCCTTGCGGATGGTGATCATGGCATCGATGAAGCGGTCCATCTCCGCCAGGTCCTCGGACTCGGTGGGCTCCACCATCAGCGTCCCGGCGACGGGGAAGGACAGGGTGGGGGCGTGGAAGCCGAAGTCGATGAGGCGCTTGGCCACGTCCTCTGCGGTCACACCGGTCCTGGCAGTGAGTTCGCGCAGATCGAGGATGCACTCGTGGGCAACGAGCCCGCCTTCACCGGTGTACAGGACCGGGAAGTATTCGTTCAGCCGGGAGGCCACGTAGTTGGCGGCCAGCAGGGCGGACTTGGTGGCCTCGGTCAGGCCTTCACCGCCCATGAGCTTCACGTAGGCCCAGGAGATGGGCAGCACACCGGCAGATCCAAACCGTGAGGCGGAAATCGGCACATCGGTGGCGCCGGAACCTGGGGTCCATGCGGTGGCGTCGCCGGGCATGAATGGCGCCAGGTGCGCTTTCGCCGCAACCGGTCCCACACCGGGTCCGCCGCCGCCGTGCGGGATGCAGAAGGTCTTGTGCAGGTTCAGGTGGGACACGTCGCCGCCGAACTTGCCCGGCTGGGCCAGGCCGACGAGTGCGTTGAGGTTGGCGCCGTCAATGTAGACCTGGCCACCGGCCGCGTGCACGGCGTCGCAGACCTCGCGGACGTCCCCGTCGTACACGCCGTGGGTGGACGGGTAGGTGATCATGATGCAGGACAGCGCGTCCTTGTGGGCTTCGATCTTGGCCGTCAGGTCATCGTGGTTGATGGTGCCGTCGGACGCCGTGGCGACGACGACGACCTTCATCCCCGCCAGGACGGCGGAGGCGGCGTTCGTGCCGTGGGCCGACGCCGGGATGAGGCAGACGTTGCGCTGCCGGTCGCCGCGGGAGTGGTGGTAGCCGCGGATGGCCAGCAGGCCGGCGAGTTCCCCCTGGGACCCTGCGTTGGGCTGGATGGACACCTGGTCGTACCCGGTGATGGCGGTCAGGTCGGCTTCCAGGCCACTGATCAGTTCACGCCAGCCTTCGGTCTGGGAGTCCGGGGCGAAGGGGTGGATGGAGGCGAACTCCGGCCAGGAGATGGCTTCCATCTCGGCGGTGGCGTTGAGCTTCATGGTGCAGGATCCCAACGGGATCATGGTGCGGTCCAGGGCCAGGTCCCGGTCCGAGAGCTTCCTGATGTAGCGCAGGAGCTGGGTCTCCGATCGGTGCGTGTTGAACACCGGGTGCTGCAGGTAGTCGGAGGAACGTCCGACGGCGGCCTCCAACTCGAAGCCCGCGCCGTCGGCAACGGAGGCGCCGAAGATGGCGGCAACCTGGGCGACGATTGCCGCCGTCGTGGTTTCATCAAGGGAGATGCCCACAGTGTCGCCGTCAATGGGGCGGAGGTTGATGCCGCGCGTCTCAGCTTCGGCGATGACGGCGGCAGCGCGTCCGGGTATCCGGACAGAAAGGGTGTCGAAGAAGCTCTGGTGCAGGACCTCCACGCCGGCAGCTGCAAGCGAGGCCGCCAGGGTACGGGCGTGGCCGTGGGTAGTTTCGGCGATCGCCTTCAGCCCGTCGGGGCCGTGGTAGACGGCGTAGAAGGAGGACACGATGGCAAGGAGCGCCTGCGCGGTGCAGATGTTGGATGTGGCCTTTTCGCGGCGGATGTGCTGCTCGCGGGTCTGCAGCGCCAGGCGGTAGGCGGGAACACCGACGTCGTCCTTGGACACTCCCACCAGGCGGCCGGGCAGCGAACGCTCCAGGCCCTTGCGGACGGCCATGTAGGCGGCGTGCGGACCGCCGAAGAACAGCGGGACGCCGAAGCGCTGGGTGGAACCGACGGCGATGTCCGCGCCCTGCTCACCCGGAGGGGTGATGAGGGTCAGGGCCAGGAGGTCGGCGGCCACGGTGACCAGCGCGCCGCGCTCCTTTGCCGCCTCAACGATTCCGGACTGGTCCCAGACGCGGCCCGAGGCGCCGGGCTGCTGGAGCACGATGCCGTTGATGGCACCCTCGGGCAGGCCTTGGGACAGGTCCGCGACCTCAACCTCGAAGCCCAGCGCCTCGGCGCGGCCCTTGACGATGGCGATGGTCTGCGGCAGCACGTCGACGTCCAGGACCGTCTTGCCGTCTGCACCAGGCTTGGCCTTGTTCGCGCGGCGCATCAGCAGCACGGCCTCGGCCACGGCGGTGGCTTCATCCAGCAGGGAGGCGTTGGCGATGGGCAGGCCCACCAGGTCCTGGACCATGGTCTGGAAGTTCAGCAGCGCTTCGAGCCTGCCCTGGGAGATCTCCGGCTGGTACGGCGTGTACGCGGTGTACCAGGCAGGGGCTTCCAGGATGTTGCGGCGGATCACTGCCGGGGTGATGGTGTCGTAGTACCCCTGCCCTATCAACTGGACAGCTGTCTTGTTCTTGGCGGCCAGGTTCCTCAGCTCGGTGAGGACTTCAACCTCGCTGAGCGCGTCCTGCAGGCGCAGGGCGGTCTCCTGGCGGATGACCTTGGGAACGGCCATGTCCACCATGGAGTCGACAGTGTCGTAGCCCACGGCTTTGAGCATGGTGTCGACGTCGGCCTGGCGGCGGGCGCCGATATGGCGGTCTACGAAGGTGGTGGAGGCTGAACTAACCGTCACGGGAGAACTCCAGATACTCAGGCGGCGCAGGGTACGCCACAGCTACTCGGGTCCCTCCCCGCTCTGTATTGGACCTGAGAGTTTCCGCGGTGCCTGCCGGGGCAGGAACCGCTTGCACCGTCGGTGAACACAACAGTTCTTCCGCTCCCCAGAGGGAGGAAATGAAGCTGCCTGCTGCTTTCCAGAGGTGCCTCGCCGCGGCGGTACAGGGGCCTGCGAGATTCCTGGGGAGGATTTGCTCCTACGGCGCCTGCCTGTACTTCCGGCAGAACTCTCCCGCCGCAGATCAAAGGCTATTCATTTGTTGGATGGTGACGGCCGGTGACAGCCCCCACAACTCTCCATTGTCCTACGCCTCAACCCTTCCCCGCAAATGGCCCGGGCTACCTGCGGAGCCGCTCCAAAGCGGCCAGGAGCTCCTCCACGTCCGCGGCTGCTCCCCCTTCCGGCGCGGGGCCCACGGACAGCATGGCATTGAAGTACAAACCGTCCCCCATGTACAGGACGGCCTTGGCCAGGCCCGGCCCCACGTCCGCGGCGATCTCGTCCAGCCATCGCTGCTGGATGCCCGCGAACCGGCGGCGCGTCTCTTCATGCGCCACCTCGGCAAGCCGCGTGGCGGCCACGATGGCCCGGTCGAGCGGAGTATCCGCCCAGACAGATGAACGGATGAAGTAGGCCGCGGCGCCTTCGCGGGCCGAAGCCATCGCGTCGGCGTCCTCCTTGGCCAGGTCCTCAAGGCGGTCCAGCAGCACGGCGATGAGGGCTTCCTTGTTGGGGAAGTGGTAGAGCAGGCCACCTTTGGACACCCCGGCCTTCCGGGCTACGGCGTCAAGGGTTGCGGCGCGCTCCCCCACCTCGATCAGCAGGGACTCGAAGGCATCAAGGACCGCGTCACGGGCTACAGGCTTTCGGGGCATGCCTTCCATCATGCCCTCCTCCAAGAGGGAAAACGGAACTTGCTGGTTTCAAACTATACCGTCTGGACGGTATAGTTATGGAATGACGACCTTCAGCCCCACACGCAGCCACGGGAACAGCACCCGGACGAGCCGCCCGTGGCACGATTGGCTTGCACTGGGACTTCTGATGTTTCCCGTGCTGCTGGTGGCGGTGGACAACACCGCCCTGACTTTCGCCCTGCCCGCCATTGCCCGCGCCCTGGAACCGACCGGCCTGCAGCTGCTCTGGATCATTGACGCTTATCCGCTGGTCCTGGCCGGACTGCTCGTGTCAATGGGAAGCCTCGGCGACCGGATTGGGCGGCGGCGGCTTCTCGTTATCGGCAGCATGGGCTTCGCCGGGCTGTCCGCCGCCACAGCCTTTGCCCCCACGCCGGAGTGGCTGATCGGCGGCCGCGCGGCCCTGGGGTTCTTCGGCGCCATGCTGATGCCGTCCACCCTGTCGCTGATCCGGAACATCTTTCCGGAGCCGAACCGCCGGCGGTTGGCCGTGGCCATCTGGGCTGCCGGCTTCTCCGGCGGCGCCGCCCTGGGGCCAATCCTGGGCGGCTGGCTGGTGGAGCACTTCTGGTGGGGCGCCGTTTTCCTGGTGGCCGTGCCACTCATGCTCCCCCTGCTGGCTCTGGGGCCGGCCTTCATTCCGGAGTCCAGGGACCCCGCGCCGGGCAAGGTGGATATCCCGAGCGTCCTGCTCTCCATGCTGGTCATGGTGCCCGTGGTTTACGGCATCAAGTCAGTGGCCACCGAAGGTCCGGGCGCCGCGGGGCTGGGCACGATTGCGTTCGGCCTGGCCGTGGGCGTCGTGTTCGTGCGGCGGCAGCTCCGCCTGGTACATCCGCTGCTGGACATGTCGCTGTTCCGCAACCGGGTATTCAGCATGGCCATCAGCGCCAACATCCTTGCCCTGTTTTCCTTCAACGGGTTCATCCTCTTCCTTGCCCAGCACCTCCAACTCCTCGAGGGATTGAGCCCGTCCGCGGCGGGCGTCGCCATGGTCCCGGCCCTGGCGGTCACGGTGGCGGCGGGCCTGGTGGTGGTGCCGCTGGTGCGCAAGGTCCGGCCCGGGTACGTTGTCGCTGCGGGCCTGGCCTTCAGCGCCATCGGCTACAGCATGGTGGCCTTCGGAAACCACGACGGCGGGCCCTCGCAGCTGCTGGCAGCGCTGCTGGTCCTGGCACTGGGAGTAGGCACGGCGGAAACCATCTCCAACGACCTCATCCTCGGCTCGGCCCCGCCGGAGAAATCGGGCGCTGCGGCGGCGATTTCCGAGACAGGTTACGAAGTGGGATCGCTGCTGGGGACTGCGGTACTGGGGTCCATCCTGACGGCGTCCTACCAGCAAAACCTCCGACTGCCGGCGGGGCTTGACGGCATGTTGCCCGGAGCCGCACTGCACAACGCCGGGGAAACGCTGGCCGGCGCCGTGGAGGCAGCCAATCTCCTGCCCGCTTCCCTGTCGCAGGCCGTCATGGCTGCCGCAGCCGCCGCATTCGATTCCGGCGTACACATCACGGCGGCAATTGGGCTGGCACTGATGGCGACGGCGGCAGTCCTCGCCGCCGTCGTACTTCGCAAAGTGCCCCACGCGACGTAAGTGCGCGTCACCGGCGTTGGCCGGTGGGACACGAGGACGCCCGGCGCCGAGGTGGCAATCCCCCGGCGCCGGGCGTTCTCCGGGAAAGGCCCGGCGAAGGGCCTCCGCCCGCGCTACTTGGAGTCGGCCGCCGTGACCTTCGCGGTGGGCTTCATGTTTTCGGCCTGCACCATCCAGGCGAACTGCTCCAGCCGGGCGATGAACTCGTGCAGGAGGTCCGCGGACGTGGGGTCTTCCTCATCGACTTCGTCATGGACTTTCCGCATGGTGCCTACGGCGGCCTCCATGGCAGCGACGATACGCTCGATGGCATCCCCGGTGCTGATGAGACCGTCAGGGAACTGGGCAAGACTTGTGGTTTCGGCAACGGTGGAGCTGCGGCCGTCGGGGAGCGCGTGGAGGGCGCGCATGCGCTCGGCGGTCTCGTCGGCGAACTGGCGGGCGGCGTCGACGATCTCGTCAAGCTGCAGGTGCAGGTCCCGGAAGTTGGTGCCCACGATGTTCCAGTGCGCCTGCTTGCCCTGAACGTGGAGCTCGATCAGGTCCGCCAGGACAGCCTGCAGGTTGTTGGTCAGTGTCGGTGAAGCTTTCATGCATCCTCCTCAATTGGTCCAGTACGGCAGACGCTACCAGCCATGAATGGGGCGGCGGCAGCCCCAAAGACGATTTCTCAGTGAGCTTACTAATTCCGAAAGCCAGTCTTAAACGAATGGGATTCATATTTCCCCTTGCATCACTGGCGAGGCGCCCTCATACTAAATGAACGCCATTCATATAGTGACCTCCGTCTCACGACCTTCCAGAAAGTGGTGCCATGACAGAGACAATCCGCACCAGCACTTCCAAGTCCGCTCCGCACGTGCATGCGCCCGCCGCGGACGGCTTCAGTGCCAAAGGACTTAAGGGCGGGCAGCTCGGGCTCCTCGCCGTCGTCGTCCTGGGCATTTCCACCATCGCCCCCGCCTACACCCTCACCAGCGCACTGGGACCAACCGTCAATGAAGCCGGTCTCCAGCTGCCGGTCATTTTCCTGATCGGGTTCATCCCCATGATCCTGGTTTCGCTCGCCTACCGGGAGCTCAACGCCGACTCCCCGGACAGCGGCACCACCTTCACCTGGGTGACCAAGGCCTTCGGGCCCTGGATCGGCTGGATGGGCGGCTGGGGCCTGCTTGCCGCCAACATCATCGTGCTGTCCAACCTGGCCGGCGTCGCCGTCGACTTCTTCTATCTCTTCCTGTCCCAGCTCACCGGCTCACCGGAACTGGCAGGCCTGGCCGACAATAAAGCGTTGAACGTCATTACCTGCTTCGTGTTCGTGGCGCTTGCTGTTTGGGTCAGCTACCGGGGCATGCACACCACGAAGGTGGTGCAGTACAGCCTGGTGGGCTTCCAACTGCTGGTCCTGGGCCTGTTCGTCGCCATGGCCTTCGCCAACTGGTCCACGTCCGAAACGGCCATCCCGTTCAGCTGGGACTGGTTCGACGTCACCAAGATCGAGACCTTCGGCCAGATTGCCGCGGGGATCTCCCTCTCGATCTTCGTGTACTGGGGCTGGGACGTCTGCCTCACCGTCAACGAGGAAACAGCCAACGGCCAGAAGACTGCCGGACTGGCCGGCACCCTGACCGCCGCCATCGTCCTGGCCATCTACCTCTTGGTCAGCATCGCCACCATGATGTTCGCAGGCGTCGGGGACACCGGAAACGGCCTGAACAACGCGGACAACCAAGAGAACATCTTCACGGCCCTGGCCTCACCCATCATGGGCCCCTTCGCGATCCTGATGTCCCTTGCCGTGCTTTCCAGCTCCGCCGCTTCCCTGCAGTCCACGTTCATGTCGCCGTCCCGGAGCCTGCTGGCCATGGCCCACTACGGTGCCCTGCCGGAACCGTTCAGCCGTATCAGCAGGAAGTTTTCGACGCCGGGCTTCGCCACCATTGCCGCCGGCGTGATGTCCGCAGGGTTCTACGCAGTGATGCACGTGATCAGCGAAAACGTCCTGAATGACACCATCCTGGCCCTGGGCCTGATGATCTGCTTCTACTACGGCCTCACCGCCCTGGCGTGCACCTGGTACTTCCGGCACAGCCTGTTCAACAGCGTGCGCCACTTCGTGCTCCGGCTGGTGTGCCCGGTGGTGGGCGGCGTGGGCCTGTTCGTGGTGTTCGTCCAGACCGCCGTGGACAGCCTGGCGCCCGAGTTCGGCAGCGGTTCCGAGGTGTTCGGTGTGGGCCTGGTGTTCATCCTGGGCATCGGCATCCTGGCCCTGGGCGCCGTCGTCATGCTGGTCGTGTCCCGCACGCACCCAGGCTTCTTCCGCGGGGAAACCCTCAAGCGGGACACGCCCGCGCTGGTGGTTCCGGAGTAAGCCCCGACGCAAAGGTGCCGCGCCCCACTGAGGGGCACGGCACCTTTGTGGTTAACGACGACGGGCTCACCAGTAGTGCGCCACGTCCACCACCAGGCGGGAGCCTGAGCCTGGACCGTCCAGGGCGAATACCCGGAACGGCAGGCGGGCCCTGACGCCCAGGCCGATGGTGGTCTGGCCCTCAAAGCTTCCGGCCCAGACCACCTGGCGGAAGGTCTGGTAACCCAAAACGTTTGAGAGCTCAGCCTTGTCGGCGGGGGTGTAGGTGGACTGCCCGTTAGCGTCATAGGCCGGCGCCTTGACGACGACCTGCAGCCGGGCGCCGCCCCGGGTGGGCACTACTGCCCCCGAGCCGTCCTGGATAACCTGCGGGACGTACCGGACGCTGTAGCCGGGGGCCGGCGTGCCACCCAGGTCAACCACCAGCCGGTCAAAGCAATAGTGCTGCCCGGTCCGGACGTCGGTTACGGGCGCGCCGCTCATGGCGCCGTCCGCCTTCATCAGCGAACCCCACGTGAGTCCGCAGTATGGAGCCGCTGAGGCAGGCCCCTGGACAACGAATCCCAGCACCGCAGCCAACAGGACGGCCGCGAGCCAGACGGAGAACTTTTTCATTGCTGTGCCATCCAAAAATAAGCGCCATTGGATGCTTCCAGCGTAGGAGCGTTCGCGGGCGGAAACGAGGGGTCATTTTGATAACGACGGCGGCGGCAGACAAAGCAGCGCCGGCCACCTCGGGGAGGTGGCCGGCGCCGGGAAAACCAGGATGGAACTTTAGCCTTCGCAGTCGCGGCAGAACTTCATGCCGTCCTTTTCACGGGCCACCTGCGACCGGTGGCGGACCAGGAAGCACGACGAGCAGGTGAACTCGTCAGACTGCTCGGGAACCACAATGACGGTCAGTTCCTCGTTGGACAGGTCGGCGCCGGGGAGGTCGATACCTTCGGCGGTGTCGTTCTCGTCGACATCGATAACCGCGGTCTGCGCGTTGCCGCTCCGCGATGCCTGGAGGGCCTCAAGAGAGTCGGCGGGCGACTCTTCTTCCTGCTTGCGTGGAGCATCGTAATCGGTAGCCATAGCATGTTCACTTTCGTTGCTGCGCAGCGCCATTTCAGGCACCTCAGTGAAGCAGTTTAGGGCATTATCAGGCTACCGGCGCAATAGTGTGCTCAACCAGACATCCCGCCGGTTTCGGGCACCGTTCCCGCATGCTCCGAGCGGGCGTGGCCAGCCCCGAGGGAGACCCCGCTCAATGCCGGGAGCCAACCCCAGCGGGTGGCGTCAGCCATGGCGGCCGCGGCACTTGATTGGGAGTCATACGTAAAGGTCTCCAGCAGCCGGTCGCGGAGCCGGACGAACAAGGCGGGTGTCATGCCTGAAACTTATGCAGCCATTGTTGTGGCCGTGTTTCGCCGCCGTCTCCCCCTGATTAAATCCGGTACTGGCTAAATCCGGTCCTGGCCGCTCCCGCAGGCCGGCGGCGCCGTACTGCTGCGCAGGACGAGTTCGGGTTCCACCACCAGGGTCCGCGGTCCGTCCGCACCGCCCAGTGCCGTGAGCATCATCTCCATGCACCGCCGGCCCAGCTCTTCGAAGTCCTGCCGGACCACCGTCAGCGGCGGGCTGAAATAGCCGGCCTCGGGCTGGTCATCGAAGCCCACCACGGAAACGTCCTGCGGCACCCTGATGCCCGCCTCGTTCAGAGCCCGCAGGACCCCCAGGGCCATCTGGTCGTTGCCGACGAAGAGGGCAGTGGCACGATGGCTGGCTGCCAGCCGCCGGCCAATCCCGTAACCGCTGCCCGCACTCCAGTCGCCCTCTGCGATCAGGTCCGCCTTCAGTCCGGCGGCTGCCAGGGCGGCCCGCCAGCCATCGGCGCGGGCCACGGCGTCTATCCAGTCCTGCGGCCCCGCGACGTGGCCGATCCGGGTGTGTCCCTGCCCGATGAGATGCTCCACCGCGAGTTCGGCTCCGCGGCGCTGGTCCACCTTAACGCCACCTACTGTGTCATTTCCGTTGGGGCCCACGGCCACCACCGGCACTCCGATGGGCAGTTCCGCCAGCGCGGAGAGCGTCTCCAGATGCGGAACGATCACCACGATGCCGTCCACCGCTTGGTCCAGGAAGTGCCGGACGGCATCCAGGATCGTATCCCGGCAGACCTCGCGCAGGGCAGCGACGCTGACGAAGTATCCTGCGTCCCGTGCCGCGCGTTCCACCCCCAGAAGGGTGTTGGCAGGCCCGTACTGCGAGAGTTCGCTGCCCAGGACGCCGATGGTCTGTGAGCGCCTCGTGACCAGGCTTCGGGCGGCAGTGTTGCGGCGGTAGCCGAGTACGGCAATGGCCGCTTCCACCTTCCCGCGGGTCCCGGCGCTGACGTTCGGGTGGTTGTTGACCACCCGTGACACGGTCTGGTGCGAGACCCCGGCCAGCTCCGCCACATCCTCGAGCCGGGGCAGCCGGGGTGGCCTGCCGTCCGTCACGAAGGTCCTGTCCGGGGCAGGTGGCGGGGCCGGGACCTCAGCGGTGCCACTGGGTCAGATCCCGCCGGCCAGTTTGTAGTAGGCGGCGTTCCAGTTCAGGTCCTTTTTGAACTGGCGGATGGTGGTGCCCTCGTCGATGGTGAGGAGCTCCGTTTTGGCGATTTCGGCGAAGTCCTCGAACACGTCCATGCCCACCTGGGTGGAGAGCACGGTGTGGTGCGCGGCGCCGGCGGTGAGCCAGGCGGCCGCGGACGTGGCGAAGTCGGGCTTGGGTTCCCAGAGGGCACGGGCCACGGGCAGGTTGGGCAGCGGCTGGTCCAAGGGAACGACGTCGACGGCGTTGGCCACCAGGCGGAAGCGGTCCCGCATGTCGGACAGGGCCACGACGACGCCCGGGGAGGCATCGGCGTCGAACACCAGCCGGACGGGGTCTTCCTTGCCGCCGATGCCCAGCGGGTGGATTTCCAGCCGGGGCTTGGCAGCGGTGAGCGAGGGGCAGACCTCCAGCATGTGGGCGCCCAGGATCTTCTCGGCGCCGGGCTCCAGGTGGTACGTGTAGTCCTCCATGAGGGACGCGCCGCCGGGCAGGCCTGCGCCCATCACCTTGGCGGCCCGGACCAGGATGGCGGTCTTCCAGTCGCCCTCCGCGCCGAACCCGTACCCGGCGGCCATGAGCCGCTGCACCGCCAGTCCGGGAAGCTGGCGGAGGGCACCCAGGTCCTCAAACGAGGTGGTGAACGCGGCGGAGCCGTTGCCTTCCAGGAAGGACCGCAGGCCCAGCTCGATCCGGGCGCCGTACCGCAGCGAATCGTGCCGGGCCGCGCCTGCGCGGAGCTCCGGCACCACGTCGTAAAGGTCCTCGTACTCAGCCACCAGGGCGTCGACGTCGGACTCTGCAGCACCGTGGACGGCGTCGGCGAGTTCGTTGACGGACCAGGTGTTCACGGCGACGCCGAAGCGCAGCTCGGCTTCGGTCTTGTCACCTTCGGTGACGGCCACGTTGCGCATGTTGTCGCCGAAGCGGGTCAGCTTCAGGGTCCGGACGGCGGCCCAGCCGGCGGCGGCGCGCTGCCAGGAACCTACCTGGCGGGCTACCTCAGGGTTGGAGACGTGCCCGACGACGGTCTTCCGGGCGATGCCCAGGCGGGACTGGATGTATCCGAACTCGCGGTCGCCGTGCGCGGCCTGGTTCAGGTTCATGAAGTCGAAGTCGATGTCCGCCCAGGGCAGGTCCCGGTTGGCCTGGGTGTGCAGGTGCAGCAGGGGCTTCCGCAGCAGGTCCAGGCCCTGGATCCACATCTTGGCCGGGCTGAAGGTGTGCATCCAGGCCGTGACGCCGATGACCGAATCATCCGAGTTTGCCTCCAGCGCGGTGCGGCGGATGGCATCGGAGTCGGTGAGGACCGGCTTCCACACAATCCTGACCGGCACGGCGGATGAGGCGTTGAGCTGGTTGGCGATCTCCTGCGACTGGGCGGCCACCTGCTTGAGGACTTCCTCCCCGTAGAGATGCTGGCTGCCGGTGAGGAACCAGACCTCGTAGCCGTCGAGGGAGGTGTTTGCTGCGGTACTCATGGATTCTCCTAGTAGTTTCGGGGCCTTTTATTGGCCGTAAACGTTTTGGTAGCGGGCGTGGAGGGAGTCGATGTGGCCCTGGTCAATGGGCAGCGGCTCACCCAGCTGCCGGGCGATATGCACGGTCCGTGCCACTTCCTCGCACATGACGGCGGCCTTCACGGCCGACCGTGCATCCTTGCCGATAGTGAACGGGCCATGGTTCTGCATCAGGACCGCCGGGGATTTGGAGTTCTTCAGCGTTTCCACGATCCCGTGGCCGATCGAGTCGTCACCGATCAGCGCGAAAGGGCCCACCGGGATGGAGCCGCCGAACTCGTCGCCCATCATGGTCAGCACACATGGGATAGCCTCGCCCCGGGCAGCCCAGGCAGTGGCGTACGTGGAGTGGGTGTGCACCACCCCGCCCACCTCCGGCATGTGCCGGTACACGTAGGCGTGCGCAGCAGTGTCCGAGGACGGCGACAACGCCGGGTTGCCCCAGTCCACCGTGCCGCCGCCACCAACGTGGGTGCCCCTGACCGGGGTGCCGTACAGGTCCGTCACGATCATTTGTTCCGGGGTCAGGTCCTGGTAGGAAACGCCGGAGGGCTTAATCACCATCAGGTCGGTGCCCGGAACGCGGGCCGAAACGTTGCCGGCGGTCCACACCACCAGTTCGTACCGCGTCAGCTCGGCATGCAGCGCACACACTTCCGCCCGGACCCGGGCAATGGTTTGCAGGATTCCGGTTTCGGCTGCACTTCCGGCGGTCACGCGGACACCTCCATGGTTGTTTTGCCGGCATTTTCGGACAAGGCAGTTTCGGACAGGGAGCCCGCCGCCGGCGGGAGGGCCCGGGCGGCTTTGCGCTGGATTGCCTTGAGCCGGCGCATCACGTCATTACCGCCGCGGCCGAAGTAGTCGTGCAGGGTCTTGTACTCCTGGAACAGTTCGTCATAGGCGGCCGCGTTTTCCGGGACCGGCGTGTAGACCTCCCCGGGTTCGGCGCCCATGGCCGCGGCGGCTTCGCGGATGTCCGCATAGGCACCGGCGGCGACGGCGGCATGGATGGCCGAGCCCAGGGCCGGTCCCTGCTCCGAGCCGATGGTGGACAGCTGCAGGCCGGTGGCGTCCGCGTAGATCTGCATCAGGAGCCGGTTCTTGAGCAGGCCGCCGGCCACGATGAATTCCTTGACCGGGACCCCGGCATCGCGGAACGCGTCCACGATGGTGCGGGTACCGAACGCTGTGGCTTCCAGCAGCGCACGGTAGGTGTCTTCGGGCCTGGTGGCCAGCGTCTGGCCCACCACAATGCCGGAAAGCTCATGGTCCACCAGGACCGAACGGTTTCCCGAGTGCCAGTCCAGCGCGATCAGGCCGTGCTCCCCGATGGCCTGCCGGGAGGCCAGCTCGGTCAGGTACTCGTGGATCCCCAGCCCCGCCTCCTTGGCAGCCTGGTGGTATTCGGGCGGGACACCGTACTTGGTGAACCAGCCGAAGATGTCCCCAACCCCGGACTGCCCGGCCTCGTAGCCCCACAGCCCCGGCACGATTCCACCGTCCACGGCACCGCACATCCCCGGCACCTCGCGCAGTTCACTGCCGTTCATGACGTGGCAGGTGGAGGTACCCATGATCGCCACCAATTGGCCCGACTCCACCGCCTTCGCAGCCGGAGCCGTGACATGCGCGTCAACGTTGCCCACGGCCACCGCAATGCCCTCCGGCAGTCCCGTCCAAGCGGCAGCCTCCGCCGTCAAGGTACCGGCGGCATCCCCCAGACGTCCGATGGTGTGCTCCAGCTTCGTGCTGACGAAGTCCTTGAAATCCGGGTTCAGGGCAGCCAGGAAGTCCTCCGACGGATACCGCCCGTCCTGGTAGATGCCCTTGTAGCCCGCGGTGCAGGCATTGCGGACATACCGGCCGCAAAGCTGCCAGACGATCCAGTCCGCCGCCTCCACCCAGTGGTCCATTTCGGCGTAGGCGGCCGGGTCCTCCTCCAGCAGCTGGAGCCCCTTGGCAAACTCCCATTCCGAGGAGATCAGCCCCCCGTAGCGGGGCAGCCAGTCCTCACCCCGCTCAGCGGCGATCCGGTTGATCCGGTCGGCCTGCCCCTGCGCTGCGTGGTGGCGCCAGAGCTTCACGTACGCATGCGGCCGGTTGGCGAAGCCGGGGAGCTCGTTCAGGGGTGTCCCGTCGGCCTTGACCGGCACCATGGTGCAGGCGGTGAAGTCCGTGGCAATGCCGACGACGGCGGCGGGGTCGATCCCAGCATCAGCCACCGCGGCGGGGACCGCCTTGCGCAGGACATCCCGGTAGTCGTTGGGCACCTGCAGAGCCCATTCCCCCGGAAGCCGCACGCCGTCGTCGCCCGCTGCGTCTTTGGGCAGGAAATCGGTAACCACGGCGTGCGGATATTCGTGGACGGCGCTGCCCAGCTCCTTGCCGTCGCGGACACGCACCACCACTGCACGGCCTGAAAGGGTTCCGTAGTCCACCCCGATGACGAAATGGTCCTGGGTGGGCTCGGAGCTGGAAGTGAACAGCGTATCTGGCATGGGGTTGCCTCCGTCCGGGAGGCATGGGCCTCATTACCGGGTTTGTAGGGGTCAGGGTGGAGCTAGTGCTGCAGCAAGTGTGAACGCTAACAAAGCAGAAGTCAATGAACCGAAATATTTTCGAAAATCGGGCCGGACCGTCTTGTTAGCGTTCACAAATCAGTCTATATTGAACCGACACATCAACAATGTGGCCAGGACCAGGGAGCATCAGTACTGCCCGGTCCAACAACACTTCGCGGCAATGCTGCCGCGGAAGGAGAAAATGGTGAGAATCAAAAAACTGATGGGCGCGGTGGCCCTTGTCCTCGCCCTGACGGTCGGTGCCACCGGTTGCGGCTCCCGGGGCGGGGCCGCAACTGAATCCGGCAGCGCGGCCAAGCCCGCCGATTCACTCGTGGGCATCTCGATGCCCACGCAGACGTCCGAACGGTGGATCGCCGATGGCGCCAACGTGGAAAAATCCCTGAAGGACCTCGGCTACAAGACGGACCTCCAGTTCGCCAACGACGACATCCCCACGCAGGTGTCGCAGATCGAAAACATGCTGACCAAGGGCGCCAAGGCCCTGATCATCGCCGCCATTGACGGCACCACCCTGACCGACGTCCTGGCCAAGGCCAAGGAGCAGAACGTCAAGGTCATTGCATACGACCGCCTCATCAACGGCACGCCCAACGTCGACTACTACACCACGTTCGACAACTACACGGTCGGGGTCCAGCAGGCCACATCGCTGCTGACAGGCCTCGGCCTCGTCGACGCCAGCGGCAAGAAAGTGGACGGCAAGGGCCCCTTCAACATCGAGCTTTTCGCCGGAAGCCCCGACGACAACAACGCGAACTTCTTCTGGACCGGCGCCATGGACACCCTCAAGCCATACCTGGATGCCGGCACCCTGAAGGTCCCCAGCGGCCAGACCAAGTTTGAGCAGGCCGCGATCCTTCGCTGGCAGGCACCGGTGGCCCAGAAGCGCATGGAGGACATCATCACCTCCGCCTACAGCTCCGGCACCAAGCTCAACGGTGTCCTGTCCCCGTACGACGGCCTGTCCATCGGCATCATCTCGGCCCTCACCAGCACCGGCGGCTACGCAAAGGGAAGCCTGCCGGTAGTCACCGGCCAGGACGCCGAAAAGGGTTCGGTCAAGTCCATCGTCGCCGGCGAGCAGTACTCCACCATCTTCAAGGACACCCGCCAGCTCGGCGCGCAGGCCGTCAAGATGGTTGACGCTGTCCTCAAGGGCCAGGAACCGGAAACCAACGACACCAAGACCTACAACAACAAGGTCAAGGTTGTCCCGGCCTTCCTGCTGAAATCCGTGATCATCACCAAGGACAACTACAAGAAGGAACTGATCGACTCGGGTTACTACTCCGACGCCGACGTCAAGTAGTCAGCGTCCGGGGGCTGCGGCCCCGGGACTTCCATCCCGGGCCACAGCCCCTCCCGCCGCCTCCTGCAGCAGCAGGAAGGCCCAGCTTCGACCAGTCAGTGGGAATTGACGATGAACACACCCATTCTCCAAATGCGAGGAATCACCAAGACGTTCCCCGGCGTAAAAGCGCTTCAGGACGTCACGCTGGATGTGAACCGTGGAGAAGTCCACGCCATCTGCGGTGAAAACGGAGCCGGCAAATCAACGCTCATGAAAGTGTTGTCCGGCGTCTATCCACACAACACCTTCGACGGGGAGATCCTCTTCGAAAATGAGCCCTGCAACTTCTCCAGCATCTCGGACAGCGAGAAGCGCGGAATTGTCATCATCCACCAGGAACTGGCGTTGAGCCCGTACCTCTCCATCGCCGAGAACATCTACCTCGGCAACGAACAGGCCACCAATGGATGGGTGGACTGGCGCAAAACCAACCTTGAGGCTGCAAAACTCCTGGCCCGCGTCGGGCTCGACGAAAACCCGGTCACCCCCGTGCAGCACATCAGCGTGGGCAAGCAGCAGCTGGTGGAAATCGCCAAGGCCCTCTCCAAGGAAGTGAAACTGCTGATCCTGGACGAACCCACGGCCGCCCTCAATGACGAGGACTCCGGCCACCTGCTGGACCTGATCCTCCATTTGAAGGGCCAGGGGGTCACCAGCATCATCATCAGCCACAAACTCAACGAAATCCGCAAAGTGGCGGATGCCGTCACCATCATCCGTGACGGCAAAACCATCGAGACCCTGCGGCTCGACGAAGGCCAGATCACGCAGGAACGGATCATCCGCGGCATGGTGGGCCGCGACCTGGAGAGCCTGTACCCGGACCGCGAGCCGAACATCGGCGAGGAAGTCCTGCGGATCGAGGACTGGTCCGTGCGCCACCCCCAGGACCACAGCCGGATGGTGGTCAACAACGCCACCCTGCACGTCAGGAAGGGTGAAGTCGTTGGGCTGGCAGGACTGATGGGCGCCGGGCGCACCGAACTCGCCATGAGTGTCTTCGGCCGCACCTACGGCACCGCCACCTCCGGCAAGGTCTACAAATACGGCAAGGAGATCAACACCGGCACGGTGTCCGATGCCATCAGGCACGGCATTGCCTACGCAACCGAGGACCGAAAGCACTACGGCCTGAACCTCATCGAGGACATCAAGCGGAACATCTCCCTGGCAGCACTGCGCAAGCTCGCCAAACGCGGCTTTGTGGACAAGAACCAGGAAACCGTGGTGGCCAACGGCTACCGCAAGAGCATGAACATCAAAGCGCCTTCCGTGGCCGCCATCACCGGCAAGCTCTCCGGTGGAAACCAGCAAAAGGTGGTGCTGAGCAAATGGATGTTCTCGGACCCGGACGTGCTCATCCTTGATGAACCCACACGCGGAATCGATGTTGGCGCCAAATACGAGATCTACACGATCATCGCCAAACTGGCGGCCGAAGGAAAAGCAGTGATTGTGATTTCCTCCGAACTGCCGGAACTCCTGGGCATCTGCGACCGCATCTACACCCTCGCCGCCGGGCACATTACAGGTGAAGTACCCATCGCCGAGGCCACCCAGGAAACTTTGATGCACTACATGACCAAAGAGAAGGAATAGCGACATGTCCGCCCTCAGAGAATCGCTTGGATTCCTCACAAGCCGCCTGCGCCAGGTGGGCATCTTCGTTGCCCTGATCCTGATCGTCCTGCTGTTCCAGGGACTGACCGGCGGGATCCTGCTGGAGCCGCAGAACGTCACCAACCTGGTGGTCCAGAACAGCTACATCCTTATCCTGGCGATCGGCATGGTGATGGTGATCATCGCCGGGCACATCGACCTTTCCGTCGGGTCGGTGGCCGGGTTCATCGGCGCCGTGGCCGGCGTCATGATCGTGCACTGGGGCTGGCCGTGGTGGGCTGCCATCCCCGCCTGCCTGCTGGTCGGCGCCCTGGTCGGAGCCTGGCAGGGCTACTGGATCGCCTACGTGGGGATCCCGGCCTTCATCGTCACACTGGCGGGCATGCTGATTTTCCGCGGGCTGACGCTCATCACCCTCAAGAACCAGCAGATCACCCCCTTCCCTGCGGAACTGCGGGCCCTGGGCGGCGGCTTCCTTCCCGACCTCACCGGCGGCACCTCCGTCCTGGAGTGGCTCACCGTCATCCTCGGTGTCGGGGCAACAGCAGCCCTGCTGATCCAGGCATTCAAGGAGCGCAGGATCCGCCGGAAGTTCGATCTCGAAAGCGAGCCGCTGGTCTGGTTCATCATCAAGACCGCTTTCACGTCGCTGCTCATGCTCATCATCACGTTCCTGCTGGCGTCCTACCGGGGTACCCCCATTGTCCTGGTGGTCCTGGCCGCCTTGGTGATCGCGTACACCGCCCTCATGAACAACAGCGTCTTCGGGCGCCACACGTACGCCATTGGCGGCAACCTCCACGCAGCCGAGCTGTCAGGCATCAAGACCAAGGCGGTCACGTTCCGGCTCTTCGTGAACATGGGTGTCCTCTCCGCCTTGGCGGGCCTCGTCTTCACCGCCCGGCTCAACTCCGCGCAACCCGCCGGCGGAACCGGCTTCGAGCTGGATTCCATCGCCGCGGCTTTCATTGGCGGCGCCGCGGTCACCGGCGGCATCGGGACCGTGGCGGGAGCCATGATCGGTGGCCTCATCATGGGCGTGCTCAACAACGGCATGTCCATCCTGGGCCTGGGCACTGACTACCAGCAGCTCATCAAGGGCTTGGTGCTCCTTGTCGCCGTCGGCTTCGACATCTTCAACAAGAACCGCAGCGGAGGCGGCGGCGACCTTGGAAAGCGCTTCAAGCTCAAGACCAGCCCCCCGCCGGCACAGGAGAAGCCCGCTCCGGCGGCCAGCGAAACCGTGGATGCAGGCATCAAGTAACCCCCGCAGCCACATGTGCACCTGAGGGCCTCGCCCGGCCTGGATTTCGGTCCAGGCCGGGCGGGGCCCTCACTGCGTCCGGCTCCTGCAGCATTTCCAGGCAACTGCTCAGCTCGCAGCCAGGCCGGTGGCAACGTCTGCCGGCGAGCGCCGCCGCCGGCTCAACAGGATGAAGGGTGCCGCCAGCAGCTGTACGGCGCCGCCCAGGGCCAGCGATGCCGGGTAGCCGTAGAGGTCCGCGGTCCTGCCGAGCAGCGGTTGCACCACCACTCCCCCACTGGACCCCATCAGCGAGGCGAAGCTTAGGACGGTGGCCCGCTGCTTCGAGGCAATCATGTCGTTAAGGTACGCCTGGCGCACCGGGGTGCCGGCGGAGGCAACCACTGCCCAAAGCGCCAGGAGCACCAGGGCGAGCCAAAAGATGTGGGTGGCCAGGAGCGCCACCAGGACCACCGAGCTGGCCACAGTGGAGGCGACCAGCACCGTGGTGCGCCGGCGGACCAGCCGGCGCACCAGCGGAGCCAGCCAGCCGCCCACGATGTCCGCGCCGGCAACGATGGCCGCTGCCAGGCCTGCGATGGCGTAGGCCTTGGGATCACCGAAGAGCTGCAGCAGGTAGGGCTGGAGGGCGTAAAAAACGTAGAATCCCACGCCCTCGGTGAACGGGGCAGCCAGCATCATGAACCGCACGGGCGGGTTCCTCAGCCCGCCGTCCACCGACGCCTGCAGGACTGCCCGCGTGGCCTGCAGTGGGTGGGCCGAACGCTCCGGGGTGAAGCCGACGTCGCGCATGAGCAGGAAGGCCACAGCGAACATTGCCACCAGCACCGCGACGCGCAGCAGGAAAGGCACGCCCAGGTTCGTGGCCTGGGCGATGACACCGCCCGCTACCGATCCGGCCAGCATGGCGATGCCGGAAACCATTTGGCCCCGGCCCAGGACGGCTTCCAGGCCGCCGTCGTAGCCGGAGAAGTGCAGTGCGTCCACCAGCCAGGCTTCCACTGCCCCCGAGAAGAAGGTGAAGCCAAGGCCCAGCAGCGCAGACACCGCTGCCCACCACCAGAACGGTGCCGACACCTGCCACAGCAGGTAGTAGAGGTACGTGGATGCGGCCAGGGTCACGGTGCCAAGCAGGAAGGACGTGCGGCGTCCCCAGCTGTCCGCCACCACCCCGGTGGGCACTTCGAAGAGGACCATCCCGGCCGTGAAGAACGCGTTCGCGGCGAAGGCCTCCAGGTTGGTGAGCCCGGCATCGAGCAGGAAGAGTGTGTTGATTCCCCAGATGAACGACGCCGCAAGGGTGTTTCCCAACGTCAGCGTCAGGTAAATATTTTGGATCTTTCGTGCTGCGGCGTTCACAATGGTGCGCCCTTTATGTCGGTTTCCTGGCAGGAATCAGGACGGGCTGAAATTCGGGGGAACCGGCTCATGGCGCAGGTACTGCCGCCGGAACCGGCCGGTGCCTGCCGTCAAGGCCCGGAGTTCCACTGCATACCGCAGGAGTTCCTGGTCAGGAACCTCCGCGCTGATCTCCGTCAGACCTTCGCCGGAGGAAGTAGTGCCGGTGAGGCGTCCACGCCGGCCGGACAAATCGCTCATCACGGTGCCCACATGTTCGTCGGCAACGGTGATGGACACCGAGGACACCGGTTCCAGGAGCTGGATCTTTCCCGCGGCCGCCGCTTCGCGCAGCGCCAGGGACCCCGCCGCCTGGAAGGCCGCATCGGAGGAATCCACGCTGTGGGCCTTGCCGCCCACCAGGGTCACGCGAAGGTCCACCACGGGAAAACCCGCTGACACCCCCCTCTCCATTTGTGCCCGGACTCCTTTTTCGATGGACGGGATGAACGTTCCCGGAATAACGCCGCCCACCGTCTTGTCCACGAATTCGAACCCGCCGCCGCGCGCCAGCGGTTCGACGTCGATATCGCAGACGGCGTACTGGCCGTGGCCGCCGGACTGTTTGACGTGGCGCCCGTGGCCGGCAGCGGGGCCAACGAAGGTTTCCCGGAGCGGTGTCACCACATCCACGGTATGCAGCTTCACGCCCTGTTCGCGGAGCCGGTCCAGGACCACGTCGGCGTGCGCTTCGCCCATGCACCACAGCACCAGCTGGTGCGTCTCAGCGTTCCGCTCCACCCGCAGGGTGGGATCTCCCGCCGCTGTCCGGCCCAGGCTGCGGGCCAGCGCGTCCTCGTCGCTGCGGGAATCCGCTGCCACCGCAACCGGCAGCAGCGGTTCGGGCATCTCCCACGTGGCCAGCAGCAGCGGGCTTTCCCGGGCGGAAATGGTGTCCCCGGTTTCGGCGCTGCCGATCTTCGCCAGGGTACAAATGTCCCCGGCCACACAGTAGGGAACCGGGCGCAGGCTGGCGCCGAGCGGTGAGTAGATATGGGTGACCCGTTCATCCGTGTCATGGTCCTGGTGCCCGCGGTCAGCCAGGCCGTGGCCGCCCACGTGGACCGGAGAGTCCTCGCGCAGTGTCCCTGAAAAGACCCGCACCAGGCAGATGCGGCCCAGGAAGGGATCGTTGGAGGTGCGCACCACCTCGGCGGCGAGCGGGCCGGTGGGATCGCAGGCAAGGCTTGCGGCCGGTTCCCCGTCGAGGCCGGTCAGGTCCGGCAGGCTGCGCTCCGGCGGTGCCGGGAAGGCGCGCACCAGCACGTCGAGCAGCTCCGCGGTGCCAAGCCCGGTGACGGCGGACGTGGGCAGGACGGGAAAGAACGAGCCCTGGGCGACGGCGGTTTCCAGGTCCGCCGTGAGCACCGCGGTGTCGATGTCTTCTCCTTCCAGGTAGCGGTCCATCAGCGTCTCGTCTTCGCTTTCGGCAATGATGCCCTCGATGAGGGCACCCCTGGCGCCCGCGGCGGCAGCAAGGTCCTCCGGGGCTGCCGGCCGGACTTCGGGTGACGCGTCTCCGGAGGAGTAATCCGTCACCTCCCGGGACAGCAGGCCCAGCAGGCCGGTGGCCGCGCCTTCTGTCCACACCGGGACGCACAACGGCAGGACGCCGTCGCCGAATGCTTTCTGGCAGGCGGCCAGGGCGGCGTCGTAATTTGCCCGCGGATGGTCCATCCGCGTGATCACGACGGCGCGCGGCAGCAACATCTGCGCGCACTCGGCCCACAGCGCGGTGGTGGTCGCGTCGATGCCATCGACGGCGGAGACCACAAAAAGGGCGGCATCCGAGGCCCTCAGCCCCGCCCGCAGCTCCCCAATGAAGTCCGGGTAGCCGGGGGTGTCCAGGAGGTTCACTTTCATGTCGTCAACCATCAGCGGCACCAGGGACAGCGTGACCGAGCGTTGCTGGTGCACCGCTGCCGGATCCGAGTCGCTGACCGTCGACCCGTCCGCGATGGAGCCTTTGCGGGTAATCATGCCGTTGGCTGCGAGCAGCGCCTCGATCAGCATGGTCTTCCCAGCGCCGGAGTGCCCCACCAGGGCCACATTCCGAATCAGGGCCGGGTCCAGCGCTGCGATGCCGGCGGCATGCTCGGCCCGCTTGGCGTCAGGCCCGTTCCTGCCGCCTGCCGCCCGCGCCGACTCCCTGGTGCTCTTCACCGACATTGGAACCTCCTGGCATCATTGCCGACCGGACCGAACGTGTCCTCTGATTCGACACCTTGGACGGCAGGACGGCAAGAGCCGAGGCTATTTGCGGCGGGCTTTGCGGGTGGCGGCGTCGTTGGCCTTTTGGAGAGCGTCCACCAGCTGGTCCTTATCCATCTTCGAACGGCCCTTGACGTCCAGTTCCTTAGCCAGCTTGTAAAGGTGCTCCTTGGAGGCGTTGGCATCGACTCCGCCGGCGGTGGGTTTGGATGAACGGATGCCCTGTTCCGCGCGCTTGTCCGATGGGCCGCGCTTTTCCTTGGGCTCCCAGTGATCGCCCACCTTCTCATAGCTGTGCTTCAGGGAGGCGTAGGCTGCGCGGGCAGCGCGTTGTTCGTCGTCGTCGTAGGACTCAATTGCCGAGTCGTAGGTCTTCGCGAACGTGTCCTGGGCCTTCTGATCAGAACGCTGCAGGGTCGAGGGAAGCTCGTCCTTGCGGGCATGGTCGTTCTTGCCGGTCTTGGGCATGGCACCCATCCTCCTTTAGTCAGCAGGCTGATTATTCGGATGGATCCAGCTTAGACCCGGAGGTTGCGTGGAGCCCCCTGTCGGATTCGAACCGACGACCCCCGCTTTACAAGAGCGGTGCTCTGGCCAACTGAGCTAAGGAGGCGTGCCCCTGGGGGCGTGCGCCCGGAAGGCGCTAGATAAGGGTAGCCCAACTCCTGCCGGGCGTAAAAACGCGCCGGCACCGGTGGCAGACGCGGCAAGGGCCCGCCCCGGAGAGGATCCGGAGCGGGCCCTTGCCTGGGATTGTGGCCTTTAACCCTTGGCCGCGATGGCTGCCTGCAGGAAGTCAGGGAACGGCGTCTGCGCACTGTCCCCCTTGCCCCACTGCTTGCCGTCCACGAACACGGTGGGGGTACCGGTCACGCCGATGGCCGCTGCTTCCTTCGTCGTGTACTTCACGTACGGGCGGTAGGTCTTGTCATCCACGCAGGAACCAATGTTGACGCCCATGTCGGACGCCATCTTCTTCAGGTCATTGTCGGAGAGGCCGGCACTGCCTTCCGCGGGCTGCTGGGCGTACAGGGCGTTGAAGTAGTCGGCGTACTTTTCCGGTGCCGTGTTGGCCACGCAGGCTGCCGCGTTCGCTGCGCGGGACGAGTAGTTGGTGCTTGACCGGCTGTCCAGGAAGCCCAGGGGACGATACTCCACAGTGATCTTGCCGTCGTTGCGCAGCGAGGTGAGCTGGTCGTTGTACTGGCTCTCGAAGTTCTTGCAGACAGGGCAAATGAAGTCGACGTAGAGGACCACCTTCACCGGCTTGCCGGCCTCCGCCTCGGCGCCCGGGGCCACTACCTCGGCGGGCGGAGTCTTCGGGGCGTCTCCCACGGAGGCCGCGTCAACCGTTGCGGGTTCCGTCTTGGCAATGCCCGTATTGGCCAGCAGGGTAACTCCGCCATGCACGTTGGCGTTGGCGGGGACGGGCCCCTGGTCCGCAACCGGCCCGTTCTGCTTGAGGCTGTTGGTGACCACCAGCGCCACCACCACCAGGATGGCCACGACTGCCGCCACGATGCCCCAGCCGATCAGCAGCTTGTTGCGCTTGTCCTTCTTTACCTGCGCTTCCCGGATCAGGCGCGCTTTTTCCCGCGCCTCCGCGGTTCGCTCAGCCTTGGACTTACGTACTTCGTTTGCGGGGCTCATGAGTTCCTTGGGTCGGTCGACGAAGGGGGACCACTTGGTGGCACCCCAACATTTTAGGGGACAAAGCTGAGAGCTTGCGGGTTCAACTATTCCTCCGGGTTGACCAACGGACGAATAGCCCCGATGATTCCGTCCGGCTAGGGTGGCTTAGAGGCACAAGCAACCCCAGGGGGCCGCAATGCAAACACCCGTCCAGGAAAAACCAGCCGGAACAGCTACGGCCGCCGGCTCAGGTTCCGGCCACGCCGGCCATCCCAAGTACGACTTCATGGTGGTCTCCAACAGGCTGCCCGTGGACCGCGTGGCGCCAGGGGACGACAGCGACGACGGATCTGGCTGGCGCCGGTCGCCCGGGGGCCTGGTGACCGCCCTCGCACCGATGATGACCAAGACCGACGGAGCCTGGGTCGGCTGGCACGGGGCCCCGGACGAGACCGTCAAGCCGTTCAGCCACGGCGGCATGGATCTTGTTCCGGTCCAGCTCAGCACCGATGACGTGGAGCTGTATTACGAGGGCTTCTCCAACGCCACCCTCTGGCCGCTGTACCACGACGTCATCGCGCCGCCGGAATTCCACCGGACCTGGTGGGACGCGTA
Organism: Arthrobacter sp. ISL-85; assembly: GCF_018613675.1. Classification (GTDB taxonomy): domain Bacteria; phylum Actinomycetota; class Actinomycetes; order Actinomycetales; family Micrococcaceae; genus Arthrobacter. Next base: position 9,990 of record NZ_JAGGPQ010000007.1, on the reverse strand, counting down.
CCGCAGGGTCAACCGCAGGTTCGCCGACGCCGTGGTGCGCCACGCGGACCAGGGCGCCACTGTGTGGGTCCAGGACTACCAGCTGCAGCTGGTGCCCCGGATGCTCCGCGAAGCACGGCCGGACCTCCGGATCGGGTTCTTCAACCACATTCCGTTCCCGCCGCCTGAAATCTTCGCCCAGCTCCCCTGGCGCCAGGCCATCATCGACGGCCTGCTGGGCGCGGACCTGGTGGGCTTCCAGCGGCCCAGCGACGCGGGGAACTTCATGCGGTCTGCCCGCCGCTTCCTGGGCGCCAGCGTCAAGCAGCAGCAGGTGCACGTCAAGGACCACACCGGCCAGCTGACCCACATCGCCCGGGCGCAGGCCTTCCCCATCTCCATCGACGTCAAGCAGATCAGCGAGCTCGCTGCCAGGCCGGACATCATCGAACGCGCCCGGCAGATCCGGCAGGACCTGGGCAACCCCAAGACCATCCTGCTCGGGGTGGACCGCCTGGATTACACCAAGGGCATCCGCCACCGGCTGAAGGCCTTCGAGGAGCTCCTGTCGGACGGCCGCCTCACGGTGGGCGATGCAACCCTGATCCAGGTGGCCTCCCCCAGCCGCGAGCGCGTGGAACAGTACCGGCTCCTGCGCGAGGAGGTGGAAGGCACCGTCGGACACATCAACGGCACCTACGACACCCTCGAAAACACGGCCGTCCGCTACCTGCACCACAGCTACCCGGTGGAGGAGATGGTGGCGTTGTACCTGGCGGCTGACGTCATGCTGGTCACCGCCCTGCGCGACGGAATGAATCTCGTAGCCAAGGAATATGTCACCGCCCGCAACAACAACGACGGCGCCCTGGTGCTGAGTGAATTCGCCGGCGCAGCGGACCAGCTCAAGCAGGCCCTGCTGATCAACCCGCACGATATTGCAGGCCTCAAGAACACCATCATGGCCGCCGTCGAACTCAGTCCCCGCGAAGCCTCCCGGCGCATGCGGTCCATGCGCCGCCAGATCCTGGACCACGACGTTGACCACTGGTCCGCCGATTTCCTGAACGCGCTGAACGAAAAGGTGGTCCGTGATGACTCCTGACGGCCGCGGCACCAGGGCGCCGCTGGCGCTCTCGCCCGAGCTCCGCGAAGCCCTCCGCCGGATCGCCGGGACAGAGCACCTGCTCGTGGCCATGGACTTTGATGGCACCATGGCGCCCATTGTGGGGCGGGCACAGGATGCACGGCCGCTTCCGCGCTCGGCCGCGGCGTTCGCGGGCCTCGCTGTCCTGCCACGTACGACGACGGCCCTCATCTCAGGGCGCGCCCTTGCCAGTTTGCGTGAGGTTGCCTCCCCGCCGGTTGACACCCTGCTGATCGGCAGCCACGGCGCGGAGGCCTGGCTGGGGCCAGGCTCGACCGAACTGGCCCTCGATGAGGACCAGAAGGCCCTCCTTGAAGAGGTGCGGGCCGAATTGGCGGACATCGTTGCCCAGGCTCCCGGCACCTCCCTGGAGTACAAGCCGGCCGGCGTCGTCCTGCATACCCGGCTGGCCGCGGACGACGTGGCGGAAGACGCGGTGTTGGCGGCCCGGTCAGTGCTCCAGGACCGCAAGGGCGTCTTCCTCAAAGAGGGCAAGCGCGTCCTGGAGACCTCGGTGGTCAATGCCTCCAAGGGCGAAGGTGTCACCTTCCTTCGGCAGGCCACCGGGGCCACGGCCGTGCTGTTCGTGGGCGACGACGTGACGGACGAGGACGCTTTCGGCCGGCTCGAACCAGGCGATGTAGGGGTCAAGGTGGGCCTGGATTTCACCCAGGCGCAGTACCGGGTGGAGGCCCCTGTCCACGTTGCGGAACTGCTTGAGGCCCTGCTCCAGGAGCGGAGCATCGCCGTTGCCGAAGAGGATCCGCAAGCAGCGTCCGGTTAGAGGCCTCCAGGCACACCTGTGACGTTCGTAACATTTACGCGAAAAAGCGAAACCTCTGGCATACTCTGTGGTGTGATGTGGCGCACAACCAGCGTGCGGCGTCACTTTATGCCCCGGGTCTAGGCGCGGAGCACTTTGCAGGAACAAAACTGAAAAAACATGAACCATTCACAACGGATCGTCCGGCACGTACCTGCCGGTGAAGGGATTGATAACTGTGGCTACAGTTACTTTTGATAACGCTACGCGTCTGTACCCGGGCACAGATAAGCCCGCCGTCGATAAGCTCAACATCGACATCGCCGATGGCGAATTCCTGGTCCTCGTGGGACCCTCCGGTTGCGGTAAGTCCACCTCGCTGCGCATGCTCGCAGGCCTCGAGGACGTCAACGCCGGCCGGATCCTGATCGGTGATCGTGACGTCACCGATGTTCCGCCGAAGGACCGCGACATCGCGATGGTTTTCCAGAACTACGCGCTGTACCCGCACATGACTGTGGCCGACAACATGGGCTTCGCCTTGAAGATCGCCGGTGTTTCCAAGGAAGAGCGCGCCGAGCGTGTCCGGGAAGCCGCAAAGCTCCTCGACCTTGAGCAGTACCTGGACCGCAAGCCGAAGGCACTCTCCGGCGGTCAGCGCCAGCGTGTTGCCATGGGCCGCGCCATCGTGCGTAACCCGCAGGTCTTCCTCATGGATGAGCCGCTGTCCAACCTGGACGCCAAGCTCCGCGTCCAGACCCGCACCCAGATCGCATCCCTCACCCGCCGCCTTGGCGTCACCACCGTTTATGTGACGCACGACCAGGTTGAGGCCATGACCATGGGTGACCGCGTCGCCGTGCTGAAGGACGGCCTGCTGCAGCAGGTTGACACCCCGCGCAACCTTTACGACCGCCCCAAGAACGTCTTCGTGGCCGGCTTCATCGGCTCCCCCGCCATGAACCTGCTGGAACTTCCCGTGGTCGACGGCGGTGTCCAGTTCGGCGGTACCGTCTACCCAGTGCCGCGCGACGTCCTCGAAGAGGCGCACGGCTCCACGGTCACCCTGGGCTCCCGCCCCGAGGACCTGGAAACTGCTCCGCAGGGTGAAGGCCTGAAGGTTGAGGTCGACGTCGTCGAAGAACTCGGCGCCGACGCCTACGTCTACGGCCACACCACCCTCGATGGCAAGGACCACGACATCGTGGCCCGCGTCGACGGCCGCCGTCCTCCGATGAAGGGCGAGGTCATCTACGTCCGTCCGCAGTCGGGCCACGTGCACCTGTTCGACACCAAGACCGGTCTGCGCCTCGGCGACTAATATCTGCCGGCGTGGGTCCTGCCCACGCAACCGACGGCGGCCCGCACCTTTACGCAATGGTGCGGGCCGCCGTCGGCTTTAAACGATGCGTGCAAAGATTTAGCTGCCCTGCCCCGAGTACGGAAGAATTGACCCATGACCGAGGAATACAGCGCCCAGTGGCACGACGAACCCACCGACTACGCGCAGATCGGTAAATTGCCGAGGTTCGTGGCGGCCAGTGCCGATGACAACAAGGCGGCCTCGGTAGCCTCGTCGCTGAACATCACTGCGGCGGCAGCGGATCCCGAACTGCTGGACCTGCCATGGCATATCGCCCTCGAGGAGTGGCCGGCGCAGTACCTGGCGGCACTCCCCCGCGGCATTTCCCGGCACATCGTGCGCTTTGCCCACTTGGGCGGGTCTGTCATCGCCATCAAGGAAACCTCCGAGCATGTGGCCCGCCACGAGTACCACATGCTCCGCAAGCTGGCCCGCTTCGATGTGCCGTGCGTGGAGCCGGTTGCGGTGATCACCGGGCGGAGCACCCCCGACGGGCGTCCGCTCAACCCGGTGCTGGTGACCCGGCACCTGAAGTTCTCCATGCCCTACCGCGCCCTCTTCTCCCAGATGCTGCGCAAGGACACCCTGACGCGCCTCATCGACGCGCAGGCCCTGCTGCTGGTCAGGCTGCACCTGATTGGCTTCTACTGGGGCGACGTCTCCCTTTCCAACACGCTCTTCCGCCGGGACGCCGGCGCATTTGCCGCCTACTTGGTGGACGCCGAAACGGGCGAGCTCTATCCGGACCTCTCCCTGGGGCAGCGCGAATACGACCTGGAAATTGCCCGGGTCAATATCGCAGGCGAGCTCATGGACCTGCTGGACGGCGGCCTCATCGAGGAGAAGGTGGACCCCGTGGCCACCAGCGAGCTGATCATGGACAGCTACCGGCGGCTGTGGACGGAACTGACCGAAAAGGAATCCTTTGAGCTGGGCGAACGCTGGCGGGTGGGCGCCCGAATCCGGCGACTGAACGAACTGGGCTTCGACGTTGAGGAATACGCCATCAAGACCACCCAGAATGGCTCCACCATCCAGCTGCAGCCCAAGGTGGTGGACGCGGGCCACCACCAGCGGCGGCTGCTGCGGCTTACCGGCCTGGATGCCCAGGAGAACCAGGCCCGCCGCCTCCTCAATGACATGGACTCTTTCCGGGCGGACAACAACCCGGAAATGGACGAGGAATACAGCGCCCATCTCTGGGTCAGCCAGATTTTCGAGCCGATCGTGCGCGCCATCCCGCGGGACCTGTCCGGCAAGCTCGAGCACGCCGAAGTTGTGCACGAGGTCCTGGAACACCGGTGGTACATGTCCGAAAAGCAGGAGCGCCATATCCCGCTGGCCGAAGCCGTGCAGTCCTACATCGACTCGATCCTCCGGCACCGGCGGGATGAGGCCGCGATCATGCTCAACCCGGACACCGGGCTGCTGAAGATCCTCGAGGTGGAAAACGAGGAGTCCCGCTACGGTGCTGACGAATCCGACGACGAGTACCCGGACTCGGACGACTGAGTCCTAGATAGCCTTTCCGGGGTTCAGGATTCCGGCCGGATCGAACAGGTCCTTGATCCTGCGCTGGAGTTCGCGGATGGGCTCCGGCTGCTCCTGTCCCAGCCACCGCAGCTTGTACTGGCCCACGCCGTGCTCCCCCGTGATGGTGCCGCCCATTGCCAGGGCCGCGGAGATGGACTCGTCCAGGGCCACCTGGAGCCGCTCCATGGCGCCGGCTTCCACGTCCGGCCCCTTCCGGTCGATCCAGAATGTTGGGTGGAGGTTGCCGTCGCCGGCATGGGCTACCACCTTGAGATGGACACGCTGCGCGGCGGCCATGGCCTCAAGCGCTGCAACATAGTCGACCAGCCGGGAGCGCGGAACGGCGACGTCTTCGCCCACCCGGTACTCGTCATCCACCTCGGTGCCCCTGCTGTGCCGTCGAAGCTCCACCAGCCGCTCGGCCTCCGCGCTTGCCTCGGTGGTGACGGTTGCCCCGCCTGCGCGCAGGACCTGCCGCACCACATCGGCTTCCGCGGCCGCCCCAAAACCGTCCGTCTGGACGAGCAGCAGCGATTTTCCGCGCGCGGTGAGGTCGGACCCATGGAGGTCGTCGAGCTGGATCAGCGTACCTCCGTCGAGCAGCTCCATGATGGCGGGCTGGACGCGGGCCCTCCCCACGGCCAGGACACCTGCGGCGGCACTCTTGAAGTCCGGGTAGAACGCGGCAACGGTGTGCACCTCCCGGGGCAGGTACTTCAGCCGCACGGTGATTCCGACGACGATTCCCAGCGTGCCTTCGGACCCCACGAAGAGGCCGGTGAGGTCGTAGCCCGCCACGCCTTTGAAGGTCTGGTGGCCTGTGTGGATCAGGGAGCCGTCCGCCAGGACGACGTCCAGTGCCAGGACTGAGTCCCGGGTGACCCCATATTTGGCGCACCGAAGGCCGCCGGCGTTAGTGGCAACGTTGCCGCCAACAGTGGAGCTCCGGAAGCTGGCAGGGTCCGGCGCGTACATGAGGCCATGCTCTGCGGCGGCTTCGTTGAGGACGGCATTGACGACGCCGGGCTCCACCGTGGCGGTTTCATCGTCGGGGTTCAGGGCGAGGATCCGGTCCATGCGCTCCAGGGAAAGGATGATGCAGTTGGTGGTGGCATGGGCTCCCCCGGAGACACCCGTACCGGCTCCCCGGGGCACGATCGCCACCCCGCTGCCCGCACAGGCCTTCACCACCGCCTGCACGTCTGCCACTGATTCCGGGAACACCACTGCCAGCGGAAGCTGGAAGTCGATGACCGGTGCCTGGTCTACAGCGTAACGGCGGAGCGTGACCTCGCCCGCGTCCAGCTGACCTGGCGGCAGGATGGCCTCCAGCTCGTCAACGATGCTTCCCACCAAGCCTCCACCCGTCGTCGGACATACCTTCCCAGTTTAGGTGTGCTGCGGGCGGAGCCCCTGGTTTTCCTACGCTTGTAATCGCTTCCACTTTTCTCCAATCCGGGCATTAATCAACGATGCCTTTGCACGCAAACCACTAATGGAAGCGTTTTCAGTTAAACGGGGTCCCGCCGTTATGCTTGCTAGCATGTCTGTCGAAACTGTGATCCAGGACACCTTCGCCCTCACCGGCCCCATGACGCTCGTCCACCCTGCGGACACAGCCCCGGGCTGGTGGCGCTCGGCCGTGATCTACCAGGTGTATCCCCGGTCATTCCGTGACCTGAACGGCGACGGCATAGGCGACCTGGCAGGGATCACCGAGGAACTGCCGCACCTGGCGGACCTGGGCGTCGACGCCGTCTGGCTGTCACCCTTCTTCCGTTCCCCACAGCGCGATGCCGGATACGACGTCAGCGACTACTGCGATGCGGACCCCATTTTCGGCACGCTCGGCGACTTCGACGTCATGATGGCTGAATCGCACCGCCTGGGTCTCCGGGTAATCGTGGACCTGGTACCCAACCACTGTTCGGACCAGCACCCTGCATTCCAGGCAGCCCTGGCAGCGCCGGCCGGAAGCCCGGAGCGGAACATGTTCATCTTCCGCGACGGTACCGGCCCGGAAGGACAGGAACCGCCGAACAACTGGCAGTCCCACTTCGGCGGGCCTGCATGGACCCGCGTGGAAGGCCGGGACGGCCAGCCGGGCCAGTGGTACCTGCACCTCTTCGATTCCTCGCAGCCGGACTTCAACTGGGACAACCCTGCCGTCCATGCGGAATTCGAGCGCGTGCTGCGTTTCTGGCTGGACCGGGGCGTCTCCGGGTTCCGGGTGGATGTAGCCCACGCGCTGGTCAAGGCACCGGGGCTGCCGGCGTGGGGTGGCCGCGCCGATGGCGGCAGCAGCGAGGGTTACCCCGGCCACGAGGCACCTATGTTCGGGCAGCCCGGTGTCCATGACATCTACCGGAAGTGGCGCTTGATCCTGGACGAATACGGGCCGGACCGGATTCTCTGTGCCGAGGCAAGCGTGGACCTGCACAGGCTGGCGGACTGGCTCAGGCCTGATGAGATGCACCAGGCATTCAACTTCCCATATCTCCATGCGGGCCTGGACGTCTACCGGCTGCGCTCGGTCATCACGGACTCCCTGACAGTCCTTGATGGCGTGGGGGCACCGAGCACGTGGGTACTTTCCAACCACGACGTGGTCCGCCACGCCAGCCGGTTTGGCTACAACGGCCTGGGTCCGCGGGACGGGGATGGCATCGGGTCCGCAGATCCCCAGCCGGACCATGATCTCGGCCGCCGCCGCGCAGCTGCGGCTTCGATGTTCATGCTGGGACTCCCCGGCGCCGCCTACCTCTACCAGGGGGAAGAACTGGGGTTGCCGGACGGCATCGATATCCCGGGCCACCTCCGCCAGGACCCCACGTTCGCCCGTACTGGCGGGCAGCGGCTTGGCCGCGACGGCTGCCGGGTGCCGCTGCCCTGGCGGGCCGCGGACCCGCACCTGGGCTTTGGTTCGGGGGAAGACCCGTGGCTGCCCATCCCTGCCTCGTTCGGGGCGCTGGCGCGGGACCTGCAGGCGGAATCAGCGTCGTCGCACCTGTCCCTGTACCGTGACGCATTGGCCTGCCGGCGGGAACTGGACCTGGGCAGGGGATCCTTGTCCTGGGCCGAGGACTGGTGCACCGGGTCCTCCTTGGGATACGTGAACGGCACTACGCTTGTGCTTATGAACCTGAACCACGAGCCGATGGAGTTACCGGCGGGCCACGTCCTTATCCGCAGCCTGCCCGCAGGCGTTGGCCACCGCGCCCTTGCCTCCGGCGAGACCGCGTGGATACAGCTTGGACCGGACGCCGCAGCAGCACTCTGATAATGGCAGGCATCAAAGAAGTTGCCAGCCGGGCCGGCCTGTCGGTGGCCACCGTCTCGCGGGCGCTCAGTGGTAAGTCCAACGTCTCGTCAAAGAGCCGACGCCTGGCCCAGGAGGCTGCAAGGGAACTCGGCTTCGTCCCGTCCTACCATGCGTCAAGCCTTGCGTCAGGTCGGAACCACAACATGGGGCTGGTGGTTCCCAACGTGCAGCGCTGGTACTTCTCCTCGGTAGTGGAGGGCGTTTCCGAAACCCTGCTCGATGCCGGCTACGACCTCACGCTGTACAACGTGGGCGAGCAACCGGAGCGGCGCAACAGCATCCTGACCGACTTCCTGCTGCGGAAACGCCTGGATGCCGTGATCGCGGTGGCGCTGGTGCTCAGCGAGGCCGAGATCGGCCAACTGCTGGCTGTGCACCGTCCCATCGTGGTCATCGGAGGCGCCCTGCCCGGAGCGTCAACCATCAGGATCGACGACGAGGGCCTTGCCATCATGGCCACCCGCCACTTGATTGGGTTGGGTCATACCCGGATTGCACATATCACCGGCGACGCGGCGCTGAACCGGGATTTCAAGCTTCCGAAGCTTCGGCAGAAGGGCTTTACCGCCGCCATGGCGGCAGCGGGGCTGGCGCTTCGGCCGGAGTGGCACGCCACTGCCGACTTCACCATCCAGGGCGCATACTCAGCCGGCCGCCAGCTGCTGGGAGCGGCCGCCGAACGCCCCACCGCAGTCTTTGCTGCTTCCGATGAGATGGCAGTGGGCATCATGCTTGCCGCAAGGGACTTTGGGCTTCGGGTCCCGCAGGATCTCTCCGTGGTGGGAATTGACGGGCACGAGCTGGCAGAGACCTTCGGGCTGACCACAGTGAGCCAGGATCCGCGGGGCCAGGGAAAGCTGGCCGCGGCCACTGCCTTAGCCCAGTTGGAAGGGGCCGGCAGGAATCCCGACGGCGGTCCCGCAGTTGGTGCAGCACAGGACCAGGAATACCCAACGGAGTTCGTTATTCGGAACAGCACCGCCGTGCCGCCGGACATGGCCGGGCGCCCGGCTTAGGAGAAGCCGCCAGGCGACGCTTCGTCCTCTGATTCGCCAGCACCCATGAATCGGGCAAACCTGTCCAGGATCAGCGGCCAGGCTTCCACATACTCCTGGCGGGTGGCCAGGGGGTCCTCAGCCCCTTCCCACCCGTCATGGAACACCCGGACCTCCGTGCCCGACCCGACGGCGCGGAACGCCACCAGGAGCTCGGTAGACCATAGCGCGGTGCTCCCTGGATGCCAGGTGGCGTGGAAGGACAGCGGCGGCTGCCAGTCGTCGAGTGTCCCCCAGATGCTGGTGCGGCCGTCGTCAGCCGTCTCGAGGATGAGATTCTCCTCAAACTCGACGTAAGAGCCGGCCCCGTAAACACCATGCATTTCCAAGGGCCACCACAGGTGGGTGTGGTCGGTAAAACCTGCAAAAGCCCGGGCCACGGGCCCTGGCACCAGGACGGTATTCACAACCGGCTCCAGGGGGTCCGAAGCCTGCCGGCCGTCGTCTTGGGAAGGGTCCGGGGCGTGGCTGAAGATGCTGCTCATGAGGGTCAATCCTACCCGCGGTCATTTAGCGACCGGGGCGGCCTTGGGTTTGTGTGGTTAAAGTCGTAGGGCCCTGACGTTCGTTGTCAGGGCCCTGCGTAATGATGTTCCGGCGGTGACCTACTCTCCCACACCCTCCCGGGTGCAGTACCATCGGCGCTGTGGGTCTTAGCTTCCGGGTTCGGAATGGGACCGGGCGTTTCCCCCACGCTATGACCGCCGTAACCCTTGCCCCGCACCGGCCAGCCCTGGGGGCTGGGGTGGGGAAACTTGTGGTTACAACATTGTGGTGTTGTGTATTTAGTTGTTGGTTCCGTACCAAGGGCCCCGTGTGTTGGGGGTT
>NZ_JAGGPQ010000006.1 GCF_018613675.1 Arthrobacter sp. ISL-85 | reverse complement strand
CCTAACGTCCGTGGTCAATACATCTAGGCGGCGTCTTTCAAGCGCAGCTACCGCAGCCGGCTGCGCACTTCCTTGGCGAACTCCAGCGTGGTGGCTGAACCGCCCAGATCAGGCGTGGCGATTCCGTCTGCAAGCGCGGATTCGAAAGCGGTTGCCAGGGAGCGGGCCGCCTCCACCTCTCCCAGGTGCTCCAGCATCATGGCCGCAGCCCAGAGGGCGCCTACCGGGTTGGCGATGCCCTTGCCGGCGATGTCCGGGGCAGAACCGTGGACGGGCTCGAACATTGACGGGTACCGGCGTTCAGGGTTCAGGTTGGCGCTCGGAGCGATGCCGATGGAACCGGCGACTCCTGCCACGAGGTCGGACAGGATGTCGCCGAACAGGTTGGACGCGACGATGGTCCGGACGCTGGTGGGCTTCATGACCAGCCGTGCCGCGAGCGCGTCGATGAGCACCTTGTCCACCGTGATGCCCGGGTACTCCGCCACTGTGCTGGCCACCACTTCGTCCCAGAACGGCATGGTGTGGATGATGCCGTTGGACTTCGTGGCCGAAACCAGGGTTCCGCCCCGGTTCGCTGCGGCCTCGGCCGCGTAGCGGGCCACCCTGCTGATGCCGGCTTTGGTGAAGACGCTCTCCTGGACGGCGAATTCAGCGTCCGTGCCCCTGCCGAAGCGGCCGCCGATCTGCGAGTACTCACCTTCAACATTTTCCCGGACCACCACGATATCCAGGTCCTCAAGGCCCGGCATCGCGCCCTTGACGCCGGGCAGCAGCTTCATGGGGCGAAGATTGACATACTGGTCGAATTCGCGGCGGATGGGAATCAGCAGTCCCCACAACGTCACGTCATCGGGGACGTCAGGGGTTCCGACCGCTCCCAGGTAGATGCCGTCACCGCTGCCGAGCTGCTCGATTCCGTCCGCCGGCATCATGCGGCCGGTCTTGATGTATAGATCGCTGTTCCATTCGCGGAGCCGCCAGTTGACGGTGAAGCCGTGCAGACCGGCGACGGCGTCCACGCAACCCATGGCTACCCCGGTGACGTCCACGCCAATACCGTCACCGGGGATCGCATCGATGGTGTAGGTCCGGGTCATGTTCGTCCAATCATTCGTAATTCGTGCGGTGCGTAAAGCCTAAGGGCACCAGGGAGGATCCGGCCTGAAGCAGCGACCGTCCAGCACCCGACGGCGCAACTTCCGTGCCGCCGTCGGACGCCTTTGAAGTGTGGCATGGAATACTTCGGTGCAAGCGCCGCCGGACGTACCGCCGGCGGCCGGAAGGGGCAGCGGCATGCAGGGGACCGTTAACGAGAACGAAGAAGCGCGCCAGTATGTGCTGTCCGCGCTGGCACGCGAGCGCAACATCGGCCTCGCAGCGGATCCGGACTTTGGCCGGCGCCTCGACCGGTACTTCCCCACGCTCCGCAGCCTGTTCCATTCGCTCTATGGCGGCCGTCCGGACTGGCTGGAGCAGCTGTCCGCCCTGGTGGTCCAGAGCGCACAATCCTGGCAGGAGCGGTCCCCGGAGTTGAAAGCCGTGGACGCCGAACGCGAGGCAACCCCGGACTGGTTCCAGTCCAACCGGATGCTCGGCGGCGTCTGCTACGTGGACCGCTACGCCGAAAGCCTGGAGGGAGTCCGTGACCGCATTCCGTACTTCAAGGAGCTGGGCCTCACCTACCTGCACCTGATGCCCCTGTTCCTGGCGCCCGAGCCGCACTCGGACGGCGGGTACGCGGTCTCCAGCTACCGGGAGGTCAACACCAAACTGGGCACCATGGAGCAGCTGCGCTCGCTGGCGGCCGAGCTGAAGGACAACGGGATCAGCCTGGTGGTGGACTTCATCTTCAACCACACCTCGGACGAGCATGAGTGGGCCCGGAAGGCAGCCGCCGGGGACCCGGAATACAGCGACTACTACTGGATCTTCCCGGACCGGACGCTGCCGGACGCCTACGAGGCGGACGTCCGGGAGATCTTCCCCGAGAACCACCCCGGATCCTTCATCCGGATGGACGACGGCCGCTGGGTGTGGGCCACGTTCCACACGTACCAGTGGGACCTGAACTACTCCAATCCGGCGGTTTTCCGGGCCATGGCGGCGGAGATGCTGTTCCTGGCCAACCAGGGCGTGGACATCCTGCGCATGGACGCTGTGGCATTCATCTGGAAGCAGCTGGGCACCCCCTGCGAGAACCTTCCCCAGGCCCACACGCTGCTCCGGGCCTTCAATGCAGTGTGCCGGTTGGCGGCGCCGTCGCTGCTGTTCAAGTCCGAGGCGATCGTGCATCCTGACGAGGTGGCGCTGTACATCGACCGCGCCGAATGCCAGCTGTCCTACAACCCCCTGCAAATGGCGCTCATCTGGGAGTCCCTGGCCACCCGGGACGTCTCGCTCCTGGCCCAGGCGCTGCACCGGCGGCACAACATCCCGGACGGCACTGCTTGGGTGAACTACGTCCGCAGCCACGACGACATCGGCTGGACCTTCGCGGACGAGGACGCGGCGGAATTAGGCATCAATGGCTTCGACCACCGCCGTTTCCTGAACTCCTTCTACGTGAACCGGTTTCCGGGCAGCTTCGCCCGCGGCGTCCCCTTCCAGGACAACCCCAAGACAGGTGACTGCCGCATTTCAGGCACGACGGCGTCCCTGTGCGGCATGGAGGTGGACCCGACTGAGGCGGTGGAACGGATCCTCCTGGCCCACTCGGTGCCCTTCAGCACCGGCGGCGTCCCGCTGCTGTACCTGGGTGACGAGGTGGGGCAGGTGAACGACTACGGGTACGCGTCCGAACCGGGCCACGAGGAGGACAGCCGCTGGGTGCACCGGCCGCACTTTCCCGCGGAGCAGTACGCCCGCCGCCTGGACCCCTCCACGCCGGAGGGCGCAGTGTACGCGGGCCTGAAACGGATGCTGGAGGTTCGGACCGCCACCCCGGAACTGGCCGGAACCACGCTGATCGACTTCGGCACAAACAACAGCTCGGTGCTGGCCTACCAGCGGCCGGGCGACGTGGAAGGCGACAGCACCATCCTGGCCCTGGCCAACTTCAGCGACTCCGCCCAGACCCTCCCGGCGGAAACCTTCGGCGGGTACTCCCCTGCCGCCGTCGACCTTCTGTCCGAAGCAGCCATGCAACTGGACGACGGAGTCACCCTCCTCCCCCGGCAATACCTCTGGCTGCGCGTCACACCGGCGTAGCACGCAGGAGTATTTTCGTATCGGACGCCGGGGCGTGAAACCATACGGATCATGGCCTCCAAGATTGCGTACCAGGGTGAGCCCGGCGCCAACTCCAATATCGCGTGTCAGCAGATGTTCCCGGACATGGAAAGCGTCCCGTGCGCAAGCTTCGAGGACGCCTTTGAGCTGGTGACCAGCGGCGAGGCGGAACTGGCCATGATCCCTATCGAAAACTCCATCGCCGGGCGCGTGGCGGACATCCATATCCTCCTGCCGCAGTCCAACCTGCAGATCGTGGGCGAGTACTTCCTGCCCATCCACTTCGATTTGCTGGGCATACCGGGCAGCACCATCGAAGGCGCCACCGAGGTCCACAGCCACATCCATGCCCTGGGCCAGTGCCGGAGGCTGATCCGCGAACACGGTCTCAAGCCGGTCATCGCCGGTGACACAGCAGGCTCTGCCCGGGAAGTGGCCGAGTGGAACGATCCCCGCAAGCTCTCCCTTGCTCCCCCGCTCGCAGCGCAGATCTACGGACTGGAGGTCCTGGCCTCCCGGGTTGAGGACGATCCCTCCAACACCACCCGCTTCGTGGTCCTGGCCCGGGAAACGGCGCTGCCGGCCCGGGAGGATCTTCCCGGACCGGCCGTCACCAGCTTTGTGTTCCGCGTCCGCAACGTCCCGTCCGCCCTGTACAAGGCGCTGGGCGGGTTTGCCACCAACGGCGTGAACATGACCCGGCTGGAAAGCTACATGGTGGGCAACGAGTTCGCCGCCACCATGTTCATGGCGGACGTTGAAGGCCACCCCGGGGACCTGCCATTAAAGCTGGCCCTCGAGGAACTGGACTTCTTCACCACCGAGGTGCGGATCCTCGGCGTATACGCCGCGGACGACTACCGGGCCGCCGCCGCAACCGCCTGACGCGGTGCCGCTGGCCCGGCCTTCAGCATCCGTTCGAAGAACGCGCCGAGCTCCGCGGTTGCCGCCAGCGGCAGGACGTTCGCCACGTACTGGTCCGGGCGGACCACCACCACGGCGCCGTTACGGTCGATGCCGCGCAGGTCGAAGATGTCCGCCTTGGGGTCCGTGGCGTACACCTTCTCGTAATCAGTCAGCTTGAACGGGCCCACCAACGGTTTGAACACGGCTGGCACCGCATTGATGTCGACGGCGGTGTGCGGCTGCTGGTAGATGACCTTCAGGTCGAACCACGCATCCACGTCGGCGCCGGCGGGCGTAGCTGCCAGCGGTGATTCCGGTGAGTTGGCGAACCACTCGGCGAGCACGTCCGTGGCGGAGTTGGAAGCGGGAAGCGCCGGGTCGGCGAAGACGTAAATCCGCCACCGCCCGTCGGCCGTGGCATGGTGGCCCAGGTGGAGGGGGTTGGTATCCCCCACCCGGACCACGGGCGCCGACTTGAAGCGCTTGCCCACGGGGAAGCCGGCGGCCAGGTCCTGGTGGTCGGCGCTGCCGACGATCAGGGACGGCGCGTACTGGGTCATGAAGCCGGCCGGGAATTCGGCGGTCTGCACGTAGAAATCCTCCAGGTCGGAGGGGTGCTCGAACTCCTCCGGCTTCTTGGCCATCATGGTGGACCATTCCTTGTCGAAGTCGATCAGGTTCCTGGCCACCACCTGCCGCTCCTCCGAGTAGGTGGACAGCAGGCTCTCCGGGCTGCGGCCCTCCAGCACATGCCCCAGCTTCCAGGCGAGGTTGAAGCCGTCCTGCATGGAGACGTTCATGCCCTGGCCGGCTTTGGCGCTGTGGGTGTGGCAGGCGTCGCCGGTGATGAACACCCGCGGAGTGCGTGTGCGGCGCTCCGCCGGCAGGACGTCGTCGAACCTGTCCGTCAACCGGTGGCCCACCTCATACACGCTGTGCCACGCGACGTTCCGGACGTCCAGCGTGTAGGGATGGAGGATGCCGTTGGCTTTGGCGATGATCTCCTCGATGGAGGTGTCGCGCACGGAGTGGTGGCTGTTCGGGTCAACTTCGCCCAGGTCCACGTACATGCGGAACAGGTGGCCGCCCTCGCGCGGGATGTGCAGGATGCTGCCCTTGGCACCCTGGATGGCGCACTTGGTCCGGATGTCCGGGAAATCCGTCACGGCAAGCACATCCATGACCCCCCAGGCGTGGTTGGCCTGGTCGCCGGCCATTGTGCAGCCGATCGCCTGGCGCACCTTGCTGCGGGCCCCGTCGGCACCCACTACGTACTTGGCCCGCACAATCCGGTCCTGGCCTTCGTTGGGTCCGGCGGTGTGGCGGAGTGTCACCGTAACGGGGTAGTCGCCCTCCTTGGCCACGGTGAGGCCCTGGAAGTCGTAGCCGTAGTCGGGCTTCATACGGGCGGGGGCGTTGGCCATGTATTCGGCGAAGTAGTCCAGCACGCGGGCCTGGTTGACGATCAGGTGCGGGAACTCGCTGATGCCCATCTCGTCATCCACGGCCCGGGCGGTCCGGATAATGTTCGCGTGGTTGGCGGGGTCGGGCTTCCAGAAAGCCATCTCCGTGATGCGGTACGCCTCGGCGATGATCCGTTCCGCGAAGCCGAAGGCCTGGAACGTTTCCACGCTGCGCGCCTGGATGCCGTCAGCCTGCCCAATGGCGAGCCTGCCGGGGCGGCGCTCGATGATGCGGGTGGTCACGTTCGGGAACATGGACAGCTGCGCTGCGGCAAGCATGCCCGCCGGGCCGGTGCCCACGATGAGGACGTCCACTTCGTCGGGAAGTTCCTCGGGGCGGTTAAGGCCGACGCCGGCTGCTGGCTGGACACGCGGGTCACCGGATACGTATCCGTGGTGGTGGAACTGCACGGGCTTCCTCACTTCGTTGTGGATGATTATCGCGGCGGTTGTGTTCTATATCGGAACAGAAGATTCGATAATCGAAACTATAAACTTGACTTCCACTGTACGCCGCATGTGATCCGGGCGACAAGTGTCATCGGTCAGGCCCTCAGAAGCCCCGAAAATCAGGGGTTGACGGGCCGCGCGGGATGGGTGATAGTCATCGTATACGATTTCGTACCTGATGAGGAGAAGGCTTTGGAGCAGGTCAACGGCGACACCCTGGCGGCGGCACGCAAGGTGATCGCAGTGCACATCAACTACCCCAGCCGGGCTGCCCAGCGCGGCCGCACCCCCGCCCAGCCGTCCTACTTCCTCAAGCCTTCGTCATCGCTCTCCCTGAGCGGCAGCGCAGTAGAACGTCCTGCCGGTTGCGAGCTCCTCGGCTACGAAGGCGAGATTGCTTTGGTCATCGGCAAGGCTGCCCGCCGCGTTTCGATCGAGGACGCGTGGAGACACGTGGCGGCCGTTACCGCCAGCAACGATCTCGGCGTCTATGACCTGCGCTGGGCGGACAAGGGCTCCAACCTCCGGTCCAAGGGCGGTGACGGGTTCACCCCCGTGGGCCCGGCACTGATTCCGGCAGACGCCGTAGACCCCGCCAGACTGCGCATCCGCACCTGGCACAACGGGGACCTGGTCCAGGAAGACACCACCGAAGACCTGCTCTTCCCGTTCGCCCGGCTCGTCGCGGACCTCTCCCAGCTCCTCACGCTCGAGGAAGGTGACATCATCCTCACCGGCACCCCCGCCGGGGCCTCGGTCGCGAAACCGGGTGACGTGCTGGAAGTGGAAGTGCAGACGCTCGACGGCGGCCTGTCCACCGGGCGGCTGGTCACCACGGTTGAGGAAGGCACGACGGCGTTTGCGGACTTTGGTGCCCGGCCCAAGGTTGATGACCTGCAGCGGGAGGAAGCCTACGGTTCCCGGGAAGCGGCGGGGCTGGCCGCCGTCGGCCCTGTCCTGACCCCGGAGCTGAAAGCCAAGCTGGAGTCCGTTGCCACCGCCACGCTGTCCTCCCAGATGCGCAAGCGCGGGCTGAACAACGTGAGCATCGACGGGCTGCAGGCCACCCGTCCGGACCGCCGCGTCGTCGGGCTGGCCCGGACCCTCCGCTACGTCCCCAACCGTGAAGACCTCTTCAAGACCCACGGCGGCGGCTTCAACGCCCAGAAGAAGGCCATCGATTCCGTCAATGAAGGTGAAATCCTGGTCATGGAGGCCCGGGGCGAAAAAGGCACCGGCACCGTGGGCGACATCCTGGCCCTCCGTGCCCAGGTCCGGGGCGCCGCGGCCATCATCACCGACGGCGGCGTCCGTGACTATACCGCCGTGGCCGGGCTGGACATGCCAACCTACTTCGCGAATCCCCACCCCGCGGTGCTGGGCCGCCGCCACATCCCGTGGGACACAGACATCACCATCGCCTGCGGCGGGGCCACAGTGCAGCCCGGCGACGTCATCGTGGCGGATTCCGACGGCATCCTGGTGATCCCGCCGGCCATCGCCGAAGAACTGGTGGAGGACTGCATCCAGCAGGAGAAGGAGGAAACCTTCATCTTCGAGATGGTCAAGCAAGGCAACAGCGTGGATGGCCTCTACCCCATGAATTCCGAGTGGCAGGCGCGGTACAAGGAATGGGCAGGCAACTCCAATGACTGAGGCCGTCGCTGACCTCTCCGCTGCCGCCGCCGGCAGCAAGTCCGAGCAGGCGTACCAGTCCGTCAAGGCCCGGATCGTGGAAGGCACCTACACGCCCGGCTACCGGCTGGTCCTCGGCAGCATCGCGAAGGACCTCGGCGTCAGCGTGGTCCCCGTCCGCGAAGCCATCCGAAGGCTCGAGGCCGAAGGCCTGGTGACGTTCGAACGCAACGTGGGCGCAACCGTGGCCGGGATCGACCCCACCGAATACCTCTACACAATGCAGACCCTCAGCATCGTGGAAGGCGCCGCCACCGCGCTGTCCGCCCCGCTGATCGATCCCGCGGCGGTGGCCCGGGCCCGCGCCGTGAACGAAGACATGCGGGAGTGCCTGGACCACTTCGATCCCGTCCGGTTCACCCAACTCAACCAGGACTTCCACAGCGTCCTGTTCGAGCACTGCCCCAACCCGCACATCCTGGACCTGGTGCATCGCGGCTGGAACCGGCTGGCAGCAATACGGTCCTCGACGTTCCGCTTTGTCCCCGGCCGCGCGCGCGACTCGGTCGAGGAACACGAAAACCTGCTGAAGCTTATCGAAACCGGAGCCGACGCAGAGCAGATCGAAAAAGCCGCCCGGCTCCACCGCTCCGCCACCCTGGACGCGTACCTGGCCCAGGCCAAGAACATCTGACGCTCCCCGAGGCCTCACGCCCAGATCCGTTACAAAGCAGTAAGGAAACAACAATGACGTTCACTGCAGAACAGACCGCCACGCATTACGTGCCGCAGGACCTGCCCACCCACATCCAGCACTACATCAACGGCCAGTTCGTTGACTCCGTGGGCGGCAAAACCTTCGACGTCCTGGACCCGGTGTCCAACCGGAACTACGCCACCGCCGCCGCAGGCCAGAAAGAGGACATCGACCTCGCCGTCGCCGCGGCCCGCGAAGCGTTCACCAAAGGCCCGTGGCCGAAGATGAAGCCCCGCGAGCGTGCCCGCATCCTGAACAGGATTGCCGACGCCGTCGAGGCCCAGGAAGCACGGCTCGCCGAATTGGAAACCTTCGACACCGGCCTGCCCATCACCCAGGCCAAGGGCCAGGCCCTCCGCGCGGCGGAGAACTTCCGCTTCTTCGCGGACCTGATCGTGGCCCAGTTCGATGACGCCATGAAGGTCCCCGGATCGCAGATCAACTACGTGAACCGCAAGCCCATCGGCGTCGCAGGCCTCATCACGCCGTGGAACACCCCGTTCATGCTCGAATCCTGGAAGCTGGCACCGGCCCTGGCCACCGGCAACACCGTGGTCCTCAAGCCCGCCGAGTTCACCCCGCTCTCCGCCTCGCTGTGGGCCACCATCTTCAAGGAAGCCGGCCTTCCGGACGGTGTCTTCAACCTGGTCAACGGCCTGGGCGAGGAAGCCGGCGACGCCCTGGTCAAGCACCCGGACGTCCCGCTGATCTCCTTCACCGGGGAAACCACCACCGGCCAGACGATCTTCCGCAACGCCGCCACCAACCTCAAGGGCCTCTCCATGGAGCTCGGCGGCAAGTCCCCGTGCGTGGTATTTGCGGACGCCGACCTGGACGCTGCAATCGACTCCGCCCTGTTCGGGGTCTTTTCCCTCAACGGTGAACGCTGCACCGCGGGCTCCCGCATCCTGGTTGAGCGTTCCATCTACGACGAGTTCTGCGGGAAGTACGCGGCCCGGGCCAAGAACATCGTGGTGGGCGACCCGCACGATCCCAAGACCCAAGTGGGCGCCCTGGTCCACCCCGAGCACTACGAGAAGGTGGCCTCCTATGTGGAGATCGGCAAGACCGAAGGCCGGCTCCTGGCCGGCGGCGGCCGCCCCAGCCACCTCCCGGAAGGCAACTACATCGCACCCACGGTGTTTGCCGACGTCGCGCCTGATGCCCGGATCTTCCAGGAGGAAATCTTCGGTCCCGTTGTGGCCATCAGCCCGTTCGAGAACGACGACGAGGCCCTGGCCCTCGCGAACAACACCAAGTACGGTCTGGCCGCCTACATTTGGACGCAGAACCTGACCCGGGCGCACAACTTCTCCCAGAACGTTGAAGCCGGCATGGTGTGGCTGAACAGCCACAACGTCCGGGACCTCCGTACCCCGTTCGGCGGGGTCAAGGCCTCCGGACTGGGCCACGAGGGCGGCTACCGCTCCATCGACTTCTACACCGACCAGCAGGCCGTGCACATCACGCTCGGTTCCGTCCACACCCCCAAATTCGGCGCCTAAGCGCCTGCGGCCCCTTTCAAAGAAGAGAGAATCCAATGACCGACTTCGTTCCCACCCCCACCGCCCCGGCGCCGGACATCGTCCGCTGCGCCTACATGGAAATCGTGGTCACGGACCTCGCCAGGTCCCGTGAGTTCTACGTGGACGTCCTGGGCCTGCACGTCACCGAAGAGGACGAAAACAACATCTACCTGCGTTCCCTTGAGGAGTTCATCCACCACAACCTGGTGCTCCGCAAGGGACCGGTCGCCGCCGTCGCCGCGTTCGCCTACCGGGTGAAGTCCCCCGCCGAGGTGGACGCCGCCGAGGCCTACTACCGGGAACTCGGCTGCCGGGTGGAGCGCCGCAAGGAAGGCTTCACCAAGGGCGTCGGCGACTCCGTCCGCGTGGAGGACCCGCTGGGCTTCCCCTACGAGTTCTTCTACGACGTGGAGCACGTGGAACGCCTCACCCAGCGCTACGACCTCTACTCTGCCGGGGAGCTGGTCCGCCTGGACCACTTCAACCAGGTCACCCCCGACGTCCCGAAGGGCCGGGCGTACCTGGAGGACCTGGGCTTCCGCGTCTCCGAGGACATCAAGGATGCCGACGGCGTCACCTACGCGGCGTGGATGCACCGCAAGCAGACCGTCCACGACACCGCCCTGACCGGCGGCAACGGCCCGCGCATGCACCACGTCGCGTTCGCCACCCACGAAAAGCACAACATCATCCAGATCTGCGACAAGATGGGCGCCCTGCGCATCAGCGACCGGATTGAGCGCGGGCCCGGCCGGCACGGGGTGTCCAACGCGTTCTACCTCTACATCCTGGACCCGGACGGCCACCGCATCGAGATCTACACCCAGGACTACTACACCGGCGACCCGGACAACCCCACCATCACCTGGGACGTCCACGACAACCAGCGCCGCGACTGGTGGGGCAACCCCGTGGTCCCGTCCTGGTACACCGAAGCCTCCCTGGTACTGGACCTGGACGGAAACCCGCAGCCGGTCATCGTCCGCGAGGAAAAGTCCGAAATGGCCGTCACCGTGGGCGCCGACGGCTTCTCCTACACCCGGAAACCCGAGGGTGAAGCTGCGGAAGGCTTCAAGCTGGGAGTGCAGGTCTAACAGATGCTGGAGCCGAAGACGATTGAGGCCATCGCGGATGAGCTGATGGAAGCAGGCCGGACCCGCACCCCTGTCCCCCGCCTGACGGCACGGTATCCGGACATGACGGTTGAGGACTCCTACGCGGTGCAGCAGTTGTGGCGCCGCCGGAACGAGGACGCCGGCCGGACCCTGGTGGGGCGCAAGATCGGCCTCACGTCCAAGGCGATGCAGGCCGCCACCGGCATCACCGAACCGGACTACGGCGCCATCTTTGACGACATGGTGCTGGAGACCGGCTGCTCGGTTCAGTGGGACCAGTACACCCATCCACGGGTGGAGGTGGAACTGGCGTTCGTCCTCAAGGACGGGCTCAAGGGCCCCGGCGTCACCATCTTCGATGTCCTGAAGGCCACTGACTACGTGGTTCCGGCGCTTGAGATCCTGGATTCCAGGATTGAGATGGAGGGCCGGACCATCGTGGACACCATTTCCGACAACGCCGCGATGGGTGCCATGGTGATCGGCGGCAACCCGGTGAAACCGGACGCCGTGGACCTGCGCTGGGTCTCCGCGATCCTCTACAAGAACCAGACTGTGGAGGAAACCGGTGTGGCCGCCGGTGTGCTGGACCACCCGGCCAACGGGGTCCACTGGCTGGCCAACAAGATCGCTGCCCACGGTGACGCGCTCAAGGCCGGGGACATCATCCTGGCCGGGTCCTTCACCCGCCCCATGTGGGTCTACAAGGGTGATACCGTCCATGCTGACTACGGACCCCTGGGGAGTGTGACATGCCGTTTCGAATAGAGGACACGTTCCGCTCCGCCCTCGCCGCGGCGGACCGTCCGCTGGCCGGCATGTGGGTGTGTTCCGGCAGCCCGCTGATCGCCGAACTCTGCGCCGGGTCGGGCCTGGACTGGCTCCTGGTGGACGCCGAGCACAGCCCCAACGGGCTCGAATCCATCCTCGCCCAGCTCCAGGCGGTCCACGGCTATCCGATCCACACGCTGGTCCGTCCGCCCGTGAACGACACCGTGGTGATCAAGCAGTACCTTGACCTCGGCGTGCAGAACCTGCTGATCCCCATGGTCAATTCCGTCGCCGAGGCTGAGGCCGCCGTGGCTGCCACCCGCTACCCGCCGCATGGTGTCCGCGGCGTGGGCTCGGCGCTGGCCCGCGCCGCACGCTGGAACCGGGTCCCCGACTATTTGGCCCGGGCCAACGACACCATCAGCGTCACCGTCCAGGTCGAATCGACCTCCGCCGTGGAGGCCGTGGAGGACATCCTCAAGGTGGACGGGGTGGACGCGGTCTTTGTCGGCCCGTCCGACCTCGCCGCCTCCATGGGCCTGCTTGGACAGCAGGAACACCCCGAGGTGCGTGCCGGCGTCGAACACTGCCTCTCAGCTGCCAAAGCGGCCGGCAAACCCGCCGGGGTCAACGCCTTCAACCCGGACACCGCCCAGCACTACCTCCACCACGGGGCCGACTTCATCCTGGTGGGCGCCGACGTCGCCCTCCTGGCCCGCGGCTCCGAAGCCCTCGCCGCCAAGTACATCAAACCGGGCGACGGCGGTGCGTCGGCCAGCTATTGACCTTGCCTCTCTAAGGCGGCGGGCTGGCCGGTACACATGTAGGGTGCGTCCCGGCCAGCTTTGTGGAACCTGCGGTGATACGCCTAGCGTGTCAACGTGTTCGCCACGAGCATCAACGTATCGGCGGCATATTCACTGATGTGCTTCTGCGACTGGGCCTGCAGTTCCTGGATGAAAGCTTCCAGTTCATGGTTCTGGAGTTTGTTCACGAGGCTGTCCCTCAGGCCAGGGTTGTCAATGTCACCCGAGCTGGCGTAAACAGTTACGAGCTTCTGCAGGGTTGCATAGGGATCGCCCTTATCCGCAAGATAGCCGAGGCCGTTCTTCTGCAGCACGCTGCCGGTCGCAGGCTTCATGAACGACACATCCGGGAGGGAGCCGTCGGCCTTTCTGGGAGCGGCCAGCTGCTGCATGTCGAGGCTCTCGAAGTCCCCGGCGGTCACATCAAGACCGCCGTTGATGGTCCACGAGTTGTTTGTCTCGTTTTCTGCCGGAGTGTTGTCGTTCGACGTCAACGCGCCAGAATAGGCCACGTTGTTGTGCAGGACTTCCCGGTACCCGGCAATGTTGTCTGCGCTGGTGGGGCTGACGCGCTCCAGCATGTTGAAGTTGGCGCCGTACCCCGGCTTGTAAGCAGTGTTGTTGATCCAATAGGCCGACTGGCCCGGCTGGTGGTTGGCGTAGAAGTTGTTGGCGCCGTTATCTGCAGCCAGGGAGTTGATGACCGTGTGGAGCGGAATGGGCTGGGGAAGTCCGGCAGTCCGGTACGCGTATCCCCCAACTTTGAACCCGTTCTGGTCGCCCACACCGTTCTGGTTGCCGTGGTGGCCGAAGGACCAGTCGTTGATGTAGGCAACCCGCCCTTCCGAGGTGATGCTGTCGAAGCCGTCGTCGCTGTTGTGCCATGCCCGGTCATTGATGAACCACACGTTCTTTGCGTGGGCACCGAACCCGTCCGTATTGCCCGCTGACTTCGCGGTGGGCCCAATGTTGTTGTACGCATCGCTGTTCAGTACAACCCCGGTTCCGTCCATCGTGTAGTAGAAGCCGATCGCTTCGTTGTCACGGGCGGTCATGTTCACGAAGTTGGCACCGCCGGCAATCCTGAAGGCCTCGGATTGCTTTTGGTCACCAACCTTGACGCCGGTTACATCGAATCCAACAAAGTTCACGTCGGCCACCTGTGTTTCCACGTAGAACGCAGCGACGCGCTGGTCGGTGGGCACGTTGCTGAAATCAAAGACAGGTCGGCCGTCCCCCGGGTACGCGGAATAGGTGATCCCGCTCTTGTTGATGTCATTGACGTAGTGATAGACGTCTTCGAACGGGTTGTTGGTTTCGGGTATTTCGAACTGGTTGTAGGTGCCGCCGCGGATGTAGACCACGTCTCCCGCTGCCGCCGCTGACTGTGCCTTCATCAGCGTTTTGAAGGGGGCGTCCCGGGTGCCCGGGTTGCTGTCACTTCCGCCCGGCGAGATGAAATAGGTATGGGAATCCGGGGATGGCGGCTTGAGGGCGCTCAGCACTGACAGGGCGGAATCCTGGGTGCGGTCCACCGGGGCCGCGTCAGCGGGGGCTGTGACGCCCAAGGCCCCCATCACGCAGGCACCGGCGACGGCAACGGCAACGGCTAGACGCTTCGAGTTTTTCACGGACAGTACTCCCTTGTATGTCGATTCATGGCGTACCCGGGTTCCCTGACGCCCAGCCACCCCAGCTTGGTGGGCAGAGTTCGGCGCCGTCCCGAAGATGAATCGATTCAAGCAGATGGAAAGCGCTTTCACAAGAGTTCGGCAGGCTTCCAGTGTGCACAATGGCCCACTTCTGGGGACGGCGCTCCGTAAGCAAGCGGCCCCACCGTGGATAGGGCTGTGAAAAGTGGGCCAGTCTGAATGGATGGGCCTTCGCTCCAGCGCAA
The DNA here is from genome assembly GCF_018613675.1 of Arthrobacter sp. ISL-85. Classification (GTDB taxonomy): domain Bacteria; phylum Actinomycetota; class Actinomycetes; order Actinomycetales; family Micrococcaceae; genus Arthrobacter. The sequence goes on along the minus strand of NZ_JAGGPQ010000006.1, from coordinate 166,055 downwards.
CTGTCCTGCGCACAAAGACAAGAGCCCGGGGCAGGGTGCACACCACACTTGGGGTAACCCGCTACGCCGTCCGGCTGGCGTCCTTGCCTACTCGAAGTGGAGTATCCGTTGGAAACCTATGATGCGCTCCTCGCGTCCATTGCCCCCGCTGCCGGCACCGGCCGGACCATCTTTGACCCGGCAACAGGTGAAGCCGTGGGCGAAGCCCCCATCCATGACCTCGAATACCTGGAAAGTGCCGTGGCCGCTGCCGTCGCCGCCCAGCCCACCTGGGCCGCCCTGGGCCACGAGGCCCGGTCGGCCGCGCTCCTGAAAGCAGCAGACGCCGTCGAACGCTCCGCCGAGGAACTCGCCCAACTGCTCTCCCGCGAGCAGGGCAAAACTCTCAACGGCCCCAATGCCCGTTTTGAAGTCGGCGCATGCGTTGCCTGGCTCCGCGCCACCGCCGGCCTGCCGTTGGAACCGGAAACGATTGTGGACGACGGCGAAACCCGCGCCGAACTGCACTACCGGCCCATCGGCGTCGTAGGCGCGATCGGCCCGTGGAACTGGCCCATGATGATCGCCGTCTGGCAGCTCGCCCCGGCCCTGCGGATGGGCAACGCGGTGGTGGTCAAGCCGTCGGAGTACACCCCACTCAGCGTGCTCGCCCTCGTCGAAACCATCAACGGAGAACTCCCGGGCGGACTCCTCACCGTGGTCTCAGGGGGCCGCGATGTAGGCGAAGCACTTGCCTCGCACCCTTCCGTAGGGAAGGTGATGTTTACGGGTTCCACAGCCACAGGCAAGGCAATCATCAGGTCCTCGGCAGAGACCGTAAAGCGGCTCACGCTGGAACTGGGTGGAAACGATGCCGGCATCGTCCTGCCGGACGCCGACCCCAAGGCCATCGCCCAGGACATTTTCTGGGGCGCGTTCCTGAACACCGGCCAGACCTGCGCAGCCCTCAAGCGCCTCTACGTCCACGACAGCATCTACGACGCCGTGTGCGACGAACTTACCGCCGTCGCCAAGGCCATGCCCATGGGCAACGGACTGGACGAGAACAACGTCCTGGGCCCGCTGCAGAACAAGGCCCAGTACGACATTGTGGCCAGCCTTGTGGAGGCAGCGAAGGCTTCCGGGGCACGCGTCCTCCTCGGCGGCAACCCGGACACCGGCCAGCCCGGCTACTTCTACCCCACCACCCTCGTGGCCGACATCGACAACGACAACCCGCTGGTGGCCGAAGAACAGTTCGGCCCTGCCCTGCCCATCATCCGCTATAGCACCATCGATGAAGCGGTGGAAAAGGCCAACGGGCTCGACGTCGGACTGGGTGCCTCCGTCTGGTCCCCGGACCTCGCCGCTGCCCGGGAAGTCGCAGCCCGCATCCAGGCCGGCACGGTATGGATCAACCGGCACGGCGCCGTTGACCCGCGCATTCCCTTTGGTGGGGCCAAGCAGTCCGGCTATGGCGTGGAGTTCGGCGTCGAAGGCCTCAAGGCGCTCGGCGTCCCGCAGGTCATCAACGGCTGACCGGGCATCCAGCGGCGGGGGCCCTGCAAGCCGACAGGCATGCAGGGCCCCCGTCTTGTTGCTTCCGTTGCTACCCCATGGCCGGGGCCGCGGACGTCCGCCCGGCGAACTGCCGCCGGGCCCAACGGGCGAGCTTCTTGCCCTTCCCCTTCCACCAGTTGTCCTCGTCCTTGTTGTAGTGGAACCGGAAGACGATGGCTACCAGCACGAACATGCCCATCACCACATCCACCCAGGACGACACCACCAGGGCGATGAAAACGGTCAGCGCGTTGGCCATGATCGATGGGATGGCCAACGTCCGGAACACTGTGCTGGCCACGTAGCGCCGGTGCGACCTCGGGACGGACAACTCGCGGACCATGTCGAAGCAGACGCACACCACCACAATGGTTTGCCCGATGGCGAGCAGGACCTGGCCCGGCAGCGAGCCGCTGAAGGCAGCCACGGCTGCCATCCCCGGGCTCACGGCCGGGCCTTGCTGTTGAGACCTTTGCTGAAAACTTTAAACACGGAAAACCCCCAGAACTTGCGGAACACCGCCGCTGACCGGCGATGGTTCCATTCAAGTTTCAGGGGGCTTTTCCGTCACGAGTAGTGGGTACTCTAGTTTCGCCGAACGCAGGAATGCGGTACTTACAGCCGGGGCTGTTTACTGCCCGAGCGCCCGGGGCCGCCACAGCATGACGGCCTGGGACCTCGGCCGGGGCCGCTGCCCGCGGGCCAGGCTCACCACGTCACCGGCTGCCCCGGCAGCAAAAATCCGGGAGTCCACCGCCCTTGGACGGCGCCCGAGTTCCTCGGTGAGTTCCGAGACCCGGCTTTGGAGGGCGGCCACCTGGTTTTCAAGCTCCAGGATGCGCTTGATCCCCTCCAGCGACACACCTTCGTGGGACAGCCGCTGCACTTCCCGCAGCATGTTTACGTCACGCTGCGAGTAGCGCCGGGACTTGCCAGGGGCCCGGCTGGGCTTGACGATGCCGAGCCTGTCGTACTGCCGCAGGGTTTGCGGGTGCATATCCGCCAGCTCGGCCGCCACGGAGATCACGAAGATCGGCTGGTCAGCGCTGATGTCCACGGCTCACCTCCGCTCCTAGAGCCGGGCCTTGGCCGCCAGGCCTCCACGGACATCCGCCGACGACGTTGCCTCGGCGAATGCCTTGACCGCAGCTTCGGCATCCTTGTTGAGATTCTTGGGAACCGCGACGTCGATGGTCACCAGCAGGTCGCCGGTGGCCTTGGACGTCTTCACCCCTTTGCCCTTGACCCGCAGCGTGCGGCCCGACGGCGTACCCGCCGGAACGCGCACCTTCACCGTGTCGCCGTCGATGGTGGGGACTTCGATGTCTGCTCCCAAAGCAGCCTCCGGGAAGGAGACAGGTACGTGGATGCGGAGGTTGTCGCCGTCGCGCGTGTAGAAGGCGTGGGGTTGGACGGAGACGGACACCACCAGGTCACCGTTGCCGGCGGCACTGGGCTGGCCCTTGCCGCGCACGCGGACCTTCTGGCCGTCCTTGATGCCGGCCGGAACCCTGACATCAATGACTTCGCCGCTGGGCTCGCGCAACCCGATGGTGGTCCCACGGATGGAACCGGCAAAGGAAATGCTCGTGGTCGCGGTACGGTCGGCGCCCTTCTGCGGTGTGCGCTGGAAGCCGGGTGCACCACCAAAGCCGCCGAAAAGATCTGCGAACTCAGGCGGGATGCCGCCACCGGCAGGGTTGAACCCGCCCGCGTGGCGTCCGGTGTTGCCGGTGAAGAGGCCGCCGAACATGTCCTCGAACCCGCCGTTGCCGCCGGCGGCGCCGCCCGGAGCAAACCGGGCCCCGCTGCCCATGGCCCGGATGGCGTCGTACTGCTGGCGCTCATCGGGATCCGAAAGCACCGAATAAGCCTCGGAGATGTCCTTGAACTTCTTCTCGGAAGCAGCGTTCCCCGCATTCGTATCAGGGTGGTGCTGCCGCGCAAGCTTCCGGTAGGCCTTCTTGATATCGGCTTCGGAAGCGTCCTTGGCAACACCAAGGATCTTGTAAAAGTCCTTGTCCACCCAATCCTGGCTAGCCAATGGCGTTTCCTTTCTTGTACTTACTAAAGCTCTACACGCTGCATGGGCCCCCGCCCCTACGCCGGGTGGCAGGGATCTGCGATCCCCAGCCACCCGGCTCCGATAGGCCCGATGCCACTCCCGGGGCCCATGCAGCGCTCCGAGCTTGTGGTCATCTCACCTTAGGTGACACGACGGGTGAGCGACGGACGGATAAGGGGCCCGGGAGTGGCTTCGGGCCTGCCGAAGCGTGGCGGCTTAGGTCCGTAGGACCAAGCCGCCACGCGTAGGGTCGGGGCCCCTTATCCGTTCGGCGCGACGTGAGCGGCTAACCGGATTAAGCCGGAACCGCGACGATGACCTGGGCTGCGCGGAGGACGCGGTCTCCTGATTTGTAGCCTGAGCGGAGTACCTGGCTGACGGTGTCAGCCTCGATGTCTTCGCCGGGCTGCTGGATCAGGGCCTCGTGGATGGTGGGATCAAACTCCACGCCGGTCTCGTTGATGCGGACCAGGCCGTAGGTCTTCAACGCGTTCTCCAGTTTGGTGGCGATCGCGGCGAAGGGACCGTCGGTCAGGTCTCCGTGCTGCCGGGCGGCGTCGACATCGTCCAGGACCGGGAGCAGGGAGTTCAGGACGCCGATGACGGCCATTTCCCCTGCCACGGCGCGGTCGCGTTCAACGCGCTTGCGGTAGTTGACGTACTCAGCCTGGAGGCGGAGCAGGTCGTTGCGCAGTTCGGCTGCCTCGGCGTTGCCGCCCGCCCCTGCCGGAGCCCCCTGGGCCACGGATTCCTCGGCGGGCACGTCCACGCCGTTGAGAATCTCCTCGGCCTGGGCCAGCGCGTCGCCGTCGGAATCCGCTGCCCCGGCCTGGGACCCGGCTCCCGGGGCGGACTGGCCGCCCTCGGGGTGCCGGGCCTGGCCGGTCACGGGGTCAACCTTGCGGTTGTCCCGGATGACCGGCTCCTGCCCGTTGCCCTGCGTGTTCTGCTGGCCGGCAGATGCGTTGTGCTCTTCCTCGTTACCGTGGTGCGGCATGGTTTACTTCTTCGCTTCGTCTTCGTCGATGATCTCGGCGTCGACGATGTCCTCGTCGGAGGAACCTGCCGAAGCTCCAGCGGCACCCTCAGCGCCGGGAGCGCCTGCGCCGTCCGGGGAACCGGCCTGGGAGTAGATGGCCTCGCCGAGCTTGGTCTGGGAAGCCTGCAGCTTCTCGAACGCGGACTTCACCGCGGCGTCGTCGGTGCCTTCGAGGGCCTTCTTGAGGCTGTCGACGTCGGCCTGGACCTCGGTCTTGACCTCCTCGGGCAGCTTGTCCGCGTTGTCGGCGATCAGCTTGTCCACGGAGTAGGCCAGCTGCTCGGCGGTGTTGCGGGTGTCGGTCGCCTCGCGGCGGGCCTTGTCCTCTGCGGCGTGTTCCTCGGCGTCACGGACCATGCGGTCGATGTCTTCCTTGGAGAGGCTGGAACCACCGGTGATGGTCATGGACTGTTCCTTGCCGGTGCCCTTGTCCTTCGCGGAGACGTGGACGATGCCGTTGGCGTCGATGTCGAAAGTGACCTCAACCTGCGGAACGCCGCGCGGAGCCGGGGCGATGCCGGTCAGCTCGAACGTGCCCAGCGGCTTGTTGTCCCGGGTGAACTCGCGTTCGCCCTGGAAGACCTGGATGGCCACGGACGGCTGGTTGTCGTCAGCGGTAGTGAAGGTCTCGGACCGCTTGGTGGGGATGGCGGTGTTGCGTTCGATCAGGTGCGTCATGACGCCACCCTTGGTCTCGATGCCGAGGGACAGCGGGGTGACGTCGATCAGGAGGACGTCCTTGCGCTCACCCTTCAGCACACCGGCCTGCAGGGCCGCGCCAACGGCGACGACCTCGTCAGGGTTGACGCCCTTGTTCGGCTCCTTGCCGCCGGCCAGTTCCTTGACCAGCTCGGACACGGCGGGCATACGGGTGGAACCGCCAACGAGAACGATGTGGTTGATGTCGAAAAGCTTGATGCCGGCTTCCTTGATGACGTCGTGGAACGGCTTCTTGGTGCGCTCCAGCAGGTCCTTGGTGAGGTCCTGGAACTTGGCGCGGGTCAGCTGCTCGTCCAGGTGGACCGGGCCGTCGGGCGTGACGGACAGGTACTGGAGGGAGACGTTGGTGCTGGACGAGGAGGAGAGTTCCTTCTTGGCCTGCTCGGCTGCTTCGCGCAGGCGCTGAAGGGCGATCTTGTCCTTGGAGAGGTCGATGCCCTTCACCTTGAGCTGGTTCAGCAGGTAGTCAACAACCCGCTGGTCCCAGTCATCGCCGCCGAGGCGGTTGTCACCGGCGGTGGCGCGGACCTGGATGGTGGAGAAGTTGTCTTCGTCCTTGCCCACTTCCAGCAGGGAGACGTCGAAGGTACCGCCACCGAGGTCGAACACCAGGATGAGTTCGTCTTCCTTGCCCTTGTCCAGGCCGTAGGCCAGGGCAGCAGCGGTGGGTTCGTTGACGATGCGCAGGACGTTCAGGCCTGCGATCTCGCCGGCTTCCTTGGTGGCCTGGCGCTCGGCGTCGTTGAAGTACGCCGGGACGGTGATGACCGCGTCGGTGACCTTTTCACCCAGGTAGGACTCGGCGTCGTTCTTCAGCTTCATGAGGATACGCGCGGAGATTTCCTGCGGGGTGTACTTCTTGTCGTCGATGGCGACGGTCCAGCCGGTGCCCATGTGGCGCTTGACCGAGGCGATGGTGCGGTCGATGTTGTTGACGGCCTGGCGCTTGGCGATCTCGCCAACCAGGACCTCGCCGGACTTGGAGAATGCAACGACCGACGGCGTGGTGCGGCCACCCTCGGCGTTGGCAATAACGGTGGGCTCGCCACCTTCGAGAACGGAGACGACGGAGTTGGTGGTTCCGAGGTCGATACCTACTGCACGTGACATGTGTTGCTTCCTTCTTTTCTTGGAAACTGGTTGGCGCCCTAAGTATTGAGCGTTCTGCACTCAACTTTACTCAGGGCGCCAACGATGTCAATCCAAAGTTGAGCGGAGTTCACTCAACTTTGCGTGCGGTGATAGGTGGGAGGCCCGGGATTCCTTGTCATTCCAGGCCTCCGGGCGCAGGATTACGACGGCGGCGGGCCAGTTCGCTATGGGAGAACGGTTGCGCCGGGCTGCTTCACCGCTCCGTATCCCGGTCGCCGTGAAGCGGGCCACGCTCTTCTGCGGTGCCCTGCACCTGGCCGTCTGTGAGACCTTCACGGATGGCATTCTCCGTCCTGGCCCCGCCCGTGGCGCCGGCGTCGCCGTAGTCGCCTTCCTCGTATTCGCCGTCCGCCGCACCGCGGTCGGGCTCGTTGATCGTGCCGGCGTTGCCGTAGTCGCCGTCCACGTACTGCCCGCCTTCCCCTTCAAGTCCGGGGGCGCTGCTGCCCTCGCGGGGCTCCTCGGCTGCAACTTCAGGATTCTCAGTCATGGTGCATCTCTCCTTCGAGGCTCCGCGTCCATGCGGGCGCACTGGCAGTCTACCGACGGGGCGGGCGCACCAACAGGGCTTTGGCTGCCGTATCAGGGGGCCTGCGCCGGCAGTCCGGCGACACCCGCGAGGACGGCAAGATGGTGCTCGAAGAGCTCGGCGGGGGCCGTGAAAGTGTCCGGGCCGTACTGGTTGAACACCTCGAAGCTCACGGCACCGAAGAGGGAGCTCCATACCAGGACGCCCCGCGCCACCAACTCCTCCGGGACGGCCAGTCCAAACCCCGAGCGGATGGCCGCCAAATCGGCAGCGAGGGCAGGGGGCAACTCCAGCGATCCGCCGGCGGGAACCGATAGCATGCCGTCGCGGCAGGCAGCGTCCAGAATGCTGATCAATGCGAGGATGACGCGGGTGCCCGGCCCGGTGGTGCGCTCGGCCGGAGCGTTGTAGCCGGGAACCGGACTGCCGAAGAGGAGCGCGTAGCTGGCCGGCTCACGCAACGCCCAAACCCGGACGGCCCGCCCGAGTGCCAGGAAGCGGGCAGTGTGGCCCCCCTCCGGCACTGCCGCTACGGCGGCATCCACCTCATCGCCGAGCTCACCGAAGGCATCGATAAGCAGCAGCGTGAGCAGCTCGTCCCGGCTCTCCACGTAGCGGTAGACGGCGGAGGACACTACTCCCAGGTCCCTTGCCACGGCTCGCAGGGAAAGCGCCGCCGCACCATGCGTTGCCAGATGCCGACGGCCCAGGCGGACAATATCCGCCACCGTCCGGGTCCTGGCCCGCTGCCGGGGCGTCAGGGGCCGGGGTTGGTCGGAGGTCCTCGCGGGGGCGTCATCCATGGCTCCAGCATGCCACAAGCAAGAGCGGTAGCAACAAAAGAGAGCAGTGCTCTTGACTTTGCCACTCACGACGAGCATTCTGGTTTTCGAGAGCACTGCTCTCACTGACTGAAAAGGAGACGGAAGTGCCTGACCTATATGTGGTGACCGGAGCGGGACCGGTGGGGTGGACGGTCGCAGAACAGCTGGCCGAACAGGGACGCCAGGTGCGCATCCTGACCCGATCGGGCAGCGGGCCTGAACACCCGCTGATTGAGCGCATCAAGGGAAACGCGAAGGACCCCGCAAAGCTCCGGACGGTTTTCGCCGGCGCCAAAGCCGTCTTCCACTGCATCCACGGATCGGCGTACACCGCCGCTGCATGGAGGGCAGAGCTCCCGGCCGCCGAGCAGGCGGTACTCAGCGTGGCGCAGGAGGTGGGGGCCGTCGTCGTCTTCCCCGAAAGCCTCTACTCCTACAGCGAGCCGGACAGCGTGATGGCCGAGGGCAGCCCACGCCGGGCCACCGCGGGCAAGCGGGGCGTGCGGACGGAACTGCTGCAGGCCCGCGAGGACTCAGCCACGCCCACGGTAAGCGTGGTGGCCGGCGACTTCTTCGGCCCGCGGGTCCGGATGGCGCACGCCGGCGAGCGCATGGTGGCTCCTATCCTTGCCGGAAAGAACGTCAGCGTGATGGGAAGCGCCGGCCAACCGCACTCGTTTACCTACGTGCCGGACCTGGCCAGCGCCATGATCGCAGCAGCCGACAGGCCGTCCGCCTGGAATTCTGTGTGGCACGCTCCCACCGGGCCCGCGCTCACCCAGCGGGAACTGGTCGATGCCTTCGCCAAAGCGGCCGGACGGCCCTCCCCCAAAGTGCGCGTCCTGCCGGGCTGGGCACTCCGGGCAGCGCAGATTTTCTCGACCGATGCGCGTGAGCTGGCAGAGACGGCATACCAGTTCGAACGGCCTTTCGTGATGGACTCGAGGGCCTCCCAGGCTGCGCTCGGGGTCAGCCCAACCCCCCTCCAAACGGCAGCTGCCGCCACCGTGGAGTGGTGGCGGCAGCAGGGTTAGGGACTAGCGGGTGGGGACCTCCGCCAGCGGTTCGGCGCCGGGCTCCCGCGGCTGCACTGCAGTCCCGCCGTCGGTCCGCCCCAGCTTGCCGGGCCACCAGATCTTCGGCCCGATGTCATAGGCAAGGGCGGGCACCAGCAGCGAGCGCACCAGCACGGTGTCCAGCAGGACGCCGAACGCCACGATGAAGGCCAGCTGCACCAGGAACATGATGGGGATGACGCCGAGGGCGGCGAATGTCGCGGCCAGCACCACGCCGGCCGAGGTGATGACGCCGCCGGTCACGCCGAGGCCGCGCAGGATGCCTGGCCGGGTGCCGTGCTTGAGCGATTCCTCCCGGACCCGGCTCATCAGGAAGATGTTGTAGTCCACGCCCAGGGCCACCAGGAAGACGAAGCCGAACAGCGGAACCGTGGCGTCCGCTCCCGGGAAGGCGAAGAAGTTGTTGAACACGAAGGCGGACACTCCCAGCGCAGCCGCGTAGGACACCACCACAGAAAGCACCAGCAGGACCGGGGCCACGATGGAGCGGAGCAGCAGCATCAGGATGAAGAGGATCACCACCAGGACCACCGGGATGATGACCACCAGGTCGTGCTGGGCCGTGGTGTTGGTGTCCAGTGCAGTGGCTGTCACGCCACCCACCAGGGCGCCGGGGTCAACGGCCTTGACCCCGGTGCGCAGGGCCTTGATGGTTTCTTCCGCCTCCAGCGAGTCAGCGGCATTCTTGAGCGTGGCGTTGATAAGCACCTTCCCGTCCCGGACATCCGGTGCGGCGGGAGCGCCCGGGGCTCCGGTGATGGGCACGCCGCCCTTCGCCAGCAGGTAGGCCTCGCCCACGCCGTCGTCCGCTTTCACCTTGTCCAGTACCTCCGCTGCCTTGCCCTGGTCTGCAACCACGACGGCGGGGCTGCCGCTGCCTGCGTTGAAGTGGCGGGCCAGGGCGTCCTGGCCGTCCACCGCATTGGAGGCGGTGAGGATGACGTCCGTCTGCGGCACGCCGTTGGCTTTCAGCTGGAACAGGCCGCCGGCGGCTATGAGGAGCAGGAGGACCGAGGCAACCCAGACGGTCCTGGGCCGCCGTGAAACCAGCGAACCGGTGGCCCGCCACAGGCCCTTCTGGCCTTCCAGGCCGGTGACCAGTTCGGGTTCGCGCTGGTCCGCAGGGAGGAGCTTGGGCCGGAAGGGCCAGAACGCGGCCCGGCCGAACAGTGCCATCAGCGCGGGCAGCAGGGTCAGCGCGGCGAACAGGGCACACAGGATGCCTGCGGCGGCAACCGGGCCCAGTGCCTTGTTGGAGTTCAGGTCTGAGAAGAGCAGGCACAGCAGCGCAATGATCACAGTGGCCCCGGACGCAAGGATCGGCTCGAAGGACGCTTTCCAGGCGGTCAGGACGCCTGCCGTGCGGTTGGTGGTGTGGGTAAGCGCTTCGCGGAAGCGGGCCACGAACAGCAGGGCGTAGTCCGTGGCGGCGCCGATCACCAGGATGGAGAGGATGCCCTGGCTTTGGCCGTTGAGCTGGATCCAGCCCGCCTTCGCCATGCCGAACACCAGCAGGATGGCCGCGCACAGGGCAAATACCGAGGTCAGCAGCACCATGATGGGCAGCAGCAGGGACCGGTAGACGATCAGGAGGATCACAAACACGGCGGACAGGGCCACGAGCAGGAGGATGCCGTCGATGCCGCCGAATGCCGCGGTAAGGTCTGCCGCAAGCCCGGCCGGGCCGGTCACGAAGGTCTGGGCCCCCTCAGGCACGGCTTCCTTCACGGTGTCGCGGAGTTCCTTGACGGCATCCTTGACTTCTGCCGACGATCCGACGGGGACCACGAACTGGACAGCCTTGGCATCCTTGGACGGAATCGGGCCGATGACGCTGCTGCCCAGCTTGAGGTCTTCGAGGTCGGCTTTCAGGGCGGCCAGTCCGCCCAGCTGCTGGGGAGTGAAGGCCTCGTTCTTTTCGATGACGATGATGCCGGGTACCTCGTCCGAGTCGCGGAACTTGGCCTGCCAGTCCTGCGCCTCCGTGGCCTCGGCGCTGGCGGGCAGGAAGGATGCCTGGTCATTGGATGAAACCTCTTCCAGGCGGCCGAATGTGGGACCGCCAACCCCGGCAAGTCCGAGCCACGTGAGCACAAGGACAACAGGGATGAGGCAGCGCAGCCAGAACGGGACCCGTTCCCTGCCAACTTTCGTGCGTTTCATGATGCCTTCCACGGTGAGCTTGGGGAGTACGATTTGTTCCAGCATAGATTATCTCCATGATAGACATAAGTGCCAGTCAAGCTTTTTGTTCTTCGCTCAGCTCGTGGCTCCCACCCAGCGAAGGCCCCCAGCGCCGGGGGATCACCAGCCCTGGAGTAATATCCGTCAGTACGCACGGACAAAACCGGACGCAGGACCAGCAGTCGGGAGGTGGAAATGGCAGGCGACAGTGCTCCCGGCACACCCCCCTCCGACCAGGCAGGGCCGCAGTCCGGCCATCCGCTGCTCCGGATCCTGCAGGAGTTCACCCTTGAAGCGAACCGGTATGTAGATGCCGCCGGGGACCGCAAGGATATGCACCGCACGGACATGAACGCCCTGGCCGTGATCATGCGCCATACCGCCAGGGGCAACGTGGTAACGCCCGGGCTGCTGCGGAAGGAACTGAACCTCAGTTCTCCCGCCACTACCGCCCTGATCGACCGGCTGGACAGTTCCGGGCATGTAGTAAGGGAACGCCACAGCACGGACCGGCGGCAGGTCCAGCTGAAGATGACCCCTAAAGCCTTCCAGGAGGGCGGCGCGATCTTCGCTCCGCTGGCACAGCACATGGGCAGCGCCATCGGACGCTTTTCCGAGGAGGAACTGGAAACCGTCACGCGCTTCATGACAGCGATGATCGAAGCAACCGTTGCGGCAAGGACCGAATCCGGGTAAGGGCCACGTGCGGGGAGTAGCGTTTGGTTATGAGTGCGCAACAGCCTGAAGACGACGTTTACACGCACGGCCACCACGAATCGGTGGTCCGCGCCCATGCCGCCAGGACCGCCGAAAATTCCGCTGGGTTCGTCCTCCCCTACCTCAAACCCGGGTCAACCCTGCTCGATGTCGGCTGCGGACCGGGAACCATCACCTGCGACTTCGCCGCCCTGGTCAGCCCCGGCAAGGTCACCGGCCTGGACCGCTCGCCGGACATCATCGCCCAGGCCCAGGCACTCGCCGTCGAACGCGTTGTTCCCAACGCCGAATTCGTGGCGGGCAATATCTACGACCTGGACTTTGCCAACGAAACGTTCGACGTCGTCCACGCCCACCAGGTGCTCCAGCACCTGACCGACCCCGTCGAGGCACTCCGGGAGATGCGGCGCGTGGCGAAGCCGGGGGGCATCGTGGCCGTGCGCGACGCCGACTTCCATGGCATGAGCTGGTACCCGGACATTCCAGAACTGGACGAGTGGATGGACCTTTACCAACGGATCGCCCGCCGCAACGGAGCCGAGCCTGACGCCGGGCGGCGGCTGGTCAGCTGGGCGCAGGCTGCAGGGTTCACCGACGTCGCGCCCACCAGCAGCAACTGGCTTTATGCCACGGCGCAGCAGCGCCGCTGGCAGGCGCGCGTCTGGGGTGAGCGCGTGCTGCATTCGGCCTTCGCCGAGCAGGCGCTGGAGTACGGATTCGCCAACCCTGCGGACCTTGCCCGCATTTCGGCCGGCTGGCACCGCTGGGGATCCACGGACGACGGCTGGTTCCTGATTCCCAACGGCGAGGTCATCGCGCGGGCCTGATTCCCGGCTGTCCACATAGCGTGAGGCACGGCTATTGCGGCATGTCCGTGGCCAATAACGTCAGGTGATGACCTATTACGGTGACAACGAATACTGGGCCGAGCCTTATGCGGTAGAGGTTGACCAACTAGACTTGGTCAACATGGGACAGTACAACGTCCAAGAGGCCAAAACCCGCCTTTCCGAGCTGTTGAACCAAGTGGAGAGGGGTGAGGACGTTGTCATCGCCAAGGCCGGCAGGCCGGTTGCCAGGCTCGTGAAAATTGAGCGTCCCCAGAAACGGGAACTGGGCTTCCTTGGCCCGCTCCACATCCCCGACGGGTTCTACGAGCCGTGGACTGACGAGGAGATGGGAGTTGTCGAGTGACACGGCTGCTGCTGGACACCCATGTGTTCCTTTGGTCGATCGCCGAGCCCAGGAGGCTCTCATCCAAAGCCAGGAATGCGATCACGAAACTTGAAAACCAGGTCTTCGTTTCGCCAGTGACAGCCTATGAGCTGTCCTACAAGCACCGGCAGGGAAAGCTTCCTTCCGGTGCTGCGATCGTCCCCAGCTTCCAACGGCAAATTGCCCACCTGTACGCCTCGGAGCTTGGCATCAGCGCACAACACGCACTCGCGGCAGGACAGCTGGAATGGGACCACAAAGATCCCTTTGACCGGACCCTCGCCGCCCAAGCCATGGTGGAAGGGTTCACGCTTGTCACCGCCGACGAACATCTCCAGGCCTTCCCACCGGTCACGACCCTTTGGTGAGGAGCACGTAGTTCCACCCCGGTAATATTGTTTAGTGCAATTTTCCCTGTGGCTGGCCCTGGCGGGCGCCGGCGCCCTGATCAGCTTCACCCCGGGCGCCGGGGCCATCAACACCATGAGCAACTCGCTGAACGCGGGCTTCCGCCGCTCCATCTGGGGAATCCTGGGCCAGCAGGCTGCCCTGGTTGTGCACGTCCTGATTGTCGCCCTGGGCGTCGGGGTGCTGGTTGCCAGCTCGCCCCTTGCCTTCAACGTGATCCGCTATTCCGGTGCGGCCTACCTGGTGTACCTGGGCATCCGCCAGTTCCTCAGCAAACCCAGTGTGGCCCAGGAGCAGGCCGCCACCCTCCGCAACGAACCCGCCTGGTCCATCTTCAGGCGCGGCTTCTGGGTCAACCTCCTGAACCCGAAGGCGATCGTGTTCTTCCTCGCCTTCACCCCCCAGTTCATCCGGCCTGAGCAGCCCCTGTTCACCCAGTACGCCGTGCTGACGGCCACCATTGTGGCCATCGACATTTTGGTGATGTGGTTCTTCTTCGCCGCGGCAGCCCGGTCATTCCAGCGCTTCACCAGCACGGAACGCGGCCAACTGGTCCTGAGCAGGGTGTTCGGCGTCCTGTTTGTCGGGGTGGGCATCCTGCTTGCCCTGATCCACTAGGAAGGTGCTTCCCCGCCGGCGCATCAGCATAATACGTACCCATTTCAAGTTCCGTAATGCATCTTTACAAGGTAGTAAAACTTTGTGAACACCCGGCTAGCCAAAGGTGGTCGGAGCGCGCATGCTTAGTCCCATGACCTCAACGTCGAGCGCATACCGCGTCATCACCGTCTGCACGGGCAACATCTGCCGGTCCCCCATGGCCGAGCTCATGCTCCAGGCAGCGCTCGAACGCGAGGACCTCGACAGGCTGGTGGAGGTGGACTCCGCAGGCATCACCGGGTACGAGGCCGGCCGCCCCATCGATCCCCGCGCGGCCCGCCGCCTCGCGGTGACCCAGCTGGCGTCAGAAAATCACGTGGCCCGTGAGTGGGAGCCCGAGTGGTTCCGCGAGCGGGACCTGATCCTGGCGCTGGACATTGACCACTACGCCTGGCTCAGTGAAGCCGCCCCGGACCAGGAATCCCTGGACAAGATCCAAATGCTCCGCAGTTTCGATCCCGCCATGGCGGACCGGGACCGGCTGGACCAGGGCATCGAGGACCCCTGGTACGGCGGGCACGCGGATTTCGACGCCGTCTGGCACCAGATCCACACCGCCCTGCCGGGACTGATCCGGCACATCAAGGCAGCGGTCCTCAAGAACACCCAGCTTCAACCGCATTAGCAGCAGAGCGCTGCCCTAAGCGGCGCGGGCACCGGAAACGGTACGCTCTAGTCCATGAGCCCAGCCCCCGTCATCATCGCCGTCGACGGGCGCTCCGGTGCAGGGAAGACCACCCTCGCCGTCGAACTTGCGGCCCGGCTCCGGGCCCACCACAAGGTGTCGCTCTTCCACCTCGAGGACATCTACCCGGGGTGGGATGGGCTGGCGGCAGGCCTCGAGCGCTACGTAAGCACGGTCCTCACGCCGCTGAGCCGTGGCGAGGCGGCCACCTGGACCAGCTGGGACTGGGAAAACCATTACGACGGCGACGCCCGGGTCACCCTGCCCGCGGAGATCGTCATCGTGGAGGGAGTGGGGGCCGCCGCCGAGGCTGCCCGGCCACTGCTTGACGCGATAGTCTGGGCCGAGTCTCCGGATGACGTCCGCCGGACCCGGGCGCTGGACCGCGACGGCGCCACCTATGAGCCGTACTGGGACCAGTGGGCTGCCCAGGAGGAAGAGTGGCTGGGCCGGGACGACGTACCCGGCCACGCAGACCTCCGCGTCCAAAACCTGGCGGACGGATCAGCGCCGGCGGACCTGCTGCGGCTCCTCCCCTACCTTCCGGCCCTGGCGCCGGCATTAGCCCCCGAACTGTCCGCACGCCGCGGCCTCCGCATTCATGCCGAGCGCCTCGACGCCCTCCCGGACGCACCCGCACTCTTCCGGTCGCTGTACGGCCGCTCGGCCAACGCCGTGTGGCTGGACTCCTCCAACGCGGGCGCCGTGCAGGGCGGGGCCGTGCAGGGCGGCGCTGTAGAGGACGCCGCTGTAGAGGACGGCGTTGGGGGGGAGGCCGCCGCGGACCCGGCGGCGCGGACCGCCGCCGAGCGCAGCCGGTTCAGCATCATGGCGGACGACGGCGGCACGTTCGGACAATTCGTGACGCACCGCGCGGGTGTGAGCCTGATCAGTACCGGCTCCTGCACTGCCAAGGTCCCCGGCCCCTTCTTCCGCTGGCTGGACACCGTCTGGGGGCGCCGGGCCGTACGCACCCCCGCCGGCTATCCCTGTGAGTTCACCCTGGGCTGGCTCGGCTGCCTGGGCTACGAACTGAAGCGCGAAACGGGCGGCAGCGACCTGTCCGCGCCCACCCCGGACGCTGCCCTGATCTTCGCCGGGCGGGCGGTGGTGCTGGACCATGCCGAGGGCACCGCCTGGCTCCTGGCCCTGGAGGCACCGGACGCCGCCGAGTGGCTGGCACAGGCCCGGACAGCAGTGGTGGCCGCGGACACCGGCGGACAGCCGCCGGCGGATGGGCCACCCGCAGCGCTGGCCGGCGGCAGCACCGGCGTCGTACCCTCCACAGCGCCGGCCTTCCGCAGCCGGGACACGGGCGCACGGTACCGGGAGAAGATCACCGCGGCCCAACACCAAATCGCCCAAGGGAACACCTATGAGGTCTGCCTGACCACTACCCTAGAGGCAAGGGTGCGGGCCAGTTCGCTCGATCCATGGACCACGTACCTGGCGCTGCGCGACAGGAACCCTGCCCCCTTCGCCAGCTACCTCCGGCTGGGAACCCTTGCCGTGGCCAGCACCTCGCCGGAGCGGTTCCTCAAAATAGCGTCCGACGGCGGCATGCGTGCCGAGCCGATCAAGGGCACCCGCCGCCGGGCTGCTGATCCCGAAGAGGACAGCCTGCTCCGCATGGAACTGGCCGCCTCACTGAAGGACAGGGCCGAAAACATCATGATCGTGGACCTTCTGCGCAACGACCTCAGCCACTTTGCGGAGCCCGGCTCCGTCACGGTCAGCCGGCTTTGCGAGATCGAGAGCTACGCCACGGTCCACCAGATGGTCAGCACCATCGATGCCCGCCTCCTCCCGGGCGCACCGCGTGCCGAGGCGGTGGCTGCCTGCTTCCCGGCAGGCTCCATG
This sequence comes from Arthrobacter sp. ISL-85, assembly GCF_018613675.1. Lineage (GTDB taxonomy): Bacteria > Actinomycetota > Actinomycetes > Actinomycetales > Micrococcaceae > Arthrobacter. The sequence goes on along the minus strand of NZ_JAGGPQ010000006.1, from coordinate 149,382 downwards.
ACCGGTGCCCCCAAAATCAGCACCATGGCCATCCTGGACCACCTGGAGGCAGGGCCGCGCGGACTGTACTCGGGCGCCATCGGCTACTTTTCGCTCAACGCGGCGGCTGATCTCGCCGTCGCCATCCGGACCCTGGTGATCACCACGGACGGTGACGGAACGGCTGAACTGTCGCTCGGCGTCGGCGGCGCCATCACCTCGGACTCCGTTCCGGACGAGGAATATGAGGAAATCCGGACGAAGGCCTACGGCGTGCTCTCCACCCTCGGCGCTGGCTTCCCTGAAGACTGACGGCCAACCCGCCTGCTTGGCATGGCATCCACACTGCGGACGCCCGTTTAGGAAGACGCCGCCGGGGGTACGCCCCTGACCTCAGCTGAACCGCTCAAGCCAGGCGGCGGACCCATTCCCTGGGTGTTTTCACACAAGTTAGGTTTGAACGCGTGACGGACCCCTCCCTTCCCCAGAACACCAGTAAGCAGGCACCGCGGAGCGTCAAGTACGTCCTCATGCTTGGCGCCCTGGCCGCGCTTCCCGCACTCACCACGGACATGTACCTGCCCTCCCTGCCCGCCGTGGAGGCCGATCTCCAGACCACCCAGACTGCCGTCCAGCTGACGCTGTCCGGAACCCTGGTGGGGGCGGGGATCGGACAGCTGGTGATCGGCCCGTTCTCGGACAGGTTCGGCCGGCGGCTGCCGCTGGTCATCGGCATCTCGCTGCACGTGGTCATCTCGCTGCTGTGCTCCATGACGCCGAACATCGAAACGCTGACGGGGCTGCGCGTACTGCAGGGTTTCTTCAACGCCGCCGCTGCCGTGGTGGCACTGGCAGTGATCCGTGACCGCTTCGTCGGCTCCGCCGCCGCCCAGCTCCTGTCCCGGCTGATGCTGGTCATCGGCGTCGCTCCGCTCCTGGCCCCCACCGTGGGCCAGGCAATCGCCGGGTTCTGGAACTGGCGCGCCATCTTCTATGCACTGGCCCTCATTGGGGTGGTCCTGGTGGCAATCGTCTGGAAGTTCATGCCGGAGACGCTGCCGGAGGACAGGCGCAGCCCGGGCCACCCCCGGCACGTTGCGGGTGCATACTGGTCGCTGCTGCGGGACAGGCACTTCATGGCCCTCGCCGTCATTCCCGGGCTCGGGCTGGCCTTGATCATGAGCTACGTGGTGGGTTCGCCCTTCGTCTTCCAGAACGAGTACGGCCTCACAGCCCAGCAGTTCGCCCTCGTCTTCGCCCTCAACGGCGCCGCCCTTGTGCTCTCGGCCCAGCTCAATGCCGCCCTGGTCCGGAAGTTCCCGCCGGTCCGCCTCCTGCGCACTGCCCTCCTGGTCCAATTGGGCCTGGCCCTGCTGCTGCTCGTGGTGGTGGCCACAGGGGCAGGTGGCGCGATCGGCCTGGTGGCCGCGCTGTGGCTGGTCCTGTCAGCCCAGGGCATGATTCCGGCAAACGCCTCCGTCCTGGCCCTGCACAACTACGGCCATATGGCGGGAACGGCGGCGGCAGTGATCGGCGCCCTCCAGTCGGGCGTTGCCGGCCTGGTGAGCCCGCTGGTCGGGGTCCTGGGCGGAAACTCCCTGTCCATGGTCAGCGTCATGATCGGCAGCTGCGCCCTGGCGGTGTTGGTGCTTGCCCTGGGAACGCCGGCCTACCGGAAGGGTGGCTGGCCTGAGCATGCAGGGCACGACGACGGCCAGCGGGTCAGTGTTGACGACTAGCTTTTGGTATCCAAATTACTGGACCGTGGCCGTCAGCCGGGCCACGTTATCCACGTACCGCGCGGCCAGCGGCCGGTTGAGCCAGTCCGAGAGCTTGAGTTCGTGGGAAATGTCCCGGTAGGTGTCCTCCACCGCCCGCATCTTGTTCACGATGTCCTCACCTAAGAGCATCACGGAGACTTCAAGGTTCAACGAGAAGGACCTCATGTCCATGTTGCTGGAACCCAGGACGGCCACCTCGTCATCAATGGTGAAGTGCTTGGCGTGCAGCACAAACGGTGCCTTGTACAGGTAGATGCGCACCCCGGCCTCGAGAAGGGCCTCGTAGTAGGACCGCTGGGCATGGTGGACCAGGAACTGGTCACCCTTCTCCGAGACGAACAGCTCCACGTCAACCCCCCGCTGGGCCGCGGTGGTGATGGCGTACAGCAGCGAATCGTCCGGGACAAAGTAGGGGCTGCAGATGGAGACCCGGTGCTGCGCGGAGTAGATGAGGGTGTTGAAGAGCCGCAAGTTGTTTTCGGTGATGAACCCGGGGCCACTGGGCACCACCTGGGCAGTGACGTGGCCGGGCTCCGGGTTGGCCGGCAACTGCAGCTGGTGTTCCAGGGACTCGTCGGTCTCGCTCAGCCAGTCGGTGGCAAAGACGACGTTCAGGGTTGTCACGATCGGTCCGCGCAGGCACGCCATCAGCTCAACCCATTCGCGGCCTGCCTTGCGGTGCCGCGGGTTGTTGTAGGAGGGCTCGATCAGGTTCTGCGATCCCGTAAAGGCGATTTCGCCGTCGATCACCATGATCTTGCGGTGGTTCCGCAGGTCCGGCCTGCGCCATTGGCCGTGGATGGGCAGGAGGGGCAGCATCCGCTTCCACTGGATCTTCCCGGCCCGCAGGCGTTTGAGGAGGTTCCTGTACCCTTTCACCCGGAGCGTGCCGATGTGGTCGAAGAGCACCCGTACCTCCACCCCGCGTTCGGCAGCTTCCTCCAAGGCTGTCAGCAAGTCATCGGTGATGTGGTCCGTGCTCATAATGTAAAACTCGGCGTTGACGAATTTCTTCGCCTTCCGCACCGCTCGGGTCATCTCCAGGATGGAATCCGGGTAGCCCGGAATAAGGTCCACCGAGTTGCCGTCCACCATGGGCAGGGAACCCAGCCTCTGGTTAAGTTCGGCGGCGGACTTCACCCATTCCGGGCCCTGGTAGTCACTCTCGGCATCGGAGAGCGACGAAGTGCCTGCCTGGACCCGCTGGTTGACCTGCTCCTGTTGTGCACGGCGGCGCCTGGACAACCGGAAGTTGCCGAACAACAGGAACAGCACGATGCCCAGGAACGGAATGAAGAAGATGCCCAGCAGCCAGGCCATGGCGGTGGTGGGACGCCTGTTGCCGGGGATGATGCCCAGCGCCAAAACCCTGATGACCAGATCGGCGAAGCCCAGGAGCACCACCACCCACGTCGGCGCGGTGCCGGCAAGCGAAAAAGGCCACAACACGTCAATAACTCCCGGGGAATCGGGCTCCGGAGGACGGCTTCCGGCCGGGGCACTCTGCCCAGCTTATCCGCGGCACCGCACTAAGCTGGTGCCATGACCTCTCCAGCCGCCCCCGTGGTTCTCGCCTTCCTTGATCCTGCTTTCCCCGAGGGCAGGGTGGCCGATGCGTCCCAACCGCAACTGCTGGTCACGGACCTGGGGGTCACGCGGGGCGACGGCGTCTTCGAAACCATGCTGGCCGTAGGTGGAACGGTGCGGAAGATGCAGGCGCATCTGGACCGCCTGGGGGGCTCCGCCGCTGCCCTGGACCTTGACATCCCGGACCAGGACGTGTGGCGGCGCGTCATTGCCGCTGCGGTGGCCCGGCACCGGTCGGAGAACCCGCCGGCGGACCCTGCCACTGATGAACTGGTGGTCAAACTGGTGGTGACCCGCGGCGTGGAAGGCGCGCCCACCCCCACCGCCTGGGTGCAGGCATCGCCGGCCGGGGCTGCCGGCCGGCGGCAGCGCGAAACGGGCATCGACGTCATCCTCCTTGACCGCGGCTACGACAGTGACGTGGCCGAACGGGCACCCTGGCTCCTCCTCGGTGCAAAGACGCTGTCCTACGCCGTCAACATGGCAGCGCTCCGTCATGCCCACAAGCAGGGCGCGGACGACGTCATCTTCCTGTCCTCCGATGGTCGCGTCCTGGAAGGGCCCACATCCACGGTGCTGCTTGCGCATGTGGAAAAGTCCGACGACGGCACAACAGTGAAGCGCCTCATCACGCCCCAGCTGGACAGCGGCATCCTGGCCGGGACATCCCAGGGTGCGCTCTTCGCTGCCGCCAAGGCCGCGGACTGGGAACTGGGCTACGGTCCGCTGGAGCCCAGGGACCTCATGGACGCGGACGCAGTCTGGCTGATCTCCAGCGTCCGCCTGCTTGCCCCTGTGAACCGGATCGATGGGAAGGAAATCGGCACGCCGTCGCTGCAGAAGGAACTGACCGCCGAGTTGAGCGAACTTTTCGCCGGCGTCCACTAGTCCGCAACAACCGGCCCAATCCCTTTTCCCGCTCCCGCTTCACCCGTAAGGTGTGGACCATGGACTCGCGAAACCTGCCGATTGAAAACCTGTCCTTCGACGAATGTTGGGAACTCCTCGACAATGACACGGTGGGCAGGCTGGCCATCGTGGTGGACGAACATCCCGAGATCTTCCCCGTGAACTACGCCGTCCACCTGCGCAGCGTCGTCTTCCGCACCGCAGCCGGCTCAAAGCTTTGGGGCGCCCGGATGGAACGGCCGGCAGCGCTGGAGATCGACGGCTACGACTCCGCCTCCGAACAGGCCTGGAGCGTGGTGGTGCGCGGCGATACAGAGGTCCTCGAGGACCAGGGCGTGAAGGATGCCGTGGACGGGCTCGGCCTGGAACCGTGGCAGCCAGGCGAAAAGGCCAACTACGTCAGGCTTAACGCCAAAGCCCTGACGGGGCGCCGGTTCCGCGTGAACCGGCCGGATATCTGGAACACCCGCCTGCAGGACCGCCGCCGGACGTCCTTCGAATAGCCTGGCGCAGGGGCGCTCCGCGGCGCATGGCCAGCCGTCATTGCCGGCTCCGGTCCCCCGACAGAAGCGGGAGGGTTGCCTCAGATCCGTCTGCGATACCACCCTCGACGGTGACCGCCTCTACGGCTGTACACCAGCTGGTGCTTCATCAACGAGCAGGCGGCCGGCACCGAGTCCACTTTCTGGACAGCCATGAAACACAGGATCTCGCCCCGCCGCAACGGACTGCGCATGAAAGGCCCGGCCGCTGCCGACTACATCCTGGCCAGCAACCCGGGACTTGTCTAACCTTCCCGGGATCCTTGAAGAGGCTGCCAGCTAGCCAGCGGCGAGGTCGTAATTTCCCCAGCTTTGTGCCGCCCCCGCCGGCTCCACTTACGTAGCCGGTGGCTCGATTACGGAACATGACGACCGGGGCGATGCGGCTTGCCGCGGCAGGTGTTACGTTTTTGGGGAGTAATGAGTACCGGTGCCAAGCCCTGACTTGCCGGTCGGCAACCCTCCCTTTCGCGGCGGGGTGCCTCAGGTGAATACTCGGCATATCGACCCATTCGAGCTGCAAGCGTGAAAGAAGGAGATCCGTCGTGTCCGACGCACCCGCCCCTGACGAGAAATTGTCCTACCGCCTGATTACCGGCCCGGATGACCGGGCATTCTGCGAGCGGATCTCGGCGGCGCTCGCAGACGGATACGTGCTGCACGGCAGCCCCGCAGTCACCTTCAACGGCACCCGGGTCATCGTGGCGCAGGCGGTTGTCCTGCCGGCCGCGATCGCGTCGGCAGACGCCGCCGTGGCCACTGCAGTGGACCAGCTTGACGGTGAATTTGAGGGCGAGTTCGACGGCGAGGGCCACGCATGAGCTACGCGGGAGACCTGACGCCGCAGGAGGCGTGGGCCAAACTGGAACAGGGCGCCATCCTGGTGGACGTCCGCACCGAGGGCGAATGGGCCCACATCGGCATCCCGGACACCAGGGCTACGGACAACGATCCGCTGTTCATCCAGTGGACCTTCCCCGGCGGCATCCCCAACCCGGACTTCATGAAGGACCTGTCAGAGCAGGCACCGGAGGACCGCGGCGCGGAATTGGTATTCCTGTGCCGTTCCGGCAAGCGTTCCATCGCCGCCGCCACCGCAGCCACCCAGGCCGGTTTCACCGCGTACAGCGTGCTGGAGGGTTTCGAAGGCGATCCGGACCGCTACGGCGAGCGGACCGTGAACGGCTGGAAGAACCGCGGCCTGCCCACCAACCTCGGAAAGAACTAAGTGACCTTCAACCCAGACGCCCCCGGCTGGAATCCCGACACCCAGGCCGTCCGTGGCGGCCTGGACCGCAGCAACTTCCAGGAAACGTCCGAGGCCATCTTCCTGAACTCCGGCTTCGTCTACGAATCCGCCGCAGCAGCTGAACGTGCCTTTACCGGCGAGGACGAACGCTTTGTCTACTCCCGCTACGGCAACCCGTCCGTTGCCACCTTCCAGGAGCGGCTCAGGCTGCTGGAAGGCACCGAAGCGTGCTTTGCGACGGCGTCGGGCATGTCCGCGGTGTTCACCGCCCTGGGTGCCCTGCTGGCTGCCGGCGACCGGGTGGTGGCCGCCCGCTCGCTCTTCGGTTCGTGCTTTGTGGTCCTGAGCGAAATCCTTCCACGGTGGGGCGTGGAGACGGTCTTTGTGGACGGCCCGGACCTGGACCAGTGGCGCGAAGCCCTCGCCAAACCGACCACCGCCGTCTTCTTCGAGTCGCCGTCTAACCCCATGCAGGAGATCGTGGACATCGCCGCCGTCAGTGAACTGGCGCACGCGGCCGGGGCCACCGTGGTGGCGGACAACGTCTTTGCCACTCCCTTGCTGCAGCGCTGCGGGGACCTGGGCGCCGACGTCATCGTCTACTCCGGCACCAAGCACATCGACGGGCAGGGCAGGGTCATGGGCGGTGCCATCCTGGGCACCAGGGAGTTCATCGACGGACCGGTAAAGCAGTTGATGCGCCACACCGGCCCCGCGCTGTCCGCTTTCAACGCCTGGGTCCTGACCAAAGGCCTGGAGACAATGGGCCTGCGCGTCAGCCACTCGTCCGCCACCGCGCTGCGGCTCGCAGAATGGCTGGAGGAACAGCCGGCAGTGAGCTGGGTGAAGTATCCCCTCCTGAAGTCGCACCCGCAGTACGGGCTGGCGGCGAAGCAGATGAGCGCCGGTGGCACGGTCCTAACCTTCGAGCTCGCCCCTTCAGGCGGGCGCTCGGGCAAGGAAGCGGCCTTCGCGCTGCTGGACGGGCTGCGGATTATCGACATTTCGAACAACCTCGGTGATGCCAAGTCCCTGATCACGCACCCCGCAACCACTACCCACCGCGCCATGGGGCCGGAGGGGCGTGCCGCGATCGGCCTGAGTGACGGCGTGGTCCGGCTCTCCGTGGGACTCGAGGACCCCGAGGACCTCCTTCGGGACCTGGAACAGGCACTGAAGCAGATCTAAGGACTGCGACGCGCTACCCGGTTCGCGACGCGCAGATTCCGTGGCGCGCACCGTATGTGCGTAGCGGGATGGAAGCTGCGCCTCGAAAAGGAAACTGCGCGTCGCGAATCGCTGCTCGCCGGAGGCTAGGCTTGCCGCACTCGCAGCAGCTCGGGAGTGTCCTCCACGTCCGAAAGGTCCAGCGCGTCACGCATGGTCACGTGCACCGCTTGGCGGACCACCGCGCCGAACCCCATGTCCTCCGGCGGCTGGCCTGCCACGGCCTTGTCGCGGGCGCGCCGCTGTTCAGCGGCTCCTGTTCCGCGCGCGATGATGTCCTCCACTCCCTGCCGGGCACGCGCCAGTTCGCCTTGTTCGGCCAGGACGGGAGCCAGGTAATCCACCAGGGAACGGACCACATCGGCGGCCGGCGCGGGCCGGAAGTTGCCAAAGTCCAGGAGTTCGCCGCTGAGCCCGGCACTGCTGGCCTGCCAGGACGCCATCCGCAGCAGGACGGTGGGAACGGGAGCAGGGTCCACGTCGGCGCGCCATTCCCGGCTGGCGGATTCCACGAGTGCACGGACCAGCACTGCGATAATCGCCGCGTCCCCGGCACGCAGGCATACATCCGCCACCCGCACCTCCACCGTGGGGTGGTTGCGGGAAAGCCTGGCGTCGAAATACAGCATGCCCTCATCGAGCATGACGCCGCTGTCCAGCAGCCGCGTCACCACCCGGCGGTAGGCAGGATACGTTCCGTAGATCCCTGCCGGGCCCGCTGTTGGCCAGCGGTTCCAGGCTTGCGTGCGGTAGCTTTCGAAGCCGGTGGGGACGCCGTTCCAGAACGGCGAATTCGCGCTCAGCGCCGTCAGCACCGCCAGTTTGTCGCGGATGCGGTCCAGGACAGCCACACCTTCTTCCGGCGATTCAATGAAGGTGTGGACATGGAAACCGCAGGTCAGCTGTTCCTGAGCGGTAAGGCCAAAGCGTTCCAGCATCCGGGCGTAGCGCGGGTCGGGCGTGGTGTGGGTGGCGGACGCCACGGGCGAGGTGGCGAGCGCCGCCACCCGGGCCCCGTGTTTCCGGGCTACCTGGTCGGCCAACGCGCGGCCGGCACGGATCTGTTCCAGCAGGCTGCCGTACTCCCGGCATGGCCGGGTCTGCGTCTCAATCTGCTCAAGCTTGAGCTCGGCACTCAAGCCCATCTCCTCGTCGTAATCTGCCTGATTGCCGGCATGGCGGACGTCCGGATCAACGGGAAGATCGTCCGCCGCCACGTGGTGGCCGGCCAGGAGGGCATCCGCCAAGGCAAGCGGCTCCCCGGACTCCGGATCAACAATCAGGAGTTCTTCCTCAACGCCGAACGTACGCATATCAACATTCTGCGGCAGACGGCGGCCGTTGGGACCCGGGGCCCGCTGTTCATGACGAAGCGTGAATGGGTCAGTCCTGGAAGTACTCCACCTTGGCGCCGATGGTGTTCAGGCGTTCCGCCAGGTCCTCGTAACCGCGCTCGATCACGTAGATGTTCCGCAGTTCTGACACCCCCCGGGCAGCCAGCATGGCCAGCAGCAGGCAAGCGGCCGGGCGGAGCGCGGGCGGGCAGCCCACCTCGGCTGCGCGCCATTTAGTGGGCCCGTTGACGTAGATCCGGTGCGGGTCCAGGAGCTGGACCTGGGCGCCCAGCCGGTTGAGCTCCGTCAGGTAGATGGCCCGGTTCTCATAGACCCAGTCGTGGATCATGGTCTGGCCGTGGGCGTTCGCGGCGATGACCGCGAAGAACGGCAGGTTGTCGATGTTCAGCCCGGGGAACGGCATGGGGTGGATCTTGTCTTCGGGGGCGCGCAGCTCCGAGGGCTTGGTGGTCACGTCCACCAGGCGGGTGCGGCCGTTGCGGGCCATGTACTCGCCGGAGATTTCCAGCTCCTGCCCCATTTGGCCCAGCGTTGCCAATTCGATTTCCATGAACTCGATGGGCACCCGGCGCACGGTGACCTCCGAGTTGGTGACGATGCCGGCCGTGATGAGGCTCATGGCTTCGATGGGATCCTCGGAGGGGAAGTACTCGATCTCGGCGTCGATTTCCGGCCGGCCCGTGATCTTCAGCGTGGTGGTACCCACGCCCTCGATGGTGACGCCGAGCATCTGCAGGTAGAAGCACAGGTCCTGCACCATGTAGTTGGGGCTGGCGTTGCGGATTACGGTTGTTCCCGCCCGGTGCGCCGCTGCCATGATGGCGTTCTCGGTGACGGTGTCACCGCGTTCGGTAAGGACGAAGGAGCGGTCCTGCGTATCCGCGGGCGGTGCCTGGACGGTGTAGAAACCTGCCGTGGCCTCCACCGAAAGGCCAAACTCGCGCAGTGCCTGCATGTGGGGCTCCACGGTGCGGGTGCCAAGGTCGCAGCCGCCGGCGTAGGGAAGCCGGTACTCCCGCGACTCGTCCAGCAGGGGGCCAAGCAGCATGATGACGCTGCGCGTCCTGCGCGCGGCGTCCACGTCCATCGCGTCCAGGTCCAGGACCGCTGGCCGGCGCAGGCGGAGGTCGGTGTCATTGAGCCAGGTGCACTCCATGCCAATACTGGTCAGCACTTCGACAATGCGGTTGACTTCCTCGATCCGGGCCAGCCGGCGGAGCACCGTGGTGCCCCGGTTGATAAGGCTGGCGCACAGCAGGGCGACGCCGGCGTTCTTGCTGCTGTTCACATCCACGGCACCGGACAGGGTGCGCCCGCCTTCCACGCGCAGGTGCGTCATCTGCGGCTTGCCCACGTTGACGATGCTGCGGTCAAAAATGTTTTCCAGCCGGTGGATCATTTTCAGGCTCAGGTTCTGCTTGCCCTGTTCCATCCGGGCCACGGCGCTCTGGCTGGTGCCGAGTTCAGCGGCCAACTGGCCTTGGGTCCACCCTTTCTCGCTCCGGGCGTCCCTCAGCATGGCGGCAACGTGTTCAGCGGTTTCCTGGGTCATACCGCGAATATATCATAAATGAGTTATGCGGCTGACCTCACGCCTACCCGAGGAGTCCCGCTGGGGCTACGGGAGGATGGTACCCATCCGGTGCGATAGGGAAGCATACGTAGTACCTTGCCTCGGATTCAACTCCCCAGCCATACCATGTTCCATGTATGGGCCGAAAGAGCCGCGAAAAGGGCAAGCCCGGCCACCAGGACACCGCCGGACACCACCCAGAGGTCCAGCACGCTGAAGGTTGATTCGCGGGCCCAGGTTCGGCTGCCGCCGCCAAAACCCCGCGCCTCCATGGTCACGGCGAGCCTCGATGCACGCCGGATGGCCTGCACCAACAGTCCGAAACTTTGCCCCAGCGTCGCCTTCACCCGCTGGCCCACGCTCCCACGGGCACCCACACCGCGGGCACGGCGCGCCATCCCGATCGTCTGCCATTCCTCGGCCATGAGCCCCACCAAGCGCATGGCGGCCAGGGTACCCAGGACGAACCGGTGCGGCAGGCGGGCTTTCTGCGCGAGCGCGTCGGCGAGGTCCGTGGGATCGGTGCAGCTCATCAGGAGCACCGCCGGCAGGGCGATGGCAAAACCGCGCAGCAGGAACCCGATGCCCAGCTGGAGGGAACCTTCACTCATGGTCCAGATGCCGGCGTCGAGCAGGATCCTTCCGCTGTCCGGCGCCAGGATGGAGGTGCTCCAGCCTCCCACCGCTGCGGCGAGGATCAGCGGCCACCCGCGCTGCCACAACAGGGACAAGGTGAGCCCGGCCAGGGGAAACAGCAGAAGCTCGAAGGCCAGTGCCACGGACGCCGACACCCAGTCGATGGACAGCGCCAGGACCCCCGTGATGAGCAGGACCGCCGCAAACTTGCTGAGCGGATTGGCGCGGGCCAGCAGGGCGCGGTTGCCGCTCAGCATGAGTTCCTGCCTCATGGCGCCACCGCCTCCGCCGCCGCCATCCGCAGTTCCGCCCCGCCCAGGGCCGCCGTGAATTCGGCATCATGCGTCACGGAAACCACCGCCGTGCCGGCATCCAGGAGCTCGGACAGGAACGATGCCAGCTCGGCCCAGGTGTTGGCATCCTGCCCGAAGGTGGGCTCGTCCAGGATCAATACCTGGGGACTCGCAGCAAGCACGGTTGCCACGGACAGGCGCCGCTTTTCCCCACCTGAGAGCGTGTAGGGGTTGGCGTCCACCAGCTGGGTAAGCCGCAGCCGCTCCAGCAGCTCGTCAACCCGGTCCGCCCCGTGCCCCAGGTGCCGGGGGCCAAAGAGCAGCTCGTCAAGCACCTTCCCGGTGACAAACTGGTGCTCCGGCTCCTGGAACACCGTACCTACCCGCGAAATCAGCTGCTCGGCCTTCCACCGGTAGGGGTCGATGCCGGCACCGCGGCTGAGATCCAAGGTAGCGGAGACCTTTCCGGATACCGGCTCCAGCAGCCCGGCGAGGGTCAGTGCGAAGGTGGACTTGCCGGCGCCGTTGGGGCCAGTGATGGCCAGGGCCTCCCCTGCGCGGACCTGCGCGGCCACGCCCTCCTGCACGGGTGCCGGCGGGATCTTCCGGAAGCCTTCGCGGCGGGGGCGTTCGCGGGAGACGGCCAGTTGCTCTGCGGCCAGCAGGAGGGTGCCTGCGCCGGGGGCCGGGACGGCGGCGCGGGCACGTGTCGCCGGGACATACCCGGGCACCCATACGCCCGCCGCGGCAAGCATGGTCCGCGCCTCGATGAGTACGCGGTCCGGCGGTCCGTCCAGGAGCACCGCAGGATCGGCGGCGGATCCGGGCTGCAGGACCACGATCCGGTCCACCAGGTCCTTCCATACGGACACCCGGTGCTCCACCACCACCAGCGTTGCCCCGGTCTTGTCCAGGGAGCGGGCTACGGCGTCGCGGACCTCGAGCACACCGTCAGGGTCCAGGTTGGCGGTGGGCTCGTCCAGCAGGATCAGCCCGGGGCGCATCGCCAGGATGCCTGCCAGCGCCAGGCGTTGCTTTTGCCCGCCGGACAGGGCCGACGTCGGGTGGTCCAGCGGGAGGTGGGACAGCCCGACGTCGGCCAGCGCCTCGTGCACGCGCGGCCAGATTGCCTCGCGGGGCACCGCAAGGTTTTCGGCGCCGAATGCGACGTCGTCCCCCACGCGCGACAGGACCACCTGCGTCTCCGGGTCCTGCTGCATGAGCCCGGCGCGGCCGCGCTGGGAGCGGGGCGGGGCAGCGTCCACCAGCAGCGAACCGGACTCGTCCGCATCGCTCGCCTCGCCGTCGTCGGTGATGTCCCCCAGGACGCCGGCGAGCGCGTGGAGCAGTGTGGACTTCCCGGCGCCGGAGGGGCCGAGCAGAAGCACCCGTTCTCCGGGGGCAATGTCCAGGTCAAGGCCGTGGACGGCGGGTTTGGCCCGCCCGGCATGCCGCCAGCCCCAGCCGCGGGCCGTGACGGCGGCAGGGCGGACCGTGCCGGCGGCATCCTGGGAGGGTGCCATCAGGAGAAGACGGGCTCCGTGGCAGCCTTGCGGGACGCGAAGGAGCTGAGCACGCCGGTGCGGGCCAGTCCCCGGGTGGCAACCCAGGACAAAGCGCCGGCCAGGATGGCGCCGGAAATGGTGGTGAGGACGATGTAGGCGAGCTTGTCCGCGCCGGAGTAGGCAATGTTCCAGCCCCAAGGCGCAAAGGAGTCATTCAGGCCGCAGAAGAATCCCGCCGCGGCGCCGGCCAGCAGGGAGACGGGCAGGTTGAACTTGCGGTAGACGAAGATTGCGAAAATGATTTCTGCACCCAGGCCCTGGATGAAACCGGAGAACAGGACCGAAGCACCGTACTGGGAGCCCATGAGCAGTTCTCCGGTGGCGGCTACGGTCTCGCAGAACAGGGCGGCCCCGGGCTTGCGGATGATGAGCATTCCCAGCACGCCGGGAATCATCCAGCCCCCGGCGAGCAGTCCGGTCAGGGGCGGGTAGGCGGCGTTCATGGGTGCCGAGAGCGCGGCGGCTCCCTGGTCCCAGGCCCAAAAGATGACCCCGCCCGCGATGGCCACCAGCGCGGCGACGACGATGTCCACGACGCGCCAGGACTTGCTGGTGGACTTCTTGATTGCTGCAGTACTCATGTGATCCTCCTGGGAAACAGGAGGGGAAAGTGGACCCGGCTGACGGCCTGTGGCCGTGCAGCCGCGACACTTTGAGAACTCGACTCCCTTGCGCCGGTACTAACCGGATCAGGTTCGAGGGTCTGCGGCGGTCCGCACTCTCAGCGCCCACCTGCGGTGCCCGGCCTGTGCCAGGATGCCCGACGGCGGCGCTCCCCTGTCGTTTTTAGTGTTGCTTTTGGTTGGGTAACGCTCGTTATTTTGCCCAAGTTGGGCGTGGTCAAGTTTACACCGGGCGGGGGTAGATTGAGGGCCATGACCGCCTTCGATCCTGATGTGACCGGCTTTGATCCTGATTCCAGCGACGCGCAGCCGGAAGGCTCGCTGGAGGCGTTGATTGTCCGCGTCGAGGCGGAGATCCGGGAGCTCCAGTTCCCCGGCTTCTCGCTTGACGATTCTTTGAACCTGGGCCTGCTCCTCGTTGAGCTGGGCAGGGAGCGGGCGTTGCCCATCGCCATCGGGATTGCGAAGGGCGACCAGGTGCTGTTCCACGTCGCACTGCCGGGCGCCACCCCTGATAACGGCCACTGGATCCGCGCCAAACAGCGTACGGCTGCCCGGTACGAGGTGCCGTCCCTTTTGGTGGGCCTGCGCGGCCGGCTCCGTGGCGGCCGGATCGAAGACAACGCCTGGTTCGACCAGTCCCGGTATGCCGCACACGGCGGTGCTTTTCCGATCTACGTCACGGGCGTGGGCGCGGTGGCTACCGTGGCGGTCTCCGGACTGCCGCAACTGCAGGACCACGACCTGGTGGTTGAGGCGCTTCGCGACATCCTGGGGTCGGCCCTGGCTGATTAGGCACTGGCTCGTGAGGCGCTGGCTTCTGAGGCGCTGAGGGATTGGTACCCGGACGTGCGGGCCGGGCCGTCGGGCCGCTTAGGTTTTATTAGTAATCATGCTTACTATGTTGTTTCCCGGGTTTCGACGAGGACAGGGCATGGGAGCACCTTCCGCGCTGGTTCCCGGAGCAGCGCGGCAACCAAGGAGCACCATGAAAATCCCGGAAACCAGAGGCTCCATCAGCAGCGCACTCTTCGCGGCCCTGGCAAAGGATCCCGAAACGGCAGGGGCAGAGCTTGACGGGCTGTACCAGCTGGCAGCAGGGCACCTGGCCGGAACCGGCGACATTATTGGCGACGAAGACATCCAGCTGTCCCTCTTCTGCCTCTACGAACTGCACTACTCGGGACTGGACGGCGTCAGCGACGGCTGGGAGTGGGAACCGGACCTGATCAGGGTCCGGCGGTTGATTGAGGAACCCTTTGAGGCGGCCCTCCGCGCAGCCGCACGCCAAGCCGCCGGAAACTTCGAACTGCCGGCAGGGGTTGCCATGACCAGCGACGCCGTAGCCGACGTCCTGTTCGGCCTCGCCGCCACGGAAACCGGCCCCAGCGTTTCCCGCTATGTCGCCAAAAAGGCAAGCGTGGACCAGCTCAAGGAGTTCCTGATCCACAAATCCGTGTACCAGCTAAAGGAAGCGGATCCGCACACCTGGGCCATTCCCCGGTTGACCGGCCGGGCCAAGGCGGCCCTCGTGGAGATCCAGGCGGACGAATACGGCGGCGGCAGGCCCGAGCGGATGCACAGCGCACTCTTTGCGCGGACCATGCGCGGCCTGGGCCTGGACGACAGCTACGGCGCTTACCTCGACGCCGTCCCCGCCGTCTCCCTCGCATCCGTGAACCTCATGTCGCTGTGCGGGCTGAACCGCCGGCTCCGCGGTGCCATCGCCGGGCATCTGGCAATCTACGAAATGACGTCCTCCCAGCCCAACCGTTTCTACGGCAATGGATTCCGCCGGCACGGTTTCGCCGCGGACATCACCCACTACTTTGATGAGCATGTGGAGGCGGATGCCGTGCATGAACAGATTGCCGGGCGGGACCTCGCCGGCGGCCTGGTTGAAGCTGAGCCTTCCCTCCTGGCAGACGTGCTGTTTGGAGCCACCGCGGTCATGGCCATCGACAGCCGCCTTTCCGCCCACCTGATGTCCTCCTGGGAAGCCGGGGAAACATCGCTGCGGGCGGCCGCGCCGGCGGCAGCATGACGGTCTGGCCGCAGGCCGCGCAGGAGCCGCCGGCCCACGTGGCGCCGGATGCGGAGTACATCCTCCCCCTGCGCTGGGCCGGGGACTCTGGGCTGGCTGAGTTGTCGGACTACCTCCGCCAGTTGGTGGACTGGATCCCCGTCACGGTGGTGGATGGCTCGGACGCCGCGCTTTTTGAACGCCACCGTGCCACCTTTCCCGCGACGGTGCGGCACATCCGGCCGGACGGCCAGGGCATCGCCAACGGCAAGGTGGCCGGAGTCATGACCGGGGTGCGCGCCTCTGGCGCGGAATTCCTTGTCATTGCCGACGACGACGTGCGCTACACGCGCGAGGCTCTCGCCGCCGTCGTACACCACCTGGAGTCCGCAGACGTAGTGCGGCCGCAGAACTACTTCGCTCCCCTCCCCTGGCATGCCCGCTGGGACACGGCCAGGACGCTGCTGAACCGCGCCTGGTCCGCCGACTATCCCGGAACTTTGGGGGTGCGCCGGAGCGCCCTGCTGGCCAGCGGCGGCTATGCGGGGGTCCTGTTCGAAAACCTGGAGCTCATCCGGACCATCAAAGCCGCCGGCGGCACCGAACTGACGGTTCCGGATCTCTTCGTGGCCCGCAGACCGCCCATTGCGAGGCATTTCCTGCGCCAACGCGTGCGGCAGGCATACGACGACTTCGCCCAGCCGCCGCGGCTCATTGCGGAGCTCGCCCTGCTCCCGGCCGCCGCCGGCGCCACCTTCCTGCCCACCGGGCCGCGGCGGGCCATTCTCCTGGGACTTGCCGCGGCTGCTGTCATGGGCGCGGAAATCGGACGACGGCGGCACAACGGGACCGCGGTCTTTCCCGCCTCCGCTGCCTGGTTCGCCCCGCTCTGGGCCCTTGAGCGGGCGGTGTGTATCTGGGTGGCACTGGCCTTCAGGCTGGGCGGCGGCATTCCCTACGCGGGCAGCAGAATCAGGACAGCGGCGCACTCCGAGGCAGAACTCCGGCGGCGCCATTCAGGAAAGCTCCCCCACTCCGGCAAGGCAAGAACAACGATGAATACGGTGCAGGCATGAATTCCGAACAGCAACGAACCGGCGTGGACCAGGAATCTGCCGCGGGCTCGATCGTGGTCTGCCCCGACGGGCCCCTGATTGTCAGGGGTGAGTTCGAAATTGTTACCCCCTCCGGTGACGCCGTCCCCCGGGAGCGGCAGACCGTTGCCTTGTGCCGGTGCGGGGCGTCCGCGATCAAGCCTTATTGCGACGGGACGCACAAAATGATCAAATTCCGCACCGAGCCCCCGGCCGGTTAGTCCCCAACACAGCTTTGGTCCGCTAACCCGCCCACGCCGTTGCCCTTGCCCGGACCGGCAGTGGTCTACGGCTAGGCTTGGACCAGTCCGTTTTCCGCCCGCAAGGAGTACCAGGAATGAACCTTCTCATCAAGCTGCTCGGGACCGCCGTCAGCCTCGGCGCAGGCTTTGCCGGCACCAAGCTTGTCAACACCATCTGGGAAAAGACCACCGGGCAAAAAGCGCCCACCGGCAAGAATGAGGATGTGCCCACGAGCCTGCGGTCGGCCTTGACCTTCGCGCTGATTTCGGCGTCCGTCAGTGCCATCATCCAGGTCCTGGCGAACCGCGGCACCCAGCGCGCCATCACCCGCTTCGCCAAGACGCAGGACATCGTCTAGCTTTCCCTGCAGCGTTACCGGCCGCCGTCGGGGCTGTCCTTCCGGGCAGCCTCGGCGGCGGCTTTTTGCACCACGGCTTCCAGCTCGTCCGCGGTGAGCAGCTCCCGGTGCAGGTGCTTGGTGCGGTATCCCGCTCGGCCCACCATATGGGCGGATACGGGCACCGTGAGCAGCTGGAAGATCCAGGCAACCACCAGGACCGGCCACACCCACCACGTGCGCATCTGCAGCCCGATGGCCGCCAGCAGCAGGAACAGGCCCAGGACCTGGGGCTTGGTGGCGGCATGCATGCGGCTCAGCAGGTCCGGGAAGCGGAGCAAGCCAATCGCGGCGCCCAGGGACATGAGGGCGCCCACCACCATGAATACGGCGGAGACGGCATCGATCCAGGCATCGGGTCCGGAGAAGTCAGGAATCATTGGGCTTCACCCTCCGGTCCGCCACGAACCGCGCCACCGTCACGGAGCCGATGAACCCGATGATGGAGATGGCCACCACCAGCATCAGGTTGTTCAAGTGCCGGTTCACGGCCATATCAATGCACAGCGCCCCACCCAGGATGGCGAGCAGCACGTCGGCCGCCAGCACCCGGTCCAGCAGCGATGGGCCGCGGGCAATCCTGATGATGGCGCCGGCCGCGGCCAGCGAAAAAATGACGGCCGTAACAGCCAGGACAACGTGCATCATGCGGTGGCCTCCATTCGCACTTCTTCGAGTTCCGCAGGGGTGCCCATGATGCGGATCAGGCCGGCTTCAATGGAGCGGACTTCGTTCCGCAGGCCCTCCACGTCCTGCTTGGAGGTGATATTGAGTGCATGCAGGTACAGGGTGGACGTGGAGCGGTCCACCTCCACCACCAGGGATCCCGGGATCAGCGAGATCACGTGTCCGGTGGCAGTGACGATCAGGTCCTGGTGGCTCCGCAGCATCACTGCAACCACGGCGTTGGTCACCTTGGGGCCGCGGACCGTGGCAAGGTACAGCACCTGGGCGCTGGCCACCACCACTTTGCCCACGAAGGCCAGCGCAAAGGGCACGGCGTAGAGGATATTGAAGCGGCCGCTAAGCTCCACCGGCGGAAGGTAGAAGAGCCGGGCCACGCCCACGGCCAGGAGGGCACCGAACAGCGAGTTGCCGGGGCTGAAATCCTGCCACAGGGCGCCCCAGACGATCACCAGCCAAACCAGCAGCGGCAGTTCCTGGCGCAGGGAAATGCGTTTGCGGCTCATCGGCTTCCTCCCACGGCAGTTGTCCCAGGGACGGAGGCACCGTCACCGAGCACCGACTGGATGTACGGTGTCCGGTCCAGCATGTCCCGGGCAGCCCGGTCCGAAAGACTGAAGAGCGGCCCGGCAAAAACGGTCAGGGCCAGGCCGAGCACCACCAGGCCCGCCGTGGAGCCCACCATGGTGCGCGGCAGGAGGGTCACGGTGTTGTTCACCTTGGCGCCGGGACCGGAAACCCTCCCCGCAGGAGTGGCAAGGAGCACCGGATCCGGATGCTCGGCGTCGGTGGGGCGGCGCCAGAAGGCACGGTTCCAAACCCTGGCGATGGCCAACAGCGTCAGGAGGCTGGTCACCACCCCGCCGATCACAAGCGCGTACGCCAGCGGCGTGCCCAGCTGGACGCCGGCCTGAAGCAGGCCCACCTTGCCGAGGAATCCAGAGAAGGGCGGGATGCCGGCCAGGTTCATCCCGGGAATGAAGAACAGCAGGCCCAGCACGGGTGACAGCTTGGCCAACCCGCCGAGCCGGTCCACGGACGAGCTGCCCCCGCGGCGCTCGACCAGGCCGGTCACCATGAAGAGACTGGTCTGGATGGTGATGTGGTGGGCTACGTAGAACACTGCCGCGGCCAGCCCAACGGCCGAGGACATAGCCAGCCCGAACACCATATAGCCGATGTGGCTCACCAGGGTGAACGAGAGGAGCCGCTTGATGTCGCTTTGCGCGAGGGCACCAAGGATCCCAACCACCATGGTCAGCAGCGCCACCACCATGAGCGGCGTGTTCAGGGTGTCGCCGGGAAACAGCAGCGTCTCGGTCCGGACCATGGCGTAGACGCCCACCTTGGTCAACAGGCCGGCGAACACGGCGGTAACCGGTGCAGGCGCCGTCGGGTAGGAGTCGGGAAGCCAGAAGGACAAGGGGAACACGGCGGCCTTGATGCCGAACGCCACCAGGAGCATCACATGCAGCAGTGTCCTGGTGCCCTGGTCCAGGTCACCCAGCTTGATGGCCAGGTCCGCCATGTTGACGGTGCCGGTGGCCCCGTACACCATGGCGATGGCGATCAGGAACAGCACCGAGGACACTACGGAGACCACCACGTAGGTGACCCCGGCCCGGATGCGCGGCCCGGTGCCGCCCAGGGTCATCAGCACGTAGCTTGCGGTCAGCAGGATCTCGAAGCCGACGTAGAGGTTGAAGAGGTCCCCTGAAAGGAACGCGTTGGACACCCCGGCCACCAGGATCAGGTATGTCGGGTGGAAGATCGACACTGGGGCGTCCTCATCGCCGTCGGCCATGCCCTGGCCCGTGGCGTACACCAGCACGGCCAGGCTCACGGCGGAGGACACCACCAGCATCAGCGAGGAGAACTGGTCCACTACCATCACGATGCCGAAGGGTGGCAGCCAGCCTCCGATGGTCACCGCAGCGGTGCCGCCGTTCCACGCCGAAGCCAGCAGGAGGCACTCAAGTGCCAGAGTCAACGACAGCAGGGCGATGCTCACCGCGCGCTGGGCCCTGGAGTGCCGGATCAGCAGGAAGGTCAGGGCGGCGCCCAGGATGGGAAGTACGACGGCGAGCGGGGCAAAGCTTGCGATGTTCACTTTCCGCCTCCTTCCGGGCTGGGTCCAACATGGTGAGGGTCAACGTTCAGTGAGCCGGGCTTTTCCTCCGCGGCAGCGTGTTCTGCGGGCATCTCCCGGCCGCCGGCCACCAGCGTGGCCACCGGCTGGTCCATTTCCTGGCCCGCGCCGACGACGGAAGCACCGTGGTTTGACACGTTGCGTCCGTCGGAACCGAGCATGGTGAGCGGGAATTCGGACGTTTCCGCGGGGACTTCGGCGTCGTCCTCCGCATCGAAGCTGGGGGTCTCCGCCACCCGGAGGTCCTCAATGTCATCCTGGATGTCGTCCTGGCGGGCCAGCACCCAGGTGCGGTAGATGATGCCCAGCATGAAGGCCGTAACCGCGAAGGAAATCACGATCGATGTCAGGATCAGGGCCTGCGGCAGGGGATCGTTGTAGTCCTGGGCGGGGGTGTCCTTGGCGAACAGCGGTGCCAGTCCTGCGTATCCGCCCGTTGCCAGGATCAGCAGGTTGGTGGCGTTGGCCAGCAGCATCAGCCCCAGCAGCACCCTTGTGAGGCTGCGTTCCAGGATCAGGTAGATGCCGCAGGCGTACAGCGCTCCCATGACAATCAGCAGGGTCAGGTTGACGCTCATGCATGGCCCTTTGCGGTGGTCTCGGCAGGAACCCCGTCCGGTTCCTGTTCCAGCTTCCCGGGTCCTTGATCTTCCCCGGCCTGGCCCAGTTCCCGGTCCTGTTCCAATTCCTGTTCCAGGTCCTGGCCGGCGGGCGCGTACTGGTCCTCCAGGTGCTCATCGATCTCGGCTCCGAGGCTGCGCAGCACGTCAAGCACCAGGCCCACCACCACGATGTACACGCCGATATCGAAGATGGTGGAGGTGACGAACTTGATGTCCCCGAACACGGGCAGCCACACCTGGATGATGGCGGACTGGAACACCTGGCCACCGAAGAGCAGGGGCATCACGCCGGAGGCCGCCGCCAGCGCCAGGCCGACGCCCAGCAGTGCGCCGGCGCTCAGCGGCGCGGCCTCCCGGAGTTCGAAGCGCCCGCCCGCCAGATAGCGCATGGTCAGGGCCAATCCGGCGGTGAGGCCGCCGGCGAAACCGCCGCCCGGCAGGTTGTGCCCGGCCAGCAGCAGGTACAACGAGAAGATGATCATGGTGTGGAAGATCAGCCGTGTAACCACCTCGAAGATGATGGAGCGGCGTTCGGGGGCCAGCGTCCGCCCGGCCACAATCCAGGCGTCCCGGGTCGAGGCGGCGAACTTCCGGCTGATGGCCAGCGCAGCAGCATCGCGGGATCCGGGGTCAATCCCGTGGTAGCGTCCCACCGTGCCGGCGGCAACGGATGCCGAAGCCTGCAGCCTGTCGCCCCGGCCGCGGACAAAGATCAGGCTTGCCACGCCGGTGGCGGCCAGCGCCAGGACGCTGATTTCACCGAACGTGTCCCAGGCCCGGATATCCACCAGGGTCACATTGACCACGTTGAGGCCGCCACCACCTTCATAGGCAAGCTGCGGAAACTGCAATGACACAGGGATGGCGGTCCGGGCACCCATGGCGAAAATCGCGGCGAACACCATGGTTATGCCGAAGCCCAAGCCGATGATCACGCGCACGACCCGGTATTTTCCGCCGGTGCGGTCCCGCAGTTCGGGCGGCAGCCTGCGCATGGCCAGGACGAAGGCCACCAGGATGATGGTTTCCACCAGCATCTGGGTCAGAGCCAGGTCCGGCGCGCCCTGCAAAGCGAACACCAATGCGATGCCGTACCCGGTAACGGACACCATGAGCACGGCGAGGAAACGTTTGTTGGCCTTGACGGCGGCCAGGGCGCCGATGACGATGCCCACCCCGGCCACAAGCTGCAGCGGTGAATTCGGATCCACCAGGTAGATGCCCTGCGGGAGGGGGTTGCCGCCAAGCAGGATGGCCGCGAGCGGCAGGACGAACGCAACGCTCAGGATCACCGCAAGATAGAAATACAGTGAACCGCGCTGGGTCCGGCCCGTGACCCAAACAGCCACATCATCCAGGGCGCCGATGGTCAGCTGGTAGGCGCGGTCGCCGTCCACCCAGGCCGGGACCAGGGACTGGGCCCGGGCCACTGCCCTGCGGGCCACGTACATGGCCAGGCCAAGCACGAAGGTGACGGCCGTCAGGCCAAGCGCCGGGGTGAAACCATGCCACAGCGCAAGGTGGCCCGCCTGCGCTGCCGGGCTGCCGGCGTCGGGCGCTGTTGATGCGAACAGCGCGGCGTACGGCTGGATCCAGGCGTCCACCGGAACCGGCCATAGCCCGTAAGCGATGGTCAGGACGCTGAGGACCGCGGGGGCGGCAAGGAAGGAGGGCGTGATGGCCTTGAACGGGGTGGGGTCCACACCGGGCTTGACCGCGAACGCACCCCACATGAACCGGGCGCTGTAGGCGAACGTGAGGACCGAGCCCACCACCACACCGACGAGGACCACCGTGGCCCACGCACCGGAGTGCGGGTCCGCGGCGTGGTGCACGAAGGCCTCCAGCACCGATTCCTTGGCCACAAAGCCGCCCAGCAGCGGAACGCCCGCCATGGACGCGGCGCCGATTCCGGCCACGATGCCCAGTGCGCGTGAGGATTGGAAGACGCCGGACAGCTTGCGCACGTCCCGGGTCCCGGACTGGTGGTCGATGATGCCCACCACCAGGAAGAGCGTGGCTTTGAACAGGCCGTGGGCCAGCAGCATGGCCAGGCCCGCCAGTGCGGCGCCCGGCGTTCCCAAACCCACCACCATGGTGAGGAAGCCCAACTGGCTGACGGTGCCGTAGGCAAGGATCAGTTTGATGTCGGTCTGGCGCAGTGCCCGGTAGCCGCCCACCAGCATGGTGGCCAGGCCAAGCCCCAGGACCACCGGCTGCCAGTACGCCGTCCCGGAAAAACCGGGTGCAAGCCGGGCCACCAGGTAGATGCCGGCCTTGACCATCGCCGCTGCGTGCAGGTAGGCACTGACGGGGGTGGGTGCGGCCATGGCGCCGGGGAGCCAGAAGTGGAACGGGACCAACGCTGATTTGGTGATCGCACCAACCAGGATGAGCACGACGGCGGCACTCACCATTGCGCCGGACGTCCCGGCGGCCAGCGACGGGGCTTGGTCCAGGACGCCGGAGATACGGTACGTGCCGGCGGCGTTGCCCAGCATGATCAGGCCAACCAGCATGGCAAGGCCGCCGGCGGTAGTGACCATCAGGGCCTGGAGGGCTGAACGGCGGGCAGCAAGCCGGGTCCGGGCAAAGCCGATCAGCAGGTAGGACAGGATGGTGGTCAGTTCCCAGAAGATGAACAGCAACAGGAGGTCATCGGCCGCGACCAGGCCGAACATGGCGCCTGCGAACGCCAGCAGCTGGGCTCCAAAGGCGCCGAGGTCCTGGTCCTTACGCTTGAAGTACCGCGCGCAGTAAACCAGCACCAGGGAGCCAACGCCGAGCACCAGGAGGGACATGACCCAGGCCAGCGCATCCATCCGGAAGGCAAGTTCCAGATGGAGGCTGGGGATCCACTCGAAAGACTCAGTGACCGTCCCGGGGCCTGCATAGATGGGACCGTGCTGGAGCATCAGCCAGCCAAAGGAAACCGCCGGAACGGGAGCCAACGCGTAGAAGGCGTTGCGGCCCCAAATCCTGAAGAGGAAGGGCGCGAGGACAGCCACCGAAAAGTGCACGGCAAGGACTGTGATCACTGTATTCTCCGCAACGTCAGGGATTCGATTGTCAAAAGTTGGAGCAGGCGGCAAAAAGTAAGGTTCGGGAGGGCTCAGTTTACCAAGGAGGGTCCGGTATCCTCGTCGGTTTTTCGGACACCCGGAGCCGGAATCCCGGTGTCAAGGGCCCGCGCTCCCCTGGGTGTTCGCCACGGGCGGATACGATGCATCCTATGAACAGCGCCAGCGCTCCGGGGGCGATGCAGCCCGCCTCGGAACTCGAAACCGGAACCGGGTCCTCCACCAAAGGGCAGGTCCTGGCCTGGGCCTCCTGGGACTGGGGCTCGGCGGCCTTCAACGCCGTCATGACCACATTCGTCTTCACCGTCTACCTGACGTCCAAGGCCTTCGGCGGCGAGGACAGTGCCTCGGCAGTCCTGGGCGGCGCCTTGGCGGTTGCCGGGTTCGCCATTGCGCTGCTGGCACCGGTCACCGGCCAGCGCTCGGACGCAGGGGGCCGGCGCAAGCTGTGGCTGGGAGTCAACTCTGCCGTCGTCGCCGTCCTCACCGCGCTGTGCTTCTTCGTGTTCCCGCACCCCCAATTCCTGCTCCTCGGGGTGTCGCTGATCGCACTGGGCAATGTCTTCTTCGAATTCGCCGGCGTCAACTACAACGCCATGCTCGTCCAGGTGTCCACGCCACGGAACATTGGAAAGGTGAGCGGTTTCGGCTGGGGTGCCGGCTACCTGGGCGGCATCGTGGCCCTCCTGGTGGTCCTGCAACTGTTCGTCCAGCCTGCCTTTGAATGGTTCGGGGCATCGACGCAGGACAGCCTCAACATCCGGCTGGTGGCCGTCTTCTCCGCCCTGTGGTTCTTCGTCTTCGCCCTTCCCGTCCTGTTCGCCGTTCCTGAACTGCCACGCTCCGGGCAGGCCGCGCGCCTGGGATTCCTCGCCAGCTACGGGCTGCTGTTCCGGCGGATCAAGGCGATCTACGCCACCAGCCCGCACACCATCTACTTCCTTCTGGCCAGTGCCGTCTTCAGGGATGGCCTCGCCGCGGTCTTCACGTTCGGCGGAATCATCGCTGCCGGCACGTTCGGTTTTGCCCTGTCCCAGGTCATCTTCTTCGCCATTTTCGGGAACGTGGTAGCAGCCATCGGTGCAGTCATTGGCGGATTCCTGGACGACAAGGTGGGCCCAAAGACCGTCATCACAGGCTCCCTGGTGGGCCTCCTTGTTGCCGGGAGCGCAATCCTGGTCCTGGGAAACGGTAAGTATGCCTTCTTCGGCATGGAATGGGCCGGCAGTACCACGTTCTGGGTCTTCGGACTTTTCCTCTGCCTGTTCGTCGGCCCGGCCCAGTCATCGTCCCGCGCCTACCTGGCCCGGCTGGCGCCGCACGGGGAATCCGGTGAGCTCTTCGGCCTCTACGCCACCACCGGCCGCGCAGTCAGTTTCCTGGCGCCCGCCCTGTTCACGCTCTGCATCACCGTGGCAACCCCGCTGGTGCCTGCCGGGCAGGCGCAGCGGTGGGGCATCCTCGGCATCATGGTTGTCCTCCTGGCAGGACTCCTGGTGCTGCTTCCGGTAAAAGCGCCGGAGAAGGCACCCATTGCCGTAGTCCCCGCAACCTGAAAAACACCCTTGCGGTGCCGTCCCGGGGCCCCGGCCAAGTGCTGCAAGGCAGACTAGGCTGGAGTCATGAACGTGGACGAAACGAACCTTCCCGGCCTGGGCCGCCGGAAGGACTTCATGACCGCCTCCGGGCGCCGCATCGGCGTCGTGGAGCTCCGGGAAGGCCAGACGGAACTCATCGTTTCCACCTGGGACGACCCCGATACTTGCCAGGCTTCGATTCCGCTTACCAGCGATGAAGCAGCCACCCTGGGCAACCTCCTGGGCGGCATGCACCTTGCCATGAAGCTCGCGGAAGAGCACAAGGACGTTCCGGGCATCGTCACCCGGCAGTTCTCCATCGCGGCGGACTCCCCGTTCCAGAACCAGCCCATGGGCAAGGCGTGCATCCGCACCCGGTGCGGCGTTTCGATCGTGGCCATCATGCGCGAGGGTGAGGTCCTGCCCTCGCCGGGACCCGACGTCGTCCTCCACCCCGGTGACCTGCTGGTGGCGGTGGGCACCCAGGAAGGCCTCGATTCAGCGGCCGAGATCCTGCGCCACGGCTAGTCCCCATGGACCCGTTGGCCCAGACCCTTGTTGAACTGGGGGCCGTTGTGTTCTGCCTCGGCCTCCTGGCCAGGCTGGCCGGGCGGATCGGTATGTCGCCCATCCCGTTCTACCTGCTGGGCGGACTCGCATTTGGTGCGGGCGGCATCATCAAGCTCGAAGGGATGCATGAGTTCGCACATCTCTCCGGCGAGATCGGCGTCATCCTGCTGCTGCTTATGCTCGGTTTGGAATATACGGCTGCCGAGCTCTTCACCGGCCTGCGCCGCTCGTGGCAGGCCGGCGTCCTTGACCTCGTCCTGAACTTCCTGCCCGGCGCCGGGCTTGCCCTGCTCCTGGGGTGGGGCGGCGTGGGGGCCATGGTCATGGGCGGGGTCACCTACATTTCCTCGTCGGGCATCGCCGCCAAGGTCATCACGGACCTCGGCCGGCTTGGCAACCGCGAGACACCTGTGGTCCTGTCCATCCTGGTTTTCGAGGACCTGGCCATGGCCGTCTACCTGCCCATCCTGACGGCCACGCTCGCGGGAGTGGGTTTCCTCGGCGGCCTCACCACGGTGGCCATTGCCCTGGCCGTGGTTACCGTGGTCCTGATGGTGGCGCTGCGGCACGGGCACCATGTTTCCAAGGCAGTGCACAGCGAGAACTCCGAGGTCTTCCTGCTCAATGTCCTCGGGGCGGCCCTGCTGGTGGCGGGCGCGGCGTCCGCCATGCAGGTGTCCGCGGCAGTGGGCGCCTTCATGCTGGGCATCGCCATCTCGGGTTCCACCGCCCACAACGCCACCCTGATCCTTGAACCGCTGCGCGACCTGTTTGCAGCCATCTTCTTCGTGGCGTTCGGCCTCAACACGGACCCTTCAGCCATCCCGCCGGTCCTGGGGTGGGCACTGGTCCTGGCGGTGGCCACCGCCGGAACCAAGATGATGACCGGGATTTGGGCGGCAAGGCACGCCGGGATTGCCCGGCCCGGACGCTTCCGGGCCGGCGCCGCGCTGGTTGCCCGCGGCGAATTCTCCATCGTGATCGCAGGCCTGGCGGTTGCTTCAGGCGCAGTCCCGCATCAGCTCGCGGCCCTTGCCACCGCCTACGTTCTCCTGATGGCTGTAATGGGGCCACTGGCCGCACGCTATGTGGAACCGCTGGCCAAGCCGTTCATCCGGAGGCCGGCGGTCGCGCCACAGCCCTAGCCTGCCTGCGGGCCCGACTGCCACCGTGGCAGCGTGCCGTTCTTCCGGGGCTGTTGGGTACGGCGCTGCTAGATACCGGTACTGCTGGTACCGGTGCTGCTAGATGTTGGTGCGGTGGAAGTTCAGGTGGCTGCGGCTGGCGGTAGGGCCGCGCTGGCCCTGGTACCGGTTGCCGTACTCCCCCTGGCCGTAGGGGAACTCCGCGGCTGAGCTAAGCCGGAAGAAGCAGAGCTGGCCGATCTTCATGCCGGGCCACAGCTTGATGGGCAGGGTGGCCATGTTGGACAGTTCAAGGGTGACGTGGCCTGAAAAGCCGGGGTCGATGAAGCCCGCGGTGGAGTGCGTCAGCAGGCCCAGCCGGCCCAGGGACGACTTCCCTTCCAGCCTGGCTGCGATGTCATCGGGCAGCGTCACGGTCTCGTACGTGGACCCCAGGACAAACTCCCCCGGGTGCAGGATAAAGGCTTCGCCCTGGTCAACTTCCACCAGCCGGGTCAGCTCGGGCTGCTCCAGCGCAGGATCGATGTGCGCGTACTTGTGGTTGTCGAACAACCGGAAGAATTTATCGATCCGGACATCCACGGACGACGGCTGGACCATCGCGGGATCGTACGGTTCCAGCACGATCCGCTGGGAGTCAATTTCGGCACGAATGTCGCGGTCAGAGATCAGCACGGTCCCAAATTACCGTATCGGTTATCCACACCCGCACTTTCCCGTTGTTGCTGTGGCCTCCTGGGGCTAATGTTGCGAATGACAGCCGCCGGAATGGTCTCCCGGATGGCGTAACAGAGCTGGGGATGTTGTGAATAAGTTAATGGCACCGTCTGTTCTTGGCGTGCTCTGTGCGTTGGCGCTGGTCTCGTCGTCCGCCACCGCACCTCCCGCACCGATGCCCACCGATCAGGCGGGAGCAGCGAGCATCTCGCTGGCGGCCCCGCTGATGCGCCGCGGCGGCACGTCCACCACGGGCGACGGGTCCACAGGGAGCCTCACCCCGGCCGTGGAGCCGGATATCCGGGTCGCGTCACCCGTGCCGGCTGCCACCCCCGCACCGGCCCCCGCCTCCGCGCCCAAGGCGGATACTTCCTCCACGCCTGGGGTCCAATCCGCAACGGAGACGCCGCCACCGCCGGCACCGGCTGCCGCTTCGGCGGACCCCGCCCCCCAGACGGTTTCCCTCCCTCCGCTCTGGGGACCGGACCAGGGCCTGGCATCGCCTTCCACAACACAACTAGCGGCTCCCGAATCCGCCGCCGTGCTTCCCACCACGGAAGCCTTGGTCCCGGACAGCAATTCAGCCGCCATCCTGACGGTCTTCACCAAAATCAACGAGTACCGGGTGGCCAACGGCCTGAACAAGGTGAAGTACCACCCCACCGTGGCCGGACTGTCGCAGGAATGGTCGGACAACATCGCCACCCGTGAGGTGGTGGAGCACCGGGCCAGTTTCTGGACCGATCCCCGGGCCATGAGCCCCAACAACGGTGCCGGTGAGATCATTGCCATCCGCACCGACCGCGACGCCGCCCAGCTTGTTGAATGGTGGAAGGGATCGCCGGGCCACAACGCCATGCTCCTTGACCCGCGATTCAACGTGATGGGCGCGGGGATCTCCTACACCAACTCCACCTACCAGATTTGGGGTGTGGTGAACTTCTTCGGTTACACCACCCTGCCGGCGGGAACCCTCGATTCACCGGGCGGCGCGTCATCCGGCGGCGCTTTCCCGCCCCCGCCGCCAAGCCTGTGCGACGCACCCGTCAAGCACATGCCGCCCACCCTCAACCTCGCCGCTGCGGCAATCACCGGCCCGGCCGACCTCGTGTCCGTCGACGCTGCCGGGCAGCTGCTCAACCGGGCCTCCACGGGGCCCCGCACCTACGCCGCTGCCAAGGTGATTGGCTCAGGCTACAGCGGAGCCAAGGAAGTCTTCGTCACCGACTGGGACCGTGACGGCGCATACGACGTCCTCACCCAGTGGGCCAGCGGCAACCTGACACTGGCCCGCGGCATCGCAGGTGGCGGGTTCCAGGCGCCCATCACCCTCGGCGTGGGCGGATGGGACACCCTGACCCTTGCAGTGGGCGGCTGGTGCGCCAACAACCGGATGCCCCAGATCCTGGCCCTGGACGGGGCTGGAAACCTGTACCTCTACGGCAACAAGGGCACCGGCGATATTTCGGAACGCGTCACGGTTGCCACCGGCATCTACGCGTCCCGGCTGTCCATGGTGGACTACGACGGTGACGGCTTCCAGGACATCCTGGGGCTGAAGACCGACGGCACCGTGCAGCTTTACCGCGGTTGGGGCAGCACGGGGCTCCGCGCAGAAACCCGGACCACGGTCGCCACGGGTTGGACGGACGTCACGGGAATCCGGGCGCTGCGGAACGTCACCGGGCTGAACTCCACGGGCGTGGCACTCCGCCGGGCCAACGACACCGTACAGTACTGGGACCTGAGCTCCGGGAGCCTGGCATCGCCGTCGGCCATTCCCGGACCATGGACGGGGCAGCGGCTGGCGCAGTGACCCGGTGGCACTGATTCAGAGGGCCGGCTGAAGTTCCAGCACGTTCTTCAGCCGGTCCAGCTGTGCCACATCGGAATTAACCCGGTGCTGGAGCATCCCGCCAAGGAAGGCCCACCTGCTGAGGAACCCGAACCGCCCCTCGCGCTTTGCTTCCATTACGAACCGGACCCGGGTCCCGGCATCTTCGGAGCTGAGGTAAAAGCCGCCCCAGCGTATGGCAGGACCGGAAACAATGTGGAACTGAATTTCAGCACCAGGCCGCACATTGGTGATCTCCAGCTCTGCGGGAATGCTCAGTCCGGAGCGTCCAGCAACCATCTTCCGGTACACGGCGCCCTTGGCCTCGACCGGGCCCTGCACGAGCTTCACGCTGCGGACGTCGCTGCGCCAGGCAGGAAGATGGGTGGCATCAAGGAGGTATTGGTAGACGGCGATGGCGTCGCGTTCTATGAGGACTTCGTGCTCTGCGATTGCCATGAAGAAATTCCTGTGGTTGACGTTCGGCTGCCGCAACAGCTGCCTCCCCCCAACGCGGCCGCTACGCGGATCAGGTTAGCCACCGCCAGCCGCCCGGACCTAGCCGGCACCGCCGACGTTATTGAAGAGTTACTGGATGACGTGCCGGGTTGCAGGACACGGAAACCGCCGCTGGTCCGGGTTGGCGGGGAGCCCGCAGATCTGCGCTAAGCTAAGTTCTGCCCCGCGCGAGCGGCGGCGCTGCGGCTGTAGCTCAATGGTAGAGCGCTAGCTTCCCAAGCTTGATACGCGGGTTCGATTCCCGTCAGCCGCTCCAGTTCCTCCCGCCGGATCAGGCCACCGCTTAAGCCCCTACGCAGCCACGCGCCGTGCGATCCGCACCGGATGCCGCCGGTCCCGCCAATCCACCTTGAGCTGCAGGGACCCCTTCCGCGCCAGGATGATGCCCACGGTCATGGCCGCAAGCGCTGGCACGCCGCCGGATACCAGCAGGGCCACATGCGGATCGGTGTGCTCTGCGATCCAGCCCAGCATGGGTCCGCCCAGCGCCTGGCCCCCGATCAGCACCATGATGTACAGGCTCATCACCCGCCCGCGGATCCCCATGTTGGAGCTGACCTGCACCAGCTGGTTGGAGCCGGTGAGGAACATCAGGCACCAGAAGCCGGAAAGCACCATGGCAGCCCCGAACCACACCATGGACGGGGCCAGAACTGCCAGGCAAAGCATCAGGCCGTACATTCCGGCGCAGAACACCACGGACCGCAGGCGCAGCTGCCGGCGGCGGGTGGACGCCACGGCGCCGGACAGCGCGCCGAGTGCCACCAGGGCGTTGAGGAGACCGTACCCGCCGGCGCCTATCTTGAAGACGTGGTCTGCGAACGCTGCCAGGAGCACCGGCAGGCTCATGGCAAACACGGAAATGAAGCCGGCCATGAGCCACGGCCAATAGATGGTGGGCTTGCTCAAGGCGTAGCGCAGCCCCTCCCGGAGCATTCCCTTGCTCTTGGGGGTTGGCGCATTGACGTACAGCTGGTCCTTGCGCAGGATCAGGAGCATCGCCACCGTGGAGCAGCACGCTACAGCATTGGAGGCGAAAGCCCAGCCGGCGCCTACAGCGGTCAGGAGCAGGCCCGCGATGGCGGGACCGATCAGGCCGCCCAACTGGAAGGTCGTCGAGTTAACGCTGATGGCGTTCCGCAAGTACCGGGGACCTACAAGCTCATTGACGAACACCTGGCGTGCGGGCTGGTCAAGGACCGTCACCAGGCCCAGGACCAGGGCGATGGCATAGACGTGCCACACCATGATGACGCCCGTGAGGGCAAGCGTGGCCAGGGTTGCAGCCAGGATGGCGGCCATGCTCTGGCAAAGGATGAGGATCTTCCGCTTGGCGAACCTGTCGGCGATCATGCCGCCCCACGGACCCAGCAGCAGGGACGGCAGGAACTGCAGCGCCACGGTCACTCCGACGGCCGTCACGGAACCTGAGAGCTGCAGCACCAGCCAGTCCTGGGAGATGCGCTGCATCCAGACCGCAATGACGGCGATGAAGTGGCCGGCGGCGAAGATCCGGAAGTTGGGCACCTTCAGAGAGATAAAGGTGTGCTTCCAGGGGAGCCGCTCCGCGACGACCGGAAGCGGCTGGGTCTGGTTGTCCGGCGGCGCTGCGGCCGCCGCGTCGATGACTGGCTGGGAAACGGAGGCCGACGAAGGCGGAGGCGGTGCCACAGGAGTGTCCTCAAAATTGCTGGCGGTCTGGGATGTCCTTAACGCTAGGCTGGCCGGGCAGGATTATGGAGAGGTATGGTGCCTATAACTCGTATTGCAAAACGCAATAGGCGCTCAGCCGAAAGGACACCGGAGTCCGGAATGTTTGAACCAGCACAGTTGCGCTCCTTCCTGGCGGTGGCCGACACCCTGAGCTTTACCAAGGCTGCTGAGCGCCTGGGGCTGGCCCAGCCCACCATCAGCCAGCACATCCGCAAACTCGAAGCGGCGGCCAAACGCAGCCTGATCACCCGGGACACCCGCGACGTCAGGCTCACGGACAACGGGGACGCGATGGCCGGGTTTGCCCGCAGTATCCTGTCTGCGCATGACGCCGCCGCCCGCTACTTTTCGGGGTCGGCAATGCGCGGGCGGTTGAGGTTCGGCACCGCTGACGACCTCGCCATCACCGGGCTGCCCCGGATCCTGCGTGAGTTCCGGCAGATCTATCCGCAGATCAACCTGGAGCTGACCGTGGGCCAAAGCGACCAGCTGTACCGCAAGCTCAACGCCGGCCAGCTGGACCTGGTCTTCGTGAAATGGGTGGCCGGCGCTAAGGACGGCACCGTGGTGCAGCACGATTCGTTTTCGTGGGTGGGCCTGGAACAGACCGTGATGGAACCCGGAAGCCCCGTGCCCCTGATCGCCTATCCTGCCCCGAGCCTCAGCCGGAAACTGGCCATCGATGCGCTGGAGGCCCATGGCAGGACCTGGCGGATCACCTGCACCACCCGGCAGATCAGCGGGGTCCTGGCGGCGCTCAGGGCGGGCATCGGCGTGGCCGTCATGCCCACGTCGCTGGTGCCCGAAGACCTGAAGATCATCACCCGGCGCTTCGACCTGCCCGCCGTGGGTGACGTGGACTTCACCCTGATCCGCAACCCGCTGGCCAACGCTGAGGTGATCGACGCCCTCACCCAATCGATTGTCGGAAGGACCATTAACCGCCAAACTTAACTCTCCGATGGCACAATTTCCAGCATTTAGGGGAGATAGGGGGCGCGTGTCCATTGATAGGGGAGGTGGCATCACCTATGCTGGTTTTTCAAGGTCCAGCAGCAGGCCAGTTCTCCGAATCAAGCGCGCGCCCGCATGCCGGAAACGTGTTTGGGACAGGCAGCCAATGACGACAGCCAGGAACATCCAGCAAGGTTCTGCACACGCACGCCCGTACGCTCCCGCACGGCCGTCCACCCGCCAGAACACCCTCGGAACCGGACATGCCTCCGTTGACTCCGGATACGTGGGAAAACCCACCTGTGACAAATGCCGTACGGACGAGTTCGTCTACCTCGAGTCGTACATCCCGCCCACCTATCGGCGTGACGGATCGGTTGCCTCCCTTGGCGAGGTGGCCTACACCTGTACCCGTTGTGAGGATTTCTCAGCCCACAGCGTCCCAGTCAGCTGGACTCCGCCCGGCTGGTACCTGGGCTAGTTGTTAACAACAAGGTCCGGTGGTTGGACTGGTTCCACCAGCTCAACCACCGGACCTTTTTGTGCCCTGAAGCTAGATCAGTGCGTCCGAAAGATGGTTCGGGGTGCCAAACCGGTGGGCGGTGACGCTGACGGCCTGCTCATGCAGGAATGGCAGCAATTCCACGCGGCCTGCTTCCGTGACGGGGTGGGCGTAGATGGCCACATCGAGCCGCCCACCGGTGGCTGCGGCCAGCGCGGAGGCGTCACCGCCGATCAGGCGGATGCGGGCGCCAGACAGCTTGCCCGCCGCGGCGAGCTGTCCCGCGGAAGCCAGCCAGCCGGCGTCGGACTCCACCGTCACGTCGATGTCCTGTGCGGTGAGCACGGAGCGCAGCTGGGCGGGAAGTTCGACGGCGGTGGACACGGTGAGTGCCGAACCCGCCAGCACGCCGGCTGCTACAGTCCGGACGAGGTGCGCCGAAGGTGCGCCTTCGGAGAGCCGGATGGTGACGGGCAGGCTGCGGTAGCGGAAGATGTTGCGTTCCGCGCCCAGGCCTGTGACGTCCTTTGCGGTGCCGAACTCCGAAGCCCAGGCCTCGGCGTCGGACGCCAGCGCGCGCTGGAAGGACTCAAGTTCGGCGGGCTCCAGCGCCGCACCTGCCACATTGAGGATGCGGCGCACACCGTCATGGGTGACAGATGCCGTGGCGGTGCTTTCCGCCGAAACCCAGTCGCCCAGGCCGGCCAGGTAGTTGGGGCCGCCGGCCTTGGTGCCGGCGCCGACGGCTGACTTCTTCCAGCCGCCGAACGGCTGCCGCTGGACGATGGCACCGGTGATGCCGCGGTTGATGTAGAGGTTGCCGGCCTGAATGGTGTCCAGCCAGATGCCCATTTCCTCCGAGTTGAGGGAGTGCAGGCCGGCGGTGAGGCCGTACTCGATCTGGTTCTGGATGGCGATGGCCTCTTCCAGGGTGTCCGCGGTCATCACGCCCAGGACAGGGCCGAAGAACTCCGTCAGGTGGAAGTAGGAACCGCGCTTGACGCCGTGGCGCACGCCCGGGCTCCAGAGCCGCCCGCTGTCGTCCAGCTTCCTCGGTTCCACGGCCCAGCTCTCGCCGTCGCCCAGGGTGGTGAGGGCATTGAGGAGCTTGCCGTTGGCGGGCTCGATGATGGGGCCCATCTGGCTCGTGGGGTCCTGCGGGCAGCCCACCTTGAGGGAGGTGACGGCGTCGATCAGCTGGTTGTGGAACCGCTTGGACGTAGCCACGGAGCCCACCAGGATCACCAGCGAGGCAGCGGAGCACTTCTGGCCGGCGTGGCCGAACGCGGAGTAGGCCACGTCCTTGGCGGCGAGGTCCAGGTCGGCGCTGGGGGTGACGATGATGGCGTTCTTGCCGCTGGTTTCGGCCAGCAGCGGCAGGTCCTTGCGGAAGGACCGGAACAGTTCGGCGGTTTCGTAGCCGCCGGTGAGGATCACGCGGTCCACGGCAGGGTGGCTGATGAGCTGCGTGCCGAGCTCCCGCTCCCCCAGCTGCACCATGGTCAGCACGCCCTTGGGCACGCCGGCCTCCCACAGTGCCTCCACCATGACGGCGCCGCTGCGGGCGGCCTGCTTGGCGGGTTTGATTACGACGGCGGAGCCGGCGGCGAGTGCCGCGAGGGTGGACCCTGCCGGGATGGCGACCGGGAAGTTCCAGGGCGGCGTGACAACGGTGAGCTTGGCTGGGACGAACGTGGCGCCGTCGACCGTGTCCAGCTTGCGGGCGGACTCCGCGTAGTAGTGGGCGAAGTCCACGGCTTCGCTGACCTCGGGATCGCCTTGGTCGATGGTCTTGCCGGTCTCGCTGGCCATGACTTCGAGGAGGTCCTCGCGGCGGGCTTCCAGGATTTCGCCGGCGCGGTGCAGGATCTCGGCGCGCTCGTTGCCGGACAGCCCACCCCAGGCCTTGCCCTTCTCCACAGCGTTGGCGATGGCGGCGTTGAGCGTTTCCTCGTCATTGATGGATGCGGCCTTCACCGAGGCGTTGCCCAGGGTGGAGGACGGTACCCGCCCAAGGATGGCACGGCCCCAGGTGCGGTTGGCCGGCAGCGCGGGGTCCGTGTCCGGGGTGTTCCTGAACCCGGTGTGTGGCATGGCCTCGGCGGGAAGGCTGCGGTCCTGCCTGCGGTTGGGCAGCGGAACGGTGTTGTCCAGGGCCTCCAGCGAGGAGAGGAAGCGCTGCTTCTCGCGCTCGAACAGCCCTTCGTTCTCGCTGAGCTCGAAGACTGCCGACATGAAGTTTTCCTGGCTGGCGCCCTCTTCCAGGCGGCGGATCAGGTAGGCGATGGCGACGTCGAACTCGGACGGGTGCACCACGGGCGTGTAAAGGAGCAGGGAGCCGACGTCCTTCTTCACTGCCTCGGCCTGGCCCTGCGCCATGCCCAGCAGCATCTCGAACTCGATGCCGGATTCCACGCCGCGCTGCTTGGCCAGGAGCCAGGCGAAGGCGATGTCAAACAGGTTGTGGCCGGCCACGCCGATCCGGACGTTCCTGATCCGGTCCGGGTGCAGCGCGTAGTTGATGACCCGCTTGTAGCTGGTGTCCGAGTCCTGCTTGCTGCCCCAGGTGGCCAGCGGCCAGTCGTGCAGCGAGGCTTCCACCTGCTCCATGGGCAGGTTGGCGCCCTTCACCACACGGACTTTGATGCCGGCGCCGCCGTTGGCGCGGCGTTCGGCGGCCCAGTCCTGCAGCCGGATCATGGCGGACAGGGCGTCCGGGAGGTAGGCCTGGAGCACGATGCCGGCCTCAAGGTCCTTGAACTCGGGCTGGTCCAGGATGCTGGTGAAGACCGCGATGGTCATGTCCAGGTCCTTGTACTCCTCCATGTCCAGGTTGATGAATTTGGCCTTCCTGCCGCCCGCAGCGAAGGAGGCAGCGCGCCGGAAGAGCGGCGTGAGCTTTTCGACGACGTGTTCCACGGCTTCGTCGAAGGCCCAGGCGGAGTGCGGGGCCACGGTTGAGGAGACCTTGATGGAGACGTAGTCGACGTCGGGGCGCGCCAGCAGGGTGTGCGTCCCTTCGAGGCGGCGGGACGCCTCGTGCTCGCCCAGGACAGCCTCGCCCAGGAGGTTGACGTTGAGCTTGATGCCATCCTTCCTGATCTTGGCGATGGCGGGGCCCAGCTTGGCGTCGGTGGCGTCCACGATCAGGTGGCCCACCATTTCACGGAGGACCTTGCGGGCCACGGGGATGACCACCTGCGGCAGGACGGGGGCCATGGTGCCGCCCAGTGCAACGGCGCTGCGCATGTACCAGGGCAGGAACGCGGGGACCTTGGGGGCCAGCTTCGCGAGGTTCCGGGCGGCGACGTTGAGGTCCTCGGGACGGACCACGCCGTCCACGAAGCCCACCGTGAAGTCCAGGCCGTTGGGGTCCTTCAGGACGCCGGCCAACTGCTCTGCGGAGGCATCCACCGGAACCTTCGCGGCCTCGGTGAGCCAGCGCCGGACCAAGGCGACCGCCTCATGGGCGAGGGCCTTTGCCTGGGGGACGTCGACGTCGACCGTCTGCGGGGTGGCCGCTTTGGCGACTGCCGGTTCCATTGCAACATGGGTCATGGTTTTCCCGATCTTTCTGGTGTTCTGGGAGGTCTTTCCACCAGTATGAGCTTCAACTCACATAAGATAAAGCGATCTTTTCCGACCAATACTGGTTAGAAAAACCAACGCTTTTACCCACCCCCAAACCCCCGCTCACATACCGCCCCTAAGACCCCAACGCCCGCTCACCTTTGACACCCAAAACCCAAACGCCCGCTCACCTTTAGTGGTTAACCAGCGAACCCTCCTGCGCGTGACGTGCAGGAGGGTTCGCTGTCCACACCGTAAGTGAGCGGGCGTTTCAGGAAAAGCGGCCAAACGTGAGCGGGCGTTTCAGGAAAAGCCGCCAAATGTGAGCGGGCGTTTCAGGAAGAGCCGCCAAATGTGAGCGGGCGTTGGAGGGAGGGTCAGGTCAGCGGGCGGTGCAGCTCGACGAGCTCCTGGTGCCGGGGGCTGTTGGGATTCATCAGCGAATGCTTACGTCCATAGCTGAAGTAGATCACCAAGCCGATGATCAGCCACACCACGAACCGCAGCCAGGTTTCCCAATGCAGCTGCAGCATCAGGAAGGCCGAGGCCAGGACGCCGAACGCCGGGATCACGGGCATCAGGGGCAGGCGGAACGTGCGGGGCGCGTCGGGCCGCTTGTAGCGGAAGATGATCACGGACAGGCAGACGACGACGAACGCGGCCAGGATGCCGATGTTGGTCAGGTCCGCGACCGCCTTGATGGGGAAGACGCCGGCGAGGAAGGCCGATGCGACGCCGCCGATCCAGGTGACGCGCTGCGGGGTGCCGCGGTGGTCCGTCTTGGCGAACCAGCCGGGGAGCAGGCCGTCGCGGCTCATGGAGAACCAGACGCGGGTCACGCCGAGCAGGAAGGTGAGCATCACGGTGAGGATGGACAGGACGGCGAACACCGAGATGATGGTGGCAATAACGGGCAGGCCCACCGATGTGAAGGCGGAGGCGAAGCCTGCCTTGGGGTCGATGTCCTTGTAGTTCTGCATGCCGGTCAGGACGAGCGTGGCAGCCACGTAGAGCAGCATGGCGATGATGAGCGAGAGCACGATGGCCTTGGGCATGTGCTTCTTGCCGTCTTTGGCTTCCTCGGCGGCGGTGCTCATGGCATCATAACCGAAGACGGCGAAGAACACGGTGGCGGAGCCCGCCACGACAGGGCCGAAGCCGCTGGGCATGAACGGGTTGTAGTTCTTGGTGTCGATGTAGAACACGCCCAGCCCGATGATGAAGAGGATCAGGACCACCTTGATGGCCACGGCCGCCAGTTCGAACCGGCCGAACGCCTTGGTGCCGCGGGACAGGATCCAGGTGACCAGGAGGCAGACCAGGATGGCGGGGACGTTGATGATGCCGCCCTTGCCTTCGTCAAACGTGGAGGTCATCCAGCTCGGCAGGTGGACGCCGATGCCGGCGAGGAAGGCGTCCAGATAGCCGGAGATGCCGATGGCCACCACCGCGACGATCGCGATGTATTCCAGCAGCAGGTCCCAGCCGATGAACCAGCCGATCACCTCGCCGAGTGCCACGTAGCCATAGGTGTAGGCAGAGCCTGCGCGCGGGATCATGCCCGCGAACTCCGCATAGGACAAGGCCGCCGCCGCTGAAGCGAGGCCTGCGATCAGGAAGGAAATCAGCACCGCGGGCCCCACTCCCGGGTTGCCTTCACTGCCGGCGGCCACCAGTCCCGCAAGGGAGAAGATGCCGACGCCGATGATCCCGCCAACGCCAATGGCGGTGAGCTGCCACAGCCCGAGGGACTTGAACAGTCCGCTGTGCTTGTTCTCTTCTTCGATGTCATCGATCGGCTTGCGCCTCATGATCGATTGGCTCAAATCTTTACTGCTCATCGGGAACTCCTGGTTGGGGGTGCGACCCCGCCGCGGCACGCCAAGAACCATGGCTGTGACGGGGGTAACTCGGTTCCAACAGTATGCTCGGCCGATTGCGTTAGATAAAGTGGCTACTTCTAACCTATATTCGTTAGTTTCAGTTAGGAATTCGCCATGCTCGATGTTCGCCGCCTCCGGCTGCTCCGCGAATTGAGCATCCGGGGGACGCTTGCAGAGGTGGCGGAGGCACTGCAGTACAGCCCGTCGTCGGTCTCGCAGCAGCTGGCCCTCCTGGAGAAGGAAGTGGGCGTGGAGCTGCTCCGGAAGACGGGGCGGCGGGTCCAGCTGACGCCACAGGCTGAGGTCCTGGTGGCTCACACGGCGCAGCTGCTGGAAACCCTGGAGCATGCGGAGGCGGACCTGGCTGCCTCCCTGACCACGGTCACGGGAACGGTGCGTATAGCGGTTTTCCAGTCGGCGGCGCTCGCCCTGATGCCGGACACGTTGACCCGCATGGCCGCCACCTACCCGGAGGTCCGGATCGAAATGGTCCAGCGCGAGCCGGAGACGGCGCTGCACGAAACATGGGCGCGGGACTTCGACCTGGTGATCGCGGAGCAGTACCCCGGGCACGCGGCGCCGCGCTACCCGGAGCTGGACCGGGTGAAGCTGACCACCGATGCCATCCGGCTGGCCGTTCCCCCGGCGTCCGACGGCGGGCCCGCCATCAGCGGGATCGAGGACACGGCGGGCCTTGCGTGGGTCATGGAACCGCGGGGTGCTGCATCACGCCACTGGGCGGAACAGGCATGCCGCAGCGCGGGCTTCGAGCCGGATGTCCGCTTCGAAACCGCAGACCTGCAGGCGCAGGCCCGCCTGATCGAGTCCGGCAACGCCGTTGCCCTGATGCCGGACCTCGTGTGGACCGGCCGCGGCACCACCGCCCGGCTGCTGGAACTTCCCGGCAAGCCGCACCGCACCATCTTCACCTCGGTCCGCCGCTCAAGCGCCCACCGCCCGGCGATCCTGGCCGCCCGGGAAACCCTCGCCGCGGCCGCCGCCGCAGTGGCGAGGGACGGCGACGGGCGACCCTGCGGCACTGTGCAGAAGAGGTCACGTGTTTCGTGCGTCACTGCAGGTAAGGGGCCGCAGGTCTAGACTGGAGCCGTTATGAATCGCACAATGTTCAAGTCCAAAATCCACCGGGCCACCGTCACGCACGCCGACCTGCACTACGTCGGCTCGGTCACCGTTGACCTCGACCTGCTCGAGGCCGCCGACATACTGCCCGGCGAGCTGGTGTCCATTGTGGACGTCACCAACGGCGCAAGGCTTGAAACCTACACCATCGCAGGTGAGCGCGGGTCCGGCGTGATCGGCATCAACGGTGCAGCGGCGCACCTCATGCACGAGAACGACATTGTCATCCTGATTACCTACGCCGAGATGACCACCGAAGAGGCAAGGGCCTACCAACCGCGAGTGGTCCACGTGAACCAGGACAACCGGATCATCCAGCTGGGCAACGATCCCGCAGAGGGCCTCACTCCCGGCATGACGCGCCCTCCTTTCGCGCTTAACAACGCCACCCTGTAACCGGAGCGTGTGTCCCGGTACCTGCCTCCGCCGCGCCCGAACGGCTGATCCTTGCTAGGGGTGCTGGCGGGATTCTTCGTGGTCTGGTGCATCATCCTGGTGGGATGGTTCGTTGGAAAGCGGCGGATCCTCGGCGACAATGCCCGGCCCGTCCTCAGCGGCCTCACCTTCTTCGTCGCCAGCCCGGCGCTGCTCTTTGAAACCCTCAGCAAAGCCCGCCTGCAGGAAGTCTTCGCCCAACCGCTCCTGGTCACGGCGGTGGCCGCCATCGCCACCGCCGCCCTGTTCTTCACGCTGGCAAGGTTCTGGCTGAAGCGTGCCCTTCCCGAATCGTTGATGTCCGCCATGTCTGCGTCGCTGGCGAATTCGGCGAACCTAGGTATTCCCATTGCGGTATATGTCCTGGGCGACGCCAGCTATGTGGCCCCGCTGCTGATCTTCCAACTCGCGTTCTTCACCCCGATGTTCCTCATGATCCTGGACTCAATCACCAGCGCGCACCGCACCACCGTCCTGGGGTTTGGGTTGATGATCCTGCGCAACCCCATGATCGTCGGCTCCGGCCTGGGCCTGTTGGTGGCAGGCACCGGCTTCCAGGTTCCGGCGCTGGTCATGGAGCCGATCCACCTCATTGGCGGCGCAGCAATACCGGCCATGCTGATCGCGTTTGGAATGAGCCTGAACGGCACGCGCCCGCTACAGGCCTCTGCCGGCCGCCGCGTGGACACCCTGCTCGCGAGCGGCTTCAAGCTCGCTGTCCAGCCCGCCCTGGCCTATGTTTTTGCCCGCTTTGCGCTGGGCATGGACGGCCACGCGCTGTTTGCAGTGGTGGTCACGTCCTCCCTGCCAACCGCGCAGAATGTGTTCGTGGCGGCCAGCAGATACCAGACGGGGCTCACCGTGGCCAAGGACACCGTGCTGATCACTACCGTGGTGGCAGTGCCGGCGATGATCGGCGTCGCGCTTTTGCTGGCATGACTGTTGACCGCAAAAACCGCACCTTGGAGGGCTGATGAATACTGTGCTGGACACCGTGGTGATCGGCGGCGGGGCCATGGGATCCGCCGCGGCCTGGGCACTGTCCCGCCGCGGCCGGCAGGTGACACTGGTGGAGCAATTCGGGCCCGGGCACAAGATCGGCGCCTCCCACGGTGCCACCCGAAACCTGAACCCGGGCTACCACCAGCCGGACTACGTGGCCATGCTGGCAGAGTCACTGGCCCTGTGGGACGAACTGGAGCAGGAAAGCGGCGTGCAGCTGCTGGCGCGCACCGGCGTGGTCAACCACGGCCCGGGCGGTGACCTCCAGAAAATCGCCGCGGCCCTTGCGGATGCCGGCATCCGCGCGGAATTCCTGCACCTCGCCGAGGCGGGCGAACGCTGGCGCGGGATCCGTTTCGACCAGCAGGTCCTGCACATATGCCCGACGGCGGCCAGCTGAACCCGGAGGCCGCGCTGCCGGCCTTCCAGCGCCTCGCCGCCGCCCGGGGCGCCGAGATCAGGCACCACACCAAGGTGGTGGGCTTCGAGGTGTTCGACGACGGCGTGCGGCTGGCGCTCGAATCTGCTGCGGGCACGGAGGTGGTCACCGCAGCCCAGGCCGTGGTGACCGCCGGCGGCTGGACGGAGAAGCTGTTGGGCGGCGTTGGCGGCGGCACCACAGGGAGGAACCCGGCATTGCGGATCCCGAAGCTGACGGTCACGCAGGAACAGCCGGCGCACTTCCGCGTAGCGGACACCGGGGCGGTATGGCCGGGATTCAACCACTACCCGGGACCGGACTACCAAGGCTGGTACTCCCCCGTTTACGGGATGCAGACCCCCGACGAAGGCATCAAGGCCGGCTGGCACGGGGTGGGCCCGGTGGTGGACCCGGACAAAAGGGATTTCCTGCCGGAGCCGGTCCAGCTCGCCGCCCTGCAGGAATACGCCCGGCAGTGGCTGCCCGGCGTCGACCCTGATTCGTTTGAGGCCGTCAGCTGCACCTACACCACCACCCCGGATGAGGACTTCATCCTGGACCGGATAGGGCCGGTGGTGATCGGCGCGGGATTCTCCGGGCACGGCTTCAAGTTCACGCCGGTCAT
The DNA here is from genome assembly GCF_018613675.1 of Arthrobacter sp. ISL-85. Taxonomy (GTDB): domain Bacteria; phylum Actinomycetota; class Actinomycetes; order Actinomycetales; family Micrococcaceae; genus Arthrobacter. Next base: position 107,163 of record NZ_JAGGPQ010000006.1, on the reverse strand, counting down.
CGGGCGGATCCTGGCCGACCTTGCCACCGGGACCCGCCCCGCACCGTCGATCTTCCGGGCGGCCCGCTAGCCGCGGGTCCCTCTAGTTGGGCTGCCTTCCGCACTGCTTGGCGCTGCCTCAGCATCGGACTGGCCGGCGTCTTCGGCCTTCACCGCGGGCATAACCAGAACCGCTGCAACGGTCAGCAGCCCGGCCACCAGCGCGGCCAGGAAGACAGCCCCGGACGCCGAGATAACAGTAGAGGGTTCGGCGTCGCCACCGCTGCTGCCGCCGTAAATGGAGTTGGCAACGGCGCCGAACACGGCCACACCCAGGGCACTGCCGATGGACCGGGCAAACATATTGGTGCTGGTGACCACACCACGTTCATGCCAGGGCACGCTGGACTGGGCGGAGATCAAGGTGGGGGTGGCCAGCAGGCCCAGGCCGAGCCCGACGACGAAGCAGCTGACCGCGATCAGCGCCACGTTGGGCGAGGGTGCCGTCAACGACAGGATCAGCAGGCCCAGCACGGCAATGGCAATGCCGATCAAGGCGGTGGACTTGAACCCGATCCGCAGGTAGAACTTCCCGGCCTGCGAGGCGCTGAGCGGCCAGCCGAGGGTCAGGGCTGCGAGCGCCAGGCCGGCGACCAGCGGCGAGGAGGACAGCGCGCCTTCCAGGAAGGTGGGCACGTATGAGGTCAACCCGATCATCATGGCGCCAACGCCGAAAGACACCAGCGCGGTGGTGGCCAGCAGGCGGCGGGACACCACCCAGGCGGGGAGGATGGGCTCCGCTGCCCGCCGCTCCACCAGCAGGAATGCAGCCAGCAGCACTGCCCCGACCACGAACACGCCAATACTGATGGGCGAGTTCCATGCCCAGGCCTGGCCGCCCTGGAGGGCGCCGAGGATCAGCAGGCCAAGCGATCCGGCCAAAAGGACGGCGCCGGCGTAGTCCACCTTGTGCGGGGCGCGTTCCACGTTTTCGTGCAGGGTGCGGATCAGCATCCACCCGGCCAGCAGGCAGAGCGGCACGTTGACCAGGAAGATGCCGCGCCAGATGCCCAGGGCGGAGAAGATGCCGCCCAGGCTGGGGCCCACCACGGAGGAGATGGCCCAGACGCTGGCCAGGTAGCCCTGGACCTTGGCGCGCTCCTGCAGGGTGTAGATGTCGCCGGCGATGGTCACGGCCACGGGCAGCACCGCACCCGCGCCGAGTCCCTGCAGTGCGCGGAAGGCGATCAGGGACGGCATGCTCCAGGCCACGCCGCAGAGCACGGAGCCGAGCAGGAACAGGCCGATGCCGGTGAGGATGATGGGCTTGCGGCCCGCCATGTCCGAGAGTTTGCCGTAGATCGGGACGGACACCGCCTGCGCCAGCAGGTAGGCGGAGAAAAGCCAGGGGAAGGACGCGAACCCGCCCACGTCCCGGACGATCGACGGCACCGCAGTGGCCACGATGGTGGAGTCGATGGCCACGAGTCCCGTGGACAGCATCAGGGCAATGAGGATGGGCCCGCGCTCGGACCGGAACCCTACGCCGTCTTTTGCGTTGGCCATGTCAGACCCGCGCCAGTCCGGCGGCCTGGGCCAGCAGCTCGACGGACCGCAGGCGCGCCTCGGTGCCGTTGCTCTGGTGCGCCACGATCAGTTCGTCGGCGTCGGCGTGCTTGCCAAAGCTGTCCAGGTAGTCAATGACGACGTCGGGGGTCCCCACCGCGGAGTAGGTCATCATTTGTGCCATGTGCCGTCCCTGCGGCGAGTCCAGGATCATGTCCGCCTCGTCGTCGGTGAATTCCCGGGTACCGCCGCCGAAGAACAGCGAGACGCGGGCGCGCTTGGTGGCCTGGAACATGGCCTGCGCTTCGGAGGCGGAATCGGCGGCGATGACGTTGACGCCGGCGATGACGTGCGGGGCGTCCAGCTGGGCGGAGGGCTTGAACTCGCGGCGGTAAATGGCCACCGCTTCCTGCAGGGCCGCGGGGGCAAAGTGCGAGGCGAAGGCGTAGGGCAGGCCCAGCTGCGCGGCCAGGCGGGCGCCAAACAGGGAGGAGCCCAGGATGTACAGGGGAACGTTGGTTCCCTTGCCCGGGGTGGCTTCGACGCCCTGGATGCGGGTGGGGCCCGTCAGGTAGCCCTGCAGTTCCAGGACGTCCTGCGGGAAGCTGTCCGCGGACATGGGGTCACGGCGCAGAGCGCGCATGGTGTTCTGGTCGCTGCCCGGCGCCCGGCCCAGGCCCAGGTCGATCCGGCCCGGGTGCAGGGTTTCCAGGGTGCCGAACTGTTCGGCGATGGTCAGCGGGGAGTGGTTGGGCAGCATGATGCCGCCGGCGCCCAGCCGGATGCTCTCGGTGTGGGCGGCCACGTGGGCGATCAGCACGCTGGTGGCTGAAGAGGCGATGGAGGACATGTTGTGGTGCTCGGCGTACCATACGCGCCGGTAGCCCAGCTTCTCGGCGCTTTGCGCCATGGCAACGCTGCCTGCGAAGCTCTCCGCCGCCGTCTGGCCTTTGCCGATGGTTGCCAGGTCAAGAATGGAGAGGGGAAGAGTCACGTCGGGTGCGGCCTTTCAGGAACGTTTCGTAAGAGTTGCCGGCCGGGTCGCGGCGGGCACTTCATGCATAACGACGGCGGAGTCCGGGTTATTTCTGTGATCTGAGGAATACTCAGCATACTGATGATGTTGCCACCCCTATGAGCCATGATTCAACGAACCAGCTGGAACTGTCCGCAACTATCGACCTCAAGGACCTGGGAACCGTGCACCGGCTCGGTTTTGGGGCCATGCGCATCGTCGGTGACGGTGTCTGGGGTGAGCCCTCGGACCGCCAGGCCGCCGTGGCCGTGGTGCGCCGCGCCGTCGAACTCGGGGTGGACTTTATCGACACCGCCGACTCCTATGGCCCCAACATCAGCGAGGAAATCATCGCCGAGGCCCTGCACCCGTACAAGGAGGGGCTGAAGATTGCCACCAAGGTGGGCTTCACCCGCACCGGGCCCAACAAGTGGATCCCCGTCGGCCGGCCGGAATACCTGCGCCAGCAGACGGAGCTGAGCCTGCGCAAGCTGAAGGTGGACACCCTGGACCTGCTGCAGCTGCACCGGATCGATCCCAAGGTGGACGCCGAGGAGCAGTTCGGCGTGCTGCGTGAGCTCCAGGACGAAGGCAAGGTCCGTGCCCTGGGCCTGTCCCAGGTAAGCGTCGAAGAACTGGAAGCCGCGGGGAAGCACTTCACGGTGTCCACGGTCCAGAACCGCTACAACCTGACCGACCGCAGCTCCGAGGACGTGCTGCGGTATTCCGAGGAAAACGGCATCGGCTTCATCCCGTGGGCACCGATTTCCGCGGGCGAGCTCGCTCAGCCGGGCGGACCGCTGGACGAGGCCGCCAAGCGCGTGGGCGCCACCACTTCCCAAGTTGCCCTGGCCTGGCTGCTGCGCCGTTCGCCCGTGATGATGCCCATCCCGGGCACCGGCTCCGTGCAGCACCTCGAAGAGAACATGGCCGCCGCCGGCGTCACGCTCGACGACGACACCTACGCTGAGCTTGAAGCAGCCGGCAAGTAACAAGCGGCTTCCAGATACTCACGTCAGCACAGACAGGAGAAACACCATGGCAAACATCCTGATGGTCGTATCGGCCGCGGATTCCCTCACCATGAAGGACGGCACTGAACACCCCACCGGCTACTGGGCAGAGGAACTGGTGGTGTCCCACCAGACCCTGACCGACGCCGGGCACACGGTCCACATCGCAACCCCGGGTGGACGCAAGCCCACCGTTGACCAGGTCAGCCTGGCGGCAGAGTCTGCGGGCGGCGAGGACCGGGCGCAGGGCTTCCGCGACTACATCGCAAAGATCGACGGCGAGCTGGCGCACCCGCTGGTCGTTGCCGACGTCGACATTGCCGGTTATGACGCCGTGGTGATGCCCGGCGGCCACGGCCCCATGGCCGACCTCTACAAAGACGCCGACCTGGGCCGCCTGCTGGTGGCAGCGAACCGCAGCGGAAAGATCATTGCGCCGTTCTGCCACGGGCCCGCTGGGCTGTTGAGCGCAACGGACGACGACGGCGGGTTTGCTTTCAAGGGAAGGCGCCTCACGGTGTTCACCAATGAGGAAGAACTTGGCGGCGGCACCGGAGAGAACACGCCCTGGCTGGTTGAGGACGCGCTCAAGGAGAAGGGCGCGGTGATTGAGAACGCCGCGGCCTGGACCTCCAACGTGGTGCGGGACGGCAACCTCATCACCGGGCAGAACCCGCAGTCCAGCGAGGACGTAGCCAAGGAAGTACTCGCGGCGCTGGGGTAACCTCCAAGACCCGCATGCAGAAGGGACCAGTTCGGCTGAACTGGTCCCTTCTGTCATCAGACGTTGCTGGGCGCCGGTCTCTATGCTTCGTGCATCATACGGCGCAGCCGCCGTTCGCGATGCTGGGATCGCTTGCCGTAATCTGCTTCTGGAGGTCCGCCAACTGCATTTGCAGACCGCTCACAATCAGCTTCTGCGCCTTAATCGCGTCCGTATTGTTCCCCTTCTTGGCCTGGAGGGTCCGAAGAGTATCCTGGGCGGAGGTCAGCTGGTTGTCGACGGTAGTCAGCTGCGATTGCAGGGATGTCAGTTTTGCTTCCGCCGCACTGATTTCGCCGTTGAGGCCGTTGAGCTGGTCCAACAGGGGCCTCACCCTCTCCTGAAGAGAAAGGACGTTGGCTTCAGCCGAAGAGATCTGGTCATTTAGGTCCGTGATCCGGGCCGCCAGGTCGTTGCCGATCTGGTTGAGCGAGGCGATCTCACCGGTCTTCGAGGCAACGGCACTGTTCGCGGTATCAAGGGTGGCCTGCAGTCCGCTGATCTGCCCCTGCAGCGCGGAAAGCTCTGCGTTCCTGTCGTCTACTGCTTTCTTGGCTGCTGCCAGCGCATCATTCGCCTGCGTCAAGGTGCCGTTCAAGCCGTCGAGAATCGCCTGCTGGTCCGTGATGGCCTGCTGGGCCTGCTTCACATTGCCCTCGAGGGTCGGCAGGGCATCTTCGAGGTCCGCCACCACCTGCTGCTGGGCCGTTACCGCGTCGGCCGCGTCCTTCGCTGCCTGCTCCAGCGCCGGCAGCTGGCCCTGCAGGATGGTGAGCTCCGTCTGCTTGGTGGCAACTGCCGCATCGGCAAGTTTTACGGCGTCCTGCAGCGCGGGGACCTGGCCCGTGAGGGTGGCGATATCGCCTTGCTTCGCAGTGACCGCCGCGTTGGCGGCGTCGAAAGATGCCTGCAGTGGCACAGCGTTCTGCTGCAGGTTACTGCTTTCCGTCTGCTTGGCGAGCAGCTGCGCATTCAGCGAATCTACCTGCTTCTGGAGGGTAGCCAGGTCACCCTGCAGCCCTGAAATTTGCGTGTTCTTGTCGGTGATTTGGTTGTTTACCGTCGCCAGCTGTGATTGCTTGGTTGCCAGCTGCGCCTGAAGATCACGCTTCTTTTGGGAGTTTCCGTTGATTTCCGCGATCTGCGTAGTCAGCGAGTTAATCTCGGTCTGCAAATCTGACTTTTGCTTTTGCAGGGCGGCGAGCTCGCTTTGAGCCTTCGTGATCTCGGCCTGCTTAGCGGCAATCTGAGTGTTCAGCGTGGAAATTTGGCCCTGGAGGTTGGTGATATCCGCGTTGTCGGAAGCGATCTTGGCGCTGTTATCGCTGACCGCCTTGGCGGCCGCGCCGACGTTGGCCTGGAGGGTCACCAAAGCTGCCTGGGCTGCCGCGATGTCGGCGTTTTTTGCGTCGAGCGCCGAACGGGCGGTGGAGGCCGTGGACTGCAGGGCCGTCAGCTCGGCCTGTGCCGTGGCGATCTGGTCTTTCTTCGCGGCGACGGCTGCATCGGCGGCCGCGGCAGTCCCCTGCAGCGTGGACAGCGTCGCCTTGGCGGCGTCAACCTTGTCCTGCTGGGCCTGCAGGTCCGTTGCCGCGGTGGCTGCGCTCTGCTGCAGGCTGGCGAGCCGTGCCTCGGCCTCACTGACGGCCTGCTGCGCAGCGTCAACTGCGCCGGCGGCTTGCTGCGCCTGGGCTGTCAGGGCCGTCAGCTGGTCCTGAGCCTGCTGGATCTCCGCCTTTTTGGCTGCGAGATTACCTGATGCCGTGTCCGCCGCCTGCTGCAGGGCGCGAAGCTCTGTCTGGGCTGCTGCGATCGCCCCACTGTTGGCCACCAGGTCTGCTGCCAGCTGTTCCGCCTGCGCCTGAAGGCCCGCGGACTCAGCCTGGGCCGTTGCCAGGTCAGCCTGCAGAGGCGCCAGTTCAGTGACAACGCCTGCCTGCTGGGTCTGCAGGTCGGTGAGGGAAGCCTTCGCGGCGTCCACCTGGGATGTCAGGGTCTTTTGGTCTGCAGTCAGGTTGTCTAGGTCTGTCTGTGCTGCTGCTACCTGGCTGTCCAGCTGCGTCTCCTGCGAGGTGAGATCATCCAACGCCTTCTGTGCCGCGGCAACCTGGGACGTGAGCGAGTCTGCGGAGGTTTGCAGCTTCGCCTTGTCCGCCTGCATAGCAGCGATCGCGTCGGCGTTCTTCTTGGCTGCGGCCTTCAGGAGGTTCTCCTGGACGGCGCCGCGGTGCGACAGCTGGTTGACCACCCCGTTACACATGCCGGTGGTGGGCGTTGTCGCTGCAACCGCCGGCTGAACCAACACCATGCTGGTGGCAAGCAGCCCTGGCAGGACAATAGCGGCAGCCAATCGGCGGGTACGAACAGAGGGGGACGGGGAAGTGCGCATGCGAGCTCCTGTTGAGACCATTTCAGCGGCCCACTCTGGCCGCCTCATAGCCCAACCGTAGATTCCTGCATAGGGGTAGAACACGCGTAATCACCACTTGTCTTTTTTGCCCGAGTACTCGCTTTCTGCTGAATACGTGACAAGCCCTATCCGCGTTCTCCGCTGCACGCAGGACGAATGTGACCGCCGCAGTCGTCGGGTTAACTGCGATTACTCCTTGTATCCCAGGGTTTCGCGTGCCTTTGATTCCCCCTCCGGGGCTGCCGGATAGTTGCTGCAACGCGCGCATTCCGTTGCATCTCCCGCCCCTTTCCCAGGAGGAATCATGGCCATCAAAACCAAGCCGGCCGCCGTCGTGGCCCTTGCCGTCTCAGCGCTGCTGGGACTGGCTGCCTGCTCCGACCCCGGCGCCTCGGCGGCGACAGCACCGTCGTCGTCCGCCACCAACTCCGCCGGCAGGACCTTCAACCTGTCCCCGGAGCAGGACCGCTTCAAAGTCACTGCCGACCCCGCAGCGGCCGCATTGGTCCCCGAGGCCATCAAGGCCGACGGCAAGCTCACTGTGGTGACCACCGGCGGCGCCGCCCCGCTCAGTCTGTTCGCTACGGACAACAAGACCCTGATCGGCAGCGAGGTGGATATTGCCTACGCAGTGGGCGAGTCCCTGGGGCTCCAGGTCGAGGTCCTGCCCGTGGCGTGGGCTGACTGGCCGCTGGGCATCGAATCCTCCAAGTACGAGGCTGTACTGTCCAACGTGACGGTCACAGAGGCGCGCAAGGAGAAGTTCGACTTCGCCACCTACCGCAACGACCTGCTGGGCTTCTACGCCAAGAGCGCTTCCAGCGTCGGGGAGATCAAGGAAGCCAAGGACGTGGCCGGCAAGAAGATCATCGTGGGCTCCGGCACCAACCAGGAAGCCATCTTGGTGCGCTGGGACGAGGAGAACAAGAGAAACGGTTTGGCGCCGGTGGAGTTCCAGTATTACGACGACGACTCGGCCTCGAGCCTGGCACTTCAATCAGGCCGTGCGGACCTGACCTTCGGACCCAACGCGGCCGCGGCCTACAAGGCGGCGCAGGACGGGAAGACGAAGCAGGTGGGCACTCTTAACGGCGGCTGGCCGCTGACAGCGCAGATCGCGTTCACCACCAAGAAGGGCAACGGCCTGGCGGTCGCGGCCCAGGCGGCCCTGAACCACCTGATTGAGGACGGCACCTACGCAAAGATCCTGGACCGCTGGGGCCTCTCCTCGGAGGCCATCCAGAAGTCCGAACTGAACCCGGCGGGCCTGCCCAAGAAGTAGGCGCCCCTGGCGTTTTGGATCCGCAAAACCGAACGTGACACGCAGGTTCCCTGGCGCTGGCGTTATACAGGCCGCGCCAAGGAACCTGCGCGTCCCATTTGTAAAGTGGTCAGCGCGGGTCCGGTTCAACCGCCCACGCCAGCCGGTGCAGTAAAGTGGCGGTCCTGCTCCTGAAGGCCAGCCACGCAAGAGTCTTCCGCCCCGGCTTCGTGATGATTTGCGGGGCGTTGGGCTGTGCGCTCCTGGCGCTGCCCATGGCTCCCGCAAATAAGAGGGCAATAAGGGTTGCGCTTTCCATCGTTCTCCAAGCTGTACTGATCAATCCCGGTGTACAACTCCCGTGCCCTGCTGAAGAAGGCTTCAAACACTGTCAGCGGGCCCATCCGATTGCGGGGAGAGCGTGCCGACGCCGCGTTAGGGCCGCGTTAGGAACGTGCAGTGTTAGGCAATAGTCTGGCCAGATGGGGATCAGTGCCGTGAATTCCGGCGAACAAGTGGACAGGCAGACCCGCATCCTCGAAGCGGCAATGGACCTGCTGTCCCGCCACGGGATTTCGGGCGTGAGCATGCGCGCCGTGGCCCGCGAGGCCGGCGTGGCGCTGGGCCTGGTCAACTACTACTACGACGACAAGACCACCCTGATCCGCGCTGCCCTGCGCCGCGTGGATGAGCATGACCTTCTCCTCGTCGCCCCCGACCATTCAGTGGCCCCCGATGAACAGCTGCGCCGGGCCCTCCGCCGGGTGGCCGGAGCCGACCTGCTGACCACGCGCTACCTGTCCCTGCGCCTGCACCTCTGGGCCCTGGCCCAGGCGGACGAGGACTATGCGCAGATCAACGCCGCCGCCTTCGACAGGTATATTGACGGACTCGCCGCCCTGGTGTCCAGCGCCAATCCCGGGCTGCCTTGGGAGGCCTGCAGGGAGCGGGCGTCTGACATCGTGGTCATCCAGAACGGCATGTGGCTGACGGCGCTGCTCGGGGTGGACAAGGCCTCCATCCAGCGAAGCATCGCGCGCACGGAGCAGATCGCGTTCGCTCCGGCCGAGGGCCCGCGCGCGGACGAAAACGGCGGCCGCCCGGAGCTCACCCAGCCCTGAAACCCGACGTTGCAAGGCAACCGTAGCGGCATAAGGGGCATTGAACAAGTGTTCAAAAAAAGTATTGAACACTTGTTCAAGGTGCGTTACTGTCCTTCCTATGACTTACGCCACACCGGCCCAGGAAGCCGTCCAACGCACTGAAACCAAGCCAGCCTCTTCCCTGTTCATCAACGGCAGGTGGGAGCCGGCTGCGTCCGGCGCTGTGCGCGAAATCCGGAACCCGGCTGACGGGGAGCTGGTGGCCACGGTGTCCGAGGCAGGCCGGGAAGACGCCGAACGCGCCATCGCCGCCGCCCGTGAAGCCTTTGATTCCGGCGTCTGGTCCAGCGTGCCGGCCCCGGAGCGCGGGGCTTTCCTCCTGAAGGTCGCCGCCGGGCTCCGGGAACGCCGGGAAAAGTTTGCCCGGGCGGAGTCGCTGGACACCGGCAAGCGGATGTTGGAAAGCCGCATCGACATGGATGACATCGCCGCCTGCTTCGAGTACTTTGGCAGGCTCGCCGGGCAGCAGGCGGGCCGGGTGGTGGATGCCGGGGACGCCGCCGTCGTGAGCAGGATCGTCTATGAACCCGTAGGTGTCTGCGGCCTCATCACCCCGTGGAATTACCCGCTCCTCCAGGCCGCGTGGAAGATCGCCCCCGCGCTGGCCGCCGGCTGCACCTTCGTCCTCAAGCCCTCCGAGCTGACGCCCTCCACCAGCATCCTGGCCATGCAACTGCTGCAGGACCTCGGCCTGCCCGACGGCGTCGCCAACCTCGTCACCGGCGCCGGCGCGCAGGCGGGCGCCCCGCTCTCGGAACACCCCGACGTCGATCTTGTCTCCTTTACCGGCGGCCTGGAAACCGGCAAGCGCATCGCCGCGGCCGCCGCCGGAACCGTCAAGAAGGTGGCGCTGGAGCTCGGCGGAAAGAACCCCAACGTGGTGTTCGCCGACGCGGACCTCGACGCCGCCGTGGACAACGCCCTCAACGGCGCCTTCGTGCACTCCGGCCAGGTCTGCTCCGCCGGCGCCCGGCTGCTGGTGGAGGAATCCATCGCCGACCGCTTCGTGGACGAACTGGTCCGCCGGGCCCAAAACATCCGGCTGGGCGGCCCCTTCGACGACGACGCCGAAACCGGACCCCTAATCTCCGCAGCGCACCGGGACAAGGTGCATGCCTACGTCCAGCGCGGCATCCAGGAGGGCGCCCGGCTCCGCACCGGCGGCGCGGCACCGCAGGGCGGAAAGTACGACGCCGGCTTCTACTACCAGCCCACCATCCTGGACGAGGTGCAACGCGGCATGTCCGTGGTCACCGACGAGGCATTCGGCCCGGTGGTGACGGTGGAAACCTTCCGCACCGAGGATGAGGCCGTGGCCACGGCGAACGACACCATTTACGGCCTGGCCGGTGCCGTCTGGACCCAGGATGCCGGCAAGGCGCAGCGCGTGGCATCCCGGCTGCGGCACGGCACCATTTGGATCAACGACTACCACCCCTACCTCCCCCAGGCCGAGTGGGGCGGCTTCGGCCAGTCCGGCGTCGGCCGAGAGCTGGGCCCCACCGGCCTGGCCGAGTACCAGGAAGCCAAGCACATCTACCAGAACACCAGCCCGCAGGTCACCGGCTGGTTTGCTGACCACGGCAAGGAGAACTAGATGCACTACGACAACATCGACGACGTCACGGACCCGGCGTTCGACTACGTCGTCATCGGCGGCGGGTCCGCGGGTGCCGCAGTGGCCGCACGGCTGAGCGAGGATCCGGACGTCACCGTGGCCCTCGTCGAGGCGGGCCCGGATGACCGCAATATCCCCGAGATCCTGCAGCTGGACCGCTGGATGGAGCTGCTGGAATCCGGCTACGACTGGGACTACCCGATCGAGCCGCAGGAGAACGGCAACTCCTTCATGCGCCACGCCCGCGCCAAGGTGATGGGTGGCTGCTCCAGCCACAACTCCTGCATCGCCTTCTGGGCCCCGCGCGAGGACCTGGACGAATGGGAGTCCAAATACGGCGCCGCCGGCTGGAACGCCGACGCCGCCTGGCCGCTCTACAAGCGGCTGGAAACCAACCAGGACGCCGGGCCCGACGCACCCCACCACGGCGACTCCGGCCCCGTGCACCTGATGAACGTGCCCCCGGCGGATCCTGCCGGCGTCGCCCTCCTGGACGCGTGCGAACAGTCGGGCATTCCCCGCGCAAAGTTCAACACCGGCACCACCGTGGTCAACGGCGCCAACTTCTTCCAGATCAACCGCCGCGCGGACGGCACCCGCGCCTCAAGCTCCGTCTCCTACATCCACCCCATCGTCGATCGCCCCAACTTCACCCTGCTGACCGGCCTCCGCGCCCGCCAGCTGGTGTTCGACGCGGACAAGCGCTGCACCGGCGTCGACGTGGTGGACGGGGCGTTCGGCCGCACCCACCGCCTCTCCGCGAACCAGGAAGTCATCGTGTCCACCGGCGCCATCGACTCCCCCAAGCTGCTCATGCTGTCCGGCATCGGCCCGGCCGCGCACCTGGCTCAGCACGGCATCGAGGTCCTGGTGGATTCCCCCGGTGTGGGCGAGAACCTGCAGGACCACCCGGAAGGCGTGGTGCAGTTCGAGGCCAAACAGCCCATGGTCCAGACCTCCACCCAGTGGTGGGAAATTGGTATCTTCACCCCCACGGAGGACGGCCTGGACCGCCCGGACCTGATGATGCACTACGGCTCCGTCCCGTTCGACATGAACACCCTGCGGCACGGCTACCCCACCACGGAGAACGGCTTCAGCCTCACCCCCAACGTCACCCATGCCCGGTCCCGCGGCACGGTCCGGCTGCGCAGCCGCGACTTCCGCGACAAGCCGATGGTGGACCCGCGCTACTTCACGGACCCGGAGGGCCACGACATGCGGGTCATGGTGGCCGGCATACGCAAGGCCCGCGAAATCGCCGCCCAGCCTGCCATGGCGGAATGGACCGGCCGCGAGCTTTCGCCGGGAACCGGGGCGCAGACGGACGAGGAACTGCAGGACTACATCCGCAAGACGCACAACACGGTCTACCACCCGGTGGGCACCGTCCGGATGGGAGCGGACGACGACGATATGTCACCTTTGGATGCCCGGTTGCGGGTCAAGGGGGTCACCGGCCTCCGGGTGGCCGATGCGTCCGTCATGCCTGAGCACGTCACCGTCAATCCGAACATCACGGTCATGATGATCGGCGAGCGCTGCGCCGACCTGATCAAGGCGGATTACGCCGGTGCCGGGGCTGCAGACAAGGAGCTCACCACGTCCCTGGCCTGAGCTGCGGGCCCAAGCGGGTCGCCGTTCCCATGACCACCCGGCCCTCAAACAAGCGTTATTCCGCCGCACCCCAGGGCGGCCGGTCCCATCGTGCCTTTCTGATCTAGGAGTCCATATTGGAACCCAGCAAGAGTATTGATTCAAGCGGCATGGACGAATTTGGCTACACCCAGACCCTCGACCGGAGCATCGGCAAATTCGCCAGCTTCGCAGCAGGCGTCAGCTACATCTCCATCCTCACCGGTGTCTTCCAGCTGTTCTACTTCGGTTTTTCCATGGCCGGCCCGGCGTACGCGTGGTCCTGGCCCATCGTGTTCGTCGGCCAGCTGATGGTGGCCCTCTGTTTCGCCGAGCTGGCCGGCCGCTACCCCGTTGCCGGCTCGGTCTACAACTGGGCCAAGCGGCTCTCCTCCGGAACCTCATCCTGGCTGGCCGGCTGGCTGCTGCTGCTGTCCTCCATCATGGCGCTGGGCTCAGTGGCCCTGGCCCTGCAGATCACCCTCCCCCAGCTCTGGGAGGGCTTCCAGTTCGTCGGCGACGGCACAGGCCCCTATGACTTCGCCATGAACGGCGTGGTCCTTGCCACCATCATGATCACCATCTCCACCCTCATCAACGCATTCGGCGTGAAGCTGATGACCCGGATCAACAGCATCGGCGTCTTCGTGGAGCTGATCGCCGCCGTGCTGCTGATCCTCGCGCTGGGCTGGCACGTGGTCCGCGGGCCGGAGGTCTTCTTCCAGACCAACGGCTTCGGCGAAGGCAAGGATCTGGGCTTCTTCGGCGTCTTCCTGATCGGCGCCATGGCCTCCGGCTACGTCATGTACGGCTTCGACACCGCCAGCTCGCTGGGCGAGGAGACCAAGGACCCCAAGAAGACCGCTCCCAAGGCCATCCTGCGCGCCGTCACGGCATCATTCCTGCTGGGCGGGGGAATCCTGCTGTTCGGTATCCTGGCCGCGCCGGACCTCACGGACCCGCAGATCGGCTCCCCCGACGGCGGCCTGCAGCACATTGTCCTCTCCGTCCTGGGCGGTCCGTTCGGCAAGGCCTTCCTGGCCTGCATCGTGGTGGCCGTGGTGGTCTGCACCCTGGCCGTGCACGCCGCCGCCATCCGCATGATGTTTGCCATGGCGCGGGACAACAACCTGCCTTTCAGCCGGCAGCTCAGCAAGGTGGATCCGGTCCGCAGGACTCCCACGGTGGCGGCAATCGTCATCGGCGTCCTGGCGGTCATCCCGCTGCTGGTCAACGTCATGCAGCCGGCCATCTTCACCATCCTGTCCAGCATCAGCATCGTGCTGATCTACCTGTCCTACCTCCTGGTCACGGTTCCCCTGCTGCGCAAGCGCCTCCTGGGGAAGTGGCCCCTCGTCGCGGACGGTTCCGAGCCCGGGTTCTGCATGGGCAAGTGGGGCCTTCCCGTGAACATCCTCGCCGTCCTGTGGGGCGCCGCCATGACGGTGAACCTGGTGTGGCCCCGCCCGGAGATCTACAACTCGGTGCCGCCGTTCGAGTGGTACCTGCAGTGGGGCGGGGTGTTTTTCGTGGCCGCCGTGGTGATCGGCGGGGCCCTGCTCTACCGCCTGAAGATCCGCCATCAAACCGGGGTGCTGGCCGAGCACGCCGCGGCCGTCGCCGCCCATCCGTCCTCCAACGATCCACGGTACGACGCGCCGGAGGAAGCGGTACCGGCCAACGCGGCGCTGGCAACAGAATCCGCGTAGCACCGCACCCCAGGGGTCGACGGCGGCACTCGGTTGAGTGCCGCCGTCGACCTTTTTGCGTGCCAGCGACCTGTCCATGTTGAGGACCGGCGTCACACAACGGAACCGCCATCGGTTCCGGACCGGCCACGCCCTACCCTTGACAAGTGACATTGACTAAGATCCGCACCGCCGCCGCGGGCTCCCTCGCCGCCGCCGGTCTCCTGCTTACCCTCGCCGCCTGTTCCACGCCGGCCGCCACCCAGCCAAGCTCCTCCGCACCCGCGTCAACAGCTGCGGCTTCAGCGAGTGCCAGCACCGCGTCAACCTCTGCCGGCCCCTGCGCCGGTGTGAAGGTCGTCGTCGATTCGGGCGTCCTGAAGCAGTCCGCCGCCGACACCTCCACCTGCGTGTCCGTGGACGGACCCACCGTCGCCGCGAAGGTGCTCGAAGAGGCCAAGATCAAGACCGAGGGCACCGCCAAGTACCCCACGAGCTTCGCGTGCCGCGTCAACGGCGTGCCCGCCGCGGACTTCGACATCAAGCACAAGGGTGGCACCACCCGTGAAGCGTGCGATGACAAAAACACTGTCTCGTATTGGGCGCTCTGGGTGAAGCCCGCCGCCGGCACGTGGGCTTACGCGCAGGAAGGCCTGGACAGCCTGAAGCTCAACCCCGGGGAGAGCTTTGAACTGCTCTACACGGTGGACAACGAACCGGCAGCCCCCGCAGCATGACCTTCCGGCCCGCGCCGTTGCGCGCAGCGGCTGTTCTCGCTGCTGTGTTCATCGCGGCGCGGGTCGCCTACCGGGTCCTTTTCAACGGAGCGGGCATCGGCGTCCCGGTCCTGCTCGACCTGCCGCCGATGCGGCTGCCCGCGCCGTACGCCCACGTGGTGTTCCTGGGCCCGGTCACCGGGCCGGGGCTGTGGGCGGCGGTGCTGTCCGCGCTGCCCATCGCCGCAACGATCCTCGGTTTCGGCCTGCTCAACGCCTGGGTGGATGTGTCCCGCGGCTTCGTGCGCCTGGCCCGCGGCGGCCCCCTGCAGGGTGTGGCCCGCATGCTGGTGGTGGCGTGGGCCGCGCTCCCGGCGCTGTCCGACGCCGTGGCCTCGGTGCGCCTGGCCTTCCGGCTGCGGGGCGAACGCTTCGGCCCCCGTGCCTTGGTTCCCATCCTTGAGCGCACTTTGGAGCATGCCGGCCGGGTGGCAGCGGCGCTGGAGTTGCGCGGTTTCGGGAGCCGGACTTCCCAGCCCGGACATCACGACGACGGTGTGCCGCTCCTGGTGCGCGACGCGCAGTTCCGCATCGCTGACACGAACATTCGGGTTGACTCGTTTTCGCCCGCGGCCGGGTCTGTCGCGGTGATCACCGGGCCCACGGGCTCCGGCAAGTCCACCATCCTGCGCGGCCTCGCAGGCCTCCTTTCGCACGTGGACGGCGGGGAGCTTTCCGGCACCGTGCGGATTGCCGCGACGGATCGCGCTGCTGCCCCGCCTCGTGACACGGCCCGCTTGGTGGGCGTCGTCCTCCAGAATCCGCGCGCAGCCTTCGCCACCTCCCGAGTCCGTGACGACATCGCCCTGGCCCTCGAGCTCCGCGGCGTGCCGTCCGCCGCCGCGAAGGCCCGGGTGCTGGAGGTTGCGGAACGCGTCGGGGTGTCCGCGCTGCTGGACCGGGACGTCAGCACCCTCTCGGCAGGTGAGGCCACGCTCGTGGCCATCGCCGCCGCTGTCGTGGATCATCCAAAGCTGCTTCTGATTGACGAGCCCCTGGCCGACCTCGACGCCACGGCACGCAGCCGCGTCGTCGCCGTGCTCAGCACTCTGGCCCGCGAACACGACGTGTGCGTCATTGTTGCCGAACACCGGGCGGCGGCACTGGCGCCGGTGGCTGACTCCTGGTGGACCATCGAGAGCGATGCCTTGATACCCGGTGCCGCGCCCGCCCCCACCGCTCCAGTCGCCGCCGGGACACCAGCCGTTCCGGATCACGGCCATGCCCCCGTGCTCACGGCTACCCACCTGGAGGTGCACCGGAAGGGCGTACCGCTGGTCCGCGACGCCTCCCTGGCCCTGCACCGCAGCGAAATCGTCGCGCTGGTGGGACCCAACGGGGCCGGGAAGTCGTCCCTGCTGGTTGCGCTTGCCCTGGGTGAGGGAACGGGCAAGTTGGAAATGGACGACGGCGGCCGGGTCACCTTGGTGCCGGATGCCTCGGACGACCTCTTCACCAGGGATACTGTGGCGGGAGAGCTGCGTTCGGCGGAGCGGCGGCTGCAGCGCCGCAAAGGTGGCGAAGCGATTGGGCCCGGTTATGCAATTGCCCGCCTTACCCGGTTGCGCGGAGCGGCGGGCATGCCCATTGGCCACGAGCATCCCCGAGACCTGTCCGCCGGGGAGCGAAGGATCCTGGCCATCACGCTGCAGACTATGGACAACCCAGATGTGCTCCTGATTGATGAGCCCACCCGCGGGCTCGATCCTTCCGCACGCGAGGCGGTCGCGGCGGCACTCCGCACAGCGGCAGAGGACGGTGCGGCAGTCCTGATCGCCACGCACGACCTCGACTTCGCCCACCGCCTGGGCGCCCGGATCCTCCCGATGCGTGAGGGCGTGGCCCCGTCAGCCGGGCCGGAACCGGCCCCGGAACCGTTTGTTCCGGCGCCCCGCCCAGCACGAGCCGCAGCACAACCGGCAGCCCTGAACGAGGATGCTGACGCCCGGGAAACCAGGAGGCCCCACCGGGTCCGGCTGCCGCACGGCGCCGAGCTTGCTGTCCTGACCCTGGCCAACCTGGCTGCCCTGGCGGCGTTCTGCTGGCCCCTGCTTGCCGCGGCCCTCCCCCAGGACGCTGCCGCCGCTACCCCGTACGCCGCGCTGGCTATCGCACCCGTGGCTGCGGTCGCCGTCGTACTTTCCCTGGACGGGTCCGTCCGCTCTGCACACACTGTGGCGCTGCTGGGGGTGCTGGCTGCCGTCGGTTCGGCCGTGCGGGTGGCGAGCACCGGTGTCGGCGGCGTGGAGGCCGTGTTCATCCTGCTGATTCTTGCGGGCCGTGCGTTCGGTGCCCGGTTCGGCCTGCTGCTCGGTGCGGCCACCATCGCGGTCTCCAGCGCGCTGTGGGGTGGCTTCGGGCCGTGGACGCCGTTCCAGATTTTCGCCTGCGGCTGGGTGGGCGCCGGTGCAGGCCTGCTCCCCCGGGTGCGCGGCAAAGCTGAACTCTTGATGTTGTGCGGCTACGGCATCGTGGCGTCGTACGTGTTCGGCCTGCTGCTGAACCTGTGGTTCTGGCCCTTCGCGGTGGGCGCCGGCACCGGCATCTCGTACGTTCCCGGCGCACCGCTGGGCACCAATTTGAGCAGCTTCCTGCTCTACTCGCTGGTGACGTCGACGGCGGGCTGGGACACCCTGCGCGCCGTCACCACGGTGATCGGCATCGCCGTGGTGGGCCGGGCCGTCCTTGCCGCGCTGCGGCGGGTGAAACCGGTGTCCGGCAGCGTTCCCGGCCCCGGCGGGCAGGCCTCACAGCCGGACGGCCACGCCGCTCCCTCCACGTCAACGAGGAAGCGGCGCCAGCTCACACCTTGAAGTACTTTGCCTCCGGGTGGTGGAACACGAACGCGTCGGTGGACTGTTCGGGGTGCAGCATGAGCTCGTCGCTCAAGATGACGCCCATGCGCTCGGGCTTCAGCAGCTCGGTGACCTTGCGGCGGTCCTCCATGTCGGGGCAGGCGGGGTAGCCAAGCGAGAACCGGGCGCCGCGGTAGTCCAGCTTGAAGTACCCTGCCGTGTCCTTGGGTTCCTCGGCGGCGAAGCCGAGCTCTTTGCGGATGCGGGCGTGCCAGAACTCGGCGAGCGCCTCGGTGAGCTGCATGACCAGGCCGTTGAGCTCGTAGTAGTCGCGGTACTGGTTGGCCGCGAACATCTTGGACGTGAACTCTTCGATCCTGGAGCCGGCGGTGACCAGCTGCACGGGCAGCACGTCGATCTGCCCGGACTCGCGGGACTTCACGAAGTCGGCCAGGCACAGGTGCCGGTCGCGGCGCTGGCGCGGGAAGTCGAAGCGCAAGCGGTCTGTGCCGATTGGACCGCCTGAACCACCATCCGGCGCGAGCGGACCGGCTTGGCCCAGGACGCCGTCGGGATCCTCGCCGTGGTGCAGCACCACCACCTGCTCACCTTCGGAGACCACAGGGAAGTAGCCATAGGCGACGGAGGCGTCCAGCATGCCCTCGCCCAGGATGCGGTCCAGCCAGTAGCGCAGGCGCGGCCGGCCTTCGCGTTCCACGAGTTCCTCGTAGGAGGCGCCGTCCTCGCCGCGGCCGGGCTTGAGGCCCCACTGCCCCATGAAGGTGGCGCGCTCGTCGAGGAATGCGGAGTAGTCGTGCAGCGAGACGCCGCGGACGATGCGGGTGCCCCAGAACGGGGGCGACGGCACGGGGTTGTCGCTGGCGACGTCGGACCGGCCGGGCATGGCTTCGGGCTCGGTCACCGTGAACTTCGCGCCGCCCTTGTGGATGCGCTTCTTCAAAGGCGGCAGGCCGACGTCGTCCGGCGATTCCCCGCGGGCCACGCGCACCAGGGGTTCCATGAGGGACAGGCCCTCGAACGCGTCCTTGGCGTAGCGGACCACGCCGTCGAACTGCTCGGCCAGGTCCTGCTCCACGTAGGCGCGGGTGAGGGCTGCGCCGCCCAGGATGACCGGCCACTTCTTCGCCAGGCCGCGGGACTGCAGCTCCGCGAGGTTTTCTTTCATCACCACGGTGGACTTCACGAGCAGCCCTGACATGCCGATCACGTCGGCGTTGTGCTGCTCGGCGGCGGCGATGATCTCGGCGATGCCCTGCTTGATACCGATGTTGACCACTTTGTAGCCGTTGTTGGTGAGGATGATGTCCACCAGGTTCTTGCCGATGTCATGCACGTCTCCGCGCATGGTGGCGATCACCATGGTGCCCTTGCCGGAGGAATCTGCCTTCTCCATGTGGGGCTCCAGCAGGGCCACGGCGTTCTTCATTACCTCCGCGGACTGGAGCACGAACGGCAGCTGCATCTCGCCGGCGCCGAAGCGTTCGCCCACCACCTTCATGCCTTCGAGCAGGTGGTCGTTGATGATGCCCAGCGGGGTCATGCCTTCGCTGCGGGCCAGGTCCAGGTCTGCTTCGAGGCCCTTGCCTTCGCCGTCGATGATGCGCCGTTCCAGGCGTGCGCCCGTGGGCAGTGCGGCGAGTTCGGCGGCGCGCTGGTCCTTGAGTGCTGCGGTGTCGACGCCGGCGAACATGTCCAGCATGATGGCGAGGGGGTCGTAGGTGGTGTTGCCGTCGTCGTCGTATTCGCGGCGGTCCCAGACGAGGTCCAAGGCCACCTTGCGCTGATCCTCGGGGATCGAGGCGAGCGGCACGATCTTGGCGGCGTCGATGATGCCGCTTGTCAGGCCTGCTTGGACGGCCTCGTGCAGGAACACGGAGTTCAGGACGATGCGGGCTGCCGGGTTCAGGCCGAAGGAGACGTTGGAGACGCCGAGGGTGGTGTTGATGCCGGGGTACTTCGCGGTGATCTGGCGGATGGCTTCGATGGTTTCGATGCCGTCCCGGCGGGTCTCCTCCTGGCCGGTAGCGACAGGGAAAGTGAGGCAGTCGACGATGATGTCCTCGACGCGCATGCCCCATTCGCCCACCAGGGAGTCGACCAGGCGGGAGGCGATGGCCACCTTGCCCTCGGTGGTGCGGGCCTGGCCCTGTTCGTCGATGGTCAGGGCGATCACAGCGGTGCCGTGTTCCTTCACCAGCGGCATGATGCGGGCGAAGCGGCTGTTGGGGCCGTCGCCGTCCTCGTAGTTGACCGAGTTGACCACCGGGCGGCCGCCGATGAGTTCCAGGCCGGCCTGCAGCACGGGCGGTTCGGTGGAGTCGATAACCAGCGGGAGGGTGGAGGCGGAGGCGAACCGGGAGACGATCTGCTTGATGTCCGCGACACCGTCGCGGCCCACGTAGTCGATGCAGACGTCCAGCAGGTGGGCGCCAACGCGGATCTGTTCGCGGGCGATGTCCACGCAGTCGTCCCAGCGCTCTTCGAGCATTGCCTGGCGGAAGGCCTTGGAGCCGTTGGCGTTGGTGCGCTCGCCGATGGCCAGGTAGGCGGACTCCTGGTCGAAGTTCACGTGCTGGTAGAGGGAGGCGACGCCGGCTTCGCGTTCTTCGGGGACTCTTGCCGGTGCTGTTTTACCCTCAGTGGTGACCACCGCTTTGGTGCGGAAGGGGGCAAGACGTTCGACGACGGCGGCCATGTGCTCCGGCGTCGTACCGCAGCAGCCGCCCACCAGGCCCAGGCCGAATTCGCGGACAAACTGTTCGTGCGAGGTGGCGAGTTCGGCGGGCGAGAGCGGGTAGTGCGCGCCGTTGGCGCCGAGGACGGGCAGGCCGGCGTTGGGCATGCAGGCGATGGCGACGGAGGACTGTTTGGAAAGGTGGCGCAGGTGTTCGCTCATCTCGTCCGGACCGGTGGCGCAGTTGAGGCCGATGGCGTCGACGCCGAGCGGTTCCAGGGCGGTGAGCGCGGCGCCGATTTCGGAGCCCATGAGCATGGTGCCGGTGGTCTCCACCGTCACCTCAACGAAGATGGGCAGGCGGACGCCCTTGGAGACGATGGCCTGCTTGCAGCCGTTGACCGCGGCCTTGGTCTGCAGGAGGTCCTGGCTGGTTTCGATGAGGAAGGCGTCCGCGCCTCCGTCGATAAGGCCTTCTGCCTGCAGGGCGAAGGTCTGCTTGAGGTAGTCGTAGCTGGTGTGGCCCAGGCTGGGGAGCTTGGTGCCGGGGCCCATGGAGCCGAGGACCCAGCGCATACGGCCGTCTGTCTCTTCCGCCGCTTCTGCCCGTTCGCGGGCGATCCTGGCGCCCTTCCGCGCGAGCTCCTCGATACGGTCGTCGATGCCGTAGTCGGAGAGGTTGGACCAGTTGGCGCCGAAGGTGTTGGTCTCCACGGCGTCGATGCCGGTGGCGAAGTAGGCGTCGTGGATGTCAGCGATGACGTCCGGGCGGGTGTCGTTTAGGATCTCGTTGCAGCCCTCCAGGTTTTGGAAGTCCGTGTCGAGCTGGAGATCGCGGCCCTGGAGCATGGTGCCCATTGCGCCGTCGGCGATGACCACCCGGTGGTTCACGGCGTCCAGTAGTTCCTGCGAACGGGCGGGACGGGGTACGGACTCGATGTCCAGTGCGAAACGAGGCATTTAAACAGGTTACGGGCGGGGACTCTAAGGTTGCGCTGTGTGTCCGTGTACTACGGCGGTTGTGCTCGCAGCCCAAAGCTGCAAGTTGATGCCCGCTCGTGACGCTTATGTCAGTCTTCCAGGACGGCACGGGCGGCTGCCGTGTCGTGGAGATCCGGCAAGTATTTTTCCTGCTCTTCGATCTTGCGTCGGTAGAAATCGTGGGCTGCCTGTTTGGTGATCCCCAATGCTTCACCGATCTGCGCCCACGTCGCGCCGCCCTCACGGGCAGATTTCATGACGTACCAGCGCCGCGCCGTGAGCAGGTCCACTGCCTTGGCATTTGCTCGCAGCGCCTCCAGCGCGGCGACTTCCGATACCTCCGTCAGAAAATGGGCTGCAGCTTCCCGCGCCTGGTCGCTGCCGGTGGAAATGCCAGGCGATGCCTCACCACGGTTAAAGTCTTCCCAAACTTTGAGCAGCTCGTGGACGTCACCGCTGTTGAGAGCCTGCTCCACTGACTCCGGGTCCATGGCGGCAAGTTAGCTTGACGTCCCCCGAAGGTCAAGGGGAGGCACCGTCTCTCTAGAGTGCGGCAGCTGGCACCGTCACTTTGGTGTCGCCCATTCGGCGACGGTGCCCGTCGCTGGCGAGAACGCCGTGGCAGGTTGGATTATGGCCTGCTTTAGAGCAAATGGATGTATATGTCTCGCATCGACAGAAGTCCCAGCACTAAGGCCGACAATCGCGATTCCGTAAAGGCCGCTTAGCGCCTCGACAATCCTTCACCCCTGCCCACGCGCGGACTCACTCCACGGCGGCGACCCCGAGGTCCGCAGCGTGGCTGCTTATGGTGCGGGCCAGGTCGATGTCGCGGCTGGTGATCCCGCCGACATCGTGGCTCAAGAGCGTGACGCCCACCTCGGGGTAGGTGAGCGTGAGGTCAGGGTGGTGGTTGGCCTTCTCGGCGGAGGCGCCGATGCGGTTCACTAGCTCCAGCCCGGTGGAGAACTTCCGGGTCCTGAAGGTGGCGGCGAGGGCCTCGCCGGTCAGGCGCCAGCCGGTGAGCCCGGCTTCGGCGAGCTCGGCGGCGGACAGCTTCCGCTGGGGATCGGTCATGGTGCCATCATGGCTCCGGAGGGGCGCCGCGGGCTACCCCTGGAGGCACCACGTCTCCAAGGGTGATGGCCAGCCGGCAACTGCGGGTAAAACTCCGCACCGCCCGGGGACAACGCTGTCACGCCTTGGCAGGTGAGAGAAAAGGGCCAGTCACGATGCCAGGCGTCCTTCTCCGGGCCCCCTCGGGCTTATTTAGAAAGCCGATAGCGGATCTTATGTAAAGCTAGCGCTGGGAGGGGCTCAAGCGGCGTGAATTTTGGTGGCTTTGGCTAGGACGGTTTGGCTTAGCCTTCGCATTCGACGCAGTATGTATGGCCGTTGCTCTCGCGCGCCAGCTGGGACCGGTGCCGGACGAGAAAACAGGAATAGCAGGTGAACTCGTCCGCGGCTTGGGGAATCACCTGGACGATGAGCTCGTCGGCGATGATTTCGCCGCCAGGTATCTGCCCTTCGTCGAGGGCGTCGGCTTCGTCCAGTTCGGTGACGACGCTGCGGGCATCAGGGGTTTTTGCAGACTGTACGTCCTCCAGAGAGCGCTCCTGGGATTCCTTGACGTCGGGACGGACTTCGTCATAGTCGGCTGCCACGTTAGTTCTTCTCATTTCCTCGTTGTCTGCTGATTGTTCCCTTCCGAGGCTGCAACGTGCACGTATGCGCAGTTGTTCCCACGCCTAACCGGCTAATGGAAGGCGGCACGCGGGACTCTGCTCGCGGCTGCCACTTTGTGGCCGCTAAGGGTGAATCTTTGACCTCAATCCAGCTAGAGCGTTCAAAGAAGTGACCAAAGGTCTCGACCGTCCCTTACGGTTCTCATTGCAGCGATACAAGCCAGCACAAGGTGCGAAAGATCGTCAAATAACATCACCCGCGTCCATCATCTTCCGTATAATTTTGATCATCCCAATCGAGGGTCGGTTACCCGCTTTAGCGGGTCTTCATGGGCAAAGAGGGACCTGGGCGGTGGGGTCGCCTATGTAAGTCTTCCACTCGGCAGGGGTAAAATCTGATCCGACGATGCCGCACAATTCAGCTTGAGTCGACTGCGGCTCTACTGGCCAGAGTCGAGAGCCCCGGGCCACGTTTTTTCCGTCGGCACTCCAAGTCACTTCACCAAGCGGATAGCGGACAAGTCGAGCGATTACGTCAAAACTTGCTGCATCAATTAGTGTCAACTGGCCGTCAGTCGTTTCGACGGCCAATGTAGCACCTGTGGGACTCGAGGAAACGTTTTGTATTCCAGAATCGAATATGAATTCATGGACGACCTCTTTACCGTCTTGGGACCTGAGGGTGAGCGTCTTCCGCAAATTGTCGAGGAGTGCAATTCTATGGCTTCCGGCTAGGACTTCAGGGGAAGAGTGACTCTCAATCGCCACCGTGCTCAGCACCGTACCGTTGGAGGGGTCGAGTTCAAGAATTTGATTTTCACGCCAGGCATCGATTGGTCCGTCAGGAGAGGGTGACCCGGCTACATTGAGCCTTGCCACGCTGCCACTTGTCTTCCAGTCGACAGTGGAGATGAATGTACTTGTGCTGAGACCTTGTACGAGCAGGGTTCCTCCCCCGTTGATGAAGTAGATAGGACCAGGGAGAGCATGTACGCCGGGAGGATCATGCTGTGACGGTTTCATCTCCTCGGGTACTAAAACCTGGACTACTTCGGCACTTTTCACGTTCCAGACAACTATGTCTCCCTCATACGTCAGCGCCGCAAGAACTTCACCGTTTGTAGCCACACTTATAACCTGGCGAGACTTGACGTTGTTGGGCAAAACATACGTTTGTTCAGCTGCGGGATTAGCCTGGTTCAGGCTATCAAGGCTCCATCTTTCCACTTGATTTTCACTTGAGTATTCAACCGTAGCGAAGACTTCGTTCTGGTAGACGGCTTCGATGTGCCGCCAGTACCCCAGATTTCCTTTGTTTCCGTTGAAGGGGTCAATGAGAAGTACCTCACCACCCTTTGTTCCTGCGGCTATCAGCGAAGAATTGGGAATGCTGCTGATATATTTGATGTCCGTGCGTCGCAGGGTAAATGAATAGTTGATCCCTGAGACGGTGAGACCGTTATCTCCCAGGGTTGCGAGGTCATAGTCTGCTGTGCCGTCCCATGCGCTTTGGTTCAGGGAAATCATGGAGAAGACGGTGCCATTGACTGCGTGGCGGGCGCTCGGGCTACTGCTTACGTTTCGTGTCCAGTCCATAAGCCCGTCGGGGCTCGCTGTCGTGATGCGGTCAGGAGTCGCGCTCAACCCGACGGCCACGGAATAGTCTCGAACAGATGTAAGAAGCGGGCTTAAGGTGGGTTGCTGCTGGGGGCGCCAGTACTGGACGGTACCTTCTCTAAACGCAATTAGCAGCCCAGCTCCGAGCTTAGAATCATATTCCCATGTTGAAGCGCTTACCGCTGTGAGGCTTTGTTCATCGGCGCCACGGAAGGGGAAGTTTTGGTGATCCGTGCCGTCGAGTCTGAATGTCTGAACCCCGTTTGATGTGACCGTGACCAGTCGAGGCCCACCATCCGTTCCTGCATTGGCGATGAAAAATTGAAGAATATCAAGCTGGCCGCCGTTGTTCGAACCGGTCAACTGTTGGCCGTATACCAAAGTTGGAGATTCTCCTGCCAGTGCATAAATGGAGACAGTGTTGTAGTAGTCGGTAAGAGCCATCGTCTTGCCATCAGAGGAGATTGCCAGATTGCTTGCGTAGGCTGGCAGCGACCAGAGCTGTTCGGTAGTTTTCGTGTCAAAGCCGATAACATGACCGTCCCGCGTGCTCACGATCACAGTTTCCTCTGATGCCGCAATTTTCCAGATTTCAGCGTTTGTGGCGTGGAAGGACTTAGCGACCATGTCATTGTCATCCGCGATCGACTGCATGCTGTTTAGGGCGTCCAAGCTGGGTGCTATTTTCTGGCTCGCCATCGACAAGAGCCCAGCGATTCTCGGGTCTGAGTTGCGTAGGGTAGCGGCTTTGATCAATAGGTTGGCCGCTGTACTTTTGGCGTTCGCGGCCTCAAGTTGCGTTGTCAGAGTTGCCATCAGCGCTGAGGCCAGAACCGTGATAATTGCCCAGACCACGATCCCCTGTCTGTTGGTCCTCGTCCGGACTGCTTTCACGGCCTCGGCGGCGTCCTTGGCAGGGGTTGCCGTGGCGGCATAACGGGTGGCGGCGAGGTCGGCTTCGTCGAAATCCACTGCGGGATAGACCACGCGCAAGTTGTTACTGGCAGCCGCTCGAAACTTGTTGTCGTAGCCTGTCACCGATGCCAGAGCCGTGTTGTCGAGGGCACCTGTTGCCGCACAGTTTGGATCCAGGCTTTTTAACGCCAGGAATTTTTTGTACTTGAGAGCATCAAATGCGACGTACCAAGCTGCTCCGAGGGAGGATCCGCTTACGTTCCGTAAGGGGCGGCGTTCCTGCTGATCGATCAACTCCCACATGAATGAGCGCTGCGAGGAGCGAAGCTTGGGTGAAATGGCCCAAGCATCGCGCATTGCTTGGATGAAGGCTTGATCGCCAGCGAAGAACACCATTGATCGCGGGGATGGGTGGACTCCTGGCGGCCCTTGACGGATTTCGTCGATTCTAAGTCGTCCTACACTGCCTGCAGTCATCTGGTCGAAGAGGACGGGCACCTCGATCGTTCGTATTCCTTTCAGTTGTTCGCCCGATAGATACCGGGCCAACAGTGAGGTGAACGCCGCGGAGGGGTGATCAGGACTGGCTTTTTCGATCTCAACAAGGACTGTTTCCAGTTTCGTCCCAGCTGTATGCCCGTGGTCAATGGTGGACGGTAGCCGGAAGGACTTCCTAGGCCGCTTTTGTCAAACCGCTCCATCGCGTTCAGGACGGCAGTGCCGGCAGGTTCTTCGCCGGCAAGGGCGCGCGCCAGGCTCAGAACGGCACGGGCGGGGCCTACTAGCGTAGAAGAGTCTTCGTCCGCAAAACTCAGGAAGGGACCGCTGACCTCAGATTCGAAAGCGTCCCATGTTTTCGGGTCGCCCTCCAAGGAGGCCAGGGTGCCTTCCGTCAGGGCTTCCCGGCACATGTCTACCCATCCACCATCAATGCCGAGGAGTTTCCGGCCAAGACGATGCCGGGCGGCTGCGTGCTCGTGCCCGGTCATTATTCTGGCCTGAGCAAAGAGTTCAATGCTGCCACGGGGGCAGAATCACTCGGGAGCGACGCGGCCATCCGCTTCCATGCGCGGCGTCCCTCCGCCTTGCAGCCAAGGATACTGAGGACGATGTCGTTGGTGGCATCCGACTCCAAATCATTCGCTTGAATGGGGGTGACATCGAGCAAGATATCGGGCCGCTGGATCGGCAGTTGAGTGGTGAATTCGGCGAAGAGCAGGTCCTCGTCAGTTGAGTGGAAAACAATGTAGTAGGTGCTGGTTTCCCCGTTGGCCGTAACCCGCAGCCGTACCAGCGAAAGATCCGGGTACGTTCTTGTTGGCGCATTCATGGCAACGTGGAACAAAGCTCCGGCGCCACTGGAATCAACACTCCAAGACCCTGTGATCTCGCCGAGCTCAACCGTACCCGTCATGACCGTTTGGTCGGAGGCTGCTGCTAGCACGAACTGGTCCCGGGAAAGGAGCTGCTTGAAAGCGTCCTTGGGCATGGCCGGAGCTCGAAGCTCCTCGAGGGTTTTGCCTCCTCCATGTGGTGATCCTTCATATTGCGGATCGACCGCGGCCTCAAACAGGGGGCTGCCTACGCTCGTCGTGAGGTGGGCCTCACTGCTAGTTTCAAGGAGGCGTCCGCTCAGTGCGAGCTCGGCCAGTGTTAAGTGGACCGCTCCTTCATGTGTTGACTGGACCAGTCTGCTGGCAAGGTATTTTCTGGCTGTCTCCCGTTTTAAGCGGTCCGCGCTGCGCCGCTCGGGGCTGGGTTCAGGGTGGGACAAGAGTTCGGGGTGCCGGATATCGACGTGATCCGTCAAACGGATGGGCCGTACGGGGATGGTGTGTCCTCGGAAGAGTCCGTGGGGGCCTGGGCGGAGAGTGGCGTGAGCAATGAGATTCCCGGTGTAAGGCTCGGTGATGGTGGCGTCATATGTCGATTCGGTGCCAGGCGTGGTTTTCATGGGCACCGTGATGGTAATAGCCTCGGGGTTTCGAACGTGAGCTGAAACGTGGATGGTGTCCTCGGCGCTGGCTGCGGAACCATGTCCTGTTAGTCTCCAGTCAGGCGATCCGATGACCAGTAATTCCCGTCCAGGGGTGGAAGCAGGCGCATCGAGAATGGCTTTCATTCCGTCGTTGGTTAGAGGCAGCGGGAGCGTATAAGAGGTTTCGGGCTCCGGGGTCTTGGGTAGCGGATAGTGGCGCAGTGCTTCCAAGGCGAGCCGCACAGGTACCACGGCAGCTGTAGCTATCGCGTCAACTTCAAGCATTCGTTCTAGAGCACGGGCAGCCGGTATTGCCTCGGCCGCTTTGACTCTGCCTGTTTTGAAGTCATCGAACGCGTAGTTCCTGTGAGCTGCCGCGATGGTGTCAAGGGCGAACAAGGGCCCATCGAGTGGCAGCGGATTCCAGTAGAGCGACCATTCTTGATACGCGGCGGCCAGTAACCCATCCCATGCTGAGGACGGTTCGAAGGCCAGTGGGGCGTTGTTGTCCGCCTGTCCGGGCCGACTAAAGGTTCCACGACGTAGGATTTCGCGGGCCGTGCCCGTACCGAAAAGGTCGCAGAGACTGACAACGGCGCGCTCAGTGTCATGGATAGTGACCGAGACAGGGGCTATGGTTCGGGTTACGTCGATTTCGACCGTCATGTAGTCGCCTGCGCTAACGGAGACCGTCGGAGCAGGGCCCGGCTCGAGACACTCCACCCGGAACGAGTCCATACCCGGTTCTATCTTCAGTAGGTGTTTTTGGTCGGTAGTCATTTTCCGGCCTCCTTGTTTGTGGCCCGGACCGTCTCTTCCAGGAGGATGGACAGCGTCGTCGATTGGGACGGGTGAATCAAGTCGTCGAGGTCCTCTGCAAGAGCGTTGAGTCTCTCGACTTGTTCATCGATCCATTCCCGGATCCCTTGGCCGTCCGCTGGTCGACTCGCCGGATTGCCAGCGGCCACTCCGAGGATGTTAAGCAATCGGTCTGCTGCGGATCGCGCTTCAGCGCGGCTTATTCCGAGGTCGGAGCCGGGGGTGGGGTCTTTTCGCAGCACAGCGACGGCCTCGCTCCCGGTGGCGATACTGAACCAGTCGCTGGATGTTTGGCTGTGCGCGACATTCCGTCTGGCTTGAGCTGCAACCGCCAGGTCACTTTGTGACCCCTTACTCTGTCCGAGGCCGCGTACCTTCCCATAAAGAGCGTTCTTCTCGTTTTTCACCTGCTTGAAAAACGAGGCGGCCTGAAGCCCCCCTTGCTTCCAAAGCCATTTATTGGTCGCTTCAACGGATTGACGGGTGAAGTGCCCTCGGTCTTCTTTGCCCCTGATGGTTTGCGGGAAACTGCTCTCGGCGCGTACGAGGTTGCTTCGTAGCTCAGTAAGCCGGGTTAATGCCAGGGTTTGGCTCGCGTGAGCCCGAAGGTCCTCTAGGTCGGCCTCGCTCATGGTGTAGTCAAAGGTGGCGATTCGCTGCAGGATACGGCTGCCGACGGTGTTCCATTGAAGTGATGGCTCCCACCAGTCCACTTCGTCACCTTCGGGCCTCGCCAGCGAAAAGGCGTCCTTCAAGAGCTCGGCTGCCATTGGAATCTCATCGTCGTTGACCCCGTAGTGGCGAAGCACCTCATCCATCAAGCCGTCCGGCCAGACAGCATTTTGGGGGTCGACAGCTGCCTGGGCGGCTGTGGCGCTCAGGAGCCGAAGCAGGTCTACGGCACTGGGGCGGACTTGTACCCTTTGCATCCAGCGGACCGCATTCTTCCTCAACGTTTTGTCCAGCGAAGCCAGGACGGATGTGACGAGCTGTTCGTAGTTACCTGCTTGAAGGTGGTGCGCAGCGTCGGACGCGTTCACGTAGGCCCATGCACGCTTGATGGCAGTGTGCGGGGCTTCACCGGTGTACAGATATAGGGCAGTGACCATATCCGCCTGGCCGGCAGTATTAAACAGACCGAAGGGGTGGTGGATTCGTTGGGCTACATCATCGGAGAGCCGGTCGAGTTCCTCCAGGCTGAGGTAGTCCATGCTCGCGCATTGCTTGGCGAGTTCCGTAGCGTCATGCAGGGCCTGCGAGTCTCCGTTCCCCAAGGAATCGCTCCACCGCAGCAGGTATTCCAGGGGCCCTGCATTATCGTAGTGCAGACTTGCTATTCGCACACTGTTTTCGGCTGGGAGAGCAGCCGCAGCGACCGAGGTGAATTCCAGATCAGCCGTGTAGGACTCGGCAGCCCTGGAAGCTTCAATCCGCGAAAGGATATCCGGTGCAAGTGCCGGCGGGCGGCCGCGGTCGGCGGCAATTGCAACCCTGTCGATCACATGTTCAATTGCGTCTGCCACGGTAAAGGCGTTGCCGGCGCCGATCTTGTTGTAGTTGATCTTATTGGCGTTGAAAGAGGTCAACTGTTGCCGCAGTTTCCGCCTGCCAGCTTCGTCTCGATGGGCGGACATCTTTGCCATAGCTTCTTTTATGCCTGCCCGGATCCGCTGAGTGCGTAGTTTTCCGAGCGTTGCCGCGAAGGCTACATTGCAGGGAAGTACCTTTGATCCGTACTTGTCCCTGTTTCCCTCGGTGGCCTTGATGCGGATTTCCCCCGGCAGTTCGGTGTAGATTCCGTGCGGATGTCCTTGCCCGGCGAAATATTCCGCCAGCGCCCTTGCCATGAGATCAGCGGCTTCGTGAAAGGTCAGGTCCAAATCTCCCGCCTCAATGTCGGCTAGTGCCTTGTCCCGCCGATCCTGCCTAAGATCGTGTTCCGCAATTTTCCGGAAGGTACTGATGTCGATCTGTGTGACGCGACCCTTCGGACTCTTCGCCGGGCCTAGCGGTTCCGGCAACTGCGAGTCCGATTCATCGCTGAGCTGAACATCGTCTCTCAGCGCCATTTCGTCCCCCATTTCTGTGCTGCTTGCTGCGATTGTAATTGACTGTTTTGCGTGGTCGCCTGATGTCGGCACATCCGCGCAACGTGAGCCCCGTTGCCGGCCGTGAAGGTTCGGGGGCTACTTGGTCGTGTTTAGGAAGAGGATGGTCGCAGCGGTTGCGGTCAAGGTGATGCCATCAGTGATGGCGCG
The DNA here is from genome assembly GCF_018613675.1 of Arthrobacter sp. ISL-85. Lineage (GTDB taxonomy): Bacteria > Actinomycetota > Actinomycetes > Actinomycetales > Micrococcaceae > Arthrobacter. Next base: position 76,533 of record NZ_JAGGPQ010000006.1, on the reverse strand, counting down.
GATGTCGGCGTGAGGTAGGAGGACGCCGTGGCGGATGGCGATGCCATTTCCGAATTGGATAAGACCGACGGCAGGGACGTGGCGAAGGGCCCAACCAGCGGCTTCCCAGATGGGGCCTTCTGGGCTGGCTGAGATAGCGACGAGGAGTTGGAGCCAAAGTTCATTAGCGCCGTTTTCGATGATCATGGTCACGTCGCCGTGGCCTTCCGTCGTCACAGTGGCCTGCACTGAGCGCGAAGCTTCGGACAGGTGGATCCAGGATTGGATGGCTGAGTCGTACTCGAGGACATTCAAGACGTCGTTCCAATCGGACATGGTGGAAGTCTCCTTCTACGAAGGACGTGTGGGATTGTTGGAGTGCTTCCAGGACGCTGCTGCTGTTTCGCATTGTTCAGTTGACGTTGGAGGCTTGTGATCTCCTTGTGTCACGTCGCCGGCGGGGCGACGTGCCACAAGGAGACGGACGGGTCTGCTTTGACGATTATTTCCAGTGGGCTCCGTGTTCGGGACATTGCTGGCCAGTGTTGTTGCACTTCGAGCAGGTCAGGCGTCCTACGATGCCGTGGGTGTTGCGGCCGCCGTTGCAGCCGGGGCAATCGGTGGTGGTGCGGTGGCACTTCTTGCAGTTGGCCATGGTTCGTTCCTTTTCGTTTTGTTGTTACTGCTCGTTGGTTTGTGCTCGAGGCCCCGGCGGTTATGGGGCTTTGGTTCCGGCCGGGGCCGCTTTGGGGGCCGGGTGCCTCCCCCAAGTTGCGAGGCACCCGGCTGGTTCTGGGGTTTATGCGATGACGGGGGTGAAGTACTGGGCTCCCCACCACATGCGCATCCACCATCCGATGGGTCCGACGCTGTACATGGCATGCCTCCTTTTCTTGCTCTGGTTTCGTCTCTTTCGTGTTGGTGCCCTGCCGGCTGCAGGGTGTGTCTACGTCTGATACAGGCTTTCCCCCTTTTTTGCCTGTGTTCTGATGGGTCCGGACCGTGACGAAAGCGTCGCTTTGCGCGCATGGGCCCCATCCCCGGGGAGAACGGCAGCCCGTGCACTGATGAGCACGGCCAGTAGAACCGAAAACTGGACTTTTTGACGCCTTTGTTCTGACGCGCCGATAATGCCAGTCCAAGAGGCGATAATGCATTAGATGCGAGGGTTTTTGTTGCTTTTTAGTTGCTTTAGTCTTGCAGAGCATAGACAATGGAGGGATGGAAGCAACGACTCGGCATGACATCCATGTAGGGACGACCCGGATGAACATTCACGACCTTGTGCGCGAACTAAATGAGAATGTCGGCACGACGGTCGTCCAAACGATGGCCGGGGTGAAGGACCGCACATCTCCGTTTCGTTGGGCCAAGCCTGATGGCCCGGAGCCCCGGCCGGAGGTCGAATCCCGCCTGCGCCTCGGTCACCGGGTCTGGAAGACGCTTGAGCTTGCCGAGGGCAAACATGTTGCGTTGGCTTGGTTGATGGGCGCCAACCCGCGCCTGGACGAGGAACTTCCCGTCCTTTACATCCAGCAGCAGCGTTCCCGGGAGGTTTTAGGGGCGGCCGAAGCGTTCGTGAATGACACCTTCGCCGCATGATCACCACCGCCAAGGTGCGCCAGTGCGACTTGACGGGACTGACTCTTGTGAGGGCTGCCGGGGAGATTTCGTTCCGGGTGGCCAAGGACCGCTACGGCGCGTTGTCGGTCAGGAAGAACTCCTTCGTTGGCCCGCTGCCCATCGGCGCCCTCGCCGGCAGCGATTCCCGGGGCCGATACGACAGCATCGGCTCAACGATCTATCTCGCTGAATCCCGTCAGTGCGCCTACGCCGAGGTGCTGCTCGGCTTCCGGCAGCAGCGCGCGTCGGTGGCCAAGGCCGCTGAGTCCATCGGATGGACGGTCGAGGACTACATCGCCAGTGTCCGGGCGCAGGCCGAGGAGAACGGAATGGACGTCCCGTGGGCCATATCCGTGGACTGGCAAATGGACCGATCAATGTACGAAATCCGACTCCCTGGTGAGGGGTGGTGGGTTCAGATCGATGATCCGGCCACTCTCCGCGCCCTTGAAGCCCTCACACCAACCACTACTGGGCTGACGGATCGTCTGCAGCTCCTCACAGCCGGCTCCCTCACCGGCGAGGACCGGGATCTGACAACCCTGCTCGCCCACGTCATCCGCGGAACGGTGCTGGACGACGGCTCAGAACCACTGGGAATCAGCTACCCATCGAAAACACTGACTGGTAGGTGCTGGGCCTACTGGGACCGTCGGGCCGATGAGGGCCTCTCCCCCAGCCGCAATGGTCTCCTTCAGCTGACCTCTGAAAACGTCGGCCCGGACCCTGAATTCCACCGCGCAGCCAGATTGTACGGCCTACCGATCCTCGGAGCCCGCCTCTGAATCAAGGAACCCGTTCCGGACCCCGCCGATTCCCCCAGGTGCCCCGTCGTGCTTTGCTGGGGTCCAGGACTGTCGTCCGTTGGCAAGGGGCCCCGCTAAAGAATCAGCCCTCGGGCTCTTCAGTGCTTTGAGGCTGCCCAGGGGTGATGCGCTGCAGTAGCTCATTATGGGCTTCCTGAAGTGCGTTGCGCGGGCCTGGGCGGCCGCCGCGCAAGTGGCTGCTGCCGACTTCGGCCGTTGCTTCATGCCAACCGAGCCGGACTGTTCGGGCTGTTCAGCGACAGTTGTTAGCTGGCGTTCCAGATCCTCGACTTTGACCAGTAGACGGCGGCTTCCTTTTCGGCTGTCATGTTGTCGGCCGGCGACGAGTTCGGCCACCTCTTCATTCAGTTCCTTTTCCCGCGCCGAGCGGCTCTTCGGTAGCGGCAATGGCGCTCATTCGCGAAGGATGAGGCTTCGACGCAGACCCCGCCGGCCAGACTCGCTGGCTGCCCGAGCGTAGCGGGCAGGTCGCCACGACCTGACCCCCCGCAGCCCGTTTCTCCTCGGCCCGTTCCTTTACATAGCGGGTGACGTCGGCGATGTTGACGCCCGCAACCCCGCGGACGGTAGAAACGCTGGGACGTCGTTCGGCGCTGATCTCTGCTCGACAGCAATAATTCCCGATCTAGCGGTCGAGCTCATCGGAGCCTCCCTCCCCTTACACATCACCGCCACACCACATCCGTTAGGCCAAAACCCATTTCGGACAACGCCTGCCTTACCGGGAGTGCCGGGGGAAACCCTGCAACAGGTACACGGGCGCCAAAAGGACGGGGCCCGCAAGGGAAGGAACCATCATGCAGGAGTCCACGCGATCCATGGCTGTCCGCGACGCCTTTTCCGCCATTGCCCGGTGGACGGCCAGGGCCCTGCGGGCCCTGGCCGTCCGTCCGGTCCTTCCCGCCGTACCCTGCCTTGGGGACGGCTCCGGTGCCTACACCGCAGTGATCCGCGGCGGGGGAACCACACACATGGCAACCGCGGCCCTGGCCTATACCGGACCGGATGGCAAATTCTGCCTCGAGCTGTTTCGCGGATACAGCCCTACCGGCAACGCACGTCACGCCGCTGCCGCCGCCCGCATCGACGCCCTCGCTTTCATCCTGAAGCACTCCAACGCCAGCGCGATCCACCTGTTCATCGATGATCAGGAACTCCGCCGGGAAGTCACCGCAGTGCAGGGATCATTCCCCCGCCTGAAACTCACGGCAACCGCCGACCCCGAGCTGTCCATCACGGCCTCTCAGGCAGCCTGCCGCGCCAACAGCGTCACGCTTAACGCCAGCGCCGCCGCTGCACGGCTGGCCCTCCACCAGTTCACCGGCGAGCACCGGACCGTCATCGCTACCGATGCCTCTATCATCCCTGGAAAGGCCGGGGCTGGGATCGCCGCGGTCGCCAGTGACTCGATGTCCTCGTGCTTTCTGACAGCCAAGGCGCAGTCGCTTTCGCCAATGGCACTGCCGTCCCCGCCCAGGCGCGGATGCGGCTCCTCGCCGCCCGGATTCACGCCGAGCGCAGCGGGCGTGCCATTGACATCAAGTGGGTGCGCGCACATAACGGGCACCCGTTGAACGAAGCCGCGGACGCCATGGCGCGCCAGGCCCGACGCGCCACGATCACTGCTTCCCGGGCCGCCTGAGCCGGCCCCTTTCGGGTGCTGGCCCAGTGTTGGGACGGCGCCCGAGAGGGTCGAAGCCCTGACGGGGAAACCCTGACAAGGGCATAGCAGAAAGACCAGCCCTCGGGGGAAACCCTCACCGGCCACAGAACGAAACTACGAAGGAGAAACAAACCATGAGCACTCCTGAGACCCTGTCGTACCAGCTGCCCGGCCCCCTCCCGCCGCACCTGCGCGGAAGGACAGCGGCGCATCGCAGGGCCGTCATCATCTTCGTCACGGGCGGGGCGCTGCTGCTGATAGCACTACTGGCCCTCGCACTGCTCCTCCTGGCCCCCACAACCGGTGTAGGCAACGGCCAGCAGTCCCCGACTCCTACCACCACGGCCACCCCAACAACCCCTGCCCAGACACCGACACCGACCACTACGACCGGTCTCTGACCAACCCAACAGGAAAAGGACACCTGCCATGACCACCACTGCCCTCACACCCCGCCCTGAAGAACCCCGGGAAGTCCCCGCCATTCCGCCGCCGGGAAACCACCGTCGCCATTTGGCCAGCTGGACCCAGAAGGACTGGTACATTGCCGCCACCGTCGCGGTGGCCATCACAGTCCTCGGAGCGGCAACCGATGCGATCTTCGCCGCCGATGTCCTGAAACTGCTGGTCGGAGTCACCTTCCTGGCGTATCTCGCCGCTGTTGGGGCGGTGTCCGTCGCCAGTGCCTGCGCTTTCTTCGCCGGCCATGTTCTCCACCATGCCCCCAACAAACGCTGGGGGTGGGTGCTGGCCGGTGTCTGGGCTCTCATCGGTGTCGGGATGGCAGTCATGCGGATGGTTCATTCGCAGATCAAGATCCCGGACATTCCCGACGGTGCCACGGCCGAGGAGATCGACAGGATCATGCGCAACGCATTGTTCTCCGATGTCGGGCTCGCGGCGGTGATGTTGGTGATTTTCCTGGCAACGGGGATCTTGCTCATCCACAAGGCCAAGGACCTTGGAGATCCCGACCTGCGCCGCATGCTCAAAGGACTCAGCGAACGCACCCGCCTTTTGAAGCTCTGGTCGAACGCAACCGCACAGTCTGTCCTGCAAGGAAACCTGCTCGCCCGCCGCGTGCACCACATCAGCAACACGCTGGAGCAGGAGCGGAAAAACGCCCACGACGGGACCCTCGCGATCTGCGATGCCGCCAAGGAAACCTCCGTCGTCGCTCAAGCCGAGATCATCGGAGATCCCACTGCGACTCTCATGACCTTGATCCCGCACAAGGACACGCATTACCGCCCCGACGCCTCCCATCACGACAACAGCGGGTCTGAAAACTTGGGCGCCACCGGCACCGAGGCGCAGGCTCCGGCCTTCCCTGAGGACAAGAAGTGATCGGCCCCGGCCCGGACTGCCGGCACTGCGGCGCCGCCACAACACCGTGTCCCTTAGGCGAGGGCTGCCCGGGGGTATGGCCCACCTACGGCACCAGCGCCTGTGCCCGCTGCACCCACGGCTACACCTGTACCTTCCACGGACGCTGCTGGACCGGCGCCCAACCCACCCACCAGAACTGACCACCAGAAAGGCACTGCCATGAACACCACACCGAACACCGGCCTGACCGACATCGAGCTCTACCTGCGCGAAAGGACCCCCTCCCCCGCGTATACCCCCGGGGAGCGAATCCTGGATTACTGGGCCGGGAGGACGGACTCCCGCCACCTGTCTACTACACAGGCGCAACCGACCGACGAGGTCATAAGGACGGTGATGTTGACGCCGTGGGCAGTGGCCCGCCGTAACGAATACAGGGCGTCCAAGGATCTGGAGACCATCACGCATAACCGCATTGTGGATCCACTGCGTACCGAAAAAGTCGCACTACAGGCCCGTATCCCCCGGCTGAAGGAGGCTATTGGCATCGCCCAGGAGGAAGCCGCTGCAGCCGAGGAGGCTGCCCGAGAAAGTGCTGCCGCTCCTCCGGCCCCGGCCGTGCCGCGCGGACCGGGTGAACAGCAGGCAGATCCGGTCGCACTGGCCGCCCGGCGGAGGCGGGAAAAGGAAAGCCTCGACGCCACCGCCAGGGCAGCAGCCACTGCAGCAGCCTCAGCAGTCGGGGCTGCTGCGAAAACGTACAACGACGCGCTGGAGCGACTGGCCGTGGTCGGCGAGCGTCTTGTCCTTGCCCAGTCGGTTCTTGAGGACCGGGTCGCCGAATGCCGTCGTTACACCAACCGCCGGATCAACGTCTACGCCAGGGCCATTACCCGCCGGCACCCGGATGCTCCCGTCATTGCCGAGCTGACCGAGCACCTCGATCTTGACCAGGACGCCGCCCGGCCCGGCACATCCCTAGCCGGTAGATCGACGGCCTGGGCGCCGGAGCAGTTGCAGCAGGGCCGACCCTCCAGGCTCAGCATCGTGGACCCCGACCAGGAGCCGGTCTGACCCAACGCGTCGGCACGTGGCCCCTGCTGGCAGGGGGCCGGGTGCCAGCGGACGACTGGCACCTACGGATGGGGAAACCCTGAACCGGTACCAGCGCAACACACCACCGAAAGAAAAAGGAGTCCCCAGATGAGCATCTTCGACAACCTGTTTGGCCAGCGTCCATCCAACGAACCACCCAAACCCGGCTATGAGCACTTCGGCGGTGAGCCCGCCGACCCGCACAACAGCCGCTTCTGGCGCTCTAGGCCCCACCTGGCTAGGATTGCGACCCCGAGCATGGCCGACTATCTCATTGAAATCGTCCGACAGGTCCGTGCCCATGCGGCCGGGATCGATGACGCAACCGGACAGTTCCTGTTTCGGAAAATCGAGGCCGAAGCCAACGCCGTCGGGGTCGCCGTCGAAGAACGCTACCTGGACCAGATTCGAACCGAACAAGGGCTCTGGGCAGACGAGGACGCCTTGGCCTACGCACAACAGCTGCAGGCCGAGATCTTCAAAACCCAGCTGGAAATCGCCGACGCCGACTACCGGGCCGGGAAAGACGCCCTGCTGGGCGAACCCGGCGCCACACCGGCCTGGAACGCAGCCATCAGCGGCACACGCCACACCCCTGCCCTCCCCCGCCCCGGGATAACGCTGCCCGGCATCCCGGTACCCGGCACCACGACCACGGAAGAAGCCGCCCCCACCAGCGCCTCCCCGGCATCCGGATCAACGGTGCTTCCTGCGGAAGGTTCCGGACCACTTGCACAAGACCATCACGCGGACACCGCCAACGGGCTCGACCCTTCAGCAGCGCACGGCGAACTCGACGAAAAAGCTGCCTAAGCCCCAGAGGTCCGGCCCGGGACACCACCGGGCCGGACCCAAGGCAGCCAGCACCTGCCCAAGCAGGGGAAACCCTTCCCCAGTGCAAGGGCGCACCAGACGCCTCAGCTAACAGATGAAGAGGACACCACTGTGCACATCTCCCCCGATGACCACCGCATCAACAACGCGAAAGAAGCACTCGCCCGCGCTATCTCCACTACAACAACGAAGAAAGACAATCTCCTCGCGGCCTTGGATCGCGCTGCCCGGCTGTCCGCCGACAATCCCTGCACGGTCATCAATGTCATCAGCCATGGACTCTGCAACCCGGCACCTCTGACGACGGCTCCCACCGAAGAAATCACGACCCCTGCCGGGACCGCCGAAGCCTCCCCGAGCCTCCTGGGAGACCACACCGTGCGCTGGTTCCGACCTACGTAAACCAATCCGAACGCACACGGATTCGGAGGAAACCCTACAAAAATCACCAGCACCACAAACCCTAAGGAAAGAAGGAACACCATGCGCACCACCCCCGCAGCCCTCACCGTCACCGGAGTCCTGGCCGCGTTCGCTCTCACGGCCTGTGACGGGCCCGCCATCGGCGCCCAGACCGACTGCGACCAGCCCACGGCCCTGTCCATCATTGTCGCCGCGCACTCCAATGCCGCCCCGGCTCTGCCGGCCGAGGTCGCCTGCATGGTCCGTAAGAGCATCGAGGCAGGCAAACCCATCAGCATCATCCGCGAAGACGGAGAGCCCTCCGTTATCCAGGCGCCGCGCGTCTACACGGTCGGAGCCGCCAGCAAGGACAATGACATCAACAACGCGAAAATCACCGTCAGCCGCACCATCTCCGGCATCGAGGCCCAAGCCAACGGCGACAATCCCATCGCAGCCCTGGAAGAGGCCAGCCGGCTCACCACAGACACGCCCGACGCGACCATTGCGGCCATCGGCCCGGGGCTTTCGGACCAGGCGCCCCTGGACCTGACCGACGTGTCCCTGGCCACCGCCGTCCCGGCAGAAGTGACAGCGAAACTCGTAGCCCTCAAGGCCGTGCCGGCCCTGGCCGGGCGTACTGTGCACTGGTACGGGCTCGGCGAACAACATGGGACCCAGCCCGCCCTGACCGGGCCGCAGCGGCAGAACTACCAGGACATCTACAACAGCATCCTCACCACGGCGGGCGCCAAGGCATCCTTCCACCCCGGGCCCGCCAACGCAGCAACCGAAACCCGTGCCGCCGGAGGGCACAGCATCCGGCCCGTCCCCCGCGCTGACCAACCCGCCGTCCACATCCCCACGGCAGGAGGAACCCAGACGTTCAATAACGCCAGCGCACTCGGTTTCCTCCCGGACAGCACAACCTTCCGCGACCCCGGCGCAGCCCAAGCTACCGGGGAGCAGCTGAAAAAGTGGTTGGACGACAACCCGGGGGGGACAGTGACCGTGACCGGAACGACCGCATCAGCCGGGACCAAGGATTCCCGGGAGAAGCTCTCCCTCGCCCGCGCCCAAGCCGTTTGTGCCCTCGCCGTGACCGCCGGGGCCGACCCAGCACGGCTCAAGCCCATCGGCGCAGGAAACGATTTTCCCGAATTCAAGGAAGACATCCTGCCCAACGGAGCCCTCGACCCCGGCGTTGCCGAAGGCAATCGCACGACCAAACTCCACTTCGACGCCTAGGAACGAACGATGACCACCAAGACTGCGTGGGCAGCCCTTATTACCCGCCTGCCCGCCGCCGATGACCTGCCTCTCACAACGCTCCTGGATCTCATCGAAACCTCCCAGGCAGACATCGAAGCCCGCACCGGCACCGAGATAGCCCACGACCTCACCCCCGGGGAACAGGCCCGCTGCCACGCCGCGGCAGCCCTCTCCCAGGTACAGCCGCGCCTAAAGAACTCCGCGGGACACAACGCCTGTCAGGCTTGGGCCAGCCACCGCGTCACAGCAGCAAGGCAGGTATACCAACGCCACGCCCGCGATGTCCTCACTGAAATCGCAGCCAACCCCTTCACCTACCTCCGCAACCACCCACCCAGCAAACCAGACCCCCCGACCCCGCAAACGACGAAGCCGCCGCCCGAGGGGGACCCCGCAGCGGCCTAGCAGCGCAGACTCTATAGCTCCGACGACCTTGACTGGGTCCGCGTGGGATTCGGGCTGAGGAAACGTTCAGGGGCTAACTCCGCTGCAATTCACACTATCGGGCGGGACCGCTCTTGGCCCGTTTCGACGGTCCCGGGCACTCACGGCCTAATTCCGCCAGAATCCTTCGCTTCCTTCCCGCGTGTGTGTCCTTGGATCCGTCCCTTGTTGGTCGTGTCTAGGGTTCAAGCATGGAAAGGGACGCGTCCGGGGAACTTCAAGGGCAGAGCTCGATCAACGAGCTGCTCGACGAACCCATCGGTAGTGCCCCCGTCCAGCTGGTGTTGCCCATCCTGGTCCAGGTGAAGCCAGGTCACTTCCGGTGGGTGTCCTACCCCCCCCGACCGGCTGCTGCCGGTCGAACCAGTTCAAGAACGGGAGTCCCGGCGGCGATGCGATGAAGGCTTGTATCACTCCCCCACTGCACTGGACCTTGGCTTATCTGATCCTCCCAATGCCGACTCCCCTAAGCTCATCAAAGACCACATCCAGTTTTTGTTGGGAATGACCCAAGTGAGAAAAATTGGTGAGACGACGCGCTGTGTCGGACGCGCGCGATTCAACTAACTGCCGACTGTGTGTCCCTTAGTCTTGGCAAACGATGCCCTGACGAGAGGCCGGCCGGGGTTAGTCGAGCGGAAGGCGCCGGGTACCACCGCCGCCGTGCACGGTTGGCGGACATCGATCGGCGATACTCGATTCATGGTTATCAACATCAGGCTCAGCGACCGAACGACGGCAAAGAGCGATGATCCACTTGACCGTGATTGGTACGGCTATGACCCCGGGGCAACACCGGAGCAGCTCTGGGCTAGCAATCGGGGAGACTGGTTCTTGGACGCGAAGCGCATCGCGCGAGAGCGATGGGCTGCACTCAACTACGAAGGACGGGTCGTGCTGGTCGCGGAACTCAATGATCCGGATCACGAGATCGTGACAGGTACTGCCACCGGGAAACCAAAGAAGGCTCTCAGAGGCCGCGTCCTGCCAGACGGACATCCCCTTCACGAAGTCCTCATGGGAACATGGGTCGACTACGCCCCCGGCAGCCGGAACTCCATCCTGTATGGCGCGGACCCTGAGGTTGACGGTCTAATGGACGCGGACTTACCGGAGGCGTGGGATCTACCAGGTGCTGTGGGCCAAGGGCTGCAGATGGACGCCGTCGTCCGCAAAGCGATTGAGAATGCTGCACAGAATCGTTTGATGCGTTACTACCGAGACTTTGGCTGGACGGTTACAGATACCCGGCATAACCGTCCCTACGACGCCGTAGCGGTCAGGGGTGATGAGCGGATTTATCTTGAAGCGAAAGGCACCCAGATCAGAGGGGATTCGGTCATCGTTACGCGCAATGAGGTCAATCACGCCCGTCAACATCCGGGGCTGTGCATGATGGGGGTGTGGTCCGGGATGCGGATGACGGAAGGGGTGGTAGATCCTGAGGCAGGGGTTTTCAGGGTTCTTCCCTTCAATCCAGACGACGGGCAACTCCTTCCCCGTGACTTCGATTGGACGCTTCCCGGTGAGGCGGGCTGACGACCGTGCAAAGGCACCTGGGTCCTTAGCCGGTTCCCGTCTGCCATGGCGCCTCTGAGGGTGGATGTTCGTCAAGCCAGTTGACGGGTTTCCGCGCTTAGGCGGCGGTACAAGGTTGCCCCGCTGCCCCTAAATCAAGATACGAAATGAGAAGAAACCACCTTGATCAGCCGTCCTCAAACCATACAGATCTATTTGCCGCAGGGTGATCCAGCCGGCATCCGAATGGCTGAAATCACAACGCGCACGGTGCGCGTCTTTGACGTCCCACGAACGCTACTGACCGAATTCCTGAAAATGCCCGAGGCATCCCAAGTGGGTCTCTACTTTCTCTTCGGCGCCTCGGAGGACGCCTCTGAGGTCTGTTACATCGGTCAAACAGGAAACGTTGGCGGCCGGTTGAAGCAGCACACTGCGACCAAAGACTACTGGGAGCGGGCCTTGGTCGCCGTCTCATTGACCAATACCTGGACCGACACCCATGTGGGGTACATGGAATGGCAGGCCATCGACAAATCGCTCCGGTCCGATAGGTTCAAGCTCATGAACGGGAACGGGGCATCGAACCGGCACACCCCCGCCCCGCTGGAGGCTGATTGCAACGAATACCTGGACACGATTTCCGTGCTCCTAACGACGCTCGGGTTCCCTGTGATGGAGCCGCTCCAAAAGCATGAGTCAAACCTCGTGCCGCTGCAATCAGCCGCTTCACCTGCGCACTACCTTTCCTTCACCCGTCCAGGATGTGAGGGAAAGGGAACTCTAACCCCAGAGGGACTGGTCGTGCAGGCCGGATCATACGGCCGTCCCCAGGAGTCGAACGGATGCCAGGCCTGGATCGTAAATCTGCGGCGAAAGCTTCAGGAGCAAGGAGTCGTAGAAATTACGAGTGACCGGCTGACCTTACTGAAGGACCATTTGTTCAACAGCCCTACTGCCGCCGGCGTGACTCTGGTGGGTCGATCAATAAACGGCAGGACTTCATGGAAGAACGCAGCCGGAAAGACGCTGGATGAACTGGAACGGATGAACCTCGATACAGCAACACCATCTCCCGATCGAGTTTGAACGGGTACCGGCCCGGAATTGCATTTATGGGGCCCTCTCCCTGTTCACCGACGCCCATGCGTCGGTGAACCTGCTGAGCGCGACGACATCTAGGTAACACTTGGCGTACTTCTCCGCAGCAATATCAGTAGTGCCTAGAGAAATCTTCCCCGTCAAAGCCAAGAGAGTAAGCCCCCCGCAGCCTACGTTCCGCTTCACGCTCTATATGGTCAAGCGCCGGCCGCTTCCCGGGGCTTATCCGCCGCCAGAAGTTGGCCTTCCTGATTTCTTGCCCAGTCGGATTGGCGGGACCCTCTAGGTGCATCATGACCGACGCATCTAGCGGCAACGGCGTTATCCGCTTATCTAGTCGTACTAAGGCGTCGAGACCGCTATCCGAAACGGTCCACCTTGTCAGGCGCTGCAGCCGGTTCGGATCTGACCACCACAGGCTTTGCAGCCGGTTCAGAACTCTCTTCCCCAGGCTTTGCAGCCGGTTCAGAACTGTCCTCCCCAAGCGCTGCATCCGGCTCAGGACTGTCCTCCCCAGGCGCTGCAGCCGGTTCGGGACTGTCCGGGCCATTCGGCGTGAAAGCGTCGGCTAGCAAGCAGTAGACGACGCTCACAATGCCCAGAGCAACCGGGATGAAGAAATCCTTGCCTAGCTGCCCCAGTTGCACGTAAATGTAGATGGCTAACCCTGCGGCAAGGAGCCCGGACAGCGTTCGCCATACCTTTGGCAGAGCGCTGGCCATAGCAAGAAGGCTCGTTACGAATAAGCCAGGACCAAGTAGCACCAGTCCGTAAGACCATGCGCTGTATTGATCCGCAGCCACCCGGTTGTCACGGAGGGCATCTGACGCCAAATGGAGTAGGAAGATAGGCAATCCAAAGGTCGCTAGGAAGCCGGCCGTGAGAAGCCCGATTTGCACACCCTTCTTCCAAGTCGGCCACGTTTGTTCGGTATTGCTTATGGCTGTTTCTGACACGCTTTCCCCCAATATAGTGCAGCTCTTGCATCGGCCCACATGTGTTTGACGTGGGCCGATGCAGAATATCAGCTCACTGGCTGATCCCAGTGGCTGATCGCCAGGGCCTCCCGCGATGGGCTCCGTGCGGGTTGTGCTCGTACGCCGCAGCCGGGCAAACATCTTGCGGGGCGAGACCGCTTTTCGACCTCTCAGCTCCGACGGCTACCCCTGCTCGGGTCCACGGTTTTCAATCTCGACGCCGACCCCTTCAAGGCGGGCAAAGAGTTCCCACCCATCATGGATGGAGAGGCCGCGTTACGGTTCGGGGTCCTTTGTGTCGCCGCTCTTTTCTTCATTGCGGGATTTGGTATCTGAGCGGGACACGCCTTGGCTTTTGGCCCAAGCAAGGGCGACCAACACGTCAAACCCTGATCCCCACGCCTGTTTGCAGATGCTGAACAGGTTGCGAACGAAGGGATCGGGGTCTTGCACTAGCGGAGCAACGACTAGATCAACGAAGAATGCCAGGATGGTTATGCCCCTGATCCAAGCAAACCCAAACTTGAAGAAGGGTTCGATAACCGCCGCTGTTCGCTTCAGAACAACATGGTCCGTATAGGAGTGGCGCCTCCGTGGGTACGCCATCCGTGTTCGGTATTCAGGGTTGAGTATAAGGAATTCATCATGTTCTAACCGACGCAGGAAGTGTCGCAGAATACTCTCGTCATAGTTCCAGAGCGGATTCGCCTTGGGTGCGAGGGGACGTTGACCGAGGTCTATGTCTAAAAAATCCCTGTTCGCCAACGGAGGGTAACGATCCTCAGAGGCCTCGACGTCCTGGAGCGTCTTCTGCGCACGTTCTCTGCCGATCACGGGAGCGAGCAGTTGAAGAATCAGTCCTGCCACGATGGCGTAAGCGCTGTGGATCCAACGCTCCAGATTTTGGCTGATAGTGCTGTAGGCGCGGGGTCGCGCTGTTGCGCTTCGAATCCAATCAGGATCGATCAACCGTTCGTATTGATCTTTGGAATCAACATCCAAGAAAGTAAAAGTAGGTAAAACACTCGAGCGACGACGGTTAGTCCTGATGGCATGCCAAGTGACCCGCGTAGGAGCGCTGGTAAGCAGGACCAGCGCTCCTACTCCTGGCACCACGAAATCAAGCAATTGGATGCCGCCCATCAGCCCCTCCGCTCATATCGAGGTCGAAGTTAGGCGAATCTACGGCTTTCTCTCAGAGGTCATCAGGGCAGAAGGCCCCTTTCTTAGCCTGCCCCCTAGTGTCGGTTGATTGAGCGGCTCGGGCCGCTCTTGCCTCTCAACGCCCACTGCTGCCCCTATGGGTCTTGCCGGCCTTGGCACAGTGGCTCCCTTCTTCATCAGTCCTATCGAGCGGGCCCATTCCTGGTCCTCTCGGCGCCAACGGCGGCTCCTGAGCGGGTCTTCCTAGCTTTGACTGCTCCTTTGCCCGTGATGACGGCAGCGCTGGGGTGTGTGGCCTCGCTACGTTCCGCTGCGGCTCGGCCGCGAACTTGGGTTTCGCTTGCGCCGGTAGCGGCCAAGGATGCCGCAAAGGCTTGCTGCCGCTCGGCTGAGCCGTAGTCGGTGGCCGACGTGCTTTCGGCTTTCAGTCCCTGGTCTTTGAGCCGGCTGCTGTCGTTGCCGGTGACACGGTTTTCGATTTCGCGGCCGACGCCTTCGAGGCGGGCGAAGAGTTCCTTCTCTGCGCGTTCGTACCGCTGCTCCATTGGCGACCGTTCCGACCCCTGGAATCCTCCCTCAGCCAGGAGTTTGGCTTCGTGCATCTCCTTCGCGGCTTTGACGAACTCGGGATCCTTGAAATGGGACTCGTTGGCACCGTTGATGTTGGCCGTGGTTTCTTGGCGCAGCTGGTCGATGTCGGGTCCGTTGATGCCGTCCTTGCCGATGAGGAACATCCGTTCCTTGATGTCCGCGTCAGCGGCCGCGGCTGCCGCCGGGGTTTTCGCGTTGTGGGCACACTGCAGGGCCTGTGCCAGCTCGGGGTTGGCAAGGTACTCCACGGGTACCTGGTGGCGTTCCATTTCAGGGGCCAGCTTTTTGGCTTGGGCGCGCAGTTCTTCGGCGCGGGCCGCTGCGAGCAGCTGCATGGCTTTCTCCTGTTCAGTGGCTGCCTTGCGGGCCTCTTCTTGACTCAGTGCCAGTGCCTCTTGCCGGGCCCGTTCTGCCGTGATGGTTTCAATGCCTGATTGCAGGTATGCGATGTCCGGGCCGACGTCGCGGGTGTCGATCCCGTAGCGGGTCAGGACCTCCTGCCTAATGCGTTCGGCGGCTGCCAGCGCCGCTGGGTCGTGGTCTTTCCAGGCTTCTGCCACAGCGTGGGCGGTGGCAATGTCGTTGGGTTGCGCTTTGTCCCACCACTGATCCTTCCCGATAGGCGAGAGTGCTGCGCGTGCGGCGCTGCGTTGGGCGGCCAGTTGGGCCTGCGCTTCATGCGCTGCCTGGGCGTCCTGCTGTTCCCTCTGCCGTTGCAGTTCCTGCCGGCGGCGGGCCAGGGTTTCGGCGACACGTGAGGCGATCAGCAGCGACTGGCGCATTCCGCCGTCCAGGACGTCATCGATTCCATCTGATTCACTCATGGTGTTCCCCCTTGCACTTGGTGTTCTTCTTTATCGGTCGAGTCCAGGGCCGGATTGGCGCCCAGTGTGCTGGTGGTTCTTCGTTGGAGTGGGTGTGGTGGGCACGGCCGAACCTGGGCGGATGGGAGCCATGCCGCGAAGACCAAGTTCCACGGACTTTGGCGCCGGCATCTGTTCTGACGCGGCTTGCTCGGGTGCGCCTACCGTGACTGGTTTAGGCATCGTGGCAGCGAAAGGCTTCAGCTGTTCGGTCACGACGGCGCGGATGCGCTGCGCCTCCCGTGTGCGTCCGGATTGCTGGTGCATCTCGTGGATGGCAAAGGCAGTGTTCACTAGCTGCAGCATGAGGGCGGCTTGGGCCGCTGTCTTGTTCTTGCTCGACGCTGCCATGAATAGCATGGCCGTCCCCGCGATGGACGGCAGTGGTACAGGTTTGCTGTGCTGGCGTGGTGCACGCAACTGCGCTGTGCGGGACAGCTCCGCAGCGGTCGCAGCCAGCGGTCCGGGCGTGGGTTCGAGTCGATGTGACCATGCTGCAAATGCCCCTGAAACTTCCCGGGCTGCCTTCGCCCAGGTGGCGTGGTCATCGCGTGGCAGTACCCGCAGCTTTTCAACCAACGCGGCAGCATTGCGGGTGTACTCCACCCAGACATCTGCTGACGGCGTGGCGTTCTCGGGACCCGTCCTGGAGACCTTGCGCTTGTTGCGCGCGGCCGCGTTCCACCCGATGCTTCTCCTCCAGGGCACCAGCGACCCCTCGATCAAGATGGCGGCGACGAAGCAGGCCGTGCAGAACGCCCAGGACCTGGGCACCAAGGCCTCGTTCGCCTCATATCCCGGAAAGGACCACTACTCGGTACTGACGCCGGGTGAGTCTGGCGGCGCGGCAGACGACGTGATTCGCTGGCTCAAGGAACACAACTGAGGACCGTGGACAGCGTCTGAACCATAAAATGAACGAGGGCCCCTGCAGAACACTGCTGGGGTCCTCCGCTTTCCTCCAAGTGGAGTCAGAGCTCAGCCGGACAACGGCTGCGTCCGCCACCCGGTTCCAAACATTGATCGCGATCGCTGCCCATGTGATCGCTGCGCCCTGCGCCGGCGTCAGTGCCTCGGACCTGCTTGTCCCTGCCCGCACAATATCAGCGCCTACTCACGCCGGGCGGGTGACCTCTCCGGGACTTCCACGACTAGCGCCTCAGCAATGGACAGCTTCGTTTACCCTGGCCGCTGTCATGGGCAAAAGGAACCGGACCCGCAATCCTCACGGCAGCGTCGCGGCAGCCCTGCACGAAACTGCCGATCCCGACTCCGCCATATCGGATAACCTGCTCTTAACCCTGGCCGAACTAGACGGGCGGGGACCGCATACTCGTAACCTCCGGGCCCTCATCGAAGTAGAGCACAGGGGGCGTGCATTTCCCTAGCGTCACGGACGAATCAGCACAAGAGGAGCACCCTCAGCAGCCCGCCTGCCGCCGCATGGCTACCCGGCAGCAGTGCCATATGGCCGTTGTACTGCCTACACCCCAACCTGACGTTCAAAGGCGCCTGACGTGGGAAAATGCGGCTGGTGGGCGGAGCTCCCGCTAGTTCTCCTCACCCCATCTCAGGCACCACACGGGACGTAGCCGCCCTCGGCCACGCGCGGACCCATCATGTCCAGATTCTCTGGAGTATTCCCGGGCTTCCCCAGCCCGGTTTCTTCCCACTGCCTGTCAGGATGGGATATGAGAACGTCATGAGCCGCCGTCAATAAAGCGGAATTCCGCCCTAACCTGACGCTGGCCCACGACGACGTCGTGTGGCCGAAGCCTTACGGATTAGCGATCTCGACGTCCCTCCTTGCTGACGGAACCACGATTATCGGCCCTTCTTGCCAGCAAGCAGAAGTAATTGATTGGAGCAGCTTGAGCCCGGCGCGGCGAACTTTTGTCCAGCTGCAGATCCCGGCTTAGCGGTGAATTGAACATCCACGGCGAGGACGGCAAGATCAGCGCAAAGGATGCCGCTGCTCCTTGGTAACGACCCACGAAACAAGCCCGGATAGAGAAGCCCGGATAGAGAAACGAGGTCCCCGCCGTTTGGCGGGACCTCGTTTCAGCTCCGGTTCGCGTGACCCATGAAGCACCTCTGGGTTTTCATTTCGGTCCGAACACCTCTCGCAGGCAGCGGTTCGCCAACCTACTTTCCCGGAGCAGTCCCTGTTTTCGGGCTTAGCCTTTGCGGTGAGAGGCTTTCGGCGTCGAGAAGGGTTGTGGAGGCCTCTAACCGATGAACGAGCCGACGGCCGGCACCGTTGTCCTGGATTAGCCATAGGAATGAGCCGTCATCGGAGATCTCGTCAACTTTCCCAGCGACACGGGGGTGGTGCTTGTCTTTGGTTAGGACTACGACGGTGTCTCCTCGCGCCAAGTAACGCCAGCTCCGGACTTCCTTGCGCAATGGGCTTCAGATTCCGGCCAGAGACTTGCGGCTGTTAGCGCGTTCGAGCAGGTTCTGTTGGGAACGTCGTCCTTCCTGGAGCAGTGCCTCGGCGTTGACCCCGGTGAGGGCGCCGTTGCGTTTGACGAAGGTTCCTCCGACGAGCACGTGCCGGACGTTGCCTTCGTGGGCGGCGAGGACGATGGATGCTGCTGGGTCCTGGACGGGGCCGAGGTTGAGCGCGTTGGTGTCGATGAGCAGCATGTCGGCGCGTTTCCCGGGGGTCAGGGAGCCGATTTCGGTTTCCTGGCCGATGGCTTTTGCGCCTTCGATGGTGGCGTAGGCCAGGATGTCGCGCATCGTCACGGTAGGCACTTGCGCGGCTCGTTCGGGCCCGATCCTGGTGAGGGTGGAGCGGTGGTAGGCCCAGAGCATGCGCATTTGGGTGAACATGTCTCCGGTGCATTTGGTTTCGGTGTCGCCGCTGAGTGAGGGGCGGATCCCAGTCTGGAGCAGCCGGTGGAAGGGGATTTCACCGACGCCGGTGGAGTTCATTTCGCAGTGGATGCCGAGGGAAACGGTTCCTCCGTTGTCGGCGATGAGTTTCAGTTCCTGGGCGGTGAGGTGGTTGCAGTGCACGAAGGTCATGTCCGGTCCCAGGAGCCCTGCGTCGGCGTATTGCTGGACTGCGGCTGCTTTGGCGTTGCGGGCGTAGGCGCCGGTGTGCACGGAGACGCGCAGCCCGAGTTCGCGGGCGAGCCTGAGTTCGTCCTGCCAGATTTCCGGTGATGCTTCTTCGGGTCCGCGGAGGACCATGGCCAGGGTGATCCGGTCATCGAGGGAGCCGTTGGGGAAGTACTGGTTCTGGACGCGGCGGATGTCGGCCGGGTGGGGTCTAGTGCTGTTGGCGGTCCAGGAGTCATCGGGTGAGGTGGGCCAGCCGTGGCCGAAGACGGCGCGGATGCCTGATTCGTGCAGTCCGGCGATGGCGCCGTCGGAGTGTTCCGGGGAGTTTTGGACGTGGGACCAGTCAAAGAGGGTGGTGGTGCCGGCGCTGAGGGCGGCGTAGCTGCCGAGTTTGTTGCCGATGTAGACGTCTTCTGCCTGGTAGGAGGCGCCGAGTCCTTTGAGGACTTCGGCGAAGTAGACGCGGGGGTCGAGCTCGGCGTAGCTGTGTTTGATGGCGCTTTGCCAGGTGTGTCGGTGGGTGTCGATGAAGCCGGGCAGTGCGACCAGGCCGGAGCCGTTGATTACTTCATCACCGGCCCGGTGGTCGCGCACCAAGTGAGGATTTTCCGGTGTTGGTTCGATGCTGGTGATTCGGCCTGCGTCGATGGTGATGGTGGCGCTGTCGAGTTCACCGACCTGTTCGTCGAGGCTGAGAACCGCGACGTTTTCGATGATGGTGCGCTGGGAGTGCTGCATGGCGTGTACCGTCACTTGTCCGATGTCGAGGGCTGAAGGCCGTGCTCGTGCGATGGTTTCACGGGCAGGGCGTGGGTCAGGAAGGCTGCGATGTACTGTGCTGTTTCGGGGGTGTCGAATTCAGGCCCTTCATGGTTGGCGCCTTCAAGGAGCCGCAGTTCAGCCTGCAATCCCATGCGCTGTGCGCGGTCGTGGAAGTTGATTGACTGCGCGACCGGAGCGACGCCGTCGGCCGTTCCGTGCATGATCAGCAGTGGCGGGGTGTTGGCGTGAAGCCGGTCTATGGGACTGAGGTTGGCGAGGATGTCATCGTTTAGCTCGTCTTCGGGGACTCCGGCGAGCAGGGCCTGCCGGCGCGCCGGTGTGGGAGGTGTGCCGCCAAAGTATGCGGGCACGGTTGAGTTGGTGATGAACGCCGGCACTGTGAATCCGCTGCCCGGTACCGGTTTCGGGCGCGCAGAGGTCAGGTCGAAGTTGGTGAAGAGGGCGACGATAGCGCCGATGCTGGTTGCGGCGCCGGTGTCCCCGGAGGGGCCGGTTTCGGTGAGGAGCAGGCCGCTGATGGTGGCGAGGTAGCCGCCGGCGGAGGCTCCACCGAGGGCGATGCGCTGCGGGTCCAGGTTGTATTCGCCCGCGTTGGCTTCCACCCAGGCCAGGGCGTCTTTGATGTTGTTCAGCTGGGCCGGGAACGCGGCGTCGTGAACGAAGTCGTAGTCGATGGATGCAACGGCGATGCCGTGAGCGGCGAGGTTGTGGAGCCGTTCGGGGGTTTCGTCACGGAGCCCGGTGATCCAGGCTCCGCCGTGAAGGTAGATCAGCACCGGTGCCGGCTGGGGGCTGTCGGGGCGGTAGAGGTCCAGTTTCAGGGCCCCGGCCGCGCCGCTGCCGTAGCTGATGCCTTTGAGGACTTTCGGTTGCTGTGTCGTCATGGTGTCTTTCCATCAGGTATTGGTTCGCCGCGGAGGTGTTTTGAGGCCAGGTGGCGGTGTAACAGGTGGGGTGCCGGCTGAGCGCCTTGGTGGCCGGCACCCCACCCGGCTTTAGTTGGCTGCTGCCGGTTCGGTGGCGTGCTGCAGCACACGGCCTGTCACCGTGGCCCAGACCTCTGGGGAGGGAAGGGCGTTGCCGCGCCAGGCGACGTGCTGGTCGGGGCGGATGATCGCAAAGCGTGCCTCGTACCGGGTTTCGAGCTCGTGTGAGGGTTCGCGCAGGACGGTCACGGGGATGTTCTGCTGCTGCGCGGCCTGGATAAAGGCGTCGATGGTGCCGGTGTCGTCCTGGCCGAAGTCGGCGACGGTGAACCATTGCCCGAACTTGTCGTAAATGGAGGTGCCGTCGGCCAGCCAGGCGTGCGGGGCTAGGGACCCGGGCACGGCGGAGGGGACGTAGGCGTTGGGGGTCCATTCGGGCGCGGTAGTGCCGTCGGAGACGATCAGGGGCGAGCCGGCGTAGGTGTAGCCGAGCTGGGTGCCGATGTGGCGGAACTGCGGTGCCTTTTCCTTCAGGATTACTGCGCTGAGGGCGGTGCGGACGGCATCGCCTTCGGGGCCGGGATCGGCGATGCCGGGAACCACGAGGTCGACCGCTGATTTGGAGAAGCTGCGGGTGGCCTGTTCCAGGACCCCTACGCCGATGGGGCGGCGTTCGGCGGTGAAGGTATCCAGCAGGGCCTCGGGTGCCCAGCCGTGGATGACGGCGGCGAGTTTCCAGCCGATGTCGGCTGCGTCGGACAGGCCGATGTTCATGCCGTGCGCGCCGTAGGTGGAGTGCTGGCGGGCGGCGTCACCGACGACAAAGGCGCGGCCGCGGCGGTAGCTGTCGGCGATGCGGGCGTGGATGACCCAGGGGTCCAGGCCGATGATGCGGAACGGTACGTCCGCGCCGATGGCGATCTTTACCGCGCGCTCGGCCTGTTCCAGGGTGAATGCGTTCACGTCTTGGAGCTTGTGCAGGCTGAGGATGAACTCCCCTTCCGGGGAGGTGGTCTGGACGAATCCAGGGAATTCGTCGTTGAGGCACCAGTACTGCATGGCCGGTTCCAGGTTCAGGGCCTTGTAGAGGTCTTTGGACTCGAAGAGGACCTGCACGTTCTGGGAGATCGCGGTCTTGCCGATCATTTCGAACCCGAAGGCGCGGCGGACGATGCTGCGGCCGCCGTCACCACCGACGATGTAGGAGCCGGTCAACCGGCGCTCCTCGCCGTCGCGGGAGCGGACCAGGACGTGCACGCTGTCCTCATCCTGGCTGACTTCGATGGCGTCGTAGCCGTAGAGCTTCTCGACGTGGGGCAGGCCCGCGAGACGTTCGCGGATGCCGAATTCGACGTCGGACTGGCGGATCTGGATGGCCGGTTCCGGGTACAGATCGGTGTCCGTGGGTGTGGTGAAGAAGGCGTCCTCGAAGGCGGCGATCCGGTAACCTGCGAGGCTGGTTCGGAACTGGACCTGGGTGGGCCAGTCGGGCCCGAAGGCCGAGTGTTCCCGGACCGTGTCGGCCACGCCCCAGCGGCGGAAGTGTTCCGTGCTGCGGAGGTTAACGATCCGGGCCCGCGGGTGGACGCGTTCGGCCAGGTCGATAACGGGGTCGATGATGGTGACCGGAATATGGCGAAGGCCCAGTTCGACGGCGACGCTCAGGCCAACAGGGCCGGCT
The DNA here is from genome assembly GCF_018613675.1 of Arthrobacter sp. ISL-85. Classification (GTDB taxonomy): domain Bacteria; phylum Actinomycetota; class Actinomycetes; order Actinomycetales; family Micrococcaceae; genus Arthrobacter. The sequence goes on along the minus strand of NZ_JAGGPQ010000006.1, from coordinate 54,389 downwards.
CCGATAACAATGACCCGGCCAGCGGTTTGCGTGGCGTTTTCCATGAAAGTACCTCTCTGTACTGATAACCCGGGAGTGGGACCCCGACGGGCACTTCGATCTGGCAGAAGAATTAGGTGACACAACGGGAGAAGAGATTCCCCGTCACCCCGGCAGCCGGGGTTGTGTTTCTTCCTTGTGACCCCCATCTCACCATTGCGTCAAGGCATAAGTCCAAGAGATTATTTTCATAGTCGACTATTCATCTCACTAATAACGGAGGATGTGTTCCGGGATGCAGAAGCGAAATTTGGGCAACGTGGACCTGAATCTGCTCGTGCCGCTGCAGTCGTTGTTGCGGCACCGGAACGTCAGCCGTGCCGCGGAATCACTGGGCATCACCCAGCCGGCGATGAGCAACAGCCTGCGCAGGCTGCGGAGCCTGCTGGATGATCCACTGTTGGTGCGCATCGGCAACAAGTACGAGCTCACCGCGCGCGCCACAGACCTGCAGGCACGCGTGGACGAGCTGCTGAACGCCCTGGCAAGCCAGATCCTGGAACAACCCACGTTCCAGCCCGCCGACTCAAACAGGCGCTTTGTCGTGGGAGCCTCGTCGTCAACCGCGATCACAGCCCTTCGCCCCATCATCAAAACCCTGGAATCGGTCGCGCCCGGGATCTCCTTCAAGGCCCTGGACCTCCCCCGCGATGCCGGCTCCATCCTCAGCGGCCAGGAGGTCGACCTGATCCTTGTTCCGGAACACCTTCCGGTGGAGCATCCCCGGGAGCGGCTCTACCAGGAGGAGTGGGTCATCATCGCAGCGACCGAGAACCCCATGGCCAGGATGCCCCTGACCCGGACTGCGCTCTCCAGCGCACCCTTTGCCGTCTATGAGCAGGATGGGCTGCGCGTTCATGCGATGCAGCTCCTGGCGGCCGAAGGCATCCACGTCCAGCCCCGCTTCATCTGCGACAACTTCCTGACCATGATGCACACCGTGGAGGACAGTGAACTCCTGGCAGTCATCCAGGGCAGTATCGCCCGCCGGTACGCGCGCAGCAGCAACCTCGTCATCCTCGACAGCCCCGTCCCCTTCCGGCCCTTCGGCATCGACATGGTCTGGAACCCCCGGAAACTTGATGATCCAGCTGTCTCCTGGCTGCGGGAGCAGTTCCGCGCCTATCACCAGGGCGCCCTCGCAGCAGCATCCGGGAGCTACCCAAGCTATCAACTCCCTGAATAGCTTTCTATAACTAATATCTCTTTGATTTATGGACCCAGGGCTGGTGTGATGGAACTCACCAGCACCTAAAGGGCGCCAGCAGCGGAGGCATAACCGCTGCCGCGACCGGTCACCTCAGTCGGCCCACACGTGCCGGCCCTGTGAACACCAACCCATGATGTCTTGCATCGAAGGAGATCAAGATGAAAAACCTACAGAACACAGACCCCACGGACGCGTCCTTTGACGCGCCGGGTTCAACCTCCATGGTCGCGGCACGCATTGACCGCATCCCGACCGGCCGCTTCCACGTCAAGATCGCATCGATCCTGGGCACCGGCACGTTCTTTGACGGCTTCGACGCCATCAGCCTCGCCGTCGTCCTGTCGGTTGTCGTCGCGACCTTCAAGATCAGCTTCGCAGAAGCCGGCCTGATCATCAGCGCCGGCTACATTGGACAGTTCATCGGCGCGATCCTCATCGGCTTCCTCGCCGACCGGTTCGGCCGGAAAAAGACCTTCATCGGCGCCATGGTCATCTTCGCGCTGCTCTCGGTCGCCTGCGCTTTCGCCTGGTCCTCCACCAGCCTGCTGGTCTTCCGCCTGATCCAGGGCCTTGGCCTCGGCGCTGAGGTCCCCATCGCAGGCACCCTGATCAATGAATACCTGGGCCGCAAAAGCCGAGGCCGCGTCGGTGTGCTGTACCAGTCCGCGTTCTCCTGGGGCCTGTTCTTCGCGCCGCTGGTTGCGCTGGCCCTGACTTCATCCGTCAGCCCCGACCTTGCCTGGCGCCTGCTCCTGGGCATCGGTGTGCTGCCGCTCTTCGTGGCGATCTGGGCCTGGTTCGCGCTGCCCGAGTCCGCCCGCTGGCTCGCCGAACGCGGCCGCCACCAGGAAGCCGACGCCCACGTGCAGAAGATGGAAGCCGAAGCGGCCTCCCGCGGGAAGGTACTTGACCAGCCAACCCCGCTTCCCGCCGCCGCCCACAAGGCCTTCAAGGCCTCGGAACTGTTCAGCGGACAGTACGGCCGCCGCACCATCATGCTGGCCTTCCTCTGGTTCGCCGCGTACTTCGTGATCTACGGCTACTCCGTCTGGCTGCCCAGCCTGTACGTCAAGGTCGGACACCTGCCCCCCGCCAACTCGCTGCTCCTGACCGTGCTGATCGGCATCGTCGTCATCGTCGTCATCAGCGCCAGCGCCTGGCTGGTCGAAAAGATCGGCCGCAAACCCTCCCTGCTCATCGGCTTCGCCATCGCCACCGTCGCAGGCGCGTACGGCTGGGTCATGACCACCATGGTCGGCGACACCTCCTGGCAGGTCCTCTTCACCACCGGCTGCCTCATCGCCCTGGGCATCAGCATCCCCGCCGCCGTCCTCTACATGTACACCGCCGAGCTCTACCCCACCCGCATGCGCGGCTTCGCCAGCTCCTCAGCCAGCAGCCTCGCCCGGCTCGCCAGCGTCCTGTCCCCGTTCCTCATCGGCCCGCTGCTGGACAGCGGCGGGGTCGGGACCATCTTCGTCCTCCTCGGCGGCTTCGCCCTGCTCGGCGCAGTGGTCATCGCCATAGCTGGCGTCGAGACCCGGAACCGTTCCCTGGAAGACATTTCCGCCTAACTGGAAGAAATTTCCGCCCAATACCGGCGGCACGAAAGGCACCACATCATGAAACTGATCGGCGTACGCACCCCCGGCACCGATGACACCCTGATCGCACTCAGCGAAGGGGACGACAAAGCCAGGGTCCTGGCAACCCTGCAGGACTTCTGGGCTGATCCGGCCCGTTGGCTCGCGGTCGAACCGATCGACGGGCAGCTGCTCAACACCAAGGATCTCCAGATGGTCCCCCCGGTCCTTCCGGATGCCAGGGTTATCTGCATCGGTCTGAACTACCGCGCCCACGCGGCCGAGGGAAGCTACAAGGACCAGGAACTGCCCCCGCACCCGACACTGTTCGCGCGCTGGACCCAGTCCCTGACCGTGGCCGGGGTCCCCGCCCCGGTGCCTGCCAACGAAGACGGCCTGGACTGGGAGGGCGAGATCGCGGCCTACATTGGCCGGCCGCTGGTCGATGTTGACGCCGAAACGGCACGACAGGCGGTGCTCGGCTACTCCACGTTCAACGACCTCACCTCCCGGATCGCGCAGAAGCTGACCTCCCAGTGGATCCTGGGCAAGAACGGCGACAACAGCGGCCCGCTCGGCCCGCTCGTCACCGCCGATGAGGTCGGAGACCTCCGTGACGGGCTGCGCGTGCAGACCAGGGTCAACGGAACCACCGTCCAGGACGGCAACACCAAAAACATGATTTACGACCTCGGCGAAACCCTGTCCCTGATCTCACAAACCTTCACCCTCCGGCCCGGCGACATCATCTGCACCGGAACCCCCGAAGGCGTCGGATACGCCCGCAACCCCCAGTGGCTGCTGCAGCCCGGCGATGTCGTCGAAGTCGAAGTCGACAAGCTCGGCGTCCTGACCACCCCGATTGTCGCCAACGACTACCGGCTCGAGGCCAGGAAATGAGCGAACCCGCCGAATACCGGGAGTACCTCTACCCGCCTGGTGACCCCCGCATCGAAGAACTCAAAGGACTGGACGCCTACGGATACCGGGAAGCGGCGAAAAAGGACGCCTTCACCGGTGGACTGATCCGCGGCTGGGAACCCCTGTACTTCGAGCCCTTCCGCGGCGTGACCAGCGACGGGAACATTATCGGCGAGCTCTACAAGCTCGGCCCGGCCCGGCCCGGGGAAGAAGCCCCTGTTCCGGCGATGGTGGCAGCGGCAATAAATCTGTTGAATTACTTGTCCGCAGATGCCCGGGAACAGGTTTGCTACCCGGTCGATTCACCGCACTGGCAGACCTGGGCCAACCCTGAGTTCATGCAGCACGACACCGGGCTCCGCCTCGAATTTCAGGACCAGGAGACCCGCGAACTCGTACTGGGCATCGTCAAGGCCTCCTTGAGCGAACCCGGTTACGACCTGGCCCGGACACTCATGCGGATCAATGGCTTCCTCGGCGACATCGTGGGGCTGCCGTCGCTGATGAACGACTTCAGCTACAACTTCGCGCTCTACGGTCAGCCCTCCCCCACCCAGCCCTGGGGGTGGCAGCTCTTCGGCCACCACCTGGCCCTGAACTGCTTCGTCACCGGAACCCAAATGGTCATCACGCCGATCTTCTTCGGCGCCGAACCCAACACCATCGACGAAGGCCCCTTCGCCGGGACCACCGTCTTCAAAGGACGGATCGAACCAGCCCGCCGGCTCATGCAAAACCTCGCCCCGGAACTGCGCGCCAAGGCACAGATCTACGCCGAGCTGGTGGACCCGGCAATGCCCGAGGGACGCGTGCACCCCGGCGATGAACGCCACCTCGCAGGCGCCTTCCAGGACAACAGGGTCATCCCTTACGAAGGCATCCGCGTCACCGACATGAACCCGGCCTCCCAGGCCCTGGTGCAGGACATCATCGCGGACTTCACCGACTACCTCCCCGCCGGTCCGGCCGCGGCCCGCCGCCGGGAAATCACCCACCATTTCCAGGACACCTGGTTCTCCTGGATCGGAGGCTACGGCGATGAGGACCCCTTCTACTACCGCGTCCAAAGCCCGGTGCTGGTCCTGGAACTCGACCACCACTGCGGCGTGTTCCTCAGCAACACCCAACCGAAGAAGTTCCACATCCATACCCTCATGCGCACCCCCAACGGCAACGACTACGGACGCGAACTGCTCCGCCAGTCCCAGACGGCCCACGGGAGCGCAACAGCAACCGCATCAGGCGGCGACAAAGAATTGGCGACACAGGCATGACCATCACCCACACCCCCTCTACCGACGCCGCGACCGCTCCCACCCCGAGCGCTGAAGGACCCCTAAAGGGACTCGTCGTTCTCGATCTCAGCCGGATCCTTTCCGGCCCGTTCGCGACGATGACCCTGGCGGACCTCGGCGCGGACGTCATCAAAATCGAACAACCCGGACTCGGCGACGACACCCGGCACTGGGGCCCGCCGTTCCAGGGAACCGAAGCGGCCTACTTCCTCTCGGTCAACCGCAACAAGAAGAGCCTCGCCGTCGACCTAAAAAACCCCGACGGCCTCCAGGCGGTCAAGCGCCTCGCCGCGACCGCGGACATCGTGGTCGAGAACTTCCGCCCCGGGACCGCTGCCCGCCTCGGCCTGGGGTACGAGGAACTGTCCGAAGACAACCCGGGCCTGATCTACGCCTCGATCAGCGGCTACGGCCAAACAGGGTCCGAGTCCCAGCGCGCCGGGTATGACGCGATCGCCCAGGCCCGCAGCGGCATCATGAGCGTCACCGGTGAACCCGACGGCCCACCCGTCCGGGTCGGCAACAGCGGCTCGGACCTGATCGCCGGAAGCTGGGCCGTGATCGGCGTACTCGCCGCACTCCAGGAACGCAACAGGACAGGGCACGGCCAATGGGTGGATATCAGCCTCCTCGATGGGTCCGTCTCCTGGCTGACCTACCTGGCCAACGGATACCTCGCCAGCGGTGAAATCCCCCAACGATACGGATCAGCGCACCCCACCATCGCCCCGTACCAAGCCTTCACCACCGCCGACGGCTTCGTCATGCTCGCCGTCGGCAACGACGCACTCTGGCGCAAATTCACGGCAACCGTAGGACGAAAGGACCTCACCGATGACCCCCGGTTCGCCACCAACCCGCTAAGGGTCACGAACCGGGCAGAACTCATCCCGATCGTCCAGGACATACTCCTTCAGTACACGACCGTGGAATGGACAGGACGATTCGACGCTGCCGGGATCCCGGCCGGTCCCATCCAAACCGTCGATCAGGCGCTCGAGGACCCGCAGGTCATCGCCCGCGGGATGATCACCGACCTGGAACACCCAACGGCAGGGCCCCTAAAAGTCATCGGCTGCCCGATCAAACTGAACCGCACGCCGGCAGCCGTCCGGACAGCTCCCCCACTGCTCGGCCAGCACACCCTCGAGGTGCTCCAGAACGCCGGATACGACGAGGATGCCATCAAGGACATGCAGCTCTCGGGAGCGATCCAATGACACCCGTGACCGAGGTAGAAAACACCCCAACAGCCACCTCAGATTCCGTGGACCTTCGCATTCAGGACCGCATCGCCACGATCACGATCGGAACCGGGCTGCGGTTCAACGCCCTCGGACTCATCGACTGGCAGGCCCTCGAAAGAACATGCGTAGGGCTGGCAGCCGACGAAACCCTCGTCGGCGTCGTCTTCCGCGGCCGCGGCGGCATCTTCTGCGCCGGCTCCGATCTGAGGGAATGGGACAACTCCAGCGCTCAGGACGTGGACGGCACGTTCGCCCAGATGGAAAGGACCCTGCAGGCAATCGAGCGGCTGCCCGTGCCCACCATCGCGGTCATTGAAACCATCGCCGCAGGCGCCGGCTGTCAGCTCGCCCTCGCCTGCGATGTGCAGCTCGCCGAAGAATCCGCGAAGGTCGGGATGCCCGTCTCCCGCCTCGGAATCCTCGTCCCACCCGCCTTCGCGTCCCGACTGGCCGAACGGGTCGGTCCATCGCGGGCAAAGGATCTCCTTTTCAGCGACCGTATGCTGCCCTCCCTGCGGGCGGCGGCCATCGGACTCGTCAGCACAGTGGTTCCCGACGAAGACCTGGACAAGACCCTCGAGGAGACCCTGACGGGGTGGAACACTGTCGCGGCGTCCTCACTCAGGACCGCCAAGGCAGCCGTGAACAGCGCCCTGAAACAAGTGACCGGGCCATCACGGCAGACAGCAGTCGCGTTGCGGGCCACCGACCGCGTGGAATTCCCTAAACGTATTGCGGCATTCCTGGCCCGGCACAAACGGTAGCTGGCCCACTCCCCATAGACCGTAGGCAGTAGTACCCGCCTACCCAAAATGCGGCGGGGCGGCCATGGCGGTCACAAGGACCGCCGACAATCGCAACGACAACCGCTCCGCCGCTCCTGTCTCCTCCACTCTGCGACAAGGCCAATGCCGTATAGCGATCCTGAAATGCCAATCCGAAGCACACCCAAACCTGACGTCAGGCAGCAAGTATAGGAGCGCCAGAATAGGGCACGAACAGCTTTTCTGCACACTCGGATGGAGGGGTCTTAGATTCCAACCGGACGGTCATGCTGCCGAACACTCTTACTTTGGACAACTATGCCGCGGACCGCGAAACGCTCATCGAGCTCTGCATAAGCACCCCGGTCCGGGGGTCCACTGAAGACGGCGCTTCATCCAGAATCGCAAGAGGCCGCTGTGCGAGGAAAACGCGCCATCGTCAGCAGCTGCTTCTCAGAGACCGCCGCCTAGACACCAAAGGAGCCCGTCAACCCACCCTTTAGGGAATACTTGGAGGGTCCACCTAGTAACGAGGAGAACAACGCGCAATGACATCCCGTGACCCTTATGAGGAACTTCCCCAGCTTCCGGAATTCCAGGTAACCAGCGCCGACATCGAGGACGGTCACACCCTTTCCCCGGCACAGCGCAGCGGAAAGATGGGCATTGAAGGCGGCCAGGACCGGTCCCCGCAGCTGTCGTGGTCAGGCTTTCCTGCGGAGACCAAAAGCTTCGCGGTCACCGTCCTGGACCCCGATGCCCCCACCGGGAGCGGTTTCTGGCACTGGGCTGTCTTCAACCTGCCGGCGTCGACCACCTCCCTGCCTTCCGGAGCAGCGGAAACCGGTCTGCCCGAGGGTGCTGTGCAGTTGGCGAACGACGCAGGCTTACCCGGCTTCGTGGGCGCAGCGCCGCCCTCCGGCCACGGCGTGCACCACTACCACGTGGTAGTACACGCGCTGGATGTGGAGAAGCTCGACATCCCCGCTGAAGCCAGCCCCGCCTACCTGGGGTTCAACATCTTTTCGCACGGCATCGGCCGCGCACGGCTGGTCGGTACTTTCGAGCAGCCCTGACCCAATTGCGCGCGATACAGGTGCACGTCCGGTTGCCACGGGACGTGCACCTGCGGCGTTTCAGGTGGTAATGGAACTGAGGAGTTCCGCCTCTACGATGCCAGATGATCGCTTCCTGGAGTCCAACCGAGCGCCGGTCCCAGCTTGCCCGCGATGTCCGTCAGGATCTGGACATAGTCCTCGTGGTCGAAGCTGAAGGGCAGGGCGAAGGCCACCTCATCGACTTCCTGGAACCCTGCGTGCGCGTAGAGCTGCTCAGCGATCTCATCACTGGTGCCGATTAGGTCAGCCGCGAACATCATGCCCCGCGGCCCCTGTGGAGCAGCAGTACGGGGAGTACGTTCGTCAACATACCGCTGGTACTTTTCACGCTGGACCGGCGATGCCGAATCAGTCGGGATCACCACCAGGCCCTGCGACACCCGCGCCTCGCCATGTCCCGCGGCTGCAGCCACCTCTCGGAATGCCCGGATCTGCGACTGCTGGACCACGGCGAAGTCCGGCTCTTGGTCCTTATCCGGGAAGATCACGCTGCTGGAGAGCAGGTTGAACCCGTTCGAACCGGCCCAGACGGCCGACTTCGTGCTGCCGGCCCCGTACCAAAGCCGGTCACGCAGCCCGGGAGAGCGCGGCTCCACACGGTTGGAGAATTCCTCCACGACGCCTTGCTTGCCCGAAAACTCCCGCACCGGTTCCCCGGCAACCAACCGCGCAAACCGCTCCACGCGGGCGTAGCTGAAGACCTCCAAATCAGCCGTGTCCGGGTACAGCTCATGCTTCACCGTGTCGTACTGCATCGGCTCGCCCACGCTCACCCCGGGATTAATGCGCCCGCCGGCGAGCAGGTCAACGGTGGCCAGATCCTCGGCCAGGCGCAGCGGGTTCTCCCACCCCAGCGGTGTCACGGCAGTGCCCAGCTCAATCCGGGACGTCCGCTGGCTCGCCGCCGCCATCACGGCCACCGGCGAAGAGATCCCGAACTGCAGGTGCCGGTGGCGCAGCCAGGCACTGTCGAACCCCAGCCGCTCCCCCAGCCCAATGATCTCCAGCGTGGATTCATGCCCCGCGGCCGGGTTGGACGGATCAAATAAACCAATGGTCAGGAACCCCAGCTTGCGCAGGGGACGTGTGGGATGCGGCATCGGTTTCCTTCCAAGGCGGACTACGTGGCTGGTTTCAGACTAGGCGGCGGGTCCTCACATGAACCAACAATTCATTGACGCACCCCTCGGCACTGTGGATAGGCTCGCCACAAGCCAGCGACGGCGCCGGCACGGGAGGAAGATATGTCACTGCAGGAAATCGAGTTCACGTCCGCCAACGGCCGCGACACCATCCAGGCGTGGGTCTACGAACCCATCGGGCAACCCAAGGCCATCGTGCAGCTGATCCACGGGCTCGGCGAACACTCCCGCCGCTACCTCCACCTCATCTCCACCTTGGTGGACGCTGGCTTCATCGTCGTGGCGGGCGACCACTCCGGCCACGGGCGCACGGCGATGCAGCAGGGCACCTGGGGCGACGCCGGCGAGGACGCCGCCAGCGTGGTGGTCGCGGACGAAGTCACCCTCCAGGCCAAGGCCAAAGAGGCGCTCCCCCCACTTCCGTACGTGGTGTTCGGCCACAGTTGGGGCTCCATGATCGCCCGCGGCATGGCCGTGGACCCGCGGACGGAGCTTTCGGGGTTGATCCTCTGTGGCATCGCCGCCCAAATGCGCGGCATCGAGAAGATGATCGACCGTCCCGAACTGGCGCGGCTTGCCTCCGGCGAATCCGCTGCGGACCCAGCGCCCCAGGAACTGGTGGCCCAACTGTTCGACGGCTTCCTGGGCCGCTTCAGCGATGGCGCCGGCCCCACGGCCTGGGTGGCGCTGGACGCAGACGTGGTTGCCGACCACGGGAGGGACCCTTTCAACAACTTCGGCGCACCGCTCAGCGCGCGGTTCCTGCAGGGCTTCGTGGACCTCTATGACCAGGTCACCTCCGACGACTGGTACAAACAGCTCCCCGCGGACCTCCCCGTCCTGATCCTCGCCGGCGACCAGGACCCCGTGACCAACTACGGCGAAGGCGCCTACCACGTGGCCAACCGCCTGGCTGATTCGGGCCACGCGGACGTCCGCACCCGCGTCTTCCCCGGCGTCCGGCACGAGGTGCACAATGAACCCACCACCCGCGCCGAGACGGAACGCGAAACGGTCGAGTTCATCCAGCGGGTAGCCGGCATCTGACGGTCCCCAAGCGGCTACAGCAGAAGGTACGACGGCGGCGCTAACCGCGCCGCCGTCGTCGTACCTCCCAGCAGAAGTACCCCTGCAGCACTTAACGTTGCTTAACGCTGCCGGGCGCTCCTACTGTAATTGACGTCACAAGGACACCGTGGATGCACGTCAATGGAGAGGGGGCAGGCGGTGAGCGGCCATAAAGTCAGCAGAACGTCGAGTCCCCGTCCCGCAACCGTTTCGGCCGCGGCTGTCGCCCGTGCAGCCGGAGTCTCCCCCGCCACGGTGTCCTACGCGTTGAACGGCAAGGGTGGTGTGTCGGTCGAAACCCGGCGCCGCGTCATCGGCGTGGCGAATGAACTGGGGTTCAGGCCCCGTAAGTCATCGTCATCCTCCGACCCGGTGCGGACCCGCGTCGTCGGGCTCATCCTGCCCAACATCATCAACCCCATGTATCCCCGGTGGGCGCAGGGCATCATTTCCGCTGCCGCCGAGTCCGGCTACGAAGTGTTTGTGGCAACCACGCAGGACGATGCGGCGACACTTGCACAGGTCACCGCCACCCTCGCGAACCGCAACGTGGACGGCGTCATCCTGGCCGCCGCCCTGCGGGAGGACGCCACGGCCCTGCGCACGCTGCGGACCGCCCGGATCCCTTATGTCTGCCTGTCCCGAAGGGCGGACTTCCTGCAAGGCGACTTCGTCGGCATTGATGACGATGCCGCGGCAACCCTGCTGATGGACCACATGCTGGGCCATGGTTACAGGGACATCGCCACGGTGGTTGGACCCCGCTTCTCCACCGCGTCCCTCACCCGCGAACAGGCCTTTGTCCGTGCTGCGGCCGCTGCCGGCGTCACCATCAGCGGCGAGTGGAAGATCAGCACGCGGGTCAATAACGAAGGTGGCCGGCTGGCAGCCGAACGGCTGTTTTCCCAGGACAAGGCGCCCCGCGCCGTGGTCTGCGGCAGCGACGAGCTCGCCATCGGCGTCATGGAATACGCGCTTGCCCAGGGCCTCCGTATCCCCGAGGACGTGGCGGTTGCGGGGGGCGACGGGCTGGCCCACAGCCGTTCCGGCTTGATCAACCTGACGAGCATTGTCCAGCCGCAGCAGGAGATGGCCAAGGAGGCGTTCGCGATGCTGCTCCACAGGATCGAAGCCCCGTCCAACACCTACAGCTCTTTGATCTGTCCGCACCGCATCCACATAGGGAGGACCTGCGGGTGTAACGCGCCGCCCGCCTAACCGCCCGCCCACTTCACCAGCCCGGTCATCGGCATGCATTGCCGGCGCCGTGATCCCGCACGCCCAAAACGCCCCTGCCCGTCCGGACGGGCCCGATACACAAGGAAACACCATGGATTTCAGTTCAAAACGCGTCCTGGTCACCGCCGGCGCAAACGGCATCGGCCTGGCTATCGCCACCAAATTCCAGGCCCACGGGGCCAACGTCTTCGTAACGGACATCGACCCCGACGCCGTCGAAAAAGCACGTGCCGAGGGCTTCCAGGCAGCCGTCAGCGACGTATCGGACGAATCGCAGGTCCAGGACCTCATGGCCAGGATCCAGGAGGAATTCGGCGGGCTCGATGTCCTGGTCAACAACGCAGGCATCGCCGGGCCGACGGGCCCCATCCAGTCCCTTGACAGCACTGCCTGGAAGGAGACGTTCGACGTCAACATCCACGGACAGTTCTACTGCATCAAGCATGCCCTGCCGCTCCTGCGCTCTGCACCGGGGGCATCAATCATCAACCTCTCGTCGGCGGCCGGGCGCCTCGGCATGGCCGGGCGGAGCGCGTACTCGGCTTCCAAGTGGGCGGTGATCGGGTTGACGAAAACCCTCGCCATTGAGCTCGGGGCGGAGGGAATCCGGGTCAACGCCATCTGCCCGGGCGCCGTCAACGGTCCGCGCATCGATGCTGTCATCGCCGCAAAGGCGGACATGCTGGGCGAACCCGTGGACACCGTCTCCGCCCTGTACCGCGACCAGTCGTCGCTGGGCCGGCTGATTGAAGCCGAAGACATCGCCAACATGGCCCTCTTCGCCGCCAGCGACATGGCACGCAACGTCAACGGCCAGGCCCTGGCCGTCGACGGATACACCGAAAAACTCTACTAAGACCCCGAAAGGAAACGTCCCGTGGCAGCAACACGTAAGGTCATCATCACCAGCGCCGTTACCGGCGCCATCCACACCCCCTCCATGTCCGAACACCTGCCCGTCACACCCCAGGAAATCGCCGATGCCGCCATCGGCGCAGCTGAAGCAGGAGCCGCCATCGTGCACATGCACGCCCGCGATCCGCGCGACGGGCGCCCATCGCAGAATCCCGAACATTTCGAGCCCATCCTGGACAAGCTCAAGCGGAACACCGACGCGGTCATCAACATCACCACCGGCGGATCACCGCACATGACGGTTGAAGAACGCATGCAACCGGCGGCCTTGTTCAAGCCCGAGCTCGCCTCGCTGAACATGGGGTCCATGAACTTCGGGCTGTACCCAATGCTGGACAGGTTCAAGGACTTCACCCACGACTGGGAACGCGAAGGGCTGGTGAAGAGCCGTGACCTGGTTTTCAAGAACACGTTCCAGGACATCGAGACCATCCTGGAGATCGGCAATGCCAACGGGACACGCTTCGAGTTCGAGTGCTACGACATTTCCCATTTGAACAACCTGGCGCACTTCCACTCCCGCGGCCTGGCCAAGGGACCGCTTTTCGTCCAGTCCGTCTTCGGCCTGCTCGGCGGCATCGGCGCACACCCCGAGGACCTGATGCACATGCGGCGCACCGCAGACCGGCTCCTGGGCGACGACTACCAGTGGTCCATTCTTGGTGCCGGCAAGAACCAAATGCCGCTTGCCACCATCGGCGCAGCCATGGGCTCCCACGTCCGGGTAGGGCTGGAGGACTCCTTGTGGATCGGTCCCGGTCAGCTCGCACGCTCAAACGCCGAGCAGGTCACCCGCATCCGCACCATTCTCGAAGCGCTCAACTTTGAGATTGCAACGCCCGACGAAGCCCGCCAGATGCTGGGCCTCAAGGGCAAAGACAACGTGGGATTCTGACGGCTGCCCCCGCACCGTCAGCTGCGGGCTGACCCTCCCGGACGATCCAGCCACAGCAGAAGCAGCCCCCGCGGAACGTTCGACGACGGCAATCAGCTCGCCGCCGTCGTCGCCCCTTCCAGCTCCAACAATCTCCGGATCTGCTCCACGGTCGTGTCGATGCCTCCCGTTGACTCGATCATCAGCCCGGATTCGTCGTCCTGCAGCTCCTCCAGGGTTTCCAGCTGCGAGGTGAGCAGGGAGGCCGGCATGAAGTGTCCGGGGCGTTGGGTGAGCCGGTGCTGCAGTGCCGGCCGGTCGGCCTGCAGCAGGATGAACGTGGTGTCCGGCGCCGCCGTGCGGATGGCGTCCCGGTAGCTTCGCTTCAAGGCTGAGCAGGCAACAATGGTTCCGCCGTGCGAGCCGGCGGACAACTTGGTACCAACGAGCTGGAGCCACGGCCATCGGTCGTCGTCCGTGAGGGGAACGCCTGACGCCATTTTCCTGACGTTTGCTTCGGGGTGCAGGGTGTCGCCATCGATGAAGCCAGCCCCGAGCTGGGCTGCGAGCGCCTGGCCCACGGAGGATTTTCCGGCACCAGAGACCCCCATGACCACGATGCGCTGGGGCATTACAGGGCGCCCTGCTGGGGAGTGCCGGCCGGGATGGGAACCAAGCGGGTGACCTCAGCGGGCTCGGCGAGGAGTCCTTCCAGTGAGGCGTTGAGCCGCTTGACGGCGTCTCCGTCGCCATGCGCGTCGAGCAGCTCGGCGCTCTCCCACTTCTCGATCATTACGATCTGGCCGTTGGGCGCGTCGTGGATGGCGTACAGGAGGCATCCGGGCTCTTTGTGGACCTCGGCGATGGCGGGCTCGAGGGCTGCGACAACCTGGCCGCGGGCGCCGTCTTCGGGCGTGAATACTGCTGTGACGACGATGGTCATGACGGTTCCTTTACTCGATTGCTGATGATGTTCAGGTAGATCCCTGTGTGGTCAAGGTCCCCGAGACCCTTGGTGACCAGTGTTTGGAATTCCGTTTTAAGGGTGGTGGCGAGGGGCAGTGGGAGTCCGGTGTCCGCCGCCGCCTCCGTGACGAAACGCAGGTCCTTGAGCTGGTTCTTGGCAGAACCGCCACCGTGGAAGTCCCCGGTGACCCAGCGGCCGCCTTTCTGTTGAAGGACTTCCGAGTTGGCCAGTCCGCCCTTGAGGATTGCCTGGACCTTTGCCAGGTCAAGTCCGGACGCCTTCGCGAGCGCCATCGATTCCGACAGTGCCGTGACCGTTGCCGCCACCACGATCTGGTTGCAGGCCTTCACAATGGACCCGGCCCCGGCCTCCCCGAACCAAATGACGGTGGAGCCGTAGAGCTCGAAAAGCGGGGTCAGCCACTGGACCACGCTCTGGGGCCCGCCCGCCATGATGCTCAGCCGGCCCTGCTCCGCCCCGATGGTCCCGCCACTGAGCGGAGCATCGATGACTACGACGCCGTAACGGGACTTGCAGTGGGCGGCGAAAGCGGTGACCGCCGTGGGTGACACGGTGCCGTGGATAACCAGGACAGGTTCGACCACCCCTGCCCGCGACCACCCCGCGACCAGGCCGTCATCGCCGTCGAGCAGTGCTTCGACCTGGGGCAGGTCCGGCAGGACGGTGAGGACAACATCCGCCGCGGAATCGGCTGGCTGCGGGGCTACCGTCCCCCCTTCGATGGCTTCGGCCTTTTGGACGGTGCGGTTCCACAGGGTCAGCGGCACCCCGGCATCGATGAGGTTCCGCGCGATGGGGGCTCCCATGGGGCCGGTTCCCAGCAGCGAGACGGAGACACCGGGCCCGAGGGGAGATGAAAATTTCGCCATGGGTTAGAAGGGGATCAGGCCGGCGAGGGCGGGCAGGAAGGTGCTGAACCAGGGCACGGCGGCGAGAACGAGGAGGCCGATGAACACCGCCGCCAGATACGGCCAGAAGTGTTTGAGGCTGTTTTCCACGGTTTCGCGGGCCGTGGCGCAGGCGACGTAGAAGCCGACCCCCGCCGGCGGGGCGAAGGAGCCGATGCCCATGGAGATGATGAGGACCATGGCGTACTGAACAGGGTTGACGCCGAAGTCGGTGGCGATCGGCAGCAACAGCGGGGCGAAGATCAGCACCGCGGGCAAGCCCTCGAGCAGCTGGCCCATGATGACCAGCAGCAGCACGGTGAAAAGCATGAACAGGATGGGTGAATCGCCCAGCCCGGACATCAGGTCATGGATCTGCTGCGAGACGCCCGCCAGGGCAAGGGTCTGGGCCAGGGGCGACGCCGCGGCGATGATGAACAGCACCATGCCCGCCGTCGTCGTCGTTTCCCGCAGGGTGTCGCCGAGCAGCCGCCTGCTGCCGCGCCGATACGCTGCCGCGAGCACGAAGGCGTAGGCGACGGCAACCGAAGAAACTTCGGTGGGGGTGGCGAATCCGCTGAGGATCCCCACCACCATTCCCACAGGCAGCAGCAGCGTCGGCAGGGCGAAGAAGGTGGCGGAACCCCGGGCCCGCCACGTGGCCTTGGCGCTTGGCACCCCTCCCTGCCTGCGTGCCCGCAGGAACACCAGGGCCATGACCACCAGGGCAAGGAACGCTGCCGGCAGGAAGCCCGCCAGGAAGAGGGTGGTGGTTGAGATGGTGGTGATGGAGCCGAGGATGAGCAGGACGATGCTGGGCGGGATGGTTTCGCCCATGATGGCCGACGCCGACAGCACCGCCACCACCTCGCCCCGCGGGTATTTGCGCTCTTCGAGCATGCCGCGCATGGTGGTGCCGACTGCTGCGACGTCGGCGACCTTGGAGCCGGAGATGCCGGAGAAGATGTACATGGTGACCACCACGACCTGCAGCAACCCGCCGCGAAGGTGGCCGATCAAGGCATCAACGAGCTTGGCCAACGGCAGGGTAAGGCCTGCAGAGTTCATGACCGTGCCGGCAAGGATGAAGAAGGGAATGGCCAGAAGGACGAAGCCCTTGGCTCCGGATGCCATGCCGATCGGGATGGCGCTCACGTCGGAAATGCCGCCAACGTAAAGGTAGATTCCGGAGGCGAGGGCCAGGACAAAGGCAATGGGCAGTCCCAGGAACAGCAGGGCAAAAAGGGCCACGAGGACCACCACGAGCAGGACGTTCGGGGAGGCGTAGTAGAACAGGGGCGGGGAGACCAGGACGACGGCGACCAGGGCTGCCGCTATTCCGGCACCGACGACGGCGGGACGCCAGGGCTGGCGCCGCAGTTTGACCAGGGCGAACCAGGCGATGAGGACCATGCCCACGGAGAAGGGCATGTTGACCCAGAAGACGGGCAGTTGCAGGATGGGAGTTTTTTCTTCAAGCTGCTGGACGAGGGTGGGCACGAACAGGGCAAGCGCGCCGGCGCTCATGACAAAGACGAGCCAGTCCACAAGTGCTGCGAGGTAGGGCTTCCAGGTTGCGGGCAGGCGCATGATGAGCGCCTGGACGGACATGTGCGCGCCCTTCGGGTAGGCAATGGCACCGCCGATGAAAGCGATGGTCAGCAGGGCAATCTCGGACACCTCCTGCGTCCAGAGCACCGAATCACCGGTGATGACACGGACGGTGATGTTCAGGAGGATCACCACGAGCTCCGCGAGAATCGCCGCTCCCACAATCCATTCGAGCGCCTTGTCGAGCCATGCTGCGCCGCTCCAGCGGTCCGGCACGTGGTCGTAATGAAGGATTTCCTCCGCTTCGAGGGGAAGGGCTTCCCCGTAGTCCTGGGGAGCAACGGTGGGTTTCATGGTTTTCCAGACTGTCGACATTGAGAGCGGGATTTCGGTGGGGAGTGGAGTGTTGGTACGGGTGGGAGCCGCCGGAGGGCTCCCACCCGTACTGGCTACTTCTTGCCAGCGAAGGCGATGGCCTGATCGAAGAATTCCTTGCCGATCAGCTTGGAGAACTCCGGGTAAAGGCTTTCGGAGGCGGCCTTGAACTCGGCGAGTCCGGATGCGCTGAGCTCATTGGCCTTCATGCCTTTGGCAGTCAGTTCATCCAGTTGCTTCTTGGACTGTTCGTCGTCATAGCCGGTTTTGAAGGTTGCCGTCTCCTCGGAAGCAGCGTTGAGCGCCTTCTTCTGGTCATCCGTCAGCGAATCCCACTTCTTCGATGACAGGGCCAGCACCCAGGCGTCGTTGATGTGGTTGGTCATTGAGACGTACTTCTGCACCTCGGAGAACTTATTCGTCCAAGGAACCTCAATCGGGTTTTCCTGGCCGTCGATGGTTCCGGTCTGCAGGCCGGTGAAGACTTCCGAGAAGGCCATGGTGGTGGGGCTCGCGCCCAGCTTTCCGAAGAAGTCGGTCCAGAGCGTGTTGCCCGGCACCCGGATCTTCAGCCCTTTCAGGTCGGACGGCTGTTCAATCGGGTGCACGGAGTTGGTGATCTCGCGGCCGGTCCGGGTCAGGAAGGAGAGCGCCACCGTGTCCTTTGCGGCCAGTTTGTCCTTGAGGACCTTCCCGGGTTCGCCGGCGAGGAACTTTGCCTCTTCCTTTGTGTCCGCGAAGAGGTAGGGGATGCTGATGCCGTTCATCTCGGGCACCACTGAGGCGTAGACGGAGGTGGACAGGATGAGCCCGTCGAGCGATCCGCCTTGAAGCCGGGTGACGGCCGCATTCTGGTCTCCGCTGAAGCTCGTGCCGTTGGGCACCACGGTGACCTGCACGGAACCGTTGGAGGCCTTCTTGACCTGGTCCGCGAAGTGCTGGGCGGTCACGCCGACGGAGGAGGTCAGCGGATCGGGGATGGAGAGCTGGATCTTGGCCACCGGGCCGGTCTGGCCGGCCTGGGTTCCGCCTGCACAGCCGGACAGCAGGGCGGCGGCCAGGCTGGTTGCCAGTACCCCGGTGATGGCGCGGGTGTTGAGGTTCATTCGATGCCTTTCTTCATTGGAAGGATGCGGTGCTGCGGCAGACAGGGCGGAGCCGCCCGTTGCCGCGGGTTTGGCTTGAAGCCAGGGGACACTTAGGAGACGGTGACCGGGGTGTTGATGAGCGCTTCGGTTTCCCGGCGGAGTTCCAGCGCCTGGGACAGGGAGTCATCAATGATGACATCCTCCCAACCAACGGTGGCCCCCTTGGGCACATCATTACGCAGCTCTACATGGTGGGCCAGCGCGACGGGAAGAGCGCCGGTGGCAACCGAGTGCTTGGCGGAGACCAGCTTGCCCCAGACCGTGAAGCCGCCTTCGCCGTCAAGGAATTCGCCGGCCTTGAGGTCTTTCTTGGCGGTGGCGACCACATCGCCATAGAAGCCGACCGGGCCGCCGGTGGGGATGCCGCGAAGGACTGCGTTGGCGATGGACATGTTCAGTTCGAGGCCGACGTAGTGGTAGGGGCGGTACAGGGCTGCGTACTGCCCGGTGGGGTCCGGGTGCCAGGGGTATTCGTTGAAGCAGCCCGAGACGTAGTCGTTGGTTGCCTTGACGACGACGAAGACGCCTTCCTGGGTGTTGTGGCTGATCCAGCTGCCGTCGCGGTTGACGCTGGACATGACGTCTACGCTTCCTTCGTGGGCCAGCGAACCACCAATGGCGGCAGGGCGGCAGATGGTCGCGATTTCTTCAACGTTGCCGGGTGTGAAGCTGAGGCCGGAATCGGAAGGAGCCAGCCCTGCGCCGTTGGCTACCGCTGCCATCTCAATGGCCGCCTTGGTCCCGTCACGGAATGAGGTGTGCATGTAGGGGTTGAGTTGGCCGGAGTCCGTCAGTTCCTTGGAAAACTCCCAGTTGTCCCAGACGTTGTCCGGGTTCATCTCGTGGTAGTGCTCCAGGTACTTTGCGCCCTTGCCGGCGCAGACGACGTCAAAGCCGCTGGTGCGGGCCCAGTCGACGAGTTCCATGATGAGGGCCGGCTGGTCCCCGTAGGCCATGGAGTAGACCACGCCCGCTTCTTCTGCGCGCTTGGCCAAGGCGGGGCCGGCGAGGGCATCAGCTTCGACCGTGACCATGATGATGTGCTTTTTGGTTTCAATCGCCTTCAAAGCGTGCTTGATGCCGACGATCGGGTTACCGGTGGCTTCGACAATGACGTCGATGTCGGCGTCGAACAATTCGTCGGCGTTGGCGATGATGGCCGTGGAGCGGTTCCTCAAGGCTGTGGCGATATCGGGGGCTACCTGGGCGGCCGGCCATTCGACAAGTTCGAAGGCCCCTTCGGCCCGCTTGACGTTGATGTCTGCAATGGCAACCACATGAATGCCGGGAATGTTGTTGGCCTGGGCCAGGTACATGGTCCCGTAGCGGCCGGCGCCGATCAGCCCAACGCGGATGGGACGGGACTGCTGCTCGCGCTCGCTGAGGAGTTTATGAAGGTTCACGGGAATCTCTCTTAGGGATGCTTGGCCAAAGAAAGCGCCTCCGGCTCGCCGGATGGCATGACTTCTTTGTCGTGTTTGGTAAGGAAAACTGTCCGGAGTGGAACCGGTTCCACTTTTGTACCAGCCGCTGATAAGCTGTGTCAACGATCACCATCCAGCCCGGCGTAATGAAACAAGACGGGCTGAAGAAATGGCGAAGGTAACGACGAGGGTCTTGGTCTCAAGGAGGAGCGGTGCGCAAAGCGCCTACTATTCGCGATGTGGCGGCTGCTGCGGGAGTGTCCGTTTCCGTGGTCTCACGGGTGCTGAACCCGGATTCTGGACCGGTGGCGCCCGCGAAAAGGCAAGAGGTGTTGAGGGTCATCGATGACCTGGGTTACCGGCCCAGGGCGGCCGCGCGTGAACTGAGCGCCGGACATGCACTCACCATCGGACTGGTGGTCACCGACCTCTCGAATCCGTTTTTCGCCCGGCTGGCGGACCGGATTGTCTGGGAAGCGCGCAGCCACGGTGTCCAGGTGGTGCTGATGACCACCCAGGAGGACCCACATCTGGAGGCAGACTCGCTGGACACCTTGCTGGACCGTTCCGTCAGTGGCGTCATTGCCACTCCCACCGGGGGAAACATCGAAAAATGGCGGCGGCTGCGGGACCTCGGCGTCAACGTCGTCTTCATCGACCGCGCCATCGAAGAGCTCGACGACGTGGACGTCGTGAGCATTGAAAACTTCGACTCGGCACAACGCTCAACCGGGCACCTCATAAGCCTCGGCCACACCCGGATCGGGCTGATCACGGGCCCGCTCTCCACATCCACCGGAAGCGCCAGGGTGAACGGCTACAAGGCCGCCCACCAACATGCGTCCCTACCTGTGGACCCCACGCTTGTCCGCGACGTACCTTTTCGAGGGGATGCCGGAGGAGACGCCGTGGGGTCATTGCTTGCGATGCGTCAGCCGCCTACGGCGCTCATCGTTGCCAACACGGCGCAAGTGCAAAGTTCAGTCCGCAGGCTCGTCCAAACGGGCATCGGGATTCCTGACGAGCTTTCCCTCATCGTCTTTGACGACAACCCCTGGACTGAGCTGACCACTCCCCCGCTGAGCGTAATTCGTCAGCCCCTCGATATGCTTGCAGTTCACGCCCTCGAACTGGTGCTCGGGCGGATGCACGGGAAGCTGCCCGATGGGGCCCGGCGCATCGAGGTTAAGGCCGACTACCTGCCGCGCAACAGCTGCGCACCCCTCGTCCTGTCAAACGCGCGATAACGTCGGGTTCGGGAGGAGCCCTTTACGCGGTTCCGGTCCAAGATCAGCGCGAGGGCAATTCCGAACATCCAGACGTCCTTCGCCAGCGCGGTGCCTTGCTGGCTTGGCCGGATCCCGTCCTCCAACGTCATTTCCGGAATTCTTCGGTACATGGTGAGAAGGGATCCGGAGAAGAGGCCAAGGCCCAGCCCCGCCAGCTTGCTGGGCACGAACGGCGCCAGGAGTGTTGCGCCCAAGGTCATCTCGGCGTAGCTGAGCAGCTTTCCAAACGTTTCCGGCTCCATCCGGGCCAGCTGCGGGTACACCTTGGCTCCCATGCCCTGCATTTGGGCGGCGCTGTCCTTGTCCAGGTTCCGCTTGCTGTAGCCGGCATTCAAAATGAACGCTCCGGTGGCCAGGCGCAGGGGAATGTGGCTCACTTTCATCATTATTTCCCTTCACAGGCGGGTGATGCGTGAGAGCCTAGTTCGCCCGGCTTCACACCGCCAGAGACTTTTATCCAGTGCGCTTACTCGCAGCGGAAGCACCACGGAAGGTTCGACGGCGGCACACACCTGCGTTTTCGCCCCGCTGACCCGCCACTCGTCGGTGACCACCGTTTCAGGCCCGTCCTGCTCGAACGTCCAGCGTCCTGCGGTCGAGGTTGCCCCACCACCAGCGGGGAAGCGTACGTCGTGCAGGATGTCCGTGACCTCCCGAGGGTCCCCGCCACGCCCCCGACAGTCAGGAATTCGTAGTCAATGCTGCTATTCGAATTGCCGCCCATGGGCGCCCCCGCGGCGAGGATGAGTTGTCGGCCCACAGTACCCGTGCCCCGGTTTGTGTTCAACGGGTGCGGCGACCCTCTTACTCAACTAAATTGATTTAGTGCCGGGTGTGGGCTAGATTACTTTTGTCGAGGTATGGTCCCCCCTCGGCCGCCTAAGTTGCCGGCTCACCGGGACCGCATGATTTTGCCTTTCGGCCTTGCGAGGAGTTTCCCTTGATCGGAGTTGCGGGTGCACCCGTGAGTTTTGGCGTCTTTGACTTAGGCGCAACAGCTGGAGGACGTTTGCCCGGCCCTGACGAGGTTTGCGCGGTTCTGAGCAGGCACCGGTATACGGGGATCGATTTGGGGCCCGTCGGATTTCTCGGACGGGACGGCGAACTCCGCCGCCGGTTGAAGCAGCACGGCCTATCCCTCGCCGGAGGCTGGATCGATCTTCCCTTTACTGACGACCACGCCTTTGCTGCAGCCATCCCCTCCCTTTCGGCAGCTCTCGACGTCTTTGAAGAAGCCACTGATGGGCTGCAGGAGCACCCGCCGCTGCCGACGCTGGCCGACAGCGGTTCCGACCGGCGCCGGGCAAATCCGGGGGGAGGCACGGACGTGGCCCTCGACATCGACGGCTGGACCACTTTGGCCCGAAACATCGCCACCGCGGCACGCCTTGTCCGGGACCGCGGTTTTGAACCCACGTTCCACCACCACGCCTGCACCCACGTGGAAACGCCGGAGGAAATCGAAAGATTCCTTGACCTCACGGACGTCGGCCTCACACTGGACACCGGCCACCTCATTCTTGGCGGCGGGGATCCAGTGGAGAGCCTCCGGCTGTGGGGTGAACGGGTCAACCACGTCCATATCAAGGATGCCCGGGCCGACGTCCTGCGCGCCGTAGTGAGGGACAAAGGGGACATGCTTGATGTCTGGGCCGGGAAAGCTTTCGTGCCCTTGGGCGACGGCGACCTGGACGTGGAGGGGTTCATGGACGGCCTCGTGCGGACAGGCTACGACGGATGGCTGGTGGTGGAGCAGGACTCCATACCCCAGCCGGACGACGATCCCGATCTTGCAGACAAGCACCATGCCATCAACCGCAACGTACTCAGAAAGTGGATCCCCTAATGACTTTGCTTCGAATCGGAGTTGTGGGACTCGGCGCCGTTGCCCAGTCCGTGCACCTGCCCCTGATCACAAGGCGATGGGATCTGTTCGACCTTGCTGCTATGGCCGACCTCTCCCCCGCCCTGCTTGACCGGGTAGGCGCCCAATACGGCATCCCGGCCGAGCACCAGTACCAAAACCTGACCGACATGCTGGACGGTGAGGACCTGGACGCCGTCGTGCTGTTGACCTCGGGATCCCACGGCCAGCCGGCGCTGCAGTGCATTGAAGCAGGGGTCGCGGTGCTCTGCGAGAAGCCACTGGCGTTCTCCCTCGGGGAGATCGAACTGCTGCGCAAAGCGGAGCAGGGGCAGGGCAGGCCGATGCTGCTGCTTGGTTACATGAAGGAGTACGACCCCGCCGTCCTGACCCTGAAAGAGCGGTTGCCAGGCCTGAAAGACACGCGGTTCGTCAACGTGGAGGTGCTCCACCCCGCCGGATCCGCGCAGCTGGCCTTCGCTAACCTCCACCCGGGAGCCCGGGACGTCCCCGCCGACGTGCTGTCCGGGCTGGTGGAAGCCGATGAACAAAAGCTGGATGCAGCTCTGGGTAAAGACAGCCCCGGCCTGCTGCGGCGGCTCTACTCCGACGTCATCCTCGGCAGCCTGATTCACGACATCGCGGTGGTCCGGGCGCTGGTAGGCCCCTTGCAGGCAGTTGATGCCGTCCATTACTGGGCAGAACAAGACGATCCCGGGTCCATCGAAATAGCTGCGACAGCTGCCGAGGGGGTCCGCGTGCACTTCAACTGGCATTATATGGCCGACTACCCCGTGTACCGCGAAAGCGTGACCGTCCACCACACCACGGGAAGCGGAAAACTGGAATTCACCGTCCCCTATCTCCTCAACGCCCCCACCACGCTGCAGATCACAGAGAAGGCCGGGGCCGGGGTATCCGACTGCCTGTTCGAGGACGTCACGGAAGCGTTTGAGCAGGAACTCGTCGCATTCCACCGCATGGCAGACGGCCAGGAGAAGCCTCCCACCGGGATCGCCGAAGGGGAGGCAGACGTCAGGGTCGCCCAGATGATCGCAGCAGCATTGGCCGATTCCCTGCAGGTCTCCATTGGCGGAGAGTCGGTCTCGGCATGAGCCGGGCGGAGGAGACCGGCATCGTCCTGGTGCCCCACACGCACTGGGACCGGGAGTGGTACGAACCTTTCCAGGTGTTCCGCTTCAAGCTTGTCCAGATGTTCGACACCGTCCTGAAGATGGCCGAGGAAGACTCAAGGTTCCGGTTCACCCTTGATGGCCAGACCGCCGCGATCGAGGACTACCTGGAAATCCGGCCTGAGAACGAAGAAAGGGTCCGCGCCGTCGTTGCCAGCGGCCAGCTGGCACTGGGTCCGTGGCAGATCCTGCTGGACGAATTCCTGTGCTCGGGCGAGACCATCATCCGCAACCTCCAAATGGGCATGGCGGGCGCCCGGCGGCTGGGCGGGTACATGAACGTGGGATACCTTCCCGACATGTTCGGCCACGTCGCCCAAATGCCGCAAATCCTGAGCCGGGCCGGCATTGCACACGCCT
Source organism: Arthrobacter sp. ISL-85 (assembly GCF_018613675.1). Taxonomy (GTDB): domain Bacteria; phylum Actinomycetota; class Actinomycetes; order Actinomycetales; family Micrococcaceae; genus Arthrobacter. The sequence goes on along the minus strand of NZ_JAGGPQ010000006.1, from coordinate 29,895 downwards.
GCCTCTGGCGCGGAGTGCCGGCCAAAGTTTCCGGGCATTCCTTCAGGTGGGAAGCGCTGGACGGATCATCCGTCCGGGTGGAATACCTTTTCGACGGATACGGCAGCGCCCTGGACCTCCTCGCCATTCCCGAACACATCCCGCACGCGTTAGGGGAATACAGGCAACAAACCGCCGATCGATACCGCGGCGACCCCATCCTTGGAATGGTTGGCACCGATCACATGCCGCCCGACACGGCACTGATGCGCCACGTGGACACGTACGATTCGCCCGCCTTCCCCATCCGGGTCGGCACGCTGGAAGAGTACGTGTCGGCCTTCGACCCCGGGGACGAAGGCCTGGAGGCAGTGCGCGGTGAACTTCGCTCCCATGCCCGGGGCAACATCCTTCCGGGCGTCTTCTCGATCCGCCGCAACCTCAAGATCGCGATGGCCACGGCCGAGCGCATGGTCCTTGACGCCGAACGGCTGGCAGCGGCCCACATGGGAGTCGACTTTGAACCATTCATCGGCATGTCCTGGCGCCGCATCATCGAGTCCACCGCGCACGACTCCGTGGTGGGCTCCGGCACCGATGAAACGGTGGACCAGGTAGAGGCCCGGCTGCACGAAGCAGCTCAGATTGCCCGCGCCGCCCGCAACGAGGTGGCCCTTTCGGTGGCCGGAAGCATTCCCAGCGACGCGTTCGTCGCGTTCAACACGTTGCCCTCGGACCGCAACGTCGTTGTCGAACTCGACGTGCCTGCTCCGGCGGAGGGAATGCCCGTGACCGCCATGACCGGCGACGGCACAATGCTGCCGGTGCAGGAAACCGGGCACGCACCCACCATGCTCGGTGACGAGACCATGGACGCCTCCGTCCTGGTGGAGCGCATGATGAACCGGATCCACGGACGCGAATTGTTCGGCCAGCTCATCGAGACGTACCGCGTGGCGCCCTATTCACTTGAGTTCGATGTGGCGGAGGTGCCGTCAGTGCCGGTGTTCGACGTCGTCGCGTTCAAGGCCGAACTGGCAGCTGCCGTCGAGGCACACCCGGGCGACTGGAAAGTTCGGATCGTCGCCCAACCCAGGCGCCGGGTACTGGTCGATGTCCCCGTCGCGGCCATGGGCATTACCCCTTTCAGGGTCTTCCAGGCAGAACGCCCCGAACCGGAGCACATCACCTGCCATGACGGCATCTTGAACAACGGACTCATTTCAGCGCGCATCGGCGCGGATGGGGAAATTACCCTGACCGGGGTGGACGGCACCGTCCTGCACGGTATCGGCAGGCTGGTTGACGGCGGGGACTGCGGTGACAGCTACAACTACGGCCCTCCGGCGTTGGACAGCATTGTCACTGAACCTTCCCGGGTGGCCATGGAGGTTGTTGAACGCGGACCGGTACGCACAGTAGTCAAGGTGACCAGGCACTATTCGTGGCCGCGTTCCCTCGACCGCAGCATGGGGAGCCGGGACAACGAGCATGTCGACGTTCCGGTCCACACGTTCGTGGAGCTGCGCCGCGGTGAACCGTTTGTTCGTCTTCGGGTCCAGTTCACGAATGAGGCAGCCGACCACCGGCTAAGGATGCACATCCCGCTCCCGAGCGCCGTTGAATCTTCCGCATCGGAAGGGCAGTTCTGCATTACCACCCGTTCACTCACCGCCGAGGGGGGAGGGGGCGAATTTCCGCTTCCGACGTTTCCCGCCTACACCTTCGTGTCCGCTGGACCTGCCACAGTGCTCCTGCATGACGCTACCGAGTATGAGGTGGTGGATGGAAAGGAACTGGCGCTCACACTGCTGCGCGCCGTGGGATCGATCAGCGTCAACGTGCACCCGCTGCGTGACGAACCGGCTGCCTCAGAGATCCCCATCCCGGGAGCCGAAGAAGCAGGAACCCTCGTGGACGTCGAATTTGCGGTTATGGCCTCCGCGCAGGGTTATCGCAATGCGGACGCGGTTCGGCTCACTGACCACTTCAACGCTCCCGGCCTGGCCGTCCGCGGCCGGGGAACCCCGGCCCCCGCTGTCCCGGAACCTACAGAAGGACTGCGGCTCAGGGGTGAGGGCATCCGGCTGAGCAGCATGCGCCAGGTAGGCAACGACGTCGAAATCCGTCTTGTGCTGTTGGCCGAGCAGCCCACCGGAGGCGTCGTTACCGGCCCCTTCAGCGAAGTATCCACGGTTGACCTGACGGGCAGGGCGTTGGCATCGGAACAGGCTGACGGTGAGTACAAGTTCGAGCTTGATCCGTGGGAAATACGCACACTGCGTCTCACTTCCCGCAAGTAACCACCCGACAGATACGCCCCGCTTCACCAGAGGCGGGGCGTATCTGCATTCGTGAATGGGGACGTCCTACGGCCCCCACGCGGCGGATGCCTACGTGCTGATATCTACGTGGTGAGGGCGAGGATCCGGCGGTCCGACGTTTCGAGCCGGTACGGTCCGGCCCCCCTGGCATCGATGGCTGCATAGGGGTCGCGGATAAGTTGCCGGCGGCCATCGAAGTCCACCAAGATGGTCCCTTCGGCGTCGATGGCGACCAGTTCGCCGTCGACGCGCAGCAGCAGCGGCGCGTCGATGCCCATGCTGAGGGCCGTCGGCCCAGTCTTGAGCGCAGCCAGGAGTCCTTCTTCGGAGGGGTCCGCGGACTGCACCCATGTGGTGGGCAACCCCGTGGGATGCCCGTCTTCGAGACGGTGGAAGTCCCCTCCCCCGAGCGGAATGACGGGCTCGCCCCACGCGCTCAACCAAGCCCAGATGCTGGTATCGCGCCGGTTGGGCAGCCAGGTCTCATGCATGATCTCGGCGTGGGTAGGCTTCCGCGACAACTGCCACTGCCACGAGCAATCAGTTGCTACCGGGTGGTTGATGGACAGGAATCCGCCTTCGCCTTCAACCTGGTCAAGCCAAGCGTCCGGGTGGCGCCGGAAATCCACCCAATTGACGCGGCCGTAAGCGTTCGCATGGCCCCGGACCGTGGTGACTTCCTGTCCGGGCAGCAGCGCGATGCCATATTCCTGGCCCACGCCCTGCAGATGTGGATGGTGGCTGACCGTGTTGTGGTCCGTTACGGCCAGGAAGTCCAGCCCGTTCCGTGCAGCCTCTCCCGCCAACTGCCGGAGGGAGAGGCTGCCGTCGGAATGGAGGCTGTGCGCATGGCAATCCCCGGCAAGCCACCGCATCCCTGCGGCGGCAGGAAGATTTCGACGGCGGCTGGCCGGGACAGTGCTGACCGGCGCGGGGGCGGAAGGCTCGGCTTCCACTCCCCCTGTTGCCGGGGTATTGATGGTCAACTCGACCGTGACGCCCTCAGCCGGAATCTGGTGAAGGCCCAGCACCACCTTCCACACCCCGGATTCAAGTTCACCGGGGCAGTAGCCCGTGGACGCCGCGGTCCTGCTGATCACAAAGCGCTTTTTGGCTCCGCCGGACCAACCCCGCCACCCCTCGGGACCCATACAGCCCAGGTCAATAACGGCCCGGGACCTGTCGTAGTCCAGGAGCACTTCCAAAGATTCGCAGCGTCCCAGCTCGAAGGGGACGTCGAAGTAGAGGTTCCCTGCGCGGTCCTCCGGGGTCAGCATCCGGCTGATGCGCACCGTCAGTCTCCGATCCGCAGACCTTCAGCATCGAACAACAGCGTCCGCCGGGGCTCAAACGTGACCCATAGGCGTGTTCCGATTCGAGGCTCATGGTCCTCACTGACCACAACCTGGACCGGTTCCCCGCTCTCCGCCAGTTCCACCGTTATCAAGGCGGAAGCGCCCAGGTTCTCGGACACGGTGACAGTTCCTTCGAGGCTGCCGGGGGCCGCGCCTAAGGAGACGCCCAGGTATTCCGGCCGGGCTCCCCACGTGACTTCCTGGCCATCGCCCACCCTGCCCACGGCATCCGTGGGCAACGGCACGCGCTGGCGGCCGATCATCACGGTGTGGTCACTAACGATGCCCTTGAGCAGGTTCATGGAGGTTGAGCCAACGAACGAGGCGACGAAGGTGTTGGCCGGGCGCTGGAACACTTCCCGCGGCGTTCCCAGCTGCTGCATCTTGCCCGATCGCATGATCGCGATCCGGTCGGCCAGGGCGAGTGCTTCGGCCTGGTCGTGGGTGACGAAGACAGTGGTGACGCCGAGGTCCAGCTGGAGCTTTTTCAGGAACGTCCGGGCCTCGAGCCGGAGCCGGGCGTCCAGGTTGGACAGGGGTTCGTCAAACAGGAAGACGTCGGGGCGGCTGGTCACCGCCCGGGCCAGGGCGACGCGTTGCTGCTGGCCGCCCGAAAGCTGACCGGGCCGGCGCTCCAGCAAACCCTGAAGGGACAGTTTGTCACCTACTTCTTCGGCCCTGGAATGGCGTTCGGTCTTGGCGACCTTCTGGATCTTCAGCGGGTAGGCGATGTTATCGGCGATGGACATGTGCGGAAACAACGCGTAGTCCTGGAACACCATGGCCACGCGGCGCTGTCCCGGTTCCATGTTGGTCACTTCCCGGTCACCGATCTTGATGCTGCCGGAAGTGGATTTTTCCAGGCCTGCGATGGTGCGAAGCAAGGTGGTCTTGCCGCAGCCGGAGGGGCCCAGCAGGGCGAAGAACTCGCCGTCGTGGATCGTGACGTCCATTTCGTCCACGCCGCGGACTCCGCCGGGATACTCCTTGATCAGGGAGCGGGTGGTGATGCTGGCCATTAGCTTTTGATACCTCCATGGAAGCGGAACCCGTAACGCCGGTTGACGACGAAGTACATTGCGACGACGGGGATTGAGAAGAGCAGTGAGAAGGCGGAAATCAGTGCGAGGTTGGGCTGGCCGCCTTCCGTGTAAAAGGTGTACATCACCACGGACGCGGGCGACTTGGACGGCGACCGCAGCAGGATGTACGGAACCAGGAAGTTGCCCCAAACCTGGACAACAGCCCACACGGCGATGGTGGCGAGGCCGGGCCGGGCCAGCGGAATGACGACGTCCCACAGGATCCGCAAGGGCTTGGCACCGTAAAGGCGGGCCGATTCCTCGTAGGACTTGGGGGTTGAGTCCATGAAGTCCTTAAGGATGAAGATCACTGTTGGGAGGATGCCGCCGCTGAGCACAAGGATGACGCCGAACTGGGAGTCGATGAGCCCCAGTTTCACCATCAACAGGAAGGTGGGCACCATGGCCGCTGTGCCCGTGATGATGGACGAGAGCAGCAGCAGGGTGTAGAGCAGCAGGTCGCGGCCGGGTATTTTGACCCGCGACAACGAGTAGGAAGCCAGTGACCCGAGGACCAGCACAACCACCATCGAGCCGAGGGCCAGGATCAGGGAGTTGCCAAGCGAAGCGATTGCGGTCGGGTTCTCGAACAGGATCTTGAAGTTGTTGAAGGTGAACTCCGGCAGCTTCACGTTCAGCCCGGGATGGGCGTCAAACGGTGCGAAGACAAGCCACAGTACGGGTATGACGAAGAACGCCAGGACCAAGGCGGTGAAGACGCTCTTGCCCATCAGCCCGAGGAAGTGCCCCAGCATCTGCCGGCTCTCGCCCTGAGCGGTTCGCTTGGAGCCAGTCACGGCGGTCATGATTTCCTCTCCTTCAGAAGACGCAGGTAAACGGTGGCGATGACCAGGTTGATGATGATCATGATCAGGGAGATCGCCGAGCCCTGCCCGAGTGCTCCGTCGTTCAAGGCCAGCCGGTAAATGAAGATCGGCAGGATGTTGGAGCGGTCATCGGGTCCGCCCGCCGTGAGCAGGTAGGGGGTGAAGGTGTTGAAAGTCCAGAGCGTGATGAGCAGCGTGTTGGTCAGGACGTGTCCACGAATGTGCGGGAACACCACGTCGCGGAACTGTGCCCATGCGCCGGCGCCGACCATGCGCGCGCTCTCGAGCTGGGACGGCGGGACGGAAGCCAGGGCGGAACTGAACAGGAGCATCGAGAACGCTGTGCCCACCCAGGTGTTGAAAACGATGATGCTCTGCAGCGGGTAATCAAGCAGCCACGCAGTGTTGCCCGTGGAGAGCATCGCGTTCAGCGTTCCATCGCTCCGGTCCAGCAGCGCGTACCACAGGAAGGTGGTGACCGAACTGGGAATGATCCAGGCCAGCAGCACGAAGAATTCGACGACGGCCCGTACCGATTTCCTGACCCGGGTCATGGTCCAGGCGATGGCGAACCCCAGTGCGGACTGTCCAATGACGGCAGACCCGAACACGAAGATCAGCGTCAGCCCCAGGGAGTTGAAGAACCTGTCGTCTGAGAGCGCATTGATGTAGTTGTCTATGCCGACGAACTGCGGGTTCTTCGCCGCTGAGCCACTGAGGCGGTAATTCGTCAGACCCAGGTAGAGCGTCCACAGTGCGGGGAAGACGAGGAACAGGGAGATCAGGAGCAGGGCCGGTGCCAGGAAGGCCATGGCCCGGGCCTTGCCCAGGCCGGCAACGTCACCGTCGTCTGCGACTGCCCGGGAGGGCCCGGTGCCCGCTGCTGGAGCGGTCACCGGTGCCTCCACTTTTGGGTCACTTGAAGGTTTTGTCGTTACCACCGACGATTCCTTCCAATGCCTTTTGATACGCGTTGCCTGCATCTGCTGCCGACTTGCCCGAGGCCACCATTCCGCTGGCGTCCTGCAGTGCAGCGGAGACCTGCGTGTAGTCCGCAAGTCCGGGACGGTATGCCGTAACGGGCAGGACTTCGGTGGAGATGAAGTTCAGCAACGGGTCGGCTTTGAGGATTTCTCCGTTGACGTCGTCCCGGGCTGAGATCTGGGGAGTTGACCCAATGCGCGCCTTGATCGCGTCTGCCGACGACATGAACTGGAGCAGTTCCCACGCCTGCTGCGGGTACTTCGTCTTGGGGTTGATAACCTCGCCGGAACCGCCGGACATGCTGACAAAGTCAGCGCCGTTGGGGCCCTTGCCGGACGATTGGGCGGGAATCTTTGCCCATCCCACTGCGCTGTCCCGGTTCGCCATGGGGGACACGCCCTTCACAGGGTTGATCACGGAGCGCCAGAGGTAGTCACTTTCGATCAGGATGCCCAACTTGTTTTGCGAGAATTCCTGGAAGGACTTGTCGCGGCCCTTGGCGTCCTGCTGGAGCAGAGGGTCGCCCAACTGCTCCGAACCGTAGACCTTTGAGTAGAAGTTCAGCACGTCCTGGACGCCCTGGCTGTTGCCCTGCCACTTGCCGTCCTTGTTGATCGGCTGGCCGGTACCTTGCAGCAACGGCAGGAACCCCTGCATCGTTGCCGCCTCTCCCATTGCCTTGCCGGCATTGATCTGCAGGGGAGTCACGTCAGGAAGTTTCTTGAGCTTGCGCGCGGCATCGAGGATGTCGTCCCAGCTCTTGGGTTGCCAGTCAGCCGGCAGGCCTGCCTGGGCGAACAGGGCCTTGTTGAAGTAGATGACGCGGCCGTCTGTCCCGTCCGGAACACCGTACTGCTTGCCCTCATAGGTGGTGAGTTGCTGAACGGCCGGCTTGATCTGCTTCCAGCCGTCCCATGCCTGGACCTTGTCCTTACCGACAATGTCCTCAAGGGGGCTGATGTACCCGGCGTCTGCGAACTCGCCGAGCCAGATGCCGTCGATGGAGGTGACGTCGGCGCCTTGGCCCGTGGAAAGGTCGAGGGAGATTTTGGTCTTGTAGGCCTGGTCGTCCACGCCGTTTGGCTGGAAATTGACCTTGGCTGTGACGCCCTTCGCCTTTTCCGCCTCCTCAAACTTGGGGATGACGTAGTTGGTGATCCAGTCAGCGCCGGCGGCGTTTTTCCCGCCCGAGACAGCGTTGGCAGTGATGGTCAACGTCACTTCCTTGGCGTCCGCATTCTGGTCAGTTGCCTGGGATGGTGCAGCTGAACTGCCGCAGGCACTCAGGGCAACAGTGCCCGCGAGCAGACCTGCTGCAGCCGCAAAAAATCTCGTCCTAGTCATATCAGGGGATCCCTTTGGGAGACAGAGCTCCGCCTCTGCGAAGCTACTTGTTGGAGTGTCCGAACTAACAGACAGCCTGTGATACAGGCCACTATAGTCTAGGATTGGGCTTAGTCAAATAAATTGAGTTAGGGAGTCTGGATGCCGCGCGGATCGAATCTGGAGCGTGTGAGCGCCTTCAATCAGGCTGTTGTACTGGACCTCGTCCGCCGCTCGGAATCCGGGATGAGCAGGGTGGAACTGATCGGCGCAACGGGGTTGTCCACGCAGACGGTGTCCAACATTGCACGGCGGCTGCTGGACCTGGGATTGATCCGTGAGAGCGGAAAAGTTCACGTGCCCCAGGGCAAGCCTCGAACCACGCTGACCATCGATCCCAAAAGCAAATACGCCGTGGGAGCCCACCTGGATCCCTCCATGCTCACCTTCGTGCTGCTGGACCTGGCAGGTACGGTTGTGCACCGCAAACACCTCCCCGTCGTGGCCGTTGCCGGACCGGAAGAAACAGTGGCACGAATTGCGGCTGCCGTGGAAGATCTGATCAGCGAAACGGATATACCCAGGACGCGCGTCCTGGGAGTTGGCATAGCCGCACCCGGACCCATTGAATTCGATCAGGGCGCCGTGGTTGGGCCGCCGATGCTTACGGGGTGGGAACGCGTGGAATTGCGGGAATCGCTCGGGAAAGCCACGGGATTTCCCGTCTTCCTCGACAAGGATTCGGCCGCCGCAGCACACGCCGAGTTGTGGGTGCGGGACAAGAGGTCAGACCAGAATTTTGCCTTTGTCTACCTCGGCAGCGGCGTCGGCGCAGCCGTGGTGATGAATGGCGAAGTCGTGCGTGGATCCTCGAACAACGTGGGTGAGATCGGACATTTTTCCACGGGCGAGGGAGGCCGGCTGTGCGGCTGCGGACGCAAAGGCTGCTTGGGCATATCGATCATGCCCGTCGAGCTGGTCAATGACGGCGTCAGCAAGGGAATCCTGCCTGGTCCTGTCGACAATTCGGATCTGCGCCAAATCACCGATCACTTCCACAAGCTGGCGGCTTTGGCGGATGCTGGAAACGAAAGTGCATCGTGCCTCCTTGGAGAAGCGGCAGGCCGGCTTGCCCGCGCCGTCGAGGACGTTGCAAACCTGCTCGACGTCGATGGCATTGTCTTCGGTGGACCGTCCTGGCCCCCCGTCGGGACCCGTTACCTTGAAGTCCTCCACGCAGCCCTTGCCAACCGCCTGGCCATGGGGATGATTCACGAAGTCGAGCTGCTGGGATCGGCTCTTGGCGAGGACATCACGGCGGTGGGAGCCGCGTGCATCGTCCTTGACCACGTCCTGGCACCCCGTTCCGGGGGCTTGCTGCTGGAATGACACGGGATGGACTCGACAACCCCCGCGGAAGGTCGGCGGCGGCACTCACCACGCCGCCGTCGTCATCCGTTCCAGCTAAAACGGCCCGGCGCATAAGGCGCCGGAAGGGCGAGACGGGGCAGGCCCGTTGGAACCTGCCCCGCCTCTTTGCACCGGCTGATGCCCCTGCACCCGACTTTCGGGGTACCTGTTGCGATGGAATACGCAGGGACATCTGCCGGCGGGCTTGAAAGGAACGCATTCGAGCCGTCGGTGCGGCCTAGAGCGTCCTGGGATCTTCGGCGTACATCTTCAGCCTTATGGCCAAAGCGTCCGACATGTGGCGGGCGGCGATCTCCCCCGCGCGCTCGGAGTCGCCGTCCCCGATGGCGGCCAGCAGGTCGGCGTAGTCCGCCAGCACCACCGGCCACCTTCCCGGGTAGGTCAGGGTGGTGAGCGTATACCGGCGCACCTGCTGGTCAAGGCGTTCCAGCAGTCCGATCAGCGACGGGCTGTGCGTGGCGTGCCACAGCTGGGCGTGGAAGGCGCGGTTGGTTTCCGCGAGCGCCCGGCCGTCACTGGGATCCAGCTGCTGCATCTGCGTCAGCAGCCCCATGAGCAGCTGTCGGTCCAGAGCGGTTGCCTTGACGGCGGCCTTGGCAGCGGCGGCCTGCTCCAGGATGATCCTCGACTCATAGATGTCAATGATCTCCTCGGCGGAATGCGTGCGGACCACCACCGCCTTGCCGCGCCGTTCCACCAGCCCGTCCTGTTCCAGCCGCTGCAGCGCCTCCCGCACCGGGGTCCGGGATGCCCCGTACCGCTCGGTGAGCTTGGCCTCCGTGAGCGGCTCGTCAGGCGCAAAGACACTCGCGAGAACATCGTCGCGGAGCCGCTGGTGGATGGGACTGGCCACTTTTTCCTCTTTTCCGTTGCTGGTGGGGGCTGCTGTGTTGCCTAGGCGATGGAGCCGGCGCGGCGACCGAAGACTGCGCCTGCCGCAAGCCCGGAGCCGCCGGGGTAGTTTCCGCTGAACAGTCCACCCAGCGCTTCACCGCAGGCATAGAGCCCTTCAAGCGGCTCCGCATCTTCGGTGACCACGCGGCCCCAGGTGTCTGTCTTGAGGCCACCGAACGTGAAGGTGATGCCGCAGGTTACCGGGAAAGCGTAGAACGGGCCAATGGCGATGCTGCGGGCCCAGTTGCTCTTCGGCGGCTGGGTATCGGCGCGTCGTCCGTCCTTGACGTTGGGGTCAAAGGGCGCGCTATCAGTGATCGAAGCATTGAAGCTCCGCACCGTCTCCTCCAGGCCCTCGGGGCTGATGCCGGCTTTCTGGGCCAGCTCGGCGAGTGTCGGCGCCGTGACCACCGAGACCCCCGGCATGTCATATTCCTCGGCCCGCAGCATGGGACGGGAGGATGCGTCAAAGATCTGGAAGGCGGCCGATCCCGGCTGGGCGAGGATGTCCCGGCCGTACTTCGCGTAGGTGTAGTTGCGGTAGTCGGCACCTTCGTCCACGAACCGCTTGCCCTCGCTGTTCACCACGATGCCCAGCGGGTACCCGCCGCGGGTGAGCTGGTTGGTGAGCTCCAGATTGCTTTCGTTTTCCGGGTGCCAGGCGTCCCAGGCCACGCTGTGGCAGGTGGACCAATCGCCGCCCCTGGCCGCCCCCGCCTCCAGTGCAGCGAGGATCATCTCCCCCGTGTTGCCCGGCGTGCCGCGGACTTTCGCGTTCTGCCAGCCCTCGCCCAGGTGTTGGCGCCGCAGTTCCGGTGAGGCTTCAAAGCCTCCCGAAGCCAGTATGACCGACTCGGCCCGGATCTCACCTTCTCCGGATGAGGTGCGGTACCGGACCCCGCACACGCGGCCGTCCTCCTGGATCAGTCCGGTGGCTGCGCAGTCATAGATGACCTCCACGCCCATGCGCTCCGCGGCCGCCCGGTGGTCGGCCATGAGCCCCTTGCCGCCACCCACATTGCCCACGTGCAGTCCGCCCCAGAACAGGTACTCGCCGTCCTCGGTCCGGTACGCCTGGCGCTCATACATCAGGCGGTATTTGAGCCCCAAGCCCTGAAGCCAGCGCAAGGTCGGGTTGCTTTCGCTGACCAGGACCGCGGACAGTTCGGGGTCGTTGCGCCCTTCAGAGACCTTGGACAGATCGGCAAGGTATTCGGCAGCAGTGTAGGCGGGGACGTCGCTGGCGGCGTGCCGCTCGTCGGGCTCCACAAATTCGATGAGCTCCTGGAGCCCGCCATGGGAGATGCGGGTGGCACCGGCGGTGTAGAAGCTGTTGCCGCCCGATGCGGCTTCCCCGGCCTTTTCCAGCAGGACCACCTTGCGTCCACGCTCGGCTGCGGCAAGTGCTGCCGCAAATCCGGCGTTGCCGCCTCCCACTACCAAAACATCGCTCTTGATCATCATCAATCTCCTCAGCTCCATCGCTGTACACGATTGTATACATAAGTATGCCGTCGCATGGAACACCCGCGACACCGCTTCGTCAGGAAGCCGCGCCCTTGGCGATGGACCGGAATACCTTGGTTGCCTGCTGCGCGGCGGGGCTGAGCCTACGGTTTGCCAGATGGGCAAGGAGGATGCGGCGCTTCGGGGACCCGGCGAGCGGGACGGCCACGACGTCGGGGCGGAGAGCCGTCAGCGCCAGCCTGGGTGCCAGTGCGATCCCGATTCCGGCGGCCACCATGCCCTGGGTCTCCTGGTAATCGTTGGCTGCGAAGGCGATCCGCGGCTCGAACCCCGCATCGCGGCATACCCGGCTGAGGACGTCAGCCACGGGGTGCTCGTCGCGTACAACCCATTCCTGGTCACTCAATGAACCGATGCGGACCGAGGCCAGTTTCGCAACCGCGTGGTCCCGCGGTACCAACAGCACCGTTGGATCGTTCATCAGCCTGATCAGGGTCAAGTCAGGGTCCTCGATTTGCTGCCAGGGATAGTCCCACAGCAGCGTGAGTTCAATTTCCCGCCGCCGCAACCGTTCCAGCAGTCCGTCCCGCCGGGCGCTGACAACCGTCACGGCCACCTCCGGGTGGCGCGCGCGGAACTCAAGCACCACGTCCGGCATCAAGGAAGCTCCGACGGTGGGGAAGGTTCCAAGGCGCAGTTGGCCCCGGCGAAGGCCCGCGAACTCCCCCATTTCGGCACGGGCCGCTTCAACGGTCCTGTCGATGTCGTCAGCGTAGCGCAGCAGGGCGTGCCCTGCTGCGGTCAGGACCACGCCCCGGGGATGGCGCTCGATGAGGACCACGCCCATCTCCTGCTCGAGTTTTGCTATCTGCTGCGAGACCGCCGAGGTGGTGAAGGAAAGGGCGGCAGCAGCGGAGGTCAGGGAGCCGGAACGGCCCACCTCGCGGAGCACATGGAGTCGGTGGAGATCGAGGATTGCCATGCACTGAGTTTAGCAAAAGTAGATAGTCGTCCATTTATTTGTGATTGTGCTGAAGGCTCCCATCCCGGATCGTAGAAGTACAAGGTGCTGTGAAGTAGAGCACCTGCAAGTTACGAGGGAGAAACACAGTGGGACTCAAAGGACGTTGGTACCGGGGCGGCACCAGCAAGTGCTGGCTCTTCGATGCCAGGGACGTGGCCCTCCACGCCCCCACCCGTGAGGAAATCCCCGCACTGCTGTCAGCCGCTTTCGGCGCAGCGGATGCGCGGCAGCTGGACGGCGTCGGGGGCGGAACGTCCACCACGTCAAAGGCTGCGGTCATCTGGGCTACCCCCGGCGCCGAGGCAGACCTTGACTATCTCTTCGCCCAGGTGGGGATCGGCGATCCAACGGTTGAGCTGGGTTCCAACTGCGGCAACTGCGCCACGGCCATTGCCCTGTTCGCAGTCCAGACAGGCATCGTTCCCGCCCGGGACGGCATGACCAAGGTCCGCATGCGCCACGTGACTTCCGGCGCCGTGCTCAGCGGAACTGTCCCCACTCCCGGCGGCCACATTCCCAAGTCCGGCCTGGCCCGGGTTCCGGGCAGCAGCGCAGCCGGTGTTCCGGTCAGCCTCTCGTTCCACGGCCCCTGGGGCCAGAACACCGGCGCACTCCTGCCTACCGGCAACACGGTGGACCAGCTCCAGGTCAACGGCAGAACCCTCAGTGCCACAATGGTGGACGCCGGCGCCCCTGCCGTGCTCCTCGCAGCCGACCAGGCCGAAGTCGATCTTTCCTCGATGACGGACAACCTCACCGCGCAGCTGCCTACGCTTATCGCGGCACGGGCATCCGCCGGCCTCATCATGGGGCTGCGGAAGCCTGAGGATCCCCCGCAGAACGCTGTCCCGAAAGTCGGGGTTGTGGCGCCTGCCGGCGACTACATCGCCGCGGACGGAACAACCATCACTGCCGGCAGCCACGACGTGCGGGTGCGGATGCTGTCCATGTTCACCCCCCACCCCGCCATCGGCCTGACCTCAGCCGTGGCAGTTGCCCTGGCAGCCTCGCTGCAGTCATCGGTCGTAGCAAATGCAGCCGGCCAATCGTCCTCCACCAGCGCCGGAAGTCCCCGTCTGCTGCGGGTAGGCACGCCCGCAGGTGTCATCACCGCCGAAATCATCACCGATGACGCCGGCGCCGTCAGCGAAGTGGCCCTCCACCGGGCGGCCCGCCACATCGCCACCGCGGACATCGACGTGGCCCAGGCCGCCGAGTTGTCCGCCTAACCCCTACCTCTTTGCCCCGTCATCAGCCGGGCCGCACCAACCAGGAAGTTGTTCAATGAAGATCAAATCCGTTCTCGGACACCTGTATGTCCAGGTACTCATCGGAGTCGCCCTCGGCGTCGTTGTAGGCGCACTCTGGCCGGACCTCGGCTCGTCCCTGAAGCCCATCGGCGACGGATTCGTGAAACTCGTGAAGTTCATGATCGCCCCCATCGTGTTCTGCACCATCGTCGGAGGCATCACCTCCCTGCGGGACACCAGGAAGGTGGGCCCCACCCTGATCCGTTCGCTGGGCCTCTTCTACGCACTGACCGCACTCGCCCTGGCCCTGGGCCTGGCCGCGGTGACGCTGTTCCAGCCCGGCGCCGGCATGCACATCGATCCCACGCACCTGGACTCCTCGGTGGCGCAGAAGTACACCACGCAGCTGCCCAGCAGCAACCCCGTGGACTTCATCCTGAGCATCATCCCCACCACCTTTGTTGGCGCCTTCGCCGACGGTGAGGTCCTGCCCGTGCTGGTCATTGCCCTGCTGTGCGGCTTCGCCTTCAGCAAGCTCGGCGGACCGGGCAAGCTGGCACTGGATGTGGTCAACAGCTTCAACAAGCTGCTCTTCATCATGTTCGGCTACATCATGAAGGTGGCCCCGCTGGGAGCCTTCGGGGCCATGGCCTTCACCGTGGGCAAGTACGGCCCGCACTCCATCGGTAACCTCGGCATGCTGATCCTTGCCTTCTACGTGGCCTGCATCGCCTTCGTGGTGGTTGGCCTGGGCGTCCTGGCAAAGATGACCGGCTTCAGCCTGTGGCAGATCCTGCGCTACTTCAAGGATGAATTCCTGATCGTCCTGGCCACGTCCTCCAGCGAACCCGTCCTGCCGCGCCTGCTGTCGAAGCTCGAACGGATCGGCTGCGACCGCAGCGTCGTAGGGCTTGTGGTCCCCACCGGCTACTCCTTCAACCTCACCGGTACGGCCATCTACCTCACCCTCGCCTCCATGTTCATCGCCCAGGCCTGCGACATCCACCTCAGCTGGGGCCAGATCCTGCTGATGCTCGGCATGATGCTGCTGACCTCGAAGGGCGCGGCGGGCGTCACCGGAAGTGGTTTCGTGGCCCTGGTGGCGACCCTGACTGTCATGCCCACCCTTCCCGTAGCCGGCGTGGCCCTGATCGTTGGCATCGACCGCTTTATGAGCGAGGCCCGCGCGCTCACCAGCACGGTCTGCAACATAGTCTCCTGCGTGGCAATCGCCAAGTGGCAGGGTGAGCTGGACATGGCCAAGCTCCGGTCCGAGCTCCAGGCAGGCTTCGTGCCCACCGAAGCGGAAAAGGTGCAGTTGGCCGAACCCGCCCTGGCGCACTGACCGCTGCATCAAACACGGATACCACGACGGTTCGCCCGGGGCGCCACGCCCCGGGCGAACCGCGGTTTTGAGTGATCTGGGGTTTTCCTGAAGCGGCTTCTGAACCCACCGCGGCGCGCCGTTCCCCATGGCTGGCTGTTGCTGGGCCCGGGGCGGCGGGTAACGTCGTCGCCAAACCAGCGGTCACCACCACATCGGAGCAGGCCATGACAGCCACCCAAATCATCCCGCTTGTCATCCTGGTGGTGATGTTCATCGTTGCCACAAAGTGGCCGCTGAACATTGGCGTGATGGGGCTGGTGGCCTCTTTCGGCGTTGGCTACTTCATGCTGGGCATGACGGACAACGAGATCCTTGCCGAATTTCCGGCCGCCATCGTCCTGACGATTATCGGCGTCACATACTTCTTCAGCATGGCCCAACGAAACGGCACCATCGACATCATTGTCCAGGCATGCGTTCGCCTTGTCCGGGGACGGACCATGCTGCTGCCCTGGGTTTTCTTCCTCGTGGCCGCCGTACTGACGTCCCTGGGCACATTCTCTCCCGCCGCCGTCGCGCTCCTCGCCCCGGCGGCCATGGGCTTCGCTTACGAGTCGCGCCTCCACCCCGTACTCATGGGGGCGTTCATCATCAACGGCGCCCACGCCGGCGGCTTTTCTCCGCTGTCCGTGGCCGGCGTGCTGGTCCATAACATCGCGTTGAAGAATGGCTTCCCGGTTTCCCAGACCGCATTGTTCGCCGCGAGCTTCGCGGTCAACCTCATCCTGTCCGTGCTGACACTCTTCGCCTTCGTCCTCCTGCGGCGGCTGCACGATTCCCGCGGCGGCCCTGGAAGTGCTGCAAACCCCGCCACGGCAACCCGGCCCCACGGCCAACAGGTCCTTACCCTTGTGCTGATCTTGGGGCTGCTCGTGTGCACTTTGGGCTTCCAGCTGCCTATTGGCTTCGTTGCCCTCTCCGCCGGCCTCCTGCTGGCGCTGGTCAACATCAAAGAGCACCGCACGTTCATCGGCGGCATCTCCTGGTCCACGGTCCTCCTCGTGGCGGGCATGATCACCTATGTCTCGCTGCTCCAGCGCATCGGTGTTATCGACACGCTGGCCAAACAGGCGTTGGCCCTGGGCGCACCACTGCTCATCGCGCTCGTGCTGTCCTACGTCATCGGTGTGGGCTCCGCCTTCGCGTCCTCCACCGCACTACTCACGGCCTTCATCCCCATGGCCGGGCCGCTCCTGGCCACCAGCAGCCTCAGCGCCTCCGGAACTGTCGCTTCCCTGGCCATCGCAGCAACGGTTGTGGATGTTTCGCCCTTCTCCACCGATGGCGCCCTGGTGGTGGCCAACGCCCGGGACGACGACCGGCAGCGCGTCTACCGCCAACTCATGTTCTATGCCGGGGCGGTTGTCCTGGTTGCCCCGGCCATGGCATGGGCACTGCTGGTGCCCACAGGCATCCTGTAGCCCGCCACACGCCTGACATCAAAAATCCCCACTGAAAGGAAACGGAATGAACGAGCACCAACCCGAGCAGGACGCAGCCGAAGACTGCGATGCCGGGAACTGTTTCTACTGCCAGGGCCCGGAGACCGACTAGGGGCACCCAGGCCCTAGACCCACTGCTCCCACACCGTCAACTGCAGCCTGACTGTCCCACGGGTGTCAGCCCGGACGGTAGCACCACCCGCGGAAGGGCCGACGACGGCGCTCACCTTGCCGCCGTCGTCGTCCCTTCCAGCGAAGCCAGCCCTTGCAGCAAAGCCTGGCCAGCGCATCAGGCGCGCACCGCCTCAGCAGCCTCGTCGGCGGACCGCACCGGCGTTTCCAGCCCCAGGTTTTCGCGGAGTGTGCTGCCGCGGTACTCCGTGGGGTACACGCCGCGCTCCTGCAGCTCCGGGACCAGATGGTTCACGATGTCATCGAGGCCGGTGGGGATCAGCCAGGGGGAAATGTTGAATCCGTCCACCGCGCCAACACGGGCGTACTCGGCCAGCTGGTCCGCCACGGCCGTGTAGGAGCCGGTGAAGGTGGAGTCGATCCGCGCGGTCTTGGAGGTGACGAACTGCCGGATGGACAGGCCCTTGTCCTTGGCTTCCGCACGCCACTGGTCCGCCAACTGCCGGGCCTTGGCCCCGTGGAAACCGCTGCCGCGGGTCTCGGACGTTTCCTCCACCACGGGATCGATCTCCGGCAGCGGCCCGTCCGGATCGTACGCCGACAGCTCGCGGCCCCAGAACTGCTCCAGGTAGGCGACGGCCTGCTGCGGACCGATCTGCAGGCTCCGCACCCACTCCTTCTTTTCCGCCGCCTCTTCCGCAGTGGCCGCGAGGATGAACTCGCTGGCCGGCATGATCTGCACCGCGTTCGCCCCGCGCCCGGCGGCCAGGGACCGCTCCACCAGGTCCTTGCGGAACTCCACGGCATCGTCGAACTTGGGGTGGGCGGAGAAGATCACGTCCGCCTGCCGGGCGGCGAAGTTCCGGCCCTCCGGCGAGTCGCCGGCCTGGAACAGCACGGGCCGGTACTGGGCGCTGCGCGGCAGCCGCGGCGTCACATCCACCGTGTAGTGCTGGCCCTCATGGAGGACCCGCCGGGCAGGACCGTCCGCGGTTTCCCACGAGTCCCAGATCCGCTTGGCCGTCTCCACGAACGCCTCTGCGTGCTTGTACCGGTCCGCGTGGTCCAGGTAGCCGCCGCGGCGGAAGTTCGCCCCCGTCCAGGCGTTGTCCGTGGTCACGATGTTCCACGCGGCGCGGCCACCCGAGATCAGATCCAGTGAGGCAAGACGGTGGGCCAGGTCTGCGGGGTCGTTGTACGTGGTGTTCTGGGTGGCCACCAGGCCGATGTTCTTCGTCACCGATGCCAATGCTGCGAGCATGGTCTGCGCGTCCGGACGGCCCGCCACGTCCAGCGCGTGCGGCCGGCCCAGGTGCTCGCGCAGGCGCAGACCCTCGCCCAGGAAGAACGCCGCGAAGAGCCCGCGCTCGGCGGTCTGGGCGATGCGGCGGAAGGACTCAAAGTCGGTCTGCGAGCCCGATTCCGGCGCCTTCCAGATGGTGCCGGAGTTGACGCCCTGGAAGAAGACGCCGAACTGGATCTGGCCGGACGGTTTGAATACCTCGGATTTAGCATGGGTGTGCTGTGTCATGGTTTTCCCCTACTTTCCGGCTGAAGCCGTGGCGGATGCGTAACGGCTGACGGGGCGCGGAAGCCCCAGCAGGTCGCGGAAGGCGCCGTCCTGCACCACCGGGCGGAGAGCGCCGCGACGGCGGAGTTCCGGCAGCACCAGGCGGCCCAGCTCCTCCAGGTCAACAAAGAGCGACGCCGGATGCAGCCGCACGCCGTCGGCCTCCTTTAAGAGGTCAGCAAGAAAGTCGGTGAGACCGGCTGCAGTGCCTGCGTAAGCCGCCCGGCCGCCGTCGAACGATTCACGACGCGAAGCCGCCGCCTGCCCCAGGGAGTCGAGGACGACGTCGAGCTCGGCAACCACTGCAACCGAAGCACCCAGCCGGGCCCGCACGTCGCGGACCTCGGCAGCCAGCAGCTCAGCAGTTGGCGCAGAGACCAGCACGGCATCCACGGCGTCCGCCGGTACAAGGCCGTCACCGATCAACGAAGCAACAGCAAGCACCGGCAGCTGTCCCTGCAGCGGCCGCGGAATGATGGACGGTCCCTTGACGGAGTAGCCGGCACCGGCGAAACCGGCAGGCGTCTCAAAGTCCACATAATGCAGCTTGTCCACGTCGATGTACCGGCCGGTGGCAACATCGCGGATCACGGCGTCGTCCTCCCAGGAGTCCCACAGCCGGCGGGACACCTCGATGGACGCGGCGGCCTCCTGCCCCAGCGCGGCGCCGGTCGCGGAAGAACGCCCCACGGCGGCAGCAGCCTCCGGCGACTCAGCCGCCGTCACGATCCACCCGGCCCTGCCACCGGACACGTAGTCCAGGCTGGCCAGCTGGGTGGAGATGTGGAACGGCTCCGTATAGACGGTGTCCACCTCGGGCACCAGCGCAATGGTCCGGGAAACCGGCCCCGCGAACGCCGCCCGCTGCAGCGCGTTGGCCCGGCCCGGAGCCGGCGCGTCGGTGAACGTGGCCGCATGGAAGCCGGCGGACTCGGCGGCCAGCACCGCACGGGCGATGTCCGCACCAACCCAGCCGGCGCCGTCGAGCTCGATTGCCAGGAAGCCTGGCCATGAAGAAGTACTCACTGCTGGTCCTGACGTTCGTAGGGAATCTTCTCGCCGGCCTCGATGGCCACAGGCAGCCGGTTTTCGGCCGGCGGCAGCGGGCAGGTGGCCAGGTCGGTGTAGGCGCACGGCAGGTTCACGGCGCGGTTGAAGTCCAGGAGCACGGATCCGTCCGCGGCCGGCACCACCGAGAGCGACCGGTTGGCAGGGTAAGTGGTCTTACCCGAGGTCTGGTCCGTGAACAACACCAGCAGGGACCCGGGGGCGTGGCCGTTGAACGCCGTCAGCGACAGTTCCTGGCCGGCCAGCTTGAAGCGGATCTCGCCCGCCGCCTCATAAACATGCTGGATGCCCTCGACGGCGGCGCCCACCGTGGTGGGCCGCGGCACCTCGAACGGCACGAACGTCCCCCGCACCGCGTACGCCGCATCCGGCGAGAAGGCGGGCGTGCCCTGGTAGTCCCGGAGAAGCGCGTTCTCCGGATGGCGCGGCCGCACGATGTACTCGCCGCCGCGCTTGGCGAGCTCAATCACGTGTCGCCGGACACCAGGTTGATGCCGCCGCGTTCCTCGATGGGACCGAATTCAACCGCTGCCCCGGCTGCAGCGTTCAATTCCTTGCCGTCCCGCTGCAGACTTTCACCCGCCTCCAAAACCACGCGGACGACGTCGGCCTCCACACTCCAGGTGCCGGGAGCGCCGTCCAGCCGCGCTGGTTCGCTGCCCAGCCAGTGCAGGTGCGTCACCGCCAGGAAACCGTGGGGGTGGGCGCGCTGCCGCTCGTGCGCGGTGTGCCATTCCTGCCAGTCGGCGACGAAAGCTTCAAGGGCGGTTTCGGTGGATACTGCGTTCATGATGCCTTTCCTGACGGCGAAGGGGCGGCCGTGGCGGTTGCCTGGGTGGCCGCAAAGTTCTCCGCTGTGATGGTCTTGGATTCCGGCAGGGCTTCCTCGGACAGGCCCCAGCGCTCCAGGACCTTCCCGTAGGAGCCGTCCTTGATGACCTCGTTGAGGGCCTCGGAGATCACCGGTGCCAGGCCGTTCCCGCGCAGCGTTGTTGCAGCCACCAGGGTCTCGGACGGCCAGCCGGCATTGACCTTGCCCACCACCTTCAGGTCGTCCCGCGTGTTCTCCCGGTACACGGTGGACGGGTACGGCGCGATGTTAAGGTCTGTGCGGCCGGAGGACAGCGCCAGGATCGTGTCGGCGTCGGACGAGTAGTGCTGCAGGGTGGCCGGCGCCTTGCCCTTGGTTTCGAGCTCCTTGTTCCAGGCCAGCAGGATCTTTTCCTGGTTGGTGCCGGAACCGACGGAAATTTTCAGGCCGGAGATGTCATCCGCGCCCTTGATGTCATACGCAGAGGACTTCTTCGCCTCAAACCCCATGTACGCGGCCCGGTAGCTGGCGAAGTCGAACAGTTTCACCCGGTCCTTGTTCACGCCCACGTTGGAGAACACGGCCTCAAAGTCCCCGGACTGAGTTTTGAGGGGCCAGTTCTCCCAGGACGTGACCTGGACATCGAGTTCCAGGCCCAGCTTGTCCGCCACCAGCTGGGCGATGTCCAGTTCGGAGCCGATCGGCGTCTTGTCGTCCGTGGCGTGGAAGGACAGCGGGATGGACCCGGCCGTGGTGGCCACGGTCAGCTTGCCGTCCTTGCCGATCAGTTCGGGGACCTTGGCGGCGAGCGCCGCGTCCTTCCCGGCCCGGATCCGCTGCTGGTCCGGTGACGTGTTGTACACGACGCCGTTGCGGGCCGCCGTCGTCTGTGCGCCTCCGCTGGGGTTGCCGGCGGCCGATGCGCCGGGATCGGCGCAGCCTGCCAGCGCGGCTGGGCCAAGGAGCGCTGTACCAAGGAGTACGACGGCGGGGCGCACCGCGAGTGCGCGGCTGCGGCGTTGGCCGCGGGTTGGGAAAGCCATGGGAAGTCCTTTAGATGTTGAAGGCCGGTTCGAGCACCTTGGAGAAGAAGCTCCGGGTGCGCGGTTCCTGGGGGTTGCTGAAGATGTCCTGCGGGGTGCCCTGTTCCACGATCTGGCCCTGGTCCATGAACACCACGGTGTCCGCCACGTCGCGGGCGAAGCCCATCTCGTGGGTGACGATGATCAGCGTGGTCCCGGACTTGGCCAGTCCGCGGATGACGTCCAGCACCTCGTTGACCAGTTCCGGGTCAAGGGCGGACGTGGGCTCGTCGAACAGCAGGATCTTGGGGTCCAGGGCCAGGGCGCGGGCAATGGCGATGCGCTGCTGCTGGCCGCCGGAGAGCTGCCGGGGGTAGGCGCCGGCGCGGTCCTTCAGGCCCACGCGGTCCAGCAGTTCCAGGCCGCGGCGGCGCGCTTCCTCCTTGGATCGCCCCTGCGCGACGACGGGAGCTTCGGAAACGTTCTCCAGCGCGGTGAGGTGCGGGAACAGGTTGAAGTTCTGGAACACCATCCCGATTTCCGTGCGCTGCTTCAGGATGTCCTTTTCGCGCAGCTCGTGCAGCCGGTCGCCGCGGATTTCGTAGCCCACCAGCTGGCCGTCAATGGTGATGTGGCCGCCGTCCACCTTTTCCAGGTGGTTGATGGTGCGCAGCAGCGTGGACTTTCCGGAGCCGGACGGCCCAACAATCACTGCCACTCCCCCGGGTTCCACGGTGAGGCTGACGCCCTTGAGCACTTCCGTGGCGCCGAAGGACTTGCGGACGCCGGTGATCTCCACCAGGCCGCGGGTGGCGGTTGGGGCGGTAAGCGTGTGGGTCATCAGATGTTCCTTCGGGTGGGGACAGCCGCGTGGGTGGCGAAGAATTTGCGCGCCTTCTGCAGGGGCGTCAGTGGCAGGTTCCGCACCGCGCCCTTGGAGTAGTGCCGTTCGATGTAGTACTGGAAGACGCTCAGCACGGACGTGATCACGATGTACCACAGTGTGGCCACCAGCAGCAGCGGCAGGACCTGCTGGGTGCGGTTGTAGATGACCTGCACGGTGTAGAACAGCTCCGAATAAGCCAGGACATAGACGATCGAGGTGCCCTTGACCAGGCCGATGATCTCGTTGAACGCCGTCGGCAGGATGGCGCGCATGGCCTGCGGCAGGACGATCCGGGTGGAACGGCGCCAGGCCGGGATGCCCAGGGCAGCTGCAGCCTCAAGCTGGCCCTGGTCCACGGAGAGGATGCCGCCGCGAATGATCTCCGCCGAGTACGCGGCCTGGTTCAGGGTCAGCCCCAGCACTGCTGCCGCAAACTGGCTGATCAGTGTGGTGGTCTGCACCTCGAAGAACCGGACATCGGTGAAGGGGATCCCCAGGCTGATCTTTTCGTACAGGTAGCCCAGGTTGTACCAAAGGAGCATCTGCACCAGCAGCGGCGTGGACCGGAAGATCCAGGAGAACGTCCAGGACACCGAGACCAGCAGCGGCGACGCGGACAGCCGCATCAGCGCCAGAATGAAGCCCAGCACGAACCCCAGGATGCCGGAGATGGCCGTCAGCTTCAGGGTTTCCACCAGCCCGTGGACCACGGACTGGGCGGTGAACCACTGGGTCACTACGCCCCACTCCCAGCGCGGGTTGGTGGCCAGGGACCAGGCCACGGCAAGGACACCGATCGCGACGACGGCCGTCCCCACCCAGCGCCACGGATGCCTGGCTGCCACCACGCGGTAGGACGAATAGTCCGGGGCCTGCCGGGGCGGTGCGCCAGCCGGTGGCACGTCCACCGGTTCCGGTAGCGCTTCCGCCGCCGGTGCCGGCTGCGGCTCTTGTGACTGCGCCACCTTTGTTGCTGCTGAACTCATGTGCCGCCTCGCTTCTTGTACCTGGTCTCCGGTGCGGGCCGTTGCCCCTGGGGCAACCGTTTGGCCCCTTGCTGCCTGCAAATCTAGGACCGGCCGGAACGGCCCAGCAAGGCGGCAGGTTGCAATAGTTCGCGGGGCTTCGCGCGGCGTCATGAGTCGGTTTTTTGCGTCCCGTAACGCGCCGTGACGCGGAGTTAACGGCTGTGACCAAGCGGTCGACCGCCGTCGTCACGCCTGCCTAGCATGGGCACTCAATCCCCCGTCCTGCCGTCAGGAGTACCCATGCCAGCGAATGTCCCGGCCATCGTCTTCGTCGGCGGCGGACCGCGCACGGCGGGTGTGCTGGAACGGATCTCCGCCAACCGGCCCGAGCTCTTCGCCAGCCCGCTGCAGATCCACGTGGTGGAGCCGCACGTCCCGGGGTCCGGCCGCATCTGGCGGTATGACCAGGACCCCGGCCTCCTCCTGAACTCGATGGCAGCGGACATCACCATGTTCACGGACGCGTCGGTGGACTGCGAGGGCCCGGCCGCGCCGGGTCCGGGCCTGACTGAGTGGGCCGCCGGCGTGCTGGACGGCTCGATCATGGATGTTCCGGACTTTCCGCAGCCGCTGTGGACGCAGCTGCGGAACCTGACGGGCACCACCTTTCCCACCCGCCGGCTGCAGAGCCAGTACCTCGAATGGTTCTTCCGCCGCGCCGCCCGGTCGCTGGGCCGCAGTGTGACGGTCCACCGGACAACAGCCATCGGCATTGAACCGTTGGCGGACGGTGGGCATGCGGTTGCGCTGGCCAACGGCCGCACGCTGCACGCGGACATCGTCGTCACCGCCCTGGGTCACACCGACTCCCGCCCGGACGCCGTCTCCGCCGGCTTCGCGGACTTCGCCGCCCGGCACCGCGGCTACCACGCGGCACCCAGCTACACCACCGACGTCGACTACTCCCCCATTGCCCCCGGGCAGGACGTGATCGTCGCCGGGATGGGCCTGGCGTTTGTGGACCTGCTGGTCCTCCTCATGGAGGGGCGCGGCGGCCGGTTCCAGGAGACGGACGACGGCGGGCTGCGCTACCTTCCGTCCGGACGGGAACCACGGCTGTGGGCCGGGTCGCGCCGCGGGGTGCCGTACCACTCCAAGATCTCCGCCGCGCTGCGTGGGCAGGCTCCCGGACCTTTGCTTTTCTTTACGGCCGGCGCGGTGGAGGCCCTGCTGCAGCAGCACGGTGAGCTGGACTTCCGGCAGCACCTCTGGCCGCTCATCGCGAAGGAAGCGGGGTATTACTACTACCGCGAACTCCTGACCGGCAGCCCGGAGCGCGCGGCAATGGGTTGGGACGAGTTTGCTGCCCGCTATTCCGGGCTGGACTGGAACAGCGGCGAACGCGCATCCCTCGTTGCGGCCGCGGTTCCCGATTCCAGCCTGCACCTGGACCTGGAACGGCTGGACCGGCCTTTCGAGGGCGTCCGGTTCGCGGACCATCAGGAGCTGCAGGATGCGGTGGCCGGCTACATCGAACATGACCTCTCGTTGCGGGACAGCCCTGACCATCCGGAAACCCTGGCCCTGTTCCTGGCCCTCCTGCACGTATACATGGAGGTGGGCCGCGTGGTTCCGCCGGAGCGGCTGAACGCCCGGTCCCAGCAGGTGATCCACGGCTGGTGGCACGGCTTCTTCAGCTTCGTGGACTCCGGTCCGCCGCCGCACCGGCTCCGCCAGATGCTGGCGCTGCAGCGGGCCGGCCTGCTGCAGTTCCTGGGCCCCGGCCTGGAGGTCACCGCCGATGAGGCCACCGGAACGTTCCGTGCCACGTCCCGGCAGTCAGGCGTCTTCGTCACGGCTGACGCCCTGATCGAGGCGCGGCTGCCGTCAACGTCCGTGGCCCGCACACTCAACCCCGTCCTCGCCTCGCTGCACATGAGCGGGCTGGGCAGCGAGCAGCAGCTGCTGACCGCCGGCGGCATCCATTCCACCGGCAAGCTGCTGGTTTCCTCCGGGCACCGGCTGGTGGACGCCGAAGGACACGCACAGGCCACCCTCTTCGGCGTCGGGCCGGGAACATCCGGCTGGGGTGCCGGCGCCTTTGCCCGGCCCAACACCAATGCCGCGCCGTTCCGGGAGAACGACGCCCTGGCCCGCAGCATCCTCGGCGTTGCCCGCGGCATCGCCGCAGGGCAGTCCGCCGCGGTAACTTCAGAAACAGCAACTTCAGAAACAGCAACTCCAGAACCAGCCACCGTCGGAAAGAACTGAACAGTGACAAGGAATGACAAGTGACCGCAGAACCTGACCTTCGTCCAAACCCTCTCCACACCGGGCGCCTGGATCCCGCCGCCCTGTCGGTCCTCATCCTGCCCATGCACGATCCGCGCGTCCGGCCGCTCCTGGACGAACTCGCCGTCGAATATGACACGCGCTACGGGGACCTGTTCGGGCGAAACGCCGCTGCGGACGAGCTGAACCGCTACCCCGCCGCGGAATTCGAGGGACCGGACGGGGCCCTCCTCGTCATCCAGGAGGACGGCGAGTCGATCGCTGGCGGTGCGTTCCGCCGGTATGACGAAACCACCGCGGAACTGAAGCGGATCTGGACCCACTCGGCCCACCGCCGTCGTGGTTTGGCCCGGCTGGTACTGGCCGAACTCGAGTCCCTCGCCGCCGCCCGCGGCTACAGCAAGCTGTACCTGACCACCGGGCCGCGCCAGCCGGAAGCCACCCACCTCTACCTCAACACCGGATACCAGCCGCAGTTCGACCTGGCTGCGGACCCGGAAACCATCGGGCCCCTGGCCTTCACCAAGGACCTGCCTACGTATAAAAAGAACTGACCCGTTTATTCCGGCCCAGACGCGCCGTCCGCCGCTAAGCTAGCGCCATGGCCACCAAGACGACAGCAGAGAAGCTTGCCACCATCCAGCAGGGCTACACGCTGGAAGGCGCCACCATCGAACTGGGAGCCGCCATTATTGACGGCGAACTCCACAAGGACGCGCCGGTGCGGCTGCCGCTGGCCATGATGAACCGGCACGGGCTGGTGGCCGGCGCCACCGGTACCGGCAAGACCGTGACGCTGCACATGATGGCCGAGCAGCTGTCCACGGCGGGCGTGCCCGTGTTCCTGGCCGACATCAAAGGTGACCTCTCCGGCCTGGCCACTGCCGCCGTCGGGAGCGACAAACTCAGGGCCCGCACGGACAGCATCGGCCAGGCGTGGGAGGGCAAGACGTTCCCCGTGGAGTTCCTGGCGCTGGGCGGCGACGGCAACGGGGTCCCGGTCCGCGCCACAGTGACCTCCTTCGGGCCCGTCCTGCTCTCTCGCATCATGGAACTGAACGACACCCAGGAATCCAGCCTGCAGTTGGTGTTCTACTTCGCGGACAAAAACGGCCTGGAGCTGATTGACCTCAAGGACCTCCGCGCCGTCATCCAGTTCCTCACCTCCGACGAGGGCAAGGACAAGCTGGAGGAGCTGGGTGGACTGTCCAAGGCCACCGCCGGCGTGATCCTCAGGGAAATCGTGAACCTTGAGGCGCAGGGGCTGGAGAAGTTCTTCGGCGAGCCGGAGTTCGACACCGCAGAGCTGCTGCGCACCGCCCCCGACGGGCGCGGCGTGGTCACCTGCCTGGAGCTGCCCACCCTGCAGACCAAGCCCATGCTGTTCTCCACCTTTCTGATGTGGCTCCTGGCCGACCTCTTCGAGGACCTCCCCGAGGCCGGCGACCTGGACAAGCCCAAGCTGGTGTTCTTCCTGGACGAAGCCCACCTGCTCTTCAACGGGGCCAGCAAGGCCTTCCTGGACGCCATCACCACCACAGTCCGGTTGATCCGTTCCAAGGGCGTAGGCATCTTCTTCGTGACCCAGACCCCCAAGGATGTGCCCGCGGACGTCCTCGGCCAGCTGGCCAACCGGGTCCAGCATGCACTGCGCGCTTTCACCCCCGAGGACGCCAAGGCTCTCAAGGCCACCGTGTCCACCTTTCCCCTCAGCGACTACGACCTCGAAGAGACAATGACCTCTGCCGGTATCGGCGAGGCCGTCATTACCGTCATGAACGAAAAAGGCGCACCCACTCCTGTGGCCCTCACCCGGCTGCGGGCCCCCGAGTCCGTCATGGGCCCCAGCGAGGACGCCCTGGTCCGCAGCACCGTGGCGGGTTCTGCGCTGCTGGGCAAGTACGGAACTGCGGTGGACAACCCGTCGGCCTATGAGAAGCTCACCGGCAAGGCGGCTGCGCCTACGGGCCCGGCGGTCCCTGAGCCTGCTGCCGGTGCACCCGGTACCCCTGCAGCCCCTGCCGCGTACGACGTGGACGCCGAGGCCCGGCGGATCGAGGAGGAGATCCTGGGCCGGCCAAGCAGCAGGCCCGCACAGGCCCCTGAACCTCAATACAGTGAGCCCCAATACGACGAACCACGCGAGTCAACGCCCCGGACCAAGGCGCCCCGCACGCGCCAGTCCCCGGAACGCCAGCCGGAGCCGGAGCCGCAGCCGCAGCCGGGCGGCATGATGGGTGACCTCGGTGGAGTTCTCGGGGGTGCCCTTGGCGGCGGCCTGAAGAGCATGGCACGGTCCGTGGGCACGCAGTTGGGACGCGAACTGCTCCGCGGAGTGTTCGGAACGTCGTCCCGGCGGCGGCGCCGCTGACCCTGCCACCGGGGTGCCGGGAGACTGCCCAAGGCACCTGTTGACGGTGCCCTGGCGCCCCGCCGTCGGCCGTTATGTAGGTGTTGTCCACCGGATTAGGGGGGACACCAACTTTAGAGTGCGTCGGCAGTGACGTTACTGTGTAGAACGTGCAGATGAGTCAAGCGTTGGTGAGGATCGCGGCCGGATGGCTGCTGGGCCTCATGCTTGCCATCGCCGGAGCCATCGTGGCCATCAACGTTGTGAACAATACCGTGGCCAGCCCGCAGCAGCCGGTCAGGGAATACCTGGACGCGCTGAAGAGCGGGGACGGCGGCCGTGCGCTGGGGATCCTGCGGGCCGCGGTGCCGCCCAGCAACGCCGCCATGCTGGACGGCCCAGGGCTGCAGTCATCCGCTTCCCGACTCGCCAACATCAGCATCGGCGACCCCCAGGAACGCCCGGGAAACCAGGTCATGGTGCCCATGGAGTACACCATCGACGGCAGCCGGCTGAACACGGAATTCCTGCTGCAGAAGACCGGCACGGAGTGGCTGTTCTTCAACACCTGGGCATTTGTCCCGTCGCGGCTCCCCACCGTTGATATCACCGTGGTCAACGGCAACGAGGCCCAGGTCAACGGTGTCCCGGTGAATATGCCCAACGGCCGCAACTCCTTTGCCGTGTTCTACCCCGGCCAGTATGAGGCTTCGTTGGACGGGCAGTACTTCTCGGCTCCCGCCACCCGTGCCACGGTCACCTCCAAGGACGCCCCGGTGGCGCCGCTCAACCTGCTGACCCAGGCCACGGACAAGCTGAAGAACGATGTTGCCGCCAAGGTCAGGGAATTCCTGGACGGCTGCGCGGCCGAGGCTGTCAAGGAACAGAAGCTGCAGCCGGACTGCCCGTTCTACTACGCCAGCAACAACCGGGTCCAGGACGGCAGCATCCGGTGGTCCGTGACCGAGTACCCGGGGGTCTCGGTGGAGCCGTTCGGCGGCCGATGGGTGGTGTCCCCGCTGGACGGCAAAGCCAAGGTTGAGGCACTCCAGCAGAACGCCTTCACCGGGGCGTGGTACCCGCTGGACGCCGAGGTGGACTTCAGTTTCACCACCCGCCTGGACGTATCGGGTGACACGGTCAAGGTCACCCCGATGCTGAGCTTCTAGGCCCGCACCTCGACCGGTCAGTCTGGCCCAGTTTTGGCGCCCTGCCTGCTGTGTTTTCTACCGATTCAGGCCCGGTCGCGCCGAAAACTGGGCTGGTTCGGCTGCGGCCAGCGCAGCGAACCGCGTGCCAGCACCTCCCGCACCTGCGCCAGGACGGATTCAGGCGCGTAAACCACGTCATCGTAGAAGAACCTGAGTACGGGCAGTCCGTGGCGCACTGCCGTGTTGTCCCTGCGGCGGTCCTTTTTGAATTGCCGTGAATCCAGATGGAAAGCGAGCCCATCGATCTCCACGATGAGGAATCCCTCCAGCAGAAAATCCACACGCCCAATGCCGTCGATACACACCTGGGTCTCGGTGGTTATGCCAGCTTCCCTGAACAGCACGCGGGCCAGGGTTTCCAGTAGGGAGTCTGCACCGCGTTCAACCTTGGATATGACATCCCGGGCCTTGCCGGACCGGTTGCCGTTCAGGTGGCGCAATAGAAAGGGCCGGTCAATTTCCCCTCGGTTGTAAGCGCACTCCACCATGACCAGTGACTCGAGTTCGGGCAGGCACAGCAGCGCATGAAGCAGGACATCCGGAAGTGCTGCAAGCGTCCTGTGCCGGGGCTGGTGGGTCAGGGGAAGGCGGTGGCTGACACAGCGGACAGCCCGTCGACCATTGCTTTGCCAGTAGTGGGGCCGCACGACAGGCTGGAGCTGCCAGAGGCCGTAGTGAGGGCTCTTCGTGTTTGGTGGTGAAACGGGTTCCGTGTCTTGAAAGCTGAAGGGCTCGTAGCCCTGCTGTGATGGATGTTCTCTACGCATTCATCAAGTCAGGAGCTACGAGCCTTGATCGAGCCTACTTCCCCGCGCC
>NZ_JAGGPQ010000005.1 GCF_018613675.1 Arthrobacter sp. ISL-85 | reverse complement strand
ACAGGAGTCAAGGGCAGGTTACTCACGTGTTACTCACCCGTTCGCCACTAATCCACCCACAAGTGGGCATCATCGTTCGACTTGCATGTGTTAAGCACGCCGCCAGCGTTCATCCTGAGCCAGGATCAAACTCTCCGTTGAAAACAAACAGACACAACCAAAACCACCGGAAATAACGGCGGCAAAAGCTGCACAAAATTTGAAACCAGCTAAAAACACCATGCACACCACGGGGTGGCGGCACAGCACAATCAACCAATTACATACATAATCGGTATCAACAAACTTGGCACACTATTGAGTTCTCAAACAACAGACACATTCGAATATTCCCGGAAGCAATTCTAAAGAATTTCTATTCCGTATTTCTTCGCTGCGATGTTTTTATCTTATTTCATCCATATTCACTTTTGCAAATCCGGGTTTTTCCCGGAATTCACGCGGTGGGATGAATCCGCCCAGCAAAATACGAAGCAATTTTTCAGATCCACGCGATGCGGGCCAAGAATTGCTTCTCATTAGTTGGGGGTTTGTCACCACTCAGCGGCGGCGACTCAGAAAACAATACACGCCCCCCAGCAGCCGTGCAAATCGGCTGCCGAAGGGCGTGCATGCAGGATCGGAAGGTGCTAGGGAACCAGGACTTCAACAGTGGCAAGGTTCTTCTTGCCCCTGCGCAGCAGCAGGTACTGGCCGTGCAGGAGCTCCGACTCTGAGATCACGGCCTCGGGATCAGACACCTTCTCGTTGTTCACGTAGGCGCCCCCCTCCCCTACCGTCCGCCGCGCGGCGGACTTGCTTTCGGAAAGACCGGACGCCACCAGCAGGTCCACAATCCCCATCCCATCCACCTGCACCGTGGTGGAGGGAAGTTCGGACGTGGCCGCCTGCAGGGTTGCCTTGTCAAGTGCGGTGAGGTCCCCATTCCCAAACAAGGCTGCCGAGGCTGCAATCACTTTCTCCGTGGCCTCAACACCATGCACCAATGACGTGACTTCGAAGGCGAGCTTCCGCTGCCCCTCCCGGGCGAAAGGACGCTCTGCCACTGATACGGCAATCTCTTCGATCTCGGCGCGCGTCAGGAAGGTGAACACCTTGAGCCGGTCCACCACGTCGGCGTCGGCGGTATTGAGCCAGAACTGGTAGAACGCGTACGGGCTGCACATGCCGGCATCAAGCCAGATGGCGTTGCCCTCACTCTTACCGAACTTGGTTCCGTCCGAATTGGTGATCAGCGGCGTCCCAAGGGCGTGGACGCTCTTGCCCTCCACCTTGCGGATCAGTTCCGTACCGCTGGTGAGGTTGCCCCACTGGTCCGAACCGCCGGTCTGCAGTACGCAGCCGTAGTCGCGGAAGAGCTGCAGGTAGTCCATGCCCTGCAGGATTTGGTAGCTGAACTCGGTGTAGCTGATGCCTTCATCGGAGTTCAGGCGGGATGCGACGGCGTCCTTGCGCAGCATGGTGCCCACGCGGAAGTGCTTGCCAACTTCACGCAGGAAGTCGATTGCGCTCAGCGGCGCCGTCCAGTCCAGGTTGTTGACGATCCGGGCGGCGTTCTCCCCGTCGAAGCTGAGGAAGCGGCGAACCTGGGCCTGGAGGTAGCCAACCCACTCCGCAACCGTGTCCTTGGTGTTCAAGGTGCGTTCCGCCGTCGGACGCGGGTCCCCGATCATGCCGGTGGAGCCGCCCACCAGCCCCAGCGGCTTGTGTCCTGCCAGCTGGAGCCGCCGCATGACCAGCAGCTGGACCAGGTTGCCCAGGTGCAGGCTCGGGGCGGTGGGGTCGAAGCCGCAATAGTACGTGACCGGCCCGTTGGCAAGGAGCTTTTCGAGCTCTGCTTCGTCGGTGGAGACATGGACCAGCCCACGCCACTTCAGTTCCTGCCAAATGTTGGCGAAAGTGGGGTCGTTGCGCTGCGGTTCGAGGTTGTTCAGTTCTGGCACGCTTCCTAAGTTAGCAGGAACGCCGATTGCCCTGTCAGCCGGCAATCCCGGCGGGCACGGGCAGCGCCGCGATCAGCCGCAGCCGCTGCGTGGCGCGGGTCATGGCCACGTAAAGATCCCCCACCTTGCCGTGCTCGTGGTTCAGCATTACTGACGGTTCCAGGACCACGACACCATCAAACTCCAGTCCCTTTGCCTCCCGCGGGCTGATGACCACGATGTCCTGCTCATAGCTGCCGGCTCCGGTGCCGATCCGCCGCCCATAGGCGGCGCGCAGGGCTGCCGTTGCCTGGGGCAGGAGGTCACCGTCGGCGATCACGGCGAGCAGGCCGCCATCGAGCGCGGCAAGCTCCTCAGGGAGGACCTCCACAAGCCGGTCCACCACGGCGCCTGCGGAAACCTCATCGATGATGGGGTCCCAGCGTCCCTCGCGGACGGCCTTGGGCGCGGAGACCACAAGGCCCGCAGCGTTGGCCATCCGGACAGCTGCCTCGGCAATCTGGGACGGCGTGCGGTAGTTGACCGTCAACTCCTCCAGCTGCCAGCGGTCACCGAACATCGGAGCCAGCGCCCCCTGCCAGGAATTGGCGCCGGCCACAGAACTGGTCTGCGCGATGTCACCCACGATTGTGAAGGACTTCAGCGGGCAGCGGCGCACCAGCAGCCGCCACTGCATGGGCGAGAGCTCCTGTGCCTCATCCACCACAATGTGCCCGAACGCCCAGGTGCGGTCGCTCGTTGCGCGTTCGGCCGCGGTCTGCCGGCCTTCCTGCTCCCGGTTCTGCTCGGCCAGTTCTTCGGCGGACATCAGCGGATCAACGCCGGCCGCTTCCATATTGACCAGGGTCTGCTTCGCGTTTGCCAGGTCCCGGGCACGGTCGTGCTCCTGCTGCGCCAACCCGCGGCCTGCCGCCGGGTCGAGCTCACCGAGCAGTTCGGCCGCCTCATCCAGCAACGGGACATCCGACTCGGTCCATGGGGCATCCGCCGGGCGCTGCAGCAGCGCCCGTTCCGCTGGCGTCAGGTGGGGGGTGCAGAACTCCAGCACCTCGGGCTTGCTGAAGAGGTCCGAGATCAGCTTTTCCGGCGTCATGGGCATCCAGCACAGGTTCAGCGCGATGCGCACGTCGCGGGCGGTCCGGACGTCCTCGGCAAGGTACGAGCGGTCCGCGTTGTTGCCGATGTTTCCGGCCTCGACGAGTTCAGTCATCTGTTCCGTCAGTTCCCGCAGCAGGATCTTCACGAACGTCACGCGCGCCTCGTTGTACGGCTTTCCGGTGGCGCGGGCACGTTCCCGCGCCCGGCGCACCTGCCGGGGTGTGAGGGTGAGCTTGCGGCCGTCGACCTCAAGGATGCGGTTCTGGGCGGGGACGCGCATGCGGTTGGACACGGCGTTGGCCACGATGGCTGCCATGTCCAGGCGTCCCTTGATGGCGGCGACATCGGCGTCGGTTTCGGGGACGGCGTTGATGCCGGGCATCAGGCGGCCCAGGCTGGCCATGACGACGCCGGTCTCTCCCAGGGAGGGCAGCACCCGTTCGATGTATTTCATGAACGACGACGACGGCCCCACCAGCAGCACACCCGCACTCTTGAGGCGGTCACGGTGGGTGTAGAGGAGGTAGGCGGCGCGGTGCAGGGCCACGGCCGTTTTGCCCGTGCCGGGGCCGCCCTGGACCACGACGGCACCGGAGATGGAGGAGCGGATGATCCGGTCCTGCTCCGACTGGATGGTGCTGACGATGTCCGACATGCGGCCGGTCCGCTTGGAGTTAAGGGCAGCCAGGAGGGCGCCTTCACCCTGGAGCGATTCGTCATCGGTCAGCATCCCGGCGTCCAGGACGTCGTCCTCGATGGCTTTGACTTCACGTCCCTGCAGGATCAGGTGCCGGCGGCGGCGCACGCCCTGCCGGTCAAAGGCCGTGGCCTGGTAGAAGTGCCCGGCCTCAGGGGCACGCCAGTCCACCATGAGCCGCTGCAGTTCCTCGGTGGTGAGGCCGATGCGGCCGATGTACTGTGCTTCGCCGGAGTCCAGGTCCAGGCGGCCAAATACCAGGCGGTCATCCACCGCGTCCAGCTGCGCCAGGCGGTCCTCATACAGCGCAGCGAAGGCGTCACGTTCCGAAACGTTCTGCATGGTGCCCACGGCTCCGGCACGACGGACTTGCGCCAGCTGGCGGCGCTTTTCCTCCCGGAGTTCCTCCAGCCGGGCATACAGGCCGGCTACATACTCCCGTTCGTGGGCCAATTCGGAGTCGAGCATCAACGTTCCCCTATCGCAAAAGACAGACCGTCCATTCTACAACCATTTCCGTTAACGCTGGTCAAACCTTGCACCCAGCGGCGGACCCGGTGCCTGCGTCCGGGTCCGCGGCTTCGCTGCCTTGTATTTGGAGACGGTAGGGTCGTCGGCGAGCCAGAACCGCCACGCGTATTCATCCGAGCCTCCGGCGCCGGCCACGCCCACCCGGGGACCGGAACTGACCCGCCCTGCGGGAGCGGAGGGAAGCTCCAGTCCAAAAGGCGGGGCCAGTGCGTCGCGGCCACTGTCCGCCGTCGTCAATCCCAGTGCTTTGGCGAGGCGGGCCGGACCGCTGGCCAGGTCGGAAACAGTTTTCGACGTCGGCCGGCGCCGCTGGGCCAGCTCCAGCCCGTCCACGATTTCCCCTGCCCGGAGGAGCAGGGCGGACGCGACGCCGGCCGGACCGCACACGATGTTGGTGCAGTGGTGCATCCCGTAGGTGAAGTAGACGTAAAGGTGGCCGGCGGGGCCGAACATGGGTGCGTTGCGCGGCGTGGGGCCGCGGTAGGTGTGCGAGCCGGGGTCCGGGTGCAGCGAGTCCTCGGGCCCCATATAGGCCTCTATCTCGGTGAGCCGGACGGACACGGCGCCGTCGCGGGATTCATGCGTGAGCACGGCACCCAGCAGCTGCGGTGCGAGCTCACGGGCGTCTGCGGACAGGAATTCCCGCAGTGGTCCCATCGCCCCAGTGCTTTGGTTCATTGCTTGACCTTACCCGGATGCTGCGGGTTTCATCCGCTCCTGAAACGGGGCCTGCGAGGATTTTCCCGTGCCCACGGCGATGTCCGATTCCCGCTAGTAGCAGTGGCCAGGCGGCTGGCAGGATGGAGGCGTGGACTTCTGGCAGCGCTACCGGGCAATCGACGCCCGCGACCCCCGGTTCGACGGCCAGTTCTTCACCGCCGTCCGCAGCACCGGGATCTACTGCCGCCCCTCGTGCCCGGCCCGGACCCCCAAAGCCGCCAACGTGACGTTCTACGAGACGTCCGTCGCGGCACACGAGGCAGGCTACCGCGCCTGCAAGCGCTGCCTGCCGGAGGCGGTGCCGGGAACTCCGGCCTGGAACGTACGGCAGGACGTCGCGGGCCGCGCGATGCGCCTGATCAACGACGGCGTCATCAACCGCGATGGGGTGGCGGGCCTTGCCGCCCGGCTGGGGTATTCACCGCGCCAGCTGAACCGGATCCTGGGCCAGGAGCTGGGCGCCGGCCCCCTGTCGCTGGCCCGTGCCGCAAGGGCACAGACCGCGCGCACCCTGCTGGTTTCCACATCGATGAAGCTCGCCGACGTTGCCTTTGCGGCAGGCTTCAGCAGCGTCAGGCAGTTCAACGAGACCATCGCCGAGGTGTTCGGCATGACTCCCACTGCACTGCGGAGGACGGTCCGGCACCCGGCGCCCGGCGGCGGCACCACGGCCCTGACCTTGGGCCTGCCCTACCGCCG
This sequence comes from Arthrobacter sp. ISL-85, assembly GCF_018613675.1. GTDB lineage: Bacteria > Actinomycetota > Actinomycetes > Actinomycetales > Micrococcaceae > Arthrobacter. Next base: position 454,285 of record NZ_JAGGPQ010000005.1, on the reverse strand, counting down.
GCCTTTCGACCCGGGCATCTTCTCCTTCCTGGCGGTCCGTGCCATCCCGGGAGTCGAGGAAGGGACGCCGACGTCCTATACCCGGACGCTGCGGCTCCCCCACGGCGACGCGCGGTTCCGGGTGGAGTACGACGGCGGGTCCCGGGAACGGCCGCTGACCCTCACCGTAGGCGCGGTGGACCTTCGCGACCTTCCGGCGCTGCTCAGCCGGGTGCGCAGGCTGTTCGACCTCGACGCGGACCCGGAAGCGATTGACGGCGCCCTGGAGGCGGATCCCCGGCTTGCCGCCTCCGTTGCCGGCGCCCGCGGGATGCGGATGCCGGGGGCGGTGGATCCGCAGGAGCTGCTGATCCGGGCCATGGTGGGCCAGCAGATCACGGTTGCGGCTGCCAGGACCGCACTGACCCAACTGTCAGCGGCCGGCAGTCCCAGCAGTGCACCCGGCGACGGCCTGGACCGGCTGTTTCCCACTCCGGCCGAAATCGCGGGGGCGGGACATCTGCTGCGCGGTCCACGGCGGAGGACCGAGTCGCTGCTGCACGCTGCGGATGCCATGGCGTCGGGACAGCTGGCGTTCGGCTACGGCGACAATCTCCCAAGCCTGACCGCGGCGCTCCTGCCGCTTCCCGGCGTCGGGCCCTGGACGGTGGGGTACGTGGCCATGCGGGTCCTGGGCGCCCCGGACATCTTCCTTGACAACGACGCCGCGGTGCGGAACGGGATCCGCGCCGTCGATAATGGGAACAACGCCCTGAGTCCGGACTTCCGGGAGACAAGCCCGTGGCGCTCCTACGCCACGATGCACCTGTGGCGTGCCGCGGCGCGGCCCGCCACAATTACCACCATTCCCGCGAAAGGGATGCCATGAAAGCGCAACTGCTCCAGCTGTCCACGCCGGACGGACCGTTCACCATCCTCGCCCGGGATGGCGTGGTCCTTGCATCGGGCTGGACCGCCGGCCTGTCGGAGCTGACCGGGCAGGTCCATCCTGCCCTGCGGCCTGACGCCGTGGAAGAGGTGGCGGACCTGGGCGGGATCTCCTCCGCCGTCGACGCCTTCTATGCCGGCGACCCCGCACCGGCCATGATGGTGCCGGTCCACCAGCAGTCCGGCCCGTTCCGCGCCCATGCCTGGGATGTACTGCGGCAGGTCAAACCGGGCTCTCCCGTCACCTACACCGAGTACGCGGCCCTTGCCGGCAATCCGCGCGCTGTGCGGGCCGCCGCGAGCGCCTGCGCGTTCAACGCGGCTGCCCTGTTCGTTCCCTGCCACCGCGTCATCCGGACCGACGGCTCGCTGGGCGGTTTCCGCTGGGGCCTGCGCATCAAGGAAAGCCTGCTGGCCCGCGAGGCCGCCTGACCACGCCTACTTCGGGTCAGGCATCGCCGAGGGCCAGGGCAGGAGGCCGGGGAGGTCGGTGCCGTCCCCGGCGGCCGTGGCCCGCAGGCTGTCCAGCGACGGCTGCCGCCCGGCGAGCCACGCGGCAATGTCGGTCACCATGCCGCTGACTACCGTAGAGCGGGTGCCGCTGCCGATGCTCACCGGAGGCAGGCCAAGCGGCTGCAGCAACAGTTTCTCTTCCGGAGGCACGCGGGCGGCCAGGAAGTCGAACAGGTGCTCACAGAACGGCCGGCTCCAGGTCTCCGGTCCCCGGCCCGTCAACAGGTCGGCGTTATGGATGACCAGTTCGCGCCACAGCGCCAGCCCGCCGTCCAGGACCACCCCCCGCCTGAAGGAAATGGGCGCCCACCAGCCGGTTTGGTTAGCGGACGAATCCTTGACGCCGGGCAGTGCATCAAACGCCCGCAGTGCACGTTTGAGGCCGGCGGACACATCTTCCCGGTGGGTGGCGGCATCGTGGCCGGCAGCCATGTCGATGGCCCTGTTCCGGCCATCCATCCCGCCGTCGTACAGCTCAATGGTTTCTCCCCGCGCGGCGTACTCAAGTTGGCGCGCCATGGCATTGGAGATTCCGGCCACGTGCGCCAGGACGTGCCCGCGCGTCCAGCCGGGCAGGGCGGACGGAGCCTTCACGTCCTCGTCGGTGAGCTTGGAGACGTCGGAGGTGACGGCGTCGGCGGCTTGGTGGATTCCGGAGAGCAGGTCGGCAGGGGAAGGTGAGGTCATGCGGCCAGCCTAGCCGAGCGATTTGTCCAGCGGACTGCCGTGCGGGCCCACACGGTGGCGCACGTGCCGGCCGTCGTTGCTGGCCTGCCAGAACTCGAGTTCGGTGGGCTGCAGGGCGTAGAGCTGCCAGTGCGGGTTGTCGCTGCCGTCCGCCCGGGGCCGCTCCTGCCAGTCGACGGCGGAGGCCTCAGCGGAAAGCTCAACCACGGTGCCCGCCACCCGGACCTGCCGGCCCAGGCCCGGCCAGTAAAAGTTCATTGCCGCGCGAGGTGACGCCGCCAGTTCCCGGCCCTTGCGGGAGGTGCGGGACGTGGCGAAGTGCCAGCCGTCGTCGTCGATGTCCTTCAGGATCAGCATCCGGGAGGACGGTTGCGGGCCGCCGTCGGACCCTGCGCCCACCGTGGCCAGGCTGAAAGCGTGCGGTTGCTGCTCCCCCGCGTCCAGCGCCTCGTCCAGCCACTGCTTGAAGAGCAATGCAGGGTCCGGCGGTGCGTTCTCCGGGTCGAAGCCGGGAAGGTTGGACGGGAAATCGGGCAGGGTGCGAAGGAACTTGCGGAAGGTCTCGCTCATGAAGCCAGCCTAGCGGCGCGTCAACCGCCCTCGTCCCCCAACGCCCGCTCAGATATTGCAGGGCAATTGGCAACGCCCGCTCACGCTCTACACCTAAAACGCCAACGCCCGCTCACTGTCCTGAAGAAAGTGAGCGGGCGTTGGCCCGAAAAGCGCAGGAAGTGAGCGGGCGTTTAGCCGGCGTACTCGCGAACCCGGCCCAGTTCAGCTTCCAGCGCAGCCAACTGGCGTTCGACGGCGGCCGGCGCGGTTCCGCCCTGGGAGTTGCGGCTGTTGAGCGAGCCCTCGGTGGAGAGGACGGTGCGGACCTCCGGAGTGAGGTGCTCCGAGATCGCCGCGTACTCTTCGTCCGTCAGGTCCCACAGCTCAACGCCGCGGGACTCCGCCTGCTTGACGGCCGCGCCGGACAGCTCGTGGGCCTCACGGAACGGCACGCCCTGGCGGACCAGCCACTCGGCGATGTCCGTCGCCAGGGCGAAGCCCTGCGGTGCCAGCGATTCCATCCGTTCGGTGTTGAACTTCAAAGTGGCGATCATGCCGGACACAGCCGGGAGCAGCAGCTCCAGGGTATCGGCGGCGTCGAATACCGGTTCCTTGTCCTCCTGCAGGTCGCGGTTGTACGCGAGCGGCAGGCCCTTGAGCGTGGCCAGCAGCCCGGTGAGGTTGCCGATCAGGCGCCCTGCCTTGCCGCGGGCCAGCTCTGCCACATCCGGGTTCTTCTTCTGGGGCATGATCGAGGAACCCGTGGAGTACGAATCATCCAGCGTGACGAAGGAGAACTCCTTGGTGGCCCAGAAGATGACTTCCTCGGAGATGCGGGACAGGTCCACGCCGATCATCGAGCAGACCCACGCGAACTCGGCGAAGACGTCGCGGGAAGCGGTACCGTCGATCGAGTTGTGCACGGCGGAGAAGAACCCCAGGTCCGCGGCCACCGCTTCGGGGTCCAGGCCAAGCGAGGATCCGGCCAACGCGCCGGAACCGTAGGGCGAAACACCTGCCCGCTTGTCCCAGTCCTGCAGCCGCTGCACGTCGCGCAGCAGCGCCCAGGCGTGGGCCAGGAGGTGGTGGCTGAGCAGGACGGGCTGGGCGTGCTGCAGGTGGGTGCGGCCCGGCATGGCCACGCCGTGGTGCGCCTTGGCCTGCTCCACGAGCGCGTCCACGGTAGCCAGGACACCGCGGGCGATGATCCGCGCGTGGTCGCGCAGGAACATCCGGCCCAGGGTTGCCACCTGGTCGTTGCGGGACCGGCCGGCGCGGAGCTTGCCGCCCAGCTGGGCGCCGGCACGCTCGATCAGGCCGCGTTCCAGCGAACCATGTACGTCCTCATCGGATTCCGCCGGCAGGTACGCACCTGAGGCCACGTCCTCGTCCAGCTGCGTCAGGGCGGCGAGCATGCCTTCCAGCTCGGCGTCGTCCAGCAGGCCGGCCTTGTGCAGCACGCGGGCGTGCGCCTTGGAGCCGGCGATGTCGTAGCGCGCCAGCCGCCAGTCGAAGTGGGTGGACTTGCTCAGCGCGGCGAGGGCGTCTGCGGGGCCGCCGGCGAACCGGCCGCCCCACAGGGCACCTGCGTTGGTTGCCTCCGTTTTTTGCTCAGCCACGCGGGCTACTTCCCTGCGACGCGGATGTCGCGGCCGGAGGCGACCTTGGCGGACATGCCCCACAGCTCGATGAAGCCCTTGGCCTGGGACTGGTCGAAGGTGTCGCCGGTGTCGTAGGTGGCCAGCGAGAAGTCGTACAGCGAGGTGTCGGAGCGGCGCCCGTTGACGATGGCCTGGCCACCGTGCAGGGTCATGCGGATGTCGCCGGTGACGTACTTCTGGGTGTCCTCGATAAAGGCATCCAGGGAGCGCTTGAGCGGGGAGAACCACTGGCCGTCGTAGACCAGCTCTGCCCAGCGCTGGCCGACGGTGGCCTTGAAGCGGGCCTGCTCGCGCTCCACGGTGATGTCTTCGAGGTGCTTGTGCGCGGTGATCAGCGCCATGGCGCCCGGGGCTTCGTAGATTTCGCGGGACTTGATGCCCACCAGGCGGTCTTCGACGACGTCGATGCGGCCCACGCCCTGCGCTCCGGCGCGGCGGTTCAGTTCCTTGATGGCCTGCAGCGGGGTGACCTTGACGCCATCGATCGCGACGGGAACGCCGGCTTCGAAGGAGATGGTGACCTCGTCCGGCGCCGGCGGGAACTCCGGGGTGGCGGTGTAGTCGTAGATGTCCTTGGTGGGGGCGTTCCAGATGTCCTCGAGGTAACCGGTTTCCACTGCGCGTCCCCAGACGTTCTGGTCGATGGAGTACGGGTTCTTCTTGGTGGTCTCGATGGGCAGTCCCTTTTCCTCGGCGAAGGCGATGGCCTTGTCGCGGGTCAGGGCGAGGTCGCGGACCGGTGCGATGCACTTCAGGTCCGGGCCCAGGGTCTGGATGCCCACTTCGAAGCGGACCTGGTCGTTGCCCTTGCCGGTGCAGCCGTGCGCAACGGTGGTGGCTCCGAATTCGCGGGCTGCCTTGACCAGGTGCTTGACGATGACCGGGCGGGAGATGGCGGAGACCAGCGGGTAGTGGCCCTGGTAGAGGGCGTTGGCCTTCAGGGTGGGCACGCAGTATTCGTTGGCGAACTCGTCCGATGCGTCGGCCACGTAGGCCTCCACGGCGCCGCAGCCCAGGGCGCGCTGGCGGATGGTTTCGAGCGATTCGCCGCCCTGTCCGACGTCGACCGCCACGGCGATGACCTCGGCACCGGTGGCTTCACCGATCCAGCCGATGGCGACGGACGTGTCCAGGCCGCCGGAGTAGGCCAGCACAATGCGTTCAGTCACTTTAAATGCTCCTTGTTGGGGTTGGTTGGTTTGTTGTCTTCAAGCTTATTGCCCGGCTTCCTCGGCGAGTTGCAGGAAGCGGGCGGCGAGGTCCGGGCCGCCCAGCGGGTCACGGGAGACCAGCAGGACGGTATCGTCACCGGCGATGGTGCCCAGGATGGACGGCATCACCGAGTGGTCGATGGCCAGGGCCAGGAAGTTGGCGGCACCGGGCGGGGTCCGCAGGACTGCGATGTTGGCGGACGCCTCGGCGGTGACCAGCAGTTCGCTGCACAGCCGGGCGAGCCGGGCATCCAGGATCTCCTGGGTGACGCCGCTCTTGGCGCCCCGTTCGCCGCCTTCGCCGGGGACGGCGTAGACCAGGACGCCCTCCTTCCCGCGGACGCGGACGGCGCCCAGTTCCACGAGGTCGCGGGACAGCGTGGCCTGGGTGACCTGCACGCCGTCGTCCGCCAGCAACGCCGCGAGCTCCGCCTGGGAACGCACGGACTGCCCGGTGAGGATGGCGGTGATGCGCGCCTGCCGGGCGGTCTTGGTGGCGGGGCTGGTGCCCGGGGAGGACGGCTGGGCGGACACTAGAACGTGCTCTCCCCTGTACCTTCAACGGGGGAAAGGCCGTCCACGAAGGCCAGGCCGGAGCGGTGCATCAGCCAGGCCATCAGTGCCTTCTGCGCGTGCAGCCGGTTTTCGGCCTCGTCCCAGACGATGGACTGCGGCCCATCGATGACGTCTGCGGAGATCTCGTAGCCACGGTACGCGGGCAGGCAGTGAAGCACGACGGCGTCATCCGCAGCAAGTGCCATGGCACCGGAGTCCACTGAGTACTCCCGGAACAGCTGCATCCGGGCTTCCTTTTCGGCCTCCTGGCCCATGGACACCCAGGTGTCGGTGGCCACGACGTCTGCCCCCTGCAGCGCTTCCTTGGCATCGGTGGTGATGAGCACGGAGCCGCCGGTTTCCGCCGCCCGCTCCTCGGCTGCCGCAACGATCTCCGCGGCCGGCAGGTAGCCTTCCGGCCCGGCGATGCGGACGTGCATGCCGGCCGTGACGCCGGCCAGCAGGTAGGAGTTGGCCATGTTGTTCGCGGCGTCGCCCAGGTAGCTCATGGTGAGTCCCTTGAGTTCGCCCTTGTGTTCCTTGACGGCGAGCAGGTCGGCCAGGAGCTGGCAGGGGTGGTAGTCATCGCACAGGGCGTTGATCACCGGCACCCTGGAATTCTCCGCCATGGCCACGAGGCCGGAATGGGCACCGGTGCGCCACACGATGGTGGACACCATGCGTTCCAGGACCTTGGCGGTGTCCTCCACGGACTCCTTGTGCCCGATCTGGGCTTCGCCGGGGTTGATGATGAGGGCGTTGCCGCCCATGTCGGCAACGCCGGTGGCGAAGGAGACGCGGGTCCGGGTGGAGGTCTTGTCGAAGATCACGGCCACGGTCCTGCGGCCGCTGCCTTCCGCAGCGTAGGGCTGGACGCTGTAGGGGGCGGCCTTCATGCGGGCGGCAAGTTCCAGCACTTCTGCCTGCTCGGCGGGGCTGAGGTCGGTGTCCTTGAGGAAGTGCCGGGTTGCGGTTGTCACTGGGCGTCCTTAGCTGCTTGGAGGATTGCCGGGAAAGCGGAGAGGAAGGTATCGGCCTGTGCCGTGGTGAGGATCAGCGGCGGGGCCAGGCGAATGGTGCGCGGGCCCGGGCTGTTGACGATGAAGCCGGCATCCAGGCCGGCCTGCACGACGGCGGGCGCGACGTCGGCGTCAAGGTCGAAGCCGATCAGCAGTCCCTCGCCCCGGACCTCGGTGACGCCGGCTATGGCAGCCAGCGCGGAACGCAGGTGCTCCCCCACGGCGGCGGCGTTGGCCAGCACGTTTTGGCTTTCCAGGGCATGCAGGGTGGCCAGGGCCGCCGCGGTGGCCACCGGGTTTCCGCCGAAGGTGGTGCCGTGCTGGCCGGCGGACAGCAACGACGACGTCTGCTCACCAAAGGTGATCATGGCACCGATGGGGAAGCCGCCGCCCAGCCCCTTGGCCAGCGTGATGGCGTCCGGGACGATCCCTGCGTCCTCGCTGGCGAACCACTTGCCGGTCCGGCCGATGCCGGTCTGGACCTCGTCCAGGATGAGCAGGGCGCCCACGTTGCTGGTGGCTTCCCGCGCTGCCTTCAGGTAGCCGGGCGGCAGCGGACGGACGCCTGCCTCGCCCTGGATGGGTTCCAGGAACACGGCGGCGACGGTGTCGTCCACGGCTGCCTCCAGGGCGGCGATGTCACCGAACGGGATGTGCACCACGCCGCCGGGCAGCGGTTCGAAGGGTGCACGGTAGGCTTCCTTGGCCGTCAACGCCAGCGCGCCCATGGTCCGGCCGTGGAAGGCCCCTTCGAGGGCGATGATCCTGGTCCGCTTCACCGGGCCGTCGCCGGAGTTGCGGCGCGCCAGCTTGAAGGCGGCCTCGTTCGCTTCGGTGCCGGAGTTGCTGAAGAAGACCTTGGAGCCGGCCGGTGCGTGGGCAAGTTCCAGGAGTTTCTCAGCCAGCGCCACCTGGGTGGGGCTGGTGAAGAAGTTTGACACGTGGCCCAGGGTGGCCAGCTGGCTCGCGATCACGGAGGTCACGAAGGGGTGGGCGTGGCCCAGGGCGTTGACGGCTATGCCGCCGAGGAGGTCCAGGTATTCCTTGCCGTCGGCGTCCCACACCAGGCAGCCCGCGCCGCGGACCAGGACGCGCTGCGGCGTGCCGAACACGTTCATCAGCGAGCTGGAGTAGCGGGACAGCCACTCGGAACCGGCGTGGCCGGTGGTTTCCACCAGCTCATTTACTGATGACTCTTCCATCGTGTTCATCCGTTGATCTCCTCGTCCGGGACTACCTGGGTGCCGATGCCCGCCGTCGTAAATGTTTCAAGAAGCATGGAGTGGGGCAGGCGCCCGTCCACGATGTGTGCGCGTTCCACGCCTTCGTCGACAGCCTTGAGGCAGGCCGCCATCTTCGGGATCATGCCCGATTCCAGCCTGGGCAGCATGTCCCGCAGCTCCGACGCCGTGAGCGAGGAGATCAGGGAGGACTTGTCCGGCCAGTTGGCGTAGAGGCCTTCGACGTCGGTCAGGATCACCAGCTTGGACGCGCCCAGCGCCGAGGCGACCGCCGCCGCCGCGGTGTCCGCATTGACGTTCAGGACCTGGCCTGTGGGCTGGAACCTCGCGGTCCCCACCACGCCGTCGCCGCCGTCGACAATTTCCGGGGCCACCGTGGAAATCACGGGAATGCGGCCGGCGGCGAGGATGTCAACGATGCCGGTGGGGTCCACGCCCACCACCTCGCCCACCAGCCCAAGGTCAACGTCCTCGCCGTCCACCACGGTCCCGGTACGGACGGCACGGAGCAGGCCGCCGTCTTCCCCGGACATGCCGACGGCGTAGGGTCCGTGGGAGTTGATCAGGCCCACCAGCTCGCGTCCCACCTGGCCGGTGAGGACCATGCGGACCACGTCCATAGCCTCAGGGGTGGTGACGCGCAGGCCGCCCTTGAACTCGGACTCTATGCCCAGCCGGCCCAGCATGGAGTTGATCTGCGGGCCGCCGCCGTGCACCACCACGGGGTGGATGCCCACATGGTGGAGGAAGACGATGTCCTCGGCGAAGGCTCGGCGGAGCTCGTCGTTGACCATGGCGTTGCCGCCGTACTTGATCACCATCGTGGTACCGGCGAACCGCTGGATCCAGGGCAGGGCCTCGATCAGCGTTTCTGCTTTGTCCTGCGCGGCGGACATGCTGGTGGTTTCACGCGTCTGGGTGTTCATGTTGTCACTTTCCACAGCGGCTCGAGCCTGGCGGGTTTGCCCCTGGCGGGTACTTCCTTGGCCGGGGCTCCTAGCTGGAGTAGGCGCTGTTTTCGTGCACGTAGTCGTGGGTGAGGTCGTTGGTCCAAATGGTCGCTTCGGCGTCGCCTGCCTGCAGGTCGATCTCCACCAGCACTTCGCGGGGTTCCAGGTCCACCAGGCTGCGGTCATCGCCGATGCTGCCGTTGCGGCAGATCTGGACTCCGTTCATGGCCACATTCATCTTGTCCGGCTCGAAGGCTGCATCAGTGGTGCCCACGGCGGAGAGCACGCGGCCCCAGTTGGGGTCCTTGCCAAAAATGGCGGCCTTGAAGAGATTGGAGCGGGCCACGGAACGGCTGACCGTCTCGGCGTCGGCCTCGCTGGCCGCGTTGAACGTGCGGATGGCGATGTCGTGGCTGGCGCCCTCGGCGTCCGCGATCAGTTTGCGTGCCAGCTCGGCGCAGACCTGGGTCAGTCCGGCGCCGAAGGCTTCGGCTGACGGCACGGCACCGGACGCGCCGGAGGCCAGCAGGACCACGGTGTCGTTGGTTGACATGCAGCCGTCTGAGTCGGCACGGTCGAAGGTGACGCGCGTGGCGTCGCGGAGGACGACGTCGAGCATTTCCGGCTGGACCATGGCGTCGGTGGTGAGGACCACCAGCATGGTGGCCAGGCCGGGAGCCAGCATGCCGGCCCCCTTGGCGATACCGCCGATGCTGAATTCCTGGCCGTCGGCGTCGGTGCCGATGAAGAGGGCGGACTTTGGCACGCTGTCAGTGGTCATGATGGCGGTGCCGGCGGCAGGACCGCCGTCCGGGCTTAGCGCCGCCGCAGCAGCCTCCACCCCCGGCAGGATCTTGTCCATGGGCAGCTGCTCGCCGATCAGGCCGGTGGAGCAGACGAACACGTCGGTGGCCGAAATACCCAACACCTCCGCCACTTTTTCCGCCGTGCTGTGGGTGTTCTGGAACCCTGTGGGACCGGTGCAGGCGTTGGCGCCGCCGGAGTTGAGGATGACGGCGTCAACGCGGCCGTCGGAGACCACCTGGCGGGACCAGTGAACGGGGGCCGCTGCCACCCGGTTACTGGTGAAGACGGCGGCAGCAGCCTTGGAGGGGCCGTCGTTCACGACCAGGGCAAGGTCCGGGTTGCCGGAGGCCTTGAGTCCGGCAGTGACGCCGGCGGCCCGGAATCCCTGGGGTGCGGTGATGGTCACGGGGCTACTCCCTGCAGGTTGAGGCCGGCGGTTTCCGGCAGGCCGAGTGCGATGTTCATGGACTGGACGGCGCCGCCGGCAGTGCCCTTGGTGAGGTTGTCGATGACGCAGGTGACGATGACCCGGCCGGTGTGGGAGTCGAACGCCAGCTGCATGGCGGCGTGGTTGGAGCCCTGGACGGACTTGGTGGTGGGCCACTGGCCTTCCGGCAGCAGGTGGACGAACGGCTCGTCTTCATATGCCTCGGCCCAAGCCAGGCGCAGCTGCGCGGCCGTGGTGCCGGCCTTGACCTTTGCAGTCGCGGTGGTCAGGATGCCGCGGCTCATGGGGGCCAGGGTGGGCGTGAAGGAAACGGTGACCTGCTCCCCCGCTGCGTTGGACAGGCCCTGCTCGATTTCCGGCGTGTGCCGGTGGCCGCCGCCCACGCCGTAGGGGCTCATGGAGCCCATGACTTCGGCTCCGATCAGGTTGACCTTGGCGGCCTTGCCGGCACCTGAGGTGCCGGACGCGGAAACGATCACGACGTCGTCGGGCTCCAGGAGGTGCGCGGCGAACCCGGGGGTCAGGGCCAGGAGGGCGGACGTTGGGTAGCATCCGGGAACGGCGATGCGCTTGGCTCCCTTGAGGGCTTCGCGCTGGCCGGGCAACTCGGGGAGTCCGTAGGGCCAGGTGCCGGCGTGCGCGGAGCCGTAGAACTTTTCCCAGGCGTCCGGGTCTTCGAGGCGGTGGTCGGCGCCGGCGTCGATGACCACTGTCCCTTCCGGCAGTTGGGCCGCGATCTCAGCGGAGGCCCCGTGGGGCAGCGCGAGGAAAACGACATCGTGGCCGGAGAGGTTTTCCACCGTGGTGTCCTCGAGGATGCGGCTTGCCAGTCCGTGCAGGTGCGGCTGAACTTCACCGAGGCGGGAACCGGCGTTACTGTGGGCTGTGATGGCGCCAATGGTCACACCCGGGTGCCCCGCAAGGAGGCGGAGGACCTCGCCCCCGGCGTAGCCGCTGGCTCCCGAAACCGCAACAGAAATAGTCATGCTTCGACTATACAGCAATAGTTATGCATTGGTGCTGATAATTATGCATGAACCAGGGCCGGAACGCTGCCGCTTGTCGTCCCGGACCCGGGGTATCCCTAGGATGGTTTCGGCAGGCGGGGCCGGAGAGGCCGGGACCCGTGAAAGGAGAGCAATGACGCACGCAATCGTCGCACGGCAGGCAGGCGGACCGGAAGTCCTTGGCTACACAGAGGTGGAACCCCCTGTTCCCGGCCCGGGGCAGCTGCTGATCAAGGTCGGGGCGGCCGGCGTCAACTTCATCGATACCTACAAGCGCAGCGGCACCTACAAAGTCTCCTACCCCTTCACTCCCGGATCAGAGGCCGCCGGCACGGTGGAGGCGGTGGGCGAAGGCGTCACCGGCTTCGCCGTGGGTGACCGGGTGGCCACCGCCGAAGGCATCGACTGCTACGCGGATTACGCACTGGTGGACCAGGACGCAGCGCTGCCGGTACCGAAGGGGCTGGACATCTTCACCGCCGCCGCCCTCCCCCTGCAGGGCGTCACCGCCCATTACCTGATGAATTCCACCTTCAAAGTGGAGCCCGGCCACAAGGTCCTGCTGCACGCCGGCGCCGGCGGCGTGGGGCTGCTGCTGATCCAGCTGCTTAAGGCACGTGGCGCGGAAGTCATCACCACTGTCTCCACTGATGAGAAGGAACAGCTTGCGCTCGACGCCGGAGCGGACCACGTGCTGCGCTACGACGGCTTCGCGGAGCGGGTCAGGGACATCACCAGCGGGACGGGCGTTGACGTCGCCTACGACGGCGTGGGCAAGGACACCTTCGACGGTTCGCTGTCCGCTTTGCGTGTCAGGGGGATGTTGGTCCTGTTTGGAGCGGCCTCAGGTCCCGTCCCGCCATTTGATCCGCAGCGCCTTAATGCCGCGGGCTCGGTGTTCCTGACGCGCCCCACCATGGGCCACTACCTGCGGGACGCAACGGAGCGGCGCTGGCGTTCGGACGAGGTGTTTGCCGCCGCTGCGGACGGCAGCTTGAAGGTCCGGATTGGCGCGCGCTACCCGCTGAGCCAGGCCGCGCAGGCTCACCGGGACCTTGAGGGCCGCAAGACCACAGGGAAAGTCCTGCTGGTTCCCTAGGTACCGGCTACATGAACAGCCGGCAAACGCCCGGACCGCCGGAAACGGCACGTCCGGGCGCGCCGGACACCTGTTGTTCATCTTCTCCCCGGAAACTACGGGGGTGACCCAGCAGCAGGTCCCCTCCGGGGATGCACGTTCCGGCGAGGAGCCAGCCAGCACCATGACAAACGGAGCAGCAGCCCCGGCCCGGTTCCAGGCGCCCGACGACGGCAGCCGGCACCCAGCGGTCCACCAGCCCCAACTGCCCGGCGCCCCCGCGGCACCGCCAGCCAGGACGCTGATTGACATCCTGCAGGACACGGCGGCCCGTTTTCCCGAGGCGTCCGCACTGGATGATGGCCGCACATCGCTCAGCTACGCCCAATTGCTGCAAGCCGTCCGGGCCACCGGCCGACGGCTGCACCTCGCCGGCCTGGGCGCCGGCGACAGGATTGGCGTGCGGATCCCCTCCGGCACCAGCGAACTGTATGTTTCCATCCTTGCCATCCTCCTGGTGGGCGCAGCCTACGTTCCCGTGGATGCGGACGACCCCGATGAGCGTGCCCGGTTGGTGTTTGGCGAAGCCCGGGTGGCAGCCGTCCTCAGGGCAGGCGGCGCTATTGAACCGGGGCCGGCGGGAACCCGACGCGGCGGCCCCTTCAAGGGGGCCCGGCCACCCGGACCTGGCGACGACGCCTGGATCATCTTTACGTCGGGGTCCACCGGAACGCCCAAAGGGGTGGCTGTCCAGCACCGGTCGGCGGCGGCCTTCGTGGACGCGGAGGCGAGGATCTTCCTTCGCGGGGATCCGCTCGGCCCCCAGGACCGGGTCCTGGCCGGCCTGTCCGTCGCGTTTGACGCCTCGTGCGAGGAGATGTGGCTCGCGTGGCGTCACGGCGCCTGCCTGGTGCCCGCGCCACGGGCCCTGGTCCGCACCGGCATGGATCTTGGGCCCTGGCTGATCAACCACGGCATCACGGCCGTCTCCACCGTGCCCACCCTCGCGGCGCTGTGGCCCGCTGAATCACTCGAAAATGTGCGCCTCCTGATCTTCGGCGGAGAGGCCTGCCCGCCGGAACTGGCCGAACGCCTTGCCGTGGAGGGCCGGGAAGTCTGGAATACCTACGGCCCAACCGAAGCGACGGTGGTGGCCTGCGCGGCACCCCTCGGGGGCCCCGGCCCGGTGCGGATCGGGCTGCCCCTGGACGGCTGGGACCTGGCCGTCGTTGACGCGAATGCGGTACCGGTGGCCGAAGGTGCGGTGGGCGAGCTCATCATTGGCGGTGTGGGCCTGGCCCGCTACCTTGATCCGGCGAAGGATGCGGAAAAGTACGCGCCCATGCCCAGCCTGGGGTGGGACCGCGCTTACAGGTCAGGCGACCTCGTACGCTACGAACGGGCGGGCCTGGTCTTCCAGGGCCGCGCCGACGACCAGGTCAAGCTGGGCGGCCGCCGGATCGAACTCGGCGAGATCGACGCGGCCATGCAGGCACTTCCCGGGGTTTCCGGCGCGGCGGCGGCAGTGCAGACCACTGCCGCGGGCAACCAGATCCTGGTGGGCTACCTCGCGTCCGTGTCCGGCCAGGACCTGGACCTGGCGGCCGCACGGGAACAACTGTCTGCCAACCTCCCGGCGGCCCTGGTGCCGTTGCTGGCGGTCGTGGAGTCGCTCCCCACCAAGACCAGCGGAAAAGTGGACCGGCATGCCCTGCCATGGCCACTGGCCGGTGCGGGCGCCGCCGAAGCAGATTCAGCTCCGTTGAACCTCCCGGACGATGCCGCGTGGATCGTGGAGCAATGGAGCAGCGTGCTGGGCAGTCCCGTCAGCTCGCTGGACGCCGACTTCTTTGCCTACGGCGGCGGTTCACTGTCCGCCGCGCAACTGGTCTCCGCACTGAGGGTGCGCTACCCCACCATCACGGTGGCCGATGTCTATGCCACGCCCAGGGTGGGGGCACTGGTGGAGCTGGCGCGGCAGGTCCACCCGGCCGGGGACTCCGGTCCTGCGCGGGAGCGCACCGTGAGGCCCACCGCCAGGAAGTCCCAGGTCTTCCAGACGCTCATGGGGGTGCCCCTGCACATCCTGGTCGGCATGCGCTGGCTGACCTACCTCATGGCCATCAACAACCTGTTGGCCGGATTTGCGGGATTCACCGCAGCGCCCACTGTTTCATGGTGGTGGGTCGCAACCTCCTGGCTGGTCTTCGTCAGTCCTGCCGGGCGGATGCTGGTATCCGTCGCCGCAGCCAGGCTCCTCCTCCGCGGCGTCGAGCCGGGGATCTACCCCCGGTCCGGCCGGGTCCACCTCCGGTTGTGGCTCGCGGAACAAATCCAGGACCTCGCCGGTGCCATCAGCCTCGCCAGTGCACCTTGGGTGCCCTATTACGCCAGGGCGCTGGGGGCGAAAATTGGCCGGGACGTCCAGCTACATTCACTGCCGCCTGTCACGGGAATGCTGACGCTGGGCAGTGGGGCCAACGTGGAACCGGAGGTGGACCTTTCCGGGTGGTGGATCGACGGCGACAACGTCCACATCGGTGCCATCCGGATTGGACGGGGCGCCAGTATTGGGGCCCGGAGCACCCTGATGCCGGGGGCTTCGATCGGGGCGGGCGCCCAAGTGGAAGCCGGCTCTGCGGTGTTGGGGAAGGTGAAGGCTGGCCAGCTGGCGGCAGGTTCACCGGCCCGGCGGCAAGGCAAGGCCAAGCACAGCGTGCCGGACACCCCGGTCCAGGGAAGGCTGGCCGCGAGGGCATGGTTCGTCGGCTTTGCGCTGGCCTCGGCAGTGCTGTCCACCATCCCCTACCTCTCCGCTGCCGCAGGGCTCTGGGCCGCATTTGCCTTCATCCAGGGCAGCAGCTCGCTGACAGGCGCCCTGCCCCGGCTCGTGGCGGCCCTGGCTCCGGCGTCGCTGGTGTGGTTCGCCGCGAACGCACTTCTAATCCTGGCGGCCACTCGCCTCCTGTCCGTCGGCATCACGGAGGGCTATCACCGGGTCCGCAGCCGCGTCGGGTGGCAGATCTGGGCTACTGAACGGGTGCTGGACCTGGCCCGGGACCTGCTCTTCCCCATTTATGCCAGCCTCTTCACGCCGGTATGGCTGCGCCTCCTGGGAGCAAAGGTGGGCAGGAACGTGGAGGCATCCACGGTGCTGCTGATCCCGAAGATGACCACCGTGGGTGAAGGGGCGTTCCTCGCCGACGACACCATGGTGGCTGCCTACGAGCTCGACGGTGGCTGGCTGCGCGTGGCTCCCGCAAAAATTGGCAAGCGGTCCTTCCTGGGCAACTCCGGCATGACCGCCGCGGGCCGCAACGTCCCGAAGAATTCGCTGGTGGCCGTCCTGTCGGCCACTCCGGCAAAAGCGAAGTCCGGCACCTCCTGGCTGGGAAGTCCGCCCGTCCGGTTGCGGCGAACGGCCATCGCATCCGACGACACCCGCACCTTCCAGCCGCCGCCCAGGCTGAAGCTGGCACGCACCCTGTGGGAGCTCGGCCGGTTCCTGCCCGTCATGCTCACAGCCGGTATCGCGGCCGGCACCATGCTGGCCTTCGACTGGATCGCGGCCGGCTTCGGTTACGCCGTGGCCGCGCTGCTCACCGGCCTGGTGATGCTGCTCGCCGGATTTGTGGCCGCCGCAGCGTCCGTGATCGCCAAATGGGTTCTGGTGGGACGGATCCGTCGCGGCGAACATCCACTGTGGAGCTCCTTTATCTGGCGGAACGAAGTGGTGGACAGCTTCATCGAACTGGTCACGGCGCCGTGGTTCGCCCGGGCAGCATCGGGCACCCCCGCGCTGGTCTGGTGGCTGCGGGCGCTCGGGGCGAAGATTGGGGGCGGGACGTGGTGCGAGAGCTACTGGCTGCCCGAGGCGGACCTTGTGACGCTGGGCCGGAATTCCACGGTGAACCGGGGCTGCGTGGTGCAGACCCACCTGTTCCACGACCGTGTGATGAGCATCGACGCTGTTACGCTCGAGGACGGGGCCACCATGGGCCCGCACGGGGTCATCCTTCCCCAGGCCAGCATTGGCGGCGGCGGAACGGTGGGGCCGGCGTCCCTTGTGATGCGCGGCGAGGCAGTGCCCGCCGCAACGTACTGGATGGGTAACCCGGTCAGCCCATGGAGCGGGCCCGGATCGCCGTCTGCCACCTAACCGAAGGTCCCATGAGTTCTTCAGCATCTGCCGCCCGGGGCGCAGTTAACGCAGCCACCGGGACCTCCCCCGACCCGTACCTGCCCGCCGCCGGGACAAACGCCTTCCGCGTCGAGCGGTACGAACTGGACCTGGACTACCGTGTGGCCAGCAACCGGCTCAGCGGCAAAGCGGTGCTGCACGGCGTGACCTGCGCTCCGACGTCGGCCCTTGTCCTGGACCTTGTTGGCCTGCGCGCCGCGAAGGTGCTGCTGGATGGCCGCAAGCCGCTCCGCTTCACCCAGCGGGCCGGGCAGCTGGTGGTCACCGCGCCGCGCCCCTTCGAACCGGAACAGCCCTTCACCCTGGAGGTGCGCTATGAGGGCAATCCGCGGCCACGCCGCGGGCCGTGGGGCGAGGTGGGCTGGGAGGAACTGACCGACGGAGTCCTGGTGGCCGGGCAACCCAACGGTGCACCCTCCTGGTTCCCGTGCAACGATCGCTCCGGGGACAAGGCGAGCTACCGGTTCACCGTTACCACCGAAGCGAACTACCGCGTGGTGTGCAACGGCGTACTGGAAACGCATACCGCCCGCGCCAGCCGGGAAACCTGGGTCTACGAACAGGCGGAGCCGATGGCCGCCTACCTGGCCACGGTGCAGATTGGCAGGTACGCACTGCTGGAGCTGGACAGTGGACGGCATGGGATGCCGGTTCCGCAGTCCGTGGCCGTTTCCCCCGCGCTGGCGGACCGTGCGCGGACGGGATTGGCCCGGCAATCGGCAATGATGCGCACGTTCAGCAACTGTTTCGGTCCTTATCCGTTCCCTGCCTACACAGTGGTGGTGACCGAGGACGAACTGGAAATCCCGCTCGAGGCGCAGTCATTGGCCATCCTGGGGCCAAACCACCTGGACCTGGAGTGGGACTCCCAGCGCCTGATTGCGCACGAGCTCTCGCATCAGTGGTTTGGCAATTCCCTGACGGCCGCGGGCTGGCAGGACATCTGGCTGCATGAAGGCTTCGCCTGCTATGCCGAATGGATCTGGTCCGAGGAAGCCGGTGTGATGCCCGTGGCGGAGCGGGCCGCCGCAGCCTGGGAACAGCTGGCGGAGGAGGACCAGGACATCCTGGTAGGTGACCCGGGTCCTGAGCGCATGTTCGACGACCGCGTCTACAAGCGGGGCGCGCTGGCCGTGCACGCTGTCCGGATGGCCGTGGGCGACCTCGCCTTCTTCGCCGTCCTCCAGGACTGGACGGCAAGCCACAGGCACGGCTCGGTCACCACGCAGGATTTCATCGTGGCGGTCAGCGGCGCCACGGCCATCGACGCGGAGTCGCTGCTGCACCCCTGGCTCTACGAGGAGCCGCTGCCGCCACTGCCGCTGCCCTGAACGGGCATGGAAAGGGCGACGGCGGCGGCAAAGTGTGAGGGCAGCCCGGTTTCTGCGGGGCCCAGGTCCCGCAGGCCGGGACATTCCCGGACGTCCACGGCGGACGGAGCAGTCCGGAGTCCGTCGCCGGTCATTTTCAGCCAGGCTTCCTTGCGTGCCCAAAGCCTGGCCCTCGCCGCCGGCAGCAGTTCGGCCTTGGTGTCCCGGAGGGTCCGGCGCTCCGCAGGCGTCAGGGCAACCTCGTCAAACCCGCCAAAGCCGGTACGGGACGGATTTTCGATGTCGGCGCCCAGCCGCGTTTCCGGGGCGGTGTCCACCACAGCCGCCAGCAGCGTCCAGCCGTCAGCGCGTGACAGGCTCAGCGCCAGCGGCACGCGGGCGCCGCGGTAACTGTACCCAGGCCTGCCGTGTCCCAGCCCGGGACCGGCGCCGCAGCGCGGGCAGCTGTAGGCCGGGGCCAGTTCCACGGCGGGAAGTGACATCAGTTCGGCCGCAAAGACCCGCTGGGCAACGCGGCCGGCAAGGAACACCGCGCCGGCAGCAGGTGCCATGGCCCTGGCCCGGGCCAGTTCGCTGCCGTCCAGGAGGCGTTCGGCATCCCGCCGCACCGCGGCGGCTTCCCCGGACAGCAGGAAGGGCGGGATGGCACGCACCTCAAGTTGCGCCATGACCCGCCCTTCCTTGCAAAGTGCGTGCGACCTAGCGCTGGACGGCTCCGAAGCGTTCGGCAGCCAGGGCAACTGCGCCTTCACGCGCTGCAGAGGCCTCGTCAGCGGTCAGGGTGCGGTCCGCGGCCCGGAACCGGAGCCCGAAGGCCAGCGACTTCCTGCCTTCTTCGATGCCTTTGCCCGCGTAGACATCGAACAGCGCCACATCCTCCAGCAACTCGCCGGCACCTTCGCGCAGGGCGGCGAGGACGTCGTCGGCCGGGACATCGGCCGGGACCACGAGCGCCACGTCCTGGGTAGCAACCGGGAACGTGGAGATGTGGCGGGCCACGATCACGTCCGGCGCGGCCTCGAACAACGCATCGGCATCGAGTTCCAGCGCCACTGAACGGGCGGGCATGTCCGCAGCTGCCAGCAGCTTGGGGTGCAGTTCACCTGCGTACCCGACAGTCTCCCCCGTTCGCAGCGCCAGCTTGGCGGTGCGGCCCGGGTGGAACGCCTGGTGGCTGCCCTGGCTGACCACCAGGTCCACGCCGAGCACGTCGCCGGCAAACCGGGCTAGGTCCAGTGCGTCGGCCCAGTCCCACGCGCGCGGGGTGTGGGACGCGGCGGCCGGGGAATCATGGCCGGTAAGGACAGCCGCGATGTGGAACGGCTGGTCAGGGACGCCGTCGTACAGTCCGTCAAGGACCTCATCAGCCGGCCTGGCGCCCAGCGGCGGAATGTCGGCAGTACCCACTGTCCCGTCGGGCAGGAACACCAGGCCCGATTCGAACAAGGCAAGGTCCCGGAAACCGCGGGAGTGGTTCCGTTTGGCCACCTCGATCAGTCCGGGCAGCATGGAGGTCCGCAGGTACCCGTGCCCCTCGCTGATCGGGTTGGCCAGCTTGAGGGCGGTCCGCTCCCCTCCTTCTTCGGCCACGCCAAAGGTGTCGTTGGCCGCCTTGGACACAAACGGGTAGGACAGGACCTCGGTTAGTCCCGCGTCCGCCAGTGCCTGGATGAGTCGACGGCGCTGCTGCTGGACGCGGGTAAGGCCGCGGCCGGGAGGGGCTACCGGGAGCGTGGCCGGGATCTTGTCGTAGCCCACCAGCCGGGCGATTTCCTCGGTGAGGTCTTCCTTGGTCTCCAGGTCGCTCCGCCAGCTCGGCGGCGTAACCGTCCAGCCGCCGTCGTGCTTCACCACCACGGCGCCCAGGTCCTCAAGGGAGGTGACGATCTGTTCCTCGGTGAAATCGATGCCGATCCGGGCGGCGGCGAAGCCGGCGGGCAGCTCGATGGTGATGGTTTCCGGGGCGGTTCCCACATCCGTTCCCGCTTCATCCGCGGTCCCGCCGGCCAGTTCCACCAGGAGGTCCACCACGCGCTGGGCGGCGATGCCCGCCACCTGCCAGTCCACGCCGCGCTCGAAGCGCTTGGACGCCTCGGACGGCAGCTTGTGCCGGCGCCGCGACCGCCCGATGGACACCTCGTCAAAGTGCGCCGCCTCAACGAGGATGTTCGACGTCGAATCGCTCACCTCGGTTGCTGCGCCGCCCATGACGCCTGCGATGCCGATGGCGCCGGAGTTGTCCGTGATGAGCAGGTCTTCGGCGTCAAGGGTGCGCTCCTTGCCGTCCAGGGTGGTGATCTTCTCACCGGCGGAGGCGCGGCGCACCACGATGTCCCCGGAGAGCTTGTCCAGGTCGTAGCAGTGCGTGGGCTGGCCCAGCTCAAACATGACGTAGTTGGAGATGTCCACCGGCAGCGAGATGGAGCGGACGCCTGCCAGCCGGAGCCGGGACACCATCCACGGCGGGGTGGGACGGGTGGCGTCCACGCCCCTGACGGTACGGGCCACGAAGCGGTCGCAGCCGGCCTTGCCGTAGATTGGCGCGTCGTCGTTGAGCTTAACGCCGTGGCCGCCGGAGAGCTCCGCAGGGGCCTGGACCTTGCTGGCCGGGTCCGTGAATGCGGTTCCCGTGGCGTGCGCGTATTCGCGGGCCACTCCGCGGATGGAGAACGCGTAGCCGCGGTCCGGCGTAACGTTGATTTCCGCTGCCTGGTCGTAGAGGCCCAGCAGTTCCATGGCGTCTGTGCCCACTTCGGGGTCCAGCCCGATGCGGGACAGCACCAGGATGCCGTCGTGGTCCTCGCCGATGCCCAGTTCGCGGACGGAGGCGATCATGCCGGCGGAGAGGTGGCCGTAGGTCTTGCGGGCCGAGATGTGGAAGTCGCCGGGCAGGACGGCACCGGGGAGGGTGACCACCACTTTGTCGCCCTCCACGAAGTTGTGCGCGCCGCAGATGATGCCCTGGACACCGGAAGGGTCGATGCCCTCTCCAGTCAGGGTCTGTTCCTGTCCTTCGGGGACAACGCGGACCTGGCACCAGTTGATGGTCTTGCCGTTGGTCTGCGGTTCCTTGACCAGGCTCAGGACCTGGCCCACCACGATGGGGCCCTGGAGGGTGTCCGTGGGACGGTGGACCGCTTCCTCTTCGAAGCCGACCTTGACCAGTTCGGCCATGACGTCTTCGGCCGTTGCACCGGCCGGTACTGCCGCGAATTCACGCAGCCAGGAAAGTGGGGTACGCACTGTTAGATCTCCATCCCGAAGTGCTCGCTGAACCGTACATCGCCTTCGATCATGTCGTGCATGTCGGCAACCTCGTTGCGGAACATGAGGGCACGCTCGATGCCCATGCCGAAGGCAAAACCTGAATAGACGTCCGGGTCGATGCCGGCGGCGCGCAGGACGTTGGGGTTGACCATGCCGCAGCCGCCCCACTCGATCCATCGCGGGCCGCCCTTTGCGCCCGGGTGGAAGATGTCCAGTTCGGCCGACGGCTCGGTGAACGGGAAGTAGTTGGGGCGCAGCCTTACCTTTGCCTCCTCGCCGAACATCTGCCGCGTGAAGTGCTCCAGGGTGCCGAGCAGGTCCGCCATGGACAGGTTCTTGTCGATGGCCAGGCCTTCGAACTGGTGGAACACCGGCGTGTGCGTGGCGTCCAGTTCGTCGGTGCGGAACACCTTGCCCGGGCACAGCACGTAGATGGGCACCTCGCGCTCCAGCATGGAACGCACCTGCACCGGGGAGGTGTGGGTGCGCATCAGCAAATGCGCTTCGGGGGGTTCCACGAAGAAGGTGTCCTGCATCTCGCGGGCGGGGTGGTCCGGCTTGAAGTTAAGGGCGTCGAAGTTGAACCACTCGGATTCGACCTCGGGGCCTTCCGCGATTTCCCAGCCCATGCCGACGAAGATGTCCGCGACGCGGTCCTGCAGCGTGGAGAGCGGATGCCGGGCACCGGCGCGGCGGCGGCGCGGAGCGGCGGTGACGTCAACGGTTTCCTCGATGAGGATCCGGGCATCGTTTTCGACTTCGAGCACCGCGGTCCGGTCGGCGAGCGCCTTGTTGACCCGGCCGCGGGAAGCACCCATCAGCTTTCCGGCGAGCGCCTTCTGGTCCTTGGGCAGGCGGCCGATCTCGCGGTTGGCAAGGCTGAGCGGGGACTTCTCACCGCTGTGGGCAAGCCGCACCGCCTTCAACTCGTCAAGGGTGGCCGCACCGGCGATGGCGGTGATGGCCTGGTCTACAGCGGCGTTGATGGCAGCCTCATCCGTGGGGTTCGGGATGGCGGCGCCCGGCAAAGTTTCAGTCATCTACTGTTCTTAGCTACGAGTCGTGGCTGCCGGCGGCCGGGCAGCCATGGACGGTTTCCCGCCCGGTGCGTCCGTCGCCGGCAGGTCATGGATGAATGCGCTGAACGTCAGTGTCATTCAATGACCAGGTCAGGGCGCGCCGGCAGGACCGGCGGCCACTGCCCTCCAGTCTAGTAGAACCCTCCGGTTACCATGGCCTCATGACTTTGCGGCAGCGCGCAGGTTCCCTTGATGGCCCGACGGCGGCCCAGCGGCTCAGGCGGGCAGCGAACTTCCTCAACGGGAGCACCCTGGCGGGGCTCGCCGTCGCCCTTGCCGCCCGGGCGCGGATCAGCCGGGGCCCCAGGGGCCTGGTCATTGCCGCGGGTTACCGCTGGCGCTTGCCCTTCGCGCACGCCTACACCCTGGGCAACGTGGTGTTGTGCCGCAGCACAGCCGAGGAGCTGATATCCCGGCCGGCACTCCTGGAACATGAGGAACGGCACTGCAGCCAGTATGCATGGTGCCTGGGGCTGCCCTTCATCCCGTTGTACCTGGTGGCAGCCGGATGGTCAGTGCTGCGCACCGGCAACCCGGGGACGGCGAACGTCTTCGAACGGCGGGCGGGGCTGGCTGCCGGCGGCTACCCGCTCAGCGCAGGGAGGGCCGTGTAGTGGGCCAGGAACCGCATGTGGGCGCGGATAATGCGACGATCACCGTCACGGGGACCGGATGGGCGGAAGCAGTACCCGACGTCATGCTGGTCTCCATAGGGGTGGAGTGCCGCGCCGAATCGGTGGGGGAAGCCTACGCTGCCGCCGGAAAGGACCTGGCAGCAGTCGGCACGGTCCTCCGCGGCCGCGGCGTTGCCCCGGACGATATCCGCTCAACCGGACTGGCTGTCCGGGCCGATCTCGCCTGGCGCGACGGCGAAGGCCAGCGGCTTGTGGGTTATGTAGCCTCCAGCAGCCTCGCGGTCAGGCTGCGGGACCTCAGCAGCGCGTCGGCCGCCGTCTCCGAGGCAGTCCGCTCCGGAGGGGACAACGTTCGTCTCAACAACCTTCAGCTGGCGCTTGCCGACGACTCGGCGGTCCGGGCACGGGCCCGTGATGCCGCATGGCAGGACGCGCTCAGCGCTGCGGCGCAGTATGCCACCTTGGCCTCGTCCAGTTTGGGGAGCGTCCTGTCCATTACAGACCAGCGGCCCGGACCGGGACCGGTGCCCGTTGCCGGCCTGCAGCGGGCATCCGCTACGGAAGGCCCGCCGGTTGAACCGGGCGCAAACCGGGTAGAGGCAGCGGTTGCAGTCACGTGGGAGCTGCAGCAGCAGCAGTAAGGGGCGGTTGCCAGTATTGGCGCGCCGTTGTGGCCTGCCTTCGTCGCGCGGCGCCTTGACTTATATTCGAACATGTTTTCGAATGGGTGTCATGAGATGGGAAGCACAAGCACTGGTACCCACGCCGGACACTTTGGGTGGACAGGGCCCTGCGCTGCTTCCGCTCGCAGGGCTGGTCCGCTCCGTCACCACGCCCGAATTCGCCGGAATCACGTTCCACGAGGTCACTGCCAAATCGGTGCTCAACAGGGTTGCGGCGGGATCGAAAATGCCGTTCGAATGGACCGTCAATCCCTACCGCGGCTGCAGCCACGCCTGCGTTTACTGCTTTGCCCGCAAGACGCACACCTATCTGGACTTCGACGCCGGCATGGATTTCGACAGCCAGGTGGTGGTGAAGGTCAACGCCGCGGAGATCCTCCGGAAAGAACTGAACAAAGCTTCCTGGACCCGCCAGCAGGTGGCATTGGGGACCAACACCGATCCCTATCAGCGGGCCGAAGGCAGGTACCGGCTCATGCCTGGAATTATCAATGCCCTGGCCGAGTCCGGAACTCCGCTGTCCATCCTCACCAAAGGGACACTGCTGGCACGCGACGTCCCGCTGCTCAAGAGCGCTGCCGCACAGGTGCCCGTAGGGCTTGGCATATCCCTGGCCATGACCGACGAAGCCCTTTCCGAGGCAATCGAGCCGGGCACTCCCGGACCCAGGGCCCGGCTCAAACTGGTGTCCCGGCTGCGCGAGGCCGGGCTGCCCTGCGGCGTCATGGCGATGCCCATCCTGCCGTGGCTCTCCGACAGCGACGAAGCCCTGGATGCACTGTTTGGCTCCCTGGCGGCCGCTGGTGCCACCGGGGTCACCGCGGGCGCGCTGTACCTCAAACCCGGCACCAGGGAGTGGTTCATGAAGTGGATCGCCACCCACCATCCCGAACTGGCAGGCCGCTACCGGCGGCTGTATGGGACGGGTTCCTACGCGTCCAAGGAATACCGGACCTGGCTCGCCGGCAAGGTCCGCTACTTCAAGGCCCGGCACGGGTTTTCGCATTCGTCCGGCTTCAGCCACCGCGACTTGAACAACCAGGACCTGGACGATCCCCGGGCCGAGGAAGCGGTGTACCCGGCAGGAAGCATTCCCGCCCCGGTTCCCGGCGGCTCCCCTGCTGGCTCCGCGGCCGCGGCTTCTTCGGCATCCCGGCCCGCGGTGCAGGACTCACTGTTCTAACCGGCTGTTCCACCGGCAGCGGGGTCAGCCGTATCCGTGGCTAATCACGCGCCGGGGACTTCGGCACCAGTGCTGCCACGGAGTCCAGGAGCGCGTGCACAATCGGGTAATCGGCCGGAATCCACGGCAGGCCCAGAACCTCTTCCTTGTCCTGCAGCTGGACCCAGCGCAGTTCGTCATGGTCTTCAAGAGGCGTTGGTTCGCCACTGGACACCTCGGCGAACCAGACCCTCATGCTGGCCCGCCCGTTGAGGGGCCAGCCGTCAGGTGTTTCCGCGGGCAGTTCTGCCCCCAGGCGCACGGCGATTCCGAGTTCCTCGGCCAGCTCCCGTACCAGCGCAGTTTCAGGTGCCTCACCGGCTTCAACCTTGCCGCCCGGAAACTCCCACAGCCCTGCCAGATGCTCCGGAGCGCTCCGCCGCGCCACCAGCAAGGCCGTTGGATCGGCCAGCCTGTCCACCACGGCTCCGCCTACTACCTGTATCACTCCAGTCACCGGCCCATTCTATGGGCCACAATGGGAGGGGCCGGGAACAGCAGTCCCGTCCTTGGGAATAGGTCCTGCCCGCCCAGGGTTGGCCCCACTGTCCGGACCTTCCTGCCCCATTGCCGTGGCGTCCCGCCCCATTTCCAGTTCCATACTTCGAGAAGCAGGCATATGAGCAGCGTCCTTTCCCCGTCCACGGCAGCCCACACCAAGGCCCCGAACGTCGGCATGGCCATCTTTGCCCTGGCCATGGGCGGGGTGGGTATCGGCGTCACCGAGTTCACCATGATGGGCCTGCTGAAGGAAGTGGAGCAGGGCCTGGGGATCAGTACTCCCGAGGCCGGGCACCTTATTTCCGCGTATGCGGTGGGTGTAGTGGTAGGCGCTCCGCTCCTGGCCGCCGTCGGGGCCAGGCTGCCCCGCAAGAAACTGGCACTGGGCCTCCTGCTGTTCTTCACCGTGGCCAACCTGACCTCCTTCATAGCCCCTGACTACGGGTCGATGCTCGTGTCCCGCTTTGCCGCCGGCCTGCCACACGGGGCGTTCTTCGGAGTCGCGGCCGTCATCGCCGCATCTCTGGTTCCGCCCGCGCGGCGGGGCTGGGCCATCTCCATGGTCATGGCCGGGCTCAGCGTCTCCAACGTGGTGGGCGTACCGTTCGCCACCTGGCTGGGCCAGACATTTGGGTGGCGTCTGCTGTTTGTCCTGGTGGGTGCCATCGGCCTGCTGGCCCTGGCCATGGTGTGGAAATTTGTCCCGTTCCAGCACGCGCATCCCGACGCGAGCATCCGGCGCGAACTCGGGGCCCTCAAGCGGCTCCAGGTCTGGCTGGCCCTCCTGGTGGGCATCGTGGGCTTCGGCGGCTTCTTCGCTACATACACCTACATCGCGCACACCATGACGGCGGTGGCGGGCATCCCGTCGGCGCTGATTCCCCTGGTGGTGGCGCTCTACGGGCTGGGCATGGTGGCAGGGAACATCGTTGGGGGCAGGCTGGCCGACAAATCGGTCATGGGTACCCTCTACCGGGTCCTCCCGGCCATTGCCGTTGCCCTGGTTGCCTACGCCGTAGCCGCCCACTGGCAGTGGAGCGCCATGGTGATGGTGTTCGTGGTGGGAGCTTCCGGCTCCATGCTGATCCCCGCCCTGCAGACCCGGCTGCTCGACGCCTCGCCGGACGCACCATCGCTGGCATCTTCCCTCAACCACGCCGCACTGAACGTCGCCAACGCACTCGGCGCATTCCTCGGCGGGCTGGTCATCGCCCTCGGGTGGGGCTTTGTGGCCCCCGCCCTGGTCGGCGCAGTCCTTGCCGTCCTCGGTTTCGGCGTCGCCCTCCTCAGCGGCCTGCTGGAACGCAGAAGGCCGCTGGCTGCCTGACCGCCCACCATGACGCCCGGAGCCCGTGCCGGAGGCCGCACCCCGGACCGTTTCCGGGCCCGCGCCACGTTCAGGGGCCCGGTGCAGCGCCGGCAGGATCCTGCCCGGGCGCCGCGGCTTCCCGGTGCAGGTCCGGCTCGAGGTAGATGACCCGCGCGATGGGAACGGCAGCCCGGATCCTCTCCTCGCAGGCATCGATGGCCCGTGCTATCTCCTCGCCGGTCGCGGACCTGCTGACGGCGATCTTGGCCGCCACCAGCAGCTCCTCAGGGCCAAGGTGCAGCGTCTTGAGGTGGATGAGGCGTCCGCCATCGGACTCGATGGCAGCCCGGATCCGCTCAAGGTCGACTTTGCCGGCGGACTCGCCCACCAGGAGCGACTTGGTTTCCAGCGCCAGCGCCCCGGCGATCGCCACCAGCAGGAGGCCGATCATCCCCGTGCCTGCCGCATCCCACACTCCGTTGCCCGTGACCAGCGTCAGGCCCACGCCTGTCAGTGCGAACAGAAGGCCCAGAAGGGCGCCGGAGTCCTCAAGCAGGATGACCGGCAGCTCGGGCTGTTTGGCGCTACGGACGAACTTTATCCAGGACTGGGTGCCGCGGGTGCGGTTTGACTCCCTGATGGCGGTCCGGAAGGAATAGGACTCCGCCCCGATTGCACCCACCAGCACGGCCAGCGGCACCCACCAGAAGCCGCCCTCGATCCCATGTGGTTGCAGGAACTTCTCCCACGCTTCGAAGAGGGCGAACAGGCCACCGACCGTGAACAGCACAATCGACACGATGAACGCATATATGTAACGCTCGCGGCCATAACCGAAGGGGTGCTCCGGGCTGGCCGCACGCTCGGACTTCTTGCCGCCCACCAGGAGCAGGAGCTGGTTGCCGGAGTCCGCGAGGCTGTGGATGGCCTCCGCGAGCATGGATGACGACAACGTCAGGAAATACGCCAGGAATTTCAGGAAGGCAATGGCCAGGTTCGCCGCTAGGGCCGCAATAATCGCCCTGGTACCGCCATTTGCAGCCACAGGCTCCACCCCTTTGCGGGTTGCTTTCCAGTCGGCCTGCCGCGGGTTCGGCCGCAGGCCCCGCCTCTTTGGATACCGTACCCGGAAGGCCCGCGGCCGCACAGCGGTACCGGCCCTGGGAGCTACTGACTTTATGGGGTGCTTATGTTAGCTTGAGGCTCATCGGGACTATTAATCCCGGTCACAATGAGGAGGAGACATGGGTTTTCTTGCTTGGATTATTCTGGGCCTGATTGTCGGGGCCATCGTTAAAGCCGTTATGCCCGGACGGGTCGGCGGCGGCTGGGTTACCAGCCTCATCCTGGGTGTCGTTGGAGCCATCGTTGGCGGCTGGATTGGCAGCCTCCTGTTCAACAAGGGCGATCTTGCCTTCTTCGACCTCGGCACCTGGATTCTCGCTATCGTCGGCGGCCTGGTCGTCGCCGGCATCTACGGAGCGGTCACCGGACGCGGAAAAGCCAGCCGCGCACCCTGATAACTCTGTCCAGCAACGACCAACGGGCCCCGGAATTCCGGGGCCTTTCTTTGTGGCCGGGACATTGCTGCCCGGGGACCCCGATGAGTACGGACCCCACGGTATGAGCGTGGGCGTACGACTAGCCGGCCGCCGTCGCGCGTCCCTATTTTTCCTGTTTTTCCTGGTCCTGCCCGGCGGCATGGCCAGGGCGGCGCTGGGAGCGGGCGCTGGCGTACAGGCACACGGTGGCGGCTGTCCCAAGGTTGAGGCTTTCGGCGGCACCATAGACCGGAACTGCCACCCGGTGGTCAGCCAGTTCAAGCTCCTCGTCGGAGAGCCCCTGCGCCTCGTTCCCAAAGAACCACGCGGTCGGCGCAGCAAGGTCGTACACGGATTCGGGGCCGGTTCCGGTGAGCCTGCGGCGCGCGTTCTCGTCCTGCAGGGCATCAAGGTCCAGCTGCCCGTAACCGTCGGCAGCAAGGATGCCGATGCCCCGGGCCTTGCAGGCGGCAGCCAGTTCCGCGGGGTCGGCAGCCAGGACGACCGGAAGGTGGAACAGTGACCCCGCCGTGGAGCGGACCGCCTTGGGGTTGTAGACGTCGACGCTGGATGCTGTGAAGATGATGGCGTCGGCGCCGGCTGAATCGGCCGCCCGCAGCACAGTGCCCGCGTTCCCGGGGTCCCTGACCTGGCACAGGACGGCAATCAGGCGGGGACCGGAGTCGAGCACCTCCGCCAGGCCAACATCCACGAACCTGCAGACGGCGACGATCCCCTGCGGGTTGACGGTGTCCGCCATGGCCGCCAGGACTTCGTCGGTGGCCAGCCGCGCGTTGGTACCTCCGGCGAGCTCTTCGAATTCGGGGAAGCGGTCCAGGCAGCTTTCGCTGGCAAACACTTCGGTGACTACTCCGGACGCTCCTGCCGCGAGGCGCTGCTGGTGGAGCTTGAGTGCTTCCCGGACGGCCTGCGGCCCCTCGGCAAGGAACTGGCCGCGCTTTAAACGGGCCGGGCGCCCTGCAAGTTTTGCCACGTCCCTGACCCGATCAGCTCGGGGGTTGGACAGTGGAAGATCTTGCGGGCGCCCGGTTTCGTTCATACAAGAACTGTAGTAGCTGCTGCTACCCGTTCCTGAACTGGCCCCTCAGGTGAGGGGCGGAAGCGGCTGCTAGGCTGCGGCAACCTTTTTGGCGGAGGTGTCTGCCGGCAGGGAGTCCTTGGCCACCTGGACCAGTGCGGCGAACGCGTTGGCGTCTGAGACGGCAAGTTCGGCCAGCATGCGGCGGTCAACCTCGACCTCAGCGGCCTTCAGGCCCTGGATGAGGCGGTTGTAGGTGAGACCGTTGGCGCGGGACGCAGCGTTGATGCGCTGGATCCACAGGCGGCGGAAGTCGCCCTTCTTCTTCTTGCGGTCACCGTAGCTGTACACAAACGAGTGCAGCAGCTGTTCTTTGGCCTTGCGGTACAGGCGCGAACGCTGTCCGCGGTAACCCTTCGCCCGTTCAAGAATAACCCGGCGCTTCTTGTGGGCGTTGACCGCCCTCTTCACACGTGCCACGTGCGTACTCCTTCGAAAATCTGATCCCAAGCATCTGTTGCCGGTGTTCCGGCGGCCTGAGAAGGCTGTTTGGCAGGTGACGGACCATTGGTCAACGGTTCGTCAATAACTTGGAAACTAGATGCCGAGCATCTTCCGGATGACCTTGGCGTCGCCCTTGAAGACGATCTTGTCACCGGCAAGGCGGCGGGTCAGGCGGCTGGACTTGTGCTCCAGGTAGTGGCGGCGGTTGGCCTGCTGGCGGCGCAGCTTGCCACTGCCGGTCAGCTTGAAGCGCTTCTTAGCACCACTGTGGGTCTTCATCTTCGGCATGGGAACCGATCTCCTTACGTTTCTGCGGGCCCGGGGGCCGGCAGTTCTATCGCGCAGCCGCCCCTGCGGGCAGCGTGCTGGTTGCTGACTGCCGGGGCACGCCCGGCAGCTGTGGACTAGTTGGTCTTCTTACCGGCCGGCTTCGGCACTGCCTTGGGGGCAGGGCGGGCAGCAGGCTTCGGTGCAGCAGGCCTGGCCACCGGCTTCGGCGGTGCAGGCACACCCGCCGGTTTCGGCGCAGCCGGTGCCGCCGCTTCCGGCTTTGCAGCTGCCGGCCTGGGCGCCGGAGCGGCAGCCTTCGGTGCAGCGGCCTTCGGTGCAGCGGCCTTGGGAGCTTCCTGCTTAGGAGCTGGAGCCTTGGGAGCTTCCTGCTTAGGAGCAGGAGCCTTGGGGGCCTCCTGCTGGGGGGCTTCCTGCTCAGGAGCGGCAGCAGCAGGGGCCTCAGCCGGGGCGCTGTCCGCGGGAGCTGCCTCCGGCTCGGTGGAGACCGTGAAGCCTTCCGGCAGGAGGTCCGCCAGTGACTGCGTCAGGGGGGCCTGGTCCTCACCGGAGGTGTCAACGCGTCCCGAGGCCTTGGCTTCGTTCTGGGCCTTGGCCTCGGCGCGCTGGGTTGCGCGGCGTGCTTCCGCCTTGGCCTCTGCCTTGTTCTTCAGCGGGCCAACCACCATGACCATGTTGCGGCCGTCGATACGGGGGCTGGACTCCACCACGCCAACTTCGGCGACGTCGTCCGCGAAGCGCTGGAGCAGGCGGATGCCCATCTCCGGACGCTGCTGCTCACGGCCGCGGAACTGGATCATGGCCTTGACCTTGTCCCCGGCACCGAGGAAGCGCAGGGCGTGGCCGCGCTTGGTCTCGTAGTCGTGGGTGTCGATCTTCAGGCGGAAGCGGATTTCCTTCAGAACAGTGTTCGTCTGGTTCTTCCGGGCCTCACGTGCCTTGACCGCGGCCTCGTACTTGTACTTGCCGAAGTCCATCAGCTTGCACACCGGAGGCTTCGCCTGAGGTGCAACTTCAACGAGATCAAGGTCGGACTCGGCAGCCAGGCGCAGGGCATCCTCAATACGGACGATTCCTACCTGTTCACCTGCAGGGCCGACCAGCCGCACCTCGGGGACGCGGATACGCTCATTGATTCTTGGCTCGCTAATGTTAAAGCTCCTGTGTTTGTTGTTGAGTCCGGCAAATAGAGAAGGCCCCCAATTGCCGGAGCAATCGAAGGCCTCAAAGAGGTTGGACCGGCAACCCCCAAAGGGCTGCGCGTGCACTGTCCCGGCAGATGCCGGTCCGTGCCCAACCAGTACCCGGCAACCTTGCGTCCCTGCAGGTTCCAACGGAACGCGGCGGGACAACGGCTGACGCGGGTGGGAGAGAACTCCGCTTGCAAACTGGATGCCATTCTACAGAAAAAATTCCCGTCAACGCCGCGAAGCGCTGTTGGGAACCTGGTCGTTTGGGACAATCCCTGAAATAACGACATCCAGTCGGTCTGTGTCAAGCTTACCAGTATGAGCACCTCAGACAGTAATTCGTACGTCTTCGAGCCCGGTAGCGCAGGCGCAGACGTCTCACAACAGATCCGCGACATCTCCGAAGTTCCCGCCATCGAGGTCATCACTACGGCCGCCGTGCACCTGATGAGCGCCGCCGCGGTAAAGCTTGGCCTGGCCGAAGAAGACAACGCAGCCGAACTCAAGGACCTGGACGAGGCCCGGAAGCTGATCACCGCACTGGCTGGCCTGGTGACCGCGGCCGCCCCTGAAATCGGCTCCCAGCACGCCGGCCCCTTGCGGGACGGCCTGCGCTCCCTGCAGCTGGCTTTCCGTGAAGAGTCGCTGATCCCGGACGCCCCGGGCAAGGGCCCGGGTGAAAAGTTCACCGGGGCAGTGAACTAGGAAAGAACTCCCCCAAGCAGCGTCCGACGGCGGGACGGCCTTTGCAGGCCGTCCCGCCGTCGCGCTTTAACTTCCGGTTGTACTGCATGTTCAAACGGCGGCGCGGCGGCGGTGCTGTTGGAGGGCCAGGCCCACGAGGCAGAGCACCACGCCCGCGGTGCCGACGGAAACGAAGCCGCCCGACGAACCCATGACGTCGATGAAGACCCCGGCCAGCGGCGATCCGAGCGCAACGCCGGCAGTCAAAGCCGAACCGTACCAGCCCATGGCCTCCCCGCGCCGCTCCTCCGACACCAGGTCTGCGACCTTTTCCGATGCCGCAGATAGCACGGGAGCGCAGAGGAGGCCCGGGAGGACGGACACGAAAGCCAAGGTCCAAGTGTCGTGGGCGAACGCCATCGGCAGGGTCAGGGCGGCCATGCCCAGCAGCAGGATGGCAGGTGGAATGGGCCGGTGCATGGCGCCATAAATCAGGCCGCCCACTACGGACGCGGCGCACCAGAAGACAAAGACGATTCCGATTTCGCTCTGGTGGCCCCCGCTTTGCAGGGCTGCGACAATGCCGACGTCGGTGCCGCTGAGTACCATTCCGGCGCCGGCGGCAACGGCGAAGAGTGCCGCCACCGTGGCGGTGAACCATGCGAAGCCGCCCGCCAGCCTTCCACGCAGGCCGCGCTGTGCTGCGCTGGTGGCCGCTCCCGCGGGGGCCAGCTCCGCGGCCGCTTCCTGGAGATGGGCCGGAGCAGTGGAAACGACGGCGGCTTCCGCGGCGTGCTGTTCATCCTCTGCGCATTCAACTGTCAGGCCCTGGGTGCGGGTGGGCGGGTTGAACCACATGAGGAACAGCCCGGAGAGGGAAGTGGCCACGCCCACCACGGTCAGGCCCGCAGTAGTGTGACCGCTGGTGGCTACGACGGCACCGGCGGCCGGACCGATCATGAAGACAAATTCGGTGGTGATGGCATCGAGGGCGAACGCGGTGCGCCGCTGGTCGCCCTCCGCCAGGACACCCAAAGATTGCCGCACCACACTGAAGATGGGCAGCGTGAGCAGGCCGCCCACGAAAACCAGCGGCAGGAGCCACTGGTAGGACACGTGCGGCACAACAGACCAGATCACCGTCTCGGAAATCACCGACGGGATGAGCGCGGTCCGCAGTCCCACAGTGTCGACGCGCCTCCCCCGCCACGGCGCGCCCAGGGCAATACCGATGGTCATGACGGCCGCGGCTGCACCGGCCGCCGCGTAGCCCTGGCCCAGGGTCAGGACGATGTGCAGGGTCAGCAGCACCCCTGCGGCTGAGTGCGGGATACGGGCAACCATGCCAACCAGCAGCAGCCGCCGGATCGGCTGGATGGCAAGCAACTCCCGGTAGAGAGCGAAATTCACGAAGCGGTCCTTCAGGGTATGCCGCTGCCCTGGCGGGGATCGCCCATCCTGCAGCGGCTAGTCGGGGGCGCGCCGCAGTTTGATTTCAAGGGAGTCGACGCGCTCCCCAAACAATACATTCCGCGACCACTCCACCTGCAGGGCGGACACCAGTTCCTGGACACCGGCGGCGTCGAGGCCTTCCTCGAGGTACAGCACCACCTGGAGCTCCGGCCCCGCGCCGCCGCCAGGGAGCACGGAGCCGTCGGCGGCCCTGGCGGCCACTCCCCTGCCGGGCAGGAGTGCGATCTGCCGGACGGCGGCGAAGCCGGCGGCGGCGCGGCCCATTTCGGCGGCCAGTTCCTGATCGTTGTAGGAGGGGGTCCAGCCATGCTGCTTGGCGAGGGCCCAGACGCCAGGCCTGCGCACCACGAAGGTAACGTCGGCGCCCGGATCCAGGACCAGGAGTTCGGCCCCTTCGGCGACCGCGGAAAGGGCTGCCCGGGCGGCATAGACGGCTACCGGCCGGGCCTCCGGGTGCCACGCGGTCAGGGCGGCTGCCGAGGTGAACGCGGGCAGCGCGGTCCGGCCATCGGCCGCTTTGAGCGTTACCAGCGCCATGTCCGCTTGCTTGTCGGCCTGCAGCCCAAGGTCAGTCTCCGCCTCCTCGGCGAGCTGCGCCACGATCGGAATGAAGACCCGGGCCGTTGCCAGCGAGGCAACCACGCCAGCTTCATCACCCACCCCATTCCGGAGCGCGGCGACTGCGGCGAGGTAGCCGGCGTCGGCCGTTCCGTCGTCGTCCCCGAAGTTGTGGATCTTCGCGTCCTCACCGGCGAGGCTGCGCCCGGCCCAGGGGCGGCCCGCGGAGTCCGTGGCACCGCCGGCACCGGTCAGCGCCGCCGCGATGTGTCCGGGGAGTTGGCGGGCTTGAGGGCTTAACGGTTCTTCGGAGCTGGGCATGGCCTGGCTGCTTCCGCGCCTAGCGGCGGCCGGCGACGTCGAGGGCTTCGGGCAGCGTGAAGGCCCCGGCGTACAGGGCCTTGCCCACGATGGCGCCTTCCACGCCAAGCGGGACCAGGGAGCGGAGGACCTTCAGGTCGTCCAGGCTGGAAATGCCGCCGGAGGCAACTACGGGCTTGCCGGTCTTTTCCACCATCTGGCGGAGGAGTTCAACGTTGGGTCCCTGGAGGGTACCGTCCTTGGTTACGTCCGTGACCACGTAGCGGGCGCAGCCGGCCTCTTCGAGGCGGCCCAGCACGTCCCAGAGGTCGCCGCCTTCCTTGGTCCAGCCCCGGCCGGCCAAGGTGGTTCCGCGGACATCAAGGCCGACGGCGATCTTGTCGCCGAAACGCTCGATGGCCCGCTGTGTCCATGTGGGATTTTCCAGCGCGGCCGTTCCCAGGTTGACCCGGGCGACACCAAGGTCAAGCGCTGCCTCCAGCGTCTCGTCGTCACGGAGGCCGCCGGACAGTTCCACCTTGATGTCCAGCCGGCCCACCACCTCACGGAGCAGGTCAGCGTTGGAGCCCCGGCCGAAAGCTGCGTCCAGGTCCACCAGGTGCACCCATTCGGCACCCTGCTGCTGCCAGTTCAGCGCTGCTTCGAGGGGGGTTCCGTAGCCGGTCTCGCTGCCCGCCTCGCCCTGGACCAGCCGTACGGCCTGGCCGTTGACGACGTCGACGGCTGGCAGCAGTTCAAGTACCGGCAGGTCATGTGCGGTGGTCATACTCATCCTCGGTGTTGGTTCTTCGGTTCGGGCAAAGACGGGTTTTTGGCCGGCGCGGTTCAGGGAGTTCCGCGCAGCCGCCTCATGGCGAGTTGGCAGACAGCGTGAGCAGGTAGGCGGCCACCAGCGACATGGCGGCCAGGACGTAGAAGGCCACCTGGGTCCAAAGGGGGCTGCGTTGCTGCCGGAACGAGATGCCGCCACCAATCAGCAGGCCGGCCAGGCCCATCAGGAGTACGGACCACACCTAGGCGTCACTACCGGCGTCG
Source organism: Arthrobacter sp. ISL-85 (assembly GCF_018613675.1). Taxonomy (GTDB): domain Bacteria; phylum Actinomycetota; class Actinomycetes; order Actinomycetales; family Micrococcaceae; genus Arthrobacter. The sequence continues at coordinate 418,768 of NZ_JAGGPQ010000005.1, read as the reverse complement.
GCCCCAGGCGTGCCGGAGTCAGATGCGGCCGGCTTGCGCAGGCCTTCCACCCAATTACGCAGGAGCCGCGCACCGGCATCGCCGGATTTTTCGGGGTGGAACTGGGTTGCGCAGAGCGGGCCATTTTCGACGGCGGCGATGAACGGGCCACCGTGCTCAGACCACGTGACCAGTGGCGGCGCCATCCGCGGCTGGATGACGTCGAAGTTCCATTCCTGCACGCCGTACGAGTGCACAAAGTAGAACCGCTCATTTTCGACGCCGGCGAAGAGTTTCGACCCTTCGGGGACCTTGACGGTGTTCCAGCCCATGTGCGGGACCACTTCCGCGCGGAGGGCCTCCACCTTGCCGGGCCATTCGCCGATGCCCTCGGCCTCGGTGCCGTGTTCCACACCGGCTTCGAACAGGACCTGCAGGCCCACGCAGATGCCAAGCACGGGCCGCCCGCCTGCCACGCGCCGGCCGATCAGCCGGATACCGTCCACGGCCTTGAGTTCGCGCATCACGGTCTCGAACGCGCCGACACCGGGCACCACCAGGCCGTCTGCGTTCAGCGCATCATCGGGCTTGGCGCTCAGGATCACTTCTGCGCCGGCACGCTCGAGGGCGCGCACGGCTGACCTAACGTTCCCGGACCCGTAGTCCAGCACTGTGACCGTGGGCTTGCCCTCCGGTGACGGCAGCCTGCGCGCCGCCGACGGATCGATGATTGCTCCGTCTTTGAGGACCTGCCCGCTCATAGCGCTCCCTTGGTGGAGGGGATGCCCTCAACCCGGGGATCCGGTTCGACGGCGGCGCGGAGGGCGCGTGCAAAGGCTTTGAATTGAGCCTCGACGATGTGGTGCGGGTCCCGCCCGGCCAGCACGTTCATGTGCAGGCAGATGCCGGCATGCAGCGTGATGGCCTCGAAGACGTGGCGGGTCAGGGACCCGGTGAAGTGGCCGCCGATCAGGTGGTATTCCTGACCGGCGGGCTCGCCGCCGTGCACCAGGTAGGGGCGGCCGGAAACGTCCACCACCGCGTTGGCAAGGGCCTCGTCCAGCGGCACGGTGGCTTCGCCGAACCGGCGGATTCCCGCCTTGTTGCCCAGGGCTGTGCGCAGGACCTCACCGAACGTGATGGCCACGTCCTCCACAGTGTGGTGGACGTCGATGTAGGTGTCGCCGGTGGCCTTGACCGTCATGTCGATCAGGGAGTGCTTGCACAAGGCGGTCAGCATGTGGTCGTAGAACGGCACCGAGGTATCGATGTCCGATACTCCGGTTCCATCGAGGTTGATCTCCACGAGTACGGAGGACTCGCTGGTGGCACGCTCCATGCGGGCGGTCCGGGCTGCAGCCGTATTCGATCCGGTTGGACTCATGGTGAAGGATCCTTTGTGGGAGAAGAAGTGGTTCAAGGCGTCCAGCGCCGCAGTATCAAGTCTAGGCGTGCAGGGCGGCGTGGCCCGCAAGGATGCGTTCCAGGGAGGTGAGGAAGGCTGTGGTTTCCGCCTCAGTGCCGGCCGTGACCCGAAGGTGGCCGGGGATGCCCACATCGCGGATGAGCACACCGGTGTCCAGCAGTTCCTGCCAGACCTGGTGTGGATTTTCCAGTCCGCCGAAGAACACGTAGTTGGAGTCCGACACCGCAGGCTTGAGCCCCATCCTGGTCAACTCGGCTACGATGCGGTCCCGCTGCTTCTTGATGTCCTGGACATCGGCCATCAACGCTTCGCGGTGTTCAAGGGCGGCCAGGGCGGTGGCCTGGGTGATGGCGGACAGGTGGTACGGCAGGCGGACCAGCCGCAGGGCATCAGCAACCTCGGGGGCTGCTGCCATGTAACCGAGCCGGGCCCCCGCCAGGGCGAATGCCTTGCTCATGGTGCGGGAAACGATCAACCGCTCGCGGCCGGGTAACAGGGTCAGCGCGCTGGGCGTTCCGTCGTGCGCGAACTCGTGGTAGGCCTCATCGACGATCACGATGGCCTGGCTGTCCGCGCCCGCGTCGTAGACCGCCTCCACGACGTCCAGCCCAAGTCCTGTCCCGGTGGGGTTGTTCGGCGAACACAGGAACACGATGTTCGGTTGCAGTTCCTTGACCTGGCGGGCGGCCGACTCGGCGCTCAGGTCGTAGCCGTCGGCACGTTCCCCGGTGATGTAGCGGGTGTCCGTGCCACTGGCGAGCAGGGGGTACATGGAATACGTGGGCGGGAAACCCAAGGCGGTGCGGCCGGGTCCACCGAAGGCCTGGAGGATCTGCTGCAGGATTTCATTGGAACCATTGGCTGCCCACAGGTTGGTTTCGTTGAGCCCATGCCCGAGGTATTCCGCCAGTGCCTTCCGCAGCGCGGTGAACTCACGGTCCGGATACCGGTTCAGACCGGCAGCGGCCTCGGTCACGGCGGCACTGATGGCGGCACGCACGTCAGCAGGAACACCATGCGTATTTTCATTGACGTTCAGCAGGATGGGGACGTCCAGTTGGGGCGCCCCGTAAGGGGTCAGCCCGCGAAGGTTGCTGCGGAGGGGAAGACGGTTCAGACGTTCTAGCTGATCGTTCACCTGAACAGTTTAGTGGCCACGGCAACTGCCGGAAAATGTGACAGCTGTTGTTCGCCGCGGCGCGCCCCGCCATGCCCCTTGTGATGTCCCTTGGAAGGCGTCGTCCTGGCCTGCTCGACATAGCTTCCGCGACTCACCAGGACCGCCGTTCAGCGCGTGGGGACAAAGAGCTGCTGGCCCGGAAGGACGGTGCCGGCGGCGAGGTTGTTGAGCTGGACGATGTCCGCCACCACGTCCCGGGCATCCCTGTCTGGAGCTACGGCGCCGGCAATGGCCCATAGGGACTGGCCCGATTGCACCGTCACGGTGACCGTGGGCGTTACCGCCAGGTCCGCCGCCGACTCGGACGCCTTGGCCGGGGAGTGAAAGAGTCCGGTCAGGGACAGCAGGAGTACAGCCAGGACTACAAGCGGAACTCCGATCAGGACGATCCTCCCCCGGCCGGTCAGCCGCAGGGGGGTGGACGAGGGTGAAACCTGGTGAAGAGATAAAGCTGACATGAACTAAGCCCTCCTGGACTTGCCGTGCTGCCCGGGTGTCCGCCGGCTGCTGCCCTGCCGTTCGTCCCGCTTCCGGACGCTTCTCCGGCCGCGTATTCGAATAGGGCACCTGCTGGTTAGAACACATGTTCGAACTTTGCTTGTTAAGTTTTAGCACCTATCAACGAACAATGTCGAGACTCGCTAGAACAAATGTTTGAAAAAGCAATGCGGCTGGCCTAGTTTTGAAACCACAGAACAACCACTACTGAAGTTGAACAGCAGGGTCTGACAATGACAGTGGGAGTCCTTCCTGGGGCACTGTCGAGACAGCGCCCGGCGGAAGATCCGGCGGCAAGCGAAAGGCATTGGCGAATATGGCAGCAGCAGCCGCCGGGGGCAGGACAGCCCCGCAATCCAAGAAGACCGCCAAGGGCCTGACCCCCCGGCAGAAGAAGATCCTCGAGACCATCCAGCGCTCCGTCAACGAGAACGGCTACCCGCCCTCCATGCGTGAGATCGGCGACACGGTGGGCCTTGCAAGCCTGTCCAGCGTGACCCACCAGCTCTCCCAACTGGAAAAGCTGGGCTACCTGCGGCGCGATCCCAAGCGGCCGCGCGCCATGGAAGTGCTGATGCCCCTCACGCTGGACGGCGGCGGCAAAGGCGCGGGCACGTCCCCTGCCCCGCAGGTCACGGGTGGCGGCGCCTCGGTGGCAGAGCTGCCCACTGCACTGGATACGGCCATGGTTCCCTTGGTGGGACGGATTGCCGCCGGCGGGCCCATCCTCGCCGAGCAGCTCGTGGAAGACGTCATGCCGCTGCCCCGCCAATTGGTTGGCCAGGGCGAACTCTTCATGCTTAAAGTCGCTGGCGATTCCATGGTGGACGCCGCGATCTGCGACGGCGACTGGGTGGTGGTGCGGCGCCAGGCTGACGCTGCCAACGGGGACATCGTTGCTGCACTGCTGGACGATGAGGCAACCGTCAAGACCTTCCGCCAACGTGACGGCCACACCTGGCTGCTCCCGCAGAACACGCAGTACGAACCGATCCTAGGTGACCACGCCACCATCATGGGCAAGGTCGTCTCGGTCCTGCGTTCCCTCTAAGCGGCGATCCCTCTAATGGGCGGCCGCGCGGACTGATCCGGCGGCTGCCGCAGTCAGCCGGACGCGTCCGCACCCAGCCTGGTCAGCGCGGCCAGCGCCTTGGAGCGGTCGGTGGTGGCCCAGAACGGGGGCAGGGCGCCCCGCAGGAAGCCTGCATAGCGCTCAGTGGCCAGGCGCGAGTCCAGGACGGCCACGACGCCCTTGTCCCCTGTCGACCTGATCAACCGGCCGGCCCCCTGGGCCAGCCGGATGGCGGCGTGCGTGGCCGAAACGGACATGAAGCCGTTCCCGCCCGCCTGCGCCACCGCACGCGAACGAGCCGTCATCAGTGGATCATCCGGCCGCGGGAACGGGATGCGGTCGATCACCACCAGCCGGCAGGATCCGCCAGGAACATCGACGCCCTGCCACAGGGACATGGTTCCGAAAAGGCAGGTGTCCGGTTCATCGGCGAACTGCTTGACCAAGGCAGTCATGGTCGATTCGCCCTGGCAGAGGACAGTCATATCGAGTTTGGGCCGGAGGGCGTCGGCAGCCTCTTCGGCGGCCCGCCGCGAGGAGAACAGGCACAAGGCTCCCCCACCGGATGCTTTGATCAGCGCTTCAAGTTCTGCCAGTGCCTCCGGGGAAACGCCGCGGCCGGGCTTGGGCAGGTGGCCGGCGACGTAGAGGATGCCCTGTTTCGGGTAGTCGAAGGGCGAACCCACATCCACGCCGGTCCAGCTGGGGGCACCGTCGCCGATCAGGCCCAGCCCCCCGGCCGCGGGTTCAAAGGCGGAACCGATGGCCAGGGTGGCGGAGGTCAGCACTACGGTATGGTCGGCGAAGAGCCCTTCCCGCAGCCTGCCGGCCACGGACAGCGGGGCAATGTTGATCAGGACCGGCGCATCGTCATCCGCCTGCGAGTAACCCTGGCCGGGATCGAAGGTGCTGGCCCGTGAGAACCACACCACTTCCCGGTTTTCGCGGGCGGCGATCAGCCGCTCGCACAGTTCCAGGATGAGCATGAGGCGGGAACGGGCCAGCTGCCGGCCGCCGTCGGCTGTGGTGTTGCTGTCCCCTTTGGAGTCTGACAACGCAGCGCGGCACGCTTCACGCAGCTGGTCCACGCAGTCCAGCTGTTCATCGTTCAGGCCGTTGGGAAGAAGGCCGTTCGGCGCGCCGGCAAGGGCCAGCTCAAGGTTGGCGGCTGCGGCGTTCAGGGCATCAACGGTGATGGCGGTATGTTTCCGGGCGCCTGAAGCGGCGGCATGGACCATTGCCACGGACAACTGCCCGGACACGGCTCCTGTAACCCGGTCCTGCAATTCGTGCGCCTCATCCACCACCACGACGTCGTATTCAGGCAGGACCGCGAGGCCCTCGAACGCACTGACAGCCAGCATGGCGTGGTTGGTCACTACCACATCGGCCTCGGCAGCGTCCTGCCGCGCGAGCTCGCTGAAGCATTCCGCGGCCATGGGGCATTTTTGGGCCCCAAGGCATTCCATCGAGGTCACGGAAACCTGGCGCCAGGCACGGTCGGTCACGCCGGGCAGGAGCTCGTCCCGGTCGCCCGTGGCTGTCTTCTCCGCCCACTCGCGGAGCCGCACCACTTCCTTGCCAAGCTGCGACGACGGTCCGCCCACGGAAGCGGCGAAATGCGGAACACTGGTGTCCTCTCCCAGGGAGAAGAGCTGTCCTTCGGACGGTTCCTCTGACGGGAAGCCGCCCTCGAGCTTGTGGCGGCACGCGTAGTTGGACCTCCCTTTGACCAGGGCAACCTTGACGGGCCTTTCCAGCGCAGGCGTGATGTTCTTCAAGAGCCGGGGCAGGTCCCTGCCCACAATCTGGGTCTGCAGTGCCAGCGTGGCCGTGGACACCAGGGCCGGCTTGTTGCTTTCCAGGGCATGGGCAATAAGCGGCACCAGGTAGGCCAGCGACTTGCCGGTACCGGTGCCGGCCTGGACCAACAGATGGTTGCCTGTTTCGATGGCCCGGGCCACCTGGCGGGCCATTTCGTGTTGTCCGGTGCGGCTTTGTCCGCCCATGCCGGCAACGGCGCGGTCGAGCAGTTCGATAACGAACTGCTCGCCCGCCGTCTGCGCAGCTTCACCGGCAGCAAGGTCAGTCATTGACGACGAATGGTTCCAGTTCGGACGCCAGGCCCTCCCGGACCATCACTGCAGCGCGGGTGCCTGCCTCAACGTGGTCAAGGGTGAGGATTTCGGCGTCGGACTCATGGAGCTTGCTGAGCAGGTCTCCGCGGTCGTACGGGATGAGCAGCTCCATCTTGACCGATGGCCGCGGAATGGACTCGCTGATGGCCTTCAGGAGTTCGGGAATGCCCTCGCCTGTCCGGGCCGAGACCACCACGTGCCGCGGCTCGCGTTGCTTCAGCCGCTCCACCACGAAGGGGTCGGCTGCATCGGCCTTGTTCAACACGATGATTTCGGGCACCTTGCGGGCATCGACTTCGCTGAAGACCTTCCGGACCGCAGCGATCTGCCCTTCGGGATCAGGGTGCGAAACGTCCACCACGTGCAGGATCAGGTCCGAATCCGCCACCTCTTCGAGGGTGGAACGGAAAGCTTCCACGAGCTGGGTGGGCAGCGAACGGACGAATCCTACGGTGTCAGCCAGCGTGTACCCCAGCCCGTCAGCGGTTTCCGCCTTGCGGACGGTGGGATCCAGCGTGGCGAACAGCGCGTTCTCCACGAGGACTCCCGCGTCCGTGAGCCGGTTGAGCAGCGAGGACTTTCCGGCGTTGGTGTACCCGGCGATAGCCACCGAGGGCACTTCATTACGACGGCGGTTGGCCCGCTTGGTCTCGCGTGCCGGCTTCATTGCCGCAATTTCACGCCGCAGCTTTGCCATGCGGGTACGGATCCGGCGCCGGTCCAGTTCGATCTTGGTTTCACCGGGACCGCGGGAGCCCATGCCGGCGGCGGCGCCGCCCACCTGGCCACCGGCCTGGCGGGACATGGACTCGCCCCAGCCGCGCAGGCGGGGAAGCAGGTATTCCAGCTGCGCGAGTTCCACCTGCGCCTTGCCTTCGCGGCTCTTGGCATGCTGGGCGAAGATATCCAGGATCAGGGCGGTGCGGTCAATGACCTTGACTTTGACGATGTCTTCAAGGCCACGGCGCTGGGAAGGCGCCAGTTCGGCGTCCACCACCACGGTGTCCGCACCCGTGGACATGACGATGTCCCTCAACTCAAGGGCTTTGCCGGAACCCAGGAAGGTCCCCGGGTCCGGCTTGTCACGGCGCTGCACCAACCCGTCAAGCACCTCTGAACCGGCAGTTTCGGCCAGGGCGGCCAGCTCACGCAGTGAGTTTTCGGCGTCGGCAAGGGTTCCTTCGGACCAGATCCCGGCCAGGACAACGCGCTCCAGGCGCAGCTGGCGGTATTCGACCTCGGTGACGTCTTCGAGCTCGGTGGACAAGCCTGCCCTCCGGCGCAGGGCGCGCCGTTCCTCGAGGTCCTGCTGGTCGCCGTCGTACGTTGAGTGTTCCTCGTCAAGGCGGGAAATGGCCTGTGCCTTGCCGAGCACCGCTTTTCCATTGCCGCCGCCTTCACCACCGGACGTGCTGACATTCTTGGCCGGTACGTCCTTGGCGAGGATCCGGTCGATGACAGCCTGGATCTCCTGCGGACTCATGTCCTGGGCGGCTGGATCGGAACCGGTGTTGGGCTGGCTGGTCATGGTCTCCTTTGAAGATTCGGCAATTCCAGAATAGTGCTGATTGGCTGGAAGGTGGAAAGTATTCGCGCTGGGCTGACGGCCTGCGGTCATGCAGTTCTCCTGGGTAGTTTCGCCGCCGGCTGCGATGCCGGGGCTCGAATGCCGCGTCAGGACGGCGGCAGGGCTGAATAAGGCCGGAGAATGGCGGGAAGCGCAGCAGGGGGCTGACTTTCGAGTATTGTCCGGCAACCGGGTCAGACGTACGGTCTGGCCGGTGCACCAGCGGAAGGTACGGGAACCTGCGTCGCTGCGGGACGGGCTGTCACTTGAGGACAGGCTGCGGGACGGGCGTGGCCCGTTCCGGCTACTCGAAGATCAGGAACATGCCTTCCAGCCTAGCAGAGGGCCTCCTGGCCGGTTTCCCATTACGCTGCAGGGGGAACTAATCTGGCCAGTTATGGAGTCCGCTCACTATTTCAGCACGTCCCCTGCCGGCCCCTTTACCCGGAAGCCCCTGACAGTGGACCTGGCCGGTGAGACCCGACGGCTCCACACCTCCGGGGGCATCTTCAGCCCGGACGGAATCGACAAGGGCACCGCGGTGCTCTTGGCCGAAGTTCCGGCCCCACACCCCAAGGGCAACCTCCTGGATATCGGGTGCGGCTGGGGCCCGGTGGCGCTGACCATGGCCCTGCTGGCCCCTGAATCAAAGGTCTATGCGGTGGACGTCAACGAACGCTGCGTCACCCTGACCAACGAGAACGCCGCAGCACTGAGGCTGTCCAACGTCGTCGCCAGCACGCCCCGGGACGTGGACCCCGGCATCCGCTTTGACACCATCTGGTCCAACCCGCCCATCAGGATCGGCAAGGACGAGCTGCATGCCCTGCTCAAAGTGTGGCTGCCGCGCCTGGCAGAGGGCGGGACCGCGTGGCTGGTGGTACAGAAGAACCTTGGCTCTGATTCCCTTCAGCGCTGGCTGGCTGCCGAACTGGACAGTTCCTTCACAGTGACCCGCGAGGCCACGTCAAAGTCCTTCCGGATCCTGAAGGTCAGGAAAGCGTCCCGCTCGCCACAATGACGGCCGGGCCGCTGAGCTCCACATGTTCGTGGCCGCCGGGGCCGGCAAAGAACTTCACACCCACTACTCCGCCCGGGACGTGGACCTGCCAGGCGTCGGGGGCTTCGGCCCCGGCCCAGTGCCTGATGGCGACGGCGGCAGCACAGGCACCGGTCCCGCAGGACTGGGTCTCCCCCACTCCACGCTCGTGCACGCGCATGGTGACGGACCCCACGCCGTCCTGGACCAGGGGTTCTGCGGGAACCACGAATTCGACGTTGGTCCCGTTCTCAGGTACCGGATCAACGGTCGGCGCGGTGAAGAGCCGGGTGCCCGTGAGCTCCGAAAGTTCGGCGAGGGCCACCACAGTGTGCGGGTTACCCATGCTGACGGAGATGGCCGGCCGGGGAACCTCCAGCCCGTCGGCGGTGACAAGGGAATCCATGGCCTTGGCGCTGGCTTCACCGGGAAAGATGAATTCCCAGGGTCCCATGTCCACCGCGTACCCGTCGCCGGTCCGGACCACGGTCTTGACGCCGCCGCGCGTGCCAATGGTGAGCGATCCGCCGTCGGGCAGGTCAATCAGGCCCTCGGCCCTCAGGAACTGGACGAATACCCTGACGCCGTTGCCGCACATTTCGGACAGCGAGCCGTCGGCGTTGCGGTAATCCATGAACCATTCCGCGTCCGGGGCATCTGCCAGCAGTTCACGGCCCTCCGGGAGGAAGCGGGACGGGACGGCCCTGATCAGGCCATCAGCCCCGATCCCACGGTGCCGGTCGCAGAGTGCGGCGGCCTGGTCCGCGCCGAAGACGTGCGTCCCCTCGGGATCGGCGACCAGGACGAAGTCGTTGCCGGTGCCGTGCCCCTTGGAAAAGCGGAGCCCGCTCAGTGTGCGCAGGGCGGGCCTTGTCATTTCGGTGGGGGTAGCATTCATGATTCCAAGCGTAGCGGCGGATGCTGCCGGTCCTGAAACCGCAGCTAACGGCACAACTCCACTGCCTTGGCTGTGAGTTCCGGATCCTGCCAGTCGAGCCAGGCGATGCGGGGGTCTGCGCGGAACCAGGTCAACTGGCGGCGGGCAAATTGCCGCGTAGCCACGATGGTTTCCTCTACTGCGTCCTGCATCGTTGAGGCGCCGTCCGCGACCCGCAGGAACTGTGAGTAGCCCAGGGCACGTGACGCGGTTTTGCCGCGGCGGAGGCCGCGGGCGTCAAGCATCCGGACCTCGTCCAGCAGCCCGGCGTCCACCATCCGGTGCACGCGCGCCGCCAGCCGCTCCCGCAGGACCCCGCGGTCCACGTCGAGGCCCACCTGGACGGCCTGCTGGTAATACTCGCGGCGGGGCATGAAGGAGCTGAAGGGCCGCCCGGTGAGCTCCTGGACCTCCAGGGCACGGATGATCCGCCGCGCATCGGAAACCCTGTCCGCGGAGATGGGATCCACCGTCCGGAGCCTGGCCAGGAGCGCCCCCGTGCCAAGTTCCGCGTGCTCCGCCTCAAGCCTTGCGCGCAGCACGGGGTCCGTGCCCGGGAACTCAAGGACGTCCAGGGCAGCCCGAACGTACAGCCCGGAGCCGCCGGCCAGGATGGCGCGCTTGCCGCGGGCATGGATGTCATCAATGGTGCCGCGGGCCTGGTGCTGGAAGTCGGAGACGCTGGCTTCCTGAGTCACGTCCAGGATGTCCAGGAGGTGGTGCGGCACTCCCCTGCGCTCGGCCACCGTGATCTTCGCAGTCCCGATGTCCATACCTCGGTAGAACTGCATGGCATCCGCGTTGATGACCTCGCCGTCCAGCTTGAGGGCAAGGTTCACTGCAAGGTCGGACTTGCCGGAGCCGGTGGGACCGACGACGGCGATGACGGGCGGGGCAGCCACCTGTCAGCGGGTGCGCAGCGGCAGTGAGGGCATGCCGAGCGAGACGCCCTTCCGTTCCCCTCCGGAACCGGGGACTGGTGCTCCGCAGGAGTCGGCCTGGGACCTGTCCCACGCGTCCCCCGCCCGTGACCGGCGAAGGCTGTAGTCCTCAAGCGTCGGATCGGAGACCAGGTGGAAAGCCGCTGCCTCGGTAATGGTGACAGTGACGAGGTCCCCGGGCCTGGGGGCGGGAGCACCCTGCGGGACCGAGAAGTGGACCAGCCGCTGGTCCTGCGACCGGCCGGACAGCCGGTGGGTTTCCTCCGACTTCCGCCCGGACTGCGCGGTCACCATGACCTCGAGCCGGCGGCCAAGCTGCTTCCGGTTTTCCTCCGCGGCGATTCGGTCCTGCAGGGCGGTAAGGCGCTCGAAGCGTTCCTGGACCACGGCCTTGGGCAGCTGGTCGGGGAGGTCGGCGGCGGGTGTGCCGGGGCGCTTCGAGTACTGGAACGTGAAGGCGGTGGCAAAGCGGGACTTTTCCACCACGTCCAGGGTGGCTTGGAAGTCTTCTTCCGTTTCGCCCGGGAATCCCACGATGATGTCGGTGGAGATGGCGGCGTGCGGAATCTTGTCCCGGACCTTGTCCAGGATGCCCAGGAACTTGGTGGACCGGTAGGACCGCTTCATGGCCTGGAGGATGCGGTCCGACCCGGATTGCAGCGGCATGTGGAGCTGCGGCATCACGTTGGGCGTCTCCGCCATGGCGTCGATGACGTCATCGGTGAAAGCCGCCGGGTGTGGGCTGGTGAAGCGGACGCGTTCCAGCCCCTCGATCTCCCCGCATGCACGCAGGAGTTTGGAAAAGGCCTGCCGGTCCCCGAACTCGACCCCGTAAGAGTTGACGTTCTGGCCGAGCAGGGTGACTTCGATGGCGCCGTCGTCCACGAGTGCCTGGATCTCGGCGAGAATCTCCCCGGGCCGGCGGTCTTTTTCCTTGCCACGGAGGGCCGGCACGATGCAGAAGGTGCAGGTGTTGTTGCAACCTACGGAGATGGACACCCAGCCGGAGTAGACGGAGTCGCGTTTGGTGGGCAGCGTGGAAGGGAAGACGTCCAGGGATTCAAGGATCTCCAGCTGCGCTTCATTGTTGTGCCGCGCCCGGTCCAGGAGGGCAGGCAGGGCACCAACGTTGTGGGTGCCGAAGACTGCGTCCACCCACGGCGCCTTCTTGAGGATGGTCTCGCGGTCCTTTTGCGCCAGGCAACCGCCCACGGCGATCTGCATGCCGGGGTTGGCCGCCTTCACGGGGGCCAGGATGCCCAGGTTGCCGTACAGCTTGTTGTCTGCGTTTTCCCGGACCGCGCAGGTGTTGAAGACCACGACGTCGGCGTGCTCGCCCTCCGCCGGAACGTAGCCCGCGGCCTCGAGCAGGCCGGACATCCGCTCCGAGTCGTGGACGTTCATTTGGCAGCCGAAGGTGCGCACCTGATAGGTGCGGGGCAACGCTCCGGTTTGCGGCACGGCCCCTGCTTCGACGGAAGGGGTGGCGTCGGATTGGGGGGAAGGAATGGTCAAACTCACCCGTTAAGGGTACCGGCTTTGCAGCCGGCCGCTGTCGGGGCCCTGCTGGGAATCGAGGACCTCGTTGACGATCCGGAACGCCTGCGAGGGCTGGTAGCCCTTTCTCGCCAGCATGGAAGCCAACCGCCGGACGGCCTTGTCCCGGTCCCCCGGACCGGACAGATCCGTCCCGGGCCGAAGCTTGCGCTCCACCAGGGCGCGCGCAGCGGCTTCCTCGTCAGCGTCGGTCAGTTGTTCCAGCGCTGAAGCGGCAGTCTCCTGGTCGATGCCCTTTTCAGCGAGCTCACGCCTGAGGGCACCCTTGGCGAGCTTGCGGGACTGGGCGCGGCTCCTGACCCACATGTCCGCAAACTCGGCGTCATTGATCAAGCGGACGTCCTGGAACTTGTCCAGCACTGCCTCGGCGACGTGTTCGGGGATGTTCCGTTCCGCCAGCTTCCGGGCAAGCTGCAGCCTGCTCTTGGGCGCCACCGTCAGCTGCCGGTACACGATGGTCTGCGCAACCGTGAACGGGTCCGGTTCGGCGTCCGCGGCGTGCGGGTCCTCAGGCACGCCGAACCCGTCCGACGGCCCCGTTGAAGGGGTGCCGGAACGGGCCCGCCGTGTTCGTGGTCCGGTCAAGGGCTAGAACCCGTCGACGGCTTTCAGCTTTGGCGTGTCCTTGGACCCGTCTTCGGCAGGTTTGACTCCGACGCCAAGCTTTTCCTTGATGAGGCGCTCCAGCTCGGCCGCCAGCTCGGGGTTGTCGCGGAGGAACCTGCGCGAGTTTTCCATGCCCTGGCCCAGCTGGTCACCGTCGTAGGTGAACCAGGAGCCCGACTTCTTGATGATGCCGTGCTCCACGCCCATATCGATGATGCCGCCTTCGCGGGAGATGCCCTGGCCATAGATGATGTCGAACTCGGCCACCTTGAAAGGCGGAGCCATCTTGTTCTTGACGATCTTGGCCTTGGTCCGGTTGCCGACCGAATCGGCGCCTTCCTTGAGGGTCTGGATCCGCCGGACGTCGATGCGGACCGACGCGTAGAACTTAAGGGCCTTACCACCGGTGGTGGTTTCCGGGGAACCGAAGAAGACGCCAATCTTTTCACGGAGCTGGTTGATGAAGATGGCGGTGGTCTTGGTCTGGCTCAGGCGGCCGGTGATCTTACGCAGGGCCTGGCTCATGAGCCGCGCCTGGAGGCCGACGTGGCTGTCACCCATGTCGCCTTCGATTTCGGCTCGCGGCACCAGGGCGGCGACGGAGTCGATGACGACGATGTCCAGCGAGCCGGAGCCGACCAGCATGTCCATGATCTCCAGGGCCTGCTCGCCGGTGTCCGGCTGGGAGACGAGGAGGGCATCTGTGTCCACGCCCAGTTTGGCGGCGTAGTCCGGGTCAAGGGCGTGCTCGGCGTCGATGAAGGCGGCGATCCCGCCGGCGCGCTGGGCACTTGCTACAGCATGCAGGGCGACGGTGGTCTTACCCGAGGATTCAGGACCGTAGATTTCGATGACGCGGCCGCGCGGGAGCCCGCCAATGCCAAGGGCGACGTCCAGTGCGATGGAGCCGGTGGGGATGACTTCGATCGGCGCACGGACTTCATCGCCCAGGCGCATGACCGAGCCCTTGCCGAACTGCTTGTCAATCTGGGCAAGCGCTGCTTCCAGCGCTTTTGCACGATCCGGGGCTGCCGCCATGGTTGACACCTCTAATGCTTTCTCGATGGTGGCCTTCGCGGCCGTTGTATTGGTCATCTCTGACGCTAAGGGGACCCACTGACATTCCGGCTGGAGGACAACGGCTATGTGGATAAACCCGATAGAAAAAGCATAGCGTTATCCGAACAGGTATTCGAAGAGTGGAGCTCCTGCGGCGTGTCAGGCGGCAGGGTCCCGGCCGGCCGAACCAGCACGGGCACCGCTGCTAATCGCGGCGTGGGGCGATGTCGCGGCCAAGCCGCCGTTCCGCCGGAACGTCCTGGACGTCGCAGACCGCAAGCCAGACCCTGCGCGGCTCGACACCCGCGGCCAGGGCCTGGTCAGCGGTGCGCCCGCCGACGCCGGCAAGAACCAGGGTACTGCTCAGCACGCGGGAGTACCCTGTGCCGAACTCGTCATCCATGAGACGCCAGTACTCGCTGATTCGCATCGGTAAATCCTCTCATGAGTGGGGACCCTAGAATTATTGCCATGAGCAACTCCCCGGATCTCCCGCCGTGGCAGGACACAGGCAATGACGCCGCCGACACCGCGCTGCAGAATGTCGAACACCAGATCAGCCTCTTTTGGCGGCGGGCCCGGGCCATTTCCAACCAACTCTCGCGCGAAGTCCATCCCGACATGGAGCCTGCCGCGTACGGGCTGTTGACGGTGATCCGCCGGGAAGGACCCATCCGGCTGACCGAGCTTGCGATGAACATCGGAGTGGGCAAGCCGTCGGTCAGCCGGCAGATTGCCTTCCTGGAAAGCCTGGGGCTGGTATCGAAGGAAGCGGACCCACTGGACCGCCGGGCCCAGTCCATCCGGCTGACGCCAAAGGGCGAAGAGAAGATGCACCAGGTCCAGGACGCCCGGCGCCAGGTCTTCCAGGAGCGGCTGCGCGAGTGGCCGGTGGAGGAGCTGCAGGAACTGGCCCGCTGCATGGCCAAGCTGAACTCCACCTATGAGCGTGACGGGTTCCCCAGGGAAGCCGCAGAGGCATCCCCCGTAGAGGAGGGCTAGGAAACAGCAGGAAGCCCCCGGCGCGGCCGGGGGCTTCCTGCTTTCCAAGGCCCATCCTCGGGTGGAGGTACCTTTACCGGGCGCCGGAGAGGAGGCCCGTGGAGAGTTCGTCGTTCAGTTCAGTGTTGAGGTCGCGTTCCAGGTCACGGCCGTAGCGCTGGGAGAATTCCTGCGGAACGGTGTCCGGAACTGCGACGCCTTCGGCTACGGCCACGCGGTCACTGACCTCGCGGAGCATGCTTGACAACGGAACATCCAGTGCCGAGCAGATCGAGGACAGAAGCTCTGACGAGGCTTCCTTCTGGCCGCGCTCCACTTCGCTGAGGTATCCCAGGGAGACACGGGCACTGTGCGAAACTTCACGGAGCGTGCGCCCCTGACGCTGGCGGACATCGCGCAGGACATCACCAATTTCGTGACGAAGTACAACCATCTTGCGCTCCTTCTGTTCGCTCTTAGCCTGTTCGGCGAGGCCCACATCCTTCCAGCGGACAACGCCGTTCACGGATACGGGCTGCTTTACCATCTGTATCGCCTTGCTCCCTCTTTGGTCGGGTCCGCCGCCGGCGGACCCGTCTTGGTCATTTCATCCTAGGCGCCTCCGCTCTCCGGAAGCGACACAATGTAATAACTAATCGGTACCGGCTTTTGTTCCCGGTAACTTTACGCGCGGTAACTTCGCGCCCCGCAAAGGTCAGCCGGACAAGGCCTCGAGGAGTCTTTCCAGGGCCGCCCCGCAGGCAGCGGCCCGGATGTCCGGCCGGCTGCCGGTGAAGGTGTACTCGAACCCGGCGGTTCCGGCAGCGGTGGCAATTCCGATATAGACCCGGCCCACGGGCTTGCCGTCGTGGGCCTCGGGACCGGCGACGCCCGTGGTGGAAAGCCCGACGTCGGCGCCGAGGACAGTACGCGCCCCGGCAGCCATGGCACGGGCTACGTCGGGGTCGACGGAGCCGGCACGGGCCAGCAGGTCGGCGGGCACGTGCAGCACCGCATCCTTCACGGAGTTCTGGTAGGCCACCACGCCGCCCTGCAGCATGCCGGATGCTCCGGGCGTATCGGCCAGGACCGCGGAAACCATGCCGGCCGTCAATGATTCCGCCGTGGCGACGGTCTGCCCGGACTCGAGCGCTTGCCTGACGGCCTGGGCGGCCAGTTGATGAAGGTTGCTCACGCTTGTTCCCGCCCTTCCACGGTCCCTGCCTGGCGCTTGCCGTTGGCACGCAGCCGCAGCGCTTCAACCACGTATTCGACGCCAGTCCACAGCGTGATGGCCACGGCGGCCATCATGACGGCGAACGCCACCCAGGACATCCATGGAGCGAATGCCGCGAAAGGCAGCAGGTACAGGAAGATCGCCGCGGTCTGCACAACGGTCTTGAGCTTGCCGCCGCGGGAGGCGGGGATGACGCCGTAGCGGATCACGAAGAAGCGCAGGGCAGTGATGCCCCATTCCCGCACCAGGATCACGACGGTTGCCCACCAGGGGAGCTCACCCAGCAGGGACAGCATCACAAGCGCTGAGCCGATAAGGAGCTTGTCGGCGATGGGGTCGGCGATCTTGCCGAAGTCGGTGACGAGGTTCCGGCTCCTGGCGATGTCGCCGTCGAGCTTGTCCGTGTAGATGGCGACGGCGAACGCCGCCACCGCTGCCCATCGCCACGGTCCGGAGACGCTGTGCAGCCCGGGAGCATCCGCCACGAGGAACCAAACGAAAAACGGGACCAGCGCGATGCGGATCATGGTCAGGACGTTGGGAAGGTTCCAGACCCCGGCACGGCCTCGGCCGGCGGCGGTTGCATCGGTGCTAGTCACGTTTCTAGGCTACCGGGCTAGCGCCCGGTGAGGGACCAGGCGTCCTCGGAGCCGTCGTCGTCATCGCCGTACCCGCCGGGAGCGGAATCCGAACCGTCGTAATATTCAACGTTCTGCTTCCGTTGGTCCAGGTCGGCGGCCACCAGGTCCTCGGCATAGCCGCCCTGGGCGATGTTGGCGTTGGCGTTGTCGCTGAGCGCGGCGGTCTGCGAGTCAGGCGCCGCGGGAGCTTCCTGGCCCTTCATTGCCGCGAGGACAGCGGCAAGGTCGTCCGGCTTGACCAGGACATCGCGGGCTTTGGAGCCCTCGGAGGGCCCCACCACTCCCCTGGATTCGAGCAGGTCCATCAGGCGCCCGGCCTTGGCGAAGCCGACGCGCAGCTTGCGCTGCAGCATGGACGTTGAACCGAACTGCGTGGTGACCACCAGTTCGGTGGCCTGCAGGAGCACCTCGAGGTCGTCGCCGATGTCGTCGTCGATCTGCTTCTTTTCCGCCTCGGGAGCGACGTCGTCACGGTAGACGGCCTGCAGTTGGCCCTTGACATGCTCCACGACCTTGTGGATTTCCGACTCCGTGACCCAGGCGCCCTGGACGCGCATTGCCTTGGAGGCGCCCATGGGCAGGAAGAGCGCGTCACCCTGGCCGATGAGCTTTTCGGCGCCGGGCTGGTCCAGGACCACGCGGGAGTCGGTGACGGAGGAGGTGGCGAAGGCCATGCGGGAGGGCACGTTGGCCTTGATCAGGCCGGTGACCACATCCACGGACGGCCGCTGGGTGGCCAGCACCAGGTGGATGCCCGCGGCACGGGCAAGCTGGGTAATGCGGACAATGGAGTCTTCCACGTCGCGCGGGGCCACCATCATCAGGTCAGCGAGTTCATCGACGATCACCAGGAGGTACGGGTACGGCCGGATGACGCGCTTGGAACCCTCGGGCGGGATGACCTTGCCGGCCCGCACCGCCTTGTTGAAGTCGTCGATGTGCTTGAAGCCGTAGTTGGCGAGGTCGTCGTAGCGGGCGTCCATTTCACGCACCACCCACTGCAGCGCTTCGGCGGCCTTCTTGGGGTTGGTGATGATCGGCGTGATGAGGTGCGGGACGCCCTCGTAGGCGGTCAGTTCCACACGCTTGGGGTCCACCATGACCATGCGCACCTCGTCGGGGGTGGCGCGCATCAGGATGGAGGTGATCATCGAGTTCACGAAGGATGACTTACCGGCACCGGTGGCACCGGCCACCAGCAGGTGCGGCATCTTGGCCAGGTTGGCCACCACGTAGCCGCCCTCAACGTCCTTGCCCACGCCCATGACCATCGGGTGGTCGGTGCGCCGGGCGTTCTGGCTGCGGAGCACATCGCCCAGGGAGACGGTCTCGCGGTCCGTGTTGGGGATCTCGATGCCGATTGCCGACTTGCCGGGGATGGGGCTAAGGATGCGGACGTCGCTGGACGCCACCGCGTACGAGATGTTCTTGGACAGCGCCGTGACACGCTCCACCTTGGTGCCGGGCGAGAGTTCGATCTCGTACCGGGTGACGGTGGGACCGCGGCTGAAACCGGTCACGGTGGCATCGACGTTGAACTGCGTGAGGGTGTCGGTCAGGGCAGCGACGACGGCGTCGTTGGCTTCGGTGCGCTCCTTCGGGATGGACCCCGGGGTCAGGTAGTCCGATGCCGGCAGGGTGTATGTGACATCGCCGGCGAGGGACAGCTGCTCCGTGCGCTGCGGGATGGGTACGGGCGGCGGCGCGGGTGCCACCGGGTTCGAAGGCACGGTAGGTGCGGCGGCTGCTGGCTTCCCCGGAGCGGCCGCGCCGGGGATCACCAGCGGGATGGCCTCGGTGGCGTTGTCCGGCGCTGCCGCGTGGGAGCCGGCGCCCAGGCCCTGGGCTGCCTTGATCTTTTCGACGGCGATCTCCGCCTGGGTGGGCCGCCGCACGCCTGGTGCGGGGCGTGCGGGTTCGCGCTCGTCGTCGTCGATGACGGCGTGTTCGAAGGCCTCGTCGCCTACGTAGCCCTCAAGGCCTGCCTCTGGCTCTTCGTTCTTCCCAAAAAGCCTGCGCTTCTTCTTCCTGGGTGCGGCGGGGGCCGCGCGCTCAAGGTAGCTGCGGTCGTGGACGTCGCCGGCGTGATCCTGGTCCATCAGGTCGATGCCCATGAGGTGCTCGTAGGCACCGCGAAGGCGGCGCGGAATGGCCGTGAACGGGGTGGCCGTGATGATCAGCAGTGAGACAAAGGCGAGCAGGCCGTAGAGGGCCACGGGCACGGCGGGATGGATGGCGGCCAGCGGTGTGGCGGCCAGGAAGCCGAGCATGCCGCCGGCTTTGCGGAGGCCGTTGAAGCCGTCGGCCACGGTGGGCTGGCCGCCCAGGATGTGCGCCATCCCGCAGCCGGCGAACGTCATGATCAGGAAGCCGATGCCCACCCTGTTGTTGCCCCGGCCATCGGAAGGCTTCCGGAACAACCGGAAGGCACAGACGAAAAGCATGAGCGGAAGCAGCAGGGAAATCCAGCCGAAGGTGCCGTTCACCACGGCGTAGACGGCGTCCGGGAACCAGCCCGTCAGCCCCCACCAGGCGAACGTGGCGATGAAGACCCCCAGCGCCAGGTTGAACAGCGCGGCGCCGTCGCGGCGGTCCCCGGCAGGAAGGTCACTGACATCGTGGCCGATGCGGCGCACTCCCCCGCCCACCACATGGCCAATTCCCAGCCAGGCTCCGCCCACCACTCGCAACAGCCAGGGCTCGTGGTGTTCGACGGCGGGAAGCTGGCGGGTGCGGGCGGTAGTGGATGAGCCGCCGCGCCCTGCCTTGCCGGCGGTGGAGCCGGTTCCGCGGCCGGTGGAGCTCCCGGGTTTGCTGCCGGAGCTGCCCCTGCCGGTACCTTTGGGCGCGGAAGTAGTACGTGTGGCCATAGTAGCCACGCTACCGGAAGCATGCTGTGATTCCGGGGATATCGGGGCCGGGACGGTCCCCAACCGCGGCTAAATGCGTCCGGCCCGCACTCCTGCCTGCAACGGGAGAACGGGCCGGAGCCGGCGGCAAGGACGGTCAGGCCTCGAGCACCACCGGGATGATCATGGGCTTGCGGCGCAGCTTGCGGTTGACCCACGTGCCCGCAACCCGGCGGACCACCTGCTGGAGCTGGTGGCTGGTGTGGTCGGCGTGGTTCTGGACTGCCTCTTCCAGTGCCGCATTGATCTTGGGGATGATGTCGTCGAACACCGAATCATCCTCGGCAACGCCGCGGGCATGGATTTCGGGCCCGGACACCACCTTGCCGGTGGCGCGGTGGACCACCGTGATGATCGAGATAAAGCCTTCGTCGCCCAGGATACGGCGGTCCTTGAGGTCCGCGTCAGTGATTTCACCCACGCTGGAGCCGTCGACGTAGATAAAGCCGACCTCCACCTGGCCCACAATGTCTGCCTGGTGGTCACGAAGGTCGATGACCGTGCCGTTGTCCGCGAGGATGACGCTGGCGTCCGGGACACCGGACTCGATGGCGATCTTGCCGTTGGCGATCAGGTGGCGGGTTTCGCCGTGCACGGGCATCGCGTTGAGCGGCTCGAGGATGTTGTAGCAGTAGAGGAGTTCGCCGGCCGCTGCGTGCCCCGAGACGTGGACCTTGGCGTTGCCCTTGTGGATGACGTCGGCGCCCAGCTTGAGGAGGCCGTTGATGATCCGGAATACCGCATTTTCGTTGCCGGGAATAAGGCTGGAGGCCAGGATGACGGTATCGCCGTCGCCCACCACCACCCGGTGGTCGCCGTTAGCCATCCGGGACAGGGCGGCCATGGGCTCGCCCTGGGAGCCGGTGGACATGAGTACCACGCGATTGTCCGGCAGGTTGTCGATGTTCTTGATATCCACAACGAGCCCGGCCGGGACGTCCAGGTAACCCAGTTTTTCCGCGATGGCCATATTGCGGACCATGGAGCGGCCCACGAAGGCAACCTTGCGGTTGTGCTTGGCCGCGGCATCGAGGACCTGCTGCACGCGGTGCACGTGGGACGAGAAGGACGCCACGATGATGCGCTTGGTGGCCTGCCCGAAAAGCCGCTCCAGCGTGGGGCCGATTTCCTTCTCGGCGGTGGTGAATCCGGGCACGTCAGCGTTGGTGGAGTCGGACATGAAGAGGTCCACGCCCTCTTCACCGAGTTTGGCGAAGTGCCGAAGGTCGGTGATGCGTCCGTCCAGCGGCAGCTGGTCCATCTTGAAGTCGCCGGTGTGCAGGACCGTGCCGCCGGCGGTACGGATGAACACGGCGAGGGCGTCCGGGATGGAGTGGTTGACGGCGACGAACTCGCATTCGAACGGCCCGAATTTCTCCACCTGGCCCTCTTCGACCGTTAGCGTGTACGGCCGGATGCGGTGTTCCTGCAGCTTCGCCTCGATCAGGGCGAGGGTCAGCTGCGATCCCACCAGCGGGATGTCGTTGCGGAGGCGCAGCAGGTAGGGCACTGCGCCGATGTGGTCCTCGTGGCCGTGCGTGAGGACCACGGCCACGACGTCGTCCATCCGGTCCTCGATGTAGGAGAAGTCCGGCAGGATCAGGTCAACGCCGGGCTGGGTCTCCTCAGGGAAGAGGACGCCGCAGTCCACGATGAGCAGTTTGCCGTCGATTTCGAACACGGCCATGTTCCGGCCGATCTCCCCCAGCCCGCCAAGCGGGACGATCCGCAGGGTGCCCTGGGGCAGTCGTGGAGGTGTAACAAGGCCGGTAAGGGCAGTTTGGGTCATAGTGCACTTCTTTCCAGGCGGAAGGATGCTGGTCTTAGCCTCAGGAGAAGACCAGCCCAGCTTCCGCCAAATCCCCGCGGATGGTTTCGATCTCGGCTTCGTCCGGCTCCACGAGGGGCAAACGGACAATCGAGTTGGGCAGGACTCCCTGCCATTTAAGAATCTGTTTGGCCGCCACGGCGCCCTGGACGCGGGTCATGGTTGCGCGCACCACAGGCTGCAGCTCGAAGTTGATCTTGCGTGCAGTCCCAAGGTCGTTGGCGTTCACGGCGTCGATGAGCTCACGGAAGCGGCGGGTGGCAACGTGGGTGGTGACACCGACAAGGCCGACGGCGCCCAGCGCCATCCAGGGAAGGGTCAGCCCGTCATCGCCCGAGTAGAACAGGAGGTCGGTTTCCGCCATGACGCGCGTGGCTGCAGTGAGATCCGCCTTGGCGTCCTTGACGGCGACGATGTTGGGGTGCTGTGCCAGCCGGATCATGGTGTCGGCTTCGATCGGGATGGAGGAGCGGCCGGGGATGTCGTAGAGCATGACGGGTACGTCCACGGCGGAGGCGATGGTCTCGAAGTGGGCGCGGACGCCGGCCTGGCTGGGCTTGTTGTAGTACGGGGTCACCAGGAGGAGGCCGTCGACGCCGAGGGCAGCTGCCTGCTGGGAAAGGTGGACCGAGTGCGCGGTGTCGTTGGTGCCGGTACCGGCAATGATGGCCGCCCGGCCGCCCACGGCGTCTTTGACGGCGCGGAACATACCGAGGTTCTCTTCGTCCGTCAGCGTGGAGGTCTCGCCGGTGGTGCCGGTGACCACCAGGCCGTCACAGCCGTCGTCGACCAGCTTGCTGGCCAGCGCTGCCGCCTGATCGTAATCCACTGCGCCGTCCTTGGTGAACGGCGTGACCATGGCGGTCAGGAGGGTACCGAGGGCAGGGATGTGCGCGGAAGAGTCAGCCATGGAAAAAACGTTACCCTGTCCCTGGCTGGTTAGGACAATGCCACGGGCGTGACGAGCGTCAAATACTGCGCCGCCCTGGCCGTGGCGCGTCCACTCCGGCATGGCAATAGCGGCCGAGAGCGGACTGCCGGAGGCCCTCTGCCCAGGATGCGAGCCGCTGCGCCGCCCGCACGTAGTGGAACAACTCCGTGGGCGTCAGGGCGTCGAGATCCGTTTCCGCAAGCCGGCGCGCCAGTTCCGCTCCCTCCGGCTGGGCAGCAAGGCTGATGCCTTCCCGCTCCCACGCGACATCCTCGGCCGGCCGCCCGGAGACAAGCTGGCGGAACAGGTAGTCCACGACTCCCGGGCTCATAGCCCTCAGCGGCCCCGCTGCGGCGTCAGGATCTCCAGGTGGACGGCCGGCCGGGCTGGGTCCGTCCGACAGGCTCCCCGGCTGCAGGTTTCCCGGCTGCAGGTTTCCCGGCTGCCGGCGCCCCTGGGGTGCGGGCGCTCCCGATGATGTCATCTCCATACAGCCATGCTATTCGAACATATATTCGAATACAAGGCCCGCGGTCCCTCGACCTCAGCCTCGAGCACTGTCGTTCCCTGCTTGGCAGCAAGGCCGCCACTGCATGTGAGACGATCTGCTCATGACGTCCCGAACCCCGGCCACCCGGTCCCGCAAGGCCCCGGGCCGGCAACAACCGGGACGCCTTCGGGGAATCGACGCGGCCCGGGGCTTGGCGCTGCTGGGCATGATGGCCACCCACCTGCTGCCGACGTTCGAATCGAATGCAAACCTCACGCCAACCTGGATCGGCCTCACCTTCTCAGGGCGGGCCGCAGCTCTCTTCGCCGTGTTGGCCGGCGTTGGACTTGCCCTGTCCACCGGCAAGAACAAGCCGTTCGACGGCACCGAACTCTCCGCGGCCCGTCGGGGCGTGGCGCTGCGCGCCCTGGTGATTGCCGCCGTCGGACTTACCTTGGGCGGCCTGGAAGTGAATGTGGCCATTATCCTGGTCCACTACGCCGTGCTGTTCCAGTGCATCCTCCCCTTCCTGGGGCTTGGCGCGAAGCCGCTGTGCGCATGGGCTGCTGGCTGGATCCTTGCCGCGCCGGTGCTGGCATACCTGTTGCGGCCCTGGTTGCTTGCCCCTGAACCACCCCTGAAGCTGGGCCACAACCCAAGCTGGGAAGACCTGGGAACGCCTTTCCGGCTGCTCGCGGACGTTTTCTTCACCGGTTACTACCCTGTGTTCCAGTGGCTGTCCTACCTGCTGGTGGGGCTCGCGATCGGCCGCCTGGTCCTCGCCAAGGCGCTGGTCCCCGTGCTGTTGCTGGTGGGCGGAACGGTGGTGGCCGTGGCGGCCAAGACCCTGGGTACCGCGGCTATGGAGGACTGGGGCGGCCGGGCAGCGCTGGAGAAGGCCCTCAATTCACCGGGTTACCCGCTGGGCAGCGTTCTGCAGGTGAACCTGACCGGCATTTCCCAAGAGGGATCGTGGTGGTGGCTGGCGTCGGCCGCACCGCATTCGGCCACTCCGCTTGACCTGCTGCACACCTCAGCTGTGGCGGCGGCCGTCATCGGCGCATGCCTGCTCCTGGGGCGCCTCGCTGAGTGGGTGGACCTGGACCTGCTGCTGCCGCTGCGGGGAGCCGGCGCCATGACGCTGACCCTGTACACCATCCACGTCTGGGTGGTGTCCGGCTTCTACCTGAAGCCCCTGCCCGCCGGCTGGACCGAGGACGGGATGTTCTTTGCCCAGGCTGCCGCCGCCATCACTGTCGGCATTGTCTTTGCCCGGCTGTCGTGGCGCGGCCCCCTGGAGTGGGCAGGCCATGCGGCGAGCCTGGTGGGCCGGGGCGGCCTCAAGGCCTTGTCCTGA
Source organism: Arthrobacter sp. ISL-85 (assembly GCF_018613675.1). Classification (GTDB taxonomy): domain Bacteria; phylum Actinomycetota; class Actinomycetes; order Actinomycetales; family Micrococcaceae; genus Arthrobacter. The sequence continues at coordinate 394,395 of NZ_JAGGPQ010000005.1, read as the reverse complement.
CACGGGTTTTGGACCTGGCCTGCGGGCGTCACCTGGAATGAAAAGGAACCCGTGGCCCACCACAAGGTGGGCCACGGGTTCCTTCCTTTATCCGGGTGCCTGCGTGGCCTGCTAGTGCGGAGTCAGCGTGAAGGTGGCCGTCTTGTCGCCATAGTCATCGTTGACAACAACCTGGACAGGCCCCTTCGTCACGTCAAACGCGATGACGCCCTGGCGCAGGTCGCCGGCACCTACCTCATCAGAGGGCAGGGCCCCCAGCCCATCGTCCAGGTAGACCAGTTCACCCTCTTTGCCCTCGGCGTCATAGACCTTGAAATTCGATGGGCTGGAGAAGCTGCTTCCGGTCAGCGTCTCCCACGAAACCTTGACCGCCAGGAAACCGCCATTCTTCGGCTGCATGTAGGTCATGCCGGGTATTTCGGCCGTGTAAATGGAGTCGAGGACGCTAACCTTCACCGTGTTGCCTTCAGACACCGTGGCCACGAAAGAGTTTGCACCGGAACCGCCCGGCGTGGTTCCACCCGGCGGGGCGGAACCGCCCAGTGTGGATCCATTTGACGGGGCGGGCGCAGCCTGGGAGGCCGACGGAAGCTGGGGAGCCGCCGTGATCTTTCGGTGCTCAAGGGCGGCAGCGACCATGGCCATGGACATGATGGTCAGCAGGATTCCGGTGATAATGCTCACGAGCCAGACGACGCCGGTGATGATCCAGGCCTTCTTTTTGTTCTCCGGGTAGCCCGCCAGCGGGCGCCCATCCTTGTCCCTGGTGTTTCCCGTCAATGTCACGACCAAATCCACGATGGCCCAGATGCCAAGGCCGCCGGCCGTCAGCAGTTTGGCGACGCCGGAGCCGATCTTGCCAAGGTAGAAGCGGTCCGCACCGAATGTACCCAGCAGGAGCGACAGGATCCAGGTGGTCATAAAGGACTTCCGCGGCCCGCCGGCGGAGGGAGCACTGCCGTGGGGCCCCGGGTGGTATTCCGCCTGCGGGCCTGTGGGGTACTGCCCGCCAAAGGTGGGCTGTGCCCCAAACGTGGACGGTGGCGGAATTGGCGGAGCGGCAGGTCCGCTCTGCGGCGGGCGGGGGAAATTCGGGTGGCTCATGGATGGTCCTTCTGTCCAGGGATGCGGCTGCCCGGGATCGTTGCCCGAGGAGCCGCTGAACCACGCCCATGGCATGGACACCGCCAACCTCATGCTTTCCCCCAAAGCTAAAGAGTTTTACTGAATGAACCTACCGGGGGCGGCACAGAACTGCGATGGGCAGAAATGCCCATCGCAGGAAGCCAGCCACGGCGAAGCCTGGAACAAGCCTCGCGAAGGACCGGTTCTAGGACGCGGTGGTGTAAAGCCTCATGGCGTCACGCATGGATGCCCGCGCACGTTTGCGGTCCCCGGCGGCATCGTAGGCGCAGCTCAACCGGAACCAGGAACGCCAGTCGTCGGGAGCTGCCTCGGCTTCGGCCCGGTATTTTTCGAACTCGGCATCCGCTGCGGCCCGGACTATGCGGCCGCCCGGCGTGCGTGGGAGTTCGTCCACCGGAAGGCCGCCTTCAGCCTCGAGGACCTTGGCCATCTGTTCTGTGCGGGCACCGAACATCAGCTCGCGAATCAAAGCCCAGGCGCCAACAATGGGCAACACCAGGTAGGCGGCGCCGATGGCCTTGGCGGTCAGGTTGCTGTCCGTCAGGAGCAGGAGGGAGCGCTGGAAGGACACCACCAGGTAGAAGACCAGCAACAGCGTTACCGCGCCCACCCAGATCTTGGTTCGGTTCATCCGGAAGCCGGCAAGGAAACTGTTCAAGGCCTAGAGCCCCAAATCCAGGTAACCGTCCAGGCCGACGGTCAGGCCCGGGTGTGCCGCGACGTTACGTACGCCCAGGAGCACCCCCGGCATGAACGAGGCGCGGTCGAAGGAATCGTGGCGGAAGGTCAGCTGCTCACCGGGGCCGCCCAGCAGCACTTCCTGGTGTGCAACGAGGCCGCGGAGCCGGACGCTGTGGACCCGTACGCCGTCCACTTCACAGCCGCGCGCCCCCCCACGTTCGCTGGTGGTTGCATCGGGGCTGGGCGGAACGTGCGCTGCACGGCGTTCGGCGGCGATCAGCTCTGCGGTACGGACCGCGGTCCCGGAAGGAGCGTCCACCTTGTCCGGATGGTGCAACTCGATGATCTCCACCGACTCGAAGTACTTGGACGCCCTCGCAGCGAAGGCCGAGGCCAGCACCGAGCCGAGGGCGAAGTTGGGTGCGATGAGCACGCCGGTGTCCGGGTGCCCTGCCAGCAGGGACTCCAGCGCGGACAGCCGCCCCGCGTCCCAGCCCGTGGTTCCCACCACGGCGTGGATGCCATGCTCGACGGCGAAGCGGACGTTCGCTTCGGTGCTTTCGGGAACCGTCAGGTCCACCATGTACCGGGCACCTGAGGCTTGCAGCTGCTCCAGCGAGTCACCCCGTCCCAGGGCTGCGACGAGCTTCATGTCGGGCGCGGCATCGATGGCCTTGACGGCCTCGGCACCCATGCGTCCATTGGCGCCAAGGACGGCCACCAGCTTGGGAACGGAGTGTTGTTCGGTCATGGCATTAACCCTACCGGCGCCGGTGGTGGGTGCAGGAACCGGGCCGCCTGCATTACCTCGCAATCCGGAGAACCGCCCGGCCGGTGCGGGACAGCCTGGACCGCTGCCCGGCATGGTGCAGCGTCAGCTGCCGGCGCCAACCCATTCCACCGTGCCGTCCGAGAAGAACTGTTCCTTCCAGATGGGCACCTGCTCCTTGATCCGGTCCACCAGCTCGGAGCAGACGGCGAACGCCTGCCCGCGGTGCGCAGCGGATACCGCGCATACCAGGGCCGGGTCCCCGATTTCCAGCATTCCGATCCGGTGCGCCGCCCAGATGCGGACGGGCTGCCCGGTCCCGGTCGCCCGCGCGGCATCCCCGGCAGTGTCCTGCTCGGCAACCAGGCGCGCGACGACGTCGGCAATCACTTGGTGCGCCGAGGGGTGCGCACTGTAGCTGAGGCGCTCGACGGCCTTGCCGCCGTCGTGGTTGCGCACCACACCGCTGAAGCTGACCACTGCGCCGGCCGTGTCGCTTTCCACCGCGGCGATGGCCTGGTCCACGGAGATGGGGTCCGGGCTGAGGACGGCCCGTACTACCTCGAATGCTTCAGTGCCCATGTCCACCTTCCAACTGGTCGCAGAGATGCCCGATCACCGGGTCCAGGACGGTAAGGCCGTCCATGACGCCCTTCGGAGACCCGGGCAGGTTCACGACGAAGGTCCGGCCTGCGGCCCCGGCGTGCCCCCTGCTGAGGGCGGCCAGCGGGGTCTTGGCGGCACCGGCGCGCCTGATCGCCTCCATGATGCCCGGTATTTCCCGGTCCAGCAGCGGCAGGGTGACGTCTGGCGTCCGGTCGTCCGGGCTGAGCCCGGTGCCGCCACTGGTAATGACGACGGCGGGGTGCTGGGTGAGGAGCGCGCGGATGGCAGCGCCCACGGAATCGCCGTCGGGAACCACCATGGCCGGGAACACGTCGAAGCCGTGCTCGGTAAGCCAGTCGGTGATGATGGGCCCGGTTTCGTCGTCGTAGATGCCCGCGGCGGCGCGGGTGGAAGCGATCACGACGCCGGCCTTCCGCCCCTGCGCGTCGCCGTGCCGGTGGGGTTCGGCGGCGCTGAAGGTTGTGGTCACAGGGCCCAGTCTCCGCTCTTGCCGCCACTCTTGGCCAGCACCTTGATGTCGGTCAGGACGGCATGTTTGTCCACGGCTTTGATCATGTCGTAGACGCTGAGGGCTGCCACCGATGCCGCGGTCAGGGCCTCCATTTCCACGCCGGTGACGCCGCGGGTCTTGACGGTGGAGCTGATGGCCACGGCGTCGACGGCGAGCTCGAAATCGACGGTGACTTTGGAGAGGGGCAGCGGATGGCAGAGCGGAATAAGCTCCGGGGTCTTCTTGGCGGCCATGATGCCGGCCACGCGGGCAACAGCCAGGGCGTCTCCTTTGGGGAGCCCGCCGGTACCCAGCAGCTGCATGACTTCGGCTGTGGTTCGTACCGTGGCGGTGGCCGTAGCCTCGCGGGTTGTTTCTGCCTTGCCGGAAACATCCACCATCTGGGCGCTGCCGTCCTTGCGCAGGTGGGTCAGTGCGGGGGTCTGTTCTGCGTTCACAGCATCCATACTTCCACCTCGTCGCCGGCGGCGAGGTCCGTTACGCCGACAGGCACGTGAACCAGGACGTTCGATCCCGCAAGGGCGTGCATCAGGTGCGAGCTCTCGCCACCTTCCAGCCGTACCATCCCGTCCGGCTGCAGGATTCCACGCCGGACCTGGTGCTTGGAGCCGGGGGACGCGAGCGGCTGGGCGAGCCGGGCCCGCAGGGGCAGCCTGGGTGCCGGTGCCCCGAGCAACGCCGACAGGGCTGGACGGAGGAACATCTCGAAGGACACCAGGCAGCTGACCGGATTGCCGGGAAACCCAAGGAAGGGGACGCCGTCGAACATGCCGATCCCCTGGGGGCCGCCCGGCTGCATGGCGACGTGCAGGAAGTCGACGGGCTGGTCCGCCATGGCCTGCCGCACCACCTCATACGCGCCTTTGCTGACCCCGCCGGTGGTGACGATCAGGTCCACGTCTTGGCCCGCGGTTCGCAGCAGTGCCTGGAGTTCTGCCGGGTTGTCGGTGGAAATACCCGCGCGGCGGACAGTGACGCCCGCCTGCTTCATGGCCCCTTCCAGGAGGGTTCCGTTGGAGTCGTAGATCTTGCCCTCCGGCAGCGCACGGCCCGGTTCAACTACCTCGTCCCCCGTGGTGACGAGCAGGACGGTCACGGCCCGGTAGACCTCCACCGCAGACATGCCAAGGGCTGCGAGCAGCCCCAGCTGTGCCGGCCCCAGGCAGGTCCGGGCGGCCAGGGCCCGCTCCCCCGTTGCAATGTCGCTGCCGGCCGCGCGGACGTACGTCCCTGGCGCGGTGGCAGGCAGTTTCACTGGTCCGGTGTGGCCGGGTTCCAGGAAGCGGTCCGGTGCGGCCTTTTCGATGGGCACGACGGCGTCAGCCCCCGCGGGGATCATGGCACCGGTCATGATGGGCACCGCACTCCCGGGCTCAAGCGGCTGCGGGCTTGACCCGGCGGGAACGGGGGGCATGATGCGAAGGTCGGCGCCGCCGTCGGGAATGTCCGCGGAACTGACGGCATAACCGTCCATCTGGGAATTGGCGAAAGGCGGAAGGCTGAGCGGCGCCAGGAATCCATGCACCAGCGCCCGGCCCAGGGCATCAGGAAGGGGAACAACTTCAGCACGGGATTCTGCCGCGAGCGGGGCCAGAAGATGCGTGACGGCAGCCAGATGCCCGGCAACGGAGCGGGCACGGTGGGCCGTGCCCGCTGGGGTGGCGTGCGTGCTGGTCATGGATACGCCTTTGGTCGCGGCCTTCAGGATTTCACGTCCACTCTAACGGTGTGGAATCCCGTGGCTCCATCGGGTGCCGGCGGCCGCGATGTTTCATCCTGGGGCTGGCCGTTCAGGTCCGTGGCGCGGACCTGGACCTCGTACTGCCCGGGGGTGAGGTCGACGCCCAGCTTCCACTGGTACCAGGTGTCCAGCGAGATGCCGGGGGCCAGCTCAGCTTCCTGCCACGGCCCCCTGTTGATCCGCAGTTCCACTTTCCGGATGCCCGTGTGCTGGGCCCAGGCAACGCCCGCCAGCACCACTGTTCCTGCGCTGACCGGGCGCCCGCTGCGGGGCACGTCGATGCGCGACGACGTCTTGATGGGCCCGCGCGCGGACCAGCCGCGCGGAGTCCAGTACCCGGCGTCGTCGGCGAACCTGGTGACCTTGAGTTCCGTGACCCACTTGGTGGCGGAGACGTAACCGTAAAGGCCTGGGACTATGAGCCGGACCGGGAATCCGTGCTCCAGCGGCAGCGGTTCCCCGTTCATGCCCACCGCCAGCAGGGCGTCCCTGTTATCGGTGAGGACCTCCAGCGGCGTCCCCGCGGTCCAGCCATCGGAGCTTCGGGAGAGGACCATGTCCGCCCCCTGCTGGGGAACGGCCAGGGCCAGCAGTTCGCGCACCGGCCAGCCGAGCCAGCGGGCATTGCCGATCAGGTCCCCGCCCACGTCGTTGGAGACACAGGCGATGCTGACGTGGCGTTCGGTCAAGGGCTTTGCCAGGAGGTCGGCGAAGGAGAGCTGGACTTCCCGGGCTACCATGCCGGTGACTTTGAGGACCCAGGTGTCCGGGTTGACGGCGGGGACGGACAGGGCTGTGTCGATCCGGTAGAAATCCGGGTTTGGCGTAACCAGCGGCGGCATGCCGGCCACTCCAGGCTCCGCAGCAGCCGGAATGGGCGGGGCCGGTGACGCCGGCGCGGGAAGGACAATGCGTGCCCTGGCTTCACTGACAGCAAGGGCGGCTCCCCGCCAGATACCCGCCAGCACTCCGCCCAGGGCAGTGGCGGCGGCGGTGATGGCAAGGGTCTGGAGGAAGTTCCGGCGGGACCCGGCGGCTGCGGCGCTGTCCCCGGGTGCGGCGGTTTCCCACTCCTGCAGCCTGCGGACCAGGAACCGCAACAGCAATGCGGCAACTGCCGCGGCCAGGAGCGGAAGCGTGAGGGCCACAGGGGTCACCTGGGACCGTGTCAGGACCGCTGCAGTTCCGGCCAGGCCGAAGATTCCCATCACAGCGGCACCAGTGAACCGCCGGCGGCGCTCAAGGACACCGGCAAATGCGGCCAGCACGGCAATGCCCAGGGCCATGCCCGTAAGGAGCGCAGCCTTGTCAGCCGTGCCGAAAAGGGAGATGGCCCAGTCCTTGACACCGGGCGGGACGGCATCGATGACGGCCCCGCCCACGGCGGTCAGGGGGGAAAGGGAGGGACTGATAAATCCGGCGAGCAGCTCCCCTGCTGCTACGCCGCCGGCCGCTGCAACTATCCCGGCAGCCGCGGCCCGCCCGGCCCCGGCGCGCGGGACTGCCGGTTGCCGGCCGGGACTTTCCGGGCGCTCCCCAAGGCCGGCGCCGTCGTCGTCCGTCCCATGCTCTTGCCGGGGAATCTTCACAACTTCAGCATATGTTCGTTGGCGGTCCCCGGCGCCGGTGCAGCCCATTGACCGGGACCTGGCCGATTCCGGGCCCCGGGTGTGATGCGCGGCGCAACGTGGCGTAGCCTGAATTCATGAGTGTCCAGCTAGGCATGCCCCAGCCGCGCGAGGAAGCAGCACCGGCGATGCCGGGCGTTCCCGCACGCCGGCCCGCGGATGCACCGGCGGGGCTCGCGGACCGGTATGGCCGCCGCGCCACGGACATGAGGCTCTCCCTGACGGACAAGTGCAACCTCCGCTGCACCTACTGCATGCCGGCGGAAGGCCTTGAATGGCTCGCCAAGCAGGCAGTAATGTCCGCCGCTGAAATCATACGGATCGTCAGGGTCGGCGTGGAGCAGCTGGGAGTCCGCGAACTGCGACTGACGGGTGGCGAGCCGCTGGTCAGGCATGACCTGGTGGACATCGTCGGAGCACTGCGGGCCAACCACCCGGACCTGCCCATCTCCATGACCACCAACGGCGTGGGCCTGGCGAAGAAGGCGGCGGCGCTCAAGGATGCCGGGCTGACCCGCATCAACGTGTCGCTGGATTCCCTGCACGAGGAAACCTTCGCCAAGCTCACCCGGCGCCCGTTCCTAAACCAGGTCCTGGCCGGCGTGGACGCTGCCTGGGCCGCGGGCCTGGGCCCGGTCAAGTTGAACGCGGTCCTGATGCGGGGCATCAACGACGTAGCGTCGCCGCAGCTGCTGGCCTGGGCGCTGGAGCGCGGGTACGAGCTGCGGTTTATTGAGCAGATGCCGCTCGACGCCGACCACGGCTGGACGCGCCGCAACATGATCACCGCAGCCGAGATCCGCGGGCTGCTGTCCCGGGATTACGTCCTCAGTCCCGATCACCGGGCCCGAGACGGCGCGCCTGCGGAGCGCTTTGAAGTACGACGGCGGGTGGCAGGCCCCGCGGACGGCGGCGGTTCCGCTGACGGTCCCGGTTCCGCGGACGGCGGCGGTTCCGCGGACGGCCCCGGTTCCGCGGACGGCGGCGGTTCCGCGGACGGTCCCGGTTCCGCGGACGGCCCCGTCCTGGGGACGGTGGGGATCATCGCCTCCGTCACCGAACCTTTCTGCTCCGACTGCCGGCGGACCAGGATCACTGCCGAGGGCAAGATCATGGGCTGCCTCTTTTCACGCGAGGAGTTCGATCTGCTGGGGCTGCTGCGCGCCGGGGCCAGTGACGTCGAGTTGGCGCAGCGGTGGCAGGACGCCATGTGGATCAAACCAAAGGCCCACGGCATGGACCACGTGGGACTGGACGCTCCGGACTTCGTCCAGCCGGACCGCAGCATGAGCGCCATCGGGGGCTGACCCAAATGCTTGTACGTTATTTTGCTGCCGCACGCGCTGCAGCAGGCTTCGAGGAAGAAAAGTTCCACCTGCCGGAGGGCGCCACCGTGGCGGACCTGCTGGCAGCCGTTGCCGCAGTGGAGCGCGCCGAGCCTCCGGCCGGGACGCCGCCGCTTCCCCGCCTTCTTTCGCGGAGCAGCTTTCTGCTCAATGAGGTGGCCGTGCGGGACCAAACAACCGTTCTTGGCCCCGACGACGTGGTGGACGTGCTGCCTCCCTTTGCGGGCGGGTAAAACAGCCGGGGTCTGCTGCCCCAAATCTTGAATGTCACACCCTCGTTGGATGATGTCCTTATGGGAATCGGCAGCGGTGTTGGGGTGGCTTTGGCGGTGGTTTCTGCCTCTGTCGCAGCCCTCGATGCCCTGGAGCGTGAGGATGCTTTCCTTGCTTCCGGGGCTGCTGTTGGTGCAGGTGTTGACTTGCTGCAGCGGCGGTACCAGATCCGGCTGGAACGGCTGGAGCTTGCATCCCGGCTGGAAGCGCGGCTCTCCGCGCTGAAAGCCCGGGACGCTGCCGAAGCCGTGGGGTTCCAGCAGGCCATGACCCCGCCGGACGCCTCCGTGCAGGACCGCACCTACGCGCAGATGTCCGTTGTGGAGGAGATCGCAGGCGTCCTTACTATTAGCTCCGCAGCATCCGGAGCGTTCGTGGATCAATCCCGGCAGGTCTGCTCCCTGCCGCCGGTCTTCGAGGCCCTGTCCACCGGTGCCATGTCCTGGCAGCACGCCAAAATCATCGCAGATGAGACCGAAGGCCTCACGCCTGAAGGAGCGGTGTCGTTGGTTGCACATTTCTTCGACCCCGATGCGCCGAATCCCGCCCGCGGCGCAGCCCCCGGCGAACTCATTCCGTCGCGGTTCCGGGCCAAGGTCCGTGGCTGGCGGGAACGGCACCACCCCGAATCCATCGAGAAACGCCACGCCAAAGGTGTGGCCGACAGGCGGATGGAATACACCCCGGACCGCGACGGCATGGCCTGGCTCTCCCTCTACCTGCCCGGCGACACCGCCTGTGCCATCTGGAACCGCACCACCGCCACCGCCCGCGGACTCCAAGGCCCCAACGAACACCGCACCCTCACCCAACTCCGCCCCGACATCGCCGCATCCCTGCTCCTCGGCGCAGGGAACACCGCCACAGCCGGTAGCGGAAGCAGCGAAGACATGGGCGCTGGCATCACCACTGGCATTGGGAAGGTTCCTACGCTCAGAGCCGACGTCCTGGTGACAGTGCCGGTGTTCTCCCTTCTCGGCCTGACCGATGAGCCCGCCATGCTGGACGGTCTGGGACCGATCCCGGCCTCCATGGCACGTGCGCTCGTCGCCGACGGGGCCAACTCGTTCTACCGTGTCCTTGTCGATCCGAGGGACGGAGCACCACTGGAGATCGGCCGGAAAAACTACCGGCTTACGGAAACCATCAAACGCTGGATTCGGATGCGGGACCTCAAATGCACCTTCCCCGGCTGCACCAACCGCACCCCCGACAACGAAACCGACCACCTCAAAGCCTGGGAACACGGCGGAACCACCGGGACCAGCAACCTCGGACAGCTGTGTCCGAAGCACCACCGGCTCAAACACCACAGCCAATGGACACCAGACCCGGCAACCGAGAAAGATCCACCCGGCTGGACCTCACCCACCGGACGACACTACAAAGCCGAACACCCCGACAGCGAAGCAACTCACTGGCCGTCGTTGCTGGGCCTTTCCATGGCCTTGACGGGATTCGACGAGATACCTGAAAACTTCAACGCGGTGCCGGGAAACGTAGGCCGGCAAGGCGGCGAACTGCTACAGGGAGCCTTTGTTTACCCAGACGACATTCCCGTGGATGACGCTATCTGGGAAGATTTCTACTCGAGCCCGTTCGTACTCCCGTCCGACCCGCTGAAGGACTGCTGGACAACGATGCAGCCCTGGCCCTAAGTTGAGTTTGTCCCCTAAGCCATCGCCCGGCTAGTGCCCCAGCGCCATGGCCAGCAGTGATGCCCGCTATGGATTCCTCAGCCTTGGAAAGGCTGCTTGAACTTGTCCTGCACGGTGTAAGTCGTAACCCATCGGGCAGCGCCCAGACCCATGGACTTCCCCACGTGGAAGTCGCCAAAGACGCGCATCATGGGGCCTGTGTACCGAGCCATGGTCCAGACCGGGTGGACCGGGTGGACGCATTTGAGACTCGGTGGACGAAGCTCATGCCTTGCGGAAGACCGAGCGCATGAACGGCCTGTAGGCAGGGCTTCTTCCGTCCACTGCGGCTTCCGCACCTGCCGCGCCGCCTCCGTCGTCCTTTGTGGCCGAACGCAACTCGGTAACGTGGGTCAGCACACCGTCATCAAGCAAGAGGGAGTGGCGTGTCCAGCCGGCGTCGCTGTGGCGCTCCACGCGGAGGATGCCGTTGCGCCAGGTGCAGCGGGCGGCCGTGCCGGGCGGCACGCCGGTGCTGTCGACGTAGTACCACAGCACGTCATTGTGGACCGGATCGACCGTGAAGATGCCGTGGCCTTCAAAGTGGCTGCCGTCCGGTTCAACGTGGCGGTAGCTCTGCACCACGCCGAGGCCGCCGGCCACGTTGCTGTAGGTCACCTCGGCGTCTACGCTGCGCTCGGGCCCCCAGGGGCCTGCAGCGACCCGGGTGTGTCCCCGCCAGTGGCCCAGCAGTCCGGACAAGGCAGGATGTGCATGCTCCATCCCCGCACCGTCCATCGCCACGCCACCCCCTGCCGAAGATCACCTCACCCTCAGAATGGACTCTGCAGGGCCGCGACGCCAGCTTCGCTAAAGCCCGAAAGTCTCGGTCTCCTCGAACGGGCCAACCACCGTGACGGTCCTGGGGGCGGCAGCCAGTTCGGCAGCCAGTTCCTGGACCTGTTCCGCCGTAACGGCCTTGATGAGGCGCAGTGTCTCGTCGATGTCCTGGTATTCACCGGAGACCAGTTCGGCCCTGCCCAGCCGGGACATCCGGGAGCCGGTGTCCTCCAGGGCCAGGACAATTCCACCACCGAGCTGTCCCACTGCCTTGCGGAGTTCCTCGTCGGAGATTCCACCTTCGGCGAGCTTGTCCAATTCCACGCCCAGCAGGTCCAGCACCTGCCGGACCTTCGACGGCGTGCAGCCGGCATACATGCCGAAGTAGCCGGCGTCGGCGTAGGACGAAGCGAAGGAGTAGGTGGAGTACACCAGGCCGCGTTTCTCACGGACTTCCTGGAACAGCCTCGAAGACATGCCGCCGCCAAGCACCGCGTTCAGCACACTCATGACGTAGCGGCGTTCGTCGGTGGCAACGATCGTGGGGCAGCCCATGATGATGTTCGCCTGCTCCACCGCACGCTTGACCACGTGCAGCCCGGCCGTCCCCGTGATCAGTGCCCGCTCGGTGGAACGCCGCTGCACCGGCGCCGCGTCCGCCTCCAGGGACCAGCCCGCAGTCTCGAGGGCATCCACCACCAGTCCGCAGACGACGTCGTGGTCCAGGCCGCCCGCGGCGGTGATGACCAGTTCCTCCGGCTTGTAGTACCTGCGGTAGTGCTCCCACACGGAGTCACGGGCCACGGCCTTAATGGCTGCGGGGGTGCCGCCGATGGGACGCCCCAGCGGGTGGCTGCCGAGGACCGCGGCGACGAAGTGCTCGTGGGCAACATCGGTGGGGTCATCGCTGTCCATGGCGATTTCTTCCAGGATGACGTCCCGCTCCTGCTCCATCTCCCCGGGGTCCAGCACCGCGCCGGTGATCATGTCCGCAATCACGTCGATGGCCATGGGCAGGTCCGAATCCAGGACCCTGGCAAAGTAGCAGGTGCTTTCCTTGGCCGTGGCGGCGTTCGATTCGCCGCCCACCTCGTCAAAGGCGGAGGCAATCTCCAGGGCCGTACGCCGCTTGGTGCCCTTGAACAGCAGGTGCTCAAGGAAGTGGGTGGATCCGTGCTGGCCCGGAGCTTCGTCGCGCGACCCGACCCCGACCCAGAACCCGATGGTGGCTGACCGCTGGCCCGGCATCGCTTCAGTCAATACCCGCACTCCCCCTGGCAGCACGGAACGCCGGACCTCGGACCCTCCGTCGGAGCCGTGGACCAGGGAGTCGCCGGCGTGGTTCTGCTCAAGCGGCAGGGGTACAACAGTCATTGATGCCTTTCAGGACGGGCAACCGGATCTGGCTGCCATCGTAACAGCGGCGGGACCGGTGGATCATCCACCGGTCCCGCCGATTCATGCCTTGCCGGGAAGCCCGGACTGTTAGACCTCAGCGCCTTCAGCAGGCTCCGTGGCGTGGGCGCGCTCGGTGTCGGCCTGAGCCTCTTCCTCGGCTACCACCGGGGAAAGCGAAAGCTTTCCGCGGTCATCGATCTTGGTGATCTCCACCTGGATCTTCTGGCCGACGGAAACGACGTCATCCACGTTGTCCACGCGCTTGCCGCCTGCGATCTTGCGCAGTTCGGAGATGTGCAGGAGGCCGTCCTTGCCCGGGGTCAGCGATACGAAGGCACCGAAGGTGGTGGTCTTGACGACCGTACCCAGGTAGCGCTCGCCGATTTCCGGGACCTGCGGGTTCGCGATGGCGTTGATGGCGGAGCGTGCTGCGTCGGCAGACGGGCCGTTGGTGGCGCCGATGTAGACGGTGCCGTCGTCCTCGATGGAGATGTCGGCGCCGGTGTCTTCCTGGATCTGGTTGATCATCTTGCCCTTGGGGCCGATGACCTCGCCGATCTTGTCCACGGGGATCTTCACGGCGATGACGCGCGGCGCGAACTCGGAGAGCTCGTCCGGGGTGTCGATGGCCGAGTTGATGACCTCGAGGATGTGGAGGCGGGCTTCGCGGGCCTGCTTCAGGGCTGCGGCCAGGACCGAGGCCGGGATGCCGTCAAGCTTGGTGTCCAGCTGGATGGCCGTGACGAACTCGGAGGTACCGGCCACCTTGAAGTCCATGTCGCCGAAGGCATCTTCGGCGCCGAGGATATCGGTGAGCGCGGCGTAGCGGGTCTGGCCGTCCACCTGGTCGGAGACCAGGCCCATGGCGATACCGGCAACGGCGGCCTTCAGCGGCACGCCGGCGTTCAGCAGCGACAACGTGGAGGCGCAGACGGAACCCATCGACGTCGAACCGTTGGAGCTGAGAGCCTCAGACACCTGGCGGATGGCGTAGGGGAATTCCTCACGGGACGGCAGCACCGGCATGATGGCGCGTTCTGCGAGGGCACCGTGGCCGATTTCGCGGCGCTTGGGCGAGCCCACGCGGCCGGTCTCACCGGTGGAGTACGGCGGGAAGTTGTAGTTGTGCATGTAGCGCTTGCGCGTCACCGGCGACAGCGAGTCGATCTGCTGTTCCATCTTGAGCATGTTCAGCGTGGTGACGCCCATGATCTGGGTCTCGCCGCGTTCGAAGATGGCGGAGCCGTGGACGCGGGGCAGGACCTCGACCTCGGCGGTGAGCTGGCGGATGTCCGTCAGGCCGCGGCCGTCGATGCGGATCTGGTCCTTGAGGATGCGCTGGCGCACAACGTGCTTGGTGACCGAGCGGAAGGCTGCGGACAGTTCCTTCTCGCGGCCTTCGAACTGGCTGGCGAGGCCGGCGATGACCTCGTCCTTGAGAGCGTCGGAAGCGTTGTCGCGTTCCTGCTTGTCGGCGATCTGGAAGACGGCGGCAAGCTTGTCCGCTGCGGCAGACTCGACGGCTGCATAGGCGTCGTCTTCGTAGTCCAGGAAGACGGGGAATTCAACGGTGGGCTTGGCAGCGCGTGCGGCGAGGTCTGCCTGGGCGTCGCACAGTGCCTTGATGAACGGCTTGGCAGCTTCCAGGCCCTCGGAGACAACCTCTTCGGTGGGGGCGGTAGCGCCCTGTTCCTTGATCAGGTTCCAGGCGTTGTCCGTGGCCTCAGCTTCGACCATCATGATGGCGACGTCGTCACCGGCAACGCGGCCGGCCACAACCATGTTGAACACGGAGTTTTCCAGCTGGGAGTGCTTGGGGAAAGCAACCCACTGGGTGCCGTTTTCGTCGGCGACCAGGGCAACGCGGACGCCGCCGATGGGGCCGGAGAACGGCAGGCCGGACAGCTGCGTAGACATGGAGGAGGCGTTGATGGCCACCACGTCGTAGAGCTCGTCAGGGTTGATGGCCAGCACGGTCACGACGATCTGGACTTCATTGCGCAGGCCCTTGATGAAGGCGGGGCGCAGCGGCCGGTCCATCAGGCGGCAGGCCAGGATGGCTTCCGTGGACGGGCGGCCTTCACGGCGGAAGAACGAACCCGGGATGCGGCCGGCAGCGTACATGCGCTCTTCGACGTCGACCGTCAGCGGGAAGAAGTCGAAGCCTTCACGCGGGTGCTTGCCGGCCGTGGTTGCCGACAGCAGGGCGGTGTCATCGTCGATGTACACCATTGCTGCGCCGGCGGCCTGCTTGGCAAGGCGGCCGGTTTCGAAGCGGATGACCCGCTTGCCGAAGCGGCCATTGTCAATGACGGCTTCCGAGAACTGGATTTCGGGACCCTCCACAGAGAGTCACCTCCGTTTCTGTTTTACGGAAGTCCAGCCGCATCAACCCAGGCCAGCATCTGTCTACTGGCCCTGCACCCGGTCGTCGATCGAGACCCACGGGCGTGGCTTCTGTCAACGAAGCCGTTCCCGGGGATCACTACCGAGGACCGCGAATGCGTGATGCGGTTGATCCTCCTGTTTAGTTTTAGGTTGTGAACGGAGCAGCCCGGTCCCGGATGGAGCCGGGCCGCTCCAAAGTCCGACTAGCGGCGCAGGCCGAGGCGCTCGATGAGCGCGCGGTAGCGGTTGATGTCAGTCTTCTTCAGGTAGCCAAGCATGCGCTTGCGACGACCGACCATGCCCAGCAGACCGCGCTGGGTGTGGTAATCGTGCTTGTGCTCCTTCATGTGCTCAGTCAGATCCTTGATCCGCTGGGTCAGGACCGCAACCTGGACCTCGGGTGAACCGGTGTCACCTTCGGCGGTTGCGTATTCCTTGATGATGGACTGCTTTACAGCGGCGTCAAGTGCCACAATAACTCCTTGGGATGTGCCGTGAGGGCCCGGATCAGAAACTCACTGCCGGGTCTGCCGCGTACGTCCAACCCGGAAAGCCGGAAGGGGCCGCCAACAACAGGAACCAGCCGCCACGGACTGCAGCCGGATCCATCGTCCAGTTTACCGGCACGGACCTAACCT
The DNA here is from genome assembly GCF_018613675.1 of Arthrobacter sp. ISL-85. Taxonomy (GTDB): domain Bacteria; phylum Actinomycetota; class Actinomycetes; order Actinomycetales; family Micrococcaceae; genus Arthrobacter. The sequence continues at coordinate 378,772 of NZ_JAGGPQ010000005.1, read as the reverse complement.
TGTCGAAACACGCGCGGCGGCAATGCCACCGCGGTCAGTCCTGCAGGCGGTCCCGGATGGCGGCCATGCCGTCAAGCACCTCGGCGAAGCTGGTGCTTAGGGGTGACAGTCCCACCCGGATGCCGTGCGGCGAGCGGAAGTCGGGGATGACGTCGCCGTCCCAGAGGGCTTCGACGGTGGCTTTGGTGAAGTCCGGATGGTCCACCGTGATGTGGCCGCCCCGCTCCCCCGGACTCCGCGGCGTGGCCAGTTCAGCTCCCAGGGGCGCCAGCCACGCGTCGAACACCTCCACTGCGAAGGCGGTCAGGTCTGCCGACTTCGAGCGGACGGCTGCCATGCCGGCCTCTTCGAGGAGGTCCAGGGTGCCCTGCATGGCGATCATGCCGAAGATCGCAGGGGTTCCGCTGAGGAAGCCGCCGATGCCGGGGGCCGGTTCATAGCCGGCAGCCATCTCAAAGGCATCCTTGCGGCCCATCCAGCCCCAGATCGGCTGGTTCAGCGAAGGCAGGTGCCTGGCGTTCACATAGGCGAAGGCAGGTGAACCGGGGCCCCCGTTGAGGTACTTGTACGTGCAGCCCGCGGCGAAGTCCACCCCCGCCCCGTCCAGGTCGATCTCCACCGACCCCGCCGAATGGCAAAGATCCCACACCACCAGGGCGCCGGCGTCGTGCACTGCCGCGGTGATGCCCGGAAGGTCCGCAAGGTGGCCCGAGCGGTAGGCGATCTGGCTGAGGAGGACGACGGCGGTGCGCGGCCCGGTGGCCTGGCGAACCTGGTCAAGGGTCACCCCGGCGGCGGGGTCGGGTTCGATCCAGCGGAGGGTCAGGCCTTCCTCGAGGGCGATGCCCTCCACCAGGTAGCGGTCGGTGGGGAAGTTTTCAGTGTCCAGCACCAATTCGTTGCGGTCCGGGTCCTGCACTGCGGCAAGGGCAGCACGGAGCAGCTTGTACAGCACCACTGTGGTGGAGTCGGCGATGATGGTCTGACCGGGCGCCGCACCCAGGACGGCCCGGCCCAGCTGGTCCCCGATGGCCTGCGGCATGGCGAGCCATCGTTCGTCCCAGCCACGGATGAGGCGGCCGCCCCAGTCGTCCCGGATGAAGGCGGCGACATCGTCCGCGGTCCGTTTCAGGGGCCGGCCCAGCGAGTTGCCGTCCAGGTAGGACAGGGGCGTGTCCGTGCCAATGAAGTGGTCGCGGTAGTGCGCCAGGGCGTCCCGGCGGTCCAGCTCGTCGGCGCGCTGCCGGAGTTGATCCGCCGAAACCACGGTGGCGTTCTCCTGCTGGGTGCTCATTGTCCGATCTCCGTCCTGACAGCGAATAGTTCCGGGAAGAACGTCAGTTCCAGGGCCTTCTGCAGGAAGGTCACACCGCTGGATCCGCCGGTGCCGGTCTTCATGCCGATGGTCCGCTGGACAGTACGCAGGTGCCGGAACCGCCAGAGCTGGAAGTTGTCCTCCAGGTCCACCAGTTCCTCGCATGCCTCGTAAGCAGCCCAGTTGTCCGCCGCATTCTCGTAGATGTACTTGAAGAGCGGGACCAGTTCCGGGGTGAACTCGTGGGCGCGGGTCACGTCCCGTTCCAGGACCGCCGGCGGGACGTCGAACCCCTGCCGGGCAAGGTATGCCAGGAACTCGTCATAGATGCTGGGGGCGGCCAGCAGCTCCGCCAGCATGGCGTACGCCTCCGGGTCGGATTCGAAGACCGGCAGCATCCTGCGGTTCTTGTTCCCCAACACGAATTCGACGGCCCGGTACTGTGCGGACTGGAAACCTGAGGAGTTGCCCAGGAAGCCCCGGAACTGGGAATACTCGGTGGGCGTCAGGGTGGCCAGGACAGACCACTGCTCGGTGAGGGTCTTCTGGATGTGCTTGACCCGGGCGATGCCCTTGAGCGCCGAGCCGAGGTCGTCCGCGCGGAGCCAGGCCGCGGCGCTGCGGAGTTCATGGAGAACCAGCTTGAGCCACAGCTCCGTGGTCTGGTGCTGGATGATGAAGAGCAGCTCGTCGTGGTGTTCGGGCTGGCTGACCGGCTGCTGCGCGCTGAGCAGTGTGGGAAGCTGCAGGTAGGAGGCGTAGCTCATCCGCGAGCTGAAGTCGCGGACGATCCCCTTATCCAGCTTGCGGGTGTTCTTCTCGACGGACACGTACTGCCTTTCGTTGTTGTCAGCCCGGCCGATGCTGCAGTCAGTGGCCGCCCAGGAGCTGGTGGGTCTTTGCCACATCCAGCAGCATTTGTTCCACGAGGGCTTCAGGGCCACGGTAAGCCACCATGCCGCGAAGCCGCGCCACAAATTCCACGATCACTGTCTGGCCGTACAGATCGAAGTCCTCCACGGCCTCCTGCGGCCTGTCGATCACGTGCGCCTCAACTTGGCGGCTGACGCCGTCGAAGGTGGGGTTGGAGCCTACGGAAATAGCTGCCGGCCAGCGCTTGCCGGCCTGGTCCACCAGCCAGCCGGCGTAAATGCCATCCGCGGGGATCAGGCCCGTGGCATCCGAGGAAAGGTTTGCCGTGGGAAAACCAAGCGCCCTGCCCCGGGCGGCGCCGTGGACCACCTCGCCCCGCATCCGGTGCGGCCGGCCAAGGACCGAAGCGGCAGTGGTGACGTCTCCAGCCTGCAGGGCTTCGCGCACCCAGGTGGAGGAACAGCGGCGGTCCGTGCCGTCGTCGTCGTGCAGGGGGTAGCCCTCAGCCCCGAACTCGCTGATCACCTGCACATCGAAGCCGAATTTTTCGCCCAGGGCCTTCATTGTGTCCAGGTCGCCCGAGTTGCCGCGCCCGAAGCGGGCGTCGTGGCCGATGACCACGTGGCTGGCGTGCAGGCAGTCCACAAGGTACTGCTCCACGAACTCCTCGGCCGTGAGGCTGGCGAGGTCCAGCGAGTACTTGACCACCAGGATGGCGTCCAGGCCCAAACCGCCCAGCGCCTCCAGCTTGTCCTCCAGGCCCATGATCAGCTCCGGCGCGGCTTCGGGCCGGTGGATTACTGCCGGATGGGGGTCGAAGGTGACAGCCACGGCCTTGGCGTGGGAAAGGCGGGCCGACCGGATCAGCTGGGACAGCACCTGCTGGTGGCCGCGGTGAACGCCGTCGAAGTTGCCGAAAGTGACAACAGATGGGCCGAAGTCCGCCGGGACGTCGGACGGATCGTTCCAGATGTAAACCATCACCCTCGCCTTAAGCTGCCTGAAAGCATCAACGTTCCGTCAGCCCTTCCGGCCGCGGAACTCTTCAAGGTTACCCGGATTCACTGCCCGGCTTTGCCCGTCACTGCGCGGCTTTGGCCTGCGAGGGGCGGCGCCGGTACAGCCACACCAGTCCCAGGATGGGCAGGAGCAGGGGGATGAAGCCGTAGCCGCGGCCGAACAGCGACCAGACGGTCTCGTGCGGGAACTGCACGGAGTCCAGGACGCTCAGGGCCCCCACCACCAGGACGCCGGCCAGTTCAACCAGCACCGCCGCTACCGAGACTTTGAACCACGTGGTTCCGGCTTTAGCCAGCGACACAGTGGCCAGGATGTAGACCAGGGCGGCGAAGGCGGACAGCAGGTAGGCCAGGGGCGCCTCTGAGAACTTGGTGAGGATCTGATAACCGGCGCGGGCAGTGGCCGAGATGGCGAAAACCCCGTACACCGCAATCAGGAGGCGGCCGGGCCCGGTGTTGCGGGTGTTACGGACAGGGGTGCCTCCGGTGGCCGGCTGGGCCTGCTGGTCTTTCATTTCTGCTGCTTCTTCCACTTCAGTACCAGATCTGGTTCATTCGGGCAGCCATCACCAGCGCTGTGACGCCGACGGCGGCCAGGACAAAGTTGCTCCACCGTGTGCGCTCCAGGATGGACCAGTAGATGGCTGCGGGTGGCAGGAGCATTGCGGTGGCCATGTAGCCCCAGAACTCCCAGGCTTCCCCCGCGATCGGTTCGCCGGCGATCACGCGGACGATCGACCCCACCAGGTACACCACCAACGCCACTTCAACGGCCACGACGGACAGGATGGTGACGTCGTTCGGCGCCTTCTTCAGGATTCCGGCGCCCAGGCAAACCAGGGTGGATACCAGGCCGACGACGAGGATGATCCAAAAGTATGCGTCCATGCCTACGGCTCCGCGGGGGCGGTTGCGGCAGCACCGTTGCCGGGGGCGAAGACGAGGACCGGCTTGGCATAACTGCCCGCGTCGGCGAGAAGGGCCACCAGGCTGCCGTCGGGGGCGAAGGCCGCCGCAGGGTGCTCCGCCGTGGCGGCGCCGGGAGTGCCGGGCGCCGCGCCGGCCGCGATCCGCCGGCCGAAGGAGACCTCCGCAGCTTCCTCGGCGGTGAGCTCGCGATTGGGCATCAGTACCCTGGCAGCGAGGGACATGTCCAGTACATTGAGGTCTTCGGCGAGCTGTTCGAGGGTGCGTGCCTGGTCAAGGGCGTACGGGCCCACCTTGGTCCGGCGCAGCGCCGTGAGGTGGCCACCCACCCCCAGGGTGTTGCCGAGGTCCCGGGCCAGGGCGCGGATGTACGTGCCGGAAGAGCATTCCACCGTCACGTCCAGGTCCACAACCTCCGCCGTGTCCCTGCGGACAGCATGGACCTCGAACCGATGGATGGTCACGGGGCGCGCGGCGAGCTTGACGTCCTCGCCGGACCGCACGCGTGCGTAGGCGCGTTCGCCATTGACCTTGATCGCGCTGACGCTGCTGGGCACCTGCTGGATGTCACCCGTAAGCGCCGCGACGCCGTCGTCAATGTCCTCATCGGTGATCCCGGCGGCGCTGGTGGTGGCAGTGACCTCGCCCTCCGCGTCATCCGTTACCGTGGACTGGCCCAGCCGGATGGTGGCGGTGTAGGTCTTCGAGGTGCCGACGATGTAGGTCAGCAGCCGGGTGGCTTTGTTGATGCCGAGCACCAGCACGCCGGTGGCCATGGGATCGAGGGTTCCTGCGTGCCCCACTTTCCGGGTCCCTGCGAGGCGCCGCATCCGGCCAACCACATCATGGCTGGTCCATCCCTGCGGCTTGTCCACTATCACCAGTCCAGAAAGCACGCCTCCCAGTATATGGGCGCAGGTTGGGGCACCTGTGCAGGCAGGCAGCGGGACGCGGACGACGGCGGTGGCCCACCCCGGCAGGGCCCGTCGCCGGGCCCGGCCGAGGGCGGGTCGGGGGCGGCTAGGATGGCAGACATGCCTGAGCTTGCCGCCCATGTCCGCGACGTGCCCGTCAACCAGATCCGCGAGATCACCGAGGCCGCCTGGCGTACGCCGGGCGCCGTGGTGCTCAGCATCGGGGAGCCAGGCTTTCCCCTCCCCCGCCACGTCCTGGACGCCGGCATCGCCTGCCTGGACCGCGATGAAACCAACTACACGCCCAACGCCGGGATCCCCGCCCTCCGTGAGGCGTTCGCTGCCAGGTTCCGGGACGAGCAGGGCGTGGACGTCGGCGCGGAGCGGGTGTATGTGGTGTCCGGCGCCCAGCAGGGCCTGCACTTCGCCATGAGCCTGCTGCTCTCCCCCGGCGATGAGATCCTGATCCCCAACCCGGGCTACCCCACCTTTGCCATGACCAGCCGGCTGCTCAACGCTGTTCCCGTGGGTTATCCCCTGCACCCGGACCACGGCTTCCAGCCACGGGTTGCCGACGTGGAAGCCCTCATCACCAGCCGCACCCGGGTGTTGGTGCTCAATTCCCCCTCGAACCCGCTCGGCGCCGTGCTCAGTGCGGACCTGGTGCGGGAGCTGGTGGACCTGGCCCGCCGGCACGACATCTGGGTGATCTCGGACGAGTGCTACGAGGCGTTCACATACGATGTGCCCCACGTCAGCCCGGCGAGGTTCGACGGCGGCACAGCGTCAGATGCCCGCGTGTTCACGTCGCTGACACTGTCCAAGACGTACGGCCTGACGGGGCTGCGGATCGGAGCGCTCATCTGCCCGCCGGGGCTTGAGAAGAAGATGGACAACGTCATGGAATCGATCGTCTCCTGCGTGGCGTCGGCCCCGCAGTACGCGGCGCTCGCCGCCCTCACCGGCCCGCAGGACTACGTCCGGCACGCGCACCAGCACTACCGCGAGAACCGGGACGCCGCCTCCGCGGTCCTGGCTGCAAAGGGGATCCACTTCCTGCCGGCGCAGGGAGCGTTCTACCTGTGGGCGGATATGTCGCATGTGACCGGCGGCGACGTGCGGGCCTGGGTCCGGCGCTTCCTTGCGGACTCCGGTGTTGCGCTGGCCCCGGGGACCGCCTTCGGGTCCATCGGCGAGGGGTGGGTCCGGATCGCATTGTGCGGCCGGAAGCAGGACCTGTTGGAAGGGCTGTCCCGGCTTCCTGCCGCCCGGCTGTAGACCCAGCTCCGGGCGGCCGCCGGCAGTGTCAGCTGTGTTTTCCGGCGAGGGCCCCGTCCAGCCAGGAACGGAGGACCTGAGCCGGTGCCGCGCCGGCCTGGCGGGCCGCGACCTTGCCGTCAACGATAACCATCAGCGTGGGGATGGCCTGCACGTCGAAGCGCCGCGACAGGCCGGGCGACTTGTCCACGTCCACCTTGACCAGCTTGATCTTCCCTGGCCGTTCCCGGGCCAGCTTGTCCAGGACGGGGCTCACCATCCGGCAGGGTCCGCACCAGGCCGCCCAAAAATCAACCAGCACCGGAACGGACGATTGCTCCGCCACGGCAGCGAAGTCGCTGTCCCCTGCGGACACGATCCACGGCAGGTCTGCCTTGCAGTTGCCGCAGCGTGGATGGCCCGCAGCCTGTGCCGGCACCCGGTTGGTCTTCCCGCAGGCGGGACAGCTGGTAAGCGTGGATTCCATGGCTAGTATTCCTTCCTGCTGTCAAAAGCGCGCCACGTCTGGAAGGGCACGTCCGACGTCGGGATGACACCCCGGGTGACCGGCATCAGCTGCGGCGCAGCGCCGCTGAAGTAGTCGTAGAAGAGTGCGTCATCAAAGCCTGCCGCCGCGGCGCCGTGGCGGTCCGCGGCGTAGTAGACGTGGCCTATCCTGGCCCACAGGGCAGAGGCAAGGCACATGGGGCACGGTTCGCAGCTTGCGTAGAGGACGGAGCCGGTGAGGTCGAAATCAGCCGTTGCCGCCGCCGCGGCCCGGATGGCCACCACCTCCGCGTGGGCGGTGGGGTCATTGTCCCGGGTCACCCTGTTGACGCCCGCGTGGACGCGCCTGTCGGGTGTCACCACCACGGCGCCGAAGGGGCCGCCGCCCTCGCCGACGTTCTGTGTGGCCAGGTCTACGGCCTGTTCAAGGTACTGGACCTGCAGCACCTGCTGGGCTTGTTGAAGCTGCTGGGACTCTTCAGGGTGGCTGGACGGGCTTTCGACGGGGTCCGGGGTGCTCATAGCACGATCCTAGCCACGGCGGACCCATCGGGGGTTTGGAAAGGGGGGCCAAAAGGGGGATTCCCGCCACCACTACCAACCGGTAGGAGCCTACGCTTGCGCCCGGGGGATCCTTTTTGCCTCTGCCGAGGCTTCACATCCCGCCCGCAAGGGCCCCGCACCCCGGAGCACCCAATGAAAAAAAGACTCGCACTCTTTGCCTGTATGGCGGCCTCGGCCGCTGCCATAGCGTCCGCAGGCCCCGCCTCAGCTTCCACCAAGGCACCGGACTACGACGTGCTGGCAGGCGGCCTCGTCTCGCCGCTGCATGTCACCGCCGGACCCGGAAAATCGGTCCTGGTGTCCCAGGATTTCGCCGGGAAGCTCACCCGCATCGACCGCGGCGGACCCACCGAAGACCTTTCCACCGACACTTCCCAGGGCTGGGAAGTGGCCGGGGCCGACACCCGCGGCAACACAACGTACTTCCTTGAAAGCGTGGGCGCCGGCCAAGGCGACCCCGCCGGACTGCACGGCTACCTGAAGTCCATCGACTCCAGGGGCGACGTGGACACCATCGCCAATTTTGCCGATTACGAGCGGAGCCACAACCCCGACGGCGACCAGCACTACGGCTTCGGCGACGACGTCAGCGCCCAGTGCCTCGCCAATTGGCCAAACTTCCCGCCCGCCACCTACAAGGGCATGGTGGATTCCCACCCGTACGCCTTGGCGGTCCGCGACAACACTGCCTATGTTGCGGATGCAGGCATGAACGCCGTCCTCAAGGTGAACCTGAAGAACGGCGACATTGACACCGTGGCCGTCCTGCCTCCACGGCCGGCAGTAATCCCGGCGGGGCTGCGGATTCCCACTGACATGATGGGGAACACTGTGGAGGTGCCCGCCTGCGTGGTGGGGCATGAGTATGCCTTTGAACCGGTTCCCACGGATGTCGGGATCGGACCTGACGGGATGCTGTACGTAACGTCGCTGCCCGGCGGCCCGGAAGGACCTGAACTGGGTGCCCGCGGCGCGATCTTCAAGATCAACCCGTGGAATGGCGACACCGACCTCTGGGCAGAGGATATCCTCAGCCCCACGGGCCTGGCAGTGGCAGCCAACGGTGACGTCTATGTTGCTTCGCTGTTTGGCGGCGAGATCCTCAAGTTCACCTGTGACGGCAGCCGTTCCCAGTTCCTGGCGGTGAACATGCCGGCAGACGTGGACATCAGCGGCCATGCCCTCTACGCCACCATTGACGCCCTGGGTGATCCGTCCCAGCCGCCCGCGGGCAAGGTGGTCAAGGCCGATCTCAGGTAGCGGCAGGTTGCCCACACCGTGAGGGATGGGTTAAAAAGCACAGGGCCCGGGATACCCTCCCGGGCCCTGGTCTGCTTCTTACTTGTTGCCGTCCTCGTCAAGGTCCTCATCGTCGGTGAGGTCCAGGTCCTCTTCGTCGAAATCGTCCTCGTCGATGTCCACGTCGGCGGACGCGTCGGACTTGTAGGGGTCGGCGTCGCCCGCGTGCCGGGCGTTGGCCGCAAGGGCAGCAACCTCGGCGTCACGCTTCTTGGCCTCCCGCAGCAGTTCCTCGAGGTTGGAGGCAACCACGGGAATCTGGTCGGCCACGAATTCGAGGGTGGGTGTGAGGCGTACGCTAATGTTCCGGCCAACCTCCTGCCGAAGCACGCCCTTGGCCTTCTCAAGCCCCTTGGCAGCATCGGCCTGGACAGCCTGGTCGCCGAGAACAGTGTAGTAAACAGTGGCATGCTGCAGATCATTGGTCACACGGGCATCGGTAACAGTAATGCCCTCCAGCCGGGGATCCTTAACCTTCCGGCCCAGAGCCTCAGCAACAACAACCTTAATCCGCTGCGCCAACTTGGCAGCACGTGCCGGATCAGCCATGAACAAACTCCTATAAGAAGAAAAATGGGGGTACGACGGCGGCGCAGAGGCTGCCAACGCACGTTTAGTTGTCAGCCACGCACTTAAACGCGGGCCAACGACGATGCCGGAGAGTTTTGGGGGCGCCCGGGAGTGGCATCGGGCCTACCGGAGCTGGGCGGCAAAGGATCGCAAGATCCTTTGCCGCCCAGCGTAGGGGCGGGGCGCCCCCAAAACTCGGAGGCTCCCCGCCACTGGTTCGGGACAGACTAGACGCGCGGCTTCTCGCGCATCTCGAAGGTCTCGATGATGTCACCTTCGGTGATGTCGTTGTACGACCCAAGACCGATACCACATTCGAAGTCCGTGCGGACCTCGGTGGCGTCGTCCTTGAAGCGCTTGAGCGTCTCAACGGTGAGGTTGTCACCGATGATCTTGCCGTCGCGGCTGATGCGCGCCTTGGCGTTGCGGCGGATGATGCCCGAGCGGACGATCGAGCCGGCGATGTTTCCGAACTTGGAGGAGCGGAAGACTTCGCGAACCTCGGCGGTACCGAGCTGGACTTCTTCGTATTCCGGCTTGAGCATGCCCTTGAGTGCCATCTCGATGTCATCAATTGCCGCGTAGATGACGGAGTAGAAGCGCATGTCCACGCCTTCGCGGTCTGCCAGTTCGGCAACCCGCTCGGCGGGCTTGACGTTGAAGCCAATGATGACGGCGGAGTCCACCGTTGCCAGGTTGACGTCGTTCTGCGTGATGGCACCGACACCGCGGTGGATGACGCGCAGCTGCACGCCTTCGCCGACGTCGATCTTGAGCAGCGCGTCTTCGAGGGCTTCCACGGCACCGGACACGTCACCCTTAAGGATGAGGTTGAGGGTGTCGATCTTGCCTTCGGCGACGGCCTGGTCGAAGTCTTCCAGGCTGATGCGCTTGCGGCGCTTGGCCAGGGCGGCGTTACGGTCGGCTGCTTCACGCTTCTCGGCGATCTGGCGGGCGGTGCGCTCGTCAGCGGTCACGAAGAAGGTGTCGCCGGCGCGCGGCACGTTGGACAGACCCAGCACCTGGACGGGGCGGGACGGGCCGGCCTCGGTCAGGGCGCTGCCGTCGTCGTCGAACATCGCACGGACGCGGCCATGGGCCGTGCCTGCCACGATGGTGTCGCCGACGCGCAGGGTACCGGACTGCACCAGAACGGTGGCAACGGCACCGCGGCCCTTGTCCAGGTTGGCTTCGATCGCGATGCCGCGGGCGTCCTTGTTCGGGTTGGCGCGCATGTCCAGGGCAGCGTCCGCGGTGAGCAGGACGGCCTCGAGCAGCTCGTCGATGTTGAGGTTCTGGCGTGCAGAGACCTCCACGAACATGGTGTCGCCACCGTATTCCTCGGGAACCAGGCCGTACTCGGTCAGCTGGCCGCGGACCTTGTCCGGGTTGGCGCCTTCCTTGTCGATCTTGTTCACGGCCACGACGATCGGCACGTTGGCCGCCTGGGCGTGGTTGAGGGCCTCAACGGTCTGCGGCATGACGCCGTCGTCCGCTGCGACCACCAGGATGGCGATGTCGGTGACCTTGGCACCACGGGCACGCATGGCGGTGAACGCCTCGTGGCCCGGGGTATCGATGAAGGTGATCTTGCGGTCATTGCCATCATGGTTGTGCGTGACCTGGTAGGCACCGATGTGCTGGGTGATGCCACCGTGTTCGCCGGCCATGACGTCGGACTTGCGGATTGCATCGAGCAGGCGGGTTTTACCGTGGTCAACGTGGCCCATGACGGTGACTACCGGAGGACGTGCCTCGAGGTCTTCGTCGCCTTCGGCTTCCAGCTCGGCTTCGAAGTCGATGTCGAAGCCGGAGAGCAGCTCGCGCTCCTCATCCTCCGGCGAGACGACCTGGAGCTTGTAGCCCAGCTCTTCACCCAGCAGGGCGAAGGTTTCTTCGTCCAGCGACTGGGTTGCCGTGGCCATTTCACCAAGGTGGAACAGCACGGTCACCAGTGCGGCGGGGTTTGCCTCGATCTTGTCGGCGAAGTCCGTGATGGACGAGCCACGGCGAAGCCGGATGACGGTGTTGCCGTCGCCGCGGGGTACGCTCACGCCACCCAGCGACGGAGCACTCATCTGCTCAAGTTCCTGGCGCTTTGCGCGCTTGGACTTGCGCTGCTTGCCACGGCCTGCGCCGCCCTTGCCGAAAGCACCCTGGGTGCCGCCGCGGCCGCGGCCGCCCTTGCCGAAGCCACCGCCGGCGGGAGCACCACCGCCGGCACCGGGACCGCCGGTGCCGGGAGCGCCACCGGGGCGTCCGGGACCGCGGCCGCCGCCGCCGGGACGGCCTGCACCTGCGGGGGCGGGACGTTCAGTGCGGTTGGGCATCATGCCGGGAGTGGGACGGGGACCGCCGGGACGCGGTGCACCCGGACGGGGTCCGCCTGCGCCTGCTGCGGGGCGGGGGCCACCGGCACCGGCTGCGGGACGCGGCCCACCGGGACGCGGTCCGCCTGCACCCGCTGCGGGGCGCGGGCCACCGGGACGGTCGCCGTCAGTGCGGCTGCCGCCGGGACGGGGCATGCCCTGCGAGGTGGCGAACGGGTTGTTGCCCGGACGGGGGGCGCGCTCACCGTCTCCGCCGCGGCCCCGGGGCATGCCCTGGGAGGTGGCGAAGGGGTTGTTGCCCGGACGGGGGCCGCCGGGACGGGCACCTGACGTGCCCTGTCCGGATCCACCGGGACGGGCGGAGGGAGCCGGTGCCTCGGCCTTGGGGGCCGGACGTGCACCGGGCTTGGCACCCGTGGACGGCGTACCCGAAGACGGAGCCGCGGGGGCGGCAGGCGCGGCGGGAGCCGGAGCTGCCTTGGCGGCCGGCTCGGCGGGAGCAGCCGGAGCCGGCGTTTCGGCCTTGGGGGCCGGAGCCTTGGGTGCAGCCGGGCCGGGCGAGGGGGCTGAAGGACGGCTACCTGCTGCGGGAGCCGTTGCCTTGGGGGCAGCGGCGGGCGCTGCGGCCGGGGCCGCCGACTTGGCGGCGGCGTCGGGGAAAGCGTTGCGCAGTTTCCGCACAACGGGGGCCTCGATTGTTGACGAGGCGGAGCGAACGAATTCGCCCAGTTCCTGCAGTTTTGTCACTGCATCTTTGGAAGTTATACCGAGCTCTTTGGCGAGCTCATGTACGCGGACCTTGGCCACATTTCTCCTGTCTCGGTCCGCACCGAGCCAGGCACGAACCGTCTACTTCTTACTGCGGACCCCAGCCGCTGTTGATGCGAAGGGGCCCATTGCAGAGCGCAACAAAGTTGTCATCGTTACGCACTCATCGCTGGGAACTCATCGGGTTTCCATCAGATTTCTGACCCGCTTTCAGGTTGGACGGTTGGTGTTGCAGCCACCGGAGCGGCGTCAACGTTCGGGCCTGGCGTGATCCAGTGTTCGACGGCGGCGGTCCCGGTTGCGCCCTGAAGGGCACGTCCGAATGCTCGCCGCTTGATCGCCAGAGCCAGGCACGATGCGCTGGGGTGCAGCCATGCACCCCGGCCAGCCATCCGGCGTCGTTCATCCACCAGGACAGCGGTTGACCCGCTGCCTTCGGCGACGAGCCGGAGCAGCTGCGACCGCGGGCCTTTCTTCCGGCATCCGATGCAGGTACGTTGGGGCTGATTCCCGGTGGAAAGCACTTCTGCCACGGTCATCGTCCTGACGTTCTTTCTGCTGGCCGCAGGTTTTACCGCCTCCGCAGTCACGGATACGGGCACTCCCAAGGCACACGGCTACCGGCCGTTAGGCGCGGTCTTATCTATTCTAGCCCCTCCGGGCCGTTCTGCCCGAAACCGGGTGGCTGCCGCGGGGCAACAGCCACCCGGTGGGGACGTTACTTGTCGCGGTTGCCCGCGGCGTCGGAGACGATATCGATGCGCCACCCCGTCAGCTTGGCCGCGAGGCGGGCGTTCTGGCCCTCCTTGCCGATGGCCAGGGACAGCTGGTAGTCGGGGACCACAACCCGGGCGGAGCGCGTGGCTTCGTCCGTGATGGTGACTGAATTCACGCGCGACGGCGAGAGGGCGCTGGCAATGAAGGTCGCCGGGTTCTCGCTGAAGTCGACGATATCGATCTTTTCGTCGTTCAACTCGGTCATGACGGCACGGACGCGGGAACCCATTTCACCGATGCAGGCGCCCTTGGCGTTGATTCCGGGGGTGTTCGCCTTCACTGCGATCTTGGTGCGGTGCCCGGCCTCGCGGGCCAACGCCACGATTTCCACGGAGTGATCGGCGATTTCGGGTACTTCGAGTTCGAAGAGCTTCCGGACCAGGCCCGGGTGCGACCGGGACAGCGTGACGGACGGACCCTTAGTGCCGCGGTGCACATCGATGACCAGGGCACGCAAGCGGTTGCCGTGGATGTACTTCTCACCGGGGACCTGCTCGGGCGGCGGCAGGAGGGCCTCGAGCGAGCCGAGGTTGACCTGGATCATGTGGGGGTTGTTGCCCTGCTGGATGGTTCCGGATACCAGTTCGCCTTCACGGCCCTTGAATTCGCCCAGAACGTTGTCGTCCTCGACATCGCGGAGCCGCTGCAGGATGATCTGCCGCGCCGTGCTGGCGGCGATGCGGCCGAACCCCTCGGGGGTGTCCTCGAATTCACCGATGGGAGCGCCGTCGTCGTCAATTTCTACAGCCCAGATGGTGACGTGCCCGCTCTTGCGGTCCAGCTCGGCGCGCGCCTTTTCGAAGGCGCCGGGAGACTTGTGGTAGGCCACCAGGAGCGCCTGCTCGATGGTGGGGATCAGGAGGTCCAGCGGGATTTCACGCTCACGCTCCAAAAGTCTCAGTGCGCTCATGTCAATATCCATCAGGCCTCCTCGGAAGGTCCATTGTGTTCAGGTTCCAGACCGTCCTCCGGGAGGTGGCTGAATTCGATCTCGACTTTTCCGTTGCGGATCCTGTCGAAAGGAAGCTTTATGGGTTCACCCTGCCGGGGCTTCATGCCCTTCTTGACCGGCACTTCGGGGACAAGAGTGACTCCCGCGCCGTCCACGGCCTGGATCCGGCCGGTGACGTTTTCGCCCTGGATGACATTGACCTTGGCCATCCGGCCACGGGCGCGGTGCCAGTGCCGGGGTTCCGTCAGGGGACGCCCGACGCCGGGCGAGGACACTTCGAGGTCGTAAGGACGTCCGTCGTCATTGGGGTCGTTGTCCAGTACGTCGGAGAGCACCCTGGAGATGTCCGCGATGACATCCAGGCTGACCCCGCCGGTTTCCTCCTCCGGCAGGTCCACCACTACGTGGACCACGCGGTGGGACCCGGGAATGATGGCCACATCCTCGAGGTACAGGCGGTTGGCCTGGACTGCCGGTTCCAGGAGGGCGCGGAGCCGGGCAGCTTCGGGGTTGTGGGCCGGTGCGGATCCGCTTCCCGTACCGGTGTGGTCTGGTGAAGCCGTGGCTTCTGCATTGCTCACGATGCCGGCCGCCCTCCCTATAGATGATGTGGTGTTTACTAGCGTAGCTATTTTACCGGCCCAGTGGTGCACCGGGGTGCCCCCTCAGCGTGACACCATAGTCTGTTGTGAAAGACCCCCGCCAGGACACCAACCCCCGCATGCGCCTGCTCCGATTTTGCGTCTTTGCCCTTGCTGCCCTGGTGGTCCTGAGCCTCGGTTTCGCCCTGATTCCCGCGGAAAAACCTGCCCCGGCCGAGCCTCCGTTCTCCGAGCAGGCCCGGGCAGCAGCGCTCAGCGCGGCCCTGGATCTGCGGGCCGCCGGATTACAGCTCGCCTCCACCGGCGCCGCGGATTCCGCCGCCTTGGACCCCGTTGTGACCTTGCTGACCATCCAGGCCAGGGCGTTGATCTCCCCCCCGGCCGGGCCCACTCAGAACCCGCCGGCTGGGTCGCCGCAGGCAACTGCGTCCCCGGCTTCCAGCGCCAGTCCCGGAAGCGCGCCAGAGTTCGTCCAGGCCCTGGCCAACAGCGGGACAGCCCGCCTCAAGGATGCCGAAACGGCTGACGGCGGCATGGCGCGGCTTCTCGCAGGCACCGGCACGGCACAGCTCCTCGCGGCCGGGCGCCTTGCTGCTGCCGCCGGGGTGCCCGCGCCGCCGGGAACGGCAGCACCGGACGCGGAGGGACCGGGCACCGCAGCAGCCTCTTCTCCATGCCCGCCCATTTCGCCCACACCCGCCCCGGAAGGCACACTCCCCGGCACTCCCCCAGACACGCGCCAGGCGCTGGCCGCCGCGGTATCCGCGGAACAGCAGGCCGTCTACGGCTACCAGGCAGCGCTCCCCCGCCTCGCTCCCGCTGAAGCCGGCCCGGCGTCGGAATTCCTGCGCCTGCACAAAGAACTCGCTGCCGCCGCGGAGGAACGCCTCCGGCTGGACTGCGGTGCGTCCGTGCCACAACAGCCGGGGTACGTCCTCGACCCGGGCTTCCTGGCTTCCCCGGCGGCGGCGTTGGGCAAGCTTGAGGCCGCGACGCTGGTGTCCTACGGGGATGTGGTGGCGGTCTCGCAGGGCCAGGACCGGAAATGGGCCCTGGCGGCCCTTCAGTCCGCGGCAGGCCGCGCCCTGCGGTGGGGCGCAGACCCCGGGCCTGTTCCGGGCCTCACCCTGGACGCCGGCCAATTGCCTGCCCTTCCCGCTGGAGCCCTTCCCACGGGTGCCGGCCCGGCGCCGTCGCCCGCTGCACCCTGACCCGGCCGTGGTCCGCGGGTCTCCCCCGCCTTGAACGTCCCGGAAGGAAGGCCCCTGGAGGGTGGCATTGGGCGGGCGGGGGTGGTTTGCTGAAGGGATGAACGCCGACGAACCGGCTGACGCCCTGGGAGCCAGTGCAGCCAGCCCGGGCCTGGACCGCCACCTTGAAACGGAACCGCATGGCGACGACACTGCCCACCGGCTGAACTGGCTTCGCGCCGGCGTCCTGGGCGCCAACGACGGCATCGTCTCGGTTGCCGCGATCGTGGTGGGCGTGGCCGGGGCCACCGCCGAGCTGGGCCCCATCATCACAGCAGGCGTAGCCGGGGTGGTGGGCGGTGCCGTGTCCATGGCGTTGGGCGAATATGTTTCGGTCAGCAGCCAAAGCGACAGCCAGCGGGCGCTGATCGAGAAGGAACGCCGCGAGCTGGCCGAAGATCCGGAAGCGGAACTGGCCGAGCTGACCGCCATCTACCAGGCCAAGGGCCTCACCCCCGAAACGGCGGTCAAGGTTGCCAAGGAGCTTACGGCCCACGATGTCCTGGCAGCACACCTGTCGGCTGAGCTCAACATCGACGAGGCGGACATCGTCATGCCCTGGCATGCCGCATTCGCCTCGGCAATAGCCTTCACCATCGGGGCCATCCTGCCCATGCTGGCCATCCTGCTTCCGCCACCCGGGATCCGGGTCCCGCTGACCTTCATTTCAGTCCTGGTGGCTTTGGCCTTGACGGGTGCCCTGGGCGCCTGGATTGGCGGCGGCTCGAAAACCCGGGCAGCCGTCCGCGTGGTGGTGGGCGGGGCCCTGGCACTCGCGGCCACGTTCGTGATCGGCAACCTGCTCGGCGCCTCCGGTGTTGTCTGACTCCGTGCTGCCTGATTCCGTGCTGCCCGACGTTCCCATCCCCCCGGACCTCTCTGCCCGGTACACACGCAGCAGTGCGGGCCGCGCCTGGCTGGGCAGCCTCCCGGCACTGCTGGCGTCCCGCCTGGAGCAGTGGCACTTGGAGGTTGACCTGGCTCCGGGCAGCTTCCCCTGGAGCGGCCACGGCGGCCTCGTCATTCCTGTGCGGCAGGAAGATGGCCTGCCCGCAGCCCTCAAAATCGCCTTTCCCCATGATGAGGCCAAGGTGGAGCGGCATGCGCTGGTGCTCTGGGGTGGCCGCGGCGCTGTTGTGCTGCTGGCCTCGGATACCGGATCGTGCGCCATGCTCCTGGAGCGCCTCGACGCCGAGCGGTCGCTGGCGGACCTGCCGCTGGACCATGCAGCGCAGGTGTGGGGCGGCTTGATGCGGCAGCTGCTGCTCGCCCCGGACCACCGCCCGGAGTGGCAGGAATTCACCCACATCGCTGCCCGGGCCGAACAATGGAGCGACGACCTGCCCGCAGACTGGGAACAGCTGGGCCGGCCGCTTCCCCGATGGCTGTTGGAAGCGGCCCTTGAAGTGTGCCAGACGCGCGGCGCGGTGGGACGCAGGTCCGCCCGTGATTTCCTGGTCCACACGGACCTGCATTTCCTGAACATCCTGGCCCGGCCGGGAACGTCGGGGGCACTGCCGTTCCCGGCTGGCTATGCGGCGATCGACCCGCAGCCAATGATCGGCGAGCCCGAGTTCGCGGTGGCGCCTCTGCTGTGGAACCGCCTTGCCGACCTGCCTGCCGACCGGCCCGGTCCTGCGCTCCTCAGGCGCTGTCATGACTTCAGCACGGCCGCCGGCCTGGATCCGGACGTGGCGCGGGAGTGGGCCATCGCCAGGGAGGTCGAAAATGCGCTGGGGTACGCCGGGCAGGGCCACCGGGCCGATCTGGCCCGGTCACTCTGGGTGGCCAGCACCCTCGCCGGGAACACCTTGGACGGCCTGCCGCATCCCCATTCGCTGCCGGAACCTGGACAGGGCGGATAGGCTCCGCGGCAGCCACCGGAGGGGGTCCCCCACCGCGGAACGGTCAGGAGTCCTTCACTGCCGCCAGGGCTGACCGGACAGCGTCCACCGCCGTGGCCACATCCTCCCCCGCGGTATGCCAGTTGCTCACCGAAACCCGCAGGATGTCGCGGTCCCGCCAGTGCGAACCTGACATCCACACCTTTCCCTCTTCGATGATGCGGGCGGTGACGGCGCGGGTGGTGTCGTCGTCCCTGAACGCCAGGCACACCTGGGTGTAGCCGACGTCGTTGAGTACTTCCACGCCGTCCAGGGCTGCCAACCCCTCCGCGATGGCCGTTGCTGCAGCGGCCAGGCCGCCCACCTGGGCAGCCACTCCTTCGCGGCCCAGGCTTTTAAGGGCTGCCCATACCGGCACGCCCCGTGCCCTTCGGGACAGCTCCGGGACCTTTTCGAAAGGGTCGCCCGGGCCTTCGGCATCGTGCACCAGGTAACTGGCGTGCAGGCCCATCGCGGCCCGCAGCGCCACCGCGTCCCTGACGATCGCTATGCCGCAGTCGTAGGGCACGTTCAGGGTCTTGTGGGCGTCCGTGCCCCACGAGTCGGCTTCTTCAAAACCCTGGGTGAGGTGCCGCAATTCGGGGGCCGCGGCGGCCCACAGCCCGAAGGCACCATCGATGTGCACCCACGCGCCATGCTTGCGTGCGACGGCGATGGCCTCGGGAAAGGGGTCGAAGGCGCCGGAGTGCAGGTTGCCCGCCTGGAGGCACACCAGCGCGGGCCCGGTGCCTTCGGCAAGGGCCACGTCCAGGGCTGCCGGGACCACGCGGCCCTGGCTGTCGGCGTCGACCAGCGTTGGCTTGCCAAGGCCCAGGTAGCGCAGGCCAAGGTCCACGGTGTCGTGCCGTTCCCGTCCCACGAAGCAGCGGATCCGGGGTGCGCCGGAGAGGCTGTCCCGGTCCAGGTCCCAGCCGGCGTCGGCAAGCAACCGCCAGCGGGCGGCGGCCATCCCCGTGAAATTTGCCATGGTGGCGCCGGTGACGAATCCGACGTCGGCCGCGGACGGCAGCCCCAGCAGCTCCAGCACCCACTGTCCGGCGGCTTCCTCGATGGCAGCGGTGGCAGGGGTGGCGTAGCGGAGCCCGGCGTTCTGGTCCCAGGCGCTGACCAACCAGTCCGAGGCCAGGGCAGCGGGCAGGGTCCCGCCAATGACCCAGCCGAAGAAACGGCCGGAGGGCATTGCCATCAGCCCGGGCTCGGCTTGCTTGGCCAGGAAATCGATCACATCCGCGGCCGGCATGCCTGCTTCCGGCAGCGGCCCGCCAAACACTTCCGCGAGTTCGGAGGCATGCAGGCGGGGCCCTACGGGGCGCTCCGGGAGGCTCGCCAGCCAGGCCTGCGAATGCCTGGCTGCAGCCGCCAGTGCCGCGGCATACTCGTCCTCGCCGGGTGCCATACCCTGCATGCTACGCCGGGCGGGCCGCCGTCACGAGGACCAATGTCCGGGGCTGGATCAGGCGAAGTTTTCCTGCCAGACGTCGTAGCCGAGTTTGATGATCAGGGCCCCGACAACCATCAGGAAGACCACCCGGACAAATTTGCTGCCCTGCTGCACTGCAGTCCGGGCGCCAAGGTAGCCACCGGCCATATTCGCTGCCCCGAGCACCAGTCCGATACCCCACAGGATGGACCCGTGCGGGAGGAAGAACAGCAGGGCCCCCGCGTTGGTGGCCATGTTCACGATCTTGGCTTTGGCGCTCGCTTCCAGGAAGGCATACCCCATGGCGGACACCAGGGCGATGACCAGGAACGAGCCTGTCCCGGGACCGATGAGCCCGTCATAGAAGCCGATCACCGCACCGATGAGGCAGGCGACAACATAGTGCCTGTGGCCATCGTGCCGCAGCGCCGTCAACTCACCGACGCTGGGCCTGAGGGCGGTGAAAAGCGCGACGGCGACCAGCGCCACCACGATAATGGGCTTGAAGACCCCGGCCGGCAGGGTGGCCGCCAGGCTAGCCCCGCCGAAACTGCCCGCAAGGGCTATGACGGCCATGGGCACCGCAGTCCGGAGGTCCGGCCCCACCCTCCGGTAGTAGGTGGCGGCGCTGGTGGCGGTCCCGAAGATGGAGCCCATCTTGTTGGTGGCCAGCGCCTGGACGGGTGCGATGCCTGGAACCAGCAGCAGCGCGGGCAGCTGGATGAGGCCACCGCCGCCCACCACCGCGTCAACCCAGCCGGCTGCGAATCCAGCCACCACGATCAGGATGATGGTGGTGAGCTGGATCGACTCGAAGCCGGAGATCACTGGTTGCGGACGGCGTTGACCACGTAGTCGACGGCCTTGTCCACCTCGATGTTCTCGGCTTCTCCGCTGCGGCGGTCCTTGATCTCCACCACGCCGTCCACCAGGCCGCGTCCCACTGCCAGGATGGTGGGGACACCCAGCAGTTCGGCGTCGCCGAACTTCACACCGGGCGAGACCTTGGGGCGGTCGTCGTAGATGACCGAGAGGCCTGCCGCCTCGAGATCTGCTGCGAGTTTCTCCGCTGCCTGGAAGATCTCCTCGCCGCGGCCCACCGCCACCACGTGCACATCGGCGGGAGCCACCGTGCGGGGCCAGACCAGGCCGCGGTCATCGTGGTTGGCTTCGGCCAGCGCCGCCACGGCCCGGGTTACTCCGACTCCATAGGAGCCCATGGTGACAACTACCTGCTTGCCGTACTGGTCCAGCACCTTCAGGTCAAGGGCTTCGGCGTATTTACGGCCCAGCTGGAAGATGTGGCCCATCTCGATGCCGCGGGCGGTCTCAAGGGGACCGGAGCCGTCCGGGGAGGGGTCACCGGCGCGGACTTCGGTGCATTCGATGGCGCCGTCCCAGCTGAAGTCGCGGCCGGCAACCAGGCCGAAGACGTGCTTGCCGGCCTGGTTGGCCCCGGTGATCCATGCGGTTCCGCTGACCACCCGCGGGTCCACGAGGTACAGCAGCTTGGTGGTGCTTTCGGCCCCGAGGAGCGCCTGGTCCAGGGAAAGCCCCGGGCCCAGGTAGCCCTTCACGATCAGCGGCTGCTTCTTGAGGTCTTCCTCGCCGGCCTGCTCAAGTCCGATCTCACCCGCGATGGGCAGGAAAGCGCCGATGTTCGCTTCGACGCGCTTGAGGTCCACTGCCCGGTCACCGGGAACCCCGATGACCACCAACTGCCGCTCACCCGTGGGCAGTGTGACGGCGAGGACCACGTTCTTAAGCGTGTCAGCGGCAGTCCAAGGGCCGCCGTCGGCCTCTGCCCTGGGGGCAATCACGTTCGCCGCGGCGACGAGGGTCTCGATGGTGGGAGTGTCCGGGGTGTCCAGGACTTCTGCGGCCGGGGCATTGGAGAAGTCGATTTCGTCAGGGACCACCGTGGTGACGGCCTCGACGTTGGCCGCATAGCCGCCTGCGGAGCGGACAAAGGTGTCCTCGCCGATCTCAGTGGGGAACAGGAACTCCTCGCTCTTGGACCCACCCATCGCTCCCGCGGTGGCTGCCACCGGCACAACTTCCAGTCCCAGGCGTTCGAAGATCTTCAGGTAGGCGGCACGGTGGGCTGAGTAGCTGGCGTCCAGGCCTGCATCGTCGACGTCGAAGGAGTAGGAATCCTTCATGATGAATTCGCGGCCGCGGAGGAGCCCTGCCCGGGGGCGCGCTTCGTCGCGGTACTTGTTCTGGATCTGGTAAAGGCTCAGCGGCAAGTCCTTGTAGGACGAGTACAGGTCCTTGACCAGGAGCGTGAACATCTCCTCGTGCGTGGGAGCCAGGAGGTAATCAGCGCCCTTGCGGTCCTGGAGCCGGAACAAACCTTCGCCGTATTCGGTCCAGCGGTTGGTCGCTTCGTACGGCTCCCGGGGAAGGAGTGCCGGGAAGTGGACTTCCTGGGCGCCGATGGCAGTCATTTCCTGACGGATGATGTCCTCGACTTTGCGCAGGACGCTCAGCCCCAGCGGCAGCCAAGTGTAGATGCCGGGGGCTGCGCGCCGGATGTAGCCGGCGCGGACCAGGAGTTTGTGGCTGGCGACCTCGGCATCGACGGGGTCTTCGCGCAGCGTGCGCAGGAAAAGCTGGGACAGTCGTAGGACCACGGGTGGTATCCGTTTCTGGGGAGGTGCTGGGTCAGCAGGGCCGGACAATTTCGTCTGGGTACTAATCTACCGGCACACAACCTGCGGCACGGACTGGCCGTGGCGGAGAGCCGCCGGAGAGCGCCCCGGGACACCGTCAGCGGAAACAGTAGAGCCACGCCCGGGAATACAAAGCCCCTGGCCCCCCAATAGGGCTGGTCATCGCATCCGGGCGTGGCTCAACGCCGTTATCGCTGAGTACTGATGAGGACTGGTGAGACCGCCCACCCCACTTCCAGCGCAGCTAGGTCGAACTTATGTGATCGCGCACACGTTTGACAAGTGTTTTTATTTTCGGAATCTGTTGACCCGCGGCGGCGTCCGTCCTATCTTCTAATTCATCAGGTGATGAATTAGCTGGACATCCTGCCCGGCCGCACACCTGGTGCAGCGCCGGAGGCAGCCGTGTCGCATTCTGTATTACCCATGACCGTGAACCGGGGCGGCGACGTCGCCGTTGCTGCGGCCGCCCTCACCGTCAGGCTGGGCCGGCAACCCGTACTCCACGCGCTCGACTTCGCCCTCCCAGCTGGCCAAATCACGGGTTTGCTGGGGCCTTCCGGAAGCGGCAAAACCACCCTGATGCGGACCATCGTGGGTGCGCAGCGCATCTCCGCCGGAACCCTCACTGTCCTGGGACGTCCCGCCGGGACCCCCTCGTTGCGACGGGAGGTGGGTTACGTCACCCAGTCCCCCAGCGTCTATCCGGACCTCACGGTGGAAGCGAACGTGCGCTACTTCGGGGCGATGCACCAGAAAGGCAAGGCCGACGTGGCGGAGGCCATAGCCGCCGTCGGACTTGGACCGGTCGGCCGCCGTAAGGCCGCCGATCTGTCCGGCGGTCAGCTTAACCGGGTGTCCCTGGCCTGCGCCCTGGTGGCCCACCCCCGGCTGCTGGTGCTCGACGAGCCCACCGTAGGCCTCGATCCTGTCCTGCGCGCCGACCTCTGGGACCGGTTCCGGGCCATGGCAAAGGCAGGAACAACACTCCTGGTGTCCAGCCACGTCATGGAGGAAGCCAGCCGCTGCGACACGCTGCTGCTGCTGCGGGAAGGCCGGCTCCTGGCCCAGCTCACCCCCGCCGAACTCAGCGAGTGCGGGCACAGCAGCAACCTGGAGCAGGCCTTCCTGTCCATCATCAGGGAGCAGGAAGCCTCCGACGGCGGGAGCCCGCCGAAGGAGGCCGTCACCGGGAGCGGGGACAGTGGCGTGACGGGACAGCACAGGAGCGTGCGGTGATGGATGTCCGGATGATGCTCGCCACGGCACGACGGGTGCTCAGCCAGCTGCGCCACGATCGACGCAGCATCGCCTTGATCCTGGTGGTTCCTGCTCTGCTGCTCACGGCCGTGTACTTCCTCTACGAAAACGAGACCCTGCCGCCCGGCATGCCGCGGACGTTCGACCGGGTGGGCTTAATGATGCTCGCCATCTTTCCCTTCGTGGTGATGTTCCTGGTCACCTCGATCACCATGCTGAGGGAGCGGACGTCCGGAACGCTGGAGCGGCTGCTCACCACGCCCGTGCACAAGGCAGACCTGCTGTTCGGGTATGGGGTGGCCTTTTCCCTGATGGCTGCCCTGCAGTCGATGGTGGCTACGGCGGTGGCTTACTGGGTCTTCGGCCTGGACATTGCGGGAGCACCGGGTTACGTGGTGCTGATTGCTGTCATCAACGCCATCCTGGGCGTCGCGCTGGGCCTGTTCTGTTCGGCCTTTGCCAGGACAGAGTTCCAGGCCGTGCAGTTCATGCCGGTAGTGGTTGTTCCGCAGATCCTCCTGTGTGGCCTCTTCGTTGCGCGCGACCGGATGAACGGCTTCCTGGAAGCAATCTCCAACGTTCTGCCCCTGACTTTTTCCGTCGATGCCCTTCAGGAGATCGCTGCCCACGCAGAGGCCACCGCCCGGCTTTGGCAGGACGCGGGCGTCATGGCAGCCATCTCGCTGGGCGTCTTGGTCCTGGCCGCACTCACCCTGCGGCGGCGGACCGCGTGAGGCCGCCCGATCCCCCCGGGGGTTCGCCGCGGCCAGACGACACGGCCACGGCCCGCAGGGGACGCCGAAGCGGCACACCAGGGTCCCGTGAGGATATCCTCGACGCCGCCAGAATGCTCTTTGCAGAGCACGGCTTTGAGGGCACCAGCATGCGCCAAGTGGCACGGGCAGCAGGAGTGGATCCCGGGATGATTCACCATTTCTTCACCGGCAAGGACGAACTCTTTGCCCTCAGCGTGGAACTGCCGGCAGACCCGGAGCAGGTGCTGGCCGGCGTCGCGGAGGCGGACCCCGCCACGCGGGCGGAACTGATTGTGCGCACGGTGCTCCGGTTGTGGGAAAGCCCCGCCCAGGCGGGCCTGCTGGCCTTCCTGCGCGGCACGATCGGGTCCAAAGCCAAAACCGCACTCCTGCGGGAGATGGTGGCACGGAGGGTGATCAGCAGGATCATGGCGTCCGTTCCCGGGAACCCTGACGAGGTGGCGTTGCGCGGAAGCCTGGTGGCAACCCAGGTGGTGGGCCTGATGATGGTCCGTTACGTAGTCCGGCTTGAGCCGCTCGCGTCCGCCGAGCCGGAGGACGTGGTGCGGCTCGTGGCCCCGAGCGTCCAGCGATACCTTACCGGCCCCCTCGCCTGATCGCCCCGCCTGGCTTCTATTTTATGGAGGCAGCAGCGGAGTCCAGGAGCGCCCCTGCCCGGTGCACGGCATCGGCCTCGCTTTCGCCGCCGGACGCAACCGAGGTGAGCACCACACCCTGCTGGACCACCTGGGCCGTGACCGTGGACTGGGTACGGCCGTCGGGCAATGCACTGTCCGTGCGGTAGGCAACGGCGCCGGGCAGCCCGCTCACCCCTTCCACGGGTTTGATGGTTACCGCGACCTCCACGCCGGAGGCGGTCATGGTCATGGAGGCGCACTTCGCCAACTGATCCGGCTGGTCCTTGACCTTGGCCAGGAAGTTTTGATCCAGGCCGGCCACCAGGGACAGGGCCGTAACGGCGCCGGTACCGGTGTCCGTACTCACGCCCATCGCCAGCGCAGCACCATCCACTGATGGCACCGTGCCCGCGGCGGCGAGTTCCTTGCACTCTGCCGGCTTCACGTCGATGGAGGCGATCATGGCCTTGGTCTGCTCCAGCGTGGTGGTGATATCTCCGCTGGGCAGGACGGACAGCCTTCGGTCGGCCGAGTCCCGCACCTGGCTCACGATGGCAGCCAGCTGTTCGGCGGTATACGCCTTGGTTGTCGGCGAGGGGGTTGGCGTCGGGGTGGGGGCTTCCGCTGTGGTTTGGGACGCTCCCGCTGTCGGAGTCGTGGAGTCTGCGGCCTGCGGCGAGCCCGGACCCCCACAGGCAGAAACTGTCATCGCCAGTAAAGCCGAAGCCCCGAAAGTTCCCAGCACAAACGTCTTCACTTGTCCCCCAATATTCTGCTTGCTGCCGGCAAGAGCCGGCTAGAAGAGAACTGTAGCGAAGGTGCCCACCTGGCGGAAGCCTACCCGTTCATAGGTGGACCTGGCCCTGGTGTTGAATCCGTTGACGTACAGGCTGGTTACCGGCGCGATCTGCTGGGCCTTTTCCACCACCGCCGCCATATAACCCGCGCTGAGCCCCTGGCCCCGGAAGGCTGGGTTCATCCAGACTCCCTGGATCTGGGTAACGTCGTCCGTGACCGTGCCAAGCTCGGCTTTGAACACCACCTCCCCCGCGTCGTCGAGATGGACCATGGAATGTCCCTGCCTGATGAGGCCCTCGACGCGGCGGCTGTAGAACTCCCTGCCGCCAAGGTAGGGCGAATACCCTACTTCTTCCTCGAACATAGCGGCGCAGGCGGGCAGGATGCGGTCGAAGTCGGCGAGATTGCCCAGGGCCAGTCCGGGGTTGGGTTGCTCCAGGGGCGGTCCGTCGATGACCATCAGTGGCTGGTCTGCCCGGACTTCGTGGGCCCGGTGGCCCAGCTCCGCGAGCTGGGCATGGAGCGCCAGTACTGCGTCTGCCGGACCGAAAGCGGACGCGTAGCGGCGCCCCGAGCTGTTTGCGGCCTCCGCCACCATGGGGGCCAGGGCGGGGTCGAGCTGGACCGGAACCAGGTTTGCCCCGGCCCAGCATGCACCCGCAAGGATGCCGTCGTGGAAAACCCCGATGACGCCGGCGCCACCACTGGTGGGCGCCGCCGTCCCCGTGGCGCGAAGGTGTGCCAGGATGAACACGTTGGTGACCGGATCCTGCCGGGCCAGCGTTTTCAGCGCGGGAGTGTCCTGGCCTTCGAGGGTCCGGACAGAAAGCCCCGCGGGGTCCGGCGCGTCCCTACGAGACGCTAACCACGGGGCTACCCTTGACAGCATCTTCGCCATCGGCCTCCCCCATCTCTTCCGCGATACGCATAGCTTCTTCGATCAGTGTCTCAACAATTGCGCTCTCGGGAACAGTCTTGATGACCTCGCCCCTTACAAAGATCTGGCCCTTGCCATTGCCGGAGGCAACACCAAGGTCAGCTTCACGGGCCTCGCCCGGGCCGTTAACAACGCAGCCCATAACCGCCACACGCAACGGGATCTCCATCCCTTCCAGTCCGGCGGTGACCTGTTCCGCCAGGGTGTACACGTCCACCTGGGCACGGCCGCAGGAAGGGCAGGACACGATTTCCAGTTTGCGGGGCCGCAGGTTCAGCGACTGGAGGATCTGGTTGCCCACCTTGATCTCCTCCACCGGCGGTGCGGAGAGGGACACCCGGATCGTGTCGCCGATACCCCTCGAGAGGAGCGCCCCGAAGGCCGTCGCGGACTTGATGGTGCCCTGGAAGGCCGGCCCAGCCTCGGTGACGCCCAGGTGAAGGGGCCAGTCGCCCTTCTCTGCGAGCATTTCGTAGGCGGCCACCATGACAACGGGGTCGTTGTGCTTTACGGAGATCTTGAAGTCGTGGAAGCCGTGTTCCTCGAAAAGGGACGCTTCCCAGACTGCTGATTCGACCAGCGCTTCGGGGGTGGCTTTGCCGTACTTCTTGAGGATGCCTGGTTCCAGGGAACCGGCATTGACCCCGATGCGGATGGAGGTGCCGTGGTCCTTGGCGGCCGCGGCGATCTCCTTGACCTGGTCATCGAACTTGCGGATGTTTCCGGGGTTCACACGCACTGCCGCGCAGCCGGCCTCAATGGCCGCGAAGACGTATTTTGGCTGGAAGTGGATGTCCGCGATGACCGGGATCTGGGATTTCCGGGCGATGATGGGCAGCGCCTCGGCGTCATCGGCAGACGGACAAGCCACCCGGACTATGTCGCAGCCGGACGCCGTGAGCTCGGCGATCTGCTGCAGGGTGGCGTTGATGTCCGTGGTGGGCGTGGTGGTCATGGACTGCACGCTGATGGGGAAATCAGACCCTACGCCTACCGAGCCGACTTTGATCTGGCGCGTCTTGCGGCGGGGGGCAAGGACGGGCGGTGGTGCTGACGGCATTCCCAGGCTGACCGAGGTCACGTGGACTCCTTGAGTTGAAAGGGTAAAAAGTGGCTACGCGGCAATCCCGGCCAGCATGCCGGTGACCGGAGACCATTCAGTGATGCGGGTCCCGGCGATCACGCCGGCTTCGGCAAAAGGGTCCTGCTTGAGGATCGAGTTGAGGGCGGCCTCGTCTGCCGCCTTGAAGATCAGCAGGGCACCCGCGCCGTCGCCGTAGGGCCCGCTGGCCACGATGACGCTGTCCTGGGCCAGGCCGCCCGTCCATTCCCGGTGCGCGGGCCGGACCTGATTGCGGGTTTCGGTGGAGTTGGCGGCATAAACGTACTCAACGGCAAAAACTGTCATACCGCTACCCTATCGCCATGGCCGGGTTGGTACCGTCTCCATCCACAATGCCGGGAGAGGATCCGGGCGCGAAGAGGACCTTGCGAGGGGGCAGGGCTTCCGGGGCATATCGCCTGGCTCATTTCGGCATGGCGCGTGGGTAGGACTCAGTGCAGGAAGAGGACCTTGACCGCGGCAGCAGTTCCGGCCGCCCAGAGCATTGAGGTAAGGGTGCCGATGATGAAGCGTTCAGCGGCAACCGGCGTCTCCTTCAGCTCCGCGAACCTGCCCAGGCCCTTGATGGCCACGATGTAGGCGATGGCCACAGGCTGGCCGGTGAGGATGGCAAGGCACACCCCCAGCCGCTCCAGTACGCCTATGATGGCACCGCCGCGCAGGATGCGCTGGCTGGGAAGAGCAGGTCCGGCCGCGGGCCCGTTCGACGCCCGCTGGCCGGGACGGGCGGTCAGCTCACTGTCCACCGCTTGGTTGCCCGCGTCTGCGGCTGGGACTGCACCCCCGTCCGGTCCTCCAAGTCCGGAAGGAGAATTGTCCACAGTGATGTCAGCGGATGGGTCCTCTTCCGCCCTAAGGGCCTCCTCCGCCGCCTTGGCGGCATCCGCCTTGTCATCGATGGTCCGGGCGAGCTTGAACACCAGGGCCGTGACGGGCCAGCCGGCAAAGCCCGCCACCACCATGGCCAGTGCCACCCAAAGTGCGGTCACGTGTCTCCCTCAATCCTGTCCGCCGGCTCTTCCCGGGCCGAAACATCCTCCTGGGCATGTACATTCTGGTGAGCCGCCGCATCCTCCCGGGGTTGGCCAACCCGCGAGTCGGCCAAACCAAGAAGCATGGACGCGGCCGGCCGGGCTGCCCATTCCTCCTGCCATCCGGAGCGAAACACGGTACGGCTCACCGACTGCTCCGAGATTCCGAGTTCAAGCGCCACATGCTTCTGGCTTCCGTGCCGGCCCGGGCTTTTGCCAGGCACAGCCTGGCGGCGCAGGGCATCCACCACCCGCCATTGGGCTTCGGTGCGGTCCTGGACAAGCCGGCCGAGCAACCTGAGCACGGCCTCCGCATTGGCACATGCCTGCACTCCTTCCCCCGCAGTGACGCCCCTGGCTGCTTCTCCTGCCATCATGCCGGGCACCACCGACAACGGCACTTGGGAACCGGCGGCCTTGGCAAGCTCAACTGCCTTACGGGCAGCAACGAAGGCGGTTCCGGTCCCCTCCCGGGGGCTGGCATGTGGCGGCAGGGATACGCTTCCGACGCCGATCCCGACGTACCAGTGTCCGCCGCGGAGCGCGTGCAGGGCAATCTCCACCACAGCGGGAGCATCCCGCACCACCCCTTGGATTTCATCTCCTACGGAACGTTCGAAGACGGGCTGTTCCGCTCCAGCAAGTTCAAGGTGGGCAATCTGGGCGAGCAGGGCCGGGACGCGGTCCTGGTTGCCGGTGCTTCCGCGTTGGTCAATGGTCATGACGAACATTTCTCAACCATAGCCAGTTGAGTTCGGTCAATCAATCAGATTTGGCTAATTTTCCAAATTCAGCCGGTCCCGGATGAATCAGCCGAAGAGGTTGACCGGTTTAACAATGTCCGCGTAGATCAGCAGCGCGCTCATGCCCATCAACAGCGCCGCGACCACGTAGGTGACGGGAAGCAGTTTGGCGATGTCGAAGGCCCCGGGATCCGGCCGTCCGCGCAGCTTTGCCACCCTCCTCCGTGCACCCTCATACAGCGCACCTGCAACGTGGCCGCCGTCCAGCGGCAGGAGCGGTACCAGGTTGAAGACCGCAAGTGCGAAGTTCAGGCCGGCCAGCAGGCCAACGAGGGTTGCCACCCGGGACTGCAGCGGTACGGCCTCCATGGCTGCCACCTCGCCGGCCACCCTGCCGACGCCTACCACGCTGATGGGGCCGTTGGGGTCGCGTGGCTCTTCGCTGAACGCGGCCTTTGCCACCCCCACCACACGGGCGGGGAGGTTGAAGACGACGCCGGCCACCTGGCGGATGTTCTCCCCCGCCATGGGCAGGACGGACGACGCCGGCTGGGGCACCAGCGCCGTCTGCGCGCCGATGCCAAGGAACCCGACGTCCTGGTATTGAAGGTTGCCGGCGGCGTCGGTGGCCTGCCGACCATCGGCTCCCATCACTGGCCGGGCCGACAGGACGGGGGTCACGGTGGTGGACACCGGGCTGCCGTCGCGCTGGACCGTAATGGCAACTTCCTTGCCGGCGGACGCGCGGATCCATTCCGTCAGCTGGTCCCACCTGGTCACGGGCTTGCCGTCGAAGGAGGTGATGGTGTCGTTGGGCTTCAGTCCGGCCGCAGCCGCGGGCGTCAGCTGGCAGTCGGCGGAGTTGGGATCGACGGTTCGTCCCGCGGCTACCTGGCATTTCGACACGTCGGAAATGGTGGTGGTGGCCGTGGCAACACCGAAACCCATCAGGAGCACGGCAGTGAGCAGCACGCCAAGGATCATGTTCATGGCCGGGCCGCCCAGCATCACGATGACCTTTTTCCACACCGGCAGCCGGTAGAAGACCCGGTTGTCGTCGCCGGGCCCTACTTCCTCGTGGGCCATGGAACGGGCCTCGGTGGCCAGGGTCTGGAACATGCCGGTGCTGGAAGGCCGGACCGAGCCGTCCTCCTTGTTGGGCGGGTACATGCCGATCATGGAGACGTAGCCGCCCAGCGGTACGGCCTTTACGCCGTATTCGGTTTCGCCCTTCCGGCGTGACCACAGGGTGGGCCCGAACCCGATCATGTACTTGGTGACGCGGACCTTGAAGAGCTTCGCGGGCACCAGGTGCCCCACTTCGTGGAGCGCGATGGACACGGCGATGCCAAGAGCGACGAAGACGACGCCGAGGATGAAAAGTAGGACAGGGGTCATGGAGGTGCTGCTGCTTCCTAGAGACTGCTGACTGCTAAACGTTCGTGGGCGCGGGCGCGTGCCCAGCTTTCAGCATCCAGCACGGATTCCACCGTCAGCCCGGAGGAACCTGAGTGTTCGCTGAGCACGCTGTCCACGGTATCGACAATGTCGGTGAACCGGATGCGGCCGGCATGGAACGCCGTGACCGCCTCCTCGTTGGCCGCATTGAAGACCGCGGGGAAGGTGCTCCCCTGTTTCGCGGCGTCCTTGGCCAGCGCGACGGCGGGGAAGGCTTCCGTGTCCAGCGGTTCGAAGGTCCACGTGGCGGCCTGGGTCCAGTCGCATGGGCTGGCGGCGTTGGGCACGCGGCCCGGCCAGCCAAGCCCCAGGGCGATGGGCAGGCGCATGTCCGGCGGGGAGGCCTGGGCGATGGTGGAGCCGTCCACGAACTGGACCATGGAATGGACCACGGACTGGGGATGCACCACCACCTCGATCCGGTCCAGCGGAATATCGAACAACAGGTGCGCCTCGATGACCTCCAGGCCCTTGTTCACCAGGGTGGCCGAGTTGGTGGTAACCATCATGCCCATGTCCCAGGTGGGATGGGCCAGGGCCTCCTGCGGGGTGACACCGTGGAGTTCCTCCCGGGTCCTTCCGCGGAACGGACCCCCTGAAGCCGTGAGGATGAGCTTGTCCACTTCACTGGCCGTGCCGGAGCGCAGGCACTGGGCAATGGCGGAGTGTTCCGAGTCCACCGGTACGATTTGGCCTTCCTTGGCCGCGGCCTTGACCAGGCTCCCGCCCACGATCAGTGACTCCTTGTTGGCGAGGGCCAGGGTGGCGCCGGACTTGAGTGCGGCGAGCGTTGGGGCCAGGCCGATGGACCCGGTGATGCCGTTGAGCACAACGTCCGCTTCGATGGCGGCGATCCGTGCGGAAGCATCGGGTCCGGCCACGATCTCCGGCCGGTACTCCGGGCGGCCTGCCGCGGCGGCGGCTTCGCGGATCAGCGACTCCAGCCGCCCAGGGTCTCCCCCGGCAATTCCCACGGCCGCGGCGCGCGTATGGACCGCCTGCCGGGCCAGGAGTTCCAAATTGCCGCCCCCGGCGCTCAGTGCCACCACCTCAAAAAGGTGCGGGGCGCCGTCGACGACGTCAATCGCCTGGGTGCCGATGGAACCGGTGGATCCGAGGAGGACGATTCTGCGTGGCTGCATTGGTTAAGTATCCCGCACCCTTCGGGGGCCGCCGCGCCGCCGTCCGGCCCCGGCACCGCTGACCTCCCGCTGCGCCTTGACCCCCGGACGGCCGGGCGTAACGTGGACTGCGTGGACTGGCTCGCGTGGCTTGATGCGCCGGAGTACGAATTCGCCCGGCAGGTGCTGCAACGGGGCGTGGCGGCGCTGTATTTCGTTGCGTTCCTGTCCACGCTGAACCAGTTTCCCGCACTGCTCGGCGAGCGCGGCCTGCTGCCGGTGCCGGAGTTCCTGGCCGCCTTCACCCGGTTTCGCCGCCCCACACTGTTCCGGTGGCGCTACTCCGACGGGCTGCTGCGCGGGCTCTGCGCGGCCGGCTTGGCGGTATCGGCGCTGCTCGTGGCAGGTGTCCCCCAGATGGGTCCGCCCTGGATTCCGCTGATTGCGTTCCTGGCCCTGTGGCTGCTGTACATGTCCATCGTGAATGTGGGCCAGACGTTTTACGGGTTTGGCTGGGAGATGCTGCTCCTGGAGGCAGGCTTTACCGTTGGTTTCCTCGGCTCGAACCAGACGGAGCCGCCCCGTACCGTCCTGATCCTGATCGTGTGGCTGGTATTCCGGCTGGAGTTCGGTGCGGGGATGATCAAGATCCGCGGCGGCAGCGAGTGGCGGGACCTGACGGCGCTGTATTACCACCACGAGACCCAGCCCATGCCCGGACCGCTCAGCCGGCAGGCGCACCTCCTGCCCAAGCCGCTGCACCGGATCGAGGTGGTGGGCAACCACATCGCCCAGCTGGTGGTGCCGTTCCTGCTGTTCGCGCCCCAGCCCGTGGCCGGCGTCGCGGCGGGAGTGGTGGTGGTGACCCAGCTTTGGCTGGTGGCCAGCGGAAACTTCGCCTGGCTGAACTGGATGGCAATCGTGCTGGCGTTCGCGGCGGTCAGCGATCCTGTGGCGCATGCCGTGATACCTGCCATCCCTGCCGACTGGAATGCCGCCACGGGCGCCCGGCCGGAAACCCCGTTGTGGTGGCTCGCCATCACCCTGGCGGCATCAGTTCTGCTGGTGGTGCTCAGCTACTGGCCGCTGCGGAACCTGTTCTCCCGCCGGCAGCTGATGAATGCCAGCTTCAACCGGTGGCAGCTGGTCAACGCCTACGGCGCGTTCGGCACGGTGACCAAGCAGCGCATCGAGATCGTGGTGCAGGGCACACTGGACGAGGACCCGGACGGCGGTGCGGACTGGCGGGAATACGGCTTCAAGGGCAAGCCCGGCGAGCTGCGGCGGATCCCGCGGCAGTGGGCCCCGTACCACCTGCGGCTGGACTGGCTGATGTGGTTCCTGCCACTGCGGACCGTGCACGAGGAATGGTTCTACGCGTTCCTGGGCAAGCTCCTGGCGGCCGACCGGCAGATGCTGCGGCTGCTCCGGCATGACCCGTTCGACGGCGCCGCGCCGCGCTGGGTGCGCGTGCGCAGTTTCCATTACCGCTTCGCCAGCCGGAAAGAGTTTCGGGAGACAGGGAACCGCTGGGTGCGGACGCTTCTGTCCGAGCCGATCCCGGCCACATCCCTGCGCCGGCCGAAGGGCCGGCAGCGGTAACTATGCGTCCACGGCGGCGCGGCGGACTATCTCCTGGGCGTGCTTGAGGATGGGGCCGTCAATCATCTTCCCCTGGTACTTGAATACTCCCGACCCTGCCGACGCTGCAGCATCGAGCAGGGCACGGGCCGCAGCGACCTCGTCATCCGAAGGTGCGTAGGCCTTGCGGACCACGGCTGCTTGGCTGGGATGGATGCAGGCCTTGGAACTGAAGCCGGAGGCCACGGCGTCGGCCGCTTCAACGGCGAGTCCGTCGAGGTCGGGGATGTTGACATACACGGCGTCCACCGCTTCCTTGCCGTAGGCGCGCGCTGCCAGCAGTACTGATGAGCGGGCATGCAGCGCCACTGCCCGGTAGCCGCCGTCGTCCTTCCGGCTTGACGTCCCTCCCAAGGAGGCCAGCAGGTCCTCGGCCCCCCACATCAGTCCCACTACGTTGGGGGCAGCGGCAATGGCCGGGGCGTTGAGCACTCCTACGGCTGTTTCGCACAGCGCGATCACCTGGTAGCCATCCAGCGCCTTGAGCTGTTCGACCGATTCAGCCTTGGCCAGCATCACGGTCCGGTAGGGCGTATGGGCCAGGCAGTGCAGGTCCTTCTCGAAGTCATCGGTACCAACGGGGTTGACCCTGACAATGGTGCAGCTGGGTTCCAGCTCCGGTTCCACGCCTGTGGTGCCCAGCTGGGCGAGGATCGCCCCACGGGCCCGCTGTTTGTCCCCCGGCGCCACCGCGTCTTCAAGGTCAAGGATCACGGCGTCTGCCCGGGCAGCGGCCTTCTGGTAACGCTCCGGACGGTCGGCGGGGCAGAAGAGCAAGGCGGGGCCCATCACAAAAGTCATATTGCTATTCTCCGATGTTTTGGCTGCCCTGCGCGTCCAGGTGCGCCTGCCGGGTCCACATCAGGCAGCTGCGGGTGGCACGGGCCACCACCGTTTCGTCCTGGTTCCGGCCGGTGTGTTCCATCGTCACGATTCCCTGGCCCGGGCGCGAGGCCGACAGCCGCTTGCCGGTGATGACCGTCTCCGTGTAAAGCGTGTCCCCGTGATAGAGCGGGTGCGGGAAAGAAACGTCCGTCAGGCCCAGCTGGGCGATGATGGTCCCTTGAGTCAGCTGCGTGACGGACTGGCCAACCATAGTGGCCAGGGTGAACATGGAGTTCATTAGCCGCTGCCCAAAAGGCTGCCCGGCACTCCAGGCCGCGTCCAGGTGCAGCGCCTGGGTGTTCATGGTCAGCGTGCTGAACAGCACGTTGTCAGTTTCCGTCACCGTCCTGCCGGGGCGGTGGGCGTAAACAACGCCATCCTCCAGTTCGTCGAAGTACAGCCCGCGCTGCTCGACAACGCGCCGGCCGCCGCCGTCCGCTGGGTCGAGGCCCGTAGCGTTGTTGCCGGTCATACGGTAAGTTCCCGGTCTTCCTCGAACAGGTCGGCTCCGGTGGCGGCCACCACGTCTTCGACGGAGACGTTGGGGGCCAGTTCCCGCAGGACCAGCCGCGGCGTGCCCCCATCTTTGACGACGTCGATAACCGCCAAGTCTGTGATGATCCGGTCCACGCAGCCCTTGCCGGTCAGCGGCAGCGAGCATTGCTGGACGATCTTGGGATTGCCGTTGCGGTCAACGTGCTCCATCATCACGATCACCCGTTTGGCACCGAACACCAGGTCCATGGCCCCGCCCATTCCCTTGACCATCTTTCCCGGGATCATCCAGTTGGCCAGGTCACCGTTGACGGCCACCTCCATGGCGCCCAGCACGGCGAGGTCCACGTGGCCGCCCCGGATCATGCCGAAGGACGTTGCGGAGTCGAAAAAGGCCGCTCCCCTGTTGACGGTCACGGTTTCCTTGCCGGCGTTGATCAGGTCCGGGTCCAGGGCGTCTTCAGCGGGGTAGGGCCCGACGCCGAGGATTCCGTTCTCGGAGTGCAGCACCACTTCCACCCCTGCCGGGATGTAGTTGGGAATCAGGGTTGGCATACCGATGCCAAGGTTCACGTACTGGCCGTTGCGCAGTTCCCTGGCCACCCGGGCGGCCAGTTCGTTGCGGTTCCACCCTTTTGTTTCCGCGGCGGACGTCGAATCGCCGGGGCCGGCGTGCTGTTGGGAACGCGCGCGCCGGTACTCGGGGCGTACGGCTTCCGGGCGCGGAGCCTCAGGGAAGTTGGGATCCATGGTCATGCTCCTGCCTGGTGGAGTGCCACCGTCCGCTTTTCGATCCGCTTCTCCCCGTTCTGCGCCAGGACCACCCGCTGGACGAAGATACCGGGGGTATGGATGTGTTCGGGGTCCAGTTCGCCCGGTTCCACGAGTTCCTCCACCTCGGCGATGGTGATCCTGCCGGCCATGGCGCACAGCGGGTTGAAGTTCATGGCCGTCGCGTGGAACACCAGGTTGCCGTGCCGGTCGCCCTTCCATGCGTGCACCAGCCCAAAGTCCGGTGTGAGCGATTCTTCCAGGACGTAATCCACCCCTCCGAAGGAACGCACTTCCTTCGGAGCCGAGGCAACCGCGATCCCGCCGTTGGCGTCGTACTTCTGCGGGAGGCCGCCGTCGGACACCTGCGTGCCAACCCCCGCCTTGGTGTAGAACGCCGGGATCCCAGCCCCACCGGCCCGCAGTTTTTCTGCCAGCGTGCCCTGCGGGGTGAGCACCACCTCGAGCTCGCCAGCAAGGTACTGGCGGGCGAACTCCTTGTTTTCGCCCACGTAAGAGCTGATGGTCCGGCGGATGCGGCCATCGCGGAGGAGGATGCCGAGCCCCCAGTCGTCCACGCCGCAGTTGTTGCTGACAGTCTCCAGGTTCGTGGTGCCTGCCCGGTGCAAAGCGTCGATCAGGGCTACTGGAATTCCGCAGAGCCCGAATCCGCCCACCGCGAGCGAGGCGCCGTCGGGGATGTCCGCGACGGCCTGGTCCGCACTGGCAACAACCTTGTCAATCATCTGTGATCCTTTCGGCCCGGCTAGAGTCCCAGTTCGCGGGCGATCAGCATCAGCTGGACCTCCGTGGTGCCTTCCCCCACTTCAAGGATCTTGGAGTCGCGGTAGTGGCGTGCCACGGTGAACTCGTTGATGAAGCCATAGCCGCCGAATACCTGGGTGGCATCCCGCGCGTTGTCCATGGCCGCCTCGCCTGCGACCATCTTAGCGATGGCCGCCTGGGTCTTGAACGGCTTACCGGCAAGCATCCGGGCGGCCGCGTCGTAGTAGGCCAGGCGGGCCGTGTGGGCCCGCGCTGCCATCCGCGCGATCTTGAAGGAGATGGCCTGGTACTTGCCGATTTCGTGGCCGAACGCCCGGCGCTCGCGGGCGTATTTGACGGACTGGTCGACGCAGCCCTGCGCGGCGCCGGTGGCCAGGGCAGCGATGGCAATCCGGCCCTCGTCCAGGATGGACAGGAAGTTGGCATAGCCGCGCCCCTCCGAGCCCAGCAGGTTTTCCTCCGGAACCCGGACGTCCTTCAGGGTCAGCGGGTGGGTGTCGGAGGCGTTCCACCCCACCTTGTTGTACGGCTTTTCCGCCTTGAAGCCGGGGGTGTCCGTGGGCACCAGGATGGTGGAGATTTCCTTTTTGATGCTGCCGTCTTCGCGTTCTGTCTGCCCGGTGACGGCCGTGACGGTAACCAGCCGGGTGATGTCCGTTCCGGAGTTGGTAATGAACTCCTTGTTGCCGTTGATCACCCACTGGCCGTCCTCACGCCGGGCATGCGTCTTGGTCCCGCCTGCGTCGGAGCCCGCTTCCGGCTCGGTCAGCCCGAACCCGGCGAGCGCCTGTCCCGAAGCCAGCACGGGCAGCCACTCCTGCTTCTGGGCGTCGGTGCCGAACCGGTACACCGGCATGGCGCCGAGGGACACGCCGGCCTCCAAGGTGATCGCGACCGATTGGTCCACGCGGCCGAGCTGTTCCAGGGCGAGCGCCAGGGCGAAGTAGTCCCCGCCCATGCCGCCGTATTCCTCCGGGAACGGCAGCCCGAACAGGCCCATCTCCGCCATCTGCTTCACCACTTCATAGGGGAAGCTGTGCTCTTCGTCGTGCTTTGCGGAGACCGGGGCCACCACGTTGTCCGCGAAGTCGCGCACGGTGTCGCTAAGGTCCTGGTATTCCTCGGTGAGTTCAAAACCGGTCATGGTCAGGCTCCTTCGCCTTGGTCGGCAGCTGTGTCTGTATCTGTGTCTGCGTCTTTGTCTGTGGAATCTGGTTCAACACCCGTGGGATGAGGGTGGATGGTGGCCAGGATTTGATCGGCCTTTACAAGGTCGCCGGTCCGGGCGGTCAGGTGGACCGTCCCCGCGAGGGGAGCAACGAGGTGGTGTTCCATCTTCATGGCCTCCACGGACACCAGGACCTCCCCGGCCTGGACCGAGTCCCCGTCGCTGACCGGGACGGCCACTACTGTCCCGGGCATCGGCGAGCGCACCTCGGGATCTGCGGCACCTTCCTGTCGCTGCACGGCTGCCAGCACCCGTTCCAGACGTGCTTCCCGGGTCAGGACCCGCAGGTTGCAGGACCAGCCGTCGTTACCCAGGAAGAAGGTGAGCGGCTGCCCGGGCGCTATGGCCACCTGGTACTCCAATGCCGCTCCGGCAAAGGTAAGGACTGCGCCACTGCCGTCCGCAACATGCAGCGATGCGGTCCGTTGCGGGCCGCCGTCCACAGCCACCGTTGCGGTGCCTCTACCCCTGGGACTGCCGCTGACCTGCACTGTTGCCACGCCGCCGTCGGGGGTTCCCAGGCTGATGCGGCGCGGTGCCGGTGTGCCGAGGCGCCAGCCGCTCCTGCCCTGCCAGGTTCCGCCCGCCGGGGCGGGGCAGTTCTGGGATTCCAAGCTGAGGGCGTACAGCGCGGCGGCCACGAGTTCGGCCTCGCCGGCGCGCCGGAATTCCAGTCCCGGCAGCTTCCGTTCGATCAGCCCGGTGTCCAGGCGCCCGGCGCGGACGTCGGGATCGTTGAGCAGGAGCCGCAGGTACTCGACGTTGGTCTCGATGCCCAGCGCGGTGTAGCCGGACAGTGCACCGTCCAGGGCTGCCAGGGCGGCTGCACGGTCCTCACCCCAGGCGATCACTTTGGAAATCATGGGATCATAATGCGCGGAGAGCTCCAGGCCTTGCACCAGGGAGGAGTCCACCCGGACGGGGCCGTGCGTACCCATCGGCAGCTCATCCAGCCGGAGCACAGTCCCTGTGGATGGGAGGAAGTTCTTCTCCGGCACCTCGGCGTAGACCCGGGCCTCTACCGCGTGGCCCGAAAGTTCGACGTCGGCCTGCCGGACGGTGAGCGCCTCACCGGCGGCGATCCGCACCTGCCATTCCACCAGGTCGATTCCGGTGACCATTTCCGTGACCGGGTGTTCCACCTGCAGCCGCGTGTTCATCTCCATGAAGAAGAACTCATCCGGCGCATCATCCGACACCAGGAATTCCACGGTTCCCGCCCCGGTGTAGTTCACGCTGCGGGCGGCATTGCAGGCGGCCTCACCGATCCGCGCACGGACTCCCGGACCGCTGGGGAGGCCCTCCAACAGCGGCGACGGGGCTTCTTCAATGACTTTTTGATGCCGCCGCTGGAGCGAGCATTCGCGTTCGCCCAGGTGGATGGCGTTGCCGTGGCCGTCGGCCAGCACCTGGACCTCGATGTGCCGCGGCGTGGTCACCAGGCGCTCCAGGAACAGGGTGTCATCACCAAACGCTGCGCTGGCCACGCGCCGGGCTGTGGCCAGTGCGGCAGGCAGGTCAGCCGGTTTTTCGACCACGTGCATGCCTTTTCCGCCGCCACCGGCGGACGGCTTGATCAGGAGCGGATAGCCGACGGCGGCAGCGGCCTCCATCAGGTCACTGTCCGTCATGCCAGGCCTGGCAATGCCGGGCACCACGGGCACGCCATACCCTGCCACGTGGTTCTTGGCGCGGATCTTGTCACCCATGACATTCAGTGCTTCCACGCCGGGACCAATGAACGTAATGCCGGCTTCGTCCAGGGCACGGGCAAAGTCCACGTTCTCGCTGAGGAAGCCGTAACCCGGATGGACGGCCTCGGCGCCGGACTGCCGGCAGGCCTCGAGGATGGCGTCGATGCTGAGGTAGCTTTCGGTTGCCGCTGCGGGACCGATGCGCACGGAAGTATCAGCTTCGCGCACGTGGCGGGCGCCGGCGTCGGCGTCGCTGTAGACGGCCACCGAACGGATTCCCAGGAGGCGCAGTGTGCGGATGACCCGGCACGCGATTTCACCGCGGTTGGCCACCAGCACGGTGCCGAAAAGGGGGCCGCCGGTCCTTGCGTTGCGGGACTCACTGGCGGTGGCGGTGTTGGGGGTGCTTTGCTGCTGGGCGGTGTTGGTCTGCAGGGTCATTGCTGGCTCACATCCGGAAGAGGCCGAAGGAGGTCTCCGGCAGGGGGGTGCGGGAGACGACATCGAGCGCCAGGCCCAGGACGGTGCGGGTATCGGCGGGGTCGATGACGCCGTCATCCCACAGCCTGGCGGTGGAGTAGTAGGGACTGCCCTGGTCCTCGTACTGCCGGCGGATGGGTGCCTTGAAGGCTTCCTCGTCGGCGGCCGTCCACTCCTCCCCCGCAGCTTCGTACTGGTCCCGCTTCACGGTGGCCAGCACACTGGCAGCCTGGTTGCCGCCCATCACCGAGATGCGGGCCGCGGGCCACATCCACAGGAACCGCGGCGAGTAGGCGCGGCCGCACATCGAGTAGTTTCCGGCGCCAAAGGAGCCGCCTATGACCACCGTGAGCTTGGGGACCCGGGCCGTGGCAACGGCGGTCACCATTTTGGCCCCGTTCTTGGCGATGCCGCCCTGCTCGGCGTCCCTGCCCACCATGAAGCCGGAGATGTTCTGCAGGAACAGCAGCGGGATGCCGCGCTGGTCGCACAATTCGATGAAGTGCGCCCCTTTGAGCGAGGACTCACTGAACAGCACTCCGTTGTTGGCCACGATCCCCACGGGGTGTCCGTCGATCCGGGCGAATCCCGTGACTAGGGTGGTGCCGTACTCCTTCTTGAACTCATGGAACCTGCTGCCGTCCACCAGCCGGGCGATGACCTCATGGACGTCGTAGGGCGCGTTGACGTCCGTGGGCACGGCGCCGTATAGCCCTTCCGGGCTGACGGCGGGTTCGACGGCGGGTTCCACCTGCCACGCGGGCTCGGCGGGAGGCGGCAGGGTGGCAACGATGTCCCTGATGATCTGAAGCGCATGTTCGTCGTTTTCGGCCAGGTGGTCCGTTACCCCGGAGACCCTGGAGTGCACCTCGCCCCCGCCCAGTTCCTCAGCGGTGACGATCTCCCCGATGGCTGCCTTCACCAGCGGCGGCCCGCCCAGGAAGATGGTGCCCTGGTTCCGGACGATGACGGTCTCATCGCTCATGGCGGGAACGTAGGCTCCCCCGGCCGTGCAGGACCCCATGACGGCAGCGATCTGGGGAATCTTGGCTGCCGAGAGGCGTGCCTGGTTGTAGAAGATCCGGCCAAAATGGTCCTTGTCCGGGAATACCTCGTCCTGTTTGGGCAGGAAGGCGCCGCCCGAATCCACCAGGTAGACGCAGGGCAGCCGATTCTCCAAGGCGATCTCCTGGGCGCGGA
The DNA here is from genome assembly GCF_018613675.1 of Arthrobacter sp. ISL-85. GTDB lineage: Bacteria > Actinomycetota > Actinomycetes > Actinomycetales > Micrococcaceae > Arthrobacter. Next base: position 337,805 of record NZ_JAGGPQ010000005.1, on the reverse strand, counting down.
GGTGCTTCTTGACCGTCATGGGGTAATAGGTCCCGCCCTTGACGGTGGCGTCATTGGAGATAACCAGGACCTGCCGGCCGTGCACCAGGCCGATCCCTGCGCTGACTCCGGCGCCGGGTGCATCGTCGCCGTACATCCCGTTGGCCGCGAGGGGTGCGATTTCCAGGAACGGGCTCCCGTCATCCAGCAGCCGGTCGATCCGGTCCCGCGGCAGCAGTTTGCCCCGGGCCACGTGGCGGTCCCGCGACTTTTGGGGGCCGCCCAGTGCGGCATCCGCCAGCTTCTTCCGCAGCTCCCCGGCGAGCGACAACTGCTCTTCCCGGGTGGCGCGGAAGGCCTCGCTTGCCGGGTCGAGCCGGGTGGCCAGGGTCTCCATCGACGCTCCGTCCTTGTGTCGGTCCGGGCGGCCGCCAGGGCAACTCGGTTAGTGACTAATAACTGAGATTCACGTTAGTCTCGATTAACTGTGATGTCCAACACATCACCGCGTTGCTAGAATCTGGGTCGGCCCAAGGAGGAAAAGTGTCCAGCAATACAGCGCCGCCGGCCCTGCCCATCCAGGCCCCCACCACGCAGCGCGGCAAGGCCAAGGAGAACCGGCGGCAGGCGTTGCTCTCCGCTGCTGCCTCACTGTTCGCGGCCAACGGCTTCAACCGCGTTTCACTGGAGGACCTCGGAGCGGCAGCAGGCGTCAGCGGACCAGCTGTCTACCGGCACTTTCCGGGCAAGCAGGCAGTCCTGGCCGACCTTTTGGTCACAGTCAGCCAGGAACTGCTCGACGGCGGGCGTGAAGTTGTGGAGCGCACTTCCGACCCCCAGGCTGCACTGCGGCAGCTGGTGGAGTTCCAAGTGGATTTCGCCCTCGGCAAGCCCGAGGTGATCCGGGTGCAGGACCGTGACTTCACCAACCTGTCCGAGCAGGACCAGCTGGCCGTGCGTACACTCCAGCGCAGCTACGTGGAGGTGTGGGTGGATGTCCTGGCCAAGGTCCACCCCGCAATTGATCCTGCGGAGCTGCGGATGCGCGCCCACGCCACGTTCGGCCTCATTAATTCCACTCCGCACTCGGTCCGCAGCCACGGCAGGCGCATGGCAGCCGGCGTCGCCCGCCCCCTGCTGGAACGGATGGCGCTGGCCGCCCTGATGGTGGATGGCACCCCCGCCTCCCAGCCTGGGACGTCAACAGCTAAACCATGGTGAGCACCATGCCTGGCTCGGCCAGGATGGCTCCCACGTCCGCCAGGAACCGGGAACCCTGCTCCCCGTCCACCAGGCGGTGGTCGAAGGACAGGCTCAGGGTGAGCACCTGGCGCAGCGCCACCTCCCCCCGGTATTCCCACGGCATGGTGCGGACCGCGCCCAAGCCAAGGATCGCTGCCTCGCCCGGATTGAGGATGGGAGTGCCGGCGTCGATGCCGAAGACGCCGATGTTGGTGATGGAGATGGTGCCGCCTGCAAGATCGGCCGGCGTGGTCTTGCCCGCCCGGGCGGTTTCGGCGAGCGCCGTCAGCGCCTGGGCCAGCTGCCGGAGCGCCAAGGTCTCGGCATCCTTGATGTTGGGGACGGTGAGTCCCCGCGGCGTGGCGGCGGCGATGCCCAGGTTCACGTAATTGAAGGTGACGATCTCCTGGTTTTCTTCGTCCCAGCGGGAATTCAGTGCAGGGTTGCGGTGTAAGGCAACGAGCACGGCCTTGGCGGCGAGCGTCAGGGGCGTGAGCTTGATTCCGGCGAATTCCCTGCTGTTCTTGAGCCTGGCCAGCAGATCAAGGCTGGGGGTGACATCCACGGTGAGGAATTCCGTGGCATGCGGCGCGGTGAAGGCGCTGTGCACCATGGCGGCCGCGGTCAACTTGCGCACGCCCTTGATCGGGGTCCTGGTTTCCCTCTCCACCGCACCGGTTCCACCCGCAGGCGCTTGCCCTTCCATGGGTGGGGCGAGCTGTTCCGCCTGCCCGGCAAATTCCTGGACGTCTTCCCGCGTTATCAGCCCGCCGGGACCCGTGCCGCGGACCTGCACGAGGTCCACTCCCAGGTCCTTGGCCAGCTTGCGGACCGGAGGCGTGGACCGCGGGCGTTCCGCTGGTATGGTCCCAGCGGGCTTGCTTTCGACCGGTTCAACTGCCGTGGCTTGGCTTTCAACAGGCCTGGTTTCGACGCGCTCACCCACCGGGGCAAAGTTCCGCGGCCGTCGTGCCGGCCGCCCGGAACGCTCGACGACGGCGCCGTACCCCACCAGGTTCGGCTCCCTTTTCGGCAATTCCACCACCGGCTCCCGCGCCCCGGCAGCTAAGTCGCCGGCAGCCATGGCACCGGACGGCGTCGAAGGTGACGCGCCGGCGTCGTCCGCTACCTCGAACGAGACGATGGGCTTGCCCACCTCGACGACGGAACCGGGCTGTTCGTGGAGTTCCTTGATGACCCCGGCGAACGGCGACGGAAGCTCCACCACGGCCTTGGCGGTTTCCACTTCGGCGATGACCTGGTTGAGGCTGACGGTGTCCCCGACATCCACTTTCCAGCTGAGGATTTCAGACTCTGTGAGTCCCTCGCCCAGGTCCGGGAGCCGGAATTCCTTGATCATGGTGGCGCTCAACCTTCCAGTCCGCTCAGGGAGTTGGGGCGGCCCAGCGCGCGGTCCACGCCGTCCAGGATGCGGTCCAGGCCCGGCAGGTGGTGCATTTCCAGCTTCGAGTACGGGTAGGGGATGTCGAACCCGGTCACCCGCACCGGGGCAGCCTCCAGGTGGTAAAAGCACCGTTCGGTGATGCTGGCCGCCACTTCCGCGCCCAGGCCGCCGGACTGCGCAGCCTCATGCGTGATGACCAGGCGCCCGGTCTTCCGCACGGACGCCACCACCGGCTCATAATCCACGGGGGCCAGGGAACGGAGGTCAATGACTTCGATGGAGATGCCCTCGTCCGCTGCGGCGGAGGCGGCGTCCAGGGCGGTCTTGACCAGGGGCCCGTAGGCAACCAGGGTGACGTCATTGCCGTCGGTGAGTACCCGGGCTTTGTCCATGGGCGGTGCCGAAGCCGGATCTGCGGACTCGTCCACCTCGCCTTTGTCGTGGTAGCGGCGCTTGGGCTCGAAGTACAGGACGGGGTCGTCACAGGCAATGGCCTGCTGGATGACCGTGTACGCGTCCTGCGGGTTTGCAACGGTCACCACCCGCAGCCCCGAAGTATGGGTGAAGTAGGCTTCCGGGGACTCGGAGTGGTGTTCGGGTGAGCCGATGCCGCCGCCGAACGGGACCCTGATGGTGATGGGCATCCTGACGGCCCCGCCGGTGCGGTAGTGCAGCTTGGCCACCTGGCTGACGATCTGGTCGAACGCCGGGTAGATGAACCCGTCGAACTGGATTTCCACTACGGGCCGGTAGCCGCGGTAAGCCAGGCCGACGGCGGTCCCCACGATGGCGGACTCCGCCAGCGGGGTGTCCACCACCCTGTGCGTGCCGAAATCCTTTTGCAGGCCGTCCGTTACCCGGAAGACACCGCCCAGGGCGCCAATGTCCTCGCCGAGGAGAACCACCTTGGAGTCGTTTTCGAGCGACTTCCTCAGCCCGGCATTGATGGCGCGGGCAAAGGTCAACTGGGTCATCAGCGTGCACCTTCCTCTGAAACGGCTCCTGCGGGATCGCCGAAGGAGGCCAAATATCGTGCGTAATGGTCCTGCTGGCGTTCCAGCCAGGAGTTGGGCGTGCTGTAGACGTGCTTGAAGATGTCCATGGCCTGGGGCTCCGGCATGGTGGTGCAGCCGCGCCGCATCTGTGAAGCCACGGTGTCGGCTTTGTCCTTGACCTGCTGCTGCAGCTCGGCGGTCAGCAGTCCCTTCCGCTCCAGGAGGCCGGCCAGCCGGGAGATGGGATCCTTGGCGGCCCAGTCCTCCAGTTCGTTGGCGTCCCGGTAGCGGGTGGGATCATCGGCGGTGGTGTGCGGGCCCATGCGGTAACTCACGGCTTCGATGAAGGTGGGGCCGCCACCGCGCCGTGCCCGGTCCAGGGCCAGCCTGGTGGCGGCCATGACCGCCAGGACGTCGTTGCCGTCCACCCGCAGGCTCGGGATGCCAAAGCCGGAAGCCCTGTCCGCGAGCTGGATGTGCGACTGCAAACGCACGGGCTCGGAGATGGCCCAGTGGTTGTTGGTGCAGAAGAACACCACCGGGGCCTGGAAGCTGGCGGCGAACACCATGGCCTCGTTGACGTCGCCCTCGCTGGTGGCTCCGTCGCCAAAGTAGGTGACGGCCACGGCATCGGCGCCGTCGTTCTGGATGCCCATGGCGTAGCCCGTGGCGTGCAGGGTCTGGGCGCCAATGATGATCTGCGGCGTGGCCATGTTGATGCTGTACGGATCCCAGCCGCCTGAGGCGTTGCCGCGCCAGACCCGCAGGAGGTCCGTCAGGTCCACGCCGCGGCAGTAGGCCACGCCGTTCTCGCGGTAGCTGGAGAATACAAAGTCGTCCGCGCGCAGTGACCGTCCGGAGCCGATCTGGGCTGCCTCCTGGCCCAGGAGCGGGGGCCAGAGGGCCAGCTCACCCTGCCGCTGCAGGGCGGTGGCCTCGACGTCGATGCGCCGGATGACGGTCATGTCCTCAAAGAGGGAGCATAACTGGTCATCGGTGACGTCCCTGACCCAGAAATCGAACTCGGGATGGCTGATCCGTTCACCGGCCGGGGTAACCAGCTGGAGGAATTCCGGCCCGGTTTCTCCGGGGTTCCCTGCGCCTTGGGGGGTGTTTGCGCCGTCATGGCCCGTTTGGTCTGTAGACACGATTGCCGCAACCTTCGAACGTCGTTGACCTGTGGTTTCCGGGCTTTTGGCCCCTGCCGCCACCGGCCTTCCGGGCGTCATTGCCCCAGATACTGTGACCCTACTCACAATAACCAAGGGGTACAACCACTATCGCCGTTTCTGAGCAAAGTGCCCTGTCCGGCTCCCCGACACCGTGCTAGCGTTGCGCATTATGCGAGCTTTGGATGGCACTGACACCCGCCTGCTGTCGGCGTTGGCACAGGACCCGCGCCGGACCGTGGTGGCGCTCGCGCAGAAGCTGGGCCTGTCCCGAAATACCGTCCAGGCGCGCATGGCGCAGCTGGAGAAGAAGCACGTCTTCCTGTCCTTCGAGAGGCGCCTCAATCCGGTGGCACTGGGGTATCCGCTCATGGCATTCATCTCCGTCCACGTCCAGCAGCAGAAACTCGGGCGGCTGGCAGAGGAAATCGCCGCCATCCCGGAGGTCCTGGAGGGGTACGGGCTGACGGGATCGGCAGACCTGCTGCTGCGCGTGGTGGCCCGGGACGCCGAGGACCTTTTCCGCATCAACGGCAAGATCCTGGCGTGCGATGGCGTGGAGCGGGCAGATACGGCGCTTGCCATGGGCGAGTTGATCCCCTTCCGGGTGCAGCCCCTGCTGGACCGGGGCTCCGAAAGCAGCTAGCAGAGACACCCGGACCGGCTGTGCGACGTTGCAGGTACGACGCCGCCCGGCAGGGTTATAGGCTGGTTGCAGTGATGTGCCGGGCCGGGAAGGTCCGGGTCAGTTCGCCGGCGCCAGGGCGCCTGTTCGACCGAAAGGCTCCCCCTTGAGCAGTTCCAAGGATCTGAGCAGTCCCCACGATCCGTACCGGCAGGGCCAGGCGGATTTCCCGCCGCAGCCGTTGTCCCGGCTGGCGGAGCAGCCTGCTCCGTTCGGCCTCCCCGGGGAACCACCACTGGGCCGGGGCCGGCGGAAGCTGTGGATCGTCCTTGGCAGCATTGGTGGGGTGCTGCTCCTGGTGATCCTCGGCGTCGTGATCCTGGTCAATGTTGTGGGCAGTGCCACCAACCAGGCCAGGGGCCTTGCGGACGACTTCACCAAGAGGGTGATCGCCGGCGACTCTTCCGACGCCTACGACCAATACCTTGACCCGGCCCTGCAGAAGCAGCTTTCCAAGGAAGCATTCATCTCCGGGGTGCAGAGCCTGGAAATGGACAGCTCCTGCCAGCCCGCCTACAACGACCTCAAGGTCGCCACCGAGAACGGCGTGAAGTCGGCCGAGGTGGTGGGCCAGATCAGCTGCACCGGTAAGAAGGTTGACCTCGCCTACCGCTTCGAGGGCACCGACCAGCTGCGGATGACCAACATCAAACTGCGGCCTGCAGCCTGATTCTTGAGCAAGGGAAGAGCCCCCGCTCCGCAGAATGCGGAACGGGGGCTCTCTTGCGCCGTCAGGAACCCGCCGGGCTCCCTCCTAGTGGTCCACAGCCTTTTCGGCTCCAATCCCGGTGAGCGAACGGACTTCCATTTCGGCCTGCTTGGCCGGGTCCTCCCGCCTCTTGTCCAGGGTGGTGCCCAGCCAGCCAAGGAAGAACGCCAGCGGGATGGAAACGATGCCCGGGTTGCTGAGCGGGAAGAGGGCGAAGTTGGCCCCGGGGATCATGGAGGTCTTCAACCCCGAGACCACCGGTGAGAACACGATGAGCAGGATCGCGGAGGCCAGGCCGCCGTACATGCTCCACACAGCGCCCTGGGTGGTGAACTTCCGCCAGAACAGGGAGTAGATGATGGTGGGCAGGTTCGCCGATGCCGCGACGGCGAAGGCCAGTGCCACCAGGAAGGCCACGTTCTGGCCGTTGGCGAAGATGCCGCCAAGGATGGCCAGGATACCGATGACCACCACCGTCCGCCGGGCCACCCGGACTTCTGTGGCGGCGTCGGCCTTGCCCTTGGCGATGACGTTGGCGTAGATGTCGTGGGCGAAGGATGCTGCGGCGGTAATGGTCAGGCCTGCCACCACCGCCAGGATGGTGGCGAACGCCACCGCGGAGATGAAGCCGAGCAGCAGCGGGCCGCCCAGGTGGAAGGCCAGCAGCGGGGCCGCTGCATTGACGCCGCCGGGTGCGGACTTGATGGTGTCCGCCCCCACCAGGGCGGCTGCGCCGTAGCCCAGCACCAGGGTGAACAGGTAGAACAGGCCGATAAGCCAGATGGACCAGACCACGGACTTGCGTGCTTCCTTGGCCGTGGGGACGGTGTAGAAGCGCATCAGCACGTGCGGCAGGGCTGCCGTCCCCAGGACCAGCGCCAGGCCCAGCGACATGAAGTCCAGCTTGGAGGTTTCGCTCTTGCCGTACTGCAGGCCGGGGTTGAGGACCGCGGGGTTCTTGGCAGTCTCCACGGCGCCGCCCAGCAGGGCCGAAAGGTTGAAACCGTAGATGCCGAGGACCCAGAGCGTCATCACGGCGGCGCCGGCGATCAGCAGCATGGCCTTGATGATCTGGACCCAGGTGGTGCCCTTCATGCCGCCGATAAGGACATACATGATCATGAGGGCGCCGACGACGATGATCACCAGGGCTTGTCCGCCCCAGTCGCTGATGCCCAGCAGGAGGGAGATCAGGCTTCCTGCGCCGGCCATTTGGGCCAGCAGGTAGAAGAAGCAGACCGCCAGGGTGGAGATGGCTGCGGCGATCCGGACCGGCCGCTGCTTCAGCCGGAAGGACAGCACGTCCGCCATGGTGAATTTGCCGGTGTTGCGCAGCAGCTCAGCCACCAGCAGCAGCGCAACCAGCCAGGCCACCAGGAAGCCGATGGAGTACATGAACCCGTCGTAGCCGTTGATGGCGATGGCCCCGGTGATGCCCAGGAAGGATGCGGCCGACAGGTAGTCGCCGGCGATGGCGGTACCGTTCTGCGAGCCTGTAAACGAGCGCCCGGCGGCATAGTAGTCGGCGGCGGTCTTGTTGTTCCGGCTGGCGCGGAACACAATCACCATGGTCACGGCCACGAACAGGCCGAAGATGCCCATGTTCAAGAGGGTGGTGTCTTTGAGGGCGGCAACGTCCACCGCAGCAGGAATTGCGATCATTTGTTGGCTCCGCCCACTCGGTTTCCGTTCTTATCGAATTCGTGCCCCTCGATTTCGTGCCTGATCTCCGAGGCGATGGGGTCCAGCCGCTTGTTGGAGTAGTGCACGTACCAGCCGGTGATGGCGAACGTCGAGACGAACTGCAGCAGGCCCAGGATCAAGCCGATGTTGATGTTGCCCCAGACCTTGGTGGACATGAACTCCACCGCGTAGTCGGCGAGCAGCACATAGGCGAAGTACCACAGCAGGAAGGCCACTGCCATGGGGAAGACAAAGCTGCGGTGACGCTTGCGCAATTCCTGGAACTGCCCGGTTGACTGGACTTGCTCAAAGTCCACGGACGCCGCTGCGTCCGGAGTATGGGCCTCATTACCCATCGTTCCTCCTCATTGAGTTGCCGGAACACACCGGGCGGAAGGCCCTGAGCCAGAGGCGCTGGACAGTGACCTGGCCAGCAGCACCATGCAGGGGCACCGCAGATGTGACACCAATCACTTTGCCGTCCGTCCGCCGCCGTATTCCAGCACTTTGCCGCCCACTGTCGCTCAACGGTTGCGATGCTGCGGCAAACGGCACCCGCCGCTACGCTGGGCACCATGCCGGACTCCCCCCTCCTCACCGCCGCGGCCGTTGCGGTGATCGCCATGGCCATTGCCGTCGTCGTCGGCGTGGGCCTGAAGGTGCTCCGCTCCTTCCGGGAGCTGGGCACTGACGCAGAGCGCGCCACGTACCACACACTGCACGCTGCCTCCCAGGCCGGGCAGCACCTGCGGCGCGGCCTGAACCCGGCCGGCGCCGCGAAAGCCAGCCGCCAGCTGCGCGCCCTGCTGGCCTGCGACGCCCTGGCGATCACGGATGCAGCAGGCGTGCTGGCCTGCGACGGAGGTGCCGAGGACATCAGGCCCCGCCTGATGGAACTTGCCGCCGGTGTGCTTGGCTCGGGCCGGACAGCGGTCCTCTCAGCAGGCGCGGACGGAACCGGCGGCCAGCTTGCCGGTGTCATCGCCCCGGTACGGGCCGGCACCCGGGTGGTGGGTTCGGTGGCAGCCTTCGCCCCGTCCGTGGGCGCAGGCCTTGTCAGGGCAACAGGGGAAGTGGCCGACTGGGTTGCGGTCCAGGTGGAACTTGCCGAGCTGGACGCCTCCAGGACGCTTCTGATGGAAGCGGAGGTCCGGGCGCTGCGGGCACAGATCAGCCCGCACTTCATCTACAACTCACTCAACGCCATCGCGTCCTTCATCAACACCGATCCGGAGCGGGCCAGGGAGCTGGTGGTGGAGTTTGCCGATTTCACCCGCTACTCGTTCCGGCGCCACGGCGACTTCACCACCCTTGCCGAGGAGCTCCGCTGCATTGACCGCTACCTGCTCCTGGAGCGTGCCCGGTTTGGCGAGCGCGTCCAGGTCAGCCTTCGGGTCGCCCCGGAAGTGCTGGGCACCGTCATCCCCTTCCTCAGCCTCCAGCCGCTGGTGGAGAATGCCGTCCGGCACGGGCTCGAGGCCAAGGCCGGCCCCGGGCACATCAGCATCACGGCGGAGGACGCCGGGGCCTTCGCTGAGGTCACCATCGAGGACGACGGCGTGGGCATGGATCCTGACCATCTCCGGTCCGTATTGGCGGGCCATACCGACGGGGACCATGTGGGGCTGCGGAATGTGGACGCACGCCTTCGCCAGGTGTACGGCAACGACCATGGCCTGGTGGTGGAAACGGCGCCCGGTGAGGGAACACTCATCACCATGCGGGTGCCGAAGTCGCAGCCAGGACATGATGCGTGAGGCGGGTCCTGCCGCTGGAAGTACCCTAGGAGAATGATTAACGTCCTCGTCGTTGATGATGAGCTGCCCGCCGTTGAGGAGCTGGCGTTCCTGCTGGGCAGGGACGAGCGCATCGGCAAGGTGCTGCGGGCGACGTCCGGGGCCGAAGCGCTCACGGCCCTGTCCTCCGGCGGCATCGACGCCGTATTCCTGGACATCCACATGCCCGCGGTGTCCGGCCTGGACATCGCCGGTGCCATTGCCCGCAGCAGCAATCCGCCTGCCGTTGTTTTCGTCACCGCCGACGAGGACCATGCCCTGGCGGCGTTCGAACTCGCCGCCGTGGACTACCTGCTCAAGCCGGTGCGCACGGAACGGCTGGCCCGTTCCGTGGCACGGATCAGTGAACTGCGCGACGGCGGCGCGGCACCGGAGATGATCACGGTGGACCAGGGCGGGACCACCAGGATGATCCGCCGCGACGACGTCACCTACGTGCAGGCCCAGGGCGATTACGCCCGGCTGCACACGGCTGACGCAAGCTACCTCATCCGGGTGCCGCTGGCCGACCTCGAACAGCAGTGGGCGGACGCCGGATTTATCCGCACGCACCGCTCCTACCTTGTGGCGCTGAAGCATGTGTCCTCGATGAAACTGGCCGCCGACGGGCCGCGCGTGACAGTGGCCGGTGCCGGACTGCCCATCAGCCGGCGGCACCTGCCCATCGTGCGGGAGAAGCTGGAGGCAACCAGGATCAGGCCGCACGCATGACCCGGGTCCGGGTCACGGCCCCGCGGGCGCCTGCCCGCACTCCGGTACGCGGCGCAGGGCGGCGGGTCGAATCGCGGGAGGCCGCGCAGGATTCCGACGTGGGGCAGGTGTTTGTCCGGTCGCTGATCAGGTCCCAGCTGCGGCTCGCCCTGGTGGTGGCGGGCGGGTTCCTGCTGATCCTGGCCGCGTTCCCGCTGACCCTGCTGGTGGTGCCCGGCCTGGCCGATACCCGGATTGCCGGCATCCCGTTCGGCTGGCTCCTGCTGGGCGCCGGAATCTACCCGGTGATCGGGTTGAGCGCCTGGCTGTATGTCAGGACTGCCGCGCGCAATGAGGCGCGGTACCGGGACCTTGCAGGTGAGCCGTGAGGCGCGGGTGAACGCCGGCGTCGCCATCACAGCGGTCACGGTGGTGTCCCTCGCCACGGCCATCATCGGGTTCTACGGGCTGCGGATTTCACGCACCACGGGAGACTTCTACGTTGCGTCGCGGACCGTGCGGCCCTGGTGGAACGCCTCGGCGATCGGCGGCGAGTACCTTTCCGCGGCCAGCTTCCTGGGCGTGGCCGGACTCATCCTGCTGTCCGGGACAGACGCTCTCTGGTTCCCGGTGGGATACACCGCCGGCTACCTGATGCTGCTGCTCTTCGTTGCCGCCCCGCTGCGCCGGTCGGGCGCCTACACCATCCCGGACTTCACCGAGTCCAGGCTTGCGTCCCGGACGGTCCGGCGGGTCACCAGCCTGGTGGTGGTGATGGTGGGGTGGCTGTACATCGTGCCGCAACTGCACGGGGCGGCGCTGACCATCCAGATCGCCACGGGCCTGCCGCCCTGGGTAGGTTCCCTTGCTGTCGTTGTGGTGGTGTGCCTCACAGTGGTGGCGGGCGGGATGCGGTCCATCACGTTTGTCCAGGCGTTCCAGTACTGGCTCAAGCTCACGGCCCTGGCCGTGCCCATCCTCTTTATCATCTTCCTGGTGGCCGGCCACGGAACCGAGCCCCAGTCCATGCCAGCGGTCAACCCCACGGGCATGCCACCGGCCGGGCTCTACCAGAACGTGTCCCTGCTGGTGGCGCTGCTGTTCGGCACCTTGGGACTGCCCCACGTGCTGGTGCGTTTCTACACCAATCCGGACGGGCACTCGGCACGGCGTACGACGTTGATCGTCCTGGGGCTGCTCTCTGTGTTCTACCTCTTCCCTACGGCGTACGGCCTGGTGGCGCGGATGTTCGCCCCCGGCCTGGCCCGCTCCGGGCAGCCGGATGCCATGGTCCTGCGGCTCCCCGGCGAACTCGTTGGCGGGGTACCGGGCGACCTGCTCTCCGCCCTGGTGGTGGCCGGCTCGTTCGCCGCGTTCCTGTCCACCACCTCTGGCCTGGTGGTCTCCCTGGCAGGCGTGATCAGCCAGGACGTCCTGGGCGGCAGCGTCCGTGGGTTCCGGCTCGCCGCCGTCGTCTCCGCCGTCGTCCCCCTGGGTTTTGCGCTTATGACGGGCTCCCTGGCGCTTGCCGGCAGCGTGGGCCTGGTCTTCGCGTTCACCGCGTCCACTGTCTGCCCGGTCCTGCTGCTCGGCATCTGGTGGCGCGGCCTGACCGACGCTGGAGCGATCGCCGGAATGGTGACCGGCGGGGTGCTCTGCGGCGGGGCGATGATCGCGGGCGCAATCTCAGGTTCAGGCCTGACGCCGCCGTGGCTCGCGCAGCCCGCGGCCTGGAGCGTGCCTGCCGCGTTCGCCGTAATGGTCATCGTTTCCCGGGCCACGCCACACCGGATTCCCGGCACCATGCCGCGCATCATGACCCGCCTGCATACTCCGGAACGGCCGCTGGCAACCGAACGGTGAATCGGGAGGAGAGGCCTTGATTGCCATCCTCAGGGGCCTGCAGGCGCCGCTCTCCCCACGGCGCCGGCCGGGGACTAAGCGGCCCCGGGGCAGTGGCCCGTCAGTCGATGGCCGCCATCAGCTCAACCACGCGGTCCAGGAAGGCATCCACCTGGGATTCCTCGTAGCCCTCACGGCCCACGGCCGGACGGAAGACCGCGCGGCGCACGCTGTCCACGCTCAACGGCTTGTCCTGTTCGAGGTAGGCGACGAGCTCGCGGCACAGCCGGTCGACGTCGTCGGTGTTGTAGCTGCGGGCCTTGCTCTTGGTGGGACGGCGGAACCTGTCTCCGTCGGGCCGGTGCAGGCGTCCGCGGAGGATGCCGGAAAGGCTTCCGATTTCGCGCAGCCAGGCTTCCTCGCCGCGGGCCGCGATGAGTTCATCCCGCTCCCTGCGGGCGAAGGCGTCCTCGAGCCGGTCCAGTGCGGCGTCCACGACGGCGGCGGAGTACCCGCCCTTGACGGGGTCGAAGGACACGGCCCGCACGTCGGCGCTGTTGACGGGTTCGGTGGCGGCCTGGGGCGTTTCCAGGGAGACCCTTGCCCGCTGCAGGAACTGGTCAACCTGCCTGGCGTTGTATCCGTACTCGCTGCGCTGCACGCGCTCAAAGGACGCAGGGATCTGCCGATGAATGTCCAATGCCACTTCGATTCCTTCAATGCTGTTCAGCGGTTGTGCTTCCGCACCAGTTTAGGGTGCCGGGATTGGTGCCGGCACCCGGATCCTGTTTGTGTTGGATGCCCGGCCGGCCGGGCTGGAGGGATTAGGCGCCAGCCACCAGGCCGTACAGGATGAAGGCCACCGGTGAGGCGAAGACAATGGAGTCCAGCCTGTCCATCACTCCCCCATGGCCAGGCAGGATGCTGCTCATGTCCTTGACGCCCAGTTCACGCTTGACCATGGACTCGGCGAGGTCCCCGGCAGTGGACGCTGCCACGGTTCCCACCGCCAGCACTGCGCCCACCCACCATGGCTTGTCCAGCACGAAGAGGGCTGCCAGGACGCCGATCAGCATGGCGCCTGCCACCGACCCCGCGAAGCCCTCCCAGGACTTCTTGGGGCTGATCTTCGGTGCCATGGGGTGCTTTCCCAGTGACGCGCCCACCAGGTAGCCGAAGGTGTCGTTGGAGACCACCAGCAGCAGCATGACGGCTATCTCCCATGCTCCGATGGGGGCCATGCCACCGGGCCACAGCCCTAGCGGAGTTGCGCCTGCCGCGTGCAGCGGCAGTGCAGCGAAACTGATGAAGAAGGGCACCCAGCCCAGCGTGAAGACACCGGCAAAGATACTGTTTGCCGAGCCGGCGGCACTCTCGATCGAGCGCCACAGCAGCACGGCCACGGCGCTGAGCAGCAGGGCGAACAGCTGGCTCTCGATGCCGCCAAAGTACGCGGCGAAAGGCAGTGCCAGCGTGCCGGTCATGACCGGCACGATGGGCATCCTGGTGCCGTTGGCCTCCAGCGCCCGGTAGATCTCCCACACGCCAAAGACAGCGAAGGCCGTGACGATGGCTACGAACACCAGCGGGAGGAACAGCAGTCCGCCGAGCACGGCGAGGAGCATGGCCAGCCCCACCACGACGGCGGCGGGCAGGTTCCGCCCGGCCTTTGGCGTGGGGTTGCTCCTGGGCTGCTTCCCCCGTGCGCGCGCCCTTGGTGCGGGGGCCTGATCTGCCTGGCCCATCAGACTTCGAGCAGCTCTGCTTCCTTGCGCTTGAGCAGCTCGTCGATGCCGTCCACATGGGCCTTGGTGAGGCTGTCCAGTTCTTTTTCGGCACGGTTGCCGTCGTCCTCGCCCGCCTCGCCGTCCTTGACCAGGCGGTCCAGGGTTTCCTTGGCCTTGCGGCGGATGTTGCGGATGGAGACCTTGGCGTCCTCGCCCTTGGTCTTGACGATCTTCACGTATTCCTTGCGGCGCTCCTTGGTCAGTTCAGGAATGGTAATCCTGATGACGTTGCCGTCGTTGGACGGGTTGGCGCCGACCTCGGAATCGCTCAGGGCGCGTTCGATGTCCCGCATGGCGGTCTTGTCGAACGGGGTGATCAGGATGGTCCGGGCGTCCGGGATGGCAAACGAGGCCAGCTGCTGCAGCGGCGTGGGCGAGCCGTAGTAGTCCACCAGGACCTTGTTGTAGAGGCCCGGGTTGGCGCGCCCGGTGCGGACGGCGGCGAAGTCTTCCTTGGCTACCTCTACCGCCTTGTCCATCTTTTCTTCGGCTTCGAGCAAGGTCTCTTCGATCACGGTCTCTCCTGACGGTTCTGGTGCAGTCCGGGGCGCCGGTTCCATGCACTCACGTTGTTCTTTGTTGCTGTTTCCGTCCCCGCCCGGAGGGACGGGGACGGAACTGTCCTGAAAACATCCTAGCCGCAGCTAGGCGGTGACCAGCGTGCCCAGCTTCTCGCCGAGGATGGCGCGGGTGACGTTGCCTTCACCCTCCATGCCGAATACCACCATGGAGAGGTCGTTGTCCTTGCACATGGTCATGGCCGTCTGGTCCATGACGCGGATGTCGCGGCGCAGCGCGTCGTCGTAGCTGAGGGTTTCCAGGCGCTCCGCGGTGGGGTCCTTCTTGGGGTCCGCGGTGTACACGGCGTCCACCCCGCTCTTGGCCATGAGGACCACGTCGGCGTGGACTTCCAGGGCGCGCTGGGCCGCCACGGTGTCGGTGGAGAAGTAGGGCAGGCCGGCGCCGGCACCGAAGATGACCACGCGACCCTTTTCCATGTGGCGGATGGCCCGGCGCGGAATGTAGGCCTCCGCCACCTGGCCCATGGTGATGGCGCTCTGGACGCGGGTTTCCACGCCCGCCTGCTCCAGGAAGTCCTGCAGTGCCAGGCAGTTCATGACCGTTCCCAGCATGCCCATGTAGTCGGCGCGGGAGCGGTCCATGCCGCTCTGCGACAGTTCGGCACCGCGGAAGAAGTTGCCGCCGCCCACCACAATGGCCACCTCCACTTCGGGGACGGCTGCCGCGATCTGCTTGGCGACGTTGCGGACGGTCTCGGGATCGACACCGAGCTTCCCGCCGCCGAAGACCTCGCCGGAGAGCTTCAGGAGGACCCGCCGCCGGTTCTTCTCCGAATGCGTGACAGTGTTGACGGCTTCCATGATGCCTTCCCGTTGGTGACTCTGAAAAAAGGGTATCCTGCCGGATCCGGTGGTCGGAACCGGCGGCGGTCCAAGCCGACTGGGCGCCAGTCGATTGGGCGCATGCAAAAGGGGCGGCCACCGAAGTGGCCACCCCTTGCAGTTTCGACTAGGAGCCGACGCGGAAACGCGTGAAGGCGGTTCCCTTGACACCGGCCTCTTCGAGGACCTGTGCCACGGACTTCTTGGCATCCTTGGCGAATGCCTGGTCAACCAGGACCTCGCCCTTGTAGAAGCCCGTCACGCGGCCTTCCACAATCTTGGTCATGGCAGCCTCGGGCTTGCCCTCTGCCTTGGCTGTCTCTTCGGCAATGCGGCGCTCGGACTCAACAAGCTCGGCCGGAACGTCCTCACGGGTGAGGTAGTTCGGAGCCATGGCGGCGATGTGCACAGCGACGTCGTGGGCGGCGGTGGTGGCGGCTTCGCCTTCACCGTCGACAGCGAACAGAACGCCCACCTGGGCCGGGAGGTCCTTGGAGGTCTTGTGCAGGTAAGCGTCAACCGTGGCACCCTCAACGCGGGAGAGGCGGCGGACAACAACCTTCTCGCCCAGGATGGCGCCTTCTTCGACGACAACCTCGGAGAGCGGCTTGCCGTCAACATCGGTTGCCAGCAGGGTCTCGAGGTCGGCAGCGCCGGACTCGACGGCGACGGCCAGGACCTTGTCGGCCAGCTGGATGAACTTGTCAGCCTTGGCAACGAAGTCGGTCTCGCAGTTGACCTCGATCATGACGCCGACGCCGTTGCTGACCTTGGCGGCCACGAGGCCTTCAGCGGTGGAGCGGCCTTCGCGCTTGGTAGCGCCCTTGAGGCCCTTGATGCGGATGATCTCGATGGCCTTCTCGGCGTCACCGTTGGCCTCGTCAAGAGCCTTCTTGACGTCCATCATGCCGGCGCCGGTGCGCTCGCGCAGGGCCTTGATGTCCGCGGCAGTGTAGTTCGCCATGTGAACCCCTCTGTCTAGAAATGTGTGGTGGTGTACGGACCGACAGGATGGCAGCCCACGGGGGTGGGCCGCCATCCTGTCAGCAGCTCCGGCTGCGGACAGCGCGGAGAATCCGGATTGTGCGTGTCTTACTTGGCGTCTTCGGCGGGAGCCTCGGCGGCCGGAGCTGCCTCGGCAGCCGGAGCTTCAGCGGCGGGAGCCTCGTCGGCAGCCGGAGCTGCAGCGTTCTCGGCCGGAGCTGCAGCGGCTTCTGCCTTGTTGCCTTCGAGGAGCTCGCGCTCCCACTCGGCCAGCGGCTCTTCCGGAGCTTCCGTGGCGCCCGTGCCGCGGTTGTTGCGGGCGATCAGGCCCTCGGCAACGGCGTCGGCAACAACGCGGGTCAGGAGGTTCACGGAGCGGATGGCGTCGTCGTTGCCCGGGATCGGGAAGTCGACTTCGTCCGGATCGCAGTTGGTGTCCAGGATGGCCACAACCGGGATGTTCAGCTTCTTGGCCTCGTCAACGGCGAGGTGTTCCTTCTTGGTGTCAACAACCCACAGCACGGACGGAGCCTTGGTCAGGTTGCGGATACCGCCCAGGTTGGACTCCAGCTTGGTGAGCTCGCGCTTGAGGAGCAGGAGTTCCTTCTTGGTGTAAGCGGAACCGGCGACGTCGTCGAAGTCGATCTCTTCGAGTTCCTTCATGCGCTGGATACGCTTGGCAACCGTCTGGAAGTTGGTCAGCATGCCGCCGAGCCAACGCTGGTTGACGTAGGGCTGGCCCACGCGGGTTGCCTGCTCGGCAATTGCTTCCTGGGCCTGCTTCTTGGTGCCGACGAAGAGCACGGTGCCGCCGTGGGCAACAGTGGCCTTGACGAACTCGTAGGCGCGGTCGATGTAGGACAGCGACTGCTGGAGGTCGATGATGTAGATGCCGTTGCGCTCGGTGAAGATGAAGCGCTTCATCTTCGGGTTCCAACGGCGGGTCTGGTGTCCAAAGTGGACGCCGCTGTCAAGCAGCTGGCGCATGGTTACGACGGGCATTCCGGCGCTCCTTATTTTCCGGCAGGTCATTCATGAGAAAACCCGGGGGCTTCTTACCCTGCCAATAGTTGACGGTTGATCAGCGTGGCCCGGACGGGCCGTGCTCCTGGCATCCACCGTTCTTCCCATCAGGAACAAAGCCTGACCGCAGGAAGTACGGTCCTCCATGGACGACGCCGGGGCGTTCGCTGCCGGAGGGCTGGATGCGCGTAGTCAGCCGCCGCTCCCCCACACTCCTGAATGAGATGTGCCGACACAATCCGGACAAGGAAATGCACCGCGGGGGTGAACCACTGGGACGGAAAGCGTTGAGGGCGCAGCAAACTGCTCCATCAAGTGTACTACAGGCACCCCCTGCCGCCGGACGGGGAAGCACCCGGCCGGGACGTTGTCCACATAGCCGCAACCGGCCCTGCCCCGCTCCGCGCTGGACAGGGAGGCTGGTGGCATGAAACCACCGGTCCTCCTGGCCGCACTCCTGCTGCTGCCTGCATCAGTGGCCTCCCCCGGCCCGTCATTCCAGTACAGCGCCGCAGGTGCGGGGCAGCCGTACCCGGCCCGGTCCACCGTTCCCAGGCAGGAATGGACGACGGCGGCTTCCGGGGTGGGTGCCAGGCCTTCCTGGCAGTGGCCGCTGGCACCGCGCCCGCCGGTGCTGCGGGGTTTCGACCCCCCGCCAAAGCCCTGGCTCAGCGGGCACCGCGGCGTGGACCTGGACTTCGCCGGAGGCACGCAGGTTGTGTCACCCGCGTCGGGAACGGTGAGTTTCGTGGGCGTGGTGGTGGACCGGCCGGTGATCACCATCGACCATGGCGGCGGGCTGCGCAGCAGTTTCGAGCCGGTGGAAAGCACGCTGAAGGTGGGCGCCGCCGTGGCTGGGGGCGGGGTCATCGGCACTGTGCTGCCGGGACATTGTCCGGCGGCCCAGTGCCTGCACTGGGGAGTGCGGGAAGGAGAGAACTACGTCAATCCCCTGCAGTTCGTCCTGGACCTCCGCCCGTCCATCCTGCTGCCGCTGTCCGGACCGCCGTAACCAGGGCGGGCTGGCGCTTAGACGATGGCCGATATGCCAGTGATGGCCCGGCCCGTCACCAAGGTGTTGATCTCGGCGGTGCCCTCGTAGGAGTAGATGGCTTCGGCGTCGGCGAAGATCTTGGCCATCCCATAGTCGGTCACGATGCCGTTTCCGCCCAGGATGCTGCGGCCCAGCGCCACGCTCTCCCTCATGCGATCGGTGGCGAAGGCCTTTGCCAGCGCGGACTGTTCATCCTTGGCCACGCCTTCGTCCTCCAACTGCGAGAGCCGGACCATCATGCCCATGGAGCTGACTGTGTTGCCCAGGATCCGGACCAACTGGTCCTGGATGAGCTGGAAGGACGCCAGCGGGCGGCCGAACTGTTGGCGGTCCACGGCATAGCGGCGGGCAACATCGAAGGCGGCCATCTGGAGCCCGACAGCCTGCCATGCAACAGACAGGCGGGTGACCTTGAGCACCTTATTGACGTCGCGGAAGCTGTTGGCGTTAGCGAGCTTGAAGTGGTCCGGGACCACAACGTCCGCCAGGACGATGTCGGCATTCTGGACGGTGCGCAGGGAGATCTTGTTCTCGATCTTTGTAGCGCTGAACCCGGCCAGGCTGGTGTCCACCATGAAGCCCTTGACCTGGTTGTCGGCCACGTCGCGTGCGTACACCACCACCCAGTCAGAGAACGTGGCGTTGCCGATCCATCGCTTTGCGCCGTTGAGGATCCAGTTAGCCCCGTCCCTGCGCGCCGTGGTGCGTGTTCCGCCGGCAACGTCGCTGCCGCCCAGCGGCTCGGTCAGGCCAAAAGCGCCGATCTTCTTGAGCGCGTAGATATCGGGGAGCCACTCGTCCTTCTGCTCCTGGGATGCCAGCAACTCAATGGAGCCGGTGAAAAGCCCGTCGTGCACGCCCAGGAAGGTGGCGATGGAGGCGTCGGCGCGGGTGGCCTCGGCGTGCAGCATGCCTGCGAAGAGGTTGGAGTACCCCTGCCGCCGCACCGGGCTGACCAGGTCCAGGCCGGCGAGCTTCGGCACCAGGTCCATGGGGAACTCCCCGCGGTTCCAGCAGTCCACCGCAATGGGCTTGACCTCGCGCGCCAGGAACTCCCGGACTTCTGCGAGCCGGTCCCGCTCCTTGCCGGAGAGAAGCTGCTCAAAGGCGAAGAAGTCGCCGTCGGCGTAGGGAAGCTCTTGGAATTCGGCTGCGGAGGTGGCCATGGTTACCTTCTTTGTGAATCAGCGCTGACCATGCCGCGGAGCGGAGCACGGTATGTTACTGGTCAGTAACATACCGCAGGGTGCGGGGTTAACCAAGAAAACCGCGGCCAACGAAGATCGTCGGCCGCGGTTGTCGGTAGGGCTACTCGGACTTGAACCGAGGACCTTAGGATTATGAGTCCCGCGCTCTAACCAGCTGAGCTATAGCCCCAAGCCCCGGGGCACGTGTTCAAACAGCCACGCTCCGGCAGGGCAAAAACACTCTAGCAAACCCGGGAAAGGGTTCAGACCACTTTGTCCTCGTAAGAGGCGCCGCGGTACAGGTCCTCGAAGGTCTGCAGCGTTCCCTGGATGCTGTGCGGTTCCACCATCTGCCGGCTTGCCCGGCCCATGGCGCGCTGTTCGTCCTTCGGCAGTTCCAGGACCTGGGTGATCTTCTTGGCGAGGTCATCGCTGTCGTTGGGCGTGAAAAGGTAGCCGTTTGCGCCGTCGCGCACCAAGTGCGGGAGCGCCATGGCGTCGGCCAGGACCACAGGAGTGGAGGCGGACATCGCTTCCAGGGTCACAAGGGACTGCAGTTCCGCGGTTCCGGGCATGCAGAACAGGTCGGCCCGGATGTAGGCGGTACGCAGTTCATCATCGCTGGCAAGGCCCAGGAACTTGACCCGGTTGGTGAGTCCAAGCCGCCGGACGAGGTCCTCCAGGGCGGAGCGCACTTCGCCGCCGCCCACGATCTCCAGGTGCACGTTCAGCTCGGGCGGCGTTTTGCCGATGGCCTCGACGAGCACGTCCACATGCTTTTCCTCCGCCAGGCGTCCGGCGAACAGCACTGTGGGGTGGGCATGCGGCTCGATGTGCTCGCCGGGCTTCAGCTCATAGGCAGCGGAGTCGATGCCGTTGGACAGCGGGAGCACCTTCCGCAGGAAAGCGTGTTCGTGCATGGCCCTGGCCGCCAGGGGTGTGGGGGTGGTCACCACGTCCGCCTGGCCCATGACCTTGCCCATGTCCTTCCAGGAGATCCGCCCAATGATGTCCTTGAACCACTGCGGGAACGGCAGGAAGGGGTTAAGGTTTTCGGGCATGAAGTGGTTGGTGGCCACGATGCGCACTCCGCGCTTTACGGCCTCATAAAGTACGTGTTCGCCGATCATGTAGTGGCTCTGGATGTGCACCACGTCAGGCTTCACCCGGTCGAAGAGCAGGCTGATTTCCTTCTTGATTTCCCAGGGGAAGCAGAGGCGGAAGCTCTCGTGCGTGAACGCCCTGTGCGAGCGGAGCCGGTGCACGGTTGCTTCCTCGCGAAACTCCGTGAAGCTCTTTCCCTTGCTGTCGCGGGACGCCAGGACATGGACGTTATGGCCCCGGGCAGTCATTCCCTTGGCCAGACGGTACCCAAACTGGGCAGCGCCGTTGACATCCGGCGGATAGGTGTCCGCCGCGATCAGGATGGTCAGGGGACGCTGGTCGGCTGGCGTGGTCATGGGGAGTGCTCCTGATGGTCACGGTGCGGACAGCGTGGAACTGACAGCACGGTTGGCCGCTGGCGCAGGGGCGCCGGGCTTCGTGGAATTGCTGGATTCGGACGGGAATGTACTAGTGCGACGGCCTTCCGGAAGCCTTCCGCGCATCCTTCCTGCGCTTGGTGACCTCCGGGTGGTGCCGGGAAAGGGCGATAACCCCAACGATAGCAAGGCAGGCAGCCGTTCCCATCGCAATGGCCATAACTGCATGCACATCGGGGCGCAGTTCGCCCAGGATGATGACGCCGATGGCAATGCCCACCATGGGGTCCACCACGGTGAGTCCGGCAATCACCAGGTCCGGCGGCCCGGTGGAGTACGCGTTCTGCACGAACCAGGACCCCAGGCCCCCGGCCGCGATGATGGCCACCACGGAATACCACTGGACGTTAAGCAGGAAGAGCCCATTCGGATCCAGGAGGTGCTTGCCGATGATCCGGGTGAGGACTGCCACGAAGCCGAACAGGATGCCGGCGCCGAGGATGTAGATGAACGCGTTCATCCGGTGCTTGAACGTGACAGCCAGCGTGCCGAACAGCCCCACGGCCAGGGCCAGCAGCAGCACGATGGTGAGCTCGTCCTCCGGGCTGACATGGTGGTTTTCCTGGGTCACGTTGACCGCCAGGAGGACGAAGAGCGCCGATCCGGTGACGCAGGCGCCAATGGACACGGCCGTGGCGCGGTTGATGGTCAGGTCCTGGTCCCGGGCGTTGACCACCGTGGTGATCACCAGGGCAATGGCGCCGATGGGCTGGATCACCGTCAGTGGTGCGGAGACCAGGGCGACGGCGTTCATGGCCATGCCGGTGCACAGCAGCAGGAGTCCGAGCATCCAGCGGGGATTGCGCAGGAGGCGCAGGAAGCCGTTGGAGCTCAGGGCCAGGCCGCCGGTATCGGCTTTGACGGCGCTGCCCTGGCGCTGGGCCCCCAAAGCCAGGCAGAAGGCGCCAAGTACCGCCAGGCCCACGGCAAGCCACACCATCAGTCGTTCCCGCCGTCGTGCTGTTTCTGTTCCCGGCCCTTGCGCAGCATGGCCCAAAAGTAGTTGTAGGCAGCAATCCAGTGGCCAACAAGGCCCAGGCCCAGCACCACCCAGGCCGCGGCGAAGAGTTGGCCGGAGAACCCGGTGTCCAGGCGGGAGAGGACCAGCAGCGGCGTGCCCAGCAGCAGCAGCCCGGTCCGCACCTTGCCCACCACGCTGACCGGAAGGTCCGGGTGGCCGTGGAAGAGAGAGAGCGTCAATACCAGCAGGACGGCATCGGGTACCACCAGCGCAGCCAGGTACGCCCAATGCACGACGCCGGCAATCAGCAGGGTGAACGCCACCGCCAGCAGGGCAAGGCGGTCTGCAAGAGGGTCAAGGACCCGGCCAAGCTTGGAGGCTTGGTCGAACCGGCGGGCGATATAGCCGTCAATCCAGTCCGTCCCCGCCATGACCGCAAGGACGACCACTCCGGCCCCGTATTCCTTTTGGCCCAGGACAAGCCAGATGAAGAGCGGAACACCCATGAACCGCACCACGGTGAGCAGGTTGGGAATAGTGGCCACGCGGTCATGGTCCACCTGCGGACGGCCGGGGCGGGCGCCTGCACCAATGAACTTCACCCGTCCCCCTCTCCTTCCTGCTGTGCCGCAGCGCGGTCTTTCGGTTATGCCTTCTTTGGCCGGAACCACGTCCGCCCAAGGGATGCGCGCCGGAACGCTGCCACCGGACAGAGCCTAGTTGGAGCGCAGGAGCCGGCGCAGGAGGACCACCAGGACCGTCCCGGCGGCAACAAAGGCCGTCAGCGGCTTCCAGCGCCTGGACAGGTCAGCGGATCCGGAGATGGCCGCAAGCCTCTGTCCGGCCGCGTCCACGCCGCGCTGCGCCAGCACCTGGCCCTCGCGCGCCTTGACCTGGGCGGCCGCCAGCACGTACCGGGCCTGGGTCTTCACATCCAGCTCCGTACCAAGTTCGTCGCGTACCTCTGTGAGGTGGTGGCGGCGCTGGCTCAGCCGGCGCACCAGCTCAGGTTCGGACGCGTGCGGGAACTCCTGATCGTCCCGGGCGGCCTTGGCTTCCTTCTCCGCCTTGGCCTTTGCCGCTGCTTCGGCCTTCGCAGCCTTCGCAGCCTTGGCCTCAGGGCTCGCCGGATCAAGGATGGCCGGGTTGAAGGCAGAACCCTCGCGGGCAATCCCGATATCGTGCCTGATGCCGCGGATGGTTTCCTCCGGCATCAGCGGCATGGCCTTCTTGAACCTCGCGAGGCCAACCAGGCCGCCGATGAGGGCTATCAGCAGGAATGCCGCTGAGACCAGGAGGGCTGCCAGCCAGGCGGGCATGATGGTGGCCAGCCCCATGATGGCGGCAACGATCAGGCCAACCACCAGGAACGCAAGGAACAGAAGCGCCACGGCGAAGAAGGCCGCCGCCACCCCCACCTGAATTCCCTTGCGTTTGAGTTCAATCTTGGCGAAGGCGATCTCGTCGTTGAGCTGGCGGGGGGCCAACCGGAAAAGGAGTCTTGCCGTCCCGGGCAGCGCAGTGATGCGCAATCCCGGGCTGGTACGCCCGCTGTGACGTCCGCTCATCGGTTCCGCCTTACTGGTTCATGGGTCGATACTGCATCCGTTTGCTGCGGAGATGTGCAGCCGCACAGTCCACGCCACCAAAACTACCATTCAGGTTCAGGGCGAACTTGGGGGCTTGCCGGACGGCGCGGCCTACAACGATGCAAAAACCGCCTCGACCCGGCCTAGGATTGTTCTCCGTGACCAATCCCCCCAATCCGGGCGACCTGCTGAGCCGTCGCCGGAAGCTCCTGTACATCCTCCTCCTGGGCGCCTTGACGGCCCTCGGTCCATTCACCATCGACCTCTACCTGCCCGCCTTTCCGGCGCTGGAGGCAAGCCTGGGGGTGACCGAGGCCCAGGTCCAGCTCACCCTGGCAGGCACCACGGTCGGTTTCGCATTCGGGCAACTGGTTGTGGGCCCCTTCAGCGACAAGTTCGGCCGGCGCACTCCCCTGATCCTGGCCACGGCCGTGCACATCGCAGCATCCCTGGGCGCCGCTTTGTCCTCGGACATCACCACCCTGGGCATCTTCCGTGTGCTGATGGGGGTTGGCGCGGCCGGCGGCGGCGTGGTGGCGATGGCCATGGTGCGTGACCTGTTTTCCGGCTACGCCATGGTGCGGATGTTCTCCCGGATGTCCCTGGTCAACGGGCTGGCACCCATCCTTGCCCCCGTCATCGGCTCACAGCTGCTCCTGGTGATGCCATGGCCGGGCATCTTCGTGTTCCTGGCTGCCTACGGGACTTTGGTGATCGTGGCCGCGCTGCTCCTGGTGCGTGAAACGCTTCCGCCGGAGAAGCGGGGCCGGAGCGGAATGACCATCCGGCAACGCTACAGGACACTGTTCAGCGATCGGATCTTCGTGGGGCTGCTGATGGTGGCGGGCTTCAACTTCGGCGGCCTCTTCACCTATCTCTCAGCGTCGCCCTTCCTTTTCCAGGACGTGTTCGGCTTCTCCGCACAGCAGTACGGGCTGCTCTTTGGCATCAATTCCCTGGGCATCGTGGCCGGCGTGCAGACCAGTTCCCGGCTCATCAGGATTGTCCCGCCGCAGTGGATCCTGGCCGGCGCCACGGCCTGGATGTTCCTCATGGCCTTGCTGATCGTGGTCTTCGACCGGGCGGGCCTGGGGCTGTGGGGCGTCATGGTCCCGCTGTGGTTCTACATTATGGGCACAGGCTTCATGTTCCCCTGCGTCCAGGTGCTGGCCCTGGCCGGACACGCAGCCCAGGCCGGAACGGCAGCCTCGCTGCTGGGAGCGGCGACATTCCTCATGGCCGGGCTCATCTCCCCCGTGGTGGGTTGGCTTGGCATCACCAGCGCCGCGCCCATGGGAGCAGTGCAGGCGGCCTGCATCCTGCTGGCGATCGCAGCACTGTGGCTGGTGGTCCGACCGCGCACGGTACCCTCGATCCACTAGGCCGTACCCCCGATCTGCTGGGCGCGGGCAATCCACCACCCGGCCATACTCGAAAGGCAGGCAATGAGCCGCAGACCGCACCGCAACGGAAGGGGACTCTTCCTCGGGGCGGTGCTTGGCGCCGTCATTGGCTATTTCGCCGGCCGCGCCCTGGGCAACCCCGCCTGGGGCATCATCCTGGGGACGCTGGCTGGCGCCGCGCTCCTGTACCGGGTGAACCCTGGCACAAGGAAGCCACGCTCCCGCGGCCGCCGCTGAACAACCTGACCGGATCGATGTTCCGGCGGGGTGCGGCTTTCCCTGCCGTCCGGCCCCCTCCCGCGATAAAATGATGCCGTGCCCAACTGGCAGAACCAACCGCCACTTCCGGCCACATGGCAACGGTGCGACGCCCGGATTCTGCCACTGTGGTGGGAGCGGCTGTGCGCGCAGGCGGGGCAACAGTCGGCGGCCCTGTATGCGGCAGGGTTGTTCACGGAGGACCGGCGCCGGCCCATCGCCCAATGGTTCAATCCCGCGTTCAATGCGGCCCTGCTGGTGGCGCCGGAAACCTCGCCCGAATGGCCGGTGCAGCGGTTCGGGATTTTCTACGCTCCCCCGGACGCCGGCTTTGTGCGGATCCACTCCGCGCCGCACGAATGGAGCCCGCGCGAACCGCGGAAGTCGCCCACGGAGCATGAAGCTTTCCAGGCCGCCATTGCCGAAGCGGAAAGGTTCCTGCAAGTGGAAATGGATTTCGTCTAACCCGCTGCGGCCCGCGAAAGAAAAAATCCCCGCTCCTCCAGCCGGAGGAACGGGGATTTTTCGTAGCGCTCCTCCTGCTGGACTTGAACCAGCAACCCTTCGATTAACAGTCGAATGCTCTGCCAATTGAGCTAAGGAGGAATGAAGCAGGTATGACATTAGCAAAGGTTTCCGGCCCAAGGGAAATCGGCGGTTTTCCGGGCCCAGACGCCCTGCCCGGAAGCAAAAATCCCCGTTCCGGAAGCCGGAACGGGGATTGGAAGCTCCTCCTGCTGGACTTGAACCAGCAACCCTTCGATTAACAGTCGAATGCTCTGCCAATTGAGCTAAGGAGGAATGAGGCGGGTATTAGCCTAGCAAACACTTGCCGCGGACACGAAATCGGACTGCCGTGACCTGGCCCACCTCCGGGCATGGGGACCAGGCCCTGCCTACGACTCCGCCCGCAGTGCCCGGCGTTCCATTTCCAGCATCATCAGTTCGCGGTTGAGCCGCTGGTAGGTCTCCGGGTCCGCCGCCGCGTCCAGGCGCTGCAGCTGGCCCATTTTGTCCGCCTTGACCCGGGTGATCTGGAGTTCGAAAAGCCGGGACAGGATGTCGCGGCAGTACTTCAGCACCGCTTCTTCTGTGTGGGCCGGCAGCGGCACCACGGCGAGCTCGGACACCAGCGGCCGCAGGGGTTCCGGGACCTCATTCATTACGTGCTCCACCCAGCCCACCGGATCGACAGTGAGGCCGGGGCCCGTGGCACGCATTGCGTCATGGACGGCCTGGAAGGCGGGGATGGCGAACCGGGCGGCGGCGAAGCGGTCCCAGACTCCGCCCGCCAGCAGGGAGGGCTGCTGCAGCGCCACTTCCAGCGCCTGACGCTCCATGGAAGCCACAGGATCGCGCGGGTCCGGGCGGTGGAAGGAGGGAACAACGCCCGACGACGGCCCGGCAGCTACGCCGGGGCCGCCGGGTTGGGCGGGGGCTGGGCGGGCGGGGCCGTTTGGCTGCTGCTGGCCCGGGGCCGGTGACCGTCCCGGTTCACCGCGTTTTGCGGCGTTCTTCACTTCTGCGGTGACCAGGCGCAGGACCTCGTTGGGGTCCGGCATGCCCAGCCAGCCGGTCAGCGCCTGGCAGTAGCCGGTCCGGGTGGAAGCGTCGCGGATGGCCGCCACCACCGGCACGGAGGCCTTGAGGCCCTGGACGCGGCCTTCGACAGTGTCCAGGTTGAACTGCTTCAGCGTGCTGCGGATGGCAAACTCGAACAGCGGCCGCCGGGACTGGATCAGGGCGTGCACCGCCTCATCCCCCCGGCTGAGCCGGAGGTCGCACGGGTCGGCGCCGGTGGGTTCCACGGCCACGTACGTCTGGGCGGTGAACCGCTGGTCCTCTTCGAAGGCCCGCAGGGCCGCCTTCTGCCCGGCGGCGTCGCCGTCGAAGGTGAACACCACTTCTCCCCCGGTGCCGTCGTCGGACAGGAGCCGGCGCGCGATCTTGATGTGTTCGGTGCCAAACGCCGTTCCGCAGGTGGCTACCGCCGTCGTAATTCCTGCAAGGTGGCAGGCCATGACGTCGGTGTAGCCCTCCACCACCACCAACTGCCGGTCCTTGGCGATGCTGCGCTTGGCCAGGTCGATGCCGTAGAGGACCTGGGACTTCTTGTAGAGCGTGGTTTCGGGGGTGTTGAGGTACTTGGGGCCCTGGTCATCCTCATAGAGCCGGCGCGCGCCGAAGCCGATGGTGTCGCCGGCCATGTCTTTGATGGGCCAAATGAGGCGGCCGCGGAAACGGTCGTAGATGCCCCGGTTTCCTTCGCTGAACATCCCGGTGAGCTTGAGCTCGGCGTCTGTGAAGCCGCGGCCGCGAAGGTGCTTCAGGAGACCGTCCCACCCTTGGGGGGCGTAGCCGCAACCGAAGTGCTCCGCGGCTGCCCGGTCGAAGCCCCGGCCGAACAGGAAGTTGCGGGCCTCCGCGGCTCCGGGCGTGAGCATTTGGGCGCGGAAGAATTCGTCCGCAATCTTGTGTGCGTCCAGCAGCCGCTGGCGGCGGCCTACTTCCTCCCGGTTAGGGCCGGTTCCGCCGTCTTCGTAGCGGAGCTCGTAGCCGATCCGGGATGCGAGCTTTTCCACTGCTTCCTGGAAGGAGCTGTGGTCCTGCTTTTGGACGAAGGCGATGACATCCCCGTCCTCGCCGCAGCCGAAGCAGTGGTAGCGGCCTACCTGGGGACGGACGGTGAAGGACGGCGAGCGCTCGTCGTGGAAGGGGCACAGGCCCTTGAAGGTTCCCAGCCCGGCGCCCTTGAGCGTGACGTAGCCGTCAACCACTTCCTTGATATCCGTGCGCTGGCGTACTTCGTCAATATCTTCACGTTTAATCAGCCCAGCCACACAGCAATCCTAGTGTCACCGGCGCGGCTTCACTGCCCGGGCACCTGCTTCCCGGTTTCCGGTGCCTTCCCGTCCAGCAGGCTGAGGGCCAGCCTGGGGCAGAGGAAGACCGCTTCCCGTGCGGCTTCCCGGTCGGCATCGCGCAGCGGGACGTCCGTCCGTTCGCGGCCCACCTTCCCGCGCGCCACCGGGTACCCCCAGTCGTCCCGGTCCAGCACCCCGGGAAGCAGTTCGGCGCACAGGCCGCGGCCGTCGCAGCTGGTCCAGTCGATGTGCAGGTGTGTCTTCATGCCGCTGCGCCTCCCGGACCCGTGCAGTATCCGGAAACGTGGGCACGGAAGTCGGCCGCGAAGACCTCCAGGGCGCTGCTGACCAGTCCGGTGGTCCCTTCCGGGTGCCTGCACGCACCGCGCCCGGAGACCAGCCTGCCCAGGCGGTCCAGCTCGGAGGCAAGGCGGGGATTCGCTTCCCCTCCGGCGATCCGGTTGAGGACGGACGCCATGGCCGGAAGGCCGAACATGCAGGGTCCGCACTGCCTGGCCGACTGGCCGGCAAGGTAGCTGACTATCCGGGCCGTCGCCTGGATGCCGCAGGCCTGCAGATCCAGGGCATGGATCACGCCTGCGCCGGGCCGCACCACCCGGCTGGGCGGTCCCACGGGTGAGAGCGTGTGCCCCGCGGGGCGCACCCACCGCCCGTGGTAGCCGCCCACCAGGACCGCGGACAAGGCGGCAGGGTCCATTCCCGCTTCCCGCAGGACCGCGGAAAGGGGTGCGCCGCCGGGCACCTCCAGCACCACATCCCGTACCGGGGCTGGGCCGGAAACAGACACCAGCCGGGTGCCCGGGTCCGTCCCGGTCCCGGCCTGGCGGAACCACTGCGCACCATAACGGGCTATCAGGGCAACCTGGGCGAGGGTTTCGACATTCACCACCAGGGTGGGGCGGCCGTTGAGGCCCGACTCGCTGAGGCGGCGGCGCTGGTCAGTGGGGACGGCGCTGCCGTTCGCGATCATATTGACGACGGCGCTGGACTCACCGGAGATGAACGTTTCGGGGGCCTGAACCACCCTGATCCGTTTGCCCCGGGGGCGTTCGCCGACGGCCCGCTGCACGTGGGGCAGGCCGGCCGCCGGCGCGTACACGTACATCTCTGCGCCGCCCAGGGCTGCGGCCAGGGCAATCAGCCCGTCGATGACCAGATGGGGCGCGTGCGTAAGGAGTGTCCGGTCCTTGAAGCTGAGCGGTTCGCCCTCGGCGCCGTTGGCGATCACCACCGGCCGTGCCGGGAACAATCCCTTCCTGACGGACCCGGCAGCGGCTGTGGCCTTGCGCCAGGTTTCGAAAGCGGCTCCGCCCCGGCCGGTGAGTCCGGCTTCCGCCAGCGCCTCCAGCAGGCCCGGTCCGGCTGTGTGCGGTTCCGAGGACCCGAAGGTGCCAACGTGCTGCTCCCAGCCTGCGTCAGCGCCTGCGGCCAGGAGCCGCGGTTCCTGCCGCGTCGTGTCCTGCGCCGGTTGCAGGGGCACCGGCGGGTACGTGTCATTGGCTTGGCTCACGGCAGGTTTCCTTGCCTGGCATGGGAGGTTTCGAGGAAGGAGGGGCTCAGCCGCCACAGCAGGGCCGCGGCAACGGCCACCGCGGATGACGCGGCCAGCAGGAGGAACCAACCGCTGGAGACGTCGGTGCCGTTTCCCAGGGCGTGCGCCATGGCCACCGGCCAGACGCCGTAGCTGAGCCAGTGCACGGCCTTGAAGCTGCGCTGCCCAATCCGATGCCGCAGCAGCCCGGTCACTACCACTGCCAGGACAAGGTCCAGGGCCACCGTTCCCAGCCCCTGCCAGAAGGGCTGAAAGGAGCCAAGGAACGGCACCACGATGTCCACCGGATTCAGCTTGGCAAAGGAGTCAAGGAGCAGGGATCCCACGTGCAGCCCCAGGAAAATCGTGGCCAGCAAGGCTATGTTCCCGTGCAGGAGGCTGATGGAGAACCGTGGCAGTACCATCAGCGGCCGGCCGGACCGGTTCAGGATCCCCAGCAGCACGGACCCGGTGAACAGTGCCAGGGACACGAAGCCGCTTACCCGGCCAAATGCCCACATTGCCTCATCCATGGCCGGCACCCCCGGGACTGGAGTTTGCGGAGGAACCTGCGGGAGGGCTGTAGCTTTCGGCGGGCCAGCCACCGGTGGTTGCGACCCGGCCGCGGCTGTCCACGAGCCGGGCGGAAATGCCTTCGCTCCGAAACCATTCCAGGGCGGCGAAGCCACGGACAATGGCCGCCGTGCTGTACGCGTTCGCTTCCAGGCAGGTGGGCGCCGCCACGCTCACTGAGCGCCAGACCGCGTCGGCAGGCAGGCCAAAGCGGGGATCAAGGATGTGGTGGACCTGGGTTCCCTGGTGCCTCCAGCGGCGCTTTTGCGTGCTGGAGGTGGCCAGGGCAAACCCGGGAGCCAGGGAAATCTGCTGGGCAGGGTCGGAAGGAAGGTCCTGCACCATGACCTGCCAGTGGCCCGGCTTTCCACCCTCCAGCGGCCCCGGCCCCGCGCTTGCCAGGTCTCCCCCCAGGCCCACAAGCACGCCGCACCCAAGCTGCTGGTGCACCGCGTCCGCGGCGAGATCGGCGGCCACAGCCTTTGCTGATGCTCCCAGGTCCAGGTGGAGATCGGCCGGCAGGGTGAGCATCCTCGAGTCAAGCCGCAGGCGGGACCAGCCTGGAACGCGCGGGGCGGGTGCAGGCCGGGGAGATGACGGCGGGGAAGATGCAGCCTGCGGCGGTACCGGCAGGCTGGTGAGCCCCGGAGTGGCCTGCGGTCCCGGGCCATGCCCCAGTGCGGCCAGATCTGCTCCGAGGGTGGGGTCGACGTCGCCGCCGGTCATCCGGGCGGCGTCCAGGGCGCGCTCCAGGAGCAGCCGGAACATAGGGCTGATACTGACGCCCCGCGCCATCCGGGGCTGGAGCACTGTCAGTTCGGAATCGTCACGGAAGCGGCTGCAGGCTAAATCCACGGCGGCAACAACGGAACGGGCAATCTCCCCGGCTGCGGCGAGTTTTTCGCCGTCGGTTACCGTGACGAAAGCCTCAAGCTCCCAGACTGTCCAGGCGGATTGGGCAGCAACTCCTGGGGCAGCCGTAGCAGGAGCAGCCGTACCGGGACCTGCCATGTCAGGACCCCGAGGACCGGCCGTGGACGGTGCCGCCGTTGCCGGGCTGGACAGGGGCAGTGCTGCCATAGCTCTTTGAGCGGCGTGAGCCGTTGTTCTTGGTAGTCCCGTGATCGTCGTCGGAGCGGGCGGACCCTGATTGGGGTGTGCTTCCCTGCGTGCCGGTGTCGGTTGCCGGAGTTGTCCTGGCAATCACGGCGGGTGTCGAGGCATACACGGCGGTTGCGGCGACGCCGGCTGCTGCGAAACTGCCCACACCCACGGCCGCGGTAATCCCGGCCGCAAGGCGTTTGCCCCTGCTGCGAGGGCTCATGACCTGCTCCCGTCTTAACGGCTTGCCCTTCTCCCATGGTGCACCTCCTTCCTGTGTAGATGCTTTAAGGAAGCTGTTGACCGGGCGGGAGCAAATGGCGGTTACCAGAGCGAGGGCAGGCTCCCCACCAGGCGCTCGTACATGGCCAAGGCGGAGCCATCCGTGAGCGACGCCACCTGGTCGATGACCACGCGAAGGCGTGCGCCGTCGTCGTCCGCCGCCCGCCAGTCCGCCGCGAACATCGGCTCCAGGTGGCGGTCACCGGTGGCGCTGAGGGCGGTCACCAGGGCGTGGAGCACTTCCCGCTGCCGCTCGTAGATGGGTTGCCGGTGCTCGGTGGTCATCACGAACGTGGTGGCCAGGCCCTTCATCACCGCGATCTCCATGACGGTCTCGTCCGGGACCATGAGTTCGGCGTTGTAGCGGGTCAGGTTTTCCGGCCCGTAGACGGAGCGGGTGGTCTCCAGGGCCTTCTGGCAAAACCGGCCGATCAACTGGCTGGTCATGTTCTTCAGCGCTGCCATGGATTTACGGCTGCCATCGGCCTCGCGCACCCAGACGTCCGTGGCCTCCAGGCGTGCCAGGGCCGCGTCAATGGCGGCGGGGTCGTTGTGCGGCAGGTACCACTGCTTGGCGTAGCCCACCACGCGTGCGCGGTGGTCCGGGTTGTCCATCCAGCGCAGCTGGAAGTGGCCGGCAACGATCGCGTCCTCCACGTCGTGCACGGAATAGGAGATATCGTCCGCCAGATCCATGACCTGGGCTTCAAGGCAGGTCCGGCGTTCCGGCGCGCCTTCGCGGATCCAGTTGAAGATTGGGAGATCGTCCTCGTAGGCGCCAAACTTGCTGGTCCGCTGGCCGTGGATCACCGGTGCCTCCAAGGCTGACCAGGGATATTTCGACGCCGCGTCCAGGCTTGCGCGGGTGAGGTTCAGCCCGGCGGGGTGGCCGTCCTCCGTGAGCACCTTGGGTTCGAGCCGGGTGAGCAGGCGGAGGGTCTGGGCATTGCCTTCGAAACCGCCGATGGCATGTGCCACCTCATTCAGCGCCGACTCGCCGTTGTGGCCGAAGGGCGGATGGCCAAGGTCGTGGCTGAGGCAGGCCGTGTCCACCACGTCCGGATCGCAGCCCAGGGCCCTGCCCAGTTCGCGGCCCACCTGGGCCACCTCCAGGCTGTGCGTGAGGCGGGTGCGGACGAAGTCGTCCGTGTCCGGTGCCACCACCTGGGTTTTGGCACCCAGCCGGCGCAGGGCCGACGAGTGCAGCACCCGGGCCCTGTCCCGTTCGAAGTCGGAGCGGTAGGTGCTCTTGGGCGGCTCCTCCACCCAGCGGGCGGAATCGTGCATGTCGTAGCCGGGCAGCGCCAAGGCGGCGGTGGGGGTGCCCGCGGGTAAGTGTCCGGCCACGGATGCTTCAGCCACCGGAGACGTCCAGTTCTGCGGCCGCGATGTTCCGGGACTGGTCTTCATTGAGCGCCCGGGAGTCCAGCCAGTCCTTGGGCAGGGCAGGCCGCTTGGGCGAGCCGGCGCGGCCGCGGGGACCCTCGGCATCCACACCGGGGTAGGGCGAGTCCAGGTCCAGCTCGGCCAGCGTGTCCCGGAGCACCTCCAGGCTGGTGACCAGGGCCAGCCTGGTACGCAGTTCCCCACCCACCACATAGCCCTTGAAGTACCAGGCGATGTGCTTGCGGATCTCCCGCAGCGCCTTGCCTTCATCGCCGAAGGTTTCCACCATCAGTTCCGCGTGGCGGTATACGCCCTCGGCCACCTGGCGCAGGTTGGGGCGGTGGCGGACGTCGCTGCCTTCAAACGCGGCCTGCAGGTCCCCGAAGAGCCAGGGCCTGCCCTGGCATCCGCGGCCCACCACCACGCCGTCCACGCCGGTTTCGCGCACCATCCGGACAGCGTCCTCGGCGGACCAGATATCGCCGTTGCCCAGCACGGGAATGTCCGGCAGCGCTTCGCGGAGCCGGGCGATGGCGGACCAGTCGGCCTTGCCCGAATAGAACTGGGCGGCCGTCCGGCCGTGGAGGGCGACGGCGGCAACACCGGCATCGCGGGCGATGCGTCCTGCGTCGAGGTACGTGAGGTGGTCATCGTCGATGCCCTTGCGCATCTTGATGGTCAGCGGAACGTTGCCCTTGGAGGCTTCCTTGACGGCGGTTTGCACGATCGAGGTGAACAGGTCGATCTTCCAGGGCAGGGCGGAGCCGCCGCCGCGCCGGGTCACCTTGGGGACCGGGCAGCCGAAGTTGAGGTCGATGTGATCGGCCCGGTCTTCCTCCACGAGCATCCGCACGGCCGCGCCGACCGTGCCCGGGTCAACGCCGTACAGCTGGACGGAGCGGACTTTCTCGTCGTCGTCGTGCGAAATGATGCGCAGCGATTCTGGTGTCCGCTCCACCAGCGCGCGGGAGGTGACCATCTCCGCCACGTACATGCCGCCGCCGTATTCACGGCAAAGCCTGCGGAAGGCGGAGTTGGTGATGCCGGCCATGGGGGCCAGGATCACGGGGGTGTCAACCGTAATGGGTCCCAGCTTCAGGGGCGGGAGTTCCAGCTTGGGTGCGGGAGGAGTTGCTGTAACAGTCACCTGTCCATTGTTGCAAAGCCGGGCAAATCGGCGATTGCAGCCAGTGCCATTGGGGCCTGTCACAGGTTTCCGGCGGATGGGGCCATCCATACCTGGTTGCTCCACCCTGACGGCGGCCCTTCCGGGCGGCAGCGTGCGGCCGTCCAGGAGGCCAGGCTTAGCCGCGGTCTGCCCGCCGGCCCCGGCGGGCAGCAGGTTCCCCAGTTGGTTGGACCGCGGGCACGACGGCCGTGCGCCGGCTGCGTTCCTCAAGGGCGGCTGCGGCGAGCGCCCCGGTGTCCGGCACGTCGTCCGCGTGGCTGTGCCCGCCGTCGTGCTTTCTGTCCTGTGGCGCCCCGCTCACTGCCTCACCGTCTGCAGCCCTGATGCCGGTCGCCTTGACCACGAGCACGGCGATCAGGGTGGTGACAGGGATAGCCAGGACCAGTCCGATGGAACCCACGAGCGTCCGGATGACTTCCTCGGAGAGCTCGGCGCTGGTGAGGGTGTCGATCAGGGGCCGGTCGTAGAGCATGACGATGATCAGGGTGGGCAGTGCGGCGCCCGCGTAGGCGAAGGCGATGGTGTACACGGTGGAAGCGATGTGGTCGCGGCCGATCCGCATGGCGGACGTGAACAGCTTCCGGGCGCTGCTGGCCGGCGCCAGCTCGTAAAGCTCCCACACGGCCGAGGACTGCGTGATGGTGACGTCGTTGAGGACGCCAAGGCCGGAAATGATGAGTCCGCAGAGGATCACGCCGGAGATGGAGATGTTCGACGACGTATTCACCAGGGTGGCGGCGTCGTGGCTGCCCACGCCGGCGAGGTTGGCGGCGTCGGTGGCCCAGGCCGCCAGCACGGCGGTGATGGCCAGCCCGAAGATAGTGCCCAGGAGCGCTGTGGAGGTGCGCGCGGAGAATCCATGGGCGAAGTACAGCACCCCGATCATGATCACCGTGGACCCCACCAGGGCCAGCAGCAGGGGCGGTTTGCCTTCCACCAGGCCCGGGAGCAGGAAGTTTGCCAGCACGAAGTACGCGCCCACCAGTCCGATCAGGGCGCGCAATCCACGCCACCGGGCGACGGCGATGACTACCACGGCGTAAAGAAAGGCCAGCAGGATGATCGGCAGGGTCCGGACGAAGTCCACGAAAATGTAGGCCGGCGACCCTTGTGACCCTGTGGCGCCCTGGGCGTTTGAGAGGTTCAGGTACCGGATCTGGTCCCCGGGCTTGACCCCGTGGGATGCCGCAACGTCAGGGTTGATGACCACCTTGACCGGGCTGCCGCCTTTGTCCGGCTCGGTGAAGGCGAAGGTGCAGTCCGAGCCCTTGCCCGGCTGCTGCTGCGGGCCCTGCTGGCTGGTTCCCTGTTGATCGGTGCCCTGTTGGCCGGCGCCCTGCTGGCCAGTTCCCTGTTGGCTGGTGCCCTGCATGCAGTTCCCGGTCACCACGTTCTGGATGGTGCCGGTATCGAAGGTGACGCCAGGGGCGGTGGAGTATGGGTTGGCGAGCGAGACCCCTTCCTTGCTACCGGATGGCCACAGCGCTGCCATTCCGGCGAGGGTCAGCAGCGCCAGCGGAATGAGTACCGCGGCCAGGATGCGGTTCGCCTTGCTGCGGGCAGCCATCGCCTGGGGCGTCGGCTCCGAATGATCCAAGGAAGCGTGGGAGTGACCGGCGCCCATCAGCAGTACAACCTCATGGTTGAACTCTACGTGCGGCGCCATAGGGTTTATAAATGGACCATCGGGATGGGGAGGAACCAGCATGGACAACCGTGGCGGGCATGGGACCGGCAGCAGTGGAACAGCGGACAAGGACGCGCTGCAGGCCGGGCAGGTCCCGCTTGTTGCCGTCCACAAGCCGGCACTGAGCGTCCTCGAAGCATCCGGCAACACCAAGGGCGTGGTCCTGGTCCTGCACGGAGGCAAGGCCCACAGCCGCGACCCGGTGGAGGCCCGGCACCTGAGCCCGGCCAGGATGATCCCGTTCGCCAGGCACCTGCACCGCGCCGGCCGGAAGTACGGTCTGGCCGTTTGGTCCCTGCGCAACAGCGTCCGCGGCTGGAACGGCCCGGACATGTCCCCGCTGCAGGACGCCCGGTGGGCCCTGCAGCAGATCGCCGAACGCCACCCCGGGGTTCCCGTCTTCCTGCTGGGCCACTCCATGGGCGGGCTGACCGCAGTGTGCGCAGCAGACCACCCGCAGGTGGAGGCCGTGGTGGCGCTGGCACCCTGGCTGGGCCCGGAAACCCCCGCCGACAGGGTCACCGGCAGGAAGGTACTGATTATCCACGGCACCACCGACCACATGACCAGTCCCTCGCAATCGCTCGCCTTCGCCCAACGGGCTTCCGCGGATGCGGCCACCATGCAGTACGTGTCCCTCAAGGGCGTAGGGCATTTCATGCTCCGGAAGGTACGCCTATGGCAGACCCTTGCAACCGGGTTCATCATCAAATCATTCGCCGAGAGCACAGGCGCCGACGTACAGCCATCCCGCGCCTTCACGGACCTGCTTCCCGAGTCCTCCGTCCACGTCACCCTTTAGGCATCCGCTCCCATGCCCTGGCGTCCCCCGGCCAACGACCGCTTCTACCGGTTGATCGTGCGCACGGGGCAGCTCCTGCGCTGGGCCCTGCAGCTGGACATTCGAGCCACCGGCCTGGAGCACCTGCCCGCAGGGCGACCGCACAGCGGTCCGTCCCGGCAGGCTGCCCGCGGGGACGGAGCCGTTTTTGCCGTGACGCACTTCGGCTACGTGGATTTTGCTGTGGTGGAACTGCTCCTGTGGCGCCACGTCCGCGCCCAGCTGCGGTTCCTGGTCCACCAGGGCGCTGCCGACCACTGGCTTGCCGGCCCCGCCATCAGCGCCAGCGGCCACGTGGTGGTGGGATACACGGGCCGCTCGGACGCTTACGCGGCTGCGGTGGCCAGGCTGCGGGACGGCGAATACCTGGCCGTGTTCCCCGAGGCTGGGGTCAGCAGGAGTTTCACCGTCCGCGACTGCCGGACCGGGGCGGTCCGGATGGCGGCAGAGGCAGGCGTTCCGGTCATCCCGGTATCAATTTGGGGTGCCCACCGGATTATCACCCGTGGGCACGGCTTTGCCCTGGGTCGCGGCTGGCGGGCGCCCATCCGCGTCCACGTTGCCGCGCCGATGGTAATTCCGGCGGACGTTGAAGTCGAGGCGGCCACCGAAGCGCTGCGTGGCACGCTGCAGGCAGGAATCGACCGCTGCATGGCCGACTTTCCGCTTCGGCCGGAGGCCGCAGCGTGGTGGGTGCCCGCGCACCTGGGCGGGAGTGCACCGACGGATGCGGAGCGGCAGCTGCTGGACGCCGCGGACGCAGCCGCGGGCCGCCGTCGTGCTCCCCGCCGAAAATAGGCATGTCCGCCCCCGTCCCCAGCCGGGTGGCGGAGGGATGGGACAGGGACGGGACAGTGGCCGGCGGTGCCTTAGTCCGAGACCACCAGGGTTTCGGCGCCCGCCAGCCGGGCTTTGCCCCCCGCAAGGAGAGGCTCGACGGCGGCGCGCAGGGCGGTCATGGAATCGTCCAGTTCCAGCATGACCGGGTGCTGGTAGGCGATCAGGGCGAGCATGTCCCGGACCGCCTCGGCCGCATCGTCAGCGGCCAATGCCGGCTCGTGGCCCACGAAAACGTCCGTGGGCGTGTCCGTCCCCGTGCTCCCGGCAGCTTCCGTGTGGGGTGCGTCGTCAGGCCCGGCAGGGGCGGCGTAGCTGACCGCAAACGCCCGGATGCGGCCCTTCCTGCCCGGCGCCACACCGGCACCAAACGCGGATTCCGGCTGCGCCCGCAACACGATGGCCCCGTGGGCGCCGGTGAGCTCGTCCAGGAACAGCTTCTGCACCTGGCCCACCGACAGGACTCCCGGGGAGTCCCAGCCATGGATGGCGGTGTAGTACCGGCCCACCACGTCGGTCAGCTCCACTGACCCGGTGGCCAGGTCCATCACAATGTCGGCACCGGCGTTTTCGCCGTCGATGGGGCGGCCGCCGTGGTCCTTGTCCGGGAAGACGGGCAGCCGGAGGGCTCCCGGTTCCACGATGACCAGCCGGGAACGCTGGATGGGCGCCAGCCCGGCCGCTTCGGCGAACGCGGCACCCGCGGTGCCGGGCTCCACCTTGGCACGCAGCCTGGTGATGCCCGACGGCGCGTGCGCGGCCTCGCGCCGCAGCATGGTCAGGAGGCTTGCGCCGATGCCCGTGCGGCGGTGGTCCTTCGCGACCTCGATATAGGTCCAGAGGCGTTCAGGGTGGAGGGACGCTTCATAGACCACGCCGGCGGCAACGGGAATGCCGACGCCGTCAATGACGTCTTCGGCCACGACGCAGCGGCGCCACGGGGTGCCGTTCCTCCCGTTGGAAGACGGGGCGAGGGCGCCGCGGAACTGGCGGGCCTGCGCGGTGTCCGGGTCGCCCCAGATTTCCAGGAGCGCGAGGTCGTCGCCGTCGTGCCATTCGCGGTATTCGATGGCCATGCTCAGGCGCCGATCAGCCGTGCCGCCAGGTAGCCTTCCACCTTGTCCAGGGAGACGCGTTCCTGGCTCATGGTGTCCCGCTCGCGGATGGTGACGGCCTGGTCCTCGAGGGTATCGAAGTCAACGGTGATGCAGAACGGGGTGCCGATCTCGTCCTGGCGGCGGTAGCGGCGGCCGATTGCGCCTGCGTCGTCGAAGTCGATGTTCCAGTTCTTCCGCAGCTGGGCGCCCAGGGCCTTGGCCTTCGGGGACAGGTCCTCGTTGCGGCTCAGCGGCAGCACGGCGGCCTTGACCGGGGCAAGGCGCGGGTCCAGCTTCAGCACGGTGCGCACATCCACCCCGCCCTTGGCGTTGGGGGCCTCGTCCTCGGTGTAGGCGTCCACCAGGAACGCCATGAAGGAACGGGTCAGGCCGGCCGCGGGCTCGATGACGTAGGGGGTGTAGCGCTCGTTGGTGGCCTGGTTGAAGTAGCTCAGGTCCGTGCCGGAGGCCTTGGCGTGGGTGGAGAGGTCAAAGTCGGTGCGGTTGGCGATGCCTTCCAGTTCGCCCCATTCCGAGCCCTGGAAGCCGAAGCGGTATTCGATGTCAGTGGTGCCCTTGGAGTAGTGGCTGAGCTTCTCCTTGGGGTGTTCGAAGAAGCGCAGGTTCTCCTCGCGGATGCCCAGGCCGGTGTACCAGGCCATGCGCTCCTTCATCCAGTACTGGTGCCATTCCTCGTCGGTACCGGGCTCCACGAAGAACTCCATTTCCATCTGCTCGAACTCGCGGGTGCGGAAGATGAAGTTTCCGGGCGTGATTTCGTTGCGGAAGGACTTGCCGATCTGGCCGATGCCGAACGGCGGCTTCTTCCGGGAGGTGGTGAGCACGTTGTTGAAGTTCACGAAGATGCCCTGTGCGGTCTCGGGGCGGAGGTAGTGCAGGCCTTCCTCGCTGGCCACCGGGCCCAGGTAGGTCTTGAGCAGGCCGGAGAACTCCTGCGGTTCGGTCCACTGGCCGCGGGTGCCGCAGTTGGCGCAGGCGATGTCCTTCAGGCCGTTCTCGGCCGGGCGGCCCTTCTTCTCCTCGTATTCTTCCTCGAGGTGGTCAGCGCGGTAGCGCTTGTGGCAGGAGAGGCACTCCACCAGGGGATCGGAGAAGACTTCCACGTGGCCGGAGGCTTCCCACACCTGGCGGGGAAGGATCACGGAGGAGTCCAGGCCCACCACGTCCTCGCGGCCCCGGACCACGGACTGCCACCACTGGCGCTTGATGTTTTCCTTCAGCTCGGCGCCAAGGGGCCCGTAATCCCAGGCAGAGCGGGAACCGCCGTAGATCTCACCGGCCTGGAACACAAAGCCCCTCCGCTTGGAGAGGGAAATGACCTGGTCGAGGACGGATTTTGCTGCCATGGGGTAACTCCAATTTCTACAGGGCCGCTGGGTGCGGTCCGCGGGTTGTCAGGCCCCGGCTGCTCCGTGCCTGGGGCACAGGGGCAGCGGGTCGGGGCGGATGAAGGAAGAACGCGGAAAAGCTTGTGTCCTAGCGTACCGGCCGCTGCCTGCGCAGCGCGCCCCGGGGCCAGGGCAGGGTGGCCAGGATGATGGCACCGAGCGTCAGCAGGGTTCCCAGGACGGTGGCAGGGGCGACGACGGTACCCGGGGCGGGCAGCGCAAGGTCCAGGGCCAGCGAGCCGAGCAGTTGGCCCGCGATCATGCCCAGCCCGGTCACCAGGACGCCAAGGGTTCGGACCAGGAGGGCGCCCAGCCCAATGAAGACGCAGCCCATGGGGCCGCCCAGGTAGTACCACCACTCCCCCGGCAACGGGTTGGCGGGGCCGGCCACCGCCAGCTTCACGGCGAACGCGGCCCAGAGCACGATGCAGCCGGCCACGAAGTTGACCAGGGTGGCGGCAATGGGGGTGCCGTAGTGAAGGGTGGCGGTGCCGTTCATGGCCTGCTGGAAGCTCATGAGGAAGCCAGCCGCCACGGGCAGCAGGATGGGCAACAGGAGCGTGGCGGGTCCGCCGTCGGAACCGGAGCCTGCGCCGCTGAACCTCGGCGATACCGCCCAGGCGACGGCGGCGATGGTCAGGATGCAGCCGACAATCCGGATGCCGGTGACGGACTTCTTTCCGGCCGGGCCAATCCCCAGCCGGTCCACCAGCAGGCCGCTGACGGTTTGCCCGGTGACAGCCGCCACGGTGAAAAGTGCCACGCCGAGGATACCCACGGTGAAGGACTGGGCAAACACGAACAGGGCACCAATAGCGCCGGCCACCACGTAGATGCGGGGAAAGGCGCGGTTGCGGACCGCTGGGAGGATGCTGGCCAGGCCTGCCCGTCCCCGCGGGAGCAGCAGCGAGATGACGATCATGACCAGCAGGCCTGTGCTGAAGCTCACGGACGCTGCGGCGATTCCGTCATTGAGGCGGGCACCCAGGGCCCCGTTGATGCGGCCCTGGACGGGGATGGCCAGGCCGGAACCCACGGCGAGGGGCAGGCCGGCAAGGGCCGGCAGGCGGGAAGGGGAGGTCATTGAATCCACCTTAGTTCAGGCATTATTGCTCTATGAGCAACCCCATTGACGACGTCCCCATCCGCGACAGCATGATCCGGCTGGGCCAGCTGCTGAAACTCGCCAACCTTGTTGAGGACGGGGTGGAGGCGGCGGAGCTCATCAAGAACGGGCTGGTCAAGGTCAACGGCGAGATCGATGACCGCCGCGGCCGCCAGCTGCACAACGGGGACACTGTGACGGTCAACGGGCAAACAGTGCGGGTAGTGGCGCCGGAGGAGAGCTAGCGACGGCGGCTGAAGCGCCGCCGTCGTACGTTCTATTTGTTCAGCACTTCGTGGGTGAGGAACTCCCCTACGTGCCCGATCTCCTGCTGGTTGATGCCGTGCCACATGCCGGTGTACAGCACCTTGGTGAGCCTAACGTGCTTGCGCACCCAGCCCATGGTGAACTCGATCTTGTCCTGGGTGATCACGGGGTCCTGCTGGTCGCGGCCCCAGAACATGGGAACGGATCCATCCAGCTCGGCGTCCTTGAACGACGGGTCGCCGCCGGCGTCCACCACGAAGCCTGACAGTCCGACGACGGCGGCGAAGTCCGAGGGCCGCTGGCGCAGGAGCGTGGTGGCCATGGCCATGCCCATGGAAAAGCCCAGCAGCGAGACGGACGGGTGGCCGGGCCTGATCGCATCGATCCACTCCAGCACGTACGCCGAAGCCGTCTTAACGCGATCCAGGGAGTACTCAATGGAGGCCGTCAGCGGGAACCACGTGAAGCCCGGGCCCATGGCGATGGGCGCCCGCACGGACGCGACGGCGAAGTCCCCGGGCAGCATGTCGGCCAGGCTGAGCAGGTCCTGCTCGTTGGCGCCGTAGCCGTGGAGGAGCACCAGCAGCGGCTTGCCGGCGCGCTGGTCTTCCGGATGGGACCACAGGACAACGGGGGCAGGAAATACTTCGGCGTCAGTCATGGTTTCCATTCATACCAGTTACTTGGAGGTAACAACCTACGTTCGCGTAGCCAAAGAGGCGGAAGGCAGGATAGGGACCGTGACTGACGCAAGTGCCATCCAGACCCCGCCCGCGCACGCCGGATCCCATCCCTGGAGCCGGTACGTGGCAATGGGCGACTCTTTCACCGAGGGCATCGGCGACCCCGACCCCTCAAGCCCCGGCCGCCACCGCGGTTGGGCCGATCGTGTGGCCGAAGAACTGGGCCGCACCCAGCCGGACTTCGCCTACGCCAACCTTGCCGTCCGGGGCAGGTTGCTGCAGCAGATCGTGGACCAGCAACTGGCCCCCGCCCTGGAGCTGAAGCCGGACCTGGTCACCCTGTCCGCCGGCGGCAATGACCTGATCCGCCCCGGGGGCGATCCTGACGTCCTGGCCGAGAAGCTCGATTCCGTGGTCCAGATCCTGTCCATGGGCGGCGCCACGGTGGTGCTCTTCAACGGCCCGGACACGGGTTCGTCGGTGCTGGGCCGGATTCGCAGCAAGGTGGCCATCTACAACGAGAACCTGCGCACCGTCGCAGCCCGGCATGACGCAGTCATTGCGGACATGTGGTCGCTGCGGCAGTTGAGCGACCCGCAGATGTGGGACCAGGACCGGCTGCACTTCTCCCCCTTGGGCCACCACACCATCGCGGCCATGGTGCTGGACGCGCTGAACGTGCAGCATTCCCTGGAACCCCTGCAGCCCAAGCCCCTGCCGCCCCGGACCTGGCGCGAGGCCAGGAGCGGGGACTTCGTCTGGGCACGCGAATACTTCGTCCCATGGGTGCTGCGCCGGCTGCGCCACCAGTCCTCCGGCGACGGCATCACCGCAAAACGGCCGACGCCGGGTCCCGTCTTTGGCCCGGGCGTTCCGTTGGGATCCGGCGAGGGTCCGTTGGGAACCACCGAACCCAGCCGCCGGTAAGGCCGCCCGGGGTTACGCTGGAAGGACAACACACGAGAGGCGCGGCACCGTGAGCTTGTTTTTCTGGATCATCATCCTGTCCTTCGTTGTCCCCGCAGTCAGGGGGGCGTACCGCCGCTCCGTTGCACGCCGGGACCGGGACCAGGGCTTCCCCGGCCAGTTCCCCGGACCGGGCCAGTACCCCGGTCCGGACCAATATCCGGGTTCCAACCAGTTCCCGGGCTATGGCCAATTTCCAGGCTCCGCCGGGCCGCAGAGCAGCCAGCCCCGCGACGGCTATACCCAGCAGGACTACTTCTCCGGCGGTTTCCGCCAGCCGGGCACGCAGGGCCAGCCGCCACTGCCCAACCAATACGGGCAGCCGCCCATGAACGATCCCCGGTACGGCGCTCCGCAGGAACCGCCGTTCCGGCAGGAGCCTTTCCAACAGCACGGACGGGAGCAGTCTTCCGGGCCTGCCACGCCTCCGCCGCCGGCAGCACCGCAAGGGTTCCGGGCGCGGAAACTCGCGGAGCTGGACCAGCAGTACAGCAACGGTGAGCTGTCCATGGAGGAGTACATGAAGCGCCGCGGCGACATCATGAACGGCTAGCCAGGGCTTTTGCACAGCCAGGTTCAGAACAGCCAGGCTCTGAACAGCCAGGGCGGGGACCGGAATCCGGTCCCCGCCCTGTTGTGCTTATTCCACTGCCTTAGTCCACCTGCGGGAAGCCCAGGTCAATCACGGAGGTGGAGGGGTCCGGCCAGCGGGTGGTCACCACCTTGCCACGGGTGTAGAACCGGATGCTGTCGGGACCGTACATGTGGGTGTCGCCGAACAGCGAGTTCTTCCAGCCGCCGAACGAGAAAGTACCCACCGGGACCGGGATGGGGACGTTGACGCCCACCATGCCCGCCTCGACGTCGAACTCGAACTGCCGCGCCGCGCCGCCGTCGCGG
Organism: Arthrobacter sp. ISL-85; assembly: GCF_018613675.1. Classification (GTDB taxonomy): domain Bacteria; phylum Actinomycetota; class Actinomycetes; order Actinomycetales; family Micrococcaceae; genus Arthrobacter. The sequence continues at coordinate 293,681 of NZ_JAGGPQ010000005.1, read as the reverse complement.
GTGAAGATCGCCGTGCCGTTGCCGAACTCGTTGTCGTTGACCAGCTTCACGGCGTCACTGTAGGTGTCCACGCGGACCACGGACAGGACGGGGCCGAAGATCTCGTCGTCGTACACCTTCATGCCGGGCTTGACGTGGTCCACCAGGCTGACGCCGATGAAGAACCCCTTCGAATCGAACTGCTGCGAGCGGCCGTCCACCACCAGGGTGGCCCCTTCACCTTCGGCTCCGGCAACATAGGACGCCACCCGGTCCCGGTGCTCAGCGGTGATCAACGGCCCCATCTGGGAGGCGGGGTCGGTTCCCGCACCGATCGTCAGGTCCGCCATGCGGCTGGAGATCGCCTTCACCAGGTCATCGGCAATGCTGCCCACAGCCACCAGGACGCTGACGGCCATGCAACGTTCGCCGGCGGAACCGTACGCGGCGGAAACCGCAGCGTCGGCAGCCATGTCCAGGTCGGCGTCGGGAAGCACCACCATGTGGTTCTTTGCGCCGCCCAGCGCCTGCACCCGCTTGCCGTGCTCCGCTGCCCGCTTGTAGATGGACCGGGCCACGGGGGTGGATCCGACGAAGCTCACTGCCTTTACGTCAGGGTGTTCCAGCAGGACATCGACGGTTTCCTTGTCCCCCTGGACCACGTTCAGGACACCGGCTGGAAGGCCCGCCTCGGCGAAGGCCTCTGCGATGAAGACGGCGGCGGACGGATCCTTCTCGCTGGGCTTCAGCAGCACGGTGTTGCCACACGCCAGTGCGCTGCCGATCATCCACAGCGGCACCATGGCCGGGAAGTTGAACGGGGTAATGCAGGCCACCACGCCCACCGGCTGGCGGACGGAGTGGACATCGATGCCGCCGGAAACCTGCTCCGAGCGCTCACCTTTGAGCATGTGGGACAGCCCGGTGGCGAAATCGATGTTCTCCAGGCCGCGGGCAATTTCGCCCTCGGCGTCGGAGAGGACCTTGCCGTGTTCGCTGGTAAGGACGGCGGCGAGTTCGGACTTCCGCTGGGTCAGGATTTCGCGGACCTTGAAGAAGATGGTGGTGCGCTTGGCCAGGCTGGTGGCGCGCCATGCCGGCAGTGCGGCGCGGGCTGCCGCGATGGCTTCCTCTGTCCGTGCCGCAGAGGCCAGCACCACCTGCTTCTCCTGTTGGCCAGTGGCGGGGTTGAAGACGGGACCGAAGCGGTCGGCATCGGTGACGCGGGCGCCGTTGATGTAGTGCGGAATGGTTTCCAAGGGACTCTCTTTTCCTGCGTTGCGTGCTGCGTGGCTAGTTGGACGGCGCCTGGTCGGCGGCCTGGAGCGAGCCGTCCACGAGCTTGATGATCATCGAGCAGTCCTTGCCCGCGTCACCGGCGTCGATGAGCCGCTGGAACAGCTGCTGGACGTGTTTTCCGATTTCCAGGGGCGTGCCCGTGTCCTCGGCGGCGCTGATGGCCAGGCCGATGTCCTTGTTGGCCAGCTCTGCGGTGAACGTGGGCGCGAAGTCGTTGTTGGAGGCCGCGGTGGGAACCACCCCGGGCACCGGGTACCAGGTCCGCAACGCCCACGAATCTCCTGAAGAGACCGAGGCAATGTTCCAGAAGACCTGCTTGTCCAGGCCCAGCCGGTCAGCGAGGACCGCGCCCTCTGCGGTGGAGGCAAGGTTGATGAAAAGCATCAGATTGTTGCAGATCTTGGCCGCCTGCCCCGTGGTGGGGCCGCCGGTGGGGATGATGTTGCCGGACATGGGCCCGATGAAGCCCGCAGCGTCTTTGACGGCACCCTCTTCGCCGCCCACCATGAACGTCAGGGTTCCGGCCTCCGCGCCGCTCATTCCGCCGGACACCGGGGCGTCCACGAAACGGAAGCCGGCGGCAGCAGCGGCGTCGTGCAGTTCCTGCGCGGAGGCGATGTCGATGGTGGAGGAGTCGATGAGCAGCGTGCGGGTATCCGCGTGCGCCAGCACGCCGTCCTCCCCGAGATATACGGCGCGGGCGTGTTCGCCCTTGGGCAGCATGGTAAACACGGCGTCGGCGCCGTCCACTGCTTCAGGAATGCTCGCTGCGCGCTTGACCCCGCCGGCCTCAGCGGCTGCCAGTGCTGCGGGATTGAGGTCGAACCCGCGCACATCATGCCCGGCCTTCACCAGGTTCACTGACATGTGGCCGCCCATGTTCCCCAGGCCGATCCATCCGATAACTGCCATGAGTAAGCTCCTTTGCTTCAATTCCGGCCTCTGCTGCCGGTATGCCTGTGTCAACCATCACACCCTGCTAGAGTGCAATCAAGGGGAAAAATCACAGACACTGTGTGCACTGATGCACACCACAGGAAGGCCCAGCGTGGAATCGAGACGGTTGCCAAGCCCGGACGACCTGCTGATCCTTCTGACCGTGGCGCGCCTGGGCCGCTTCAATGCGGTGGCCGAGACCCTGGGGACCACCCACACCACTATTTCCCGCCGGATCCTCGCACTGGACAAGCAGCTGGGCGGCCGGACCCTGGAACGCAGCCCGCACGGCTGGGAGTTGACCCAGCTTGGTGCGGCCGCGGTGGAAGCGGCGGAGGCGATCGAAAGCACGCTCGGCTCGTTGTCCGGCTTGATCAGCCAGGACCAGAGCGCCCTGGCCGGCCTGGTCCGCGTCGCCACCACCGACGGAGTGGGAGCCGTGTTCGTCACACCGTCGCTGGTGCGGCTCCAGCAGCAGAACCCGCAACTGAACATAGAAATGCTAAGCGCCACCCGGAAAGTCAGCCAGAACCGGTCAGGGGTGGACCTGGAGATCGTGGTGGGCCGGGCCGACGTCAGCACAGCGCAGACCATCTTCCTGAGCAATTACTACCTGCGCCTCTATGCCAGCCACAGCTATGCAGCGCAGCACGGCCTGCCGGAAACGCTCGACGACGTGGGGCAGCACGCGTTTGTGTCCTACGTGGAGTCCGCGCTCCAGGTGGCTGAGCTGGGGGCCCGATGGTCATCGCAGCTTCCGACGCCCAGGACAAGCTTCCAGGCCACCAGCGTGTTCGCACAGGTGGAAGCGGTACGCCAGGGCGCCGGCATCGGGCTGCTGCCGAACTTCATGGTGGCGGACCGTGACGATTTCGTCCCCGTCCTGGCAGGCGATTTCGAACGCCAGCTCCCCATCTGGGCCGTCGCCCGCCCGGAGTCGCTTCGGTCCGCGCGGGTGCAGGCTGTGATCGCGGCCCTCAAAGAGGAAGTGAAAGGGCGGGCCGGGCTGCTGGCGGGATAGCTGCTGCCAGGTGGGGCGTCAGGCCCGAAAAAGACGCCGCACCACCTGCCCTGCCGCGAGCGCATCCAGGCCCTCGTTGATCTCGCTAAGTGGCCGCGTGTCGGTATGGAGCAGCTCAACCGGAAGCCTGCCCTCCCGCCAGTACCCCAGATACTTGGGGATGTCCCGCGCGGGAACGGCGTCGCCCATGTAGGAGCCCAGCAGCCGCTTGCCGGCCCCGGCGAACTGCAGGGCGGGTACGGTCAACTCTGCGGACGGGTGGGGCAGTCCCACCGAGACCACCGCGCCGCCCCTGGTGACCCGTTCCAGGCAGGATGCGATCACCCCCGCCGAGCCCACGGCCTCGATGGCAACGTCAACGCCGTCGCCGGAAGCTTCCCCAACCAGCCGCACTGCCTCGTCCGGCGTCCCCACTGCGGTAGCTCCGGCGTCGCGGGCCAGCTGGTGCTTGCCCTGGTTGGGATCGATGGCAATCACGCTGGCAGCCCCTGCCAGGCGGGCGGCCATCACTGCCGAAAGGCCCACCGCACCGAGGCCGAAGACTGCCACGGACTGCCCGGGTCCCACCCCGGCAGTGTTGAACACCGAGCCCATTCCGGTGAGCACGGCGCAGCCGAACATCGCCGCGACAGTGTCCGGGACGTCGTCGTCAATTACCACCACTGATTCCCGTGCAACCACTGCGTAATCAGCGAAGGCCGAAACACCGAGGTGGTGGTTGATGCGCTCCCCTGCCGGCGTCCGCAGCAGTGCCGGCCCGTGCAGCAAGTCACCGGAGCCATTGACCTCTGCTGCCCGGTGGCAAAGTGCCGGGCGGCCGGCCAGGCAGGCCCGGCAATGCCCGCAGCTGGGCACGAACACCAGCACCACGTGGTCCCCCACGGAGACGTCGGCCACGCCGTGGCCCACGGACACCACCCGTCCCACCGCCTCATGGCCAAGGGCCATGGGAAGGGGCCGGACACGGGAACCGTCCACCACGGACAGATCGGAATGGCAGAGGCTTGAGTAGGTGATGGAAACTCCGAGCTCACCGGCGCGCGGCTCGGGCTGCTCCAGTTCCTGCACCAGCAGTGGCCGGGACTCGGAGAAGGTTTGCTTTCCCGGAGCGCCTGCTGTGGCGGGAGCAGCGGGAACGGTGGAATACAGGACAGCGGCTTTCATGCAGCTCCTTGCTACTTCTTGCTGGCGGCGTTCCGAACTCATGCGAACTCCTTCGGCGTCGTCGTCGACACTACGGGGACCGTTCGAACGGCAACCGGGTGGGATGCACCCCAAAAGCCGGATTCGATGAGTATGGCCTGCCTGGGGTGCATTCTCAACGCCGATTGGTGCAGAATGCATCTGCAGGAATGCACAGGTGGGACTGCCCGGACGCTCCCGGGCCCGGAATTCCCGGACCGGGAATGCCTAGGCCAGGAAGCTGCTCCGGAGCTGGCCGCCCAACTGCCCAATCTCGGTCAGGAACCCGTCGTGCCCGATCGGGGCCTGGATGACATGCACGTCCACGCCGCCCGGCAGGGCCTGGGCCAGCTCGCGGGACTGCGACGGGAAATAGAGCCTGTCCGAGTCGACCGCCGCCACAAAGAACCGCGCAGTGGACCTGGCCAGGCTTTCGGCCAAGGTTCCTCGCCCCCGGCTGACATCGTGGCTCATCAGAGCCTCGGTCAATGCGATGTAGCTGTTGGCGTCGAAGCGCTTCACGAGCTTGTTGCCCTGGTGGTCCAGGTAGCTTTCCACCTTGTAGCGGCCGCGTGAAGCAAGGACGTCCCCCCGCAGGGGCGACTCGGGCGCCTGGGGTGCTCTGCCGAAGCGGCCTTCCAGTTCCGCGGCCGACCGGTAGGTGATGTGGGCGATGCGCCGGGCGAGCGCGAGCCCGTCTTCCGGGCTTGGTCCGCCGTAGTAGTCGCCGCCGTTGAAGTTAGGATCCTGCCGGATGGCCAGTGTCTGGGCCTGCGCGAACGCGATCTGTTCTGCCGTGCTGGCGGCGCCCACGGAAATCACTGCACAGCGCTGCACCCTTTCCGGATAGGTGACGGCCCATTCCAGGGCGCGGGCGCCGCCCATGGATCCCCCGAGGACGGCGAACCAGCTCTGGATGCCCAACTGGTCTGCCAGCCGGGCTTCCGCCGCGGTGCTGTCGCGCAGCGTGACCAGGGGAAAGCGTGAGCCCCAGGGGCGGCCGTCCGGGGCCGGCGATGAAGGGCCGGTGGACCCGTAACAGCCGCCCACGATGTTGATGGACACCACGAAGAAACGGTCCGTGTCCACGGGAGCGCCGGGGCCGGCCAGCTGTTCCCACCAGCCTTCTTCATCCGTGTCGCCCCGGGTCACGTGGGTGCTGCCGGTCAGTGCGTGCTCGATCAGGATGGCATTGCTGGCGTCCGCGTTGAGCGTCCCCCAGGTTTCGTAGGCCAGGGTGACGTCCGGCAGGTATCCCCCGGCCTCGAGTTCGAGCCCACCGATTGAGGCGTAGCGGACTATTCCGTGTTCAGGGATGGTGGTTCGGGCGACGGCGACCGTCATGGCAAGACCTCTTCTACGCGCTTGCCTGCCGTCATTTGACCGGCAGGCCAGGTCCTCACCCGGGGCACCCCACCGCGGATGGAGGGTTGCCGGCCAGCAAGCCGGGGCTGTCACTGGCACTCATGACCTGGTTCGAGTGTACGAAACACCCCCCACTCCGGGCCAAGAGTATGACTGGTTGTGACTTCCCGGCTTGCTGCGCTCCCCGCCGTTCCCGCTCAAGGGGCGGCCCGGCGTCGTACCTTCCGCTACAAAGCGCCCTTTGCTGCACGGAAGCCTGCTTCCAAGTCGGCCAGGATGTCGTCGATGTGCTCGAGGCCCACCGAAAGCCGGACCAATCCCGGGTTGACGCCGGCCACCGTCTGCTGCTCCGGCGAGAGCTGGCTGTGCGTGGTCGACGCCGGGTGGATGACCAGCGAGCGGACGTCACCGATGTTGGCCACATGGGAGTGCAGCTCCAGTGCATCGACAAAGCGCTTGCCCGCCTCCGCCCCGCCGGCCAGGTTGAAAGCAATGACGGCGCCCGTTCCCTTGGGCCCGTACTTGCGGCCACGTTCGTACCAGGGGCTGGACGGCAGCCCGGCGTAGGCGACCGATTCGACGTCGTCCCTTGCCTCCAGCCAGCGCGCCACTTCAGTGGCGTTCGCGACGTGGCGCTCCACCCGCAGGCTCAACGTTTCCAGGCCCTGCGAAATCAGGAAGGCGTTGAAGGGCGACACCGCCGAACCCAGGTCGCGGAGCAACTGCACGCGGGCCTTGAGGATGTAGGAGAGGTTGGCCCCGAGTGCGCCACCCTCGCCAAGGTCCCGTGCGTAGACCAGGCCGTTATAAGTGGGATCCGGGGTGTTGAAGCCGGGGAAGCGTTCGGGGTCCTTGCTGAAATCGAACTTGCCGGAATCGACGATGACGCCGGCGATCGCGGTACCGTGGCCGCCCAGGTACTTAGTCGCCGAGTGGATCACGATGTCCGCACCCCACTCCAAGGGGCGGATCAAGTAGGGCGTGGACAGGGTGTTGTCCACGATCAGGGGCACGCCGGCCTGGTGCGCCACCTGGGAGATGCCTTCGATGTCCAGGACGTCCTGGCGGGGGTTGGAAACCACTTCACCGAAGAAGAGTTTGGTGTTGGGCCGGACGGCGTCGCGCCACTGGTCCAGATTGTCCGGGTCCGCCACGAAAGTCACGGAGATGCCGAACTTCTTCAGGGTGTGGGCGAACAGGTTGTAGGTTCCGCCGTACAGGCTGGGGCTGGCCACGATGTGGTCGCCTGCCTCCGCGATGTTCAGGACGGCGAAGGTTTCGGCAGCCTGCCCGGAGCTCAGCAGCAGTGCGGCCAGGCCTCCTTCAAGGCTCGCAATCCGCTGTTCGACGGCGTCCTGGGTGGGGTTGCCGATGCGGGTGTAGATGGGCGCAAGTTCAGCCAGCGCAAAACGGTTGGCGGCGCTTTCGGCGCTGGGGAACACGAATGACGTCGTCTGGTAGATGGGCAGGGCGCGGGCCCCCGTGGCACTGTCCACCTCCTGCCCTGCATGGATCTGGCGGGTTTCGAAGGACCATCCGTTGGACATCCAAATCTCCTTTGACATGGGCCCGCCGTGCTCAGAGCAGTACGGGCCGCGCTTGCTCCCGGCTGTTGCCGGAGAGCCAGGTCTTCACCCGGGGCACCCCACCGCGGATGGAGGGTTGCCGGCCAGCGAGCCGGGGCTTGTCGCTGGCGCTCATGACCTGGGCCAAGTCTAGGAACCGGATGGTTGCCGTGGACAGCATTGTGACGAACATGGTCTTCCCGCGGCTGCATGTCGCCGGAACCGGGGCCCCCAGCCACGGGAAATGCCAGTAAGGGTACCCTTAGCTGAGAGCCTGATCACAAAGTGCCAAGATGATCGCATGCGCATGGATCACGTCTCTTACGCCTGTGAACACGATGGCCTCGCGGCCACTACCGAACGTATTGCAACTGCCCTCGGCGTTGAGGCAGTCAGGGGTGGCGTCCACCCCCGGTTCGGAACCCGAAATATGATCATCCCGCTCGCCGGCCACAAGTACCTCGAAGTGGTCGAGGTCCTGGACCACCCTGCATCGGACAAGGCACCGTTCGGACAGGCAGTGCGTGCCCGTTCCGCTGCTGGTGGCGGGTGGATGGGCTGGTGCGTCGAAGTGGACGACCTCGCCCCCTTCGAGGAACGCCTGGGCCGCGCTGCCGTGAACGGCAACCGCAAGTTCCCGGACGGCCGCGAACTGGTCTGGAAGCAGATCGGCATCCTGGGCCTCATCGCCGATCCCCAGGTCCCGTACATGCTCAAGTGGGAGGGTGATCCCTCACTCCACCCGTCCAACGCGTACCAGAGCAACCTCAAGATGAGCTGCCTGACCATCGCCGGCTCCGCCTCACGGGTGACCGAGTGGCTTGGTGAGCCGGTGGAGAAGCCGCTCGAGGACGTTGCAGTGGAATGGGTCGCGCCGCACGGAACGCCGGGCATCCTCTCGGTCACCTTTGAGACCGCCAACGGAGCCGTCACTCTCTGACACTCGGGTCTCCTTCCTTTCGGGCTCTTTCCGGGAAGTTCCTGGGTTGCGCCCGGGCCATCTTCGGCCGCCATGAGGTGGTGACAACGGCGTCACCACCTCATGGCGGCCGAATTCGTTTAAGCAGGAGCCGGCTTCGATCAGCGAGGGACGCTCATTCTTCTGCGCCACATATCCTCCTTTTCGAGCCGGGGATTTGGGGTGCGAAAAGGAACCTCCGCATCGAAAAGGTACGACGGCGGCATCTTGGCTGGGTGCGCTGCCTCACGCAGGCGGCGACTGACCTAGGTGTCCTGGCGGCTGGTTCAGCGGCAGATATGAATGTCAGTGCCTCGTTGGATGATTCTTTTATGGGAATCGGCAGCGGTGTTGGGGTGGTTTTGGAGGGTGTTTCTGCCTCTGTTGCTGCGCTCGATGCGCTGGACCGTGAAGATTCGCACCTAGCTTCCGGGACCCACGTTGATGCCGGGGTGGACGTGTTGCAGCGGCGGTATGAGGTCTGCCTGGAAGGCTTGGAGTTGACTGCCCGGCTGGAGGCGCAACTCGCCGCAGTAAAGTCCCGCCAGGCTGCCCGGGCCGCTGAGTTACAGCAGGCCATGACGCCGCCGGACGCGTCCGTGCAGGACCGCACCTACGCCGGGATGTCCACGGTCGAGGAAATCGCCGGGATCCTCACTGTGAGTTCCGCGGCCGCGGGCGCGTTCCTGGAACAGTCGCGGCGGGTCTGCTCGCTGCCACCCGTCCTCGAGGCCCTGTCCACCGGCGTGATGTCGTGGCAGCACGCCTGGATTGTTGCCGACGAAGCCGAAGGACTTGACCCCGCCGGTGCGGCTGCGTTGGTTGCACATTTCTTCGATCCCGATGCCCCCAACCCCGCCCGCGGCGCAGCCCCCGGCGAACTCATTCCGTCGCGGTTCCGGGCCAAGGTCCGTGGCTGGCGGGAACGGCACCACCCAGAATCCATCGAGAAACGCCACGCCAAAGGTGTGGCCGACAGGCGGATGGAATATACCCCGGACCGCGACGGCATGGCCTGGCTCTCCCTCTACCTGCCCGGCGACACCGCCTGTGCCATCTGGAACCGCACCACCGCGACCGCCCGCGGCCTTCAACGCCCCGACGAGCCCCGCACCCTCACCCAACTCCGCCCCGACATCGCCGCATCCCTGCTCCTCGGCGCAGGGAACACCGCCACAGCCGGTAGCGGAAGCAGCGAAGATATGGGGGCTGGCATCGCCACTGGCATTGGGAAGGTTCCTACGCTCAGAGCCGATGTCCTGGTCACCGTGCCGGTGTTCTCCCTCCTCGGCCTCACGGACGAGCCCGCCATGCTGGACGGTTTGGGACCGATCCCGGCCTCCATGGCACGGAAACTCGTCGCCGACGGGGCCAACTCGTTCCACCGTGTCCTTGTCGATCCCAGGGACGGTGCACCGCTGGAGATCGGCCGCACGAGCTACCGGCTCACGGAGGTCATCAAGCGCTGGATCAGGATGCGCGACCGCAAATGCACCTTCCCCGGCTGCACCAACCGCACCCCCGACAACGAAACAGACCACCTTCAAGCCTGGGAACACGGCGGCACCACCGGGACCAGCAACCTGGCACACGTCTGCCCCAAACACCACCGGCTCAAACACCACAGCCAATGGACACCAACCCTTGCGACCCAAAAAGCCCAGCCCGGCTGGACCTCGCCCACCGGACGGCACTACAAACCCGAACACCCCGACCCCGAACCACCACAGTGGCCACCGGGCATCCTGCTGACCAGTTTCGTTGGTGCGCCCACTGAGGCGACAACCCCGCCAATTACCGCAACAGCTTCAGCCGGCACATCTTCAACGGATACTGCAGCTCGATTGCATGACCCAGTACTGCTGGACGATCCCCCATGGCAACAGCTATATGCCAGGATGCCGACGTGGCCCGATCCGCCGCCGGAAGAACCGCCAGGCGACGCCATTGCGCGTGCCGACGAGCTTCCGCCCTGGGATCAAGGTTGGGACGACTTCTACGCCCTGCCATTCCTCACGCCACCAGACCCGCAGGCGGATAGACAACTGGTGTTGTTGGAAACCTGAAGGCAGCAACACGTGGCTTATAGGACGGCGCGTTCACACGGGCCGGCGCTGGCAGGCCGCAACGCTAGCCCCTACCCCAGCCCCACGGCTTTACCGAAAAGGCTGAAGCCGACGAAGGCCACGATATCCAGCAGCGCGTGGGCGATGACCAGCGGCATCACCCGCTTCGTGCGGGTGTACAGCCATGCGAACACGATCCCCATCACGGCGTTGCCGATGAACGGACCGAAGCCCTGGTACAGGTGGTAGCTGCCCCGCAGCACCGAGCTCACCCCAATGGCCAGCGGCATGCTCCAGCCGAACTTCCCGAACCGGTCCAGGAGGTAGCCCACCACGATGACTTCCTCGAGCACCGCGTGGCGTACGGCGGACAGGATGAGCACAGGCACAGTCCACCAGTAGGCATCCAACGCACTGGGGATGATTGCGGTGGTGATACCGAGGGCCCGGCCGGCAGCATAAAGTCCCAGTGAAGGTATGCCGATCAGTGCGGCAAGCCCCAGGCCCTGCAGCAGGTCCCGGCCAGGCCTGGCGAAGTTGAACCCAAGCTTCCGGAATGCGGAGCCGGAACTGCTGGCCTCACCGGGAGCAGCCTGGCGCTGGTCGGTGAGGAAGTAGAGGACCAGCAGCACCGGCACCAGCGCAAAGATGATGTCCAACAGCTGGTACGTCAGGTCGAAGTACTCCCGCGTGCTCTGCGAGCGGTTCAGGGTGGACGTCCCCTCGGCCAAAGGGGCCCGGGTCATCTTATCGAGCAGCTGCACCACGGAGTAGACAGCCGACTGGCCCAGGGACAGGCCCAGGACAATCCAGACTTCGAGCCGCAGTCGACGGCGGGAGGGAACCAGCATGTTCCCATCTTGCCTTCAGTTTCTGGATCCGGGCTGATGGAGCGGCGGATGTCCCCAGCGCTACGCCCGGACGTGCCCTGTAAAACCCGCAAGAACTGCAGATCAGGCGGGAGCGACAATCACTTCCGTGCCGTTGGCCTCGAAGGCTGCCTTGTCGCGAGGTGAGATGCCGGCATCCGTGATCAGCCGGGTGAAGTCGTAGCCGTCCATGGTCGCAAAAGCCCGCACGCCAACTTTGGAGGAGTCCGCCAGGACATAGGACACCCTGGCCCGGGAAGCCAGCAAGGCGTTGACGGAGGCTTCCCCCTCCCCCGTGTTGGTGGGCCCCACCTCGGGGTCGATGCCGTTGACGCCGATGAATGCGATGTCCAGCACCACCTTTTGCATAATGATGTCCGTATACGGTCCCACGAGCTCATACGAGCGCGGGTTGAGTATGCCCCCGGTCACCATGACCTTGATGTTGGGCCGGACCGCCAACTGCCCGGCGATGTTGATGGCGTTCGTCACCACGGTCAGGGTCGGCTGGTTGGAGGGTGCATTCAGGTCCTCCCGGGTGGCCAGGATCTGCGCCAGCGCGGTGCTGGTGGTGCCCCCACAGAGGCCGATGACCGCACCCGGCCTAATCAAGGCAGAGGCGCACTGCGCAATCTGTTCCTTGGCTGCGGCATGGTCGTCACGGTTGTATCGCCCGGGCAGGTCGTACGCCAGCGCACCGGTAGTGGCGCCGCCGCGGGTGCGCGTCAGCAGGCGGCGTTTGGCAAGGCTGTCCAGGTCGCGGCGGGCAGTGGCAGGGGAAACGCTGAGGGTGCTGACAATCTCGTCGACCTCTACCTGGCCGGTCTTGGCCAGCAGGTCAAGAATGGCCGTCAAACGGTCGGTGCGGGTCATGCAAGCGGGCCTTTCGATACAACGGCCACCGCATTGGATGACGTTTCCTGATTATAACCAGAAGGAAACGATCAGGAACAATCACCCGGGAGGGTCGGGGTCACCGCGCCCGTACTCCCGCCCGCCACACAGCGTACGTCAACGGCATCCCCGGCCGGTAGGCGAGATGCGTGGCGGACGGCGCGTTCAGTAGGTGCAGGTCGGCCCGGTGTCCGACGGCGATGGACCCGACGGCGCGTTCGCCGTCGGCATCCTGCCCGGTTTCTTTGTGCAACGCCAGCGCGCCGCCGTAGGTGGCGGCACGGACGGCCTCGTGCACGCTGAGCCGCATCTGCAGGACCGCAGTCGCCACGCAGAATGCCATGGAACTGGTGTACGACGTGCCGGGGTTGCAGTTGGAGGCCAGCGCCACCTGTACTCCCGCGTCCAGCAGCGCACGGGCGGGTGCCAACGGCTGGCGGGTGGAGAGGTCGCAGGCAGGAAGGCATGTGGCAACGGTGCCCCGGTGACCGGTTCCCGTGGCGGGATCCCAGCCGGACCAGGAGGCAGCCAAGGCCTTGACGTCCTGCGGGGCGAGGTAGTTGACGTGGTCAACGCTGGCAGCGCCCAGCTCCACGGCAAGCTGCACGCCCGGGCCCTCGCCCAATTGGTTGCCGTGCACGCGCAGGCCCAGGCCGGCGTCGCGGCATGCCATCAGCACGCGGCGGGACTGCTCGGCGTTGAACGCGCCCTCCTCGCAAAAGACGTCAGCCCACTGGACGTAGGGGCGGACGGCGGCGAGCATCGGCCCGCAGACCAGGTCCGTGTACGTTTCCGGGTCCTGGCCGGCGGGCACCAGATGGGCGCCAAGGTAGGTCACCTGGTCCGCGATGGTGGAGGCAATGCGGGCGCTCCGGGCCTCGTGTTCCACGTCCAGGCCATAGCCGGTCTTGGTTTCGAGGTAAGTGGTTCCCTGCGAGACGGCCTCGGCCACCCGGCCCATCGCCAACCGGGTGAGGTCGAAATCGGACGTGGCGCGCGTGGCGTTCATGGTGACGGCGATGCCCCCGGCGGCGTAGGCCTCCCCCGCCATCCGGGCCTCGAATTCGGCGGTCCGGTCCCCAGCGAACAGGAGATGGCTGTGGGAGTCCACCCACCCCGGCAGCATGGCGCGGCCGCCGGCGTCCACTGCGCCATCGGCTGCCGGGGCATCTGCGGCGGCGCCGATCCAGGCAATCCGCTCCCCTTCGATCACCATGGCGGCATCCTTCAGGACCCGGTGCTCCAGGTCCTGCGTCATCAGCTCGGCGATGTTGGTGATCAGGGTGCTCATGGAACCATTCTTCAGCGTCGGATGGACCAGCGCGTCGCTGCCAGCGCCTGCGCTGTCCGGGATTCCGGACCGTCCGCACCGGCCCCACTGGCCGCCGCCGGGCCGGCGAGAATCTGGTCGGCTGCCAGCTCCGCCATGGCGGCAGAGGTCTGGAAGCCGTAGCCACCCTGCCCCGCCAGCCAGTAGAACCCGGCTGCCTCGGCGTCAAACCCGGCTACCGGAACGCCATCCGCCGCCTCGGTGCGCAGGCCCGTCCAGGCCCGGCGGATTCCGGTAATCCCCAAGCTGGTGAACGAGTTCAGCTTCTCCACCAGGCGTTCCACATCTCCGGGACGGGGACGCGCGTCCTCGGGCCCGCTGGGCACCGTCTCCGAGGGGGAAATCAGGACATCCTGCCCGTCAGGACGGAAATAGAACGTGTTGTCCGCGGCAGCCACCATGGGAGTGGCGGCAGGAAGGGGACGTTCGACGGCGGCAATCGCCGCAGTGCGCCGGTACGGCTGCAGGCCCAGCTTCTCCACGCCGCTGAGCACCGCCAGCTCGTCCGCCCACGCCCCTGCAGCGTTGACCAGCACCGCAGCCTCAAAACCCTCAGCACCGGCACCTACCTGCCATCCGGAACCCTGCCTCTGCGCGGAGTGGACGCGGGCGCCAGTGATGATGTCGGCACCGGCGGCGAGCGCACGCTTTCGGTGCTCAGCAAGGAGCAGGGGTGCGTTGCAGCCGAAGGAGCCGGTATCCAGCCCGGCGGCGGCAAAGGTTCCCGGGACCAGCGCAGGGCAAAGCTCAAGGGCACGGTCCACCGTAATGGGCTGCATGTACCCGCTGGCTTCCGCGGCGACATCCTCCGCAGAGCCCACCAGCATGAAACTGCGCGGCGTCAGGACCGGTTCCGGCAGTTCCCTGTCACGGGCCGCGAGCAGCTCAAGGGTGCGGACGGTGAGCTCCTGCACTACGGGAGGCCCGTAGCTGGGGATCAGCTGGCGGGCGGAGCGGGAGGACGTGTGGTACGCCAGCTCCTGTTCCGCCTCCACCAGCGCAACGCTGCAGCGGCCGGCGAGCGCGGAGGCCAGGGACAGGCCGGCGATGCCGCCGCCTACAATCAGGACATCGTAGTGTGCTGCCATTGGTTTGCTCCTGTCAGGGTCTGGTCATGACAAAGCCTATTCTCGGCCGGCCCTGCCTGCTGGAACCCCTGCCCCCGGAACTCCCGTCAGGCCGCTGCCTCGGCGCGGCTGGCGACGAACGCACCCACGCACGCTTCGACGTCGTCCGCTGAATGCGCAGCCGAAAGCTGCACCCGGATCCTGGCGGCACCGCGCGGGACCACGGGGAAGCTGAAGGCGGTGACAAAGACGCCGTGCTGCAGCATCCGGTCCGCTACTTTGGCCGCCATGACGGCGTCGCCGAACATGACCGGCACGATGGCATGTTCGCCGGGAAGCAGGTCGAAGCCTTCCTCGGTCATGCGGCGGCGGAACAGTGCAGCGTTCTCGAACAGGCGGCGCCGAAGGTCAGCCGAGTTCTGCACCAGGTCCAGCGCCTTGAGCGTGGCGGCCACAATGGCCGGCGCCAGGGAGTTGGAGAACAGGTATGGCCGCGCTTTTTGGCGCAGCATGGCCACGATCTCACCGCGGCCCGAAACGTAGCCGCCGGATGCCCCGCCCAGGGCCTTGCCGAACGTGCCCGTGTAGATGTCCACCCGGTCCGAAACGCCTGCGTGTTCCGGCGTGCCCGCACCGGTGGCGCCCATGAAACCCACCGCGTGCGAATCATCCACCATCACCAGGGCTCCGTACTTTTCGGCGAGGTCGCAGATGGCCTCAAGCGGGGCCAGGAACCCGTCCATGGAGAACACGCCATCGGTAACGATCAATTTCCGACGCGCGTCCTGTGCCTCCTGCAGGCGGGCTTCGAGTTCGGCCATGTCCTGGTTGGCGTAGCGGTAGCGGCGGGCCTTGCAGAGGCGGATGCCGTCGATGATGGACGCGTGGTTCAGGGCATCCGAAATGACGGCGTCGTCCGGGCCGAGCAAAGACTCGAACACGCCGCCGTTGGCGTCGAAGCAGCTGGAGAACAGGATGGTGTCCTCGGTGCCCAGGAACGCGGAGACTTTGGCCTCCAGTTCCAGGTGCAGGTCCTGGGTGCCGCAGATGAAGCGGACGCTGGCCATGCCGAAGCCCCGCTCATCCATGGCGGCCTTTGCGGTGCTGATGATGTCCGGGTGGTCGGCCAGGCCCAGGTAGTTGTTGGCGCAGAAGTTGAGCACGTCGGCTCCGGCGCCGCCGATCTGCCCGGCGGTGATGTGGCTGGACTGCGGCGAGCTGATGCTGCGTTCGGTCTTGTACAGTCCGGCGGTGCGGATCCCGTCCAGTTCTTCGCGCAGCTGGTCCTTGATGGAGGTATACATGGGATTCCTTACAGTCGGGTCCAGTCGAGGACAACTTTTCCGCCCACACCGCTGCGGGCAATGTCGAAGCCTTTTTCCCAGTCCGTGGCCGGCAGCGTGTCCGTCACCACGGCGGAGATTCCGGCGTGCAGCACCGGGTTGGAGGAGAGCATGGCGCTCATGGCGTACCAGGTTTCGTACATTTCGCGGCCGTAGATCCCCTTGAGCGTGAGCATGTGGGTGACCACCTTGCCCCAGTCGATGGTGATCTCCTGGCTGGGCAGGCCCAGCATGGCGATGCGGCCGCCGTGGTTCATGTTGTCGATCATCTCAGGCAGGGCGGAAGGGTGGCCGGACATTTCCATTCCGACGTCGAAACCTTCGCGCATGCCCAGCTCACGCTGGGCGTCGCGCACCCGGGTGGTGGAGACGTCGATGGCAAGGTCGGCTCCGAGCTGCCGGGCCAGGTCGAGCCGCGGCCGCGAGACATCCGTGATGACCACCTTGCGGGCGCCGGCATGCCGGGCCACGGCGATGGCCATGAGTCCGATGGGGCCCGCGCCGGTGATGAGCACGTCCTCGCCCACCAGCGGGAAGCTCAGCGCGGTGTGGACGGCGTTTCCGAAGGGGTCGAAGATCGCACCGAGTTCGGGCGTGACGGAAGGGTCGTGGTGGACCCAGACGTTGGTTTCGGGAATGACGACGTACTCGGCGAAGGCGCCGTCGCGCTGGACCCCCACGCTGACCGTGTGGATGCACATCTGGCGGCGTCCTGCCCGGCAGTTCCGGCAGATGCCACACACCACGTGGCCCTCGCCGGAAACCCTGTCCCCCACCTTGACCTCGCGGACGTCCTCGCCCACTTCCACCACTTCGCCGTAGAACTCGTGGCCGGCGATCAAGGGGGCTTCGATGATCCCCTGCGCCCACGCATCCCAGGACTGGATATGCAGGTCCGTGCCGCAGATCCCGGTGGTCATGACCCGGATCTTCACGTCCGCCGGGCCGGCCACGGGTTCGGGCCGGTCGACGAGCTCGAAACCGGCGTGCGGGCCGGGCTTATACAGGGCCTTCATTGGCGTCCTTACTGCTTGGCGTTCAATCTGCGGGGTACGTCTTCACCAATTGAAGCCTTGCGGATGCTTTAGCACAACAGGAATCTTCTCAATCGACGATGTAGCAGAAGCTAACGAATAGACTGGAGCGCATGGAGGTTCATCAGCTTGAGATCCTGCGGGAACTGGGCGCCCTGGGCAGTGTGAAAGCAGTGGCCGATACGCTCATGGTCACCCCGTCGGCCGTGTCGCAGCAACTGGCGCACCTGCAGCGCACGGTGGAGGTTCCACTTACGCGCAAGGAGGGCCGGAACCTGGTGCTGACGGAGGCGGGCCAGGTCCTCGCTGACGCGGGCGCCGCCGTCGTCAGCGCCATGGCCGACGCCCGGGGAGCCCTCGGCACCTATCACGGCTCGCCCACCGGAAGGGTGACCCTCAGCGGATTCCACAGCGCGGGGCAGGCCTTGTTCGCGCCGCTGGCCCGCATCTGGACCGGCCGGAGCACCCGCGGATCGAACTGTCTGACGAGGACGTTGCCCAGCAGGACTTCCCGGCACTTACCGCCCGGTACGACCTGGTCCTGGCACACCGCATGGACCATAGTCCGCGCTGGCCGGCGGAACGGGTGGCCGTGATCCCACTGGCGCATGAGCCCCTGGACGTTGCGCTGCCCGTGGGCCACCCTTTGGCCAAAAAAGAGACGGTCACCGCGGACGACGTCGGCGGCGAGGCCTGGGTGACCAGCCACCCCGGCTACTCCCCCGCCGATGTCCTGTCCGCCGTCGCTGCCGTTTCCAGCCGGGAGCCGAACATCATCCACCGGATCAACGACTACTCCACGGTGGCCGCGCTCGTGGCTGCCGGCGGCGTGGTGGGGCTGCTGCCCAGGTACACGGCGGGCCCCGTCATGAACCCGGACATCGTGCTGCGGCCGCTGGAGGGCATCAGTACGCGCCGCAGGATCGACCTGCTGGCCAGGCCGGAAAACCTGAAGCGGCGGGCCGTGGTGATGGTCTGCGAGGCGCTGGAGGACATTATGGCAGGGCTGGTGCAGCAGGGCTGAGTAGGACAACTCCTTCAGGGCTTGCGCAGCAGGGCTGAGTTACGCGCCCTCGTCGTCGGCGCCCAGGCGGTCCTGGCGGTTGCCGTTGCCGTTGCCGTTCATGTGCCCAAGTCCGTGGCTACGTCCCTGCCCGCGTCCCAGCCCCAGTCCGGGTCCGTCGCCGAAGCCCTTCACGATCAGGGTGGCAGAAGCCTTGTCCCCGTCCTTGACGCCTGCAATACGGACGGTATCTCCCGCGGCGACGTCCGCGATGGTTCCGTGTGTCGGCCTAAGGCGTTTGCCGTCGTCGCCCGTTGCGCCGGGGCTTGCCGTCGCGCCGGGGCTTGCAGTTCCGGAGCCGCCCGCCGCCGGAGCCGGAAACGTGGTGATTTTCGTGTCGCCGTTGACGGCATACGTCTGGGAGAAGCCGTCCTCACTCTTGACGGTGATGGCCGAGTCGCTGACCGATTCCACGGCCCCGCGCTGCTCCAGGACAGTCTGGAAGGTCCCGTCGGCCTTCTTGACCACGCCTTCGCCATGCAGTGCCTGCCCGCGCTGGGCCTTCTTGTCCTGCTTGTTGCGCTGGCCCGGCGCGGAGTCCTTCCCGGGGGCTCCCTGTTGACCGGGGGAAGATTGGGAAGGCGAAGGTGACGGCGCCGGCGTCCCGGTTGCCGACCACGCCAGGGCAGCTCCCGTCCCGGTCAGCGCCAGGGCCACCGCCCCGGCGAGCATGGCCTTACGCATCCTCATAGGTTCCCGGACCACCATGGTTCTTCCTCCCGCACGCTGCCAGGGCGGGGGCGCCCTGTGCGCTCCAGTGTAAGTCCGGCATGCACGCCCGGCCACGGGTACTTTCGCATTCCGTCGCCTGAGTACCCGGCACGTAGTTAAAGCGAAACCGGGCCGCAGTTGGCGTTGTCATGAGGGTTCACAACCACGCCAACCGCAGCCCGGCTGCGAGAAAAAGCCGGGAGAAGCCTTAGACGCTGACGCCCAGCTTCTCCAGGATCAGCTCCTTGACGCGGCCGGCGTCCGCCTGCCCGCGGGTGGCCTTCATGACCCCGCCCACGATCGCGCCGATGGCCTGCATCTTGCCGCCGCGGATCTTCTCCGCGACGTCGGGCTGCGCGGCGAGGGCAGCGTCGATGGCTTCCAGGAGGGGTCCGTCGTCGGACACGACGGCAAGGCCGCGCTTCTCGACGATCTCCTCCGGGGTGCCTTCACCGGCCAGCACGCCGTCCAGCACCTGTGAGGCCATTTTGTTGTTGATCTTGCCCGCTTCAACCATGCGGCTCAGCTCCACAACCGTGGCAGCCTCCACGCCCAGCTGGCCGGGATCCACGTCGGCAGCCTTGGCACGGCCCACGATCTCACCCATCCACCACTTGCGGGCCACCGAAGCGGTGGCACCGGCGGCGATGGTTTCCTCAATCTCGTCCAGGACCCCGGCGTTCACCACGTCGCGGAATTCGAGGTCGGAGTATCCCCAGTCAGCTTTCAGGCGCTTGCGGCGCTCGGCCGGCGGCTCGGGGAGGGTGGCGCGGATTTGCTCCACCCATTCGCGGGAGGCCACCACGGGAACCAGGTCCGGCTCCGGGAAGTAGCGGTAGTCATCGGCGTCGGACTTGGCCCGGCCTGAGGTGGTGGTGCGGGTGTCCTCGTGCCAGTGGCGGGTCTCCTGGATGACCGGCTCACCCGAGTCCAGGACGGCGGCGTGCCGCTGGATCTCGTAGCGGACCGCGTGTTCCACGGCCCGCAGCGAGTTCACGTTCTTGGTCTCGGAACGGATGCCGAACCGTTCGCGGCCGTGCGGCCGGAGCGAGACGTTGGCGTCGCAGCGGACGTTGCCGCGTTCCATCTTTGCGTCGGACACGCCCAGGTTCTTGACGATCTCGCGGACGGCCGCGACGTACGCCTTGGCCAGTTCCGGCGCGCGGGATCCGGCGCCCTCGATGGGCTTGGTCACGATTTCCACCAGCGGAACACCGGCCCGGTTATAGTCCACCAGCGAGAAGTCGGCACCCTGGATCCGGCCGGTGGCGCCGCCCATGTGGGTCAGCTTGCCGGCGTCCTCCTCCATGTGGGCGCGCTCGATCTCCACGCGGAACACAGTGCCGTCCTCGAGTTCGACGTCCAGGTAGCCGTCGTACGCGATGGGCTCGTCGTACTGGGACGTCTGGAAGTTCTTGGGGGTGTCCGGGTAGAAGTACTGCTTCCGGGCGAAGCGGCAGGATTCGGCGATCTTGCAATTCAGCGCCAGCCCGATCTTGATGGAGGACTCGATGGCCGTCCGGTTCACCACGGGCAGGACGCCGGGCATGCCCAGGTCCACCTCGTTGACGTTGGTGTTGGGCTCGTCGCCGAAGACGTTGGGGGCGGAGGAGAACATCTTGGTCTTGGTGTTCAGCTCCACGTGGACCTCGAACCCCAGGACGGGATCGTACTTCTCCATGGCCTCGTCGAAGCTCAGGACTGCGTCCGTGTTCATTATTTTGCCTCCTGGGTTTCGAGGGTTTCGGCGGCCGCAGCAGCAAGGTCAGGCGCCTGGGCCAGCAGCGGGCCGCCCCACTTCGCCTCGAGCAGGGACTCCAGGACCGCACCCACCCGGTACAGGCGGGCGTCCTCGCGGGCCGGGGCCAGCAGCTGGATGCCGACGGGCAGCCCGTCCTCGTCCGCGAGG
This sequence comes from Arthrobacter sp. ISL-85, assembly GCF_018613675.1. GTDB lineage: Bacteria > Actinomycetota > Actinomycetes > Actinomycetales > Micrococcaceae > Arthrobacter. Next base: position 273,090 of record NZ_JAGGPQ010000005.1, on the reverse strand, counting down.
CCACCGGGCAGGGAGAGTCCCGGCACGCCGGCAAGGTTGGCGGGGATGGTGGCGACGTCGTTGAGGTACATGGCCAGCGGATCGTCCAGCTTCTCGCCGAGCGGGAAAGCCGTGGTGGGGGCGGTGGGCGAAATCAGGACGTCAGCCTGTGCGAAAGCTGCCTCGAAGTCCCGCTGGACCAGCGTGCGGACTTTTTGCGCCGAACCGTAGTAGGCGTCGTAGTAGCCGGCGGAGAGTGCGTAGGTGCCCAGGATGATGCGGCGCTTGACCTCGTCGCCGAAACCGGCGGCGCGGGTGGCACCCATGACGCGTTCGATGGTCATGGGGCCGTCTTCGGGGAGCACGCGCAGGCCGTACCGGACGCCGTCGAACTTGGCCAGGTTGGAAGAGGCCTCGGACGGCATGATCAGGTAGTAGGCCCCCAGGGCGTACTGGAAGTTGGGGCAGGAAACCTCCACGATTTCCGCGCCCGCTTCCTTGAGCAGCTCAAGGGCGTCGTTGAAGCGGTTTTCGACGCCGGCCTGGTAGCCCTCGCCGTGCAGTTCCTTGATGATGCCGATCCGGAGGCCCTCGACGTTGCCGGTCTTCGCGGCGGCGACCAGGTCTTCCAGCGGCTCCGGCAGGGAGGTGGAGTCGCGCGGATCGTGGCCGCCGATGACCTGGTGCAGGAGGGCGGAGTCCAGCACGGTCCGGGTGACGGGGCCGATCTGGTCCAGGGAGGACGCCATGGCGATGGCGCCATAGCGGGAGACGCTGCCGTAGGTGGGCTTCACGCCCACCGTTCCGGTGACGGCGCCGGGCTGGCGGATGGAGCCGCCGGTGTCCGTGCCCAGGGCCAGTGGCGCCTCGAAGGCAGCGACGGCCGCGGCGGAGCCACCGCCGGACCCGCCGGGGATCCGGTCCAGGTCCCAGGGGTTGCGGGTGGGCCCGTAGGCCGAGTGCTCGGTGGAGGAGCCCATGGCGAACTCGTCCAGGTTGGTCTTGCCCAGGATCGGCATTTTGGCGGCGCGCAGGCGTTCCACCACGGTGGCGTCGTACGGGCTGTGCCAGCCCTCGAGGATCTTCGATCCGGCCGTGGTGGGCTGGCCGATGGTGACGATGAGGTCCTTGACAGCGATGGGAACGCCGGCCAGCTGGTGCAGTGCCTCGGCTTCGGCTCCGCCGGCGGCGCGGATGGCGTCCACCTCTGCGGCGACGGCGAGCGCTTCCCCGGCGTTGACGTGCAGGAATGCGTTAACCTGGCCGTCGACGGCGGCGATGCGGTCCAGGTAGGCCTGGGTGACTTCGACGGCGGTGACCTCGCCGGCGCGGAGTTTCTCCGAAAGCTGCGCGGCGGACAGGCGGATCAGGGTGTCAGCGCTGGTGTTCTGTTCAGTCATGGTTATGCCTCATCCAGGATCGCCGGGACCTTGAAACGGTTCTCATCGGAGTCCGGGGCGCCGGAGAGTGCCTGTTTCGCCGTGAAGGTGTGTCCCACCACGTCGTCGCGGAACACGTTCGTGAGCGGAATGGGGTGTGAGGTGGCCGGGACGTCGTCTCCCGCGGCCTCGCTGACGGACTTGACCGAATCCACGATGACGGCGAGTTCGCCGGCCATCCTGTCCAGCTCTTCGGCACTCATCTCGATGTGAGCGAGCCGCGCGAGATGCGCGACGTCGTCACGGTTGATCGCAGCCATGGATCTCCCCTGCAAAGTTCGAATTGTTTTCCGATCCAGTCTAGTGCGGAAACGCAGATGCCCGTCTGACATCCCCCAGCGGGCGTCAGACGGGCACCTTCGATACCCGGTCCGGTCACGGGGACAGGAGCGCGGGCAGCTTCAGACTAGCCGATTCCAATGGCTCCGGTCAGCATGCCGGCGCCGAGCATCACCAGGGAGATGACGGCGGTGCGCCAGAGGACCTTTTTGTGGTGGTCGCCCAGGTCCACCTTGGCCAGCGAGACCAGCAGCAGGATGGCCGGAACCAGCGGGCTCTGCAGGTGGAAGGGCTGGCCGGTGATCGAGGCACGGGCCATGTCAGCGGCGCCAACCCCGTAGTGGGCTGCGGTTTCGCTCAGGACCGGCAGGACGCCGAAGTAGAAGGCGTCGTTGCTCATGAAGAACGTCATGGGGATGCTGAGTACGCCGGTGATGACGGCCATGAACGGGCCCATGGAGGTGGGGATGATCTGGACCAGCCACGCGGACATTGCTTCCACCATGCCGGTGCCCTTGAGGACGCCGGTGAGGACGGCGGCGGCCATGACCATGCTGACCACGGCAACGATGGATGGTGCGTGTGCAATCAGCTGGGCGCCCTGGTCCTTTACCTTGGGGAAGTTGACCAGCAGGGCGATGGCGGCGCCCACCATGAATACGAACGGCAGCGGGACCACGTTGGCTACGAGTACCACCATGACGGCGACGGTCAGGGCCAGGTTGAACCAGAACAGCTTGGGACGGAGGGTGCTGCGGTTCGGATCCAGGGCCGTGTCGGTGAGTCCGGCGCCGCTGTCTTCAATGAAGGTGCCGGCGCGGTCCAGCACGGCCACGGAGCCTGCCGGGGAGCCCCCGACGGCGGGGGCTGCTCCGCCGGGGTTGCCGCCCTTGCGGCCGCGGCCCGTTGCAGAGGCACCGATTCCTGAGGCATCGGTTCCTGAGGCACCCGCGGAGGTGCCGGCGTCGAACTCTTCTGCAGTGTCCGGCACGGCCCAGATCTCGGGGGCGGTGGCACGGAGGCGGTTGCGCTCCTGCAGGCCCAGCAGCCAGGAGAAGGCGAGCACCACGACCAGGCCGGCCACGAGGGACGGGATCATGGGGACGAAGACGTCGTTGACGTCGATCTTCAGGGCGGTGGCGGCGCGGGCCGTGGGGCCGCCCCAGGGGAGAATGTTCATGGTGCCGTTGGCCAGGCCGGCCACGCAGGTGAGGACCACAGGGCTCATCTTGAGGCGCAGGTAGACCGGCAGCATGGCGGCAGTGGTGAGGATGAACGTAGTGGATCCGTCGCCGTCCAGGGACACGGCGGCGGCCAGGATGGCGGTGCCCAGGACAACCTTGGCGGGGTCGTTGCCCAGCTTGCGGAGGATGAACTTCACCAGTGGGTCAAAGAGCCCGACGTCGATCATCAGGCCGAAGTAGATGATGGCGAACATCAGCAGGGCCGCGGTGGAGGTCATGGACTTCATGGAGTCCATCACCATGTCGCCGATGCCCAGGCCGGCACCGGCGAACAGGCCAAAAACAGTAGGGACGATGATCAACGCCAGCACCGGCGTCAACTTCTTCGTCATGATCAGCACCATGAATACCGCGATCATGGCGAATCCAAGTATTACCAGCACAGCCGGCTCCTTCTTGTGAACAGCGGCACAGCGGTGTGACGCGTGCTACAGACTGTAGGGTGGCGGCCGTCACGGCAGTGCCTTTGGCTCAATTGATTGGCATACTGCTTATTGGGAGCATTTTGCTCATTGTGCTCACAGGGCTTTTCGCGCTGAACCCGTGCCCACGAAGCGCACCGCACGTACCCGTCAAGGAGGATGAATGCAGCGATCCGTGCCCCGGCAGCCGCTGCGGTTCTCCACCCAGACGCTGCTGCTGCAGCTGGCCGTGGTGTTGCTGGTGGTGCTGCTGAGCGCCGCAGTGCATGCCTGGCTGACGTACGACCGGGTGGGAAGCGATGCGGAGAATCAGGCCCTGACGCTGGCGCGGACCGTTGCCTCCGATCCGGAAGTCCGCGCCGATGTGCTGGCCATCAGCGACCAGCCCGGCGCTCCCCCGGCCTCCGAACTCCTGGCCGGCCCCCTGCAGGCATCGGCGGAGGCAGCGCGGACCCGGACGGGGGCGCTGTTCGTGGTCATCACAGACGAAACGGGGATCAGGCTGGCCCACCCGGACCCGCAGCGGCTGGGCGAGAAGGTAAGCACGGACCCGTCCGAGGCGCTGTCCGGGCAGGAGATCACCACCCGGAACACCGGGACGCTGGGCCCCTCCGCCGGCGCGAAGGTTCCGGTGTACGCGCCCGGTACCGGCACGGTGGTGGGCGAAGTGAGCGTGGGCTACTCCATGGAAACAGTGGCGCAGAGCGTGGCCCGCGACATCGGCCCCGTGGCGTTGACGGCCGCCGGGGCCCTGCTGGCCGGGGTCCTGGGGTCCTTCCTGCTGCGGCGCCGCCTCCAGCGCCTCACCCTGGGCCTGGAGCCGGAGGAAATCAGCACGCTGGTGCACGACCAGGTGGCAGTGCTGCAGGGCGTGGACGACGGCGTTATCGGCGTAAGTGCCGACGGCCGGGTCAGCGTCTTCAACACCGCCGCACAGCGGCTGCTGGATCTGCCGGATTTGTCCGGCTCCCGCTGGGAGGACGCCCCGGTACCCGGGCAGCTCAAGTCGCTGACCCGGCCAGGCCCCGGCCCTGTTGTTGCAGGAGCTGCGGGTCCGCCGATGAACGCCCTGGAACTGGTGGCCGCCGGCCGGGTCCTGGTGGTGAATGCGCGGAAGGCACTGCACCGCCGGGAGGACCTGGGCTGGGTCATCATGCTGCGCGACCGCACGGAACTGCAGGAGCTCACCCGGCAACTCGACGCCGTCGGCACCATGTCCACCGCCCTGCGGGCCCAGCGGCACGAGTTCGCCAACCAGTTGCATACCCTTGCCGGCTTCCTTGGCATCGGGCAGCACCAGGAGGCGCGCCGTTACCTTGCCGGGCTGGCGGCCACGGGCCCGCTGAAGTTCCCGGTGGACCAGGCCGAGCTGCTCCAGGACCCGTACCTGCAGGCATTCGTGGGCGCCAAGGGCGTGGAGGCTGACGAGCGGGGCGTCGCGCTGCGCATCGGGCCGGAGACTCTGGTCCGCGGGCAGGTTACGGAGGCCCAGGACGTGACAACGGTGCTGGGGAACCTGATCGACAACGCCGTCAACGCCGCCGTGGCTGGTTCGTCGGCGGACCGCTGGGTTGAGCTTGAGGTGCTGGATGAGCCGGGCGACGACGGCGGCACGCTGCATGTGGTGGTGGCGGACTCGGGCGACGGGCTGGCAGAAGGTGCGGACGCTGAGGGCGTGTTTGCCGAAGGTTTCACCACCGCCTCCGGCCCGGTCCGCGCAGGCGGCGGGCAGGGCTTCGGGCTGGCGCTGGCACGCCAGCTGGCGCGGCGCCGCGGCGGCGACGTGAAGGTGCTGGACCGCGGAGGCAGGGGTGGGCCGGGTGCCGTGTTCATGGCCACGCTTCCGCGCACGACGGCGGGGAACCCTGCCGCCAATGATCTGGGGGCAGCCGGAAAGGATGGAAATGGCTGACGATTTTCGGGTCCTGATCGTGGACGATGACTTCCACGTGGCCAAGCTGCACGCGGCCTATGTTGACTCGGTGGCCGGGTTCCTGGCGCTGGCTCCGGTTGGGACGACGTCGCTGGCGCTGCAGGCCATCCACAGCCTGCGGCCGGACGTGGTGCTGCTGGACGTGTACCTTCCGGACGCGTCCGGCCTGGACCTGCTGCAGCAGCTGGATGTGGACGCCATCATCCTCAGCGCCGCGTCCGATCCCGCATCGGTCAGGGTGGCGTTCCGCCGCGGCGCGCTGGGCTACCTGCTCAAGCCCTTCACCTCGGAGTCACTGTCCCAGCAGCTGCGCTCCTATGCCCGGTACCGGCGCCTGCTGGGCCAGCCGGGAGCGCTGGACCAGGAGGCGGTGGAACGCGCCAAACGGGCGCTGATCCCCGGGGACGTCGCGGCGTCGTCGAAACCCCGCTCGGCTACCGAAGCTGCGGTGCTGGAGTCCCTGGCCCCCGGCGAGCAGTACTCCGCCGCCGAGGTGGCCGCCCGCGTGGGGGTCTCCCGCGCCACCGCCCAGCGGTACCTGTCCTCGCTGGCCGACGACGGGGCGGTGGACATCCAGCTCCGCTACGGCACCACCGGCAGGCCCGAGCACCGCTACGGCCTGCCGGTACGGTAACACCAGAGACGTCAGGCGCTCTTCTGGGCGACCAGTTCGATCTCGACGAGCATCTTCGGGTCCAGGAACGGCAGCACATGGACCAGGGAGAGCGTGGGGCGGATCTCGCCGAACACTTCGCCGTGGGCCCGGCCCGCCTCTTCCCATTTGCTGATGTCCGTCAGGTACAGCTTGGACTGCACCACGTCCTCGTAGGCGAAGCCGGCCTCGGCCAGGACCTTGCCGAGCTTCTGCAGGATGTACTGGGTCTGGCTGTAGAAGTCATCTCCTACGATTCCGTCGTCACCGCTGGCCGCGGTGGCAGAGATGTAGAGGGTGTTGTCCACCTGGACGGCACGGGAGTAGCCGAGGGTCTGTTCCCAGACGGATCCGCTGCCGAAGGTTTTGCGCATGGGTGGGCCTTTCAAAGCTGGAATGGGTCGCCACCACTGTAGGGCTGCTACAGGTCGCGCCGATAAACCAGCAGTTTTATGTCGGTTCCGGGCACCAGCCAGTCCCGTTCGGGCACGCGCTGGAAGCCGGTTTTACGGTACAGCCCATGGGCGCTTTCCCAGGTTTGGCCGGTGGTGAGGGACACTCCCTTGATGTTGGGCAGGGACTTCGCGTGGCTAATGATGGCGTCCACCATGGCCTTGCCGGCGCCGCTGCGCTGCACGGCCGGGTCCACCACCAGCATGCGGAATTCCAACTCGTCCTGCAGCGCGATGTCTGCATACGGTTCCCCGGCCAGTGCCAGTGTGACCGAGCCGATGACCGTTCCTTCCCGTTCGGCCACCCAGATGGTGGGCTGCTCGGCGCGCGCTGCTACGTCCATGATCTTGACCATGTACGGGTGCGCGGCGTCGTCGAAATAGCCTGCGGACAGGTAGGAGTCGCCCGTGATGCGGGCAACGGCTGGGAAGTCGGCCTTGACGGCGGGACGGATGGTTAACTGCGGGTGCACCGGTTAATGGTAGTGGCGGCCCGGCCCGGAAAATGGGTAGAAGGCGCTTTCCGTGACCGAACTATCAGAACAGGTGGCACTACCGGAACGGAGGGTCCCGCGCGTGGGTCAGTCGGCCGGCACCCGGACCCCTACAGCGGAAACTTGCCGGACAGCTCCAGGCTGGCGGCACACGTCCAGGCGTCCAGGCGCTCAGCATCGGTGGGTCCGCCGTCGAGCGGGCTGGTGAGGCGCGGCCTGCGCACCCAACAGCCGGCTTCCTCCGCAATCAGGGCACCGGCCGAAAAATCGTGCTCATTCAGCCCGCGTTCACCGTACGCGTCATGGGTTCCGTCGGCCACCATGCACAGGTCAAGGGCAGCGGAACCAAGCCGGCGGACATCGGCGAACCCGTCCATCAGCGTGCCGAACGCCGCAGCCTGCTGGGACCGGATTTCGGGCTCGTAGCTGAACCCGGTGGCCAGGATCTGGCCGGCGCGGCCGGAGATCGGTCCTTCCAGCCTGGTGACCCTGCCGCGCTCCTCCAGCCACGCTCCCTGGCCGCGGGCAGCGTAGTACACCCGGCCCAGGGCAGGGGCGTTGACGACGCCGGCCAGCCAACCGCCGTCGTCATCGGCCACAGCCACGGAGGTGGCGTAGTAGACGATGTTGCGGATGAAGTTGGTGGTGCCGTCCAGGGGGTCGATGGACCAGCGGTAACCCCTTGGGGTTGGCGGGGCGGGTGGTTCCTTGTTCCTCGCCGGTGATGCTGTCGCCCGGGCGGGCCGCGCTGATGACGTCGCGCACCGCATTCTCGGCCGCCAGGTCGAAGGCCGTGACCCAGTCCCCTGCCGCCCCCTTGTTGCTGGCGTCCAGGGCGTTGCCGTCCCGGCCGGAAAGGACGTTGGCGCCTGCCGCGGCGGCCAGTTTGGCCAGCTCCAGTAGTTCCGTAGCGGAAGTCATGCGTTCTCCTCAACCGTGTTTTCCTCGACAGTGGCCGGTACGGACGCTTCCTCTGCACCGTCCTGGGCCGGTTCGCTTGCCGCGCCATCCCCCAAAGCTGCCGGGCCGCCGTCGAGCAGTTGCCGGAACCCGTCCTCGTCCAGGACGCGGACACCCAGCTGCTCTGCCTTGTCCAGCTTGCTGCCGGCGCTTTCGCCCGCCACCACGTAACTGGTGTTCTTGGAAACGGAGCCGGCTGCCTTGCCGCCCCGGAGCAGGATGGCTTCCTTGGCCTCGTCCCGGCTGAAGTTGGGCAGGGAGCCCGTGACCACCACCGTCAGGCCCTCAAGGGTGCGCGGCATGGACTCGTCGCGCTCGTCCTCCATCCGGACCCCTGCGGCGGCCCAGCGGTCGATGATCTCCACGTGCCAGTCTTCGGCGAACCATTCCTTCAGTGCAGCGGCGATGGTGGGGCCAACCCCGTCCACGTGGGCAAGTTCCTCCTCAGACGCCGCCCGGATGCGGTCCATGCTGCCAAACGCCTGCGCCAGGGCGCGTGATGCGCGTGGGCCTACGTGGCGGATGGACAGGGCAACCAGGACGCGCCACAAGGGCTGGGCCTTGGCCTTCTCAAGTTCCTTGAACAGTTTCTGCGTGGTGGCGGTGGGTTTGGACGGCGATTTGGCCGTGCCCTTGCTGAAGAAGTACGGCACCAGCTCGTACTCGCCGGTGGGGACGCCCTTGGCCCTCTTCTCGCGCCGGATCCGGACGCCTGCCAGATCCTCCGGAGTGAGGTCGAACAGCCGGGCTTCGGAGGCCAGCGGAGGCGTGTCCGGTTCGGCGGGCTGGGTCAGCGCGATGGCCGCCTCCCACCCCAGGGCCTCGATGTCGAAGGCACCACGGCCGGCAACGTGGAACACCCGCTCCCGCAGCTGGGATGGGCAGGACCTGGCGTTGGGGCAGCGCACGTCAACGTCCCCCTCCTTCGCAGGCGCCAGCGGGGTGCCGCAGGAAGGGCACTCGGTGGGCATCACGAAGTCGCGCACGGGCGGGTCCTGCTGGTCCCGCAGGTTCAGGACCGGTCCCACGATCTCGGGGATGACGTCCCCTGCCTTCCGCAGGATGACGATGTCGCCGATCTTGACGCCCTTGGCCTTGACCACGTCCTGGTTGTGCAGGGTGGCCATTTCCACGGTGGACCCAGCCACCTTGACCGGCTCCATGACGCCGTAAGGCGTGACGCGGCCGGTGCGGCCAACGTTGACCTGGATGTCCAGCAGCTTGGTGTGGACTTCCTCCGGCGGGTACTTGTACGCCACCGCCCAGCGGGGAACGCGGGTGGTGTTGCCCAGGGCCCGCTGGGTGGCGAAATCGTCCACCTTGATCACGATGCCGTCGATTTCGTGAAGCAGCTTGTGGCGCTGGTCCCCGTACCGCTTGATGAACCCCAGGACGTCGTCCCGCGTCTCCAGCACCTCGAAGTACGGGCTCACCGGCAGGCCCCACTCCTTCAGCAGCCCGTAAGTTTCCGACTGGCTGCCGGCCGCAAGCCCCTCCCGGGCGCCGATGCCGTGGACAAACATCTTCAGCGGCCGCTTGGCCGTCTCGGCCGGGTCCTTCTGCCGCAGCGAGCCGGCCGCGGCGTTGCGGGGGTTGGCCAGCGGCGCCTTGCCGGCTTCGATCAGGGCCTCATTGAACTCGGCGAAGGCCTTGGACGGGATGAAAACTTCGCCGCGCACTTCCATTTCGGCCGGGAAGCCGCTGCCGCGCAGTTCCTGCGGGATTTCCTTGATCGTGAGCAGGTTGTGGGTGATGTCCTCGCCGGTGGTCCCGTCGCCCCGGGTTGCAGCGCGGACCAGCTTGCCGTCGCGGTACAGGAGGTTCACCGCCAGGCCGTCGATCTTCAGTTCGGTCAGCCAAGCCGCTTTTGCGCCGCCGTCGCCGATTTTCTCGATGCTGGCCTCGGCCCGGTTAAGCCATGCCTCAAGCTCCTCCAGGGAGAACACGTCCTCCAGGCTGTACATCCGCTGCAGGTGTTCCACCGGGGCAAATGCTGCCGAGACCTCGCCGCCCACTTCCTGCGTTGGCGAATCGTTGGCCACCAGTTCGGGGTGCAGCGCCTCAATCTCCTCGAGGCGCCGGAAAAGTGAATCGAACTCGGCGTCCGACACCAGCGGCGCGTCTTCCTGGTAGTACGCGAACCGGTATTTCCGGACCAGGTCCGCGAGGTTGTCGTATTCCTCGCGGATGGCTTCGGTGGGGATCGCTTCGGGCTCGTGCGGTGCCGTGGTCCGGGTGGCGGTCTGTTCTGCGGGTCCTGGTCCTGTGCTCACAGACCTATCTTGCCTTACGCCCCGGACAGTCAATGGGCGGGACGGCCGGGCAGGAACCCAAGCTCAGTGCGACCGGAGCCGGTTCCGGTTGCGGTTCCACCAGGCGAAGGCACCGCCGGACACAGCAAGCAGCACCGTTCCGAGGGTGATCGGCAGGAGGGCGGGTCCGCCGGAGTCCTGGCCGCCGGCGGGGGCAACAGCAGCCAATTGAGCTGGCGCTGCGGACCGGGTGACGGGGCTGTTCCAGTCCTGTCCGCTGGAGGGGCCCGTGGGCGGCAGGTAACCGGCAGCGGCCGAGGATCTCCCAGGGGCAGGTTCATCCGGGACTGCTGCCTCGGGGACAGGGACCGCGGCCGGGTCGGGTGCCTGTGTGTCGGACGGCGGCTGGAGACCTGCCTGCGGTGGTTGTACCGGCTGAACCTGTTGGGCCGGAGGTTGCGCAGTGGGTGCCGGCTGGGCGGGCGGCGGCGCGGGGTCCTTGGACTTCCGGGGCCTCCCGTTTTGGCCGGCGTCCGGGCTGCTGGCGAGGATGGGGAGGCAGAGCAGCCCGCAGTCTGGTGCTGCCTGGGTAGCCGACGCCGGAGCGGGCGACGGTTCTGCCGTGGCAGCGAGTGCCGGGCCAGCCGGAAAGAAGCCGAAGGCGAGGGCCAGGACGGCGGTAGGTGCCGCCGTCGAAACAGCGTGGCGAACCGGTGCGGACGGGGTCATTGCTACCTTTCGATGCGCGCAGCCCCCCACCGCGGCTTTCTGGTGTCCCCGGTAGTCTTCTACAGCGCCCGGCGGGGCCGCAAATCCGCCGCGGCAGCGGCCCCGCCGTCATCGGGCCTGTTCAGTCCCGGTTTTCAGGTGGAAGGGCCACCTGGATTTTCCGCGCCTTACCGCGTCCCACCACGTATCCACGGCCCGGAATGAAGTCGGGGCTCACCCGGCCAAGGGAGGTGTTGAGCAGGCTGTCCCCTTCGACGTCCCCCGGGTTGAGCAGCAGGCCCCGGCGCCCCGATTTGAAGGGCTGGGCAAGTTGCCAGGCGCTGGACCAGGTGGAGGACTCGGACTCGCCCACCACCCATTGATCGGCCTTGAGCGACGCCGTGACCAGCTGCGCCATTCCGGATTCGGCGATGGTGTCGGTGAACTCCGTGAGGCCCTCGATGAAGAAGGCCACGGTTCCCGGGTTGCCGGTGGAGTGCTCCACCAGGTCCTCCACCACGTCGGCGAGATCGTCCGGCCCCACCACGGCGCGGTTCCAGATGGGGAGGGAGGCGACGGCGGACCGGCGCGATCCGAGGTAGATCAGCTCGGTGGCGGGGTTGGACCGGCGCAGTGCGTAGGCAAGGGTCACCAGGGCCACGGTGCGTCCGGAACCAGGCGGGCCGGCCAGCAGCAGCGGACCCCGCGCCATGATCTCCGCGGGCTGCAGGGACTCGTCGTCCACCCCGACCACCGGCAGGTCCGGGCTGCCGGCGGGCAGGACATCCAGGTCCACCTGCTCGGGCAGCCGTTCGATGCCGGGCGCGGTATCCAGGCCCTGGCGCAGCATGGCTTCGCTGAGCTTGTGGACTTCGCGGGCCTGAAGGGCCAGGTTGGAGTTGCCGCCCAGGACTGCCAGCTGCACTTCCAGTCCGTCGAGCAGGCCGCGGCCCGGGGGCGACGTGGCGGTGAGGACATCCCTGGGCACGTCCATCGAGATGTAGTCGTCCTCGTTGGAGAGCCTCAGCACCAGCCGGCGCTGGATGGATGCGAGCAGCGACGCGGGGACGGCGTTGGGCCGGTCCCCCGTCACCACCAGGTGGATGCCCAGGGTGCGGCCGTCGGTGGCGAGCTGCAGGAAGATGTCCCAGAGCCCGGAGAGCTTACTGTGCTCGTACGCCTCCCGGAATGCGGACATGCCGTCGACCAGCACGAAGATCCGCTTTTCGTCCGGCCGGTTGGCCAGCTTCCGGTACTCCACGATCGTGGACGCCCGCACCTCTGCGAACTGTGCCGACCGCAGCTCGGCGATGTCCCGCAGGAGGCGCAGCAGCCGTCCGACGCGTTCCACGTCGTCGCCGTTGATGACCTCCCCCACGTGCGGAAGCTCTTCCAGCATCCGCAGCCCGGCGGAGCCGCAGTCGATGCCGTACACGTGGACCGGCCCGCCGCGTGGCGTGACCGCAGCAGCGATCGCGATGCCGCGCAGGGCTGCGGACTTGCCGGATCCGCCCGTTCCATAGATGGCCATGTTGCCGTCGCGGTCCGGTTCATAGAACACGGTGGGCTGGTCCTGGTGCACGGGGTCGTCGGCGACGCCCAGCAGCAGCTGTTCGTCGGTGCGGGGGTTGGGCAGCTTGGAGAAGTCGTAGGTCGTGGCCAGTTCGTCCAGCCATGGCTTGCGTGGCGGCGAGATGGCCAGGGTGTCCGCGGCGTGCACGATGGTGGAGGTCATCCGGGCGATGTCGTTGGGTCCGGCCGGTTCCTGGGCAACTGGCTTGTCGGGCGCCGGCGGTTCCCAGCTGGGTCCGGAGCCGAAGGCCATTTCCACGATGTCGATCTGGGGCCGCTGTGGCTTGTCCGTGGTCCAGCCGCCGGCGTAGCCGGTCTGGAACCCCTGGATGCGGCCCGGTCCGGTCTTGGCGGCGCCGCGCCCCGGAATTGCGGGGTCGAAGTAGGCGGCGTCCGGGACGCCCAGGATGTCGGTGGCGTCGTCCTCGTCCGCCATGCGGAGGGCAACGCGAAGGTTGGTGTTGGCGCGGAGGTTGTCCTTGATGACGCCGGCCGGCCGCTGGGTGGCCAGGATGAGGTGCAGGCCCAGGGAGCGCCCACGCGCGGCCACGTCCACCACGCCGTCCACGAACTCGGGAACATCGTTGGCCAGGGCGGCGAACTCGTCCACGATGATGACCAGGTACGGCGGGGCCTCGGGGTCTGCCTCGCGCTGCAGGGCCAGCAGGTCCTTGGCCTTCTTCCGGTTCAGCAGCTGCTCGCGGTAGTGCAGCTCCGCGCGCAGGGACGTCAGGGCGCGGCGAACCAGGTGTGGGGAAAGGTCGGTGACAAGGCCCACGGTGTGCGGAAGGTTGATGCAGTCGGCGAACGCGGCGCCGCCCTTGTAGTCCACGAACAGGAAGCTGACACGGTCCGGGCTGTAGGCCGCGGCCATGCCCATGACCCAGGACTGCAGGAACTCGGACTTGCCGGCGCCGGTGGTGCCGCCCACCAGGGCGTGGGGCCCCTCGTTCTTCAGGTCCAGGTACAGCGGCTCGATGCCCTTGGACCCTACCAGGGCCCGAAGCGTGCCGTTGTCCTTGCGGTTGGCCACGGCGGTTGCGCGGACAGAGTTGTTTTCGGTCCAGCGCTCGGCCACTGCCTGGGGGTTGTCCAGGAAGTCCTTGCCGATCAAGGTTGCGTAGGATACCGCGCGCGGCAGGTCGGAATCGTCGCTGACGGGCTTGCCCACGTCCACCAGGGGTGCCAGCATCCGGGCGAGCTGGGCCGCCAGTTCCGCGTCCACGCTCTCGCAGCTGACCGGGTAGGTGTGGCGGCCCAGGCGCACCTGGCCCGTGGTGGTGCCGTGCTCGCCGTCCACCACCATGAAGTCGCGGCAGGCGGCCGGCAGCGCCTGGATGTCCGTAGCCACCCAGAGGACGTGGATGCCGCAGTCGGGACCCCGTTCGGCCAGCCGGGTCAGGCGGCCGCGGTCCACGGGGGCGTCGTCCTCCACGATGACCAGCACGGACGGGAGGACCGGCGCTTCCAGCTCATGTTTGGCGGCGTCGATGCCGGGGCGCAGGTCCGGGCCGGACCGCTTGGCAGCTGCCTCGCGTGCATCCACCAGGTCCTCAAGCCTTGCCAACAGGGAGGAGCCGCCGGCGGAACCGGCGGCAAGGTGGTCTCCGCCCAGCGGGCTGTGGCCCGAGCCCACGTGCGGCAGCCACTGCAGCCAGTTCCACCGTTCCCGGGACTGGGCGGACGTGATGGCGGTGAGGACAACCTCGGCCGGGGAATGCAGGCCGGCCAGCTGCAGCACCATGCCGCGGGCAACGTCGTCCACCAGGCCGCGGGGACCGGCAATGCCCAATGCGCCGGAGGTGCGCAGCTGGGAGACCACGGGGACGCCTTCGATTTCACTGAACTGCTTGATGCAGTCCTGGATTTCGCGGGCGTACTGGACCTCGGTGTCGTTGTTGGAAGGTTCCTCCAGCGGGATGCGGGACGGACCCGTTCCCAAGCCGAACCGCAGGCCAAGGAAGGACGAGTGCTCCGGCCGGTGCGTCCACAGCAGTGGTCCGAGCTTGTAGATGGCGTCCACCGTATCGCTGACGGAGGGCGCTTCCTGGAGCCGGACCGCCCGCTCCACTTGCTGCAGTTCGGTGAGGTCCTGCCGGAAGGCGGCCATGGAGGCGCGGAACTGCTTGAGCTGTTCCTTCTGCTGCTTCCGGGTCCGCATCTTCTGGTCCACGTAATGGCCCACGATGAACAGTGGCATCATCAGCATGAACACCATGGAGAGCACGTTCTGCGTGACCGCGAAAATGACGGCCCCCATCATCAGGGGTGCCACCAGCATGATGTAGGGGAAGGGCTGGTCTTCGGGACGCTTGGGCCCGGCGGGCAGGATCCGCTTGGGCACGTCGAACCGGGGCACCACGCGCGGGGAGCGGTTGAAGTCCACCAGGGGCGACGACGGCGCTGCCGCATGGTTGTGCCCCAGCGGCACCACCGTGACCGTGGTGTCCCCCAGGGTGACCGTGTCGGAGGAATTCAGGGTGGCGCGCGTGACGGGCAGGCCATCCATCAGGAGGCCGTTGGCAGAGTTGGTGTCAACGATCTCGATGCCGTCGCCCACGGTGATCCGGGCGTGCCGTTTGGAGGTCAGCGGGTCCGTCAGCCGGATGTCCACGTTGCGGTCCCGGCCGATATAGCTGGTGCCGGTGGGCAGCGAAAATTCGCGCCCGACGTCGGGCCCGGACAGAACGCGCAGGGTAGCCGCTGCCGGCCCCCGGTTCGCCCCGGGTTCGTGGAACTGTTCGCTTACCTGTGCCAGCGACACCACCGAACCCGGGCGCAGGCCCGATTCGAGGAGGTTGTCCTCCCTGGCCAGGATGTTTCCGCTGATGCTGGCGCCCACGAAGGCTTCATCGATCCGCAGGGACAGGTTGTCCGGGGCAGGGGTGCCTTTCCGGTCCGGGTCCGCTGCCCAGAGCACGGTGGCGATATCGGCCACCGTGGCCATGCCGTCCACCGTGACGGCCAGGTCCTTGGCGCCGGCAGGTTCGCGGCGGAGTGTCAGGCGGATCCTCATCCCTCGTCCACGCCCCTCATCTTTTCGAGCAGGTACAGGTCATCGGGCGTCACCAGGTGGGTGGTGACGGCGTGTTCCACCAACCGGGCGCGGCGGTTGGTGGCGAGCTTCCCGCCGCCTCCGCGCAGCCCCGCCACCCCAACGCGGTCCAGCTTGTCGCAGACGTTGTCCAGTTTGCGGTTGAACCGGGTCAGCGCCCAGCCCAGGGTCTTGGCGGCAGCCGCCGAGGACGGGATGGTGCTGAAGCCGGTCCCCTCGCGCCGGAGCACCGGCTCGGCGAGGGCCACTATCAGCGCCTTCTGCGCGTCCGTGAAGACCACGGGACCGATGGTGGTGTCACCGCTGCTGGCGCCTTCCCGGGCCTCCTGCCGGAAGGACGGCGTCTTCAGGTGCACGGCGAACTCGTAGGTGGTGGGCCCGGCCGTAAAGATCACATTGGTGTGGCTGAACACCAGCGGAATCCGGGCGCCGGGCGACAGCCACGCCTGCACGCCGCCGGAGGCGTCGGCCACGGTGGCGGAGAGCATGCTGCCCACATTGCTGAGCCACCAGATGCTGTCATAGCGGGCCACCTGCAGGAACTGCCGGTGCAGGTACGGATTGTCGTCCACCTCGAGGTCGCCTTCGCGGCCGATATTGAAGATGTCCTCATCCGATGGCTCATACCATTCGCCACAGAAATCGATTGCTAGATCCCCCATGATCCGTGCCTCCTCAAGGCAGAAGTGTTCCGGTGACCGGAGTGTTGATGCTGTGCTGTTGCGGGACTTGCCGGCAAGGATGTCACTGGCCCACGCATGCGATGGAGCCTGGTTCCATGGGTGAGAAGGCGCCGTCGGTGCGCACGATCATCACCTGGATGCAGGTCTGCCCGGTGGGATTGGGCCGGACCCGGACGGGCGGCTGCGCGATGGCCTGGAATCCGCCGTCGCCGCCGCCAATCGTGTACACCTTCCACTTGTAGGTGTCGCCGTCCTTGGGCTGCGGGTTGGTCCAGGTGAAGGTGGCTTCCCCGTCGCCGGCGATGGCGCCCTTGAGGCCTGCCACATCGGGGACGGTGCCGTTGTCCAGGGCGTCCGCGGGCGGCTTGCTGACCTGCTGGGTGGTCACTGGCTTCGGCGTCCCGGGGGCAGCGTTGGCCACCACGATGCCCACCACCGCTGCCAGCGCCAGCAGGGTGCCGCCGGAGATCGCCAGCCACAGGTTGCGTTTGCCATGGTCCGCTGCCGGCGCCCCTTCGGGCTGGTCCACCATGGCGGCCCGCTGCACGGTTGCGTCGGCGGTGTACGCGTCCTGTCCGGCGTCCGTTACCGGCGCGCCGTAGTTCGCCGCACCTGTGCTGCCCCGCAGGACGGTGGACTGGGCCCACTCCCCCTGCCCGCCGCCGTCGGCCGCGTCTGCTGCGATGGCGCCCGCTCCGGCGGGGCTTGCCGGGATGGAGGGCACTGCCGGGCCCGCCCGCCACTGGCTGGGGCCGGCAGGGGCAAAGGCCGACGGCGGTACGGCGCCACCCCGGGGTCCCGTGGCGCCTGTCCCGGCGCCGGGTGAGCTGGGGCGGGTCCTGGCCGGGAAGGTGGGCGCGCTCCCGGTTCGTTCCGGATCGATGGCGGCGATGCTGCGGACGCGCGTTTCCTCGGCGCCGTCGTCCGGGTCGCTTTCCTCCTGCTGGGGTTCCTCCAGGACCTCGAAAGGCGTGACCGAAAGGTTGAGTTCGGCCTGGATGCGCTGGAGCGCCAGGGCGAAGGCGTGCGCGGAGGAGTACCGGGACTGCGGCGATTTCGCCATGGCCGTCGCCAGCGCCAACTCCAGCGACTCCGGCACATCCGCACGGCCCAGCCGCGGCAGCGGCGTGTTGCTGATCCGGTTGATCAGCTCGCGCTGGGAGTTGTCCGCCCCGGGCAGGACAAAGGGCGATCGGCCCGCCAGCAAGGTGTACAGCGTAGCGCCGAGGGCCCACACGTCCACCATGACGCCGTCAACACTGCCGTCCCGGAACTGCTCGGGCGGGGACCACGGAATGGACATGCCCGAGTCGTCGTCAGAGTCCCCGGCAAGGGTGCCGGAAATCCCGAAGTCGGTCAGGGCTGGCCGGTTGTAGTCGGTCACCAGGATGTTGGCGGGCTTGATGTCGCGGTGGGCGATGCCGGCGCGGTGGGCGGTTTCGACGGCGGAGGCCACCTGGATGCCGACGGCCAGGACCTCATCGACGCTGAAGCGCTGCCGCCGGTACCGCACGTCCAGGCTGGGCCGGGAGCAGTACTCCATGGCCAGGTAGGAGTGCCCGTCATCCGTCACTTCAGCTTCGAAAATGGTGACGATGTACGGGTGCGAGGACAGCTGGGCCATGAGGTTGGCCTCGGACTCGAACCGCCGCCGGGCGCCTTCGGTCTTCAGGTCCGAGAGCAGGACCTTGACGGCCACCTTCCGGCGGGGCCTGTCCTGTTCGTACAGGTACACGTCCGAAAACCCGCCCGAGCCGAGCAGGCTGACGTAGGTGAACCCTGAAATGCGGGGCGGCGGCGCAACCGGCCGTTTGGAACTCAAGGAATCTCCTCAAAACGCAATGAGATGTTGTCGCCCAGCTCCGCGATGTCGCCGTCGAGCAGGATAGCCATTTCGTTCTGGGCGAGGCGGCGCGGCGGTTGGCCTTCGCGGACCAGGACAGTGCCGTTGGTGGCCTTGAGGTCGCAGAGCATGACGTGCCAGCCCTCGAGGCGCACCTCCACATGGGACCTGGAGATGTCGCCGCCGGGGCTTGCCACCTGGACCAGCCGCGGCATGATGCCGCCCTGGACCCGGGACACCGACGGCTGCCGGCCAATGACCATTGATTGGTCGAGGTCCAGCAGCTCTCCGGTGGACAGCCGCATTCGGCCGAGCCGGGGGCGCGCCACCTGCACGGCATCCGGTAACAAGGCGGCTCCGCAGATGTTGCACTGGCCACGTGTGGGCGGGTTGGCGTGGCCCTGGGCGCAGACGCGGGCCAGCACCAAGGGGCCGCCGGCGGCGTCCTGCTGTACGGCAGGTGTTGTAGCTGCCGTTCCCGCGAGGCTGCTCTTCATGACCGTCTGGCCGTCGTGGTCGGGATCGAAACCCGGTTCGGGTTCTTGCGCCGGGGCAGGCGCCGGACCGTGGGACGGGGCCAGCTGTTGCGCGGCGGCGTGCTGTTGGGCGGGGGCGTGCTGTTGGGCGGGGGCGTGGTTGCCGATGCCGGGTGCCGGCGAGCCGCTGCCTGATGCCGGGCTGGTTGCCGCTGCCCCGGTGCGCCACGGCACGGAATCGATGAGGACTCCAGGGGACGCAGGACGGGGCGGGGCGGCAGCCGCGTCATTCGACCCGGAACCAAGTCCGCCCGGGCCGGCTGCTCCGGCATCCGCCGCCGCCCCCGAACCGGCAGCCGGGCTTCCCGCAGCCGCGTCCTCCGCGGTACCAAGCGCAGGCAGTGGTTCGGCTGCAGGGAGTGCCGGCTGTTGCTGCGGCATCACGTGTCCGGAATCGGCGTCGGGGTCCTCGCGCATGGCCGCGTCTTCGATGTTCCGCATCACAGTCCGGTCCCACAAGTGGTCGTAGGACGTGGTCATCTCCACGCCGGGAGCTTCATGGCTTTGGTTCACGGCAGCGGCGGTCGCTTCCACGCCCGCTGCCTCCGGTCCCCGTGCGCCTGCGTCCAGAGGTTCTGTGCCTGGTGCCTCCGGACCGGGCGCTTCCACGCCGGTTTCCTCAGCCAGCTCTCCGTCAGCGTCGATGATCGCTCCGGGGGCGATAGTGGCTTCCGGGTCAAGGTCATGAACGGCGGGGAGCAGTTCCGGCCCGCTGTGGTCCAGGGGTTCATCATCCGGGTGGTGCTCAGACTTCCCGTGAGAGGCGCCGCCAATGACTCCTGCCGCTGCCCCGGCATCCACCCGCGCCCTTCCGGCGGCAATGGCCTGATCGGTGTCGGCGGCCCCGTCCACCTCACCGGAAGAATTCACGGTAAACGGGCCGTCGGCGGCCACAGGAGCACCGCTGGATACTGAGCGGTCCGCTGCGGCCGGACCAGCGACTGCGGCAGGATCAGCGACGGCGGCAGGACCAGCGACGGCGGCCGGGCCGGCCGGTGCGCCGAGCGTCAGGGACTGCAGCAGCACCACGCCCTCCCCCAGCGGCAGTTCAACCAGCGGCAGTTCCATCAGCGGCACACCGGGTCGTCCCGCAGCCTGCCCTGCCGTGCCCGTGCCACCGCCGGCGATCCCCAGCCGGCACCTCCCGGGCACCACGAACCTGCGCTCGTTCCAGGTGGTCACGTCGCGGCCGTCGAGATCCACCGGGCCGCCGGGCTGCTCCACCGTAAGGTCGAGCTCGCCGCGCAGGAAGACCCGCAGGGACCCATTGAAGTCCAGGATCCCGAACGACGGTATGCGTGCCAGTGATCCGCCGGAGCTGCTGGTAACTGCCGCCAGGACCTCGTGCGGTTCGGGTTGTGTGCCCAGGAGCTCCCAGATGGCGCCCGCGAGTCCGGCGGGCGTCTCCGGGCCCAGGATGACAGCGGTCCCCGAACGGACAATGCCCAACCAGGTGCCGGGAATGTAGCTGGCGCCGGTCACCGTCCGGGTTCCCCGTCCTGGTCGGCGCTGTCTTCAACCGGTGCCGGCAGGGGCTGCGTTACGGCTTCGGACGCAGGTGGCCGCGGCAGCGTCACTTCGTCCCCGTCCGCCGGGGCAGGCCGAGGCGCGGTGGTGCCCGCGCCGTCGTCGTTCGCTACGTTCCGCGCATCCACCACGATGGCCGTCACGTTGTCCCGGCCACCACTGCGCAGGGCAGCCTGGATCAGGGCGTCCACTGCGTCCTGCGGCTCTGCCACGGTGCTGAGGATCCGGAGAATGTCGTCGTCCGACAGTTCCCCCGTGAGGCCGTCGGAACAGACAAGCACGCGGTCGCCTTCCTCGACGGGGAGGAGCCAGTAGTCAGCCTCCGTTTCGTCACCCGTGCCAAGGGCCCGGGTGACCACATGCCTGCGTGGGTGCACGGTGGCTTCCTGGGCAGTGATCTCGCCCGCGTCCACGAGCTCCTGGACCTCGGAGTGGTCCACGCTGATCTGCTCGAACCGGCCCTGGCTGAGCCGGTAGGTGCGCGAATCGCCGATGTTGAGGACCAGCCAGTACGGCGTGCCCATCTGCTCCACCACCACGGCGCCGGTGAGGGTGGTGCCGGCACGGGCGCCCGTGGCTTCGCGGATGGAGTTGTCTGCACGCACCAGGTACTGCTGGAGGACGGACGCGGTGATGGTCCGCTCCCCGGTGGTGACCTGGGGCATTTCGGCCAGGGCACGCACGCACAGGCCGCTGGCAATCTCCCCGGCCTCGTGCCCGCCCATGCCGTCTGCCACAGCGAAGACGGGATCGGCGGCGATGTAGGAATCCTCGTTCAGCTCCCGCCGGAGTCCCCGGTCCGTCCCATAGCCGTAGGTGAGGCTGAGGCCGGGCCCCGGCTGGATGGTGGAGGAAACGCTGGCGGGGTGCTGGTTCATGCCTGTCCTAGGTAAAAGGTACGGTCTCCAAAGTGCACGCTGGATCCCGGGGTAACAAACGTGGGGACGCCCGGCACCAGGGGGGTGCGCAGGCCGTCCGGGGTGGTGACGGCGCTTCCGTTGGTGGACTGCCGGTCCGTCACCCAGATGCCTGCGCCGTCAGTGAGCAGGTGCAGGTGTGTCTTGGAGATGGAGCGGCCGGGGTCGTCCACGGCCAGCAACTGGGCATGCTGTTCCCCGGTTTGTCCCACGGGATTGCGGCCCACCAGGACGTTGCGGTCCAGTTGGAAGTCGCGGCCGTCGTCCAGGCGGATGCGGAGGACGGCTACCTGGGCGGGGCCGCCGGTGCCCGGCCGCACCTGGGTTCGTTCCACGTCGTCATCCGCATGCGGCGCAGGCACCCGGTGTCCGGGCGCGGCAGCAGCCGGCGGCGCGAAGGACGCCGGCGAGGTGTAGGGCCTGGTCTGAGACGGCATGGCGGCCGACGGCGACGGTACCTGGGGTGCCGGGACGTAGGGCGCCGGAGTTTGGGAAGCTGCAGCCTGTGGGGCGGGGGCCTGCGCCAACTGGACCTGTGGTGCCTGGGCCGGAGGCAGTGGACTTTGGGGGCCCGCAGGGCGCGGTGCTTTGGCGCCGGCCACCGGGGAAAGCACCTGCTGGACGGGTGGAAGGTCCAGGGGCGCGAAGCTGTAGGGTCCCTGGATGCCGCCGGTGGTGAGGGGGTCCCTGCCGGCCTTGATGTCGAACACCAGGGTCTTGGCAGCGGTGTCGTTCCAGGCCCGCAGCCCGCCGTTCTTGTCCCACCGGTTGGAAACCACCACCAGCACAGCCCAGGCTGCACCGATCAAGAGCAGCGGGCCAAGAATGAACAGGGCGGCGTCAAACCACTTGAACACCACGACCAGCACCGCCGCCAGCAAAGCCAGCAGGATGCCGGCCCCGGTGATGAGGCCGCGCAGGAAGACCGCGCCCGCGCCCGGAGCGTAGCCGTCCTGGTCCGCGCTGCGGATCCCCATGGCCAGGCTGCCGGGCGTTTTGCCGGTACGGGCTTCGAGGCCGAGCACCACGAACAGGTAGGCCAGGGTGAGGCCAAGTCCAATGCCCCCGAACAGCACCAGGGAGGACGTGTCGTAGACGATGAAGCCGCCGCTTCTGGTCCGGGTGATTCCCGCGAAACCCATGGCAAACGTCACCACCAGCACCGCCACACCGGGCAGCCAGTCGATCACGGCAGCGCCAAGCCGCTTGCCCGCTGCAGCCGGAGCAAGCTGAAGGATCACTGCCATTCCCGTTCCTCCCCCTGGAGCGGTCTCCACCCAGGTGGAACCGCCGGTCACGCCCGGCCCGGTGCCCGCGTGCATGGTGCTCCTGCGCGCGGTGCCCGTTGATGCTGTGCCCGCCGGCTGACCTGCCGCGGGCCTTCCTACTACCGGGATAGTACCGGGAATCCCCGGCGCATGCGCGGGGCGCGCTTGCTGGGCATCGCCCCTGCCGAGGTCCGCCAGCGGGTCCGGGGTGGGGGTGCGGCGCGCCGCCCGGTTGGGCAGCGGCGCGCCGCAGGCAGTGCAGAAAGTGGCTCCCGCGCGGATCTGCTGTTGGCAGCGCGGGCAGCGTTCGGCGTCGGGCATCACTGCTGGTTGGGTCCTTGCTGGTGTGACTCGTGCGGGTCGCGCGGCGGGGATTCCGGTGGGGACGCTGCGGGTGTGCCGGGCGTTCCGGGCCGGTCCCCTGGAACGGTGCCGTTGGCAGCACGACGGCGGCGGGCGGCGAGGATCCCGCCCACCACCGGCAGGGTCCCCCGGCCGCCGCGGGGCTTGAGCCCGTTGCCGGAGTTCATCGCGGTCCGGGCGTCGGCAAGCAGCGACCGGGGCGAGAACCGTGCCTGCTGCCGCCGCCAGAATCCCATGGAGGAGGTCATCTCCTTAAGCGACCCATCGACGATGGTCCAGTACTCGCGGACTTCCTCCTCGGTGGGCTGCCCTGCTCCGAAAATAGAGGCGTCCGCACGCCGCGCCAGCATAGTGGTGGTTCCCTGGCTGGCAGGGAATGCTTCGGCCAGCACGGCTGCGCTTTCCCGCCGCGTCGAGCGGGTGTCGACGGCGGCGCCCAGGTCTGTCGCCAGGCTCACCACCTCGTTCCATCCTCCGCCCACACGCTGGGCGGGGTGCCCGTCGCGGAACCGCGACTTCCGCCGTCGTGTCTTCAACAGGGCGATGAGCAACAGCGGCACGGCCAGGACCACCAGTGGGATCGCGACGACGCCCAAAGCGCCAAGGAGGGCACCCCAGAACAGCCAGGGGTTGTCCTTCTTCTGGTCCGCGTCCAGCGCGTCCGGTGAGGAATCCGGCGGCAGGTCTGCCGGCTCCTGCGGCGGGGGCGGCGGCTGCAGCACCTGCGGCTTGGGCTTGGACTTGTTCTCGGGGTCCGGCGGAATGGGAATGTTGTCCTTGGGCGGGGTGGGATCAAAGCTGACCCAGCCCACCCGATCAAACGCCACCTCCACCCAGGCGTGGACGTCCTTTCCGGTGATCTTCACCTCCCCTGCGCCGTTCTCCGGGCTGGTCGGCTCAGGATAGAAACCCATCACCACGCGGGACGGGATGCCCAGGTGCCGGAGCATCAGGGACATGGCCACCGCGTACTGCTCGTCGTCGCCGAGCATCTGCTTGGCCGTGAGCAGACTGCGGATCCGGGCTGAACCGTGGCCCGAGACGCTGGGCAGCTGGCCCTCGCTGACCAGGCCGTTGCTGAACGCCCCCGTCTTTTGGAAATGGGCTTCGATCTGGCGCACCCGGTCGATGGCGGTGGGCGCATCGGCGGACAGGTCGTTGGCCTGCGATCCCACCACCGGCGGGACCTCCAGGGCGTCCGGGAGCGAAACCTTGGCGAAGTCGTACTGCGTCAGCTGCCCGTGCTCGAGCTTGACGGGGTCGGAGACCTGGACGCTGTAGGAGTCTCCGCGGGACAGCCCGCTGGTGGTCACTGCGGTGTCGGATCCCGGGTTGAAGTAGAGGCCCGCAGCGGCGGCGGAGCCGGATTGGTCAAAGCTGATGCCGGTGGTTTTACGGCCCCCCGGGACAAAGTAGCCCTGGTAGTCCTCAATGTTGATGCTGATCGAGTAGTCGTTGGTGGGCACTACCCCGGAAGAATCGGCGAGGGTGTTGATGGACTTCGCATCGCCCACCTTGCTGAAGTTGCCTGAGCCGTTGGGATCCATGTTGTAGTTGGTGCCGTTGAACGCATCCAGGGCGCCGAGCCGGACCCTGCCGTCCCACGGGAGGCCTTTGACCACGAACAGGGTGTCGTCCTTCTTGTCCTTGACGTACGTCCGGAAGCTCGCCAGGGGCGTGATGTAGTCCTTGGGGTCGAACGGCGGCACCACCACGTTACGGAGCACTTTCCGGTCTTCCCCTGCGCTGACCAGCGGGGCGGCCACCGCGGTGACCCCCACGCTGATGGCGATGACTCCCGCCGCCATTCCCAGCCTTCGGATCCTCGCACGCCGTGCGGCGGCGGTGTCCGTCTGCGGGTTGTTGACGGACACGCGGCGGGTGTTGCTCCGCCGCAGGGCGTCGCGGCGGAAGGTTGCCCAGGCGATGCCGAGCACGGTCAGGCCAATGCCGCGTTCCAGGGTCAGGAACGCGGCATTGGTGCTGAAGGCGATGCCCGTGACGAACAGGATCAGTACCGGCAGGAGGGGCAGGTAGGGGCTCTTGGCGCGCCATGTCAGCACTGCGGCGACGAGCGCCGTGATCAGTGAGCTCAGGAAGGGCACAATGAGCACGCCGCCGGCAGTTCCCACGGGCACGCCCACCGTGAGCATGTCCTTCCAGGCGAAGACGACGCCAAGGAGCAGGGTCCGCAGCGAGTCCAGGGAGGGGACCACGCCGGCGATGGCGGAATCCGGCACCGCGAGCCAGGTGCCCAGGACCAGGTATGCGGCAAGGGCCAGGGCGGTGGTGATCAGCAGGCCCAGGCGCAGGTGCGCGTTTGCCGCGCCGATGGCCAGGCCCAGGATGATGCCGCCAAACCCGGACAACAGGTAGTAGGGGTCCCCGCCGAAGCTCAGGCCGAAGCCGAGCAGGCCCAGGCCCAGCAGGACCACCAGGGCTCCGGCGTCGAGCAGGAAGTGCCGCAGCGGCTGGCCGTCCGCGAACGCCGACTCCTGGTTGGCGGCTTTGCGGGGGGTACGCATCTGCGGGATACGGGTTTGCGGTAGACGGGTTTGCGGGGAACGGCCCGGTGCGGTGCTCATGCGGCCGCCTTTCTCAGCACGATGGCAAGGTCGGCCAGGTCGCCGAGCGTCAGGACAGTGAGGTCTGCGATGTTGGCCCGGGTGGGGGCCGCGCCGGCTTCCACCCTGACCGCCAGGCTGCGCACGCCGGGCGGCACGGAGGCGGAGGCGGTACGGAGCTGGGTCGCCGTCACGTTGCTGCCCACCACGAAGAAGACCACGGAGGCGTTGGGGACGGTGTCCGCCAGGGTCCGGGCGAGGTCGACGGCGGTGCGGCGCATGGGAGCCCCGACGATCCGGGTCATGTCATCGAGCATGTCGCGGCCGGTTTCGCAGCGCAGGGGGCCCTTTTGAGTCAGGACATCCAGTTCACGCTGTTCGCGGATGGCCTGCCGGCCGATGGAGGCGGCCACCGAGATGGCCATCTCGAACTCGGTTTCAGAGGCGTATTCCTCGGTGTTAATGGACAGCGAAATGGCGAGGTGGGCGCGGCGGGTTTCCTCGAACTGGCGGACCATGAGTTTGTTGGTGCGGGCCGTGGTCTTCCAGTGGATGTGCCTGCGGTCATCGCCCGGCACGTAGTCGCGCAGGGCGTGGAAGGAGACGTCGGCGCTGGAGAGGTCCGTGGTGGGCATGCCCTCAAGGTCGCGGATGAAACCTGCGGCGGAGCCGGCCAGGGCCACGGTGCGGGGGTGGACGAAGAGGTCCTCCGGCTCGGTCCAGAGGACCTGGCGGCGCAGCAGGTGCAGCGGGTCTGCCCGGACGGAGCGGACCGGTCCCACCACGATGACGGCGCGCCGGGCGGTGGGGATGGTGAACAGGTCTTCGTGGACCTGCCCGGGTTTCATCCGCGGCAGGTGGAAGACGGCGGTGGTGCTGCCCACCGGCAGTTCCAGCGCGGCCGGCAGCAGGGGCCGGGCCGAGGTGTTGGAGACGGCAATGCTTCCGACGGCGCTGTCCCCCACCGCCACCCGGGTGCGGGCCAGGTCCAGGACCACTCCGTACGAGGACCGGCCCAGGATGAAGGCAATAGCGATCACGAACATTGCGAACGCGGCAATGGACGCTGCCGTGGCCTCCTGCCAGCCGAATGCCTGCCCCGTGATCCAGAGCAGGACGGCGGCGGCCAGGACGGACCAGCCCAGGACGCTGACCACGGAAAGCACCGGCCACACGTATTTCAGCCAGTTGTCCCGGACGGCCCGCCAGGCCGGTGTCAGGGCCTGGAGGGCGGTGCTGCTGGCTTCGGACCATACCGCTGCAGGATGCAGCCGGGTGGGGCGGCCGTTCCGGTGGAAGAGCTGCTGGAATCGCTCCGCGAACCGGGTCAACAGGGTGCCGCTGGACGTGCCGTCGGACATAGGGGGGTGCCTTCGTTGTTGCGCTGGAATGGAGGGGTGGTGCTGCGGCTTTCGATTGCAGCCGGGCGGCTCAGGCGTTGGTGCGCTGTTGCGGGGCGGCGACGTCCGCCAGGATCCTGGTCAGCACAGCCTCCGGGGTGGCGCCGGAGAACTCTGCTTCGGGGTCCATCACGAACCGGTGCGTCCACACCACGGGGGCCAGTTCCTTGATGTCATCCGGCAGGACGAAGTTCCGGCCCTGCGAGGCAGCCCAGACCTTGGCCGCCCGCACCATGGCCAGCGCACCACGCACCGAAACGCCCAGCCGGGTCTCCGGGGCGTTGCGGGTCTCCTCGCACAGCCTGGAGATGTATTCCAGTACGGCGGTGTCCACGTGGGCTGTTGCCGCGAGGTCAGCCATGTCCGCCACCGCCTGGGTGGTAATGACGGCGGACAGTTCCTGGGAGCGGTCCTTCAAATTGCTGCCACCGAGGAGCCGGACCGTGGACGCGTGGTCCGGATACCCGATGGAGGTCTTGATCAGGAAGCGGTCCAGCTGCGCCTCAGGCAGGCGGTAGGTGCCTGCCTGCTCAATCGGGTTCTGCGTGGCCATCACCATGAACGGCCGGCCCGCGGAGTAAGTGACGCCGTCCACAGTCACGCGGGATTCCTCCATGACCTCCAGCAGCGCTGACTGGGTTTTGGGCGAGGCGCGGTTTATTTCGTCGGCCAGGACGATGTTGTTGAAGATCGGGCCCTTGTGGAACTCGAACTTCTGCGTCTTCTGGTCGTAGATGGTCACACCGGTCACGTCGGAGGGCAGCAGGTCCGGGGTGAACTGGATGCGGTTGTTGGAGCCCTGCACGGTGGCGGCAAGCGCCCGGGCCAGGGAGGTCTTGCCCGTGCCGGGGGCGTCCTCGAACAGGACGTGCCCCTCGGCCAGCATGGCGGTGAAGGTCAGCCGGATGACGTGTTCCTTGCCCAGCACCGCCTGCCCCACATTGGCAACCAGCTTTTCGAACGTACCGGCAAACCATTCGGCCTGCTCAATGGTCATGGTCATGAAAGTGTCCTTTTCGAGGTAGTGGAGCATGTCCGGACGGTGCCCGGGTTATCTAGTGCTTGGGCATCCCGGCGGGCGGGTTCCCGGAATGGTTCGTCGTGTCGCTGCGAACGTAGTTCCCGGCCGCAGCACCACTGGTGAGGTGGTACCAAATGCCTGACGGGTTCTCGTTCGTCTTGTACCAGACCACGTAGAAGTCCGAATTGGCGGGCTGGTTGGCCGGCATCCATTTGCCACCGCCCACACAGTCAGACGGGTTGCCGGCGCGGAAACTGTCCGTGCCGTAGCCGGGCTCCGTGCAGCTTCGAACCGGGGTCGCGGTAATGCTCCAGGACGTGGGCACCGGAGGCGGCGGTTCCGCCCCGCTGCGGGACGTGTCGCTGCCAATCCGCCCAGGCTGCCCCGCGCTGATGGCACGTACCTCAAGCTTGTGGGTCTCGCTATAGCCCACACTCTTGGAGAAGCTCCGCTGCTGGGTGTCCTGCCAGGGGCCGTTGTCCAGGCTGTACTGGTAACCCGTCACTGCCCGGCCGTTGCCGCTGGGCTGGTTCCACGTCCACGACACCGTCTTGTCGCCAACACCGCTGCTGCTGCTGCCGTTGACGGTCGGGGCAAAAGCAACGCCGTAAGGGTTCACGGCGTTGGACGGTGCGCTTGCGTCGCCGGCCGTTGTACTGCGGGACGACACTGCCCACACCACCACCGCTGTCTGGGTTCCGTTGGGCGCGGCAACCGCGCCTCCCCCGGCGGCAATGCTGCCCGAGCCGTCGCCTGAGGTGAGGCTGTACCGGTAGGTGATTTCGCTGGGCGCTGAGCCGTTCCGTTGGGCGTCCGTCAAGACCGGGAACCGCACGTCGATCTTGCCGCCGTTGGCGTTGGTGTCTACCAGGGCGGCCGTTGGCGCTCCCACTGTTCCGGGCTTACCCACGGCACGCGTGGCTGATGACGGCGCGCTGGTGGCGCTGGTCCCAGCCTTGTTCGTGGCCGACACTGTGAACGTATAGCTGGACTCGGAGTTGTCCACCGTAACGTTCTGCGACGTCCCCGCTACCTGCTGGGTGGAAACGGCAGCACCGCCGCGGAGGGTGGTCAGCGTGTAGGACGAAACAGCGTCACCGTTGTTGTTGGGTGCCGTCCACACAACGCGCAGCTGGCTCTGCGAACCCACCGGCGTTGCTTGCGACACGCTCGGCGCGGCAGGTGTGGCGGGAACCCCGGCCGGCACCTCGGCGGCCGAATAAGGACTCCACTCGGAGGGGTCTTGGGCGTCATTACGGGCCAGGACGCGGACCTTGTAGGAGACGCCGTTCTGCAGGCCCTTCCACACATAGTTGACGGATGTCAGGCCCTGGATCTGGGCGTTCTGGCCGGCGGGTGCCGGTGAGATTTCCAGGTCATAGGACTTGACCGGGGAGCCTTTGCTGGCCGGAGCGGTCCAGTTCACCGCCAGTTGCCTGTCGCCGAATTTCAGCGACGGCGCCAGCGGAGTATCCGGCTTGACGTCCGGGCGGACATCGGCGGACGCCGGTGACCGCTCGGACTCACCGAATTCGTTGGTGGCCGTCACCTGGAAGTGGTACGTGGTGTTGTTGGTCAGCCCGTTCAGGGTGCAGGTGTTGGCCGGGCAGTCCTGCCGGAAACCGCCCTCCCCATAGACGGTGTACTTGGTGATGGCTGAGCCTTTGTCGGCTGGCGCAGACCAGCTAAGCAACGCCGTTTGGTCGCCCACGCTCTGCGCCTGCGGCGTAGTCGGGGACGCAGGCTTGTCCTTGACGGTGAGCCGGACCCGCGCGGTGGCATGCCTGGAGTTGTCCTGCGTCTTGTCCTCCACGGTGTAGGCCACCACCACGGTTCCGGTGAAACCAGGTGCCGGTGTGACGGTCACCGAGTCACCATTGACGCCCACATTGCCGCTGCCCGTTTCCGTGTTGGCGGCGATGATCTTCAGCGGTGTTTCCGGGAACGGGTTGGCGTCGTTGGCCAGGACGTTCACGGTGACCGGCTTACCGGCAGCGGCGTTGGGTTCAACGTCGTCATTGGCAACCGGCTTGGGCCGGTTGGAGGCGGTCACGGACAGCTGGTAGGTGGCCGTGGCTTCAAGTCCGCGCGGATCAGTTGCCTTGACCTGCACCGCCGCACGGGTTCCGGTGGCAGTGGAATCTGCCGCCGAAACCTTCAGCGTCCTGCCTTCGATGCGTGCATTGAAACCGCCGGGAGAATCGCCCACCATCTCGTACTTCATCTTCTCGACGTCGTCCTGGTCGGGATCGGACGTGAGCTTGCCAAGGTCGGTGCCGGCGGAGTCGCCCTTGGGAACATCCACGTTGGCACCGAGCAGTTCGGGCGGGTTGTTCTTGTTGGGGTCCGGGAGGACCTTGGTGCGGATGCTGAGGGTTGACTTCAGGCCGGCAGGATCGTCCGGTCCGGTGCCGTCGGTCACCTCGAAGGTCAGCGATCCGGGGCCTACGTAGTCGGCGCCAGCCGTGTACTTCAGGCCGGTCCCGTCGTTGGTGACAGGGTTCGCTCCGCCGGCACCGATGAGCTTGATCCGGTCCGCCTGGGTCAGCCGGGGCGACCGGCCTTCCCGTACCTTGACCCACTCCTTCAGGTTGACGTCCACAGACTGCCCCGCGTTCACCTCAAGGACCTCGTCCTTTGCGAGCGTGGGAACCTGCTGGCCCAGCCCCGGTACCCAGATGATGGCGGTGGACTGCTGGCCGTCCACGTCCTCCACGGTGTACGGGATGAGCTGAGGCTGCGCGGTGAGGTCCACCAGCACGTTGCCGTTGCTGCCGGGGCGGGCCGTGGTGGATTCCGTGCTGATCTTCAGGTTCTCGCCCACACCGTCGGGGTCCTCGTCGTTCTTGAGGACGGGAACGTCCACGGCGGTCTTGCCCATGGCCTGGGCGGACGTCACCCTGTCGTCGCGTGCGATCGGCGCCTTCAGCGGCACGTCGTTGTCAACCACCAGGCGGATGGTGGCCTGGGCCGTCGCGTCCCGGTCGTCGGCGATGGTGTAGCGGACGTTGACGGTTCCGGCCTCGTTCGGGGCCAGCAGGATGATGCGGCCGCTGTTCTTGCTGACGGTGGCCTGCAGCGCGGGGTCTGCCTCGATTCCGTCGGTCAGGATCCGGATGCGGTCCCCGTCGGGATCGGTGTCGTTAGCGGTCGCGTCGACGGCGATCTGCCGGCCCGGACGCACGCGGACCTCGTCGTCCACCGGGGTGGGCTTCTGGTTCGTCTCACCACGGGGCGCGATGCCCACCGTCACGGTGCCCGTGTTGACGGCGCCTTGGCGGTCCACCACTTTGTAGCGGAAGGTGTCGGTACCGGCGCCGTCCCCGGCCGCGGTGAAGTCGATGAAGTTGCTGCCCACCGTGGCGGTTCCCATGGCAGGTGTGCTGTCGATGCCGGTCAGCTGCACGGAGTCACCGTCGGGATCGATGCCGTCCAAGGGCACCGGGATCCGGACGGTGCCCGCCGCCACGACGCGCGCGGTCAGGTTGCGCGGCTGCGGCCGGGAGTTCTCGGCGCCCTCCAGCGGAAGGATGTGGATGGTCACGGCGGCGGCGCTCTTCTGGCCTTGCGGATCGACGGCGTTGTAGATGGCGCGGACGGTCTTGGGCTGGCTTCCGGCGATGAATCGAAGTGTGTTCTCGGAGACGAAGCTCTTGCCGTCGGCGGGATCAACGGACTGCGGCAGGACGGGGTCCACGGTCAGCTCCTGCCCCTGCGGGTGGGTGTCGTTGTCCAGGACGGGAATGGTGACCACGTCATTGACGCGGACATTCACTTCGTCCGGTTTGGGCTGCGGGGCTTCCACGACGGCAGGCGCCGGGACGGGCACCACGGAAACGCTGCCGGTGGCCGACTTCTTTCCGTTGGACATGGTGTATTCGAACAGGATGGGATCCTTGGTCCCCAGGATGTCCGTGATCCGCAGGACGCTGTGGTTGATGACGCTGACGGATACCGTGGCGTTGTCCGGAAGTTTCACGGACTGCAGCACCAGGACACCGCCGGAGGGGTCGGAGTCGTTGGCCAGTGGGTCCAGCAGCACGCTTCCGCCGGTGGGCATCAGGGCGACGTCATGGACTGCCACGGGATCACCGCCGTCGTTGCCGGATTCCACGTCCACCCGGATGAGGCCCTGGCTGCTTTGCGGTCCGTTGCTGGCGATGTAGGTGAGGTAGACCGGGCCGGGGGTGCTGCTGCGGAAGGTGAAGGTGCCGCCGTCGGTGACGGGCCCAAGTTCGGCGGGACCGTTGGCCTCCACCTGTGCCAGCCGGAGGGCACCACCGTTGGGGTCGACGTCGTTCTTCAATGGGGAGATGACCAGGTCCTGGCCCACCACAGCCGTAACGTGGTCGGCATTGACCACGGGCGCCAGTGCACCGGGCGGCTTGACGTTGACCACAACCTTGCCCGTGACGGTGGCACGGCCGTCCCAGATGGTCACCTGGACATTCTTCTTCCCGGCGGTGGCGCCGGAATCCTGGAAGGTCAGCAGCCCGTCGCGCCGGACCTTGACCTGGTCCTGGTCGTTGTCAGCCTTCGCGTCCAGCAGGACCAGGTCGTCGCCGTCGGGATCGAGCCAGTCGGTGAGGATGTTCTGGCTGACGGTCTTGCCCTGTTCCACCAGCATGGTGGTGTCCTCGCCGCGCTTGAACTTGGGCGGCTTGTTTTCGTCCGGTCCCACCACGCTGAGCGTGACCTGGCCAGTTGCGGACAGGCCGCGGCCGTCCGAGGCGCTGTAGTTGAACGTCTCCGTGCCCGGCTTGGCGTCTGCGGGGACGGTGATCTGGAAGGCGGTGCCGCCGTAGATGCTTTCCAGCGTTCCCGCTTTGGGCCCGGCGTCCCCCACGGCTGCCGTGAGCACGTCGCCGTCGGGGTCGGAGTCGTTATCCAGCACGCTGAGGACGGTGGTACGGCCCGGGCGGACGCCGACGGCGTCGGGCTTGGTTTCCGGCGGACGGTTCGGTTTGGTGCGGTCCGGCAGGACGTTGACGGTGTTATTGTCCGCGGACTCCTGGTCCTGGTCATCGGATTGGTTCTTGGGTGGGATGACGTCGTCCCAGTTGTTGACCAGTTGCATGTTCTGGTTCACCAACCACACGTTGCCCGAGTTCACATCGTTGAGGACCACCAGGTCCCGGTTCACCCGGAAAACATACGACGGCGACGCACTCGCCTTGGGCACGTCCGCCTTCTTATCGTCCCCATCATTGACACAATCGCGGACATACTTATTCGCACCCGACCACGCCGCATGCACACACCCACCCAACTGCACCGGAGCAGCAGGCACACCCTCACCATCAAACGCCACCGTCCTGGCCGTCCCACCATCCAGCGGCTGCTCCACCAACGCCTTCCGCGTCGCCACCGCAACAACATCACCGCCCGGCCCGGCCTGCTGCAACTTCGCATCCCGCGCGTTCTCCAACGCCAACCGCTTACCACCAGGCAAAAACAGGTTCCCCGCCGCAGCATCCAACACCACCGGCCGGTCCCCCACCACCGTCAACTGCAAATCCCCGGCACCCTTAAGCCCATCCCAAATGCTGGATTCCGACGACGTCTTCTCCCCATTGGCATCAACCCCCGTCACCGTCACCGCCCCGGTCTTCGGATCCGCCGAATAAATCCGGTCATCAGAACCCACCACAGAGACAATGCCCGCCGAACCCACCAACACCGGCTCCGAGGCTTCCTTGTCGAAGCCATTGACCGTGGACGGCGACACCGCCCACACCTTCCCCGAAGCAGCATCCGTCACCGAAATCGTCCGGGCCCCGAAACTCACATCAGCCGCCCCCGGCAACTGCTTATCCCCGCCAAGGCGCATATTCGCCGGCGACACCTGGTTCAACGTCGAACCAGTCTCATCATCAACAAACACCTCACCGGCATGCTGCAACACATCAAACGTCGCCGACGCCGGCGTCACCGCCCCATCCAACACCCGCGACGGATAATTCAACCGCCCCACAGCATTCTTCGACTTCGACACCACCCAGACACCGCCGTCATTCAACTCCACCTCGGTGGTCTTAAACCCCGGATACAACACAGCACCCGTCACCACCACCGCCACCACAGCACCAAACGCCGTACCCGAGGCGAGTTTCCTATGTCGCTTCTTCAGCCCAAGCTTCCCCAGCAGAGTTGTCACAGCGTTACTTTTCCCCCAGATTGTGTAGCCAGATGGCGGCCATATCGCAGGACAGGCAGCAGGCTTTCTTTCCCCGGGGCAAGCGTACCGAACCGCTGCAACCCCCGCGATGGGGACAACTTCCCCCATGCCGGGCCCGTTCGCGTCAGCAATGTGGTGCTCCGGTGCGCGCCAGGCGGCGCCACCGGGGCGCGCCGGGAGCAGTGCTTTGGGCGCGTGTATGTCCGCGACGTTTCATGAATGGAAATCCCCCGGGTAGTTCTAGGCTTTCTGCCTGCATCCGGCGTCACAGGACCCCGGGCACCACAACGATACCGCTATACGCCAACAAATGGACAAATTCTTTGAGACCGGCTTCGGTAACAGCGGCAGGAGCCGGGTTCCTAGTCCAGGACCAATCCCTTACCCCGGCCGCGGGTGAGGCGGACGGGGTGGATCTCGCCGAAACCGCGCACGTTTTCCGGGTCCTGCGGAAGCATGACGAACCGCTCGTCATGCTCCAGGGCGGAGGCGGTCATGGAGTCAACCAGCACGGTGCCCGGATCTGCCAGGGTGGTCAGGCGCGCCGCGAGATTGACCGTAGGACCGTAGATATCGCCAAGGCGGGACAGGATCCGGCCCCACACCATGGCCACCCGGGCTTCGGGGAGGATCTCGTCTTCGGTGAACGCCTCGGCAAGTGCCAGCGAGATCTCAGCGCCCGCGGCCGGGGTTTCCGCGATGTAGAGGACTTCATCGCCAACCGTCTTGACCAGCCTGCCGCCGCCCACGGAGATGATCTCGGCACACTTGTTTTCGAAGCGCTGGACCAGCCGGGCGAGCGTTTTTTCGTTCATCCGGCGGGACAGGCTGGTGTAGGAGACCAGGTCCGCGAACCCAACCGCGCGCGCCAGGGGAAGCGGAGCGTCATCCTCGTCGCCTTCACGCCCTTCTTCGCTGGCCTGCAGCCCTGCCTCGGCCCGGACGGCGAGCCGCTGGACGCCGGCGTTGAGCTGGCGGCGCCAGGAGTACACCAGCACTTCCTCGAGTGCGTCCACCAGCGCGGGAAGTTCGTTGACCAGGCGCTTGCGGGCCACAGCATCCGTGACGCCCTGCTCATGGACCATGTCCTCCACCAGCGCCTCGATCTGCCAGACCACCATACGGTCCGTCATTTGACCGATGGAGCGCGTCACGGAGATCGCTGCTTCCTCCGTGAGCTTGCCCGTGCGGACCAGATCCACCACGGTGGACAGGGCTGCCTGGTCGCGTTCGGTGAATGCGACGTCCTCGTCGCCGAAGTTGGGGAACCCCAGGGCGCGCCACAGTTTGCGGGCCGAAAGCAGTGAGAGGCCGGCCCCGGCGGCAACTTCGCGACGGCGAAGCTTGCGTTCCCCGCCCAGGAGGCGGGCTTCGAGCGCCTTCATGGCCAGGCGTTCGGCGGACATGGTGGCTGTTGGCGGATGGCGGTCCACGGCGGGCATGTCCGCAGCGCGTGCGGGTCCAGACCCGGACGAGTCGCTGGAGGAGCCGGCGGGATCAAAGACGGCGAAGCCGGGTGCGATGCTCTCGACGCGTTCCTGCTGGTCCTCATCGGTCATCCCGTCCACCTTCTCTCATTTCCTCCGGAAAAGCACCGGTGGGGTAATACGTCGCTTCGCCCGGTTGGGCCCCGCTGTCATCCGGCAGTTCCCCGATGGCGTCGAGGATAAAGTCGCGGAACCTGGCAACCTCCGGCACGTCGCGAAAGGTCACCACGCCCTGGTACCCGGTTTCCAAGGATATATTCCCCGAGCGCACCAGTCGCTGCAGCAGCGATTCATGGACTGTCAGGTTACGCACGGACCCCAGGTTCACCTGCTGGTCCCGCCGGTTCACCAGGCCATACCGGGCCACCATCCGCTGGCTCGTCAAGGTGTAGCGGGTGCCCTGCCAGCGCAGCAGGCGCGGCAGGCAGTAGCCCAGCCACACCGCTGCCGCCGCGGCGACGCAGGCTGTCACGAGCCAGGGCGTCCACTGGCGGCCGAAGGCAGGCGCCACGCGGACTGCTCCGCCGCGGATGATCCATGCGCTGGCGAAGGCGGCAAGCGCCGGCGCCAGGACAAAGGCCACGGCGGCCCCGGCGAGCTTCCGCGGCTGCGGACGGGTAGTGACGATGACCTGCTCCCCTGGTAGGAGGGTTTTACGCATAACCGCCCTGGTCCGGTGCGTCCGGCGATGACCATGGCCGCAGGTGCACAACATCCCCGGCCGTCACCACATGCTCGTGCGAGTCGCGGTCAACCACCAGCAGGGAGCCGTAGTCATCCAACCGGGATGCGTGTCCGATGATTTCGTGGTCGCCGGGCAGTTGCGCGCGCACCTG
This sequence comes from Arthrobacter sp. ISL-85, assembly GCF_018613675.1. Classification (GTDB taxonomy): domain Bacteria; phylum Actinomycetota; class Actinomycetes; order Actinomycetales; family Micrococcaceae; genus Arthrobacter. The sequence goes on along the minus strand of NZ_JAGGPQ010000005.1, from coordinate 237,026 downwards.
CTTTCCCAAGGTGACCATCACGGCCTCCACCCTTTTGTGCAGCGACGGGCCGCCGGCCATCCCTGCCGTGGGGTCGCCGTCGGCATTGCAGAAACTGCGGTACAGGACTGCGAAACGGGACAGGTAGCTTTTCAGCAGGGCGGTGCGGTCCGTGGTAGTGGCACGTTCGATGGCCACGGAGGTGGCAGTGGGGACCGGAAGTTCGCTTTCCTGCAGCGTGACGTTGAGGCCGGTCCCCAGGATGATGGGGGGCACGTTGCCGTCCACCATGGGGCCCAGCTGGGCGAGGATGCCGGCAATCTTCCTGCCGCGCACCAGGACGTCGTTGGGCCATTTGAGCTCGGCCGGAAGGCCTGCCGTTTCCAGGAGGGTTTCACGCAGCGCCAGGGCTGCGATGAGGGAGAGCCAGGAGTAGCTCTGGGTAGGAAGGGGCCTGCCGTCCGCGTTGACCGGACGCAGTACCACGGAGACGGACACCGAGCTCAGCGGCGGCGCCTCCCAGCGCCTGTCCAGCCTTCCCCTTGCAGCAGTCTGGTACTCCGCGGTCAGGACGGAGAGGTCCGGCCATGCGGCAGGTTCCACGGTGACACCGCGCAGGAGGTCGGCATTGGTGGAGCCGGTGGAGTCCACGACGTCGATCCGGGGTATCCCCGCGGCGGAGAGGAACCGCTGGTCGGCCAGGTCCCCTCGGTTCAGGGGCGTTCCCGGTGCGTGTGCGTCATCCATAGGTAGATCCTACCGAGCCGGGCCGGGTCCCACCCAGACAACTGCCGTCCCGGAAGGGACCGTCCAGGGACGGCAGGAAGGCAGGCTAAAGGAAGATGTCCGGGACCAGCCGGTCTTCCGGTGCGCCCAGGCTGTAGGGGCGGAAGTCCGTCACGCCGGCGGCTGCGAGGACCTGCTCATCCGTGTAGAAGTTGCCCGACGGCGGCCCACCGGCACCAAGGTTGCTTCCGGTCAGGACGGCGTGGGCGGCATCGGCCATGATCTGGGGGCCGCGCGCGGCCAGGACCATGGTTTCGCCGTGGGGCATGTTGCGGATGGCCGCGGTGTCGATCAGGGTGCAGGGCCACAGGGAGTTGACCCTGATCCCGTCCGCCTTCAGTTCCTCCGCCAGGCCCAGGGTGGTCAGGCTCATCCCGTATTTGGCCATGGTGTAGGCCAGGTGCTTTCCCGCCCAGGAGGGGTGGAGGTTCAGCGGCGGCGAGAGAGTGAGGATCTGTCCCTGTCCGGAGGCGCGGAGTGCCGGGAGCGCCAACTTGGACAGCAGGAAGGTGCCGCGGACGTTGATGTCCTGCATGAGGTCGTACTTCTTCATGTCCACCGCGTCCGTCGTGGAGAGGTCGATGGCGGAGGCGTTGTTGATGACGACGTCGATGCCGCCGAACCGGTCCACGGCTGCGGCCACGGCGCCGGCCACGTCCCCGTCCCTGCGCACGTCGCCCACCAGGGGCAGCGCCTGGCCGCCGGCCGCCACCAACTCCTCCGCTGCCGTGTAGACCGTGCCGGCCAGCTTGGCGTGCGGCTCCCCCGTCTTGGCAAGGAGCACGATGTTGGCGCCGTCCCGGGCCGCCCTCCGCGCAATGGCCAGGCCGATCCCCCGGCTGCCGCCGGACAGCAGGATGGTGCGTCCCGCCAGGGAACCTGCCGCCTGGTATGGGCTTTCGGGGGCATGCAAAGCCTTGTCGCTTGAAGTCATGGGAACACTGTAGCCCAACTAAGTTACCGGCGAGTAACATTGTGGAGAGGTTGCTGGAGCGGCAGAAAATTGTAGGTTCCCTACAGCTGTTGAGGCCCAAACCGTCACTAGACTTGCCAGCAGGGTTGGTCTTTTGTGTGGAAGCTACTTAATGCTCCGGACAGAATGGGCCGCCAGCCAACAGAACTGACCTGCTACAGAGCCGGAGACACTTGATGAGCCACGATCTGACAACGACAGCGGGAAAGATTGCCGATTTCCGCGACCGCCAGGCGCGCGCCGAACAGCCCTCCGGCCCTGAAGCCATCGAAAAGCAGCATGCCCGCGGCAAGAACACTGCCCGCGAGCGCATTGGCCTGCTGCTGGACGAGGACTCCTTTGTGGAGTTCGATGCCCTGGCCGTGCACCGCTCCACCGCCTTTGGCATGGAAAACAAGAAGCCGCTGGGCGACGGGCTGGTCTCCGGCTACGGAACGGTGGACGGCCGGCTGGTGGCGGTCTACAGCCAGGACTTCACCGTCTACGGCGGATCGCTGAGCCAGGTCAATGGCGAAAAAATTGTCAAGGTCCAGGAGTTCGCGCTCCGCAACGGCTGCCCCGTCGTCGGAATCCTTGACGGCGGCGGCGCCCGCATCCAGGAAGGCGTGGCCTCCCTGGCCATGTTCGCGGATATCTTCCGGAACAATGTCCACGCCAGCGGCGTGGTGCCCCAGATCTCGCTCATCATGGGCCCGTCCGCAGGCGGTGCGGCCTACTCCCCCGCACTCACCGACTACGTGGTGATGGTGGACAAGACCTCCCACATGTTCATCACCGGCCCGGACGTCATCAAGACCGTCACCGGCGAGGATGTGGACATGGAAACCCTGGGCGGTGCCCGGCAGCACAACGCCACCACCGGGACGTCCACCTACCTGGCATCGGATGAAGGCGACGCCATCGAATTCGTGCGTGAACTGCTGGACTTCCTGCCGTCCAACAACCTGTCCGAGGCTCCCGTCCTGGGTCACCAGCAGGAGTTGGAGATCGACGACGACGATCTCGCCCTGGACACGCTGGTTCCGGATTCGGCCAACCAGCCCTACGACATGCGCACCGTAGTGGAGCAGATCGTGGACGACGGGCACTTCCTGGAGATGCAGGCCCTGTACGCTCCCAACGTCATGATCGGGTACGGCCGGGTGGAGGGCCACACTGTAGGCATCGTGGCCAACCAGCCGCTGCAGTTCGCCGGCACCCTGGACATCGCGGCTTCCGAGAAGGCCGCCCGGTTCGTGCGCCACTGCGACGCCTTCAACATCCCCATCATCACCCTGGTGGATGTACCCGGCTTCCTGCCCGGCAAGGACCAGGAGTTCCAGGGCATCATCCGCCGCGGCGCCAAGCTCCTCTACGCCTACGCCGAAGCCACCGTCCCCAAGCTCACCGTCATCACCCGCAAGGCCTACGGCGGCGCCTACATCGTCATGGGCTCCAAGAAGCTCGGCGCCGATTTGAACCTGGCGTGGCCCACAGCCCAGATCGGCGTGATGGGCGCGCAGGGGGCGGTGAACATCCTCTACCGCCGCGACCTCGCAGCCGTCGCCGAGGACGGCGGCGACGTCGAGGCCCGCCGCGCCCAAGTGATCCAGCAATACGAGGAAGAACTCCTCAACCCCTACCAGGCCGCCCAGCTGGGCTACGTGGACGCCGTCATCGCCCCCTCGGACACCCGCCTCCAGATCATCAAGGGACTGCGGGCCCTGCGGGACAAGCGCGCCAGCCTCCCCGCCAAGAAGCATGGGAACATCCCGCTGTGATCAGCACCCCAGGGGCGCCTGAGCCCGCCGAACCCCCGGACGCGGCAGCCGCCGCACCCCTGCTCTCTGTGGTCAAGGGGCAGCCGAGCGCCGAGGAGCTGGCCGCACTGACCGCCGTCGTCCTGTCCCTCAGCGGGGAGAGCCCGGCGCCGGCCAGGACCGCCAGCGTGCGGCACTGGGTGCGGAGGCAGCAGCTGCGGCTTGCTCCCACGCCCGGGCCGGGAGCCTGGAAGCGCAGCCAGGGCTGACGGCTTCCACATCCTGCCCGCGTGGCCGGGTAGTCTCGGGGTGTGACTACCGACACTGCACCCGCCGCGCGCCCGCACACCCGGATCGACACCGTCGCGGACAACTACACCGACACCCTGATCAGGCTCAACCCGACCTTCGCCACCACCCTTGGCCTGCCGGGACATGAGACGGAGTACCAGGACTTCTCCCCCGCCGGCATCGCCGGATTCGCAGAGGCAGCACGGGAAGCCCTCGTGGCCCTCGAGGCCCTCGAGCCGGAGGACGACGTGGACGCCGTCACCCTGGACGCCATGCGGGAGCGGCTGGGCCTGCAACTGCTGATCCACGCCTCCGGCTGGGAGTACGCGGACCTGAACAACATCGCCTCCCCGGCCCAGGACATCCGCGCCATCTTCGACCTCATGCCCACCGGAACCGAACAGGACTGGGAGCACATCGCGGGGCGTGCGCACAACGTGCCGGCTGCCATCAGCGGCTACACCGAGTCCCTGCGCCTGGCCAGGGACGCCGGCAAGGTGGCGGCCGCCCGCCAGGTGCGCATCGTCATAGACCAGGTGACCAAGTACGCCGCCGGGGACGGCTTCTTCGCGAAGCTGGCCGCGGGTGCCGCCACGGACGCGGGCCCCCTGCCTGCAGCCATGCAGGAGAAGCTCGACGCCGGTGCTGACGCTGCCCGCGGCGCCTACACCGGGCTGGCAGAATTCCTGCGCACCGAACTGCTCCCCGCCGCGCCCGAGAAGGACGCCGTGGGCAGGGCACGCTATGCCCTGGCTTCCCGTTCCTTCCTGGGCGCTGAGGTGGACCTGGAGGAAACGTACGCGTGGGGCGTGGAGGAACTTGACCGCCTCATCGCCGAGCAGGAAAAGGTTGCAGCCACCATCAAGACAGGCGCCACCATTGCCGAAGCGAAGGAAGTCCTCAACAACGACCCCGCCCGTCAGCTGAAAGGCACGGCGGCCCTGCGGGAGTGGATGCAGGACCTCTCCGACAAGGCCGTGGCCGAACTCGCCGGCGTGCACTTCGACATCCCCGACGTGATGAAGAAGCTCGAGTGCCGGATCGCCCCCACGGACGAAGGCGGCATCTATTACACCGGCCCCTCGGACGACTTCAGCCGCCCCGGCCGCATGTGGTGGTCAGTGCCCGCCGGCGAGGACACGTTCACCACTTGGGCCGAGACCACCACCGTCTACCATGAGGGCGTTCCCGGCCACCACCTCCAGGTGGCCACCGCAACCTACCGGCGCGAGCTGCTCAACAAGTGGCGCCGGAACGTCTGCTGGACCTCCGGCCACGGCGAAGGCTGGGCCCTTTACGCCGAGAAACTCATGCAGGAACTGGGCTATCTGAACGATCCCGGCGACCACATGGGCATGCTGGACATGCAGCGCATGCGGGCGGCCCGTGTGGTTTTCGATATCGGCGTGCACCTGGAACTCGAGATGCCCGAACGCTGGGGGTCCGGCACCTGGACCGCCGACAAGGGCTACGGATTCCTCAAGGAGAACCTCCCCATCAGCGAAGGCCAGCTCAACTTCGAGTTCACCCGCTACCTCGGCTGGCCCGGCCAGGCCCCCTCCTACAAGGTGGGCCAGCGCCTCTGGGAACAGATCCGGGCGGAACTTGAAGCACGGCCCGGGTTCGACCTCAAGGAGTTCCACATCAAGGCGCTCAACATCGGCTCTGTTGGACTGGACACCCTCCGCCGGGCGCTGCTCACCTAGGGCGCCCACTTTCCGGCCGGGGTCCTGGCCGCATGCGGTGGACAGTGCGCCCAGCAATCAATAAGCTTGCTTACTATTGCGAATGTGCTGCGCATTGCCAAACAGACAGGGAGACCGCATTGACTGACCTCCAAGGGACGCCGGCCGGAACGGGAGTGCGGGGTGAACTGCGCCAGGACACTACTGTAGGGGGCAAGGACCTCACCCGATGGGACAGTCGAACAGGCCGGAGCCTGGTAGGGGTGGTCCACCGCATCAGCCAGGTGCTGGGCCCGCACGGCGCACTGCTCCTGACCCTGCTGGTGGGAGCGCTCATTTCCGCTGCCTTGACCGCCGCCTTCAGCGAGGTCTACGAATCGGTGGTGGCGGCCGACGGGGTGGCGGGACTGGACCACCCGGTACTGGCGGCCAGCAAGGACCTCCGCACCCCCACGCTGGACGTGGTCGTCACGGCGTTCACGGATGTTGGCGGAACCATCGGCATGCCGGTCCTGGCCATGATCATCATGGTGGTCCTCGCTTTGCGCCGCCGCTCCTGGACGCCTGTCATCCTGATCGCCACCGCAGGCGCGGGGTCCCTGCTGATGACCATCGCCGGCAAGCGCCTCGTGGGACGCGCCCGTCCGGACCTCAGCGACGCCGTCCCACCCTACGAACATTCACCATCCTTCCCCAGCGGACACTCGCTGAACGCGGTGGTGATTGCCGGCATCGTTGCCTACCTGATCATCCTGCGGCTTCATTCCAAACGGGCCCGGATCCTTACGGCCGCAGCCGCTGCCCTGTTCGCTGTTGCCATCGGCCTGAGCAGGGTCTTCCTGGGACATCACTGGCTCACCGACGTCCTGGCTGCATGGGCGCTGGGTGCAGCATGGCTGGCGATCGTGATCACTGCGCACCGGCTTTACCTGACAGTGCGAAAACACCACGAACCACGAGATGTTAAGCACACCCCCGCCGGGAATACGTAACAAACACCCTTACAACCCGGGACTTACCGGTGATCTGTCGGCTTATGCGCTGCCGTCGACGCGTAATATTTCTCAATATTGGTTCGACGTGATATTGAGCCGGAGTCTAGCTTGTTCTGGTGAGCACTCAGACAAGCACCCCCTCTCCCGCACGGAAGACCGGATTCCAGCTGCCCAAGTGGGCGGGCTCGTTCGGCTTCCAGATCATCGCCGCCCTCATCGTGGGCCTCGGCCTCGGCCTGCTGGCAAAGTACACCGGCAGCAGCCACGACAACCCCAACGCCCTCGGCGCCACGCTGCAGACCATCGGCTCCAGCTACGTGTCGCTGCTGCAGACCGCCGTCGTCCCCCTGATTTTCACCGCCGTCGTCAGCTCCATCTCCAATCTCCGTCAGGTATCCAACGCCGCCAGGCTGGCATGGAACACCCTTCTGTGGTTTGCCATCACGTCCCTGATCGCCGTACTGATCGGGATGGGGCTCGGCGTGCTGCTCCAGCCCGGCGCCAACACCGGCATCACCCAGCAGGCCAAGTACGCCGGCAAGTCCGGTGACTGGTGGGCCTTCCTGGTGGGCCTCTTCCCCAAGAACTTCCTGGGCCTGGGTGCCAGCTCCACTGTCGGCGATTCCGGCGCCGTCACCACCTCCGTCAGCTTCAATGTCCTGCAGATCCTCGTCATCGCCATTGCCGTGGGCGTGGCCGCGCTCAAGGTGGGCAAGGCCGCAGAGCCGTTCCTCAACCTCAATGCTTCGGCCCTGGCCGTGATCCAGAAGGTCCTTTGGTGGATCATCCGCATCGCTCCGCTGGGCACCGTTGGCCTGATCGGCAACGCCGTTGCCGTCTACGGCTGGGACACCATCGGTTCGCTGGGCAAGTTCACCGTGGCCATCTACGCCGGCCTGGTCCTGGTGCTGTTCGTGGTGTACCCTATCCTCATCCGCAGCCATGGCCTGTCCATCAAGCAGTACTTCTCCGGTGTGTGGCCCGCCGTCCAGCTGGCCTTCGTGTCCCGCTCCTCCGTGGGAACCCTGCCGCTGACCCAGCGCGTCACTGAGCGCAGCCTGGGCGTGCCCCGGGCCTACGCTTCCTTCGCAGTGCCGCTGGGTGCCACCACCAAGATGGACGGCTGCGCGGCGATCTACCCCGCCGTCTCGGCCATCTTCGTGGCCCAGTTCTTCGGCATCCAGCTGGACTTCACCCAGTACCTGCTGATCGCCCTGGTCTCGGTCCTCGGATCAGCAGCCACCGCCGGCACTACCGGCGCCGTGGTGATGCTCACCCTGACGCTCTCCACGCTGGGACTGCCGCTGGCCGGCGTCGGACTCCTGCTCGCCATCGACCCGATCCTGGACATGGGCCGTACCGCGGTAAACGTCGCAGGCCAGGCCCTGGTCCCCACCATCGTGGCCAAGCGCCAGGGCATCCTGGACGAGTCGCTGTACAACGCGCCGCGCAACGGCACCCCGTTCGTGGATGACAGCGTGGCCGGCGAAACCGCCACCGACGGCACCACCGCGGACACCGCACCCCGCGAACTGCAGGACGCAAGGGCGTAGCGCCCACCAGCAGAGAAAAGACGTCCCCGGGAGAACCTCCCGGGGACGTCTTTCTGTATTAGGGACAATGCGTCATTCAGGACCAGGCGCCTGGCGGGAGGGCAGCAGTCAGCGGCGGCCGCCGCCAATCACCCCGTTCTGGACCGCCTTGGTCACGGCGTCGGCCTCCGCCTGCGTCAGCTTTCCGTCGATGACAGCCTTGTCGAGGCGCGTCTTGAGCGCGGCAGCATGCTCGGACTGCTCGTCGCTGCGGATCTCCTGGAGGGCAGCCGTCACCTTTGCTTCATCAATGCCAAGTGATGCAGCCAGGGACTTGGCGAGCGCGGCCTCGCGGGCGGCGGGGTCCGGCTTCTGGCCGTCAGCGGGCGGAGTGGTGGGTTTGTTGGCATCGCGGAAGGCCTTCAGCGCGTCGGTCACCTTGGCTTCGTCCACCCCGAGCTTCGCTGCCAGTGCGGACGCCTGCTCCATGCCTTGTCCGCCGCGGCCGCCATGCCTGCCCATGCCGTCGTGGCCGGTGCCGGTGTTGCCGTCGGTGGCGGCACTGGAACTCGAGCTGGGGGTGGGAGTGGGCGCCGTGGTGGTGGCAGAGGCCATGCCGGCCACTCCGATTCCTGCACCGAGTGCCAGCGCCGCGGCTGACAGGCCCAGGGTCATCTTCTTCGTGCGTGTCATTTCTTGTCTCCTGATTCGCCGTCACCTGACGGCTGCTGGTCATACGCCTCATGGCGGGACATCCCAAGCATCCGCGGCCAGGTTCGGGAATGGCTGTTGGGAACCTTTCGTTCTCCTGTGAATGAAACTTGCATACCGTGCAAACTTGCACGTAGTGTAAGTGCGTGCCAGTCCCTTTTTCGTCTCCGGACCCTGAACCTGCCGTCCCTTCCCGGCGCGAGCTGAACAAGGCCGCCACCCGCCAGGCCATCACGGATGCCGCACTGGGACTCCTGCGCTCCAAAGGCCCGGGAAACTTCACGGTGGAGGACATCGCCGACGCCGCGGGAATCTCGCGCCGCACCTTCTTCAACTACTTCGGCAGCACTGACGCCGCCCTGGCATCCATCGTCCACGGCTTCCTGGACAACGCCATCCAGCAGCTGCGGCTCCGCCCGGCCGACGAACCCATGCTGGAATCGGCCCAGGCAGCACTGGTGGCCCTGGCCGACCCCAAGGCCATAGCACCGCTGGCCGAACTGTTCACGCTGACCCAGCAGAGTCCGCTGATGTCACACACAGAACTCGAGGCGTGGGACCACTGCCGGGCCCAGGTCTTCACCGTCGCCCGCGAACGCCTTGCCGGCACTCCCGGCGCGCAGGACGAGCTCTACGTCCATGCCCTGGCCGGCTCCATCATCTCCTGCGGAAAGGCAGCCATGGAGGTCTGGTTCAACCGGCGTGGGCCGGACCTGTCACCCGCCTCCCTGGCGGAACTCCGCAAGCTGCTCATCGACGCCATGGCCCTGCTGGGCGCCGGCTTCAACACCACCGCTTCACCATCCGCCACCCGTTCCTCCTGATCAGATCGGTTCTCCCGCATGGCACTCCTCCTCTACCGCCTCGGCAAGTTTTCCTACCGCCGGCGCTGGCTGGTCATCTCCCTGTGGCTTGCCGTGCTGGTGGCAGTGGGCGGTTCTGCCGCAGCCTTCCACGGCACCCTGTCCAACAACTTCCAGATTCCGGGGACCGAGACCCAGCGGATCGCGGACAAGCTCAGGCAGGATTTGCCGTCGGCGTCGGGCGGCAGCGCCACGATTGTTTTCGAAGCGTCCGACGGCGGCTTTAATGCCGGGAGCCGGGCGGCCGTAACGGACGCGCTGAAGAAGCTCCAGGCCCTCCCCGAGGTCCGCGGCACGGTGGATCCGTTCGCCACCCAGGCCCAGGTGGACCAGGCCGGCAAGGCCGTCACCGACGGCGAGCAGCAGCTGGCGGCCGGCCAGGCACAGCTTGACGCCTCCCGGGCGCAACTCGATGCCGGCAAGGCACAGCTGGCGGCCGCCGAGCAGCAGCTCACCGCGGCAGGGGCGCCGGCCGCACTGATCGAGGCGCAGCTGGGCCAGCAGAAAGCAGCGCTGGCGGCCGGCCAGGCCAAGCTCGACGCCGGCGCCCAGGAGCTGGCGGCGAACAAAGCCAAGCTGGAACTCGGCAAGCGCCAGGCCCAGGCGGCCTCGGCCATCCGCTTCGTTTCGGAGGACAACAAGGCCGCTGTGGCGCAGGTGCAGTTCAAGACCTCCATCAACGGGCTGGCGCCCGCGGTGCGCAAGCAAGTCCAGGAGATCGCGCACGGTACCTCCTCGGCCGGTGTCACGGCCTTCGCCAGCAAGGAAATCACCGAGGACATCTCGGCCCTGTTCGGCACGGCGGAGATCGTAGGCATCGCCGTCGCGGCACTGGTCCTGATCCTCATGCTGGGCACGTTGGTCGCCGCCGGGCTGCCGCTGCTGATGGCCATCATGGGCGTCGGCGTGGGCGTCGGTATCACCTTTGCGCTCTCCGGCCTGTTCGACATGAGCTCCATCTCCCCCATGCTGGCCCTCATGCTGGGCCTCGCCGTCGGCATCGACTACTCCCTGTTCATCGTCAACCGGCACCGGACCCAGCTCCTGGCCGGCATGGACCCTGAGGAGTCCGTGGCCCGGGCCAACGGCACGTCCGGCAACGCCGTGGTCTTCGCCGGCCTTACCGTGATCATCGCCCTGGCCGCCCTGGTGGTCCCCGGACTGCCGTTCCTCACCGTCATGGGCCTCGCTGCAGCGGGAACGGTGGCGGTGGCGGTCCTCGTTGCCATCACCCTGACCCCCGCCATGCTCTCGCTGATTGGCCGCCGCATCATCTCCAAGCGGGCCTGGGCGAAGTCCGAGGCGCACAATGCCGAACCGGACCACGAGGCAGCCGACCTCGCCACGGACCGCGAACGCAGCACCCGCGGCTGGGGCGGCCTGGTCACCAAGCACCCTTGGTTTGCGCTGATCGCAGGGGTCCTCCTGCTGGGCACCCTGGCCCTGCCCGCCACCCAGCTGCAGCTTGCCCTGCCCGACGGCGGCTCCGAGCCCGTGGAATCCGAGGCCTACCAGGCCTACGACCTCACGGCGCGCAGCTTCGGCGAAGGCGTGACCGGACCCATTGTGGCCGTGGGCGAGTTCCCCGCGAACCTGGACGCAGCCCAGGCACAGAGGCTGCAGTACGACATCGCGGACAAGCTCCGCGCCGTAGACAACGTGGTGGCAGCCGTGCCGGTCGCGCTAAGCGAGGACCGCCGCACCGCCGTGTTCCAGGTCATCCCCAAGGAAGGTCCGGCCAGCGCCAGCACCGTCAAGGTGGTCTCCGAACTCCGCGGCCTCAACGGTGAAATCCAGTCCGACTACGGCGTCGCCATGGGCTTGACCGGGCAGACCGCCGGCAACGTGGACGTCTCCACCAAGCTCGGTGACGCCCTGCCGCCCTACCTGGCGATCGTCGTCGGACTTTCCCTGGTCCTGCTGCTGCTGGTGTTCCGTTCCATTGTGGTGCCGCTGCTGGCCACGGGCGGCTTCCTGCTGTCCCTGTCCGCGGCCTTCGGCGCAGTGGTGGCCGTGTACCAGTGGGGGTGGCTGGGGAACGTCTTCGACGTGGCCAACCCCGGTGCCGTGCTGAGCTTCCTGCCCATCATCCTGATCGGCGTGCTGTTCGGCCTGGCCATGGACTACCAGGTGTTCATCGCCTCCGGCATGCGCGAGGCCTACATGCACGGATCCTCGGCCAAGGAAGCGGTGCGGGTGGGCTTCCGGCATGCAGCGGCCGTGGTTACCGCCGCCGCGATCATCATGGTCAGCGTGTTCTCCGGCTTCATCTTCAGCCACCTCACCATGGTCCGGCCATTGGGCTTCGCGATGGCCTTCGGCGTGCTGTTCGATGCCTTCGTGGTCCGCATGACCATTGTCCCGGCCGTCATGTACCTGCTGGGCGAAAAGTCCTGGTGGCTGCCGCGGTGGCTGGACCGGATCCTGCCGGACGTGGATGTGGAAGGCGCCAAGCTCAACCGCGGCCAGGCGGCACCGGTTTCCAGCGAACTGGTCCACTAGGCTGAAGCCGTGCACCATCTGATCCTCGCCTCCCAGTCCCCCGCCCGCACCAAGCTCCTGGCCGAGGCCGGCATCCGGCACACCGTGCTGGTGTCCGACGTCGACGAGGACGCCGTCCAGGCACGGTACGGCGTCACCGACCCCCACGACACCGCGCTGCTGCTGGCCCGGGCCAAGGCCGAGGCCGTGGCGTCGCTTCCGGAGGCGGAGGGCGCCCTGGTGCTCGGCTGCGACTCGGTCTTCGAGTTCGACGGCGAGGCGCACGGCAAGCCCTATACCGCCGACGTCGCCCGCGAACGGATGCTCCGCATGAGCGGCAGCGCAGGCGTGCTCCACACGGGGCACTGGCTGGTGGACTGCAGGGACACGGACGACGACGGCCCCGACGGCCGCGGCTCGGGCGCCACGCTCGGGGCGGTGGCCTCCGCCGAAGTTTCCTTCCTGGAGATGGACCCGGCAGAAATCGATGCGTACATCGCCACCGGTGAACCGCTGCACTGCGCCGGGTCCTTCACCATCGACGGCCTGGGCGGGGCCTTCATCCGGAAGGTCGACGGTGACCCGCACGCCGTCGTCGGCCTGTCCGTCTCCACGCTGCGCGGCCTGCTCGCTGCCGCCAACATACGCATCACGGACCTCTGGCCGCCGCGTTAAGGGTGCCGTTTTTCGGACACCCTTGTAGCTTCCCTACAAAGGAGGGCCGGTTTACACGCGGATTCCGCAAGTAATATCGGCGGAACCCTCAAAACCGCGCTAGGCTCCCTGAAGGAAAGAAGGAGACGCCTTGTCAGCAAATTTGGAGCAGTCCGCAGGAACCACGCAGCCGAGCCTCACAAAGGTGCTGATCGCCAACCGCGGCGAAATCGCCGTGCGGATCATCCGGGCGGCCCGGGACGAGGGCATCGCCTCCGTGGCTGTCTACGCTGACCCGGACCGCGACGCGCTGCATGTCCGGCTCGCTGACGAGGCCTTCGCCCTGGGCGGCACCACCGCCGCCGAGTCCTACTTGGTCATGGACAAGATCATCGACGCCGCCCGCCAGTCCGGCGCCGACGCCATCCACCCCGGTTACGGGTTCCTGGCCGAGAACGCCGGGTTCGCCGCCCGCGTGATCGAAGCCGGCATCACCTGGATCGGCCCCTCCCCTGATGCCATCTCCGCCCTGGGCGACAAGGTCCAGGCCCGGCACATCGCCGAAAAGGTGGGCGCTCCCCTGGTCCCCGGCACCGCCGACCCCGTCGGGTCCGCGGAGGAGATCCTGGACTTTGTGGACCGGCACGGCCTGCCCGTAGCCATCAAGGCGGCCTTCGGCGGCGGCGGACGCGGCATCAAGGTTGCCCGCACGCGGGAGGAGATTCCCGAACTCTTCGAATCCGCGGTCCGCGAGGCCACCGCCGCCTTCGGCCGCGGCGAATGCTTCATCGAACGCTTCCTGGACGCCCCCCGGCACGTGGAAACCCAGTGCCTGGCCGACGCCCACGGCAACGTAGTGGTGGTCTCCACCCGCGACTGCTCCCTCCAGCGCCGCAACCAGAAACTCGTGGAGGAAGCCCCGGCACCGTTCCTCACCGAGGACCAGAACCGCCGCCTCTACGAATCCTCCAAAGCCATCCTGAAGGAGGCCGGCTACCTCGGCGCGGGCACCTGCGAATTCCTGGTGGGCCAGGACGGCACCATCTCCTTCCTTGAGGTCAACACCCGCCTGCAGGTGGAGCACTGCGTCTCCGAGGAAGTCACCGGCATCGACCTGGTCCGCGAGCAGTTCCGGCTGGCCCGCGGCGAGGAACTGGGCTACGGCGATCCCGAAGTGCGCGGTCACTCCATCGAATTCCGCATCACCGGCGAGGACCCGGGCCGGAACTTCCTGCCCGCCCCCGGCACGCTCCGCGTCCTGAAGAACCCCACCGGCCCGGGCGTCCGGGTGGACTCGGGCGTGGAACAGGGCGACGTTATCAGCGGAAACTTCGACTCCATGCTGTCCAAGCTCATCATCACCGGCGCCAGCCGCCCCCAGGCGCTGCAGCGTGCCCGCCGCGCCCTGGAGGAAATGGTGGTGGAGGGCATCCCCACCGTCATCCCGTTCGACCTCGCGGTCGTCTCCGACCCCGCGTTCGCGCCCGCTGAGGGTCCCTTCAAGGTCCACACGCGCTGGATCGAAACCGAATTCACCAACAACCTTCCCGCCTGGACCCCGGACAGCGCATCCGACGCCGATGGCTCCGCCGAGGAGCGCCAGCGCGTAGTGGTGGAGGTGGGCGGCAAGCGCCTCGAAGTGGTCCTCCCCGCATCCTTGGGCACGCCGGGGACGGCATCAGCCTCAGCCGGAAAGCCTGGCAAGGCCAAGAAACGCTCCCGCTCCGCCGGCCCTGCGGCCGCCACGGGCAATGCGCTGACCTCCCCCATGCAGGGAACCATCGTGAAGGTGGCCGTGGCGCACGGGGACGCGGTGTCCGAAGGCGACCTGGTAGTGGTCCTTGAGGCCATGAAGATGGAGCAGCCCCTCACCGCACACCGGTCCGGCATCATCACTGGCCTGACGGCAACGGCGGGTGAAACGGTGTCCGCGGGCGCCATCATCGCCACCATCGAAGACTAGAAAGCGGTCCAGGCAGCCATGCTCGCACCAAGTTTCCAGGAAGAAGTGGACCGCTACCACCAGGCGGTTCCCGAGATCACCCGGGGCAACCCGGCGCCGGTCAAGGAGCTGTACTCCCGGCTGGATGACGTCACCCTGGCCAACCCGTTCGGCGGAATAGCCCGCGGCTGGGCCCAGGTGGAGGCCCGGCTGGACCAGGCGGCACGGCAGTTCAGCGACGGCGAGATGCTGGGCTTCGATACCGTCAGCTCCTACACGGCCCGCGATACCGCCTACCTGCTGGAGACCGAGCATTTCCGGGCCCGGCTTGACGGAGCTGCCGCCACGGAGGAGTTCGCGCTGCGCGTGACCAGCATCTTCCGCCGCGAGGAGGGCTACTGGAAGCTGGTGCACCGGCATGCGGACCCTGCGGCCCGGCCCCAGTCCCGGCGGTCACTGCGCCAGCACACAGCCTGAGCAGGAACACGCCCCGCAAAGGCGCTGCCTGACCTGTCGGTGGCAGGCGGCGCCGGCAGGATGCAGACTTAGCACATGCTGCCTTTCCTGCTCCTGGCCTCCCGCGCGGAAGACGCCGCGGCCGAGGATGAGTATGCCGCGTACCTGAGGTACGGCGGGCTGGAGGAACGGGAGCTGCACCGGGTCCGGCTCGAGGCCGCTTCCCTGCCCACAGTGGACCTTTCGAAGTACTCCGGCGTCATCGTGGGCGGCAGCCCGTTTACCTCCAGCGACCCGCCGGAACACAAGAGCCCGGTACAGCACCGGGTGGAACGGGAGTTGTCAGCCCTCCTGGACCAGCTGGTGGACCTCGACTTCCCGTTCCTTGGCGCCTGCTACGGCGTAGGCACGCTCGGGAGCCATCAGGGTGCCGTGATCGACCGGACCTACGGCGAACCGCTGGGCGCGGTGGAGGTGGAACTCACGGAGGCCGGACTGCAGGACCCCATCCTGCAGGGCATGCCGCAAACCTTCACGGCCCTGACCGGACACAAGGAAGCTGTCAGAACGCTGCCCCCGCACGCCGTGCTGCTGGCGCGGGCCGCCACCTGTCCGGTCCACATGTTCCGCATCAGGACCAATCTTTATGCCACCCAGTTCCACCCCGAGCTGGACGCCGACGGGCTGGCGACGCGGATCGACATCTACCGGCACGCCGGCTACTTTCCGCCGGAATCCGCAGAGGAACTCATGGCGGCGGCGCGGCAGTTCACCGTCACCGAACCCATGACCGTACTGAAAAACTTCGTGGCCCGCTACGCCCGCTGAACATGAAAATGCCCGGCGTGCCGGAAGGCAGCGCCGGGCATTGTGGCAATAGAACCGTCAGGCCACGTTGTTCTCGTAGTCCAGGTCGCGGGTTTCGCGGGTGAGGAACAGCGCGATCAGGGTCAGCACCGCCATGGCGGTCAGGTAGATACCCACCAGCCCCGGACTGCCCTTGGCCGCTTCCCACAGGGCGACGGCGATGAACGGAGCCACCGCGGCGCCCAGGATGCTGGAGAAGTTGTAGCTGATGGCCGAGCCGGTGTACCGGACGTTCGTGGGGAACAGTTCCGGCAGCAGGGCGCCCATGGGGCCGAAGGTGAGGCCCATCAGGGAGAAGCCGATGATCAGCAGGCCCATGGTGCCCGCGAAGCCGCCACTGAACAGCGGGACGAACAGCAGGCCGAAGACGAAGATCCCGGCTGTGACGGCGAGCAGCATCTTGCGGCGGCCGTACTTTTCGGCGAGCGGTCCGGAGACCAGGGTGAAGATGCCAAAGAAGACGACGCCGGCAATCAGCATCCAGAGGAAGTCGTTGCGGGTGTAGCCAAGGCCGGGGACAAACGCGGCGGCAGCGGCCTCGGACATGGGTTTTCCGGCCTTCTCGGCTGCGGCCTTGGCACCCTCCAGGGTGGGCTTGGTGCCGTAGGTGAGCGTGAACGTGGTCATCAGGTAGAACAGCACGTACGTGGCCAGCATGATGAAGGTGCCCAGGATCAGCTGGCGCCAGCTGGACTTGAAGACGCGGCCCAGGGGCAGCTTGGCTACCTCGTTGGATTCCACCACCTTGGTGAAGGCGGGGGTCTCGATCAGCTTGAGCCGGACGTAGAGGCCCAGGATCACCATGACGGCGCTGAGCAGGAAGGGCACGCGCCAGCCCCAGGCCTGGAAGGCATCCGGCGTGAGGGTGTAGCTGGCCACCAGGAAGATGACGTTGGCGATGATGAAGCCGATCGGCGCGCCGAGCTGCGGGAAGGTGCCGTAGATGGCGCGCTTGTTGGCCGGGGCGTTCTCGGTGGCCAGCAGCGCGGCACCGCTCCATTCGCCGCCGAGGGCCAGTCCCTGGGCGAAGCGCAGGACCACCAGCATGGCCGGTGCCCAGAACTCCCAGCCCGGAACCAGTGCGGTGGGGAGGCAGCCGATGAGGAAGGTGGCAATGCCCATGGTCAGCAGTGACGCAACAAGGGTTCCCTTGCGGCCGAACTTATCGCCGAAGTGCCCAAAGACGATCGAGCCGAGGGGGCGGGCAATGAAGGCCACGCCGAAGACGGCGAAGGAGCTGAGCAGCTGGGTGGTTTCGTTCGCGCCCGGGAAGAAGAGCTTGGGGAACACGAGCACGGCTGCGGTGGCGTAGACGTAGAAGTCGTAGAACTCCACTGTGGTGCCGATCAGGCTGGCCACGATGACGCGGCCGCGGGAGTTCACCGGCTGGTGCGAACCGGGCACCTTGGTGGTATCGGTGGATGACATGGGTAAACGCTTTCGTGAGACCGGCCGGGCGCTGGCAGTGCTGCCTCCCGGCTCGAATAGTTAGAGTTCGATCTTACTTCTCCCCGTCCAGTCAATGGACGAAACGTCCATTATGCGGACATGCGTTGTGCGTCCCATGATCCGGTCGGTTTTCGACCTCCTCACGCCGTCCAGGCGGCCCGGATAGGCAAAAGTCACAACGCGTTAACAAACATCGACTGTCCGCGAAATGAGCCGTCCCTACCTTGGAGGAACAACATCCCCTGAAGGAGGTAACCCGTGACTGTTGACCGCACCGTTGATGCCGTATCCGCCAGCGCACAGCCCGGCTCTACCCGCACCACTGACGCCCCTGCCCTTGAATTCCGCCCCGGCCGCTGGATCGCCAACTGGGATGCCGAGAACAAGGAGCAGTGGGAGGCCGCGGGCCGGTCCATTGCCCGCCGCAACCTGAATTGGTCCATCTTCGCCGAGTTCCTCGGCTTCGTGGTCTGGCAGCTGTGGTCCATCGTGGTGGTCCAGCTTCCCGCCGCTGGCTTCACCTTCTCCACCTCGGAAGTCTTCTGGCTCATCTCCATGCCGAGCCTGGTGGGTGCCACCCTCCGCATCCCCTACACCTTCATGGTCCCCCGCTTCGGCGGCCGCAACTGGACCATCGTGTCTGCCCTGCTGCTCCTGATCCCCTCCACCGGGCTGGCCCTCTGCGTCTCCAACCCGGAAACACCGTTCGGCGTCATGCTCCTGGTGGCTGCCCTCGCCGGCTTCGGCGGCGGCAACTTCGCCAGCTCGATGGCCAACATCACCTTCTTCTACCCGGCACGGGAAAAAGGCTGGGCGCTGGGCCTGAACGCGGCCGGCGGGAACCTGGGTGCCGCCGTCGCACAGCTTGCCGTTCCCATCGTTATCACCCTGCTGGCCGCCGGCACCGTCAACCTTCCCATGGCCGGCTGGATGTGGGTCCCCTTCATCCTGCTGGCCGCGTTCGGGGCCTTCAAATACATGAACAACCTGACCAGCGCCAAGGGTGATGTTGCCGGCTCCGTCGCGGCACTCAAGGAACCGCACCTGTGGATCATGGCGTTGCTGTACATCGGCACTTTTGGCTCCTTCATCGGCTTCGCCGGTGTGTTCCCCAAGCTGATCAAGGACTACTTCCCGGAGTTCTCCTCCATCGCCGTGGGATCCGTTGCCCTGTCCCTGGCATTCCTCGGCCCCCTGGTGGGCTCGCTGGCCCGCCCCTACGGCGGCCGGATGGCGGACCGAATGGGCGGGGCCCGGATGACGGTATCCGCCTTCGCCGCCATGGCCGTGATCACGCTGACCATGATCTGGACCCTGCCACTGAAGAACTTCCTGCTCTTCCTGGTCCTCTTCCTGATGCTCTTCACCGCCAGCGGCTTTGGGAACGGTGCAACGTACCGGATGATTCCGGTCATCTTCGCCACCTCCAGCCGGGCCGCACGCAAGGGTGCAAGCTCCGTGGCCACCCAGCGGCTCGCGTCCTCGGCACTCGGCCTGGTCTCCGCGATCGGCGCCTACGGCGGCTTCGTGATTCCCCAGGTGCTGAATGCTTCCAGCACCGCCAGCGGCTCCTACACCCCTGCGTTCTACGGCTTCGTCGGCGCTTACGTCCTGATGCTGCTGGTCTGCTGGACCTGCTACATCCGCAAGGCCGGCCGGAATGCGATGGGACACGTCTAGCATGACCACAAGCGCCGACACGCACTGCCCTTACTGCGCCCTGCAGTGCGCCATGACGCTCACGTCCCCGGCGGACCCGGCCCCGGCTTCCCAGCCGGGGCCAGGCACCTCCGCACTTGCTGCACCCAAGGAATCCCCCTCCCTGGAGGTTGCCGGCAGGGACTTCCCCACCAACCGCGGCGGCCTGTGCCGTAAGGGCTGGACCTCAGCCAGCCTCCTGAACCACGCGGGCAGGATCACCGAGCCCCTGCTGAAAGACGCCGACGGCGTCCACCGGCCCATCGGCTGGGACCAGGCCCTGGATCTCGCCGCCGCGGCGGTAAGGGAGGCCCGCGCACGGTACGGGGCAGACGCCGTCGGCGTGTTCGGCGGCGGCGGGCTCACCAACGAGAAGGCCTACCAGCTGGGCAAGTTCGCCCGGCTGGCGCTGGGCACCTCCCGGATCGACTACAACGGCAGGTTCTGCATGTCCTCCGCGGCCGCCGCTGGAATGCGCGCCTTCGGCGTGGACCGCGGCCTGCCGTTCCCGCTCGAGGCCCTGGACACCGCCGGCACCATCCTGATGCTCGGCTCCAACGTTGCCGAAACCATGCCGCCGTTCGTCCAGCACCTCAAGGGAGCCCGCGACGCCGGCGGGCTGATCGTGGTCGATCCGCGCCGCTCCGCCACGGCGGCCTTCACTGCCGACGGCGGCATCCACCTCCAGCCCCTGCCGGGCACCGACCTCACCCTCCTGATGGGCCTGTCCCACGTGGTCATCCACGAAAACCTGGTGGACACCAACTACATCGAAGAGCGGACCACGGGCTACGGCGGCGTGGTCCGCAGCGTCAACGCGTTCTGGCCCGAACGCGTCCAGTCCCTCACCGGCGTCCCGGCGGAACTGATCCGGGAAACCGCCCGCCTGCTGGCCGCGGGGGCCCGAAAGGGCGGCAGCTACATCCTTACCGGGCGCGGCGTGGAACAGCATGTGGACGGCACCGACACGGTCACGGCCGCCATCAATCTCAGCCTGCTGCTGGGACTGCCGGGGACTGCCCGCAGCGGCTACGGCACCCTCACCGGCCAGGGCAACGGCCAGGGCGGCCGCGAGCACGGCCAGAAGGCCGACCAGCTTCCCGGCTACCGGAAGATCACCGACCCCGCCGCCCGCGCCCATGTGGCCTCCGTCTGGGGCGTCCCCGAAGAAACGATTCCCGGCCCCGGACTGCCCGCCGTCCAGCTGCTGAAATCACTGGGAAAGCCCGACGGCGTCCGGTGCCTTTTCGTGCACGCCTCCAACATTGCCGTGGCAGCACCTGATGCCAACGCCGTGATCGAGGGGCTGCGGAGCCTGGACTTCCTGGTGGTCTGCGACTTCTTCCTCTCCGAAACCGCTGCGGAGGCGGACCTCATCCTTCCCGTGCTCCAGTGGGCGGAGGAGGAAGGCACCCTGACAAACCTGGAAGGCCGCGTCCTGCGCCGCCGCCGCGCCATCGCCCCTCCCGCCGGCGCCCGCAGCGAGCTCTGGATCATGGCGCGCCTGGCGGAGCGGCTGGATGCCCCCTCCACCTATAGCGAGGATCCGGAAACCGTCTTCGAGGAACTCCGCCTGGCTTCCGCGGGCGGCCTGGCCGACTACTCCGGCATTGACTACGCCATGCTGGACCGGGGCGAGGCCGCCTACTGGCCCTATCCGGCCGGCAGCACCGGAACGCCGCGGCTGTTCCGGGACGGCTTCGCCCACCCCGACGGCAAGGCAGTCATGGTCCCGGTGGCGCCGCGCCGCCGTCGTACTCCCGACGCGGAGCCCGCCGGGCACGCAACAGACCCCGCCGGCAAAGCCATGACCCTCATCACCGGCCGGCTCCTGGAGCACTACCAGTCCGGGGCCCAGACCCGCCGGGTCGCCGAGCTCGTCGCCGCCCAGCCCGGGGCCACGGCGCAGCTCCACCCGGCGGCGGCCGACGCCCTGGGCATCGCCGCCGGAACGCTGGTCTCGGTGTCGAACGGGCGCGGCGAGGTGGTGTGCCGGGCCGAGCTCAGCACCGCCATCCGCCACGAGACGGTCTTCCTGCCCTTCCACTTCCCCGGGGCCGAAAGCGCCAACCGGCTGACCGAAGCCGCCACCGATCCGGTATCCGGGATGCCCGAGTTCAAGTTCAACACCGTATGGGTCCGGCCGGTGGCCGCACCCGATTCCGCCCGCATGCTGCAAACGACGGAGGCCTCATGAGCGAGCAGATTGTCATTGTGGGATTCGGTCCCGTGGCCGCACGCCTGGTGGACGAGCTCCTGCCCGCCGTGCGCAGCGGACACGCCAGCCTCACAGTGGTGGGTGAGGAGGCAGAAGCCGCCTACAACCGCGTCCTGGTGGCCGATCTCGGCGTCGGACGGACCACCGCTGGCGCCCTGGCGCTGGCCGATGCCACTGAACTGGCTGCAGAGGGCGTGGACGTCCGGCTGGGCGTCCGCGTCAGGCGCGTGGACCGGGCGCGGCAGCAGGTGGTGCTCACCGAGGGGGCGCCGGTGCACTACGACAGGCTGGTGTTCGCCACCGGATCCCGGCCGGTGATCCCCAACCTCACCGGCATCAATCCGGACCCGTCCTCCCCCGTGCTGCCCGCCGGGGTTACAGCGCTTCGGGACCTGCGCGACGCCGAGGTGCTGCGCCGGGCCGTGGCCGGCGGCCGGCGCGTGGTGGTCCTGGGCGGCGGCGTCCTGGGCCTGGAAACCGCGCTGGCCGCCGCGGAGGAAGGCGCCACGGTCACCGTGGTCCACAACGGCCCACACCCGCTGGGACGCTCCATTGACCGGGGCGGCGGGGCCGTCCTGGCTGCGGGGCTGCGCCGCTGCGGCGTCCGGGTGGCCGGCAATGCCCGGTCCATCGGCGTTGAGCATAACGCGCCCGACGGCGGTTTCTCGGCTTTGCTGCTCGATGACGGGTCCGCGATTGACGGCGACCTCCTGGTCATTTCGTGCGGGGTACGTCCCCGGACAGAGCTGGCCGAAGGATGCGGCCTCTCCACCGGAACCGGGATCCTGGTGGACCACCGGCTGCGGGCGCACCACGAGCCGCACATCTTTGCCATTGGGGACTGTGCCGAACTCCGCTGCCCGGACCCGGGCTGCGCCGCCTGCCGCAACGCCAAGGGCCCGTCCGGCCTGGTGGGTCCGGGCTGGCGCCAGGCCGAATGGCTGGCCGGCTACCTCACCCTCCTTGCCTCAGGCCTGGCCGCTGAGGCCGGACTGCTGCCCGCCCTGCCGCCGGAACAGCCCGGCGTCGTGGTCCTGAAAGCCCGGGGCATGAACATGGCCGTGGCCGGAGACAACGCTGCCGAGCCCTGGGACGAGGAAGCCCTCACGGCCGGGGCGGTCAGCGGCAGGCCCCGCCTGCAGGTCGCCCAATGGGCCGATCCTGAGCACGGCCGATACGTCAAAATGACCACGCGCGGCGGCGTGCTGGAAGGCCTCGTGGCGGTGGGCATGCCCCGCACCGCGGCTGAACTGGTGGGACTCTTCGAGCGGGGCGCCGAGCTGCCCGCCGACCGGTCGCTGCTCCTGCGCCTGGATGGACCGGACCAGCTGCCCGGGGCTGGAGCTACCGACCCCGCCGGCACGGTGTGCAGGTGCGCCGGGGTCAGTGGGGCGGCCATCACGGCGGCGGCCTCTGACGGCTGCTCCACGGTGGCCGAGGTTTCCAAGGCCACCCGCGCGGGCACTGGATGCGGCGGCTGCCACGAGGACATCAAGGGACTCATCGAGAAGCATTTCCAGGTGGCTGTGGCATAGGGGCATCCTGGGCTATGCCGGCACGGCCATGACCATCGCCGGCCGGCTCCACTCCGGGAAAGGTCCACATCAACGAACAGACCGTGTCCGATGAGGCGAACTCTCCTTTCGGCGGAACGAAGAACTCTGGTAACGGCTCGCGGATCGGCGGCCAGCACGCCACCATGGAGTCGTTCACCGAGATCCAGTGGCTGACCATGCGCCCCGACATCGCCCCGTACCCGTTCCAGGACAGGCGCCTGCCAGAAAGGACAGGGTTGGAAGGGGCCCAGCCCCCTCCTTACGGGAAACCCTTACATGTGGACGTGCAGGCGGCGGGCGGCCTCGGAGATGGACCCGGTCAGCGACGGGTACACCGTGAAGGTGCTGGCGACGTCGTCCACGTGCAGTTTCTGCTTGACCGCGATGGAGATGGAGAAGATCAGTTCGGATGCGTTTGGCCCGACGACCACGCCCCCGATGACAGTGCCGGAGCCCTTCCGGGCGAAGATCTTCACGAACCCGTCTTTGGCGTTGCGCATCTTGGCGCGGGCGTTGCTGCGCAGGGAGAGCTTGACGATGTCCGCCTGGTACTTGCCGGACTCGATCTCGGCCTCGGAGACACCCACGTTCGCGATCTCGGGCGAGGTGAAGATGTTGGACGCCACCTGGTGGAGCTTAAGCGGGGTGACGCCGTCGCCCATGAAGTGGGCCACCGCGATGCGGCCCTGCATGGCGGCCACGGAGGCCAGCGGCAGGACACCGGTGCAGTCCCCGGCGGCGTAGATGTTCGGAGCCGTAGTACGGGAGACGCCGTCGACCTTGATGTGGCCGCTTTCACTGACCGCCACGCCGGCCTCCTCAAGGCCGATGCCGGCGGTGTTGGGAATGGAGCCAAGGCACAGGAGGCAGTGGCTGCCGGTCACCGTGGAGCCGTCGGCGAGCGTCACCACCACGCCGTCGTCCGTGCGTTCCACCGCCTGGGCGCGGGAGCGGGAGAGGACCCGGACGCCGCGGCGTTCAAAGACTTCCTCCAGGACCACTGCGGCGTCAACGTCGGAGCCCGGCAGCACCCGGTCGCGGCTGGAGACGAGGGTGACCTTGGAACCGAGGCCGTTGTAGGCGGACGCGAATTCGGCGCCGGTGACGCCGGAGCCCACCACAATGAGCTCCTCGGGCAGCTCGTCAAGGTTGTAGATCTGGGTCCAGTTCAGGATCCGTTCGCCGTCCGGGCGCGCCGTTTCCAGCTCGCGGGGGTGCGCGCCAACGGCCAGCAGGATGGTGTCCGCTTCCACGGTTTCGGTGCTGTCAGCGGTCAGGACCTCAATGGTGTGGCTGTCCAGGATCCGCCCGGAGCCTTCGATAATGCGCACGCCCTGTTTCTCCAGGCCGTCGCGGATGTCCCGGGACTGGTTGCGGGCCAAGTTGAGGAGGCGGTGGTTGATGTGCTTGAGGTCGGCGTGCATCACCGGTACGAAGTCGCCGCCGTCGACGTCGAACTTCACGCCCAGCTCGCCGGCCTCTGCCACCCGGGTCATCAGGTCAGCCGTGGCGATGAGGGTCTTGGAGGGAACCACATCGGTCAGCACCGCGGAACCGCCGAGCCCGGCACGCTCGATGATGGTGACGGTCGCCCCCAGCGAGGCGGCCACCATGGCAGCTTCGTATCCGCCGGGACCACCTCCCAGGATTGCGATCCGGGGGGAACTGAAATCTGGGTGCGTAGTCACAGTAATCCATTCTCTCCCATTTACGGCCCGACCACCAAGAAACCAGGGCGCTTTCCGGGCCTGCCGTGACCGGGGCAACATGGGAGGCAGGATAACTTGTACTGGTGAGTACAACAGACTTCCTGAACACGGACCCGTTTGCCGCCGCCCGCGCCGCCGCGGACTACATTGCGGAAGAGACTGGAGTGGACCGCCATGACACCGCGCTGGTTCTCGGCTCCGGGTGGGGCGAGGCGGCGGACCTGATCGGCGAGACCACCGCCACGCTGTCCGCCGAGGAGGTTCCCGGCTTCCACGCCCCAGCCGTGGAGGGCCACGTCGGCACCATCCGCTCCGTGCTGACCAAGGAGGGAAAACGCGCCCTGGTCCTGGGCGCCCGGACCCACTACTACGAGGGCAAGGGCGTCCGTGCCGTGGTGCACGGTGTCCGCACCGCCGCCGCGGCGGGGTGCAGCACCCTGGTCCTCACCAACGGCTGCGGCGGCCTAAACGAGGACTGGGCCCCCGGCACGCCGGTCCTGATCCGGGACCACATCAACCTCACCGCCACCTCTCCGCTGGAAGGCGCCACCTTCGTGGACCTGACGGACCTGTACTCCCCGCGGATCCGCGGGCTGGCCCGCGAAGTGGACCCCACCCTGGACGAGGGCGTTTACGCACAATTCCCTGGCCCCCACTATGAGACGCCGGCTGAGGTGCAGTACGCCAAGCGGATCGGTGCGGACCTCATCGGCATGTCAACGGCGCTGGAGGCCATCGCCGGGCGGCACGCCGGCATGGAAGTGTTCGGCATTTCGCTGGTCACCAACCTTGCAGCGGGCATCAGTCCCCAGCCGCTCAGCCACCAGGAAGTCATTGAATCCGGCCAGGCAGCGGGGCCACGTATTTCCCGGCTGCTGGCTGACATCATCGCCCGGCTGTAGCGGGTCAGGCGCCCTCGGTGCGTCATGTGGACGGGCAATGACGATAGCGTTATGCCCATGACGTCTTCCGATGCCGAACTTCGCCTGCTCACCGAGGCCCGCGAATGGGCTGCCCAAGACCCGGATCCCGCAACGACGGCGTCGCTCCTGGAGCTTGTCCGGCTTGTGGAGGATGGCGATCCCGCGGCCCGGCAGGAACTGGAAGACAGCTTCCGCGGCACGCTGCAGTTCGGCACCGCGGGACTGCGGGCCGCGCTGGGCCCCGGGCCCAACCGGATGAACCGGGTGGTGGTCCGCCGCGCCGCCGCGGGACTCGCCGCGTTCCTTGTCGATGCCGTGGCCAAGGCTGCTTCGGGTACCCGGCCGCGCGCCGTCGTCGGCTATGACGCCCGGCATAACTCGAATGTCTTTGCAGCGGAAACGGCGGCGATCTTCACTGCGGCCGGCATCGAGACGTTCCTGCTGCCCGCACCCCTCCCCACTCCCCTGCTGGCCTACGCTGTCCGCGCCCTGGACTGCGACGGCGGCGTCATGGTCACTGCCAGCCACAACCCGCCGCAGGACAACGGGTACAAGGTGTACCTGGGGCGGCACGCCGTGCCGGCGGACGGCGACGGTGCCCAGATCGTGGCGCCGTACGACGCCGAAATCGCCGCACGAATCAGCGCTGTGGGGCCGCTGGAATCGATCCAACTGGCCGCGGATGGCTGGACTGTCCTGGACGGCTCGCTCGCTGCCGACTACCAGCGGGCGACGGCGGCACTCGCCATGCCGGAGCGTTTTCCGGCACGCGACCTTCGGATTGTCCTGACCCCGCTCCACGGCGTTGGCGGGGGCACGGCGCTGGAAGTACTGAAGTCGGCAGGTTTCACGGATGTCACCGTGGTGGCCGAGCAGGCCGATCCGGACCCCGATTTCCCTACCGTCAGTTTCCCCAACCCGGAGGAACCCGGTGCGCTGGACCTTGCCCTGGAAGCAGCGGCACGGCTCGACGCCGACCTCGTCATCGCCAATGACCCCGACGCCGACAGGGCTGCGGTGGCAGCGAAGGACCCCGACACCGGGGCGTGGCGCATGCTCCGCGGCGACGAAGTGGGTTCCCTGCTGGGCGCCCACATGGTGGCCCGGCTCGCAGACGGCGACTCCGTCGCGGAGGCTGACGGCCGGCGTGTGTTCGCCAATTCGATTGTTTCCTCACGGCTGCTGGCGCGCATCGCCGCCGCCGCCGGACTCGACCACGAGGAAACTTTGACCGGGTTCAAATGGATTTCCCGGGTTCCCGGGTTGGTCTACGGCTACGAGGAGGCGCTGGGATACTGCGTCGCTCCGGATCAGGTGAAGGACAAGGACGGCATTTCCGCCGCGGTCCTGATCGCCGAACTCGCAGCCACGGCCAAAGCAGCGGGCAAGACGGTTTTCGACACGCTGGACGAGCTGTACCTTCAGCACGGCCTGCACGCCAGCGACCAGCTGAGCATCAGGGTTGCGGACCTGGGCCTGCTGGACGCCATGATGAACCGCCTCCGGGTTTCGCCGCCGGAGTCGTTTGGGCAGTCAGCGGTGGAGGTCTTCACGGACCTGGCCGCAGGGAGTGCCCAGCTGCCGCCCACGGAGGGCTTGCTCTACATCACCCGGAACCTGACCCGCGTCATCATCCGCCCCAGCGGGACGGAGCCCAAGCTCAAGTGCTACCTGGAGGTCATCCACCAGGTTGGCTCGGCCGCGGAGCTGCCGGCCACACGGCAGGCCGCGCGGGCATCGCTGGACGAGGTCCTGCACGACGTCAGCGAAGCGCTGGGCCTGTAAACGGTTTAAGCGTGAAAAGGGGCGCCGCGGCTTTTGAAAGCCCGGCGCCCCTTTTTGTGTCGTGCCGCTGTTTGTGTCGTGCCCCTGTTTGTGTCGTGCCCTAGTGAGTCGTGGGCGTCAGAGCTCCACCTCGACGAAGCCGTCCCTGACACGGGTCCTGAACGCTTCCAGCCGCAAGCCTGCCGCGGTGAAGCACTCGCCGGTCTCGAGGTCATAGACCTCCTTGTGCAGCGGCGAGGCTACGGTGGGGCGGGTCCCCCTGGAACCGAGGATGCCACGGGCCATGACGTGGGCTCCGGTGGCCGGGTCCTGATGCGCCACGGCGAAGACTTCACTGGGGCCGGTGCGGAAAAGCGCCACCTGGCGGCCTGCCACCAAGGCGGCCTCGCCCCATGCTGGTTCAAGATCGTCCACCGCGCAGACACGGCGCCAGCCGGTCCCGAATCCTGCGATGTCTGATTCGGCGGCGAGCGCCCCGAGTTCAAGTGTTGCCGTCATGTCCGGCTCCTTTCCCTGTGCCTGTTGATCGGTGCCTGTTGTCCCCTGCAATGGCTGCTTTTGCGGCCGTGTCCCACGCTAGGGTCCGGGTGTTTCAACGGGGTGCGGTGAATGTGTCCGGCGGGTAAAAGAGACCTAACGTGGGCGGAAATGCGTTCGTGATGCAGAAGTTAAGTTGACGAAACAAATGGGAAACTGAGGCGAAACTGCCCTTTCCTAGGCTGGAGGCACAAGCTGCAGAGCACCGTCTGCGGCCCATGCGAAAGGCCCACAGTGACCGAACAGACTTCAAGCACCGAGATTCCGCGCCGCATCGTCGTCGCCGGCGGCGGCCCTGCGGCCCACCGTTTTGCGGACGCCATGCATGCCCGCGGCCTCGACGGCTGGCATGTCACGGTCCTCACCGAGGAAGCCCACCTCCCCTACGACCGGGTGGCGCTCTCCAAGGCCCTCACCGATGCCGGAGTGGACCTCACCCTGGGCACCGCCTCAATGTGGGACCACGGCTCGCTGGTCCTGAAGACCGGCGAACGCGTGGTCAGCATCAACGCAGAGGCGAAGACGGTGGAAACCGCTGCGGGGCACGCCTACGAATATGACGAACTGGTGGTGGCCACGGGCTCCGATGCCGTGCGCCTGCCTATTCCCGGTGCACAGCATGCCCACGTCTACCGCACCCTCGAGGACGTGTGGGCCATCAACAAGGCCATTGCCGAGCTCACCGAAAAGCTTGGCCGCAAGATCAACGCCGTGACCATCGGCGGCGGGCTCCTGGGCCTTGAATCCGCCGCCGGCACCGAGCAGCTCGGCGCCACCCCCGTGGTCATCAACGGGGCTCCCTGGCTGATGAACACCCAACTGGACGAGGGCGCCGGCCAGGCCCTGGGCCGCCTCATCGAAGCGAAGGGCTTCGAAGTCCACGGCGGCGTGTTCCCTTCCGAAATTTTGGCGGACGACGACGGCCAGGTCACCGGCGTGCTGATGGCGGACGGACGCATCATTCCGGCCGACCTGGTGATCGTCGCCGTCGGCGTCAGGCCCCGCGACGAGCTCTTCCGCGCCGCCGAGGGCGAAGAGCAGCTGTTCAGCCTGGGCCCGCGCGGCGGCGTGGTGATCAACGACTTCTGCGCCACAGAGGTACCGGGCATCTGGGCCATCGGTGAAGTGGCCAACTTCGGCGGCATGTGCCTGGGCCTGGTGGCCCCCGCCAACACGATGGCCGAGATCGTGGCTGACCGGCTCCACGGCGGCGACGCCACCTTCCCCGGCTTCGACACGGCCACCAAACTGAAACTGTCCGGGGTGGACGTGGCCAGCTTCGGCGATGCCTTTGCCAGGACCGAGCACGCCCTGGAAATTGTCTACGCCGACCCCGCCCGCGGCGTGTACCAGAAGGTCGTGACCACCGACGACGCCAAGACCCTTCTGGGCGGCATTTTTGTGGGCGACGCGTCCCCCTACATGAGCCTGCGCCCGCTCCTGGGCCGCGAGCTGCCCGCCGAGCCCGGCGCCTTCCTCAGTGCTGCAGGCGGCGGCGAAGCTCCCGAAACAGAGCTCCCCGACGACGCCACCTTGTGCTCCTGCAACAACGTCACCGCGGGCACCATCCGCGACACGATCAACGGCTGCGGCACCTGCGAGGGCAACGCCCCCGTCCAGGAGTTGGGCGAGCTGAAGGGCTGCACCCGGGCCGGCACCCAGTGCGGCTCCTGCGTGCCAATGCTGAAGAAGCTGCTGGAAACCGAGCTGACCAAGTCCGGCGTCGAGGTCTCCAAGGCCCTGTGCGAGCACATCGAGCTGTCCCGCCAGGAACTGTTCGACGCCATCCGCGTCCTGGAATTGACCTCCTTCGAGGAGATCATGGCCAAGTACGGGACCGGCGCCGGCTGCGACATCTGCAAGCCCACCGTCGCCAACATCCTGGCCAGCCAGAACAGCGCCTATGTGCTGGACGCCGGCCGCGGCACCCTGCAGGACACCAACGACCGCGCGCTGGCCAACATGCAGAAGGACGGCACCTACTCGGTGGTCCCCCGCATCGCCGGCGGGGAAATCACGCCCAAGAAGCTCGGCGTGATCGCGGCGGTGGCGGAGAAGTACAACCTGTATACCAAGATCACCGGCGGCCAGCGGATTGACATGTTCGGTGCCCGCCTGGAGCAGCTCCCCGAGATCTGGAAGGAACTGGTGGATGCCGGCTTCGAGTCCGGCCAGGCCTACGGCAAGAGCCTGCGCACCGTGAAGTCCTGCGTCGGGTCCACCTGGTGCCGGTTCGGTGTCCAGGACTCGGTGGCCATGGCCATCCAGCTGGAACTGCGCTACCGCGGCCTGCGGAGCCCGCACAAGCTCAAGATGGGCGTCTCCGGCTGCGCCCGGGAATGCGCCGAGGCCCGCGGCAAGGACGTGGGCGTGATCGCCACCGCCGACGGCTGGAACCTCTATGTGGGCGGCAACGGCGGAGCCACCCCGGCCCACGCCCAGCTTCTGGCCAAGGACCTGGATGACGAGACGCTGATCAAGTACATCGACAGGTACTTCATGTACTACATCCGCACCGCCGACCGCCTGCAGCGCACGGCCCGCTGGCAGGAAGAGCTCGACGGCGGCATCAAGCACGTGGAGGATGTGGTGGTCAAGGACACCCTGGGCATCGCAGCCGACCTCGAGGCCGCCATGGCCAAGCATGTGGACACCTACATCGACGAGTGGGCCGACACCCTGAAGGACCCTGAGCGCCTGCGCCGGTTCCGCTCCTTCGTCAACGCCCCGGACCAGAAGGACGACTCCATCACCTTCGTCCCGGACCAGCGCGGCCAGATGCGTCCCGCCACCCCGGAGGAAAAGGGGAAAGTCCTGATCGGCGCCTCCATCCCGGTCCGCACGGCCACGACGGAACCCAACGGAAACGAGGCATAACCATGCAGCTCAGTATCGACCTCACCGGCCGGAACGTCCTGGTGACCGGCACCTCCACTGCCGCGCGGCAGGCGGTGCGTCGCTACGAAGCCGCGGGCGCCGTCGTCCATCGCCTTGCCAGCCCCGGCAGCGTCCAGTCTGTCGAACTCCCGGAGCAGCTGTTCCTGGTTGCCGCCGTCGAGGATGGCCAGCCCGGTTGGGCCCCCCTCCTGGACCGGTGCCGGGAGGCCGGCATTCCCGTCGCCGCCGAACCTGCCGCCGGCCCCGCCGGCCACGTCACCCTGGTGGGCGGCGGCCCGGGCACCAGCGACCTGCTCACCGTGGCGGCCCTCAAGGTGCTGCGGGATGCGGACGTGGTGTTTTATGACCGGCTGGCCCCGTACCAGGAGCTGCCGCTGCTGACCTCCGCGGAATTGGTGGACGTGGGAAAGAAGCCCGGCCACCACAAGGTCAGCCAGTCGGACATCGAAAAACTGATGGTTGAAAGTGCGCTGGCCGGCAACAATGTGGTCCGCCTCAAGGGCGGGGACCCTTACGTCTTTGGCCGCGGCGGCGAGGAAGTAGCGGCCTGTGTGGCCGCAGGCATCAAGGTGCAGGTGGTATCCGGCGTCACCAGCGCCATTTCAGTGCCGGCCGCCGCGGGAATCCCGGTCACCCACCGGGAAGTCAGCCACATGTTCACGGTGGTCTCCGGGCACGCCCCGCTCACCGAAAAAGAGCACCACCACCTGGCCGGGCTGGGCGGCACCATCGTGGTGCTGATGGGCATCGGCACCCTCCACCAGCTCGCTGCGGGACTGCGCCGCGCCGGAATGCGGCCGGACATGCCCATGGCCGTGGTGGAACGGGGATACCGGCCCGGCCAGCGCACCACCATCGCCGACCTGGGCACCATCACCGCTGCTGCTGCCGGCTGCAGCAACCCGGCCGTGCTGGTGATCGGCGAGGTGGTGAGGGTGGCTGAAGCCAACCGGCAGCACGCCGGAGCCGCCGACCTGGACCGGCTGGCGGCCTCGCTGCTGGGATCATGAAAGGATTGACCCCCATGACTGCACTTGCACCGGTTGAACAGCCCCGGCCCGAACCAACCCAGGCTGAAGAATCCACCGATGCCGCGGAGTCGCCGCTGGAGGGATTCCGGATCGGCGTCACCTCGGACCGGCGCTCCCGCGACCTGATCGAGGCCCTGGAGCGCCGCGGTGCTGAAGTGCTGCACGCCCCGGCCTTGAAGATCGCCCCGGTCCAGGAGGACATGCGCCTTATCGAGGACACGCGGGCCATCATCGCTGCCAAACCCGACCTCTGCATCGCCACCACCGCGTACGGCATGCGCCGGTGGTGCGAGGCCGCAGACTCCTTCGGGATCGGTGACGAACTGCTGGAAACATTGGGAAACACCCGGATGTTCGTCCGGGGACCCAAAGCCCGCGGCGCCGTGCGCGCCGCCGGCCTGGCCGACGTCGGCATCAGCAGCGACGAAACCACCTCCACGCTGGTGGACATGCTGCTTGCTGAAGGCGTCCGGGGCAAGACCGTCGCCATGCAGCTGCACGGCTACACCGACGTCCGGCAGATCGAACGCCTGCGGATGTCCGGTGCCACTGTCCTGACCGTCACGCCCTACCGCTGGGTCAAGCCCGACGGCGAGGACAAGCTTCCGCGGTTGATCGACGCCGCCTGCACGGGGAACCTGGATGTCCTGACCTTCACCAGCGCGCCCGCGGTGGACGCGATGTGGAGCACTGCCCATGAGATGGGGCTCTACAAGCAGCTGGTGGAGAGCCTGAAGCTGAACGTCACCACCGCCGTGGTGGGCCCCGTGACGGCGCAGCCCCTGCTCGACGCCGGGATAACGCCGCTGATCCCGGAGCGGTTCCGGATGGGCGCCCTCATCCGGCTGGTGTGCGAGCACCTGGCGCTGAACCATGTCCGGCGGTTGGAGACGCGCTCGGGGAGCATCGAGCTTCGGGGCCGCAGCCTGCGCATCGACGGCCGGCAGGTGGAGCTGGCGCCAGCTCCCCTGCTGCTCCTGCGTGCCCTGCTCGGCGCGGGCGGCGCGGTCCTGTCCCGCGAATCGCTGTCCGAACTGCTGGAACTGCGCGGCTCCGTCCACGCGCTGGATATGACCGTGAGCCGCCTGCGGTCCTCGCTGCCGGACGGCAAGCTCATTGAGACGGTGGTCAAGCGCGGGTACCGGATCCGCGTCTGACGTGCAGGGAAACGTCCAATGTGTCTGCCGGCTGCCGGATGAGAGGTGCGTCACGGGTTCTGTTACCGGCCGGTAAATACTGGCGAACGCGGAGCCTTTAAACAGCAACTGGGGGGAAACACCCCGGAAAAACCGCGAGCCTACGCTGGGTTCCATCACGAAGTTCCGGCCACTTCCGGCCGCCAGCGAAAGGGCCAGCACATGTCCGCTCCGGCACCCTCCCCGTCCAACTCCGCCGCAACCCGCATTGTCATCGCCGGCGCGGGCCCAGCCGCGCAGGCCCTGGTGGCGCAGCTGGACCGGGCCCGGTTCACCGGCACCATCACCGTGCTGAGCAACCGGGATGACACCCCCGGCGAACTGCTTGAGCTGGCCATGCTGCCCCAGGTTTCCGTACGCTTTGGCCAGCCAGCCAGCAACATCGACGCCGTCAACCGCACGGTGGCAACGGCCGATGGCATGGAGTTCGCGTACGACCAGCTGGTCATCGCCACCGGCTCCGGCCCCGTGACCAAGCCCGTGGACGGCGCCGCCCAGTGCCTGCGCTACGCCACAATCGACGACGCACCGCGGATAGCGAAGGACGTGCAGAAGGTGGCCCGCGAGTTGGGGCGGCGCCCGGTGGGGATCCTGGTGGGCACCGGTGCCACGGCCGGACAGGCCGAAGCGGTCCTGCGCGCCAAGGGCGTGCGGCCCATCCGCACCACTGCCCGGCCGTCCGCCATCATCCCTGCGGTCGTATCCGGCCAACCCGCGTCCCGGGCCGCATCCGCGGTGGTCTTTGAAGATGGCAGCAGCATGACCGGTGACCTGGTTGTCCTGGCCGAGGAGCGGGTCTCCCGCGACGGCCTGGCCGCAAGCGCGGGCCTGCAGACGGCAGCCGGGGGTGGCATCGTGATCAGCCGCGACTACCGCACCTCCGTCCCGGGAATCTGGGCGATTGGGGACGCGGCAGCGTTCGACGGCGTCCGGCTGGGGCTGCTGGTGGCGGCCGCTTCGGCCGCTGGCGCCTGTGCCACGCAGCTGCTGACCGCGGTTTCGGCGGCACCGCTCCTGGAGGCGGCCTGAGCGGCCAAGCCCCGCTGCGGGCGCTCCTGCGCTGGGGCCTGCTGCGGTCCGGTCCACTGTGACAAGATGGTTCCCGAAACCGAGTCAACGCCGGGCCCACAAGGCCCTTCGAGAGGACCATTATGAGCAACGAAGCCACCGTTCACGCAGGCACGGCGGATCCGGCCGGCCCCGCGAACATCGCCTCCTATATTGACCACACATGGCTCAAGCCCGAAGCCTCGGAAGCTGACGTGCTGAAGGTCTGCGCCGAGGCATCCGAGTACGGGTTCAAGTCGGTGTGCGTCAACCCCATCTGGGTCAAGACCGTCTCCACGGCGCTACGGGGCTCGGGCGTCCTCACCTGCTCCGTGGTGGGCTTCCCCCTGGGGGCGACCCCCACGGACGTGAAGTCGTTCGAAGCCCGCGGCGCAGTACTGGACGGTGCGCAAGAGGTGGATATGGTCATCAACATTGCTGCCGCACGGGCCGGCGACAAGGGCGCCCTGGCAGAGGACATCGCCGCCGTGGCCGAGACCGTGCACGCGGGCGGCGCCATCCTGAAGGTCATCATCGAAACAGCCCTCCTGACGGACGGGCAGAAGGTGCTCGCGTGCCAGGCTGCCGTGGAGGCCGGAGCCGACTTCGTGAAGACTTCCACGGGATTCAACGGCGGCGGCGCCACAGTCGAAGACGTGGCACTGATGCGCAAAACCGTAGGTCCGGACCTTGGCGTCAAGGCCTCCGGCGGCGTACGGTCCCTGGCGGACGCTCAGGCTATGATTGCAGCAGGTGCAACACGAATTGGTGCCAGCTCCGGAATCGCCATTGTCAAGGGCGAACAGGGTTCAGCCGCTTACTGACCTTGGCCGGAAGCCGCCACAGATCAAGCCCCGCGGGGCCGAGGAGGAACACATGTCCAGCCAGATCAACGCATCCAGCAAAGACCCGGCGTCGAACCAGGACTACGTCCGGACCCCGCAGAACGAGAACAAGCTCGGCGGCAGCATCGTGCTTTTCGTGATCTGCTTCGCCCTGTTCCTGGGTGCCATCTACTCGCTGTCCTTCCTCAGCCTGGGCAACCCGTGGCCCATGGCCGTCTGCCTGGTCCTGTTCGGTCTCGCGTTCTGGATTCCCCAGACGATCTTCGGCCGCTCCGACTCAGCCGGTGAGCACTAAAGGCCCCATCAACAGCAGCAACAGTAGGGACCCCGGACTTTGTCCGGGGTCCCTTCTTTTGCTGCCTGCAGGAGTTGCTGGCCGCTAGAACCAGAGCCGGATCCATGCCCCCGCGGCTGCCGCCACGCGTCCCCAGTGGTGTTGGGCGATGGCCCAGCCGGCCATGGACAGGCCCACCATGGCGTAGGCGCTCACCGGAATCAGCACCAGCCATTCCCGCTTGGAACCGGCCCGGCCCAGCAGGGGTATGGACAAGGCGCCATTGGCCCGCCATACATTCCGCAGCAGGGGCAGCCGGCGCAGCGTTTTCGGCGGCCGGAGCACCAGCGGCCACAGCAGCGGCACTCCCCCGGTGGTGATGAGGTCGCCCACGATGTGCACCACCACCCCGATCAGCATCGATGTGGGCAGCCATGTCCACTGCTCCGGCGCATAGACGGTGACCAGGCCGGCCATCACCAGGGCGAAAATCCAGTTGGAGACGAAGCCGTTTTTGGGGAACAGCTTCAGTGCCTTCGCCGCGATGTTGATCAGGAACATGCACAGCAGCCCGGCGCCGACGGACAGCCGTCCCCAGCCAGTGTCCATGTGTACCTGCGATGCCAGGCCGGCCAGGAACACGAAGAACGCCGCCCCAAGGATGGAGTGCGTGCCCTGCCGGTGGCCACCGCTGGCGTTTTCAATGCCGCGCGCCACCATGTTGGACAGCGGCGGCAGCGAATGGGCCACGGTGCTGGCCCGGTGGTCCCAGTCACAGACCAGCGCGGTGCCGGCCGTGGCCATGCCGCCGATGAGGATGCCCGTAGGATCCAGCGGGTACCAGCCCAGGGTGTACGGGCCGGTGGACGCAACAGCTACCCACGCCGCGGCTCCTGACGCGGCGTGGTGTCCTCCCATCAAGTCCTAGCTCACCGCCAGCGGGGCATCGGAAAAGATGTTGCGGATGACGCCGTTGGCCCATTCCAGGATCTCGGCATCCTGGAGGTCCCGGCCGCCGATCCGTGCTGTCTTGGGCTTGGGAATGAGGATGGCGTCCAGGGCAGGCTTGGACTGCGATCCCGGGTACATCCGGTTCAGCCGCATGGTCTTGGACTCCGGGAGCGATGCCGGGGAGAACTTGATGAAGTTGCCCTGCAGCGCCACGTCGGACAGGCCGGCCTCGCGCGCGGCTACCCGGAACCGTGCCACTTCCACCAGGTTCCGGGCAGGCAACGGCAGCTCGCCGTAGCGGTCCACCAACTCCGCCTGGACCTCATCGATGGATTCGTTGGTGAGGGCGGCGGCGAGCTTCCGGTAGGCCTCCAGCCGGAGGCGTTCACCGGGGACGTAGTCGTGCGGCAGGTGCGCGTTGACGGGCAGCTCGATCTTCATCTCCGCAGCCTTCTCCTCGGCCTCGCCACGGAAGTCCGCCACGGCCTCGCCCACCAGGCGGATGTACAGGTCGAAGCCCACCCTCTGGATGTGGCCGGACTGTTCCCCGCCCAGCAGGTTTCCGGCGCCGCGGATCTCCAGGTCCTTCATGGCCAGCTGCATGCCGGCGCCCAGTTCGTTGTGCGCCGCGACGGCTTTGAGCCGCTCCAGTGCCACCTCACCCAGCGGCTTTTCCGAGGGATAAAGGAAGTATGCGTAGGCACGTTCCCGGCCACGGCCAACACGGCCCCGGAGCTGGTGCAGCTGGGACAGGCCATACTTGTCCGCGCCGTCGACGATCAGTGTGTTGGCGTTGGAGATGTCCAGGCCGGTCTCGATGATGGTGGTGCAGACCAGCACATCGAAGCGCTTCTCCCAGAAGTCCACGATGATCTGTTCCAGCCGGCTCTCGGACATCCTGCCGTGCGCCACCTCCACGCGGGCCTCGGGCACCAGCTCGCGGATCTTCGCGGCGGTGCGTTCGATCGTGGAGACGCGGTTGTGGACGAAGAAGACCTGCCCCTCGCGCATCAGCTCTCGCCGGATCGCCGCGGAGGTCTGCTTGTCCGTGTAGGGCCCGACATAGGTCAGCACCGGGTGCCGCTCCTCCGGTGGGGTAGCCAGGGTGGAGGTCTCCCGGATGCCGGTCAGCGACATCTCCAGGGTGCGCGGGATCGGCGTCGCACTCATGGCCAGGACGTCCACGTTGGTGCGCATCTTCTTCAGCGCCTCCTTGTGTTCGACGCCGAAGCGCTGTTCCTCATCCACGATCACCAGGCCGAGGTCCTTGAACTCGAAGTCCTTGGACAGCAGCCGGTGGGTGCCGATCACCACGTCCACGGCGCCGCTCTTGACGCCCTCGGCGGTTTCCTTGGACTCCTTGGCGGACTGGAAGCGGGACAGCGGCTTCACGCGCAGGGGGAAGCCGGAGAACCGCTCGGTGAAGGTCTCGTAGTGCTGCTGGGCCAGCAGCGTGGTGGGTACCAGGACGGCCACCTGCTTGCCGTCCTGCACCGCCTTGAACGCAGCGCGGACCGCAATTTCGGTCTTGCCGTAGCCCACGTCGCCGGAGACCAGCCGGTCCATGGGGATTTCCCGCTCCATGTCGGCCTTGACCTCGTTGATGGTGGTCAGCTGGTCCGGGGTTTCAACGTACGGGAAGGCTTCCTCGAGCTCGCGCTGCCAAGGGGTGTCGGGGCCGAACGCGTGCCCGCGGGAGGCCATGCGGGCCGAATACAGCCGGATCAGCTCGCCGGCGATCTCCTTGACGGCCTTGCGCGCCTTGGACTTGGTGCTGGCCCAGTCGGCGCCGCCCATCTTGCTCAGGACCGGGGCGTCGCCGCCCACGTAGCGGGTCACCTGGTCCAGCTGGTCCGTGGGGACGAACAACCGGTCGCCGGGGGCGCCGCGCTTGGCCGGCGCGTACTCCAGGACCAGGTATTCCCGGACGCCGTCGCCGCCGCCGGCAACCTTGCGCTGGATGAGTTCCACGAACCGGCCGATGCCGTGCTGTTCGTGGACCACATGGTCCCCCGCCACCAGCTGCAGGGGGTCCACGGCGTTGCGCCGCTTGGAGGGCATCCGCCGCATGTCCTTGGTGGACCCGGCGGAGGTACGGCCCAACAGGTCGGCTTCGGTGAGCAGGCCCAGTTTGAGGCCGTCCAGGACAAAGCCACGGCCGACGGCGGCAGTGGTCACCTCGATGATGCCCGCCTGGGGCTCGTGGTCCAGGCTGTCCACGCGGGCGCAGGGGATGTCGTTCTCGTGGAAGAGTTCCGCCAGGCGCTGTGCCGGCCCCGGGCCTTCGGTGGCCACCACGATCCGCCACTGGTCCCGGACGTGCGAGCCGATGAAGTCCATCATCTCGGCAACATCGCCCTGGTAGCCGCGGGGCTCCCGGGCGTGCAGGTTCAGGACGTCGATCTCGGGCAGCAGTTCCGTATCCTGGGCCAGGGAGGTGATTGACCACCAGGACACCCCGTGTGCCAGGGACGACGAGCGGGTTTCGGCCAGCGAGCGGAAGCTCGCCGAATGAAGCGCCGCGGACGCCTGGGAGCTGAGGTCCAACGGTGCCGAGCCGCCGTCGGACGCGGTGGACCACGCCGCCTCGAGGAACTCCTCGTTGGTGGCAGCGAGGTCATGGGCGCGGGTGCGCACCTTCTCCGGTTCAATCACCACTGCGATGGAATCGGCCGGCAGCTGGTCCACGAACGGCACCATGGCGTCCACCAGGACCGGCGCCAGGGATTCCATGCCTTCCACCGCGATGCCGCCGGCAATCTTCTCCAGCATGTCCGCGGCGGCCGGAAGCTGCGCCTTCAAAGTCGCCGCGCGGGACATCACGGAGGGGGTGATGAGGATTTCGCGGCACGGCGGGGCGTGCAGCTCGGTGGGGTGGTGGATGCCCGGAGCGGACAGCGAGCGCTGGTCGGCGACGGCGAACCAGCGCATTTGGTCCACCTCGTCCCCGAAGAACTCCACGCGGATCGGGTGGTCTTCCGTGGGCGGGAAGACGTCAATGATGCCGCCACGGACAGCGAACTCGCCGCGGTGGGTGACCATGTCCACCCGGGCGTAAGCGGCGTCCGCGAGCCTCTTCACCACGCTGGTGAACGGAACGTCCTGGCCCACTGTCAGCGTGACGGGAACCAAATCGCCAAGGCCGGCCACCACGGGCTGGACCACGGCGCGAACGGGCGCGACGACGACGCGCAGCCGGGCCGCCGTCGAACTTTCCGGATGTGCCAGCCGGCGCAGTACGGACAGCCGCCGGCCCACGGTGTCAGAACGCGGCGAAAGCCGCTCATGCGGGAGGGTCTCCCAGCTGGGGAACTCCGCCACCGAATCCGCGGGCAGGTAGGCGCGCAGGGCTGCGGACAGGTCCTCCGCCTCCCGGCCGGTGGCGGTGACGGCAAGCACGACGCCAGGCCCCCCGGCGTCAGCCTGTTCCGCCACGGCGGCCGCGAGCCCGTCCGCCATCTCCGCCAGCAGGGCGGGGCGCAGGCCGGCAGGAGCGCTGATCTGGTAATCCTGCCCGCGGACGGCAAAGCCCCTGGCGGCCTCGGCACGGACGCGGGCGAACGTCCGGTCCGGCTCCAGGGCACGGCGCAGTCCGTCCAGCGACGGGGATGTGCTGACTGTGCCGGCGGCGGACTGGCCGGGAAGACTCATGGCAGAAGCTCCTGTGGTGTTTCTCGAAGACAAGCAGGCAACGCGAAAACCCGAAATTCGCTGCGAATCCCGGGTACTCCCAGCCTACCGCGCGCCAGCGACATGGCAGGGCGGCAACCACAGGCCTAGGCTGGCAGGGCCGGCCCATTGGCGGAGCGGCGCCCGGACGGGTTGGAACAGCCGTCCGGACGCTCCGCCGCTCCGAACCACCAATGTCGAACAATGGGCCAGGACGAACAGGAGCCAGCATGACCGCGATGAATGCCCAGCCAACACCTCGGACCGTCCTCGTTACCGGCGCCACCGGCTACATCGGCGGCCGCCTGGTTCCGAAACTGCTGGAAGCAGGGCACAGGGTGAAAGTGCTGGTCCGCTCCCCCGAGAAGATCGCCGGTGTCCCGTGGCGCGACAAAGTGGACGTCGTGCAAAGCAGCCTCGACGACGGGGACGCCCTCCGGGAAGCCCTGGCCGGCGTCGACGTCTTCTACTACCTGGTGCATTCGATGGCGGCGGGGGCGGGGTTTGAAGCGAAGGAAAAGGCCATGGCCAGGACCGCAGCGGACGCTGCAGCCGCCGCGGGCGTCCACCGGATCGTCTACCTGGGCGGCCTCCACCCGCAGGACGTGGAGCTCTCCACCCACATGCGGTCCCGGGAGGCGGTGGGCAAGGTGTTCCTGGACAGCCCGGTGGACGCCGTCGTCTTCCAGGCTGGCGTAGTGATCGGTTCGGGCTCGGCGTCCTTCGAAATGATCCGCCACCTCTCCGAAACGCTGCCGCTGATGCCGGCGCCCAGCTGGGTGCGCAACAGGATCGAGGCCATCGCCGTGCGCGACGTGCTGTACTACCTGGTGTCCGCCGCTTCGCTGGAGGGCGCCATCAACCGGACCTTCGACATCGGCTGCCGGCAGGTGCTGACCTACGCGGGAATGATGAAGGAGTATGCCGCGGAGGCAGGACTGCCCCACCGGGTGGTCCTGGCGCTGCCCGTACCGGCACCCAAGCTGGCAGGCATGTGGGTGGCGCTGACCACACCCATTCCCCTCGCCATGGCCGTGCCCCTGGTCCAGTCGCTGCAGCATGACGCGGTGTCCAACGAGCACGACGTCGACCAGTACATTCCACAGCCCGACGGCGGCCTCACCACCTACCGCACAGCCGTGGCCCTGGCACTGGGCAAGGAACGCGACGGCCAGGTGGAGACCACGTGGGCCAATGCCGGCGCCGACTCCGATCCGCTGCCAAGCGACCCCGACTGGGCCGGGCACAAGGTCTACATCGACGAACGGACGTTCCACGGCGATGTTGACCCGGCCCACGTGTGGACGGTCATCGAGGGCATTGGCGGACGCAACGGCTGGTACTCGCTGCCGCTGGCCTGGCAGGTCCGGGGCTGGCTGGACAAACTGACGGGCGGCGCCGGGCTGCTGCGCGGGCGCCGGCACCCCCACACCCTGGCTACCGGTGAGGTGGTGGACTGGTGGCGTGTGGAGCGGATCGAGCGCGGCAGCTTGCTCCGGCTGCGCGCCGAAATGCGGGCACCGGGACGTGCGTGGCTTGAGCTCTCCGTGGAGCCCGACGGCGCGGGCAGCCGCTACCGGCAACGCGCCATTTTCTTCCCCAAAGGCCTGAGCGGCCGGCTGTACTGGCTCGCCGTCCTCCCGTTCCACAGCCTGATCTTCCCGGCCATGGCCCGCAACATCACCGCGACGGCCCGGAAACTGGCCGATGCGGAGCCCGCGGCCGCCACCCCGTAGGATGTTTGAGGCGTAAATCCTTTCCCCACGTCCCAGGAGGACCCATGGCGCTGAGCGCAACCACCACCCTTCCGCACTCCGTTGACAGCGTTGCCGCTGTGCTGGTGAACGAGGACTTCCAGCGCCACATCAGCCAGCTGGTGGGCGGCAGCCTGGAGTCCTTCACCGTGGACGGTGACATCGCCGGGGCCTTCAACACCACCTCCGTGCGCACCCTTCCCACCACGCGGCTGCCCGAAATCGCCCGGAAGTTTGTCGGTGAGCACCTCAAGGTGACCCAGGTGGAGAACTGGGATGCCCCCGCGGCAGACGGTTCCCGCCAGAGCAACATCTCGCTGAAGATCGCCGGGGCCCCCGTGGACGTCACCGCCGTCCAGCGGCTGGTGGCCGACGCCGGCGGAACCCGCGTGGAGCTTGAAGGCGCCGTAAAGTCCTCCGTACCGTTCCTGGGCGGAAAGATCGCCGACGCCGCCGAGCCCATGGTGGCCAAGGCACTGAACCTGCAGGCCGCACAGGCGCAGGCCTGGCTGGAAAGCCACTAGCCCCATGCAGCTTCCCGTCTTCGCCGCACTGGTCCTCGTCATCGCCGGCGTCTGGTCACTGGCGGTCTGGCCGCAGTTCCTGCGCCGGGTGATGAAGGACCCGCGGGCCCGCGATGCAGGCGGCAAGGCAACTAAGTTCCTGACCGTGCATGTGGTGCTGGTGGGCATCTCCATGGTGCTCGGGCTCGCCACCGCCGTGATCGGCGTCCTCGGCCTGCTGGGCTGACCTGGCCTAACTCACGCGTTTTTCCGCACGAAACAGCCCGGGCCTTCCTCCTGCTGGAGAAAGGCCCGGGCTGTTTGCTGTCCGGCTCAGGCCGCCTGGTTGAGGGCGTCCTCAGCGGCGACCCAGGAGATCATGGCGCACTTGACCCGGGCCGCGTAGCGGGCCACTCCCTCGAACGCTGCCGCATCGCCCAGCAGTTCGGGATCGGCGTGGACCTTTCCCCGCGAGCGCAGCACTTCCCGGAAGCTGTCGATGACTTCGTGCAGTTCGGCCACTGTCATGCCCTCTGCGAGATCAGTGAGGACGGACGCGGAGGCCATGGAAATGGAGCAGCCGGCACCGTCCCAGGCGATCTGGGCCACTTTCCCCTCCTGGACGGCAAGCCGGAGGGTCACTTCGTCCCCGCACACCGGGTTGAGCTGGTGTGACTGCCCCGTGGACGTGCCTTCGGGCGCCTCAGTAGCGGCGAGCCCGCTGCCGTGGCGGGCCTTGGAATGGTCCAGGATGATCTGCTGGTACAGCTGGTCGAGGCTCATGGTGTCACCTTTCGTCTTCTCCGCTAGGCGCGGAAGTAGGCCCGGACGCCGGCCACGGCTTCAAGGAAGCGGTCCACGTCGTCGGTGGTGTTGTAGAGGTAGGCGCTGGCACGGGTGGTGGCCGTCAGGCCCAGCCTTCGGTGCAGGGGCTGGGCGCAGTGGTGCCCCACGCGGACGGCAATGCCCCGGGAGTCCAGGAACTGCCCCACGTCATGGGCATGGACACCTTCGACGTCGAACGCGGCAAGGCCGATCCGGTCCTTTCCGGCGGCCGGGCCCAGGACCCTGATACCGGGAATGCTTTCCAACCCCTCAACCATGCGCTGGCCCAGTTCGGCCTCCCACCGGTGGATGCGGTCCAGCCCGGTTTCGGTCAGGTAGTTGGCGGCGGCGGCGAGGGCTACCGCTTGGGAGATGCGCTGGGTCCCGGCCTC
Organism: Arthrobacter sp. ISL-85; assembly: GCF_018613675.1. Classification (GTDB taxonomy): domain Bacteria; phylum Actinomycetota; class Actinomycetes; order Actinomycetales; family Micrococcaceae; genus Arthrobacter. Next base: position 193,812 of record NZ_JAGGPQ010000005.1, on the reverse strand, counting down.
GAAACGCTGGGGCGCCGGAAGGTACTCGGCCCGCTCCATGGTGACGGTGGTGATCATGGATCCGCCCGTCAGGAACGGCGGCAGGATGTCCATGAGCTCCTGCCGGCCGTACAGCACTCCGATCCCCGTGGGGGCAAGCATCTTGTGGCCGGAGAAGACCGCGAAGTCGACGTCGAGCTCCTTGACATCCAAGGGCAGGTGCGGCGCCGACTGGCAGGCATCCAGGACTACCAGGGCGCCCGCGGCATGCCCCAGGGCCGTCAGCTCCCGCACCGGGTTGATAATTCCCAGGACGTTGGAAGCTTGGGTGAATGCCAGGACCTTGGTACGCCGTCCGATGATCGCCGCGGCCTGCTCCATGCGGAGGCTGCCGTTGTCCTCAATGGGAATGTAGCGGAGCGTGGCACCGGTGCGGAATGCCAGTTCCTGCCATGGGATCAGGTTGGCGTGGTGCTCCATTTCGGTCACCACGATTTCGTCACCAGGCTTCAGGGCAAGTCCCCGGAGCGCCTCATCGCCGCGCCCCTGGGCGGCCCATAGACCGGCATTGGACAGCGCATAGGACAGGAGGTTCAATCCCTCCGTGGCGTTTGACGTCCAGATGGTTTCCGCATAGTCCGCACCGATGAAGTCGGCGATGGTTTGCCGGGCATCTTCGAAGACTTCGGTAGCCTCCACCGCAAGATGGTGGGCGCCCCGGTGCACGGCGGCGTTGCGCTGCTCGTAGAACTCCTGCTCAGCTTCGATGACGCTCATGGGGTTCTGCGACGTGGCTCCGGAGTCGAGGTAGACCAGCGGCTGCCCGTTGACCAGTTGGTTGAGGACCGGGAAGTCGTTGCGGATACGCAGCACCTCGGCGTTATCCATGACAGGTACGGCACGTTCCAGTGTGGCTGGCGTTGATACTACGGCCAAAACGAACTCCTTGGGCTGCCAATGTCTGACACCCAATTGTCCCACACACGGCTGTGGCGGCCGCCCGGGAGGGGCAGCCGCCACCGCTGCCCCGGGCTTCAGCCGAGGGAGCAGAGGGCCGGCGACGGCTGGGGGGAGAGTCTCGGTCTCAGAAGACTCTGACGTCGCCGACCCCGTCTATGTCCGGCCCTGAAGGACCGGAAGTTGAGAGGGCCTCAATGTCCTGTTCGGCTGCTCCGCGGCGTCCTGCCGGCCGCTTTGCTTTGCCTCCTTAAGTAAAGCCCGTGGCGTCCTCCCGTACACGAGTAGGAAGTACTCGAATCCCCCGGGGAGCACTACCGGTGCGTGGTGCTCGTACGCGCCATGCCGTCGAGGCCGAACGCCGGGAAGCATGCACTGCAGCACGGGTCGGGGCGGCACTGATCAGGGCAGCACTGTATGCCAGGCGGTCGACGGCGGACGGGAAGCGGGCGGCCGACGGCGCGCTTGGGCGGCGCACAGCCGCTCGCGGAAGGACCGGGCGTGGAAGGACCGGGCGCGGGCGCCCGGTACGAAACCTACTTGGGCAGGGCCGACTCCAGCTCATCGCGGCTGCGGACCCCGAGCTTGACGTAGGTGCGGTACAGGTGGCCTTCCACTGTCCGGACGGAGACCATCAGCCGCTGCGCGATCTCCCGGTCAGTCAGCCCCTGCACGGCCAGTTCCACTATGTCCTGTTCCCGCCGGGTGAGGCGGACGGCAGGCGCCGCCGCAATGAACCGGCCTTCACGGAACCGTTCACCCAGTTCGTGGTCGCACTTTTCGCGCTGGGCAACGGCCTGCCGTGACCGGCGGCGTTCGCCGGCCTGCTCCAGTACCGTGCTGGCACGGGCATACGCTTCACGGGCCATGTTGACAAAGCCTGCCTCCTCCAGCGAGGCAGCCGTTGCCATGAGGGCGTCGCCGTCGGCGTCTTCCCAGGCGGTGGCCAGGGTCAACAGCGCTTCCGCCCAACGGCCTTCCACTCCGCGGGCGGCTGCCTGCACCATGGGGACCACCGAGGGGTCCCCGAGGTCCCAGCACATGGCAAAGACTTCAAGGAGGTTTCCGGTACGCGCGGAAGCCTCAGTGGTGGTCATCAGCGTCTGCAGGGCGGCGAGCCCCTTGCCGTCACGGGCCAGATATTCCGCGGCTGCGGCCACGTAGGCTTCGGCAAGGAGATCATGGGCCGGCCAGCCGGCGCCGGCGTCCTTGTGATCCTGCTCCAGGCGTTTTGCCTGTTCCGTATCCCCGAGCCTGGCAGCAGCGTAGAAGCCCAGTGCTGTGCCAAAACGGTACAACTGAAGCGGATCGTTGCGCCTCAGCGCCTCCACCGCAGGCAACAGCACCTGGTACGCCCGCTCCATTCTCCCCTGCCGCAGCAGCGAGTAGCCGTGGAGCAGTTGGAGGCTCCCGTTGAAGGTGGCCGCAGCAGCCGGATTTCCGGCGGCGTAGTGGTTAATCTCCCGTTCAGCCGATTCCCACTCACCCATGGCCAGGTAAGCGGAGACCAGCCGTCCCAGCACGAACTCAGGGAAAAAGAACAGGCTGCCTTCCAGCGGGGGAAGTTCCGAGGCTGCCAGCAGGGCTGCCTCCAAGCCCTGGACCGGGCGTCCCGCGGAAGCAAGGGCATGCGCCAGGAGCCCCTCGGCCAGGGCGCGCAGCGGCTCTCCGCCGGACCCCGTGCGGCGCCTGCGCATATCGTTTACTACGTCGTTCAAGGCCTGGACATTCACCTCAGCCCCCAACTGCAGGAGGTGCAGGAGCTCTTCCTGCCAGCTCCGTTCGCTGCCGGAAGATGCGAAGTGCTTTTCGACGTCCTCCGCCACCACGCCAAGGGGGTGGCCAAGGGCCTGGTGTGCGGAGACCCGGAGCAGCAGGACCGCCGGCCCATCGGTGTCCTGTGCCAGCGGAAGCCAGCATGCGTCCAGGAGGGCCGCCGCCTCGGAATAGGCACCTTCGTTATATAGCGCCCGGGCCTGGATGGCCTGGGCCAGCGGAACCAGCGGCGGATGGTGGATGCGGGCGGCGATGGAACGCGCACCATGATTATGGAACCTCAGCAGGGCCTCTTTGGCTGCCGCCAGCATCTCCTCGTCACTGACCCGGACGCCGCACTCCAGGGCCCACTCCACGGACCGCAGCCTGCCCTCCCCCTGCAGCAGGGCAGGATTCTGGTGGGCGTTGACCTTCTCCAGCAGCTGGAGGCTGCGGGAGACAGAGACGGTATTCCTGATGGCGCCTGCAAAGAGCCCGTTCCACATGGAAAGCTCGGACGGGATGCCGGGGGCTTCCACGATCATCTGCTGGTCCAACAGTGAACGGACCACTGCTGCTCCACTGATGTCCTCGATGACTTTTCGGCCCACCGGCCCGGCCAGGGCGATGAGTTTCAGGGCTTCCAGTTCCTCCGGCCCCCGCCGGAGGTGGTCTTTGGCCACCACTCCTGCGAGCCGTGCCCCATCCGAGGGCAGGGGGGCCAGCAGCATCCAGATTCCGTTCCGCTTGGCGAGGACGCCGGCTTCGGCGGAGTCATGGAGCAGGGCATCCAGCATTCGGGGGTTGCCTCCCGACGCGTTCCAGATGGCATCCACTGTTGCTCCGGGGACGGTCCCGTCGAGGACGTGGGCCAGGACGTCCTCGATCTGTTCGCGGTTGAGGGGCCGGAGGTCCACCCGCTCGGCAAGACCGTCGTACCAGAGCTGGTCAAGCGGCTGTGGCAGGCCAGGCCGGGGCCGGGCGGCGGCGATCACTGTTGCCCACCCGGCGGAAATCACTTCTGCCAACACGCCCGCGGAGGCGTCATCCAGATGGTGGGCGTCATCGACTGCAAGCAGGACAGCCGCACCTTTGCCGCCCTTCAGCTTCTCGAAGTATGACCACATCGAACGGAGCACTGCCACGGGTGAGACGGATTCCTCAGCAGTGAGTTCCCCCGTGTAAGGGGTCAGGACCCCGAAGGGCACCCCTGCCAGGGCCGAGCTGGCATGGATACGCAGGATGTTCATGCTCCCGGCAAGGCGCTCCGTGACCGCGTCAGTCACGGCCGACTTTCCAATGCCCGGCCCGGCCATGATGAATACGGCCTGGTGGGTGCCGCTCCGGACCAGGTTGCAGATCCGGTCCACCGGCTCACGGCGGCCGGTAAGGAGCCGGTGCGCAGCCGGCGGCTTGTGGCCATTAGACGAGTCCAGTCAGATCACCCCTTGAGGTCACGCCGAGCTTGGTGAAGACCTGGTACAGGTGGCCTTCCACAGTGCGGACTGACACGCCCATTTCCATGGCGATGTCACGGTTTGAGGCGCCGCGGCCGGCCATCCGGGCAATCTGCCGTTCCCGGCTGGTCAGCAACGGGCTCCCGCTGCTGGGCACGATGGGCAGGTTGGACACGGTGGCGGCCAGGATGTCCAGCCGCGCCTGTGCCGTCCTTGCCGAGAGCGCGTCCCCCTCATGGCGGGCGAAGTCCACCGCCAGTGCCATGCACCGGGCTTCCACGGCATCGAGTTCGAGCGTGGCTGCGATTTCCCCGCCGGCAAGGAGGGCCTTGGCATCCTTTGTCCTGCTTCCGACTGCGATCAGCCGTGAGACTTCAGCTAATGGGCCTTGCCGGTGACCGGCGATGTCCTCTAGAAGGCGGAAGTCTGTGTCGCTGCCGTTCACTGTTGCTGCCAGCAGGTAGATGCCAGCGACAGTGTGCCTGCCCGCCTCCAGGTTCTTGCGGGCCCCTTGTTTCAAGGCCGCCGCCGCCTCCGAATCGCCAAGCCAGCGCCCGGCGGCCAACGCGCAGAATTCAATGATGGCCTCCGTGGCAAACCCTGCCCTGCCGGATGTCCGTTGCAGTTTGGTGAGGTACTTGCGGGCAAACGCGGCGTTGCCGGTCTGGGCATACGCCAGAGCCGTGGCCGCGTACGCGGTTCTCAGCGCCGCCTGGACCGGCTGGAGTTCCAGCTGGGCGGCGGCGGAGATCAACGGCTCCAAAGCGGCCTCGCCGCGGCCGGAAAAAGCAAAGGCCACCCCGGCAGCGAGCTCGGTGGCGGCGCTGCGGTACGGCAGCCGGTGGGGCTGCCCCGAACTGAAGGGGCTCAGGAGGTCTATGCAGCGCCGCCACTGGCCAGCCACCAGCAGGACGAAGTAGGCCTCCCTGACGTAGCGCTCGCGGAGGCCAACGATGTGCGAGGCGTCAGTGAGTTGGCCGCCGAGTTGGCGCATGAGTCCCAGCGCGTCCATTTCGCGCCCAGTCAGCGCGAGGGCGCTCATCAGGGTGATAGCGGACTGGAGCCGGTACGCGGCGTCCGGGTTGCCGGCAGGATCGGCCGCCCGTTCCAGGGCGGGAATCATGGCAGCATAATCGCCCGTATGGGCGTGGTATTCGAATTCACTCAAGGTGATGCGGTTCCCTGCCACCGCTGCGGGCGCGGGCCAGGGAGAGTGCGGGGCCGTCCTGTCCAACCGTTCCCGGGCGGAGGCGAGCAGTTCCGGGACCTTGCCCGCCTGCTCGGGGATGAAGAGCATGACCCGCGCTTTGGCGGCGACTACCTGGGCGTACTCCTCGAGATCCAGGGCTTCCAGTTCGGGCCGGGAAATATCTTCCAGGGCGGAAAGGGCCTGGACCGGCATGTCCAACTGAAGGTACGCCGCTGCCTTTTGCCGCTGCGCGGATGCCCACCCGGCGTCGGTCCGCTGGAGCATCTCCGCGTAGGTCAAGGCAAAACGCGGATCGAAGAGCTGGACCGCGGCCTGGGCCGCAGCCAACGCCAGCGCCGGGGCCAGTTGGGCCTCGCACTCGTGGGTCCAGGCGGCAAAGGACATCAGTTCTTCCACCGTCATGGTTGCCGGATCCGGCTCCCGGCCGCCCAGCAGCACGTTGCGAAGCTCCCGGCGCCGGGAAATGCTCAGCCAGGTCCGGACCACGTCGCCGATATATTTCTCCCGCAGCGACACCCAGCGGTGCTCGGAGTCGTCGATCTCCAGCAGTCCGCCGTCTTCCATGTCCGCAACCACATCCGCGCCGTAAATAGCGGTAAGGCCGGACAACTCCACCCTGCGGGCGCAGGAGAGCATCTCAATGACTTCCCGGGTTTCCGGTGTTTCCCGTGACCAGCGTGAGCGGACGATGTCATCAAGGCTGGCAGCACCGTCAAGCACTACTTTGTCCCGCAGCGTCCAGACGGAATCCGACAGGACCAGGTTCCCGGAGTGCTGCTGTTCGGTGACCAGGGCTTTGAGCAGCAACGGATTCCCACCCACCATCTGGTGGTAGGTGCTGACCAGGGAGGACGCGACGCGGTGACCCAGCAGGGACAGCAGGACCTGCCTGGTCTGCAGCTCGTTGAGGTTGCTGAGCCGCACTTCGGTGAGCTTCCGTTCCGTCAGCAGCCAGTGGAAGTCCGCCGGCAAGTCGCTGGAATTGGGGGCGACGGCTACAATCTTCGCCGTCCCCGTCAGCAGGACGTTCAACAGGACGCCTGCGCTCATGTCATCAATACTGGTGGACGTGTCCAGCGTAATGACGCATGGCCTTCCGGCGGCGTCGCTGCGGATCAGCGAAGTGATGCCGCGCAGGATTGCAGTGGGCGAGCCCATGTAGGCCTGCGGCAGCCGCGCCAGCAGGAACGACAGGCAGCCGTAGGGGGTGGTGGAGCCAGAGGGCCCGCTCCGGAGCTGCAGCGACCAGATATCGGGACCCAGGTCTGCCACTGCTGCCCGGGCCAGGGAGGACTTGCCCACTCCCCTTGCACCGGTGATGACAACGCCGAGGGAGTTTTCGCTGGTCAGGGCGGTGCGGACGGCGTCGAGGTTGGCGCTTCGTGCAGGCATGGACCATTGCTGGCCCTCCGGAACCCCGGAGGTCGGCGTGGGCAGCCCAGCACCTTGCGGCGTTGACCCACGTCCCCAGCTAAGTGGCTCGATCGACATGAACTTTTCCCCTACATCCTGCAATAGCGGGATGTAGCCCCTTTGCTCCCCCGCATAGGAAGAAGAGTACCCCGTGCCACAGACAGGGAAACAGGGCCGGAGGGAACTTTTACGATTCCGGCTGGTTTGATCCCGTTTTGGCAGGGTGGAATTTCTGCTGGGCGGCGGCGAGCCCTTCACGGAGCAGGGACTCCACGGCATCGGCGGCGTCGTCCAGCAGGAAGGGCAGTCCCTTATGCTCCGCCGTGCCGAAATCACGCAGTACGTAGTCGGCGGTGTCCATCCTGCCGGGCGGCCGTCCCACCCCGACGCGGATCCTCAGGTAGTCCTTCGTGCCCAGCGCCTTGGAAATGTCCCGCAACCCGTTGTGGCCGCCTTCCCCGCCGCCGAGCTTAAGTTTGACCGTGTTGAACGGGATATCGATCTCGTCATGCACCGCAACTACATGGTCTGCAGAGATGCCGTAAAAGTTGGCGAGGGCTGAGACCGGGCCGCCGGAAACGTTCATGTAGCTCATCGGCTTCGCCAGCACCACCCTGGGCCCGCCGATACCCAGGCGGCCTTCAAGGACCTGGGCGCGGGCCTTGTGGGTCTTGAAGCCGGCCCCGATGCGGCCTGCGAGTTCATCGAGCACCATCTGGCCCACGTTGTGCCTGTTGCCTTGGTACTGTGCGCCGGGGTTGCCGAGGCCAACAATCAGCCAGGTGTCTGTCATGGATTCAATCCTATGGTCGCGGCTTGGGAACGGTGGAACCGGACGCACACGGACGCCGGCTGCGGACATGACAGTGGCCGGACCCCTGGGGGATCCGGCCACTGCGGAAACTGCGGTGTTGTTACTCGGCTGCGGCTTCCTCGGCAGCTTCGGAAGCTTCGCCGGAAACAGCCTCGCCGCCTTCGGTGGCGCCCTCTTCCTCGGCGGCGGCAGCTTCGGAGATGTTAACCACGAGTGCCTCGGCGTCGGTCAGGAGGACGGTGCCCTTCGGCAGGACCAGGTCGGAGGCGTGGATGTGCTCGCCCGCGGCGCGGCCTTCGATGTTGACCTCGACGGCGGTGGGCAGGTGGGTAGCCTCGGCCTCAAGGGACACGACCGTCAGTTCCAGGTTGTGGACGGTGCCGGGGGCCGTTTCGCCTTCAACGTGGACCGGAACGTCAACCGTGACCTTCTCGCCCTGGCGGACGGTCAGGAGATCGATGTGCTCGATGATCTGCTTTACGGGATCGCGCTGGACGTCCTTGACCAGGGCCAGGTGTCCTTCGCCGTTGATGTCCAGGGACAGCAGGGCGTTGGGGGTGCGGACGGCCAGGGTGGTGGCCTTTGCCGGCAGGGTCACGTGGATGGGATCTGCGCCGTGGCCGTAGATGACGGCGGGGATCAGGTTGGCCATCCGGGCGCGGCGGGCGTAGCCCTTGCCGAATTCGGTGCGCAGTTCTGCTGCGAGCTTCTGCTCAGACATGGAAATCTCCTTGAAGACTAAACGGTGTTCAGCAAGGGCGGAGGTCTGGTGTGACCTTCAACGCCGGGCGGCCGGAAGGCGACCCTTCAAGAAGGCAGTCCCTCGCGGGAGGGACCAGCAGACCCAGTCGATAACGGAGACCTGCAAACCGGTGTCCCGGTTGCTCTCCCTCGCCAAGGTATCGGGAAAAGCCTACCAGCGCGGACCCGTTTGGCGAAAACGGGCCCGCGGGCAGCGTTATTAGGCCTTGCCGTCGAAGAGGCTGGTGACCGAACCGTCGTCGAACACTTCACGAATGGCCCTGGCAATCAGCGGTGCGATCGAGAGCACCGTCAGCTGCGGGAATGTCTGGGACGAGTTCAACGGAAGCGTGTTGGTGACCACCACTTCACGCGCGCCGGACTCCGAGAGGCGGCGGGCTGCAGGGTCGGAGAAGACGGCGTGGGTGGCTGCGATGATGACGTCCTTGGCGCCGGCGTTCTTCAGGACGGTGACGGCGCCGGAGATGGTTCCGCCGGTATCGATCATGTCGTCGATCAGGACGCAGGTCCGCCCCTCGATCTGGCCCACCACGGTCTTGGAAACGGCCTGGTTGGGGACAGTGAGGTCCCGGCTCTTGTGGACGAAGGCGAGCGGGGCGCCGCCCAGACGTTCGGCCCACTGTTCGGCCACGCGGACGCGGCCGGTGTCCGGCGACACGACGGTGATATTGTCCGAACCCACCCGGGTCCGGATGTAGTCGGCCAGCAGCGGAATGGCCATCAGGTGGTCAACCGGGCCGTCGAAGAAGCCCTGGATCTGGGAGGTGTGCAGGTCCACGCTCATGATGCGGTCCGCGCCGGCGGTCTTGTAGAGGTCCGCCACCAGCCGGGCGGAGATGGGTTCGCGGCCGCGGCCCTTCTTGTCCTGGCGGGCGTAGGGGTAGAACGGCGAAACCACCGTGATCCGCTTGGCGGAGGCCCGCTTCAGCGAATCAATCATGATCAGCTGTTCCATGAGGTGGTTGTTCAGGGGTGCGGGGTGCGCCTGGATCACGAAGGCGTCGGTGCCGCGGACGCTTTCACCGGCCCGGACGTAGATCTCGCCGTTCGCGAAGTCGTAGGCATCCAGGGGCAGGAGTTCGGTGCCGAGCTCCTTGGCGATTTCCCGGGCCAGCTCCGGATGGGCCCGCCCGGAGGCCAGCACCAGCTTCTTCTCGCCGTGTGCCGTAATTTCGCTCATTGTTACTTGCCCTCTTCTGTAGATGCCGGGGTACTTGAGGAGTCATTGGTGGCCGCGGCCTGGGCCAGTTCGGCCGAGCGGGTTCCCGGGCGGTGCGCCGGGACCCAGCCTTCGGAGTTGCGCTGTGCAGCGACGCTCAGCGCGAGCGCACCCGCCGGCACGTCTTTGCGGATCACCGCGCCGGCGCCGCTGTAGGCGCCGTCCCCCACGGTGACCGGAGCAACAAAGACGGTGTTGGAACCTGTCCGGACGCCCGAGCCGATCACCGTGCGGTGCTTCTTCTGGCCGTCGTAATTCGCCGTGATGTTGCCGCAGCCAATGTTGGTGTCCTCGCCGATTTCGGCATCCCCGGCGTACCCCAGGTGGGACAGTTTGGAACCACGGCCGATGGTCACGTTCTTGGTTTCGTAGAAGGCGCCGATCTTGCCTTTTTCCCCCAGCACGGTGCCCGGGCGGAGGTAGGTGAAGGGGCCGACGGCGGCACGCGGGCCGATCACCGAGCCGGAACCATGCGTGCGGACCACCGTGGCGCCCTCGCCGACAGTGACGTCTGTCAGGGTGGTGTCCGGCCCCACGACGGCGTCGCGCGCCACGGTGGTGGCGCCATGCAGCTGGGTGTTGGGCAGGAGCCTGACGTCCTCGTCCAGGGTGACGGACGAATCGATCCAGGTGGTGGCGGGATCCACCACTGTCACCCCGGCGCGCATCCAGGCCTCCACTGTGCGGCGGTTCAGCTCGGCACCGAGGGCGGCCAGCTGGACGCGGTCGTTGGCGCCCTCCACCTGCCAGCGGTCCGCGGTGACGACGGCGGCAACCCGGCCGCCTGCCCCGCGTGCCAGTCCCAGCACGTCGGTGAGGTACTTTTCGCCCTGCGCGTTGTCAGTGGTGACCTTGCCAAGTGCGTCGCGGAGCACGGCGGCATCGAATGCATAGATCCCGGAGTTGACCTCCCGGATCAGCCGTTCGGCCCCGGAGGCATCCTTGTGTTCGCGGATGCCGGTGACGGAGCCGTCCTCGCCGCGGAGGATGCGGCCATAGCCGGTGGCGTCGTCCAGGACCGCCGTGAGCACCGTGACGGCGTTGCCTTCGCGCTCGTGGGTGGCGACCAGTTCGTTCAACAGTTCCCCGGAGAGCAGCGGAACGTCGCCGTACGTGACCACAACGGTGCCTGCCAGGTCCTGGTCAGCGTGCAGCGCCTCAAGCGCGGCTTCAACGGCGCGGCCGGTGCCCGGGACGTCGTCCTGGTCCACGATGACGGCCTGCGGATCCAGCGCGGCCACGTGGCTTTCCACCAGGTCGCGTTCGTGGCGCACCACAATGGCAAGCCTTTGCGGGGTGATGCTGCGGGCCGCCCGGAGGGCATGGCCCACCATGGACAGGCCGCCGATCTGGTGCAGGATCTTGGGGGTACGCGACTTCATCCGGGTGCCGGCGCCTGCTGCCAGGACGATTACAGCGGCCGGACCGGCATTCTCGGGGATCACGTACGGGCTCTCCTTGCTTGATTGTGCTCGCGCACTTTCTTCTGCTGGCGCATTGCGGCATCCGGCGGGCCAGCCGCCGGCACCGGGTGCCATCCTCATGATCGCGCCCCGCGCAGCAGTTCCGCCCATAGGATTCGAACCTATACTCCACGGCTCCAAAGGCCGGGGTGCTGCCATTACACCAGAGCGGACCGTGCCGGAGGACGCAAGGCCCGGGCACAAGTCCCTATTTTGCCATGGGTTCAGGGGCCCGCGCGACACGGGGTGTTCCGCTCCCGCCGTCCCGCTGAATCGTGCCGCCGGCGGTGGGGCATGATGGGAAGGTGAGCAACAACCTTCCGCGGATGCGGATGACTGGCCTGCAGCGCCGGAGCCAGCTGATCGACGTCGGCCGCGGCCTTTTCGCCGTCCGGGGGCTGGACGGGACCACCATTGAGGAGATCGCCGCCTGCGCGGGGGTGTCCAAGCCGGTCATCTATGAACACTTCGGTTCCAAGGAAGGCCTGTACACCGAAGTGGTGGACTGCGAATTCCACATCCTGCTGGACGCGGTCAACGCCGCCCTCACCGAGGAAGCCAAGCCCCGCGTCCTCGTGGAACGCGCGGCCCTGGCCCTGCTGACCTACATCGAGGAACGCACGGAGGGCTTCCGGATCCTGATGCGGGACGCTCCCCCATCCCAGCCCGAGGGCGCCTTCTCCACCCTGCTGTCCCACATCACGGCGCGCGTGGAACACATCCTTTCCGACGAGTTCTCCCGTCGGGGCCTCAGCGGCGAGGACGGCGCCATGTACGCGCAAATGCTGGTGGGCATGGTGGCCATGACCGGCCAATGGTGGCAGGACAGCCGCCAGCCGGACAAGCACACCGTCGCTGCGCACCTGGTCAACCTCGCCTGGAACGGCCTGACCGGCCTCAAGAAGGACCCGGAGCTGCAGTCGGAGCCTTAGTCACCCAGGAGTTCTGAGGCCTCGAGCCATTCGAGTTCCAGGGCGTCCTTTTCGTCGGCGAGGTCCTTGAGCTGGCTGTTCTGCCGGGCAAGGGCGTCAAAGTCGGACTTCTCCGTGCTCTTGACCATGTCGTCGTGGAGTTTCTTCTCCTGCTGGTCGAGCTTCTTGATCTGCCGCTCGATCCTGTTGAGGGCTTTGCGGGCCTCGCGCTTCTCGGCCTCGGAGGGGCCGGTGACCGCGCCGGCAGCCTGCGCCTGGCCGGCGCTGGTGACGGGGTTGCCGCCGCCGGTGACCGTGGATCCCGCCAGGGCTGCCTCGCGGAGCTCAAGGTACTGGTCCACGCCCCCGGGCAGGCCCCGCAGCTTGCCATCACCCAGCAGCGCCATCTGGTGGTCGGTGACGCGTTCCAGCAGGTAGCGGTCGTGGCTGACCACCACCAGGGTGCCGGGCCATCCGTCGAGGACGTCCTCGACGGCGGCGAGGGTATCGGTGTCGAGGTCGTTGGTGGGCTCGTCGAGCATCAGCACGTTGGGCTCCCCCACCAAGAGCCGGAGGAGCTGCAGGCGGCGCCGCTCACCGCCGGAGAGGTCCCTCACAGGTGTCCACTGCTTCTGGTTGGTGAACCCGAGCTGCTCCACCAACTGGCCGGCCGTGAACTCCTTGCCGCCCACGTTGAAGGAACGTTTCTCACGCTCGATGACCTCGATGACGCGCAGGTCCGCGACGTCGTCGAGCTCCTTGACTTCCTGGGTGAGGACCGCCGTTACCACGGTCTTTCCCCGCTTGAGTTTTCCGGCGTCCGGGGTGATCTCGCCGTTGAGGAGCTTGAGGAGGGTGGTCTTGCCGGCGCCGTTGACGCCCACCAAACCGAGTCGCTCTCCCGGGGCCAGGCGGAGGGTGATGTTGTCGAAGAGCTTCCTGCCGTCGTCGGCACCCTGGAAGTCCAGGGACACGTTCTCCAGGTCCAGGACATCCTTGCCCTGGCGCGCCGTGGCCATCTTGCTCAACGCCATGGAGTCACGCGGAGCCGGGACGTCGGCGATGAGCGCGTTGGCTGCCTCGATCCGGAACTTCGGCTTGGCGGTACGGGCGGGGGCGCCCCGGCGCAGCCAGGCGAGCTCCTTCTTAACCAGCTGCTGGCGCTTGCCTTCCACCACGGAGGCCGTCCGGTCCCGTTCCGCGCGGGCCAGGACGTAGGCGGCGTATCCACCTTCGAACGGGTCCACGATCCCGTCGTGCACCTCCCAGGTCTTGGTGCAGACTTCGTCGAGGAACCAGCGGTCGTGGGTAACCACCAGGAAGGCGCCCTGGTTGGCCCGCCAGCGTGTCTTCAGGTGCCGGGCCAGCCAGGCCACGCCCTCAACGTCCAGGTGGTTGGTGGGCTCGTCAAGCATGATGACGTCGTGGTCCTCGATAAGCAGCTTGGCCAGGGCCACCCGCCGCTTCTGGCCGCCGGAAAGGGCGTGGACGTTGGCATGCCAGTCGACGTCGGACACCAGGCCGCCCATGATCTCCCGGATGCGGGGGTTGCGGGCCCATTCGTAGTCCGCCTGGTCCCCCACGATCGCGGCACCCACGGTCAGGTCGCCGTCGAGCACGTCGCTCTGGTCCAGGTACCCCACGTTGACGTCGCCACGCTTGGTGACCCGGCCGGAGTCCGGGGTGGAGCGCAGGGCGAGCAGCCGCATCAGGGTGGACTTGCCGTCACCGTTGCGTCCCACCATGCCGATGCGGTCCCCCTCCTCCAGGCCCAGGGTGATGCCGTCCAGGACGGTGCGGGTTGCGTAGGAAACCGTGAGGTTCTCGCCGCCAAGAAGGTGTGCCAAAGGGAACTGCTTTCTGCTGCCGGACTCGAAGTATTAAAGGATGGTGTCGGAGATGATGCGTGCGCCCGGGACCGGGCCGTGGACGGCGAGGGCTGTCAGGCCGTAGCGCTGCAGATCCTCTGCCAGGGCAGCGGCTGCAACAGAGTCCTCGGCCAGCAAAGCCACGGTGGGGCCGGACCCGGAGACCATGCCCGCGATGGCGCCATGGGACTCGCCGATTCCCAGCGTATCGCGCAGCGCGGGCGAGAGTTCAATGGATGCCCTTTGCAGGTCGTTGACCAGCACCCGGCTCAGGGATCCGGCGTCGCCGCCCCGCAGCGCGGCCAGGATCTTCGGGTCTACCCCGGTGGGTTCGCTGGCGTCGATCCCCTCGGCCTCGCGCAGCCGGTCCAGGGTCCGGTACACCTCGGGCGTGGAGAGGCCGTAGTCGGCCACCACCAGCACCCAGTGGGTCTGCGCCTTGGCCAGGGCCGGAGACAATTCGTCGCCCAGGCCCAGTCCGACGGCGGTCCCACCCAGGAGCGAGAAGGGGACGTCGGCACCGAGTTCCGCTGCAAGGTGTGCCAGTTCCTCGCGGGACAGCCCACTGTCCCAGAGGGCGTCGCAGGCCAGGAGCGTGGCAGCGGCGTCGGCCGATCCGCCGCCCATGCCACCGGCCACGGGGACCCGTTTTGTGATCTCCAGGTGCACACCGGTGGCATGCTCGGAGACGTCAGCCATGATGGCCGCGGCCTTGTAGGCAAGGTTGCTGCTGTCCAAGGGGATGTCGACCGCGTCGAGGTCCAGGGTGCTTTCGGGGCTGAGGCTGATGGTGATCCCGGCGGCAGCGGTGCTGGTGGCTGCCACTTCCTCGTAGAGGGACACGGCGAGGTAGACGCTGGCCACCGGGTGGTAGCCGTCCGGCCGCAGCGGTCCTACCGCGAGGGACACGTTGACTTTGCCGGGTGCCTTGACGCGCACCGTCCTGGCCGCGAAACGCCCTGCCGCGCTCACGGTCGGTTTTCCCTGGCTTCGGCGATCCTGGCGAATGCGGTGATGTCGATGACCTCGCCGCGTGCGGTGGGATCCACGCCGGCCGCCAGGAGGCAGCGCTCAGCTTCCGGTGCGCCCCCGGCCCAGCCGGCAAGCGCTGCGCGGAGCGTCTTGCGCCGCTGCGCGAACGCGGCATCCACCACGGCAAACACCTGTTCGCGGGTGGCGGTGGTGGCCGGGGGCTCGCGGCGGGTGAAAGCCACAAGCCCGGAGTGGATTTTCGGGGCCGGCCAAAAGACGTTCATGCCGATCACGCCGGCCTTGCGCATCTTGCTGTACCACGCCGCTTTGACGGAGGGAACACCGTAGGTCTTGGATCCCGGCCCGGCTGCCAGGCGGTCTGCCACCTCGTCCTGCACCATCACCAGGCCGTGCCGCAGGCTGGGGAAATGCTGCAGGAGGTGCAGCACCACGGGAACTGCCACGTTGTACGGCAGGTTGGCTACGAGGGCCGTGGGTTCCACCGGCAGTTCGGTGACCTTCATGGCATCCGCCTGCACCAGGTGGAACGCGTTCGCAGCCGCCGGCCGCCATTCCTTCACGGTTTCGGGGAGTTTTGCCGCGAGGACAGGATCGATTTCCACGGCGACAACGGCCGCTGCCGCGTCCAGCAGCCCCAGGGTAAGGGACCCCAGCCCGGGGCCGACCTCAAGCACCGTTTCATCGGGCCCCACGCCTGCCGCGGCGACGATCCGGCGGATGGTATTGCCGTCAATGACAAAGTTCTGGCCCAGGGTCTTAGTGGGCCTGACCCCGATTTCCTCTGCCATCCGGCGGATGTCGGAGGCACCGAACAACGGTGCGGGAACGGCGGGGATCGGTTCAGTCACCTAGGTATCCTATCCCCCGCCGCATATTGGCCCTGCCGTTTTAACGGCTGTGGCCGGCCCCAGGTACCTGGGGCCGGCCACAGCCGTTACCTGCGCGTTTGCGTCCGGCGGATCAGCTGCCTGCTGCCCAGCCGCAGCCCCAGGGCGACAGGCCGCGCTGAGCATAAATGCGGTTGGCGATGTCGATCTGCTGCGCCTTGGTGGCCAGGCTGGCGTTCGGGGCATAGGCGCCACCGCCGGCGCCGATCCAGGTGCGG
The DNA here is from genome assembly GCF_018613675.1 of Arthrobacter sp. ISL-85. Classification (GTDB taxonomy): domain Bacteria; phylum Actinomycetota; class Actinomycetes; order Actinomycetales; family Micrococcaceae; genus Arthrobacter. The sequence goes on along the minus strand of NZ_JAGGPQ010000005.1, from coordinate 177,906 downwards.
ATGTCGAACTGGAGGCCGCCGTAGTAGCCGTTGCCGCTGTTGATGCTCCAGTTACCGGTGGATTCGCACTGGGCGATCTTGTCCCACATGGCTTCGTTCATCACGGCGGGAGCTGCCGCGCCGGTGTTGGCGGCTGCCGCAGCAGGCGCGGGTGCGGCCTGGGGTGCCGGCTTGGCCTTGGTGCCCACGGTGACCTTTTCGGTGACCGGCTGGACAGCGACGTTTTCCGAGACCAGGGTGCGGGAAGCTTCCCGGCCGTCCACGAGCACCAGCTTAAAGGTGCGCTCAATCTTTCCGGCTGCTCCGGCCTGGGTCACCTGCTTCTCACCCTTGAGCATGTCGGCGCTTTCGGCGGTGACAGTGTCGAAGGGTACGTCTTCGCTGGTGACCGCGGTCTGACCGGTGTCCACCCGGGAAACCTTGATGACCATGTTGTTCACCACGTTGGCGTTGGCCGGCTGCGAGGTTCGGTCATTGGCGCCGAGGGCCACGCCGGAGTCCTCAAGGACCTTTCCGACGGTGGGGGCGGTGGTGGTGGCGGTGTTCACCTTGCCGTCGGCGACGATGCTGACGGTCTTGGGCGTGGAGATGGAGACGTAGGAACCGGCCAGCGAAAGGGTGGCATCCTTGGGCGCCGAAACGGACGAGGCACTGGCCACGCCGAGTTCAGTTACCAGGTCTTCAACGTCCTGCGCCGTGGTGTTGACCGTCTTTTCCGCCCCATCCAGGCTGACCTTGACTTCCTTGGCCTGGTTGATGTTGATAACGGTCCCGTCCTGGACGGTTGCGTCAAGGGAAGGCGAAACCCGGTCGCTGGGCTTCAGTTCCAGGTTGGCGCTCTTGACCACCTGTGCCACTGTTCCACCAAAGGACTGCACGGACGATGCTTTGCCGTCCACGTTGAGCGTGATTGTTTTGTTATTGCCCACGAAGGCTACGAGGCCCGCGACCAGGCCGCAGAGCACCAACAGCTGGGCGCCAACCTTAATAAAGCTGAACTTGCCGTCCGATGTGAAGAACTTGATCACGATTGCCCGTAACTCTCGGTCCATCCGGGCACGGGGAAACGCGCAGAAAAATGCCCGGAGTAACCTCAAATAAGGATCCGGGCACCGATGCGCCGCCACACTCCGCGGAGCACCATGGCTGTCCGAATGAACAGGCCGGGCCGGCCGCGAAAGGAGTGAAATTACCCGCTGGCCTTCCCCGACCCCGGCTAATAGTTTTCCACTGTAACCGTAGCGTTATAAAGCGGCCAACATTTTTGCATACCAGGTATATATCGGAGTGGTAGAGGAGGCGTGCGGGTCACGTCCAGGATCCGTACGCCCGCACGGTATTTTCGCCAATGGCGGTGCACAGGCCGGCGAGATCGGAGCCTGTCAATTCTGCCATGGCCCGGACCGTGTAGGGGACCATGTAACTCGCGTTCGGGCGCCCCCTGTGCGGGTGCGGGGTCAGGAAGGGAGCGTCCGTTTCCACCATGATGAGCTGGCGGTCCGCTATGGACAGGGCGCCCCGGAGGTTGGCGGCGTTCTTGAACGTCAGGGTGCCGGCAAAGGACATCCACCAGCCTTGGTTGTTACACGTCGCAGCCAGGTCCTCGTCGCCGGAGAAGCAATGGAACACCACCCTTTCCGGTGCACCTTCTTCCCGGAGCACCCGGACCACGTCGCTGTGCGCGTCCCGGTCATGGATCTGCAGGGTGAGGTCCAGGCGCTTGGCGATGTCGATGTGGCGCCGGAAGGAGTACTCCTGGTGGCGCAGCCCCTCGCCTTCGGTGCGGTAGAAGTCCAGGCCGGTTTCGCCGATGGCGCGGATGCGGGGATGCGAGGCCAGGCGCTCGATTTCGGCAAGTGCAGCCTCGAGTTCCCCCTTGGCGGCATAGTGCGGAGCATCGTTGGGATGCAGGGCTACCGCTCCCAGGAGCCGCTCGTCCTGGTCCACCGCTTCAACCGTGAACCGCGAGGACTCGAGGTCGCAGCCCACCTGCACCGCCCCCTGTACGCCGACGGCTGCTGCCGCATCGAGCGCAGCCTTGATCCCCACGGGTCCTGCGCCTTCCGGGAAGTCCAGGTGGGTGTGGTTGTCCATGACGGGGACCGGCAATGGCTCCGGGGCCGGCGGGAAATCCCTCCGGCGCGCGGCCTCCGGACCCGGAGTCCCCTCAGTGGCAGGCACCCGGTAGGCAGCGGGAATCGACGAATTGCACATCCGACCAGCCTAGCGGCCGAAGACTCCCGCATATTTGCCCGGAACTCTCTGTCAGGCACGGCAGTTGTGTTAGTAGTCTGGAACGAACACACGCGCACGCCCACCGAGGGGCGAAGGCAGGCTTGCTGTCACGTCCAGGTGAGAACCGGGCTGAAAGGTTGCCGATGGAACCCCACCGACGCATTGCCGACAACGGAAGCGCACCGAACCTCAACCTGGCCGGCGTCGCCGATTCCGTCAGCCAGCTGAACGGCCACCGGCCGGCGGCGATGGATTCCGATGCCTTCCACGCTGCGGCCCAGCGCATCCTCACCACAGTCAATACCGTCATCGACGGCAAGTCCGATGCCGCCAAGCTGGCGCTCACCGTCCTCCTGGCGCAGGGCCACCTGCTGGTGGAGGACGTGCCCGGCGTCGGAAAAACCCTGTTGGCGAAAACCCTCGCGCGGACCATTGACTGCACCGTCAACCGCATCCAGTTCACCCCGGACCTGCTGCCCTCTGACGTGACAGGGGTGTCCATCTACAACCAGGCATCAAGGCTTTTCGAATTCCGGCCCGGCGCAGTCTTCGCCAACATCGTCATCGGAGATGAGATCAACCGTGCGTCGGCCAAGACCCAGTCGGCCCTCCTGGAATGCATGGAGGAGCACCAGGTCACGGTGGACGGCACGTCCTACAAGCTCGATGAGCCGTTCATGGTGGTGGCCACCCAGAACCCGATCGAAATGGAGGGGACGTATCCCCTGCCGGAGGCGCAGCGGGACCGCTTCATGGCCCGGATTTCCATGGGCTACCCGGACAAGGATGCCGAGATCGAGATGCTCGAGACCCACCAGGCGGTCTCACCGCTGGCAAACGTCTCCCCGGTGGTGACCGCCGCCGATGTCGCCGGCATGATTGCCACCGTCCAGCAGGTCTACGTCTCAGGTCCCGTGAAGGAATACACGGTGTCACTGGGCAGGGCCACGAGGGAAAGTCCGCTGCTGCGGCTGGGCGCCAGCCCCCGGTCCCTGCTGCAGCTGCTGCGCGCCGCCAAGGCCACGGCGGCCCTGGACGGGCGCGATTTCGTCCTTCCGGATGACGTGGGTGATGTGGCCGAAGCCGTCCTGGCGCACCGGATCATCCTTGACCGGAAGGCTGCCGGCGCCGGGGAGACCCCGCACAGCGTCCTGCACGGCATCCTGTCCCGGCTGCCCGTGCCGCAGGCGGCTCCCGGGCACCCCACCCCGGCAGCGGCCGCCGCCGGCAGCAGGAACCGCTAGGCGCGAACCATGGCGCTCCTGGACAAGCTTCCACGGCACCTGTTCACCAGGCGCGGATGGGGCATGCTGGCAGCCGGCGCCTTCACGCTGGCCGCGGCCCAGGTCATGGGGCGCCGTGATCTTTTGACGCTGGCCCTGCTGCTGCTGCTGCTTCCGCTCGTCTCACTTGCCGGCATCCGGCTGGTCAAACCACGGTTCCGGGTCTACCGCGAATTCAACCCCTCTCCCGTGGAAACCTCCGCCACGGCCGCGGTGTACCTTGCGGTGGCCAGGACCGGCCCGGGCAGCGGGCGCGTGGTGATGGAGGAGCGCCTGCCGGCGCAATTCGGCGAGGCACCTGCCTTCCGGTTCCCATCCCGTTCCGCCAGCGGCGGCACCAGCCGCTACGAATACCACCTCACCTCCAGGTACCGCGGGCAGTTCAGGATTGGGCCGGTGACGGCCGAGTTCACCGACCCCTTCGGTCTCTCGCTGCACCGGCAGGCCATTGACGACGGCGACGTCCTCACCGTGACGCCTGCCGCCGTCGTCCTGCCGGCCGCCGGACTGGCCGGCGCGCGGGGCAATGACGGCGTCACCGCAACCCGCGTGCGGGCGAACCCCAGCGACGACGACGTGATGACCCGTGAATACCGCCACGGAGACCCGATGCGGAGGGTCCACTGGGCCGCCACGGCAAGGCATGGAGCCCTGATGGTCCGGCAGGAGGAATCGGTCACCACGCCGGAGGCGAGCATCATCCTGGACCACCGTTCCGGCGCGTTTGCAGGCGGCCCCGGAACATCCATGCCGGGGCTGCCAGGCCACGATGGGCACGCGCCGGCGACCAGCGACACTTTCGAGTGGGCCGTCGTTGCCGCCATGTCCGCCAGCGCCCACCTGGCTGAGCGCAACTACAGCCTTCGACTGCTGGATACCGGTGGCGACCCCGCGTTCCTTCACTCGCCCTCCTCCCCGGAACCGGCGGCGGAGGAGTTCAGCGGCCCATCCGGCCTGCAGTCGGTTGCCGAAAGCCTTGCCGCAATCCACCTCTCCGGGTCGCTCCACCCGCGGCGGGACGGCATGCTCCTCGACATGGCCGGCAGGAACACCGAGCGCCGGGGCGCTCCGGCGGCGCGAAGCCATGCGGGCAACGACCAAGGGCCGCCGGCCTTTGATGACCACTTGATGGACAAGTTGTCCGCGCACCGGATGCGTGGGCCGCTGATCGCCGTGCTGGGCCGGATTACCAGGGAGGAGGCAGTCGCCCTGGGACCGGCTGCCGCGTACGGCACCGATGCGTTCGCCCTCCTGGCGGTGGAACGGCCCGCGGAGTTCCAGGATGTCCTCGAAGTGCTGCGGCAGGGCGGCTGGCGGGCGGTGGCTGCGGCGCCGAAGACACGGCTTGCTGCTGCGTGGGGCCAGTTCGACCAGGACCCCGCCCTGCCGGCGGCGCCGGCATTGGAGGTCCGCCGGGGAGCGGGGGTGGCCAAATGACGATCGCACCGGCCCGGCCAACGAATGCCGGGCACCAGGCCCTGGGCGGCCCGGGAATGCCCGCGGGACGCACGGGCCCGGGCGCCTATCCCTGGGCGATAGCGGCAGCAATCTCACTGGCGGTCTGTGGGGCAGCCCTGTCCCTGAACGGTGTCCTCCGGGGCTGGAACTGGTATTGGGCGGCGATGACCACCGTGCTGGTGGTGGGTTTCACCCTGGCGGCGCTCCGTTCCGTCCGAGCCCAGCCGTTGCTGGTCACTGCCGGCGGGTTCGTGGCACTGGTCGGCGTCCTGACGTTGACGTTCTTCCGCAGTTCCAGCTTCCTTTGGGTCGTTCCGACCGGCGCTACACTGCCTGACCTCGACCGGTTGATCCAGCGCGCCAGCGAGACCGTCCTGGCGGAGACAGCCCCTGTGGCGCCCAACACCGGCATCGTCATGGTGGTCTGCGCCGTGCTCGGGCTGGCGGTCATTCTTGTGGATGCGCTCGCGGTGCCCCTGGGCATGCCGGCCGCCTCCGGGACGGGACTGCTGGCACTGCTGGTGGTCCCCGCCATGATCAAACCGCAGAGCGTGGGGGTATGGAGTTTTGTTGGCACCGCGGCCGGCTACCTGCTGATCCTCGCCTGCAGCCAATGGTTTGCCCCGGACGGCAGGCTGCAGGGCGGCTCTGCCCGCAGCCCGGGATTGATGCGGCGGGCGGTGCTGACCGGCGCCGTGGCCCTGGCAGCCACCCTGGTGCTCCCCCTGGCCATTCCCGGATTCGACAGCGGCACGTTCCCGCAAGGTTCGAGGCTTAATCCGTGGGGCGCCTCCACCGGCCTCAACCCGATGATCACGCTGGGCAACAGTTTGCGCACGCCTGATGGAAGCGGCAGGATCACGTATGCCACGAACTCACCCGCACCCCTCTACCTGCGCTCGGTGACGGTGGACAATTTCGACGGCGATTCCTGGGGCCCGGACGACCGACCCGGCTCGAGGGTGCCGCTGGATGGCCGGATCGACCCCGGCTATCCCGTCCTCACCGACGAGCAGGTGCGCCTGGTCACCGCTATCGACGCCGGTTCCTTCACCAGCCCCTACCTGCCGGTCCCCTATGCGCCCGAAACGGTCAATGGCCTGGGCGGCCAGTGGACCTGGGACCCGGCCACGCTGAGCATCAAAGGTACAGATACCACCACCAGGCGGCAGGAATACCTGGTGACCTCTGCGGTGCCCAAGCTCTCTGCAGCCCTGCTTGCCCAGTCATCGGGTCCGGTACGGGGCATCCCCGACCTCTTCACGAGGATCCCCGGCAACGTGCCGGACATCGTCAGATCCACTGCACAGACCGTGGCCGGAGGCGCGGGGACGCCGTACCAGAAGGCCCTGGCCATCCAGAAGTACCTGCGGTCGTCCGAGTTCACATACTCGCTGCAGTCACCTGTGCAGGGCGGCTACGACGGCAACGGGCTCTCCGTCCTTGCCGACTTCCTCCAGCAAAAGAGCGGCTACTGCATCCACTACGCCTCCGCGATGGCTGTAATGGCCCGGCTGGAAGGCATCCCCAGCAGGATCGCCGTGGGTTATGCCCCCGGCAGGTTGACCGGAGCCACGGTAACAGTGGCCGGTCAGGGGACCCTCCCGGAATACGAGGCGGATGCCCGCGACGCCCACGCCTGGCCGGAACTGTACTTCCAGGGCCTGGGCTGGGTCCCCTTCGAACCGACACCTTCCCGAGGGGTGGTCCCCGACTACGCCACCGAGACATCAGCACCATCGGTTGCAGAGTCCTTGGGCAACAACGACGGGCTTATTCCCGATACTGCCCCGGTACCCTCAACCACCCCCAGCGCAACTGCGCAGGCCGTCCCCGGTTCCGGTGGCGGCAGCGCCGGTGACGGGGCCCAGCCCATGCCCTGGCTCCTAGGGACAGCGGGAGCGCTGGGCCTGGCACTCCTGGCCGCAGCCCCGCACCTGGTCCGCGCCGGCACCCGGTCACGGCGGCTGCACCCGAAGCGTCCGGACCTGGCCGTGCCGCTGGCCTGGAGCGAGCTGAGGGACCTGGGCACCGATTACGGGCTGCCGCCCGGGGACAGCGAGACGCCCAGGGCCTACGCGGCCCGGTTCCGCAGTGCCCTGCTCGGCGAGCCCGACGGTATGGACCAGGACGCCCACGGGGCCGTGGCATCCCTCACTTCAGCCTTTGAGCACCACAGGTACGGCCGTCCGGGCGGTGGAGGTTTCCGCGTTGGAGGCCTTCATCCCAGGCAGGTCCACGGCAGCGCACCCGGCCAAGGCAGCGGGCCGGTCCATGCCGACCCGGCCGTCCAGGACATTCCCGCCGGAATTGCCACCGTCGAGGCGTCCCTCCGTGCCAATGCTCCCCTGGCCAGGCGGTGGGCTGCTTCGTGGCTCCCGCCGTCGGTCACCCGGCGGCTGGGCCTGCTGATCGGGGCGCCGTTCCGCGCCGCCGGCCGGGCCATCCGGCAAAAGGGGCGCGCCGGTGCTCGCTTCGGGCCCAGGCGCCCAACTTCGGAAGGGCGTGCCACAGCAGGGGCTTCGAGGGCATCCGTGCAGCCGGCGGCAGGAGGGCCCTTCACGCCGGCTCCGGACGACGGCGGAGGCAGGGCCGGCGGGCGCTGAATGCACACGTGCCGGCCGGGAAAGCTCCCGGCCGGCACGTGCGGTTTACGGACCGCCGGGGCTAGCCGGCGTAGGGGTCGGCGATGCCGATGTACTGCGTGTAGAGGTACTCCTCGATGCCTTCCAGGCCGCCTTCGCGGCCCAGGCCCGACTGCTTCACCCCGCCGAAAGGCGCGGCAGCGTTGGAGATGACTCCGGCGTTCAGGCCGAGCATGCCGGTTTCCAGGCGCTCGCCCATCCGGATACCGCGGTTGATGTCCTTGGTGAAGACGTAGGCCACCAGGCCATATTCGGTGTTGTTGGCCAGACGGACGGCCTCGTCCTCGCTGCTGAAGGTGATGATCGGGGCAACGGGGCCGAAGATTTCCTCAGACAGGATCCGGGTCCCCTCGGAGACGCCGGACAGGATGGTGGGCTGGTAGAAGTAGCCCGGCCCCTCCACCGGGCCGCCACCCAGGACTGCCTTGGCACCGCCGGCGACGGCGTCGGTCACCAACTCGTGCACCTTGTCCCGGCTCTTGGCGTCGATCAAGGGACCCACCTTGGACTCGGGTTCGGTGCCGCGGGCAGTGGTCATGTCCTTCATCTTCGCGGCGAATTTCTCGGCGAATTCGCCGGCCACGGACTCGTGGACGATGAACCGGTTGGCAGCGGTGCAGGCCTCGCCCATGTTCCGGAGCTTGGCGGCCATCGCGCCGGTGACGGCGGCGTCCAGGTCTGCGTCCTCGAAGACCAGGAATGGAGCGTTGCCGCCCAGTTCCATTGAGGTCCGCAGCACGTTTTCGGAAGCATCGGCCAGCAGGCGGCGTCCCACCTCAGTGGAGCCGGTGAAGGACAGCTTGCGGAGACGGGAATCCTTGATCAGGGGTCCGGTGGTGGCACCCGCCGTGGAGGTGGGGATGACGTTCAGGACACCGGCGGGCAGGCCGGCCTCCTGCATGACGGCGGCGAACAGCTGGGACGTCAGGGGCGTGAGGTTGGCCGACTTCAGCACCATGGTGCAGCCGGCAGCGACAGCCGGGGCGATCTTGCGCGTGGCCATGGCCAGCGGGAAGTTCCACGGGGTGATCAGCAGGCAGGGGCCCACCGGCTTTTTGGTGACCAGGAGGCGGGATTTTCCGTCCGGGGAAACCGAGTAGCGGCCAAAGGCACGTACGGCTTCCTCGGAGAACCAGCGCAGGAACTCGGCCCCGTAGGTGACTTCGCCACGGGCTTCAGCCAGCGGCTTGCCCATTTCCAGGGTCATCAGGAGGGCGAAGTCTTCCGCCCGTTCCGTGACCAGGTCGAAGGCCCGGCGGAGGATTTCCCCGCGCTCCCGGGGGGGCACCTTTGCCCAGGACTCCTGGGCTGCCGCGGCAGCGTCCAGGGCCGCAGCACCGTCCTCGGGGCCAGCGTCGGCAATGCTCAGCAGCACTTTCCCGGTGGCGGGATCCTCGACGTCGAACGTCTTGCCAGAGGCGGCGTCGCGCCACTCACCGTTGATGAGCAGCCCGGTGGGAACGGAGGCCAAAAGCCGGGTTTCGCGCTCGGCGGTAACGGCCGGCTGTGCAGTGACAGTCACGATGACTCCCTCGTCAGTAGGGTTGTGGCAGCCCGTGGCCGCGGCCGGAAGTGACCGGGATCATGGGGCTGATTAACAGCCAGACTACTGCGGGGCACCCCCGTGGTCTACGCCGTTGCGCACTGTGGAAATGCCGCCCCGCTGTGCAGCTGCACAGCCCAGCAGCACAGCCAGGAGCGCAGCGCAGCGCCATGGCGCCGGGAGCGGCGCCCCAGCCCGCTACCGCGCAGCAAGGACCGCCGAGTAGAGCTCCCGCTTGCTGACCCGGACGTCTTCGGCGACGGCGGCCACTGCCTCCTTCAACCGGATGCCCTGGGCCACCAGTTCATTGACTGCGGCCACGTGGTCCTCGGGGGTGCCGGCGGCCTGCTCGGGGGCCCCGCCCACAACCACGGCGATCTCGCCGCGAACCTCATTGTCCTCAGCCCACTGGAGGAGTTCGCCCACGCTGCCGCGAATGACTTCCTCGTACGTCTTGGTCAGTTCCCGGCACACGGCGATGGGACGGTCCGGGCCGAACCTCTCCCGCAGGGCCCGCAGCATGGCTTCAAGCCGGTGTGGTGCCTCGAAGAAGACCATGGTGCGCCGCTCCCCCGCAAGGTCCGCGAGGCGGGAGGCCCTTTCGCCGGCTTTGCGGGGCAGGAACCCTTCGAAGCAAAACCTGTCGGTGGGCAGGCCGGACAGTGCCAGTGCCGTGAGGACCGCCGACGGCCCGGGGACAGCGGTGACGGGAAGTCCCGCCGCAATGGCCCCCTCCACCAGCCGGAAACCGGGATCCGACACCGCAGGCATTCCCGCGTCGGTCACCATGAGCAGCGTGCTGCCGGCGCGCACCTGGTCAAGGAGTTCGGCCGTCCGGGTTGCCTCATTGTGCTCGTGGTAGCTGATGACCCGGCCCGCCACGGCAACGCCCAGGCTTTGGACCAGGCGGTGGAGGCGCCGGGTGTCCTCGGCCGCCACGATGTCCGCCGTGCCCAGCAGTTCCACCAGCCGGGCGGAGGCATCGCCGGTGTTCCCGATGGGAGTGGCGGCCAGGACGATCCGCCCCGCCGTCGAAGGGCCGGGCTCGGGAAGGGGGCTGGGGTTCGGATCCACCCACCAAGCCTACTGCTGCCGGGTCTTCCAGCCGCAAAAGGTAGCATGGGGCTCGTGACGCAGACCTCGACGCGGCCCGCCGGGGCCTGGAAACCCAGCCCGGCGGCATCCTCCACCGGTACCGGCGCCACTGAGGTAGCGCCCGGAGGGAAAGCCGGCCATTCCTGGATCAGCCGGCCGGACGAAGCGTTCACTGTCGAAGCGCTCCGGGCGAGGCTCATCGGTACCGGCACATCCTGGCGGGAGTACCCGCCGTCGCTGCGGCTCTGGTTCATCCTGGTCCCGGTCCTGACGGCGGTGGTTGGCGGGCTCCTCCGGTTCATCCGCCTCGAGGTGCCGCACAAGCTGGTGTTCGACGAGACGTACTACGTCAAGGATGCGTACTCGTACCTCATCAGCGGCTATGAACGCAGCTGGCCGGACAAAGCCAATGATTCGTTCAATGCCGGGAATCCGGACGTCCTGCTGAACACCCCCGAATATGTGGTCCATCCGCCAGTGGGCAAATGGATGATAGCGGCGGGGATGTGGCTGTTCGGGCCGGAGAATCCCTTCGGCTGGCGCTTCGCGGCAGCCCTCACGGGTACCCTCACGGTGCTGCTGGTTTCCCTGGTCGCCCTGAAACTGTTCCGCTCGCTTCCGCTGGCGGGCGCCGCAGGGCTGCTCCTCGCCGTCGACGGCCACCACCTGGTGATGTCCCGGACGTCGCTGCTGGACATCTTCCTCACGTTCTGGGTCCTTGCCGCCTTCGGCGCCCTGCTCATGGACCGGGACGATGGTCGCCGCCGCCTGGCCGCACGGCTGGCAGGCGCCGCCGCCGCGAACGGTGGACAACCGCCGGCAGGCGTGCTGCTGTCCGGGCCGTGGCTGGGTGTGCGCTGGTGGCGGGTTGCAGCCGGGGTCTGCATGGGCCTGGCGGTGGGAACCAAGTGGTCCGGCCTGTTCTTCCTGGCCGGGTTCGGCCTCCTCACGGTGCTGTGGGACCTCAACGCCCGGCGCGTGGCTGGCATCCGGGGCTGGATCAGCGGCGGGGTCATCCGGGACGGCGTCCCCGCGTTCCTTGGCATGGTGCCTGTGGCAGGAATCGTGTACTCGGCCACCTGGACAGGCTGGTTCCTGTCGGACAACGCCTACTTCCGCCATTGGGCGGAGAGCAACCCGTCGGCAGAATGGGGCTGGCTCCCCGACTCCGTCCGGTCCCTGGTCCACTATCACCTGGAAGCGTACAAGTTCCATCAGGGCCTGAGTTCGGAGCACCCCTACCAGGCCAGCGCCTGGAGCTGGCTGGTGATGGGTCGGCCCACGTCGTTCTTCTACGAATCCCCGCCCCAGGGCACGCCGGGCTGCGACGTGGAGAAGTGCACCTCCGCCATCCTGTCGGTCGGAAATCCGCTGATCTGGTGGGCGGCGGCCATTTCGCTGGTGGTCCTGCTGTTCTGGTGGGTGGGACGCCGGGACTGGCGTGCCGGCGCGGTGCTGGCCGGTGTCGGCGCGGGCTACCTGCCATGGTTCATGTACCCCGAGCGCACCATGTTCTACTTCTACGCGGTGTCCTTTGAACCGTTCCTGATCCTTGCCCTGGTGTATAGCCTGGGCCTGGTCCTGGGCCGGGCCGGCGATCCGCCATGGCGCCGCCGCTCCGGGCTGTACCTGGTGGTCCTGTTCCTGGCCGCGGCAGTGCTGCTGTCGGCGTTTTTTTACCCGATCTGGACCGCCGAAGTGATCCCGTACGTCGACTGGAAAGTCAGGATGTGGATGCCGTCCTGGATCTAGGGCAGGATGGCAACAGAGACCTGAAGGAGCCGCTGCCGCGGCATGGCAGCGGAAACGGAGACCTGCTGTGAGAGAAGCGAGCACGGAACTGCTGGTTGAGCTTGACGCCGACAGCAACGTGACTGACCTGCTGCTGGAGCAGCACGCCGCCAACCCGGCCCACGCGCTGTACCGGCGAAAAGGGCCCAACGGCTGGGTGGATGTTTCCGCCCAGAAGTTCCTGCAGGACGTCACCGCCCTTGCCAAGGGACTGATCGCAGGGGGCCTGGAACCCGGCGACACCGTGGCCGTCATGTCCCGCACCTCGTATGAGTGGACCCTGGTGGACTTCGCCATCTGGTTCGCCGGCGGCGTCACGGTGCCCATCTACGAAACCTCCTCCGCCAGCCAGGTGCAGTGGATCATCCAGGACGCGGGGGTCCGCCGCGTTTTCGCAGGTGACCGCGGCATCGTACAGCTGGTCGGTGGCGTGGTGGCCGGTTCTGCCGAACTCAGCGACCGGCTGGTCAACGTGGTGCGGATGGATTACGACGGCGAGGCCCCGGATCTTGCCAGCCTCGCCGCTGCAGGCACCGGAGTCAGCGATGCAGAGCTGGAGCGGCAACGAAGCCGCGCGGGGCTGGCCGATCTCGCCTCGCTGGTCTACACATCGGGCACCACGGGCAAGCCCAAGGGATGCGAGATCACGCACGGGAACTTCGCCCTGGTGGCGAGGAACATCGTTGCATTCCTGCCGGAAATCCTGCAAAAGGACCAGGCGCGCACCCTGATGTTCCTGCCGCTGGCCCATGTGCTGGCCCGGGCCGTCCAGGTGGTCTGCCTGGCCGCGGGGGCAACCCTGGGGCACACTCCCGGCGCCGCGCAGCTGCTGGAAGACCTCGGGACGTTCCGGCCCACCTTCCTGCTGGTGGTGCCGCGCATCTTCGAAAAGGTCCGGGCAACGGCAGCGCACAAGGCCGCCGTGGCAGGCAGGGGTAGGCTGTTCGACGCTGCTTCGGCGGCCGCCATCGAATACTCCCGGGAACAGGACCGGCAGAACCGGGGCAACGGTCTGGGTCCCGGTCTGCTGAGCCGGACCCGGCATGCGGTGTACGACCGCCTGGTCTATCCGAGGCTGCGCCAGGCGCTGGGCGGCGAGGTGGGATACACCGTTTCCGGAGCCAGTCCCCTGGCATCCGAGGACGCACACTTCTTCCGTGGCGTGGGGATTCCCGTCCTCGAGGGTTACGGCTTGACCGAGACCACGGCGCCCTGCACGGCCAACACCCCGTCACGCACCAAGGTGGGAACAGTGGGGATACCTGTTCCGGGCACCACCATCCGTGTGGCCGAGGACGGCGAAATCCTGGTTAAGGGCATCGGCGTCTTCAGGGGCTACCACGCCAACCCGACGGCGAACGCTGAGGCGTTCGTGGACGGCTTCTTCCGCACCGGCGACCTGGGCGCCCTGGACAAGGACGGCTTCCTCACCGTAACGGGCCGGAAGAAGGATCTGCTGGTCACGGCGGGCGGCAAGAACGTGGCCCCGGGGCCGCTCGAGGAAAAGATCCGCACCCACCAGCTGGTGGCCCACGCCGTGGTGGTGGGCGACGGCAGGCCCTTCGTCTCAGCCCTGCTGACCCTGGACCCGGAAGGCGTTGCCAACTGGCGGGCTGAGCGTAACCTGCCGCCGCTCCCCCTCAATGAGGCTGCGGGCGACCCTCAGATCCTGGCCGCCCTTCAGGAGGCGGTGGATCTTGCCAACCAGATGGTGTCCAAGGCGGAGTCGGTGCGCACTTTCAGGCTGCTGGACGCAGAGTTCAGTGTGGAGTCCGGACACCTGACGCCGTCCCTGAAACTGAAGCGGACCGCCGTCGTGCAGGAGTTCCAGGCGGAGATCGCCAAAATCTACGGCTGATCCACCGTCTCCTGCTCCGCGTCCACCTGCTTTTCCTCCCGCGCAATACCGCGGCGGCGGCGGGTGGGCCAGGTGAGCACCAGCGTCACGATGGATGCCAGGAGCACCAGGCCGCCGATGGCGATGCCGGCGTCAATCCAGAACTGGCTGGGGAACAGCCTGATAAGGGTATCGTCCAGGCTGAAGGTCCACGACCCCTCAGCGAAGAAGATCCGGTGGAATTCGGTGAAGAACTGCTGCCACCCCAGGGCCGCCAGCGTGCCCAGGCCCAGTATCAGGACCAACGTGATGATGGAGCCTGCGAAGAGGCCGCGCCGTATCCCGCCAGTGCTGCGCCGGCGCAGGTACAGGATGGCGATCAGCGCCAGGAGGAGCAGCAGCGCACCGGCACCAAAGGTGGAAAGGATGACCACCTTGACGTCCGCCATATGGCTGACTTCGCCGTCTTTGAAGAGTTTTTCGCCGCCGCGCTGCACCAGATCACCCAGGTACCTGGGGCCCGACCAGTTGATGAGGTAGTCAACGGCGTAGGAGCCGTAAGTCATCCTGTCGTCGGTGCTGAAGCCGTAGCCGTCGCCCGGGAAACCGGGACGGTTGTACTCCACCCAGAGGAAGAGCGGCGTTGTCACGGCGCGGACGGCAAGGATCAGGAGGATGAAAGGGTAGATGATGGCCAGCAGGACCTGCATGACGCGCGGCGCCACGGGCTTGGCGTTCGCGGCGCTTTCGCGCTGGGCATTGCGGCGCTCCACTTCCTCCTCCGGGGGACGGACGTGCAGGGCAGAAGTGGGAAGGGGTTCCTTGAAGACTGGCGAACCGTCGGCGCCGGCGGGCTCCTCCCGCGGGGAGGCGGCGGACGATCCGGCGGCGGGACGTCCGGCAGCTGACGGACCGGCAGCATGAATTCCGGGGGCGGAGGATCCGACGGCGGCTTCCGCCGCCTTGCGGTGGGCGCGGCTCTCGGGCTGGCCGGCGTTGCCCCCAGCGGTGGATCCGTGCCGGCCAGGCTTATCCCCTTCAGGTTCTCCCGCGTCGGGCTTGTCGCCGGCAGGCTCTTCGCCAGCGGAGTTGTCGCCATCAGTGGGCGTCAGCCAGGAGAACGCGGGCTCGTCGGAATCCCCGGAGGTATCCAGCAAAGGTTCCGGCTGCGGCGCAGCGCTTTTGGCGCGGACCGGTGTTTCGTCATTCACAGCAGCGTCACTTCCGTTGGGTTCCGCGCCGGTGCCATTCCGCCGGCGCGATTGATTCTGCTGACGAGCCTACCGTCCGGGACTTCCACTGGGCGAGGAACCACCCCGGCAGGATTACAACGATTCAGGCAGCGATTTCGGCGTAGCCGGCGTCTTCCCGGCGGAGGTCGCCGCGTTCCCCGGCGAGGAAGGCCCTCCTGCCCCACACCAGGACGTAAATCCAGTACGCGCCGAGAACTGCCGCGCCGATGCCGATCCTTGCCCAGGCAGGGAGCGGACTGGGAGTGACAAACCCTTCCACCAGTCCCGAGACGAACAGTACGAGGACCAACCCCAGGGCCACGGTGATCAGGGACCGGCCTTCGTCCGCCACTGCCCGGCCCCTGGTCCGGGACCCGGGCGAGACCATGGCCCAGAAGATCCGCAGTCCGGCCGCCGAGGCAACAAAAACGGCGGTCAGCTCCATCAGTCCGTGCGGCAGGATATAGCTGAAAAAGACGTCGGATTTACCGGCGGACGCGAAGATTCCGGCGGCAATGCCCACCCCCTGGGCATTGCCGAACAGGATCATGGGCACCCAAACCCCCGTGATCCCCAGGGCCACGGCCTGCGCACAGATCCACGCATTGTTGGTCCACACGGCACCGGCGAAGGACGCTGCCGGGTTCTCCGAGTAGTAATTGGTGAAGTCCTGGTCCACGTACTGGGCGGCCGCGCTCTCGGAGGCCACGGCCCTGAGCGCCTCCGGGGACGTACCGATCCATGCCGCGTACGCAGCGGCTATCAGGACGAAAGCCGTCCCGCACGCCAGGGTAAGCCAGGTCAGCCGGTACAGCGCCGCCGGCAGGGCCACCACGAAAAACCTGGCCAGGTCAGCCATGGCATTGGACCGTGCACCGGTAAAGCGGGTCCTGGCTTGGGCCAGCGTAGCTGAGAGGGAGGCAGACAACCCGCTCTCCGGGGCCACGGAGCGGACCAGTGACAGGTGGCCGGACGTTGACTGGTAGAGCGTCAGCAATTCATCGGACTCGGCACCCGTGAGCCTGCCTTTGCCGGCCAGCTCCTGCAGCCGCGCCCACTTGTCGGCGTTAACGGCGGCGAAGGCATCCATGTCCACGGCTACAGCCTAGCGCCCGGCATTAGACTTTGACCCTCCGCACCATCGGATCGTCCGCATCACCGGCAGCGAAGGGCAAGGACGCAGTGTGAGCCATATAATCACCGGCGAGGCAGTCGTACTCGAGCTCCGGCCCGCCAGCTTTGCTGCCCGGGCCCTTGGCCTGGTCATCGATGTCGTCGCCCACGTGGTCCTGCTCGTGCTCTTCATGGTTGGCCTGTCCGCCGCCGGTGCTGACCTGGACGGTGCCGCTGCCCGCGCCCTTGGCCTGGCCGCCGTCGTATTCTGCCTGGTGGTGCTGCCGGTGGGAGTGGAAACACTAAGCCGGGGCAGGTCGCTCGGCAAACTGGCAACGGGTCTGCGGGTAGTGCGTGAGGACGGCGGCGCCATCCGGTTCCGGCACGCCATGATCCGCGGGCTGACCGGATTCCTCGAGATCTACCTGACATTCGGCGGGCTCGCCCTCGCCGTGGCGCTCTTCAATGACAAATCCAGGCGGCTCGGCGACCTGCTCGCCGGAACCTACGCCGTGCGCAGCCGGGTTCCCGCGGAAGCAGCCGTTCCGGTTTTCGTGCCGCCCTACCTGCAGGCGTGGGCTGCCGCGGCCGACATTGGGCGCATCCCCGACGCCACGGCGCGCAGGGCCGCCCAGTTCATCCGCCAGGCAGGGCGGATGGCTCCGCTGTCCCGGGCCGGTATGGCGCAGGCGATCGCCGAGGAACTGTCGGCACACGTGGCCCCGCCCCCGCCGCCGGGGACCGGTCCGGATGACTACCTGGCCGCCGTCGTAGCCGAACGGCGGAACAGGGAGTTCACCAGGTTGTCGCAGGCACGCCGGCGGAACGCGGAAACAGGCCAGCGGCTGCAGCGCCTGCCGTTCGCCAACTGACTCAGTTGTCGTACTCGCTCCATGGAATGTTCCAGTCGCCATACCCGTCGGTGTTCGCAGCGTAGTCACCTTCGGTGTTGATGATCTGGACCACGTCACCGGTTCCCATGTTGTCGAACACCCAGGCTGCCCCGTCCGGGAGGAACCCGATGCAGCCGTGGGATACGTTGGTGTTCCCGATGTACGGATACGCGGACTCGAGCGCCTGGTGGATGTAGGCACCGCTCAGGGTGAGGCGGATGGTGTATTCGACGTCAGCCTCACCGTAGTAGGCGGGATCTCCGGGCTTCAGCCCGATGGTTGCCGCCCTGAAGTGGTCGAACCGGTTCTTCTCCATCAGTACCGCGTATCCCTTGGCGGAGGGGAAGCGCTTGTCCCCCATACTGACGGGCAGGGTCTTGACGGGCTGGTCGTTGATGCTCAGCGTGAACGTGTGGGCCGTGGCGTCGGCGATGGCCACCTTCTTGTCCCCAATGGCGACATTGACTTTCTTGTTGAAGTTCGCAATCTGGCCGTTTCCAAGGTCAACGCCGAAGAGCTGCATGTCCATGGTGATAGTGGAGTTGGCTGCCCAAAAGTTTTCGGGGCGGTACCTGACCATGGTGTCGCTGTACCAGTGGAACGCCCCGGCCTGTCCTGCCGTGGTGGTGATCTTGATGGCCTTTTCCACCGCGGCGCGGTTCGTCACGGGCTCGCTGAAGATGATCTGCAGGGGCTGTCCTACACCAACCTTCATGCCGTTCAGCGGGTAGATGGCGGCGTCAGCCTCATGCGAGCTGGAGACGGTGTTGAAGGACTGGGTTGTGCTGGTTTCCCGCCCTGCAGTGTCCTTGACCACGTAGGTGTAGCTGTACTCGGTGTTGAACTCCAGGGGCGCGGTGGCGGTCCATGACGTCCCGCTGGCGTCAATGCTGCCGTCGATCGTCTTACCCGAAATGCTGGCGAGGGTGACGCGCTGGATGATCCCGTTGCCCACCTTCAGGGACACCGGGGCGGCCGGATTCACCTGCTTGGCATTGTTGGTGGGAACCACGTCAAGCTTGACCGGCGGCACGACGGGCGATGCGATGCCCGGCGAAGTCCGCAGAGCGGAGCCTGCCTCCGATTCAAGGGGTCCACCCGCAAGGCCCGGAGCGACGGCGGCGAAAACCCCGCCCACGGCAGCCAGGATACATACGGCTGCCACGGCAAGGATTTTCTTGGCAGTCCCCCGGCGCCGGGGCTTTACATCAGGCTCCATGTTTTTGATCCTAGGTGCAGAAAATAACGGCCCGGGCGCTTGGCTGCGCCCGGACCCTTACGTCTCAGTAACGATAGTGCTCGGGCTTGTAGGGACCGGCGACGTCGATGTCCAGGTATTCTGCCTGGTCCTTGCTCAGTTCGGTGAGCTCCACGCCCAGGGCGCCCAGGTGCAGCCGTGCCACCTTTTCGTCCAGGACCTTGGGCAGGACGTAGACCTTGTTCTCATACTCGTGCTGGTCCCGCTTGGTCCACAGCTCGATCTGGGCGATGGTCTGGTTGGCGAACGAGTTGCTCATGACGAAGGACGGGTGGCCCGTGGCGTTGCCGAGGTTGAGCAGCCGGCCTTCGGACAGGACGATGATGGAGCGCTCGGCGTCCTTGCCCTCATCGAAGACCCACTCGTGGACCTGCGGCTTGATTTCAACCTTTTTGATGCCGGGGATGCGGGCCAGGCCGGCGATGTCGATTTCGTTGTCGAAGTGGCCGATGTTGCCCACAATGGCTTTGTTCTTCATGCCGGCCATGTGCTTGGCCAGGATGACGTCCTTGTTGCCGGTGGTGGTGATGAAGATGTCGCCCTGGGCGAGGACTGATTCCAGCTTTGCCACCTGGTAGCCGTCCATGGCGGCCTGCAGGGCGCAGATGGGGTCGATCTCGGTCACGATGACGCGCGAGCCCTGGCCGCGCAGCGCTTCCGCGGCGCCCTTGCCCACATCGCCGTAACCGCAGACGACGGCGACTTTGCCGCCCATCAGTACATCGGTGGCCCGGTTGATGCCGTCGGGCAGGGAGTGGCGGATGCCGTATTTGTTGTCGAACTTGCTCTTGGTGACGGAGTCGTTGACGTTGATGGCGGGGAAGAGCAGCTTGCCCTGGTCTGCAAGCTGGTACAGCCGGTGGACACCGGTAGTGGTTTCCTCGCTGACGCCCCTGATCGCGGCAGCCGTCCTGGTCCACTTCTTCGCGTCTGCGGCCAGGGAGCGGCGCAGCACGCCGAGGAAGATACCGTACTCCTCCGAATCCTCGGGATCAGCGGAGGGTACGTTGCCCACGGCCTCGAACTCCACGCCCTTGTGCACCAGCATGGTGGCATCGCCGCCGTCGTCCAGGATCATGTTGGGACCAAGCTCGGGGTTGGACTCTGCGCCGGGCCAGGTGAGGATCTGTTCCGCGGTCCACCAGTATTCCTCAAGGGTCTCGCCTTTCCAGGCGAACACCGGCACGCCCTGCGGATCCTCAACCGTGCCCTTGCCCACCACGACGGCCGCGGCGGCCTCGTCCTGGGTGGAGAAGATGTTGCACGAGGCCCAGCGGACCTCGGCGCCCAGCGCCGTGAGCGTCTCGATCAGCACGGCGGTCTGCACCGTCATGTGCAGGGAACCCGCGATCCTGGCACCTTTGAGCGGCTGGGTGGGGCCGAACTCCTCACGGAGGGACATGAGGCCGGGCATTTCGTGCTCGGCAAGGCGGATCTGGTGCCGGCCGGCTTCCGCCAGGGAGATGTCGGCAACTTTGTAGTCAAAAGTCATGGGTGGTCCTTTGCTTGGTCCGGGTCCTGGTCCAGGCCCCGTTCTGCTGTTTCTGTCCGTACGGATGCAGGTGAACTAGTGCCCTGCCGCAGCGGGATCATGCTGGTCAGAACCTGCGGAGGCTGCTGCACCAAGCAGTTCCGGAGGCAGCAGCAAAGGGATCCCGTCCTCGATGGCGTACCTGTTCCTGGCTCCCGTGGCCCCGGCGGCGGTGGCCACCAGCTCCTCGCCCTCCTGGACCAGGGGCGAGCCGGTCACGGGGCAACGCAGGACGGACAACAGCTCGGGACTGATCTTTGGCATTTGTTCATGCTCCCTGGCGGGCGCGCTCGCGCCGGTAGCGGAAAAGATGTGCAGCTCCAGCCTACCGCCAGATGTGGCTCAGGAAGGTTCCCGTAGGACCCGCAGGTGCCCCCGACGTGCGCCTTCGGTGCCGGCCGGAGCTTCAAGGGCGGAGTGGTGTGCCCGCTGGGCGGGTGCCTGCGGCTCAGGAGGGAGGGCGGCGGCATCGCGAACAGCGTTGGCGAGCGCCAAAAGGTCATCGGGTCCTGGCTGCTGCGGGGTGGAAGGCATGGCCAGGCGCAGGACTTCCCAGCCGCGGGGCACCGTCAACGAATCAGCGTGCTGCTCGCAGAGGTCGTAACAGTGCGGTTCGGCGTAGGTGGCAAGCGGACCCAGGACGGCGGTGGAATCTGCATACACGTACGTCAGGGTGGCTACCGCCGACTGGCGGCAGGCAGACCTTGAACATTGACGGATAGCTCCCACGACATCACAGACTACCCCTTCGCCGCCCAAAAGCCGCGCATTGCGGCCCGGCCGACGCGCCCCCTGGGCCAACGGGATGTGTCGCGGAAATCCTCCCCCGGGTTTACAGTCAATGTATGCAGTCATCGAACCATGAATCAGGTTTTTCGGTCCGGTTGGCTGACCCGGATGCCCCCGCGGCAACGGGTGGGGAGACCACCGGCAGGAGCTTCTCCAGGCGGCGCCGGAACCGCCATGGGCGGGGCCTCCGCGGCGAGGTCATGTTGCCTGCCCACCCCGGCTACCGGACGCGCGGCGACCGCTTTGACGACATGGTGCTGGACTCGGCCCAGCGGCTGCACGACATCTGGGGCAAGACCCTGGACGGCGTGCGGTTCGGCGTGGACGAGATTCCGCCGGACCTCGAGCAACTGGCTGCGAATGCGTCCGCTCCACCGATGGGCTCCTACACGCCCGCGGCGGGTGGGGACGGCCCCATGATCACGGTGTACCGGCGGGTGGTGGAGCAGGCGTGCTCCAGCGTGGAAGAACTGCAGGACCTGGTCCACGACGTTGTGGTGGAACACACGGCGGAAATGCTGGGCGTGGCGCCGGAGACTTTGGATCCGGTGTACCGCCGCCGCTACTGACACCGGCCGCAGGCAAACGTGCGGCCCGTTTCCCGCCTAGTAGCCCAGCGCGACCGGGACCGTTTCCTGGCCTGCGGCGGCTGCCAGGAAGGCCAGGGAGGAGACATCGTTGCGGCCGTCCTGCCCCAGCAGCACCGCTCCGTAGGCAGCACCACCGGAGGCGGACACAACGTAGCCCACGACGTCGGCCCCTTCAGCCTGGTCAGGAATGGTGATGGAGGCGGTGGTCCCGCCGGCGATATCGGCCGACGCAGCGGCACGGACCTTTCCGTCCGCGGTGATGGGCGCGTAGGTGATGGTGGCCCGGGTGTCCAGGGCCCCGAACACCAGTTGGCGTTGGCCGCCCTTGGGGACGGGAACCACGTGCTGGCTGCCGAGCCGTACTGCCGATGCCGCCCATGCCACATCCGAAGCCTTTCCCGCCTGAAGGCCGCGGCTCATGCGGGCGGCGGCGAGGAAGGAGACGTCGGATGAGGCGGCAACCGTGTACTGGCCGGCGGGCACCCCTGCCAGGGACACCTCAGTGGTTGAACCGGCTTTCGCGGTGATCACCCCGCCAGTCGGCAGCGCGTGCTGGCCGTCCCGCCCGTACAGCTTGATTTCCACCACTGCATCTGACGCGCCCGGAACGGTCAGTTCGAGGGCTGGTCCCGCATCCCGGTACCCGGGCTGTGCCGTCAGGGCGGCAAGCCCGGCAGGGTCCTGGATGTCCACGCCGGTCATCAGCTGGCGGACAGCTGGGGCGGTTCCCGGGCTGATGTAGTCCACACCACCGGGGGTGAGGCCGCGCAGGAAACTTTGCTGGATGGAGGCTGCAACCGGCCCACCGGCACTGCGGACGTGCACGCTGAGCTGCGGCTCGTTGGGCGCGAGACCAGCGAGGACTACGCTGCGCGTGGTGCCGGGGGCAACCAGCAGCCCCCGGCTCCCGGGTGCCTGGACTTGGCCGCCGGAACCGAACAATTCAAGGCTCACTGTGGCGGGTGTGCTGGAGGCGTTGGTCAACGCCAGCACGGAGGTGCGGCCCACAGTGGTGCTGGCACCAGCCAGCCACTGGTCATTCGAGGGCGTCCCGCAGTTAGCCGCTGCGCTGCCCTGGAGGTCGCCGTCGATTGCCGTGTACTTCATGGCTCCGGCGGCCGACGCATTCTGGTTTGCCACGGCGTTGGCGCTCAGGACGTTTACCTGGTCCACGGTCCGGTCTGCCACCACTCCGGCACGGAGATCCTGGGGGGCTCCGGCAGGGGGCGCCTGCCCCGGGTCTTTGGCGATTTCGACGGCGGCGCCTCCGTCCAGGTGCGCCAGCCGGCTTCCCGGCAGCACACCTCCGGCGCTCAGCACTGCGGCACTGACCCTGGTTGCCGCAGTAGCGGATTCGGGCCGGAACTGGGCATCGGTGCCTGCATCGGTGCCCTCGAGCAGGCGTGCAGGGCCTGGGCACACGCCGAGGCTGGCACCCGCGGGAACGGCAGCTTCGGCGGCCGGTACAGTCCGGCTCGACGCAGGCCCCGCTATCTGGGAACCGGCGGCCACTACGGCTCCGCCGCCGGCGAGAATAAGAATGCCCGCCGCGGCTCCGGCAATGGAAGCTGCGCGGCCCTTGCCGCCCGGCAGCCGGGTGGCGCCGCGGCCGGACGCCTTCCGGCCCTGCCCCGCTCCGGGATGGCTGGAAGCAGGCTTTCCGGCTGGCTCGGGTTTGCCCGGTACTTCCTGCTGATCACTTGGAAGCAGCGGTTCGGCAGGGTCCGGCGTTCCGGCACCAGCCCCGCCCTTGGCGGCCGGTGGGGTGTGCTCATGCATGTTGGTGTTCCTTACGCAGGGAGCCCTCGTCACGGGAGAGGCCGGTCCGCGGCCGCCGGGCCGGCATGGGGATGGCGAGGATGACGGTGAGCCCAATCACTGTTATTTGGGCGGCAGCAGCCCAGAATGACCACGGGTTTTCGTAACGGACCGTCAGCTGGCCTGCCGATGCCGGAAGGGTGAAGGCCTGAGACCATCCGGAGGTGGTGGAAGTCAGCTTCCGCCCGTCGAACCAGGCGCTCCAGCCGGGATCGGCCCGCTCGGCAAGTACCACCAGCCGGCCTTCCGGGCCGGCCGGGACAGCGGCGTCGACGTCGTCAGTGCCGGAAGCGACCAACGCTGTGGCCGTCCCGCCGGCATCCACAATACGGACCCGGTGGGCAACGTCGGCGGCCTGGGAGCCCCCCTGGCTTAGTGGGCTGATACGCCAGAGCCAGCCGACGTCGGTCTGCCCCACGGCCACCAGGCCCGGGACTGCATCCATGCGGCTTGCGGTCAGCTGGGCTGCGGTGTCCGCAGAGCGGAGCACCACAAAGCCGACACCAAGCTGTTCGAGGTCGGTGCGGGGATCCACGCCCTGCCCGGCGACCATGGTGGCCACAACGCGGCGGACAGCTGCGGTGACGTCGTCGTCATCGCGCACCTCTTCCGCACCGG
Organism: Arthrobacter sp. ISL-85; assembly: GCF_018613675.1. GTDB lineage: Bacteria > Actinomycetota > Actinomycetes > Actinomycetales > Micrococcaceae > Arthrobacter. Next base: position 154,177 of record NZ_JAGGPQ010000005.1, on the reverse strand, counting down.
GAGCCCCGATGATGTTCCGGGCGGAGGCGATGGCAGAGAGGCTGTCCAGGGTGGTGCCGGACCCGCGCATCAGGGATGCGTTAAAGGTGCCGTCGTCTCCGGTGCTGAGCAGGAGGGTACGCGTCTGTTCAGGTCCGGTGCCGCGGTCGACGGCGGTGGCGGGAAGGGACCGTGGGGTGGCGGCCTCCACGAGCCGCGGAGTGCCCAACGCTCCCCCGTTCCCGTCAGCGGACGGGTTCGAAGCGGGGGCCCCGCCCTGGCTTGCCGGTGCGGCGGCGGTACCGGCCGGACGCAGCAAGTTTTGTGCGGACCAGGCGGCCATGCCTGCCAGGGGTCCGGCCAGCAACACCACCAGGCCAAGTGCCAGGCCGGCGCGGGCGGCCGGCCTGGTCCTCGCCCCGGAACCGGCTCCGCGGTCCGCTGCTGAGAGCAGTTGCTCCGACCCGAGGAGCGCCGCGGCAAGGAGGGCAAAGGACGCGGCGGACACGGCGGGCCCGGGAAAGGGCGTCACCATGACACCTGCGTTCAGTCCGGTGGCAACATGGCCTGCCAGCCACCCGCCGGCCAGGGCGATAATCGAACCGATCCAGAACCATCTGGCAGTACGGGCCCTGCGCCCCGCGCTGAAGAGCCCTACTACGGCGAGGACCAGCACCGGCCCTGCAATGAGCAGAGCCAGGAGCAGGGCCCACGGCGCCGTCCCGCCCTGGAAGGCGGCGAGCCCCCGGAGGCCACCGGCGGGGTCGAAGGACAGGGGCTGGCCCAGGATCTGCTGCCACAGCGGGGCGGCGTCGAATCCAAGGGGGAGCCCGGGGTCGGCCAGGAGCGCGCGCGGCCTGTCGAGGGTGGACAGTGCAAACGGGATAAACAGGGCCGCGCTGGGGAGCAGCGCCCACCACACTGTCCGGCCACGCCGTCCGAGCAGGATGCCGCACAGCACGATGACCACAGTTGCGGGGATGAGCAGGGAGGGCGCGGACGCGGTGGTGACAGCCAGGGCGAGTCCTCCGGCTGCGGCTGCCGTCCACGATGGAACTCCGTTGATGCCTGCCTTGGCCGGGGGCTGCTCACCGGGTCCGTAACCGGACGCTGAGGTGAGGCTGAAACGGCCATGGCCAACTGCTGAGCCGGTAGCCCGCAGGAGGCCCAGGACTACCAGCGGCAGCATAATGTGTGCGATCAAGGCACCTGCCCGGCCTTGGTTCAGCGCGGCCTGGAGGGCCGGCGCAGCGGCCCAGAAGATTGCCGCCGCGAAGCGGAGCCGACGGCGTTCGGTCACGCCGCCCGCGGCGAACCACGCCGTGAGTCCTGACAGCGGGGCAGCGAGCAGAAGCAGCCAGGCCATGGCCGCGTTGGCATCGCCTCCGCCGGCGACGCCGATCACCCAAAGGACGTAGCCAAAGGGATCGCCCCGGCCGGGAAGGCCCGCTCCCAGGCTGACCCACCAACTGGAGGCGTTGTGCCAGATGTCCCCCAGGTCCGCCGAGACAGGGATCAGCGCTCCGCCGGCTACGGCCCGGGCACGGAACAGCCCTGCGAGCGCCAGGAGCGAGGCCACTGCTGCGATGATGGCGGCGGCGAGGGCACCGTTGCCCACCCAGCCGCGCTTGCTGGTGGCCAGGGCGGCAAAGTCGTCCGCGGCGTCTCCGGTGGGCTGGTGCGCGAGCGGATCCTGCACGAGGTGGTCAGAGGCCGACCCGTCGGATCCCAGGGCCTCCATCAAGGACCGGCGGTGGCTCCATACCTCCCGGCGGGGCGTCTGGAGTTTGCGGATGACGGACCGGCGGATGCGCCGCGTACGTTTGGCTGTCCGCCGGGCCTTGGCCACCGCCCGGGGCCGGCCCAGGGCAGCGCAAGTGGCCAGAAGCTGGGAGATGCCATGGCCCGGATCTTTGACCACGATGCTCAGGACCAGCTTGAAGAGGCTGCCCAGCAAGGCGCCGATGCCATGGACGGGCACCATCCAGAGCGGGCAGTGCTTTAGGCGCAGATGGACCTGCGCTTTACGGGCTGCGGACGGGTTTCCAAGGGCGTGCGGCCGGTGCGCCACATGGAACATCCGGGCTGCGGGGACCACCACTACGCGGTGCCCTGCCAGGCGGTTCCGCCAGCAAAAGTCGACGTCGTCGCCGCTGCCCGGCAAGGCGGGGTCGAAACCGCCCAACTGTTCCCAGACATCCCGGCGCACCAGCATGCCGGCAGAATTCACGGCGAAAGTGTCGGTGCGGCCGTCGTACTGGCCCTGATCCATCTCATCGGCGTCGATGAGGGTAAGCCGCTCGGCCCACCTGCTGGTGGAGAGGCCCACATCCATCAATTTCCGCGGCGAATGCCAGTCCAACTGTTTGCAGCCGGCAACGGTTACCGAGGGTGCACGCTCCACGGCGCCCAAGAGTTCAGCGAGTGCTTCCGGCGCCGGCGCAGCGTCGTCGTGGAGCAGCCAGAGCCACTCCGTCCTGCCGCCGTCCGCGTTTCCGTCAAGTGGCACCAGCGCTGCAAGCGCGGCGGAGACCGCGGCACCCATGCCGCCCTTGCCCCGGGGGTGCCTGGTTACGCCGGCGTCACCCAGGGCCTCCCTGAGGAGGTTGTATGAATCGTCGCCGGATCCCGCGTCCACGCCGACGGCGCGGTCAGCCGGGCGTGTTTGGGCCGCCAGGGCTGAAAGGGTTCTGGGCAGATAGGCACTGCCGTTGTGGGCAACCACAACGGCAGTGACATGGACATCCTGAAGAATTAGATTGCTCGCTTCCTAAGCCGCCGCCGCTCACGCTCGGAAAGGCCTCCCCAGATGCCGAACCGTTCGTCGTTGGCCAGCGCGTACTCAAGGCACTGTGACCGCACATTGCAGGCGCCACAGACCTTCTTGGCATCACGGGTCGAGCCGCCCTTCTCAGGAAAGAAGGCTTCCGGATCTGTCTGGGCGCACAAGGCGTCCGTCTGCCAGCCCAACTCACCCTCGTCGTCGAAGTCCTGCTGGAGCGGCAATCCAATCCACACCGGCTGGGCCGTCCCGGCCGCCGCCAGTTCCATGGGGGGGTCAAGGTCGTCTTCCGGTTCTGCACCGCCATCCAGGAGGGCTTCATGCGCGGCAAGGAACGCCGTGGCCTGATCCTCAAGGACGCTGGCGGAATTCCTGTTATACCGCTCCGCAGCACCAGGATCGGCGGGATCCACGTACCAGTCGCTCGGCACCCCCCGCGCACGGTATTTTGCCGTTGCCTGGCCGGCCACGACGGCATCTTCCTGGATACGCTCTGCTTGCCCCACGGCGACCCTCCTGATGTTTAAGCCACTGCCTGGATACATGGACACTCGGTTGTGTGCCGGTATTTACGCAATTGCTTTAGATACCTAATTACACGTGTGTAACTAGGGCTAGTCAAGCCGTCGCCGGGATAATAGACAGTCCCCGTTCGGAAATTTGTGCACGCCACGCCCGGGATTTTCACCGGCCTCGGCGTGGCGGAGCCTACAAGTGGGCGGATCCGGGCAGGAAAGCCCCAAAAACCCTGCACTGGCGGGAAAAATACCTGCTTTCAGCCTAAATAGCAAGCAAGCTTAGCAGCGCTAGTGATTAACATCACTTTCCGTGACGGTGGACCCACGGGCTCCTGCCGGATGACCCGGGGAATCGGTCAGTGGCAGGATGAAGCCATGACGACAATCCCCGCGATCGACTTGATGCAGAGCCTCCGTTCCGGCAACTCCACGGCACCACGCCTGACCTGGTACGGCCCCGATTCCGAGCGGGTGGAACTGTCCGGCCGGGTCCTGGACAACTGGGTGGCCAAGACCAGCAACCTCCTGCAGGACGAACTGGACGCGGAGCCGGGCATGCGGCTGCGGCTTGCACTTCCGGCGCACTGGAAAGCACTGGTCTGGGCCCTGGCCGGCTGGCAGGTTGGCCTGGAAACGGTGCTCGACGGCGGTGCGGCGGACTTCCTGGCCACAGACAGCCCCGGCGCTTTGGAGGGAGAGTACGACGCCGAAATCGCCGTTGCGCTGCCGGCCCTGGCCATGCGATGGGCTGGCCAGCTACCCGCCGGCTGCCTTGATTACGCTGCAGAAGTGCGGTCGCACGGGGATGTCTTCCTGGCGCACGCCGATCCGGATCCGTCAGCCCGCGCTCTGGTGACCGGCGAGGGACGGACAATTTTGCACAAAGAACTGATCACCGGCTTTGCCCTGCCGCACGCTGAAGGCGTCAGGCTGCATGTTCCGGCCGGCGCCGGGCTCGAAACTGCACTGGCCGATGCGCTGGGAGCGTGGCAGCAGGGCGGCTCCGTGGTGTTAACCCATGCGGACGTCGCACTTACCGACAAACTGCTGGCGGACGAACGCATTCACGGCAATTGACTGCCGGCGGCGCTAAGCCTGCGGGCCGCCGTCGACGGAAGTGGAAGCGGGACTCTCCGCCGCGCGTACGGGTTCGCGGTGCGGGTGGCCTTCGATGATTTCGTGGTCGTTGGAAAACTCCGGTTCCTGGTCCAGTTCCTGGTTGAAGACCAGGAAGCGGTACGCGAAGAAGCGGACAACCGTAGCCACCAGGATGCCGGCCACACCCGCCAGGAACAGCAGGTTCTTGTCGTCGATGCCCATCCCGTACTTGGCCAGCGCAGTGAAGCCGGTGGAGATGCCAATGCCAATGCCGTTGATGATGACAAACATGACAAACTCGCGGAGCACGTTGGCCTGGCGCCGGTGGCGGAAGGTCCAGAAACGGTTTGCCACCCATGAGAAGACCGTGGCAACGGTTGCGCCCACAAAGCGCGCCTTCGCCTCGCTGTCCGTCATGGGGCCATGCATCAGGTAATAGGTCAGGCCGTTGTCGATGACGAAGGCCACACCGCCCACCGCGCCGAACTTGGCCACCTCGCGCCAAAAGAGTGAGGCGAGCCCCCGGATACGATCTGCAAGTGTGCTAAACATGACCCTCCATGGCCGTGACGAACTGTGGGCCACTCGGCCAAGGGTCCATTTTAGCCCCCAAAGCTTTGAGCCGCCCCGGAGAAGCAGGCGCCCGCCGTTCCGCCCTTGAAAATCTCGTCCCCCGCCGGGGCGAAAAAAGCGGGATTCGGCCTGTCTTCGGTAGGCTGGAAGATGTGACTTTTCCAGTGATAGGCGTGGTTGGCGGCGGCCAACTCGCGCGAATGATGGCCCCTGCCGCTACAGCCCTCGGCTTTGAACTCCGCGTCCTCGCCGAGGGCGAGGACGTTTCCGCGGTGTCGGCCGTGCCCGCAACGCCGGTCGGCGATTACAAGGACCTGCAGACACTCCTGGAGTTCTCCAAGGGCCTGGACGTGATGACCTTCGACCACGAACACGTGCCGACGGACCACCTCCGTGCCCTGCAGGATGCCGGTGTCAACGTCCAGCCCGGACCGGACGCGCTGGTCCACGCCCAGGACAAGCTGGTAATGCGCGCCGCCATCGATCGGCTGGAATTGCCAAACCCCGTTTGGGCGTCCGTGGATGACGTTGAGGCCCTGGTCCGATTCGGCGACGAAACAGGCTGGCCCATAGTACTGAAAACCCCCCGGGGCGGCTATGACGGCAAGGGTGTCCGGATCGTCGCCTCAGCAGAAGAGGCCGCGGAGGCCGCTGACTGGTTTGCCGCCATGAGCCCCCTCCTGGCCGAGGCGAAGGTCGAGTTCACCCGTGAGCTCTCCGCGCTCGTGGCACGCACCCCCGACGGCGAGGCCAGGGCCTGGCCGGTGGTCCACACCATCCAGGTGGACGGTGTCTGCGACGAGGTGATCGCGCCCGCGCTGGACATCCCGCTGGAGGTAGCTGCCGCAGCCGAGGACGCGGCATTGCGCATCGCCGCCGAGCTTGACGTCACCGGCGTCCTTGCCGTGGAACTGTTCGAAACCCCGGGTGCGGGAGCTGGCTTCCTGATCAACGAGCTGGCCATGCGGCCGCACAACACGGGCCATTGGACCCAGGATGGTTCCATCACCAGCCAGTTCGAACAACACCTTCGCGCGGTCCTGAACCTGCCCCTGGGCGCCACCGATGCACTGGCACCCGTGGCCGTCATGAAGAACTTCCTGGGCGGCGAGAACCAGGACCTGTTCTCCGCCTACCCCATGGCACTGGCCTCCGAGCCGGCCGCCAAGGTCCATTGCTACGGCAAGTCGGTGCGGCCCGGACGCAAGATCGGCCACGTCAACCTGCTGGGCAGTTCCACTGCGGAGGTGGATTCGGTCCGCCGCCGGGCCACGGCCGTGGCGGGCATCATCCGCGACGGGCGGATTGCTGCCGAAGAGCCTTCCGCAATTTTCGAGGAGAACGCATGAGCGCCGAAGCCACCGCCGGTCCCGCAGCGAGCCCCCTGGTGGGCCTGGTCATGGGCTCCGACTCCGACTGGCCCGTCATGGAGGCCGCTGCAGATGCCCTCGCCGAGTTCGGCATCCCCTTTGAAGCGGACGTCGTCTCAGCCCACCGGATGCCCACCGAAATGATCCGGTACGGCCAGACAGCGCACGAACGCGGCCTGCGGGTGATCATCGCCGGCGCCGGCGGCGCGGCCCACCTGCCGGGCATGCTCGCCAGCGTCACCCCGCTGCCGGTGATCGGGGTTCCGGTTCCCCTGAAGACCCTCGACGGGATGGACTCGCTGCTCTCCATCGTCCAGATGCCGGCAGGCGTGCCGGTGGCCACGGTCTCCATCGCGGGCGCCCGGAACGCAGGGCTCCTGGCCGTGCGGATGCTGGCCGCCGGCACCGATGAACTTGCCGCTTCCCTGCGCGCGGATCTCCTGGACTTCGCAGCGGACCTCAACGCCGTGGCGGCCCGCAAGGGCGCAAACCTGCGGCAGAAAGTCAGCGAAGTCTTCCCGGGCGGCTCCAGCGCCCTTCGGGGCAGCCGTTAGGGCGCCGGGCATGGCCAGCAGCAGCAGCGTTCTCAACACCGGGCGGGGCGCGTCGCTGACGGATCCGGTGCGCTACCCGGTGAGTGCTTCCCCCGCTGTCCGTACCAAGCGTGCTTTTGTGCTCGTCCTGCTGACGCTCCTGGTGCCGGGCAGCGCCCAACTCGTGGCAGGCGACCGCAAGCTGGGACGCATGGCCCTGCGGGTAACGCTCGGTGTGTGGGCGCTCCTGCTGCTGGCTGTGGTCCTGTTGCTGGTCAACCGGACCCTGGTCATCAACATCGTGACCAACCCGGTCACGTCGCTGCTGCTGGTGGTCGTGTTGGCGGCGCTGGCCATCGGCTGGGCGTTTCTGTTCCTGAATACCCTGCGGCTCATCCGCCCCGTCCTGCTGGCACCGCGGGCGCGACCCGCCGTCGGCATCGCCCTGGTGCTGGCGTTGGTCCTGGGCAGCGGCTCCATGGGCTATGCCGCCTACCTGCTGAACGTTGGCCGGAACGCGATTGGCAACATCTTCTCGTCCGGCCCGGCGATCAAACCCGTGGACGGGCGCTACAACTTCCTCATGATGGGCGGCGATGCCGGGGACGACCGAACCGGCCGCCGTCCGGACAGCCTCTCCGTCCTGAGCGTGGACGCCCAGACGGGCCAGACCGCCATCATTTCCGTTCCCCGGAACTTCCAGAATGCGCAGTTCAGCGAGGGCTCGCCCATGCGGTCGCTCTATCCTGACGGTTACAACTGTGGCGACGAATGCCTGATCAATGCCATCAACACCGAGGTCACCAACGAGCACGCCGCCCTCTACCCAGCTGTGGAGGACCCCGGCGCGCAGGCAACCATGGAAGCCGTCTCCGGGACCCTGGGCATGCAGATCCAGGCCTATGTTCTGGTTGACATGCAGGGTTTCTCCACCCTGATCGACGCCATGGGCGGCATCCGGATCAAGGCCGGCGGCTGGGTTCCCATGAGCGGCTACTTCGACGAGGCCACCAAAACCCACGGGATGCCCCTCGGATGGATCCCGGCCGGGGACCAGACGCTGAACGGCGCCCAGGCGCTCTGGTACGGGCGATCGCGCGAATACGTGGATGACTATTCCCGCATCCAGCGCCAGCAGTGCGTGCAGCAGGCAATGCTGAAACAGCTGGATCCCGCCACCCTGCTGTCCAAGTTCGAGGACATCGCCAGGGCCGGTACCAAGGTGGTGGAGTCCAACATTTCCTCAGCCCAGCTGGGCAGCTTCGTGGACCTCGCCATCAAGGCACGGGGCAAGGACGTGAAGCGGCTCACCATCGGACCGCCGGACTTTGACCCGTCGTTCTCAACGAACCCTGACTTCAACCAGATCCACGAGCGCGTGGACCAGCTGCTGGCGTCGGCATCCGGCCAGGGGGCACAGTCGGCAGGAATTCCCGACGACGTGATGGCAGTTCCACAGGCAGGCGCCGGACATGTCCAGGCCGCCGGAGCCCTCCCGGCCACCCTGCCCACTGGCGGCAATGCTGTGCAGCAGCCCTCGCCGTCGGACTTCACGCCGGTGACCACAACACCGGACGGCGAGCCGATCACCGAGGAGATGCTCACCAAGCTCAAGCTCGAAGGCAATGAAGAGGCCATTCGCCAGCTCGTGGCCACCAACGGACAGTGCGCCCCGCTCTAGGGCCCACCCGTCAGATCCCACCCATCGAGGAACGGAACAGATTTGTACGAGATTGAGAACGTCCTCCGGGACTACACCTGGGGTTCGACGACGGCCATCGCCTCGCTGCTGGGCCGTCCCGAATCGGGCGGCCCCGAGGCCGAACTGTGGATCGGCGCCCACTCTGACTCGCCGTCGGTGGCGCACCTGCCGGAGGACGGGACCCGGAGCCCGCTCGATTCCCTGATCTCCTCCGACCCGGAGCGTTTCCTGGGTGCTGAATCCGTCGCCGCCTTCGGCCCCCGGCTGCCGTTCCTGGCCAAGATCCTTGCGGCCGCCCAGCCGCTCTCCCTCCAGGTCCACCCGAGCCTGGAACAGGCCCGGGAGGGGTTCGCGCGGGAAAACGAAGCCGGCCTGGATGCCCGTGCCGCGAACCGGAATTATAAGGATGACAACCACAAGCCGGAGATGATTTTCGCCCTGACGCCGTTCGAGGCGCTGTGTGGATTTCGTGCGGTCGATGAAACCCGCAGGATCCTGCAGCACATCGCGGATGCCTTCCCGGAGGGCGGGCAGGCCCCCACATTGGTCCAGGCGCTCCTTGGAGATCTTGCCGGCGCCGACGAAGGCGCTGGACTGCGCCGGGCCTTCGAACGCCTGATCACCGGCGGCCAGGGCGTGGCAGAGGAAACAGCCCGGGTGGTGGCAGCCCTGCTCTCCGGCTCTCCGCTTGAGCCCTACCAGGCCGAGCTGGGTACGGTCATCAGCCTCAACGAAAAATATCCCGGTGACCCCGGTGTCCTGATCTCGCTGCTGCTGAACAGGATCTCACTGGCGCCGGGTGAGGCTGTCTACCTTCCCGCCGGAAACGTGCACGCATACCTGCACGGGCTGGGCGTGGAAGTCATGGCCTCATCGGACAACGTCCTGCGCGGCGGGCTGACGCCCAAGTACGTGGACGTCCCTGAACTCCTCCGCACCATCGACTTCCACCCTGTGGCCGTGCCGATGCTGGACGCGGAAAAGACTGTGATGGACCAGGAACTGTTCCGTCCGCCGTTCAAGGAGTTCCAGTTGCAGCGCATTGAGCTGGGGCCGGACGAGGGCCCAGTCCCGCTGGCGCAGGCCGGTGCGGCGCTGGTCATTGTGGTGGCAGGCGCCGTGTACCTCGACTCCCCCAAGGGCGACCTGGAACTCGCACGCGGCGGCAGCGCGTTCATTGCGGCGGCGGAAGCCCCCGTCAACGTCCACCGGGTGGCCGGCAGCGCCGGGCCGGCACTGGCCTTCGCCGTGACCACAGGCCTGTAGGCCGGCCACAGCAGCAGGAAGGGCGACGGCGGCACCCACCAGGGTCCCGCCGCCGCCCTTCTGTCTTAGCCCAACCTGTGTGGCAGCCCCGTCAGCTTCCCGGACGCAGCTTCCGGACCCGTCCGGCTGCGCCCTTCAGCAGCTGACGCCCCTGCTGGAGGCCCTTGCGGGCCAGCGGCATGGCCTTCGAGTAGGCGGGGTAGAACGGCGACAGCGGCTTCTCCCATGTTCCCAGGAGCATGTTTTCGTGCCTGGCGAACTGCTTCTTGAAGTCGGAGATGCCGTCATTGAGGAGGCCGTTGAAGTCGTACCGGCTGCAGCCGTCTTCCCGCATCGCCTGCAAGGCCGCCCACTTCACGCCGTAGTTCACCCGCTGCTTCTGTCCTTCCGCCGAGACGCCGCCGTAGAGTTCGAAGGCTGTGGCGCCGCTGCGCGAAAGCCAGGTGAACGCAAGCATTTGCTCGCCGTCGAACGCGGCGATGATCGGCGAGGAGTCGCCGAGGTTCCGGAAGATGTCCCGGTAATACTGGTCCTCGTGGATGCCGAAGCCTGCGCGCTCCGCGGTGTCATGGTAGATGGCCAGCACCTGTTCCAGTTCGGAATCGTTTTTGACCTTGCGGAACTCCACGTCGCTGCGCATGGCTTTGCGGATGTTCGCCCGGGTGGACTTGGACATCTCCGCCATCAGCTCGTCGTCGGAGCGGGTGAGGTCCAGGATGAGCGTGCGCGGGATCAGGACGGTGTTGGTGGACTCCCGGAAGCCGGCGGCGGCCACGGCACCGGCGAAAGCGGAGTCCCGGTCCCAGTCCGGTTCGATGCTGAGGGCCACGCCCCGGTGGCGGAGGGCAGCGTGCTCCGCCAGCCGGTTCAGGACCACCTGCGCGTTGTCCGCCGAGCACATGGGACCCCTGGGAATGTAGACCAGGGCACGGAACGGGACAGGAAGCCGGCGGATCAGAAGCTGGGCGGCGCCGATCGTTTCGTCCCCGGCCTTCACCAGGACCCGGTCCACGGACCAGCCGTGCGCCCCCTTGGTCTCACCCCAGCCCCACAACTGTTGCGGATGCCCCTGGAACCGGTCAACGTGCTCATCCCAGAGGGCGCGGTCAGTACAGGGCACAACAGCAGGATTCATGGCTTAAACCCTATACCAAGGCCTTAACGCCAAAGCCCCCGGTGCGTGTGGCGCACCAGGGGCTGGCAGTCAGCGAAAGCTGCAGGTCAGTTCTTGCGGGCGTAGCCTTCCCACTTGCTGGCCTGGTGCTCGCCGTCCACAAAACGGATGGTGCCGGACTTGGACCGCATCACGATGGACTGGGTCAGGACCTTGTCCTTGGAGTAGCGCACGCCCTTGAGGAGGTCGCCGTCCGTAATGCCGGTGGCAGCAAAGTAGCAGTTGTCACTGGAGACGAGGTCGTTGGTGGAAAGCACGCGTTCGAGATCGTGCCCGGCGTCGAGCGCCTTCTGCTTCTCTTCGTCGCTGGTGGGCCAAAGACGGCCCTGGATGACGCCGCCCAGGGACTTGATGGCGCAGGCGGCCACGATGCCCTCGGGGGTGCCGCCGATGCCCATGAGCGCGTCCACGCCGGTGCCGGAGCGGGCCGCGGCAATGGCCCCGGCAACGTCGCCGTCCATGATGAACTTGGTGCGCGCCCCCGCTTCCCGGATTTCCTCCACCAGCGGACGGTGGCGGTCGCGGTCAAGGATCATGACGTTGAGCTGGTTGACCTTCACGCCCTTGGCCTTGGCGATCAGGTGCAGGTTCTGCTTGACCGGCAGGCGCAGGTCCACCATGTCCGCGGCTTCGGGGCCGGTGACGAGTTTTTCCATGTAGAACACGGCAGAGGGATCGAACATTGAGCCACGCTCGGCGACGGCCAGCACTGCCAGCGCGTTGTTGATGCCCAGGGCGGTCAGCCGTGTTCCGTCGATGGGGTCGACGGCGACATCGCACTCGGGGCCGGTGCCGTCGCCAACGCGTTCACCATTGAACAGCATGGGGGCCTCGTCCTTTTCGCCTTCACCGATCACCACGACGCCGTTGAAGTGGACGGTCTGGAGGAAGGACCGCATGGCGTCGACGGCGGCGCCGTCTGCCTTGTTCTTGTCGCCAAAACCGACCCAGTGGCCGCCGGCGATGGCCGCCGCTTCGGTGACGCGGACCAGTTCCAGAGCCAGGTTGCGGTCAGGCTCATCGATGCCGACGGCGAGCGACGGGGAAAGCGTGGAGTACTTCTGGGTCATGGACGCTGGTGACACGTGAACCTCTTCTTCGAGTGGCGATCATTGAACCCGCCCGCCGGTGCAGCAGGACGGTGATTCCTCTGCTACCGATCATAGTCGTGGCACCGCGCCGCGGGCGGCCCGTGACGCAATCGCGAAATGTGCATTGTGGTTGGCCGCAGCTTGCGGGTCAGGCCCGAATGGAAGTCCGGCTCCGGGATGGGCGACTATTGAGGGGTGAATGACATGCAGGAAGCCACCAGTCCCAGCTCCGGCGAGGCGCAGCCCGGGTCCCGTCCCGGCGCCGCGGGCAGCAGTGCCGCCACCCCGGTGAAGCCCGTCATTCCGGCGGCCGCCGCCAAGCGCGCCAACGCTTCGGTGATCGGCATGATCATTGCCCTTGTGCTCAGCATCGCTGCGTTCCTGCCCGTTGTCCTGATGAATCCGCAGCCGAAGAGCGGGGGCTACCGGCCGGACATTGATGTTGCCTCAGTGGCCCGCAACGCGGCCGGTGTGGCAGGATTCACACCCGTTGCCCCCGACACCGGCAACGCGTTCCAGGCAAATTACGCCCGTTGGGAAGCCGGAACGGGCAGCGGGGTGCCCACGTGGGAGGTTGGCTACGTGACCCCCAAGACGTCCTTCATTGCATTGGTGCAGACCACGCAGGCCAACCCCACGTGGCTGCTCCAGCAGACCCGGAACGCCCCCATCACCGGTACGCGGAATGCCGGCGGCCGGGACTGGGAACTGCGGGACACCGGCAAGGGCGAAAAGTCGATGGTCCTGAACTACCGCGGCAGCACCGTTGTCCTCTCGGGAGCCGCGCAACTGGACGAATTCGCAACCCTGGCGGCCGCCGTCGTGGGCTCCCTCGAAAGCAATCCCGCCGTCACAGTTTCACCGTCCGCCCCCGCGGCACCTTAATGTAATAAGCATGGCTACTAATCTGACTCCTGCATTGGCCTGGCGCCGACTGCGCGAAGGCAACGAACGTTTCGTCACCGGCGAGTCCTCGCATCCAAACCAGAATGCTTCGCGCCGCTCATCGCTGGTGGAGACGCAGAATCCCTTCGCGGTGATCTTCGGCTGCTCAGATTCCCGGCTCGCGGCAGAAATCATCTTCGACGTCGGCCTTGGCGACGTTTTCGTGGTCCGCACGGCCGGCCAGGTGATTGACGACGCCGTCCTGGGCTCCCTTGAGTACAGCGTCGGCGTGCTGAACGTGCCGCTGATCGTCATCCTTGGACACGACAGCTGCGGTGCCGTGACGGCCACCAAGGACGCGGTGGAGACCGGCGAGATGCCGCCCGGCTTCATCCGCGACCTTGTGGAGCGCATCACGCCCTCCGTGCTGACGTCCCTGCGGAATGACCAGCCCGAGGTCAACGACATGGTGGTGGAGCACGTGAAGCAGACGTCGCAGCGCCTTGCGGACAGCTCGCGTGTGATTTCCGCCGCAATTGAGGACGGCAGCACCGCCGTCGTCGGCCTTTCCTACCGGCTGGCAGAAGGCCGCGCGGACTTGGTTTACGGAATCGGAGAGCTCTAGGAGCCGCGTGCCGGCGGTCCAGGGGGCCGCCGGCACGCTCCCTTAACGGTTTTCGATGGGGCGCCGGATCGCCATAAGCTAGCCCCATGACTTCCACTGAAGAGTTCCGCATTGAACATGACACGATGGGCGAAGTCCGCGTCCCCGTGAACGCACTGTACCGCGCGCAGACGCAGCGGGCAGTGGAGAACTTCCCCATCTCCGGCAAGACCCTGGAGCGCACCCACATCGAGGCGCTGGCCCGGGTCAAGAAGGCTGCCGCCCAGGCCAACGCAGAACTGGGCGTGCTCGACGGCGAGCTGGCCAAGGCGATCGCAGATGCAGCCGATGAAGTGGCCGCCGGTAAGTACGACGGCGACTTCCCCATCGACGTTTTCCAGACCGGCTCCGGCACCTCCTCGAACATGAACACCAACGAGGTTCTGGCCGAACTGGCAACGCGTGCGCTGAAGGCCGCCGGCAGCGACAAGGTGGTCCACCCCAACGACCACGTCAACGCGTCGCAGTCCTCCAACGACGTGTTCCCCACGTCGGTCCACGTTGCGGCCACCTCTGCCCTGATCAACGACCTGATCCCAGCCCTGGGCTACCTGGCGGAGTCCCTGGAGCGCAAGGCCGTTGAGTTCAAGGACGTCGTGAAGTCCGGCCGCACCCACCTCATGGACGCCACCCCGGTGACCCTGGGCCAGGAATTCGGCGGCTACGCCGCACAGGTCCGCTACGGCATCGAGCGCATCAACGCCTCACTCCCCCGCGTTGCGGAGGTTCCGCTGGGTGGCACCGCCGTGGGCACCGGCATCAACACACCCGCCGGCTTCCCCGAGCGAGTCATCGAACTGCTGGCCACGGACACCGGCCTTCCGCTGACCGAGGCCCGCGACCACTTTGAGGCCCAGGCCAACCGCGATGGCCTGATTGAAGCCTCCAGCCAGCTGCGCAACATCGCCATCTCGTTCATGAAGATCAACAACGACCTTCGCTGGATGGGTTCGGGCCCCAACACGGGCCTGGGCGAAATCGCCCTCCCGGACCTGCAGCCCGGCTCCTCCATCATGCCCGGCAAGGTCAACCCGGTTATCTGCGAGGCGTCCATCATGGTGGCCGCCCAGGTTATCGGCAACGACACCGCCATCGCCTGGTCCGGCACCAACGGCGCTTTCGAGCTCAACGTGGGCATCCCCGTGATGGCCGCCAACCTGCTCGAGTCCATCCGCCTGCTCGCCAACACCAGCCGCGTCATGGCGGACAAGATGATCGACGGCATCACCGCCAACGTCGAGCGCGCCCGCTTCCTGGCCGAGGCTTCCCCGTCCATTGTCACCCCGCTGAACAAGTACATCGGCTACGAGAACGCCGCCAAGATCGCCAAGACCGCCGTCAAGGAGGGCCTGACCATCCGCCAGGCCACCGAGCAGCTCGGCTTCGTCGGCGACGGCGAGGGCAAGGTTTCCGAGGCCGATCTCGAGAAAGCACTGGACGTCACCACCATGACGGCCCCGGCGCACAAAGCCTGAGTCCCTACCGCTTAGCTGCCGACGGCGGCCCGTCACCTTTCGTGGGAAAGGTGACGGGCCGCCGTCGTACTTTAAGCGCGTCCTGCAGCCGTCACAATAACTTGCACTAACTCAAATTTAGTGCAAACATTTACTTTGTGACTGAAAGTGCAAGTTCCGATCCAGGCCTGCGTGAGCGCAAGCGCGCAGCCACCCGCAGCGCCATCACCTCCACTGCCCGCGCCCTGACTGCCGACCGCGGACTCAACGGATACACCGTGGAGGAAGTGTGCGAGGCCGCGGGAATCTCGCGGCGGACCTTCTTCAACTACTTCCCCACCAAGGAGGACGCCATCATCGGCCACGCCGACGACGATATTCCGTCGGACGTCATCGAGGAGTTCGTGGCCGGTGGCGCCGACTCGCCCGCCGGCGAGATCTCCCCCAGCCTGTTCCGCGACCTCATCCGGCTCTCGCTCCGCCTGGCCGAAGGCATGTCAGCCTCCGAGGAAGACACCCGCCAGCTCATCGGGGTGGTCCGCAAGGAACCGCAGCTCATCCTGCGCATCATCGGAGTCACCGAGCAGCGCGAAGCCCAGTTCGCGCGGGACGTCGCCCGGCGTGAAGGAGTGCCGGCGGACCACCCGGTGGTCCAGATGGCAGTGGTGCTGCTCAGCACCATCGCCCGCAAGAGCAGCATGGCCTATTTCTCCGACGGCAATACCCGCACCTACCCGGACCTGCTGCTGGAGAACATTTCCGCGGCGCGCGTCCTCTTTTCACAACCGTTTGACACCCCTGATACCACCCCCGCAAAAGGACAACCATGAGTACCGCCACCGCCAAGGCCCCGGCAGGGCCCCTGCTGTTGACGCAAAAACGCATCTGGATCATCTTTTCCGCGCTGATCGCCGGAATGCTGCTGTCCAGCCTGGACCAGACCATCGTCTCCACCGCGATGCCCACCATCGTGGGCAAGCTTGGCGGTGTGGAGCACCAGGCCTGGATCACTACGGCCTACCTGCTGGCCACCACCATCGTGATGCCCATCTACGGCAAGTTCGGTGACATCCTGGGCCGGCGCAACCTCTTCCTGGTGGCCATCGCGCTCTTCACAGTGGCGTCGGTGGGCTGCGCGCTGGCCTCAGATTTTTGGGGCTTCGTGATCTTCCGCGCCATCCAGGGCCTGGGCGGCGGCGGACTCATGATTCTCTCCCAGGCGATCATCGCCGATATCGTTCCCGCCAAGGAGCGCGGCAAGTACATGGGCCCGCTCGGGGCCATCTTCGGCCTCTCCGCCGTTGCCGGCCCGCTGCTGGGCGGCTTCTTCGTGGACCACCTCACCTGGGAATGGGCGTTCTACATCAATATCCCGGTTGGCCTTGCCGCCTTCGCCATTGCCTGGTTTGCCCTGACCCTGCCGAACAAGAAGGCCGAAAAGCGGATCGACCTCCTGGGCGTGGTGCTGCTGTCCGCCGCCACGACGAGCCTGATCTTCTTCACGGACTTTGGCGGCAAGAAGGACGAGGGCTGGGATTCCCCGCTCACGTGGGCGTTTGGTGCGGGCCTGCTGGTTTCGGCGGCCGCTTTCGTAATGGTGGAGCGCCGCGCGGAGGACCCCATCATTCCGCTGAGCCTGTTCCGCAACCGCATCTTCATCAACGCCACCGCCATCGGCTTCACCCTGGGGCTGGGCATGTTCTCCGCCATCGCGTTCGTACCCACGTTCCTGCAGATGTCCTCCGGTACGTCCGCTGCGGAATCCGGCCTGCTCATGCTCCCGATGATGGCCGGCCTTATGGGGACCTCCATCTACTCGGGCATCCGGATTTCCAAAACGGGCAAGTACAGGATGTTCCCCATCCTGGGCGCCATCTTCACCATGGCGGCCATGCTGTGGATGACCACGCTCGCCGCCAGCACCCCCATCTGGGTCATTTGCCTCCAGCTGTTCGTCTTCGGCGCCGGCCTGGGCCTGATCATGCAGGTAGTGGTCCTGGTGGTCCAGAACTCCGTGCCGGCGGACCAGATCGGCACCGCCACCAGCACCAACAACTACTTCCGTGAAGTGGGTGCCGCGATGGGCGTGGCAGTGTTTGGCTCGATCTTCACCACCCGGCTGTCGGAAGCCCTCACCAGCGCCTTCACGGGGGCAGGAGCCTCCGCCGAGCAGGCCGGGCAGTCCACCCGGACCCTGGACCCGCAGTCACTTAACCAGCTCCCGGAACAGCTGCGTGACGCCATTGTGAACGCCTACGCCGATTCCCTGGCACCGGTGTTCTGGTACCTCCTCCCGTTCATCGCCGTTGCGCTGCTCCTGGCCCTCACGCTCAAGCAGATCCCATTGTCCGACACCGCCGGTATGGTGGCACGCGGTGAGGCAGTGGGCGGAGAGGAAGCCGAGCGGCTCGCCGCCGGCGGCAGGCCGGAAGGGCCGGACGCGTCCGAGGTGCGGGAAGGGGCGGACCTAAGTGACCCGTCAGACGTGAAGGACGACGACGGCGAGTTGGTTTCCCAAAGCCGCTGACCGACGTCGGACACTGGCCTGCGTGGCGCCGCTTTAGCCGGCGCCTGCTTGGGCCCGGACGCAAGGGACCAACAGGGTCGCCGCAATCTTGGGGGTTGCGGCGCCCCTGTTTCTTTTCGGCTTCAGTGCTGCAGGTTTTACGGCTCGAAGTGCACGGCCGCGGAAGATGTCAGCGCCTGGCGGATGCTGGTGAGGTGCCCGGGCATGAGTTCGGGAAGTTCGTCCAGGCTGAACCAGCCAACGGCAAGGGATTCGTCGTCATTGACCCTGGCTTCGCCGGAGACGTAGCGGCACAGGAACACTACGTCCAAAAACTCGCAGACATCGCCGTTGGGGTAGGTGACGGGACCCACTGCGCCTACGGACACCACGCGTTCGGCCTCGGCCACCACAGCCGTTTCCTCGAAGATCTCACGGACCAGGCCGCGGGCCGGCTGCTCCCCCGGGTCCAGCATGCCGCTGATGAGCGCCCACTGGCGGTTGTCCGCCCGCTGGGCCAGCAGGACGCGGCCAGCGGCATCGACCACCACGCCCCGGACGCCGGGAACCCAGAGGGGATCATTGCCGATTTTCTTGCGCAGCTTCAGGACGTACTCGGGTGCAGGCATACCGCCAGCCTAGCGAACGCCCCCACAGGACACCTGCAGTTCAGGCTGGAAGCAGCATGGCAGCCGCGGCCCCCGCGAGCATGAACGGCCCGAACGGGATGGACGATTTCAACGTCCCCCGGCGGGCGGCAAGAAGGGCCAGGGACCAGAGGCCGCCCAGCAGGAACGCCAGGAAGGTCCCCGCAAACAGGTGCCCCCAGCTGAGGTAGCCAAGGTACATGCCCAGCACACCTGCAAGCTTGACGTCGCCGAATCCCATGCCCGGCGGATAGACGAAGCGGAGGACGAAATAGAACAGCCACAGGATTCCGGCCCCTGCCACCACGCGAAGGGCCGGGGCCGCCAGGATTCCAGTGACGGCGTCACCGGCGGCCGGAAGTGGGCTGGCCCAGGCAACGGCTGCTGCCGCCAGGAGGAGAGCCCCGGCCACCGCGTAGGACGGAAAGACGATCCGGTTGGGCAGGAGGTGGTGCCGGACATCGATGATGGTGAGCCGGACCGCCATCACCGCAAAGTAGAGGCAGGCCGCCAGCACCAGCCAGAAGGCAAGCGGGGTGTGCTGCCAGAGTTCACCGAGTCGTCCAATCACCCCTCGGATGCTACTGGATCCACCCATTCCCGCCGTAGTGCCCCCGCGTAAAATGTGGATATGTCGACCTGGGACTCCCGGCGCAGCCCGGCTCCGGACTCTCCTGCCGCCCCGGCGGACCTGCCCACCGTGTTCCGGAACCTGTGCCGGTCCTCCCCCTGGAAGTGGCAGTCGCTGCGGTTTGAGTACTGGGACCAGGCGTATGCGTCAGCCCCCGCTCCCGGTGCCCCCTTCGTCCGTGCCTGGCTGCGCCGTCCGGGCGCGCTCCGCCTGGAAAGCCCGGAGCGCCTGGTCCTGCACAGCACCACCGGAATCAACGATTCCCGTGACGTTTTCTACGTGAGTGCCACCCGCAAGTCCTGGCTCCTCCCTCCGCATCTGGTCACCCCCGTGTACGATGACGGCGGGCTGGTGCGCCGCCGGCCCGAAGCCGCGTACGGCGAGCCCGGGTTCGGCAACGGCCGTTTCTCCGCTGCGCTGGACCCCGTGGAACTCGCGGGTAACGCGCCCGTGCCCATCGAATTTCCGGGCAGCAACGCGCTGGACATTCGGGAGGTACGGTCTTCCGACCACGAAGGCCGGCCCGTCATTGAAGCGGTGGTGGCCCCCAACGCCGCCTACCGCCCCATCGATCCTGCCGCTCCCCTGTGCCTTCCCGGGCGTTCCCTCCTCCGCATGGACGTGGGCACCGGCGTCTGCGTGTCCAGCCAGTCACTGGAACCTGAAACGGAAGGGTATGGCCACTGGATCCGGATCATCGCCGTGGACGAGTACATGCTGGATGACCTGTTCCTGGCCGAGTCCATGAACCTCACCGATGTCCGCCGGCACATCAGCTGGGACATTCCCGCCTGAGCATGACACAGCCCGGCGGTGCTCATCGGTTAGGCTTCGCGGATGACGACGATGAGCTCCATTTGGCCCCTGTTCGACCTCAGGCTGACCACGCCCCGCCTGGAGCTCCGGCCCATCACTGACGCGGACATCCCGGCAGCCGTGGACGCCGCCCGCACCGGAATCCACGATGCATCCAGGAACCCCTTCAGCACGCCGTGGACAGAGCTGCCCGACGACGAACTGGGCGCCAACATGGCCCGCTGGTACTGGCGCTGCCGCGGGGAGTTCACGCCGGAGAACTGGACCCTGCTTTTGGGCATCTGGCACGAGGGGCAGTTCATCGGCTGCCAGGACGTGGGTGCGAAGGACTTCGCGGCGCTAAGGACGGTCACCACCGGTTCGTGGCTCAAGCAGTCCGTCCAAGGCCAGGGCCTCGGCAAGGAGATGCGCGCCGCCGTCGTCCTGTGGGCCTTTGACTGGCTCGGCGCCGAAGTGGCCGAATCGGAAGCCGCCGCCTGGAACAGCGCCTCCTTGGGGGTATCCCGCACCCTCGGCTACGAGCTCAACGGCACCACCCGCAAAGCCTGGGGCACCAAAGTCCAAACAGTCCAGCACGTCCGCCTCACCCCGGGGACCTTCAAGCGCCCTGGCTGGGCCCTCCAAGTCCAAGGCCACGAAGCAGCGGCGAAGTTCCTGAAGGTCACGTGACTCCAAGCAGGGTTGCGGTCCTTCTCGTAGGAGCGCATCGCGACGCATCGGCCGCCGGAGGTCGCCCAGCGACCGGAGGCGGCCCTATGCGGTGTGTCTAAGCGACGGAGAAGGGCCGTGGCCCGGCGAACCCAGCCACGGCCCTCATCCAGGTGAAGCTAACCCTCGAGGAGTTCTGTCACCAGGGCGGCGATTGGGGACCTTTCCGAGCGGGTCAGGGTGACGTGGCCGAAGAGCGGGTGTCCTTTCAGGGTTTCGACGACGGCGGCGATTCCGTCGTGGCGTCCGACGCGGAGGTTGTCCCGTTGGGCGACGTCGTGGGTGAGCACGATTTTGGAGTTCTGGCCGATGCGGCTCATAACGGTCAGGAGGACGTTCTTTTCGAGGGACTGGGCTTCGTCGACAATCACGAAGGCGTCGTGGAGGGAGCGTCCGCGGATGTGGGTGAGCGGCATGACCTCCAGCATCCCCCGGTCCATGACTTCCTCCACCACCTCCTGGCTGGCCAGGGCGCCGAGGGTGTCAAAGACGGCCTGCGCCCAGGGGTTCATTTTCTCCGACTCTGAGCCGGGCAGGTAGCCGAGTTCCTGGCCGCCCACTGCGTAGAGGGGCCGGAAGACGATCACTTTGCGGTGTTCCCGGCGTTCCAGCACAGCTTCAAGGCCCGCGCACAGGGCCAGCGCGGACTTCCCGGTGCCGGCGCGGCCTCCCATGGAAACGATGCCCACCGAGGGGTCCATCAGCAGGTCGATGGCCAGCCGCTGCTCGGCGGAACGGCCGTGGAGGCCGAACACGTCACGGTCGCCCTTGACGAGGCGGACCTGCTTGTCGGAGCCCACCCGGCCCAGTGCGGAGCCGCGGTTGGACAGCAGCACCAGGCCGGTGTTGACCGGCAGTTCGGCCGCGGCGGGGATGAAGACGGGTTCGTGGCCGTAGAGGGTGGAGATTTCGTCCTCGTTGGCTTCGATTTCGGCAACGCCCGTCCAGCCGGAGTCCTTGACCAGTTCGTTGCGGTACTCGTCGGCTGTGAGGCCCATGGCGGAGGCCTTGACCCGCATGGGCAGGTCCTTGGACACCACGGTGACGTTGCGTCCCTCGTTGGCCAGGTTCTTGGCGACGGCGAGGATCCGGCTGTCGTTGTCCCCGCTGCGGAAGCCCAACGGCAGCACCTCCGCGGAGATGTGGTTGAGTTCCACCATGAGAGTGCCGCCCTCATCCCCGATGGGAAGGGGCTGGTTGAGGCCGCCGTGCTTGACCCGGAGGTCGTCCAGGAGCCGCAGGGCGTTCCGGGCGAAGTAGCCGAGTTCCGGGTCGTGCCGCTTGGCTTCGAGTTCGGTGATGACTACCACCGGTACCACCACCTCATGTTCGGCGAACCGCAGGAGTGCCCGCGGGTCGGAGAGCAGGACGGAGGTGTCGATGACGAAGGTGTGGATGTCGGCGTCCCTTCCGGAGACAACAAAACCGGCCGCAGCATCAGTTGCTGCGCCGGTTCCAGTGGTGGCTCGCTTGGCGCGAGAGGTAGCTTTGCCGCCCTGTCCAAACGGGACCTCAGGCAGTTGTTCAGAAGTAGCCACATCGACTCCAGCCCCGGGCGCCAGCCCGGAATTGTTATTGGTGAGGCGGCTCGGCCACGAGGCCGGGTCCGGCCTCCCATACAACCGGCGCGATGTTTCGCTCCATGTACTGGCCTCCCCGATCAGCCGGCGGTTTTGCCAGCTGATGGATATAACGTAAATCCACGCCGGGTAGTTTCCGCAACCATTACGCGGCGATTTCCCTTGCAGATATATGAACTCGTGATGAACAGGGGTTTTCAGGCGCCGAAGCGCCGCTGCCGGCCGGCGTAATCCCGCAGGGCGCGGAGGAAGTCGACCTTTCGGAAGGCGGGCCACAGGGCCTCGCAAAAGTAGAACTCGCTGTAAGCGCTCTGCCACATCAGGAAGCCCGAGAGGCGCTGCTCGCCCGACGTCCTGATCACCAGGTCCGGGTCCGGCTGGCCGCGGGTGTACAGGAAGCGCGAGATGTCATCAACGCACAGGTCGTCGGCGAGCTTGGCGATGTCCATGCCCTTGTCGACGGCGTCATGCAGGAGTTCCCGGACGGCGTCAACGATCTCCCGGCGGCCGCCGTACCCCACCGCCACGTTGACATGGATCTTTTCCCGGACGGGGGTCCTGGCGGTGAGCTTGTTGAGGCGCTCGGCCAGGTAGTCCGGCAGCAGCTCAGGGGCACCCATGGCATGCACGGAAATGTTTGCGTCCTCGTCCAACCGGTCCAGGGTGTTGGCGATGATGCCCATCAGGAGGTCGAGTTCCTCGCTGGAGCGGTTCATGTTGTCCGTGGACAGCATGTACAGCGTCACCACTTTGACGCCCAGTTCCTGGCACCAGCCCAGGAATTCGTGGATCTTGTCCGCACCGGCCTGGTGGCCCTGGGCGGTGGGGGCGTTGAACTGCTTGGCCCAGCGCCGGTTGCCGTCCACCATGACGCCGATGTGCCGGGGAATGCGGTCGCGCGGGAGGTCCTTGAGCAGGCGGCGCTCGTAGTAGCCATAGAGGAACCCGGGTAACTCCACGCGTCCACTCACCTGACTTTCCTGCCGTACGTACATCCACATCCTAGGCTACCGCCCGGGCGGCCTCGGGACAGGCAGCATTGCAGGGAGGGCTTCCAAGGGATGTTACCGAGCGGTAACTTACCGGTCCGTAAGTTATTCTGGTGCCATGGACAGTGACTCTCCGCAGGCCTCCCCGGCGCCCCGGCCGGAAGACAGAAGTGAAGGCGCGGACCAGGAGCCCACCGCAGTGGATGACGCCGCGGTCCGCCTTGCGGAACTTCTCATGATCAAGCCCAAGTGGCGCGGCTGGATCCACACCGTTACGGCCCCGCTGGCCCTCGCCGCGGGAATCATCCTGGTTGTCCTCGCCCCCACGGCGGACCGCCGGATCACGTCTGCCATCTACGCTGCCACCGGCGTTTTACTGTTCGGCGTCAGTGCCGTGTACCACCGCGGCAACTGGTCACCGCGGGTCAAGCTCGTCCTCAAGCGACTGGACCACACCAACATCATGCTGGTGATCGCCGGCACCTACACGCCACTGGCGTGGACACTCCTGGAACGCCAGCAGGCGGTGGTGCTGCTGTGGGTGATCTGGGCCGGGGCCATCCTCGGAGTGCTGTTCCGGTTGCTGTGGACTGACGCGCCGCGCTGGCTCTACGTTCCCATCTACATCGCCCTCGGGTGCGGCGCGCTCTTCTACCTGCCGCAGTTCTTCCAGGCAAGCGTTCCCGCCGCCGTGCTGATCTGCGTGGGAGGCGTCCTCTACATCACGGGCGCTGTCTTCTACGCGCTGAAAAAGCCCAATTTCAGCTACTACCACTTCGGCTTCCACGAACTGTTCCACGCGTTCACCGTGTTTGCCTTCGCAGCCCACTTCGGGGCGATCGCCCTGGCGGTCCTTGCCTAAGCCTCCGTCACCCGCGAAACTGCTTTATTCGCGCGGCCGCGAAAGCCCGCCTGCCGGGCCGTTTCCATTGGCGTCCGGCGCTGCCGGGTCCGTTCCGCCGTCGAGCCCGTCCTGGGCGTCCGCTGCGTCAATGTCTGCCGCGGCAGCGGCCGCGAGGCGCTCTTCCTCCACCTGCGCGCGGTAGCGGACCCTGCGGATCCTGCGCACCATGTCCACGATGAGCAGGGCGGTGGCCACCACGAAGAAGGCCGTCATGATGAACCCCAGGAGGCCCGGCGTTACCTGGTCCTCGGATATTCCGTCCCGGAGCGTCGGAGTGGGCAGCGGACTCGGCGTGGTGGCGAGGCGGAGAAGCAGAGAATGCACGGTTAATACCTTCTGGTGGAACGGATGCAGCAGGACGGGAAAGGAACGGGCCGTCGCCGCGCCTGTCTTCTATGCAAGATAGAAATAGCCTGCCCGTCTATCTTAGCCCTGCGAACAGGTCCTTCTCGGGGAGTTGGGACGGCACCCGGGAGTGGATCAGGGAATAGTCTTCCCACGGCCAGACCCGGCGCTGCATATCCGGCGAAACAGCGAAGAAGAACCCCAGCGGGTCCACCTGCGTGCGGTGGGCACGCAGGGCCTCGTCGCGCGTTTCGAAGAAGTCGCCGCAGTCCACCTGCGTAGTGGTGGGGTGTGCCGCAGGAGGCGGAGTGTGCCCCTCGGCGTCGGACTCCAGCCACGCCGCCAGGCGCTCAGCGTACGGAGACTGCAGGCCCGCCTCTTCCAGCGCAAAGTGCAGGGCCCGGAACCGTTCAGGGCTGAAGGCACGGTCGTAATAAAGCTTGCTCGGCTCCCAGGCCTCCCCCGCCTCCGGGTAGCGTTCCGGATCGCCCGCCGCGTGGAAAGCTTCCGCCGCTACCCGGTGGGACATGATGTGGTCCGGGTGCGGGTAGCCGCCGTTCTCGTCGTAGCTGAGGATCACGTGGGGCTTGAAGGACCGCACCAGCCGGACAAGTGGCGCCGCGGCCTGGCGCAGGGGCAGGGTGGCGAAGGAACCGGCCGGCAACGGCGGGAGCGGGTCGCCTTCGGGGAGGCCGGAGTCCACGAAGCCAAGCCACCGCTGGCGGATGCCCAGGATGGCAGCAGCCCGCTGCATCTCCAGCCTGCGGGCACCGGCCATGTCCCGCTTGGGGTGGGGCACGCCTTCCATGGCGGGATTCTGGATGTCGCCGCGGGAACCGTCCGTGCACGTTGCCACCAGGACATCGACGCCGGCAGCCGCATACATCGCCATGGTTGCAGCGCCCTTGCTGGATTCGTCATCCGGGTGGGCGTGGACCGCGAGCAGCCGGAGCGGCACCTGGGAGTTGCTGGACGCTGTCATGGAAGGGACGGCTCCTTAATTGTCTTGCGCGGCTTGTGGCAGCTTGCGGATGTTGGTTGCGGGTGAATCGACCGGCGGCAGCTGTAACCACCGCAAAAGAGCCCGGCGGAAAGGGCACTAAACTGGTCTGGTGACTTCCCCGGACCAGCCGGCCCAATCCGCGCCCGCAGACACTAGCCTAGCCAATCGGTATGGTGCTAAAAAGCGCCGGCTCTCCCCTGCGGCCGCCCGGACTGCCATCGGTGTCGCACTGCTTGTGGGAATTGGCTTCCTGGCGTGGGTGACCACGTCCGACTCGCTCTCGGGCGTGACATACAAGGACGTGGGTTACAGCACCACCGATGCCACGCTTGCCGAAGTGGACTTCCAGGTCACCCGGGACCCGGCCAAGGCCGTCAAGTGCGCCGTGAAGGCGCTGGACGCCAAATTTGCGGTGGTGGGCTGGAAAGTGGTGGACATTCCGCCATCAGCGGCGGATGGAACGCCCGACGGCGGCAAGACAGTCGCCCAGCGCGTCACCTTGCGCACCGAGTCGGCGTCCGTGTCCGGCGTGGTGGACAGCTGCTGGATTCCCGGCGGGGCATCGTAAGGGACGTGATCTTCGACGCTTGCTTGTTGGGTTATCTCCAAGGGATTGACTACAATGGAGAGATACCTTTACCCCGCTGAGCTGGTTACTGTTCCACAAGTGGCCACCGTGGCGGGGTCTTTTGCATTGTAGGACCACTAGAGGAGAAGTCCGTGTCTACCACCAACAGCGCATCTGCAGCCTGGCTTACCCAGGAAGCTTTTGACCGCCTGAAGGCAGAGCTGGACCACCTTTCCGGCGCAGGCCGGGCGGAGATCGTCCAGAAGATTGAAGCAGCGCGGCAAGAGGGGGACCTCAAGGAAAACGGGGGCTACCACGCAGCCAAGGAGGAGCAGGGCAAGATTGAAGCCCGCATCCGCCAGCTGACGGTGCTGCTCCGGGACGCCCATGTGGGTGAAGCGCCTGCCGATGATGGCATCGTTGAGCCCGGCATGATCGTGGTTGCCAGGATCGCCGGCGATGAGGAGACCTTCCTGCTGGGGTCGCGCGAAATAGCGGGCGACTCAGACCTGGATGTCTTCAGCGAGAAGTCTCCCCTTGGTGCGGCGATCCTGGGACACAAGGAGGGCGAGACCCTCGGCTACGTTGCGCCGAACGGCAAGGACATCAAGGTGGAAATCCTCTCCGCCAAGCCCTACACCGGCTAGCGCCGGGACAGGCAGGAAGCCTGTCCTGTGAAGAGCGGCGGCTGTCCCCACCAGGGGGCGGCCGCCGCTCTTTTATCTGTGCTGTGGGTGGGGGTGCTGGGGGTTGGGGTGGAGGACCTGCGGTCAGGGTTCCCGCGGGAGCGCAGGGAGGCGCCGGCGAAGCAGCAGTGCCGCCACTACCCCGCCCGCGGCACCACCCAGGTGCGCCTGCCAGCTCACGTAGCCTGCCACAAACGGCAGGGCACCCAGCAGGATACTGCCGTAGCC
This sequence comes from Arthrobacter sp. ISL-85, assembly GCF_018613675.1. Classification (GTDB taxonomy): domain Bacteria; phylum Actinomycetota; class Actinomycetes; order Actinomycetales; family Micrococcaceae; genus Arthrobacter. Next base: position 127,477 of record NZ_JAGGPQ010000005.1, on the reverse strand, counting down.
CATGAAGAGGACCACTGCGAGCAGGATCTGCCGCCAGCTGCGGTTGAAGAACCCGCGCACCAGCAGGAACGCGAAGAGTCCAAAGACCAGGCCTGACGCGCCCACCGTGACACCCGTGCCGATGAGCCAGACTGTCACCCCGCTGCCAAGCCAGCTGAAGGCCAGCGCGGTGAGGAACACGCGCAGCCCGGAGAGGAACACGAGGAAGCCAAAGATGACCAGGGGCAGGCTGTTGGAAAGCAAATGGTTCAGGTTGGCATGCAGGAGCGGGAAGGTGAAAATGTCCAGCAGTCCGTCGGCAGTCCTGGGCCGCAGCCCGAAAGTCCGGGTGAGGGCGCCCATCATCAGTGTGTTGACCACTTCGATGGCGAACAGCAGGGCCACGAAGCCACCCAGCACTGCCAGCCCGCCCTTGGCGCGCGAGGCAATAATCTGCCGCGCCGGGGCGCCCCCGTTGCCCGTCAGTCCGTTACCCAGCCCGGCCATGGCCGTTCCTAATGCACAACGATCGGCTGGAAACCCTCGGCACGGAGTGCGCTGAGGACCTGTTCACCGTGCTGGTGGCCCTTGGTCTCCAGGTTCACGGTGATGGAGACATCCCCCATGCTGATGGATCCCCCCACCCTCGTGTGGTCCAGGCCAGTGACGTTGGCATCATTTTCGGCGATGATGCGGGCAATGGTCGCGAGGGAACCGGGCCGGTCGTCAAGCATCATCCGTACCGTCATGTATCGGCCAGCGGCGGAAAGGCCGCGCTGGATGACCTTGAGCATCAGCATGGGGTCGATGTTCCCGCCGGAGAGTACGGCCACGGTGGTCCCGGGGTTCTCGATCTTGCCGTCCATCAGGGCTGCAACCCCCACTGCCCCTGCGGGTTCCACCACCATCTTGGCCCGCTCGAGCAGGAAGATCAGGGCGCGGGCCAGGGAGTCCTCGCTGACGGTGACCACATCGTCCACCAGCTCGCGGATGATGCTGAAGGGCAGCTGTCCCGGCCGTCCCACGGCAATGCCGTCCGCCATGGTGGAGACCCTCTTCAGTGGCACCAGGGCGTCAGCGGCAAGCGAGGGCGGGTAGGCGGCAGCGTTCTCCGCCTGGACGCCTATGATGCGGATCTCCCGGCCGAGTTCCTTTGCACGGGCTTTGATGGCGACGGCGACACCGGCCAGGAGCCCGCCGCCGCCCACGCCCATGAGAACAGTGTCAACGTGGGGAACCTGCTCGAGGATTTCCAGCCCGACGGTCCCCTGGCCTGCCACCACGTCCACATTGTCGAAGGGATGGACGAAGACCATGCCCGTTTCATCGCTGTAGCGCTGGGCTTCGGCGAGCGCCTCGTCCACGTTGTGCCCGTGCAGGATGACTTCGGCACCGTGGCTGCGGGTAGCAGCAAGTTTGGGCAATGCTACGCCCAGGGGCATGTAGATTCTGGCCTTGATGCCAAGGCTTTTGGCAGCAACGGCAACGCCCTGTGCGTGGTTGCCGGCCGAGGCCGCCACCACTCCCCGTTTTTTCTCTTCCGGGGAGAGCCGCGCCATGCGGACGTAGGCGCCACGTACCTTGAACGAGCCGGCGCGCTGCAGGTTTTCGCATTTGAAGAAAACCTCGCCGCCCACCATGCCGCCCAGCGCCCGCGACGACTCCACAGGGGTCCGCGTAATGATCCCGTCAAGCAGCTTCTGCGCCTCAAGGACATCGTCCAGTGTGACGGGAAGGGTTTCAAGGATCTTCACGGACTACTCTCCTCTGGGTTCTGCCCCGGCGCCCTCCGGAGAGGCGGTACGGGCATCACGGTGTTCGGATGAAGTGCCGGCCACCGGGCCGCTCCCCGCGTCGGATGCAGACGGCGGCTCAACGTCCTCGACGGTGTTGTCCCCGCCCACTCCGGCTGTGATGGGCTGCCCGGCAATTACCGGCACCTGTTCATGTTCCCACGTTCTTGCGGCAATGTAGCGAACGGCCGAGTTTGCTACGGCCAGGATCGGTACGGAGAACAGCGCTCCAGGGATGCCGGCAAGATAGGAGCCCGCCGCAACGCTGAGGATCACTGCCACCGGGTGGAGTGACACCGCCTTGCCCATGACCAGGGGCTGCAGGATGTGGCCCTCCAGCTGCTGGACCAGCAGGACGATTGCCAGCATGATCAGGGCGTTGACGGGGCCGTTGGCCACCAAGGCCAACAGGACGGCTACGACGCCCGTCAACAGGGCACCCACCACCGGAATAAAGGAACCGAGGAAGACCAGCACGCCCAGGGGAAGGGCCAGCGGAACACCGATGATCGCGGCGCCTACCCCGATGCCCAGGGCGTCGACGGCCGCAACGAACATCTGGATGCGCGCATAGCTGACCATGGACGCCCAGCCCTTGTGGCCGGCGCCGAACGTGGCGGCCCGGGCTTTGCGGGGAAGCATCCTGACCAGGAAGGCCCAGATCCGGTCCCCCTCCAGGAGGAAGAAGATGAGGATGAACAGCGAGAGGAGCAAACCGGCGGCGAAGTGTCCGGCGGTGCTTCCGAAGGACAGGGCGCCGCTGACGATGCTGCTGCTGTTGTTCTGCAGCGCGTCGGTGGCTTCCTTGATGTACTGGTCGATCTGGGTGGCCGTCAGGTGCAGGGGGCCCGCGGACAGCCAGTCCTGGACCTGCCGGACGCCCTCGAGCGCCTGGGAATAGAGTTCACCGAAACCGACCGCCAGTTGCCTGCCCACCAGGGCCACCGCACCGGCGATGACGCCGATGAAGCCGAGGACTGTCACGGCGACGGCCAGGCCTGCCGGCAGACCACGCCGCTTCAACCAGGCCGTGACCGGACTGAGGAGTCCAGCGAGGAGGGCTGCCACCATGATCGGGATAATCAGGAGGGTGACGTGGCTCAGCAGCCAGACCAGCGCCCCCGCCATCAGGAGGATCAGGCCCAGCCGCCACGACCAGGAGGCCGCGATGCGGATACCGTACGGGATGTCCTTGTCGAGTTCGCGGTCAGTCAGGACCCGCAACGGCGCTGCCGCGGCGGGTGCCGGCGCGGGAGCTGGGTGGGCCGGCGCTGGATGGGCAAGGGTAACGTCGTCCTCTTTTGGCGTCATAATGCCCATACTTCCCCAGCAGTGGCCCAACGCAAACTACTGCGCCACCGTGCGGGGCGTGTAGTCGATGCCCCATTCCATGCTGAAAGACTCACCGGCAGGCAGCCAGCGGAGACCGTCACCGGAGTTAAAGGCATTGGCCGGACCAGTCATCGGCTCCACGGCTATTGCCCGGGTCCGGCCCGGATACACCGTGCTCACGTAGATGTGGACGAACTGGCAGGACTCGTCCTGCCAGAGCGACACGGTGCTGCCGTCGCCCGCTAAAAGGGTATGCCTTGCCACCCCGCCCTCAAAGCGGAGGTCTGTCAGGGCAACATCCACTGCCAGGCCAGCGACGTGCCGGCCGGAACGGAAGTCAACATCCCCGTCAACAGGGGCCGAACTGCGCGGAATCAAGCGTTCATCGGTGACCAGCCGGGTGTCGGCGGCTACCGTCAGCTGCAGTTCCTCCACCGGGGCGTCACCAACCCGCAGGTAGGGGTGCGCACCCAGGACGAAGGGTGCGGCCGCCGTGCCCTCGTTGGTAAGGGTCTGCCGGACACGCAGGCCGAGGTCCTCCGAAAGCTGGTATTCCACCCGGTGCCGCACCAGGAAAGGGTAGCCGTGCTGCGGAAAGACGGTGGCCTCCAGCGCCACAGCATGCGGGGCTTCCCCCGCCGGAGCATAACCTGTGTTTCGGAGCAGGCCGTGGCTGGCATTGTTGCGGGACACTTCGGTGATGTCCAGTTGCTGCTTCCTGCCGTCAAGGAACCATTGCCCGCCCTCTACCCTGTTGGCCCAGGGTGCCAGCGTGATCCCCGCACCGCCCGGAGAGATCTCGTCATCGCCGTACGTCTCGGTCAGCAGGATTCCGCCCCGGCTGAACAAGCGGAGTCCGGCGGCGAGCTCGGTCACCACGGCCACGGCATCTCCCCGGCGAAGTTCGTATTGCCGGCCGGTGGCGCAGGACCGGGTGGATGCAACGGCAGAAGTTCCCTGTTCGGAAGAGGCAGTCATGGAAATTACCGTACAACGTGCGGCCTCACACCTCCATCCCAATTCCTGTTGCTTTTTGTTCAAAACTATTCTTTTTTGATCGCTTGTGTCAGACTTTTTGCATGACAGGGATTACCAGCACCAGACTCTCCGACGGCCGGGAGCTGATCTACTTCGACGATGCCGGCACCAGGACCTCGCGCGAAGGGCACCTCACCACTGACCACCGCGGGCTCCCACCACGGGGGGAACCCGGCGAGGTCCGCTTCGATGCGCTGACGGACGAATGGGTCGCCGTAGCCGCACACCGGCAGGCCCGCACCCACCTGCCGCCGGCGGACCAGTGCCCCATCTGTCCCACCACCCCGGGCAATGCTTCCGAGATTCCCGCTGCCGACTACGACGTGGTGGTCTTCGAAAACCGGTTTCCCTCCCTGGGGCCTGCGCTGGGAACGGTCCCTGAAGATGCCGCCTGGGGAACGAAGGGCCCGGCGTACGGCCGCTGCGAGGTGGTGTCCTTCACCCCGGAGCACACCGGATCCTTCAGCGGGCTAAGCCAGGAGCGGTCCCGGACCGTGATTGAAGCGTGGTCGCAGCGCACCGCTGCCCTCAGCGCCATGGCGGGCGTTAAGCAGGTCTTCCCGTTCGAAAACCGCGGCGCTGACATCGGAGTGACACTGCACCATCCGCACGGGCAAATCTATGCCTACCCCTACGTCACGCCGCGCGCCGACGTCCTGGGTGCGGCGGCCCGGAAGTATTACGACGCGAAGGACGGCAGGAATACCCTGACGGGTTCGCTGCTGCGCGCTGAGCGGGAGGACGGCAGCAGGATGGTGCTGGAAGGAAAGCACTTCAGCGCCTACGTGCCCTTCGCAGCCCGGTGGCCCCTGGAAATCCATCTGGTCCCGCACCGCCAGGTCCCCGACCTCGCCCACTTGGGAGGGGAGGAAAAGGATGAGCTGGCACATGTCTACCTGGACCTGCTCAAGCGGGTTGACTCCCTGTACCCCACGCCAACGCCCTATATCTCCGCCTGGCACCAGGCACCGCTGGATGACGTCCTGCGGCCGGCGGGCTACCTCCACCTCCAGCTGACCTCCCCCCGCAGGGCAGCCGATAAGCTGAAGTACCTGGCCGGGTCGGAGGCAGCGATGGGCGCTTTCATCAACGACACCACGCCCGAAAGCGTGGCGGAACGGCTGCGCAATGTTGCCGTCCCGCCGTCGTCCACGCCTGCTGACGCCCTGGCCGCCACCCCGGAAGGAGCATCCGCATGAACACCCGGAACCAGGACCACAACGGGGCCGCAGCGGACGCGCCGCAGGATCTCAGCGCCCGCTTTGAGCAGGAGTTCGGCGCCGCCCCCGACGGCGTATGGCAGGCGCCCGGGCGGGTGAACCTGATCGGCGAACACACGGATTACAACGAAGGCTTCGTCCTGCCCTTCGCCATCGACCGCACTGCCCGGGTGGCCGTCGCCGTCAGGCAGGACGCCACCGTACGGCTGTTGTCCACCTATGGCGACCAGGGCGTGGTCACCACCACGCTGGACTCGCTGCAGCCCGGGAAGGCCAAAGGCTGGACCAAGTACCCCCTGGGCGTCATGTGGGCCCTCAGGGACCGGGGCATCGACGTCCCCGGACTGGACCTGCTCCTTGACTCGAACGTTCCGCTCGGCGCCGGCCTGTCGTCGTCGCACGCCATCGAATGCGCTGTCATCACCGCGCTGAACGACGTCACGGGCGCCCGGCTGGAGGCACAGGACATGGTGCTGGCAACCCAGCGGGCGGAAAACGACTTCGTCGGGGCGCCCACTGGGATTATGGACCAGTCGGCCTCCCTGCGCGGTTCAAAAGGGCACGCCGTATTCCTGGACTGCCGGGACCAGGCCGTACGCCTGGTCCCGTTTGAGACCGAACCGGCCGGCCTGGTGCTCCTGGTGATCGACACCAAGGTGTCCCACTCGCACGCAGACGGCGGCTACGCCTCGCGCCGGGCATCCTGCGAGCTGGGCGCGGAGGTCATGGGGGTGAAGGCTCTGCGGGACCTGGAGGTGGCGGACCTTGAGGAGGCCAGTGGGCTGCTGGACGAGGTGACCTTCCGTCGGGCGCGGCACGTGGTCACCGAGAACAGCCGGGTGCTCCAGACCGTGGAGTTGCTGGGTGGCCCGGGGCCCAGTGCAATCGGTCCCCTGCTGGACGCCAGCCATGCCTCCATGCGCGACGATTTCGAAATCTCATGCCCTGAACTGGACCTGGCGGTGGAGACTTCGCGGGCCCATGGGGCCATTGGCGCGCGGATGACGGGCGGGGGGTTTGGCGGCGCGGCAATAGCACTGACGCCCGTGGATTCAGTGCAGAAGGTGCGTGACGGCGTCGCCAAGGCATTTGCCGACGCCGGCTTTGCGGCGCCGGAGATCTTCACCGTCTCCCCTGCCGCAGGTGCCATGCGTATCTCCTAGGCACGCGCGCTCGCCTTTAACGGCCGTGGGCCCCACCAGTCCGGTGGGGCCCACGGTTGTTTCATTTACGACGGCGGACGGCGGCTACGTGCTCAATCGTCGCCGCGCAGGATGGCCAGCAGGCGGATGATCTCCACGTACAGCCAGACCAGCGTGACGGTCAGGCCGAAGGCAGCTGTCCACGAGAACCGCTGCGGAGCCCCGCTGCGGACGCCCGCCTCGATGCTGGTGAAGTCCATGATCAGGGAGAACGCGGCCAGGCCGATGGCCAGCAGGCCGATGAAGACGCCCAGCGGGATGCCGAAGATTTCAACGCTGGTGCGCAGGCCGAATGGCGTCTGCACGGCGCCTGTCCAGACCAGCACCATGTTAATCAGGGAGAACACGGCGTAGCCGATGATGGCGATCATGAAGAACCGCATGGCGCGGGGCGTTGCCCGGACCTTGCCGCTCTTGAAGAGGATCAGGGTTACGGCGAACACCGAGAGTGTGCCGATGACTGCCTGCAGGCCGACACCCGGGAACTGGGTGTCCAGGATCCGGGTCAGGCCGCCGAGGAAGAGTCCTTCCAAAGCTGCATAGGCGAGGATCAGTGCCGGCGAGGGCTGTTTCTTGAAGGTGTTGACCAGGGCCAGGACGAATCCGCCCAGCGCTCCGAAGATCATCAGCATGGAAGCCAGCGGCAGGCCGACCGTCAGGGTGATGGCCGCTCCCACCAGCACGGCACCGAGGCATGCAGCTGTCTTCATGATGACGTCGTCGAACGTCATCCGGCCGGTGTCCGCGGGGCCGGCCGACGGCTGGCTGTACATCTGCCGCAACTGGTCGTCGGTCATGCTCTGGGGCTGGGTGCCCCAACCCTGCTGGCCATACGGTTGCCGGCCGTAGGGTGCCTGGCTGTAAGGCGCCTGGCCGTACGGCGCACCGTAGGGAGCCTGCGGGACAGGCGGTGCCTGGGTGGCTCCACGGAAGTTCTTTCCGTTGAAGATCGGGTTGCCGCCAAGTGCCATTGCGGGATTCCTCCATGGGGGTGTGGGTGATGAGCTGTTGGTTACGCTACCAATTCCCACGTGGGGGCCGTTGCGAAAGTTCCCATGGGGCCCGGTTGCAACCGAACCGTGACCGTTGCCTCCGGTTGGGCACCGGGCCCCATGCGATGAACTACCCCACGCCCAGGTAGGCCTCTTTGATGGAGGGATCTTCCAGCAGCTGCTTGCCGGTGCCGCTGTGGGTGATCTCCCCGGTCTCCAGCACGAAGGCGCGGTGCGCTCCGGCCAGGGCCTGGTTGGCGTTCTGCTCCACCACCAGGACCGTGGTGCCCTGGTTGTTGATTTCCTTGATGATCCTGAAAATCTGGCGGATGAACTGCGGCGCGAGGCCCATGGACGGCTCATCCAGCAGCAGAAGTTTCGGGTTGGACATGAGGGCCCGCCCAATGGCCAGCATCTGCTGCTCACCACCGGACATGGTTCCTCCGTACTGCTTTTCCCGCTCTTTCAACCTCGGAAACAGGTCAAAGACGCGGTCCAGGTCCCTGCCTACGCCGGTTCTGTCCTTGCGCCCGAACGTTCCCATGTCGAGGTTTTCCATGACGGTCATGCCCGGGAAGATACCGCGCCCTTCAGGGGCCTGGGAGATGCCATGGACCACGCGGATGTGGGCCTTCATCTTGGTGATGTCCTGGCCGCCGAAGGTGATGCTGCCTTCGGAGCAGTTCAGCAGGCCGGAAATAGTCCGCATGGTGGTGGTCTTGCCGGCACCGTTGGCACCAATGAGCGCCACCACCTCGCCTTCGTCGACGGTGAAAGAGATGTCCCGCAGGGCCTGGATGCGGCCGTAATGGACGGACACTCCCTTAAGTTCAAGCAACGTCATCTTCAGGCTCCCCTAGGTAGGCGGCAATTACGCGCGGGTCTTCGCGGATCTCGCGCGGCAGTCCGTCCGCAATCTTCTTCCCGAATTCCAGCACGACGATCCGGTCTGTCACGCCCATCACCAGTTTCATGTCGTGCTCGATCAGCAGCACGGTATAGCCCTCATCCCTGATGGTGCGGATCAGGGCCATCAGTTCCTCTTTTTCGGCGGGGTTGAAGCCGGCCGCAGGCTCGTCCAGGCAGAGCACCTTCGGATCAGTGGCCAGTGCCCGCGCAATCTCAAGCCGGCGCTGGTAGCCGTATGGAAGCTGCCGGGAGAGCACATGCGCATGGCTGCCGATACCCACGAAGTCGAGGAGGGCCATGCCCCGCTCGATGGCCGATTTCTCCTCCCTGGTGTGGGTAGGCAGGCGCAGCAGTGCCCCGCCCACACTGGTCCGGTGCCGCGCGTCCAAACCCACCACCACGTTCTCAAGGGCGGTCATCTCCCCGAACAAGCGGATGTTCTGGAACGTCCGGGACAGGCCCAGGCGGGTGATTTTGTGCTGCTTGATGCCGTTCAGGACCTGGCCCTCCAGCATCACTTTCCCGCTGGTGGGCTTGTAGACGCCGGTCATCGCATTAAAGCAGGTGGTCTTGCCGGCGCCGTTTGGCCCGATGAGCCCCAGGATCTCGCCACGCTTGATGTTGAAGCTGACGTTGTCCAGCGCCACGAGGCCGCCGAACTTGATGGTCAGGTTCTGCACCTCCACGATGTTGTCGCCAACCTTGACCGCGATATCGCGGTCGGGTGCCACCTTCTCGGCCAGTTCCTGGTCCACGCCGGCCTCGGCGAGGGCATCCATGTCCAGCTCCGGCGCGACAGGAGCCACCTCGCTGCCTCCAGCCCCGCCGTCCTCAATCGTGCTGTCGCGTCCCGGCTGTGCCTCCACGCTGCTGGAGCCGGAGCGCGTTTCCTCGTTGCTCATGCCTCCGCTCCTCTCTGTCCGGCCACGCGGCCTTCCGGGCCGGCCGGTGGAATGCCCGTGTCTTTGGGTTCCGCGTCCCGGCTGGTGATTTTGTTCAATGCGGTCCTGCCGTAGGCCAACAGCCGCTGCCGGGCGGGCAGCAGTCCCTGGGAACGGAAGATCATGATCAGCACCAGGGCAATGCCGAAGATCAGGTACTTGTATTCGGCGATGGCCGTGAATCTCAGCGGGATGTAGCTGACCAAGGCCCCGCCAAGGATGGCGCCTACCTTGTTGCCGGCGCCGCCCAGGACAACTGCGGCGAGGAACAGGATCGACGTGGTGACGTCAAACTTCTGGTTGTTGACGAACCCCACCTGCCCGGCGAACAAAGCGCCGGAAAGGCCGCCGATCGCGGCACCGATGGCGAAGGCCCACACCTTGTATTTGAACGTGGGAACGCCCATGATTTCGGCGGCGTCCTCGTCTTCACGGATGGCGATCCAGGCCCGGCCAACCCTGCTGCGTTCCAGGTTGCCCACCAGGAGGGTGACGATGATGATGATGGTCAGGGTCAGCCAGTACCAGGGCACGCCGTTCGAGTTGGAGAAGATCGGCGTTCCGCCGGCTTCCGTACCCGGCGGGTGTCCCACGTTCTGGAAACCCACCTGGCCTTTCATGGCCGGAATGATGGTTGCCAGGATGCGGACAATTTCGCCGAACCCGAGCGTCACGATGGCAAGGTAATCGCCCCTGAGGCGCAGGGTAGGCACGCCCAGGACCACGCCGAAGAACATCGTGACCGCCATGGCGATCGGGATGGTCCACAGGTACGGGATGTGCAGGAATGGCGAGTCGGGACTGGTCAGCATGGCCGCACAGTAGGAACCCACCGCGAAGAAGGCGACGTAGCCCAGGTCGAGCAGGCCGGCGTAGCCAACCACCACGTTGAGGCCGACGGCGATGAGCGCGAACCGGGCCATGTCGAAGCAGGCCAGCGCGAAGTTGTTGCCGGGCTCCGTGGTGATGATGGGCGGGTTGAACAGCGGAAGCAGGTAGGCCAGTATGACGACGACCACCAGGAAGGCCCACTGCTGTTGCCGGGACAGGGCATGCCAACGGTCGGAGAAGGACCCCGACTTGCGCCTCCCACGTTGCCCGAGGTCGCTCTTACCCGCTGCTTTCGATGATGCTTCGCGTTCCTCTGCTGCCTGCTCGGCGGCCGCTGTCCGCAGCGGCGTGGGGCCGTCCGTCATGCTCATGCTTTGCTCCTTCCAAGGGAGGTTCCCAGGATGCCTTCGGGCCGCAGCAGCAGCACGAGCACCAGCACTACGAACGCCACGACGTCGGTCCACTGCGAGTTGCCCAGCAGGATCTGGCCGTAGTTGCCGATCAGGCCGAGCAGCAGGCCGCCCAACAGTGCGCCGCGGACGTTTCCGATGCCGCCGAGCACGGCCGCAGCGAACGCCTTGATGCCCAGGACGAAGCCACCGCTGTACTGGACACCGGACGGGATTTTCATGACATAGAACAAGGCGGCGGCTCCTGCGAGCAGACCTCCGATGACGAAGGTGGTAATAATGATGCGCTCTTTGTTGACGCCCATCAACGTGGCGGTATCGGGATCCTGGGCAACGGCCCGGATGCCGCGGCCGGTGCGCGACTTGCTGATGAACCTGTCGATGCCCACCATCATGATCACTGCGGCGATGATGATCACCAGCTGCTGCGAATCGACGATGGTGCCGAAGACGTCGAAGATGGGCGTGGGCCGGAACATGGTCAGGGCCAGTTCGGGGCTGGGACCGCGCCACAGGTAGATGAGGTACTGGATGGTGAAGGACGCGCCGATGGCGGTGATCAGGAAGACCAGGCGGGGCGCGTTCCGTTGCCGCAGGGGTTTGTACGCGATCCGCTCCAGCAGGAAGGCTGTCACGGCCGACGCAACCATGGCCAGGACCAGCGCCAGCAGCAGGTTCAGGATGATGGCCCAGATGTCGAGCCTGGGAACTGAGGGGCCGAAGCCAAGGCTGCTGAGGGTGAAGAAGACTGCATAGCAGCCAACGATGAACACTTCCGAGTGGGCGAAGTTGATCAGGTTCAGGACGCCGTAAACCAGGGTGTAACCCAGCGCCACGAGCGCATAGATGGCTCCGAACGTGAGGCCGTCAAAGGTGGCACTCCAGAAGTTCTGGGCCAGGGACGGTATGTCGAAGGTGATCCAGTCGTTTTCCGTCGGAAGTAGTGGGACAAGAGAGGGAAGCATGGGAACATCCTGATCCAGTTGCACGCGGCCTTGTGGGCCCGGCCGTGGGACTTGTGTCTATTGACGTAACTTTGGCCTGGGCTGCTGCCAAGCGAAGAAAAGGCTGTGGGGGCCCGCTATTGCTGGCCCCCACAGCCGGTTCATGCGTAGCTGCTACTCCCCAATGGGACCGACGGGAACGATCTTTCCGTTTTCCACCTTGTAGCCGTAAACCGTGGGGGCCTGGAGCTCGCCCTTGGCATCCCACTTGTAGTGCTTGCTCAGGCCGTCCTTGTCATAAGCCTTGACCCAGGCCAGCAGGTCAGCCCGGTTTTGCTTGCCTGCGTCGATGCCGGACAGGAGGACGGTTGCGGCGTCGTAGCCTTCGATGGAGTACGTTCCGGGCTCGGCACCCTTGGAAACGTCCTTGTAGGCCGTTGCGAATTCCGGGATCAGCTCACCGGGGAGGCAGGGGCAGGTGAAGTAGGCGTTGTTGGACGCGTCGCCCGCCTGCTTGATGAACTGGTCGTCCTTGACGCCATCAGGTGCCACGAACGTTCCGGTGAAGCCCTTTCCGACCAACTGCTGGTCGAACGGTGCACCTTCAGCGTAGTACCCGGAGTAGAACACCGCGTCAGCCTTGGCGTTCATGATCTTGGAGATCACTGCGGAGAAGTCCTTCTGCCCCGTGGTCACCTTTTCAGTCCCGGCAAGGGCACTGCCCAGGCCGGCGGAGGTGGAGGTTCCCAGGCCGATGCCGTAGTCGGAGTCATCCTGGACCAGGTACACCTTCTTGGCACCGAGCTTCCCGGTGAGGAACTTGGCGGCAGCTGGGCCCTGGACGGCGTCATTGCCGAGGCCGCGGAAGAACGTGGTCCAGCCGTTTTCGGTCAGCGTGGGGTTGGTGGCCGACGGGGTGATGTGGACCAGGCCCTTCTGCTCGAAGATGTTGCCCGTGGCCTTGGATTCACCGGAGAACGGCAAACCGACCACACCTACGATGTCCGGTTCACTTACCATCTGGGTGACGGGACCGGTGGCCTTGTTCGGGTCGCCTTCCGTGTCGAACTTCTTGAACTGGACCTGGCATCCCGGGTTGGCCTTGTTGTGCTGGTCGATGGCCAGCTGGATGCCGTTGAAGATGTTGACGCCGAGCTGGGCGTTGGGGCCGGTCTCTGCACCTGCGTAGGCGAGCGTGGTGGTTGCGGGGCAGGTTGCCTTGCCGTCACCGGCGGGCTTTACCGCACCGGCAGGAACATCCACTTTCGAAATGGCGGGGATGTTCACCTTGCTGGACGAGCCGGAGCTTTCGGTGGTGCCAGGACCCGCCTGGTTGGCGCAGGCCGACAGCAGCATGCTGAATGTGGCTGCCGCTGCCAACGAGGTGAGGACTTTCTTTCGGTACATTTGTCTGCCTTCCGAAACAGGGCCATGCGATGCGCGTGCGGATCAATGGGGCGCCTCAGCGCCCGGAATTGGACCAGGAATTCCTGATTTAGCTTCAAGCTAATGCATAGACGGCGGCGAACCTAAGTGACAGAGGTCACAGCCTTATAACAGTCGTTTCCTCCGCGGAATTAAATGCAGGAAGCCGCCTGCATTGCAGGCGGCTTCCTGGTGTCCGGGACCTCGCGGGCGCCGGAAGGGACAGTCTGTACCCCAGGTGGGACTCGAACCCACAACACGCGGATTTTAAGTCCGCTGCCTCTGCCAATTGGGCTACTGGGGCGCCGGGTCAATGGTACCTGCCCGGGGCGGGTTGGCTGGAAACGCCGACGGCGGCCGGCCCGCAAAGGGGACGGCCGCCGTCGGACGCTGTGAACCGTGGTGGAACGGGGGCGCTACTTGGCGTTGGCTGCCACGGTCTCCTTGGGAGCGGCGGCAGCGGCTGAGCCGGAGCCGGCGGCCGGAACCGCTGCGGGTGCAGAGGCGGGCTTGGGGGCCGGGGTGGCCGCCGAGACGAAGGCGCCGCGGGGGTTGTCCAGGTCCATCAGCTGCGTGGTGTCGCGTCCGGCGAAGAAGCCAATGATCCAGTTCAGGATGACGCGGAACTTACGCTCAGCCGTGGGCATGGCCATGCCGTGGTAGCCGCGGTGGGCCAGCCAGGCGAGTCCGCCCTTGAGGCCGATCCGGCCCAGCAGGTTGATGTTGGCAACGCCTTTCCACTCGCCGAAGCCGGCCACGGCACCGAGGTTCTTGTGCTTGTAGTCCGTCAGCGGCTTGTCCCAGCGCGAGGCCCACAGGTTCTCGGCGAGGCGCTTGGCCTGGCGCAGGGCATGCTGGGCGTTAGGCACGCAGGTGCCGTCAGGCAGGCCCTTGCCGGTAAGGTCCGGAACAGCGGCGATGTCGCCGGCTGCCCAGGCGTTCTCCACGATGCCTTCGTCGCCGGAGATTCGCAGGTCCGGCAGGACGCGGACGCGGCCGCGGGGCTCGAGCGGGAAGTCGGTGGAGCGGACCATCGGGTTCGCCTGCACGCCGGCCGTCCACACGAGCGTGTCGGCCTCGAATTCCTGCGCGGGGGTCTTGTCCGGAAGGTTGATCAGCTTCAGGGAGCCTTCCGCGCTGTCCAGCGAGGTGTTCAGGAGGACCTCAATGCCGCGGCTGCGCAGGTGCTCGACTACCCAGTCAGCCTGCTTGGCGGTGACCTCGGGCATGATCCGGCCCATGGCTTCGACCAGGACGAAGCGGACTTCCTCCTGCTTGATGCGGGGGTTGTTGCGGACTGCTGCCCGTGCGAGGTCTTCCATCTCGGTGATGCACTCGATGCCGGCAAAACCGCCGCCGACCACCACGAAGGTGAGGGCCCGGGCGCGTGCCGCGGGGTCCGTCATGGTGGAGGCAACCTCGATGCGCTCCAGCAGCTTGTTGCGCAGGGCAACAGCTTCCTCGATGGTCTTCAGGCCGATGCCCTTGTCCGCCAGGCCCTTAATGGGGAAGGTGCGGGTGATGGCGCCGGCTGCGAGCACGACGTCGAAGTAGGGCACCTCGAAGTTGGCGCCGCCATCGGCGGGAGCCACCACGGCCGTCCGGTTGACGTGGTCGATCGACGTGACGCGGCCCTGGATGAGTTCGGTCTGCTTGAGGTGCTGGCGGTGGGAGACCACCGCGTGGCGGGCTTCAATGTTGCCGCCGGCCACCTCGGGGAGGAAGGGCTGGTAAGTCATGTAGGGCAGGGGATCGACGACGGTGACGATGCCACCGGCATTGGCGATCTTCTTCTGCAGTTTCAGTGCTACGTACAGGCCGACGTACCCGCCGCCGACGACGAGTACCCTGGGACGGTCCTGGAGCTGTGGGGTGGTTGCCATTGTTCAAGGATACAGGAGTTTGTGAAAATCTTCACTAACCGCGGAAGCCTCCGTAACCTAGGAATCGGGGCTTGACCGGACGCTTTCCATCACTCCCGTATCCGGTTCCTCCCCGCCCAGGGAAGGGTTGCGGGCGGCCCTTCGGAGCTGGATGGCAGCGGCGGCAATGATCGCCACGAAGAGGACGGCAAAACCGATCACGACGGCGGCGCCGATGGCACTGTCGCGCTGGGACGGCGCCTTGGCAGCCGGAACGGTTGCTTCCGGCAGCGTGGGTGCCGCGCTGGGCGCGGAGGTGGCCGTGGGCAACGGGGTTGCCGGGGCAGCATTGCCCCGCCTGTGCACGCGGATCCACTCAGCGATGGTGCCCAGCGGATTGACAGTGACCTCCGGAACGTCGGCCTTGAGCGCCGCCTCGGCGTTGAGGATGCCATAGCCGTACAGCGGATCCTTGCCCGGGGTGCCGGCATCCTTTGCCGTGGAGACGATCCTGTTGATCACCTGCTCGGCGCTCATGTCCGGCCATTTGGACCGGATCAAGGCGGCGACGCCGGCAACGATCGGGGTGGACCCTGAGGTTCCGGCCCACTCGGCATAGCCACCGCCGGGCAGTCCACCCAGGAGGTTCTCCGCTGGGGCAGCTACGCCGATACTGATCCCCTGCGACGAAGCGTCCACGCTGGCCACGTTCTTGCGGTCCAGGCCGGCGACGGTAAGCACGCCGGGAATGGTGGCGGGCGCACCCACCTGGGCGTTCCCGCCCACCCGGTTGCCGGCGGCAGCCACAATGACCACGTCCTTTTGCTCGGCATACAGGAAGGCGGCGTCCCAGCTCTGCGGCCACTGCGGCGTCGTGCTGCCGAGCGAAATATTGATGACCCTGGCACCGTTGTCCACCGCCCAGCGGACGGCTTCGGGAATCTGGTCCTGGTCGCTTTTGCCGGAGGGGTTGGCGGAGCCCAGCCAGGTGGAGACAGTGAGAAGCTGCGCTTCGGGCGCTACACCCATGATGCCGTCCGGCGGAACCGCCGGGCCCGGGCTTGGGCTGGGGCTCGCGCTGGCGGGCTGGTGTCCGCGCCCTGCCAGCATGGTGGCTACCAGGGTTCCGTGTTCAGGCTTGGAGCCGACGCTTTTCTGGCCGTCCGGCTGGCCTGAGCCGGATGCGTCGTAACCGCCGGCAATTGCGCCTTTGAGGTCCGGGTGCTGGGCATCGATGCCGCTGTCGATGACCGCCACCTTGACGCCGGCGCCTTTTGACACTTCCCAGGCCTTGGTAATGCCCGAGTCTGCCAGCCAGTATTCCTTATCGCGCCACTCGTCGGCGTGCGCGGCGGGCGCGGTGAACAGGCCGCCGAACAGGCAGCACACGGCCAGCAGGACGGCTACTGCGGCGGCGGCAGCCCGGGACATGGGGCGGATTGAAGCGGGGGTGGAGTGCATGGGCCTACCCGATGCTCAGCGCGATGCCGTCAAGGATGTCGTGTTCGCTCGCGGTTGCTGCGGTGATCCTCCCGCCGCTCAGCTCCCCCATCCGTTCCAGGATTCGGCGCCATACCAGTCCCCCGGCACCGATGACGTCCACGCGGCCGGGGTGCATGTACGGCAGTGCGGCACGGCCGGCGCGGGTCATCTCCAGCAGGTCGGTGGCGG
Organism: Arthrobacter sp. ISL-85; assembly: GCF_018613675.1. Taxonomy (GTDB): domain Bacteria; phylum Actinomycetota; class Actinomycetes; order Actinomycetales; family Micrococcaceae; genus Arthrobacter. The sequence continues at coordinate 110,928 of NZ_JAGGPQ010000005.1, read as the reverse complement.
CGTCGCGGATATCCGCGAGGGGCAGCGCTGCGCCGTGGATTGCCTCCGGCGAATATTCGGGCAGGCGGAGCGCATGGGCGGTGATGGTGGTGACGGACCCGGCAACGCCGACGACGGCGGCGGCTCGTTCCAGGGGCACGTCACGGCCGGCGCGGGCGATGGCTGCGTCCACGTCAGCTTCCGCGGCGGCGATCTGCTCGGCAGTAGGCGGATCATTGCGGAGGTGCCGTTCGGTCAGCCGGACGCAGCCAATATCCACGGACTTGGCGGCGGTGACGCCCGCCGCGGTACCCAGGACGAACTCGGTGCTCCCCCCTCCGAGGTCCACCACCAGCACCTGCTGGCCGTCAAGGACGGGCAGGACGCTGCTGGCCCCGGCGAAGGACAATGCCGCTTCCTCGTCCCCGGAGATGACCTCCGGTTCCACTCCCAGCAGCTCCCTGACACCATCCACGAAGACGTCCCGGTTGCGTGCGTCGCGGCTGGCGGAGGTGGCCACGAACCGGATCCGCCCTGCGCCATGGTCCCTGATCAGGCGGGCGTAGTCGGCGGTTGCGGCAAGCGTGCGCTCCAGCGCCTCCGGAGCCAGTTCGCCGGTGGCGTCCACGCCCTGGCCCAGCCTGACCACGCGCATTTCCCGCACGACGTCGGTAAGGGCGGCGCTGCCGTTGCTGCGGTCGATGTCAGCAATCAGGAGCCGGATGGAGTTGGTGCCGCAGTCAATGGCGGCCACGCGGGTCATTCTGCCGCCCCCGTGGTTCCGGTGGACTTCCGAACGGGGGCGGGCCGGCCGACGATGTCCGGCAGGCCCTGCGGTCCGTGGCGGCTGAGGTCGCGGGACGGAGCCTCCCCGGTGGTGTCCCAGGCACCGTCGCAATAGCATCTGTCGGCCGTCCACCACTCACTGATCATGGCGAGGGCCTGGTCTCCGAGCGGGTTCACGCCGCTGCCTGCTGCCAGGGAGTGGCCCACCAGGACATGCAGGCATTTGACGCGCGCGGGCATCCCGCCGGCCGAGACGCCGTCGATTTCGGGCACCGGACCGATGCCGGAGCGCTGTCCGATGCCCTCCCGCGCGGCCAGGTACTCCGTGTGGGCCGTCCGGTAGGCAGCCGCAAGTTCGGCGTCAGCGGCCAGCTCATCGTTCATGCTGTTCATGACACCAGCAGCTTCAAGCCTCGAAACGGCGGACGTGATGACCGGGTGCGTCAGGTAGAAGGTGGTGGGAAATGGCGTGCCGTTGCTCAGCCGGGGGGCAGTGGCCGCCACCAGGGGGTTGCCGCAGACGCAGCGGGCCGGAATCTCCACGACATCGCGGACGGGACGTCCCAGCTGCCTGCTCAGTACTTCAAGGTCGTGTGCTGTTGGTTGGCGGGATTCGTCCCGGGCGGCTGCCGTGTTGTGTTCCACTGTCGCGGGCCGTCCTTCCTGTGCGGTTCAGTCTGTGGCCGCACGCCTGATGGACTCCCACAGGGAATCCACCCACGGCAGATCGGCGGGGTCTTGTGCTGCTGCGCCGGCGGGGCTACTGCTTTCTCCGGCCGGCTCATCGCTGCCAAAAACCCAGTAGCCGGTTTCGCCCGGCATAACCATGTTAATGCGGTCGCGGGCCTGCTGCTTGACGTAGTTGGGGTCCTGCCAGCGCGAAACCTGCTGGCGGAGGGCGTCGCCCTGGGTCTGGCGTGCAGCGATGTCAGCGTTAAGGGCGTCGATTTCGGCCTTTTTGTCGAAGAAGATCTTGACCGTGGGCGCCAGCATGATCGTAATTGCGATCATCACCACGGCCAGTGCCAGCATGCGGCCGGAAAACGCCTTGGCGGGGACGGGGTGCTGTTCCTCGTCAGGGGTCCGGGCGTCCTTGCCGTCAACCGGACTGCTGCCTTTGCGCCTGGCAGACGGCCCGGGCGTTTTGGCTTCCCCCGCTTTTCGGCTTTGGCCTGCAGTTCCGCGCCCGTGGTTGTCCGTCGAAGGTGAAGGGGGCGTGGTGGCCGCGCCCTTGCCCGGCCGGAAATCCGCGCGGATCACCGCGGCACCACTGGAGGAACCGTCGTCGGCCGTTTCCTTGGCTGGACGGGCGGGGGCAACCTTGGGAACTTTGGGACGGCGGGTAGCCATGACACTCCTGAAACGCAGCCTCCCGGGGCCGCCACTATCTGTGCTGGATATTCACTGCTGAAACCACTGCTGGGATAAATGCTGCTGGAGACAACAACGGTGGCTATGGTCTTTCAACCATAGCCACCGCGGATGGGTTTAGGCGGTTACTAGCCCTTGAAACGCGGGAACGCGCTGCGTCCGGCGTAGCGTGCGGCGTCGTCCAGTTCCTCTTCGATGCGCAGCAGCTGGTTGTACTTGGCAACACGCTCGGAGCGGGCGGGTGCGCCGGTCTTGATCTGGCCGGCGTTGGTGGCCACCGCGATGTCAGCGATGGTGGTGTCCTCGGTTTCACCCGAGCGGTGCGAGGTGATGGTGGTGTACCCGGCGCGCTGCGCCAGGCTGACGGCGTCCAGGGTCTCGGTCAGCGAGCCGATCTGGTTGACCTTGACCAGCAGGGAGTTGGCGGTCTTGGTGTCGATGCCGCGCTGCAGGATGGAGGGGTTGGTGACGAAGAGGTCGTCGCCAACCAGCTGGACTTTGTCACCGATGGCGTCGGTGAGGGTCTTCCAGCCTTCCCAGTCGTTCTCGTCCAGCGGGTCCTCGATGGAGACCAGCGGGTAGTCGGCCACGAGCTCGGCATAGTAGGCGCTCATGTCGCTGGCGGACAGGGCCTTGCCTTCGAACTGGTAGGCGCCGTCCTTGTAGAACTCGGAGGAGGCAACGTCCAGGGCCAAGGCGATGTCCTTGCCCGGGGTGTAGCCGGCGTTCTTGATGGCTTCGGTGATGAGGTCCAGGGCTGCACGGTTGGACGGCAGGTTGGGCGCGAAGCCGCCTTCGTCGCCGAGGCCGGTGGACAGGCCCTTCTGCTGCAGGACGGACTTGAGGTTGTGGTACACCTCCACGCCCCAGCGCAGGCCCTCGGAGAAGGTCTCGGCGCCGATGGGGGCGATCATGAATTCCTGGATGTCGACGTCGGAGTCCGCGTGGGATCCACCGTTGAGGATGTTCATCAGCGGCACCGGCAGGACGTGTGCGTTGGGGCCGCCCAGGTACTTGTAGAGCGGCAGGTCTGCGGAAGCTGCGGCCGCGTTGGCAACCGCCAGGGAGACGCCCAGGATGGCGTTGGCACCGAGCTTGCCCTTGTTGGGGGTGCCGTCCAGGTCCAGCATGGCCTGGTCGATGCTGCGCTGGTCGGTGGCGTCGAAGCCGGTCAGGGCGGGGGCGATCTGGTCGATCACGGCGTCCACGGCCTTCTGCACGCCCTTGCCGAGGTAGCGGCCCTTGTCGCCATCGCGGAGTTCGACGGCCTCGTGCTCACCGGTGGAAGCGCCGGAGGGAACCGCCGCGCGGCCGATCTGGCCGTCCGAAAGCAGGACTTCAACTTCGACGGTGGGGTTGCCGCGGGAATCGAGGATCTCGCGGGCGTGGATGGCATCGATAAGCGCCATGAATTTGCTCCTTATGGGCGATTAACGGGGGGAATCAGGCAGAAAACTCGACGTACTCGTCACGGTCCAGCCTAGTCGAGAGTGCTCCGGGTTACTCAAACCGGTCAAGGCCTGGACGTCATGATGGCGCTGGGTCATTTTGGTCGGCCGGATCGTTTTGGTACCGGCGGACGGCGGCGCGCAGGGCCCGCTCGGCGTCCATGCCGTTGTCCCGGGCGGAGCGCACGACGGCGAGCAGCAGGGTTCCCAGCTCCTCCTCGCTTTCGGGGACGGGAGCCCCCGGAGGAAGTCCGAGGCCGGCGCGGGCTGCACGGTCAAGCGACTTTTGTGCCCTGGCCAGTGCGGGAAGGGCGCGCGGGATTCCTTCGAAGGGATCCCTCCGTTCCGGCTTTTCGGCCCGCTTGACGGCATCCCATTTATGCTCGATCTCCGCAACGGTGGCCGGGAAGCTGTCCTGCAGGGAGCCGTCAGGCCGGAAAACGTGGGGATTCCGGCGGACCATTTTGGCAGCCAGGCCGCGAGCCACGTCGTCGAACGTGAAGGCGCCGCGTTCCTGGGCTAGCCGGGCGTGCAGCACCACCTGGAGCAGGACGTCCCCCAGCTCGCCCCGGAGTTCGGCGTCGGGGTGGCCCTCTTCGATGGTCTCAGCCACCTCGTAGGCCTCCTCAAGGAGGAATTCCACCAGCGATGCGTGCGTCAGCGCGCCCATCCAGGGGCAGTGCTCGCGCAGTTGGGCGATTTTCTCCAGCAGCTCCGCCGTGGCGGAGCTGCTGGGCCCGGGAGGCGGGTCAGCCAAGGTTGGCGTAGGCGTCGTTGATGTACTCCACCAGCGCTTCCTTTTCCTCCAGTGGCAGGAAGGATGCCTCGGCGGCGTTCAGGGTCAGCTCCAGCAGGTCGTCGAGGTCGTAGTCGAAGGTTTCCACCAGCAGGTTGAACTCGTCGGTCAGGGTGACGCCGCTCATCAGCCGGTTGTCGGTGTTGATGGTGACGTTGAAGCCCAGCTGGTAGAGCATGTCCAGGGGGTGGCTTTCGATGCCTTCGCCGAACTCCGCGATCGCGCCGGTCTGGAGGTTGGAGGAAGGGCAGATCTCCAGGGCGATGCCGCGGTCGCGGACCCAGCTGGAGAGGTCGCCGAGGGTGACCAGGCCCACGGTATCCCCGGCGTCTTCGTCGTCGTCGAATTCCACCATGATGTCCTCGGCGATGCGGACGCCGTGTCCCAGCCGCAGGGCGCGGCCGTCCACCAGCGCGGACTGGATGCTCTCCAGCCCGGCAGCCTCGCCCGCGTGCACGGTGGCGGGGAAATTATGCTGGGCAAGGTACGTGAAGGCGTCCTTGAAACGGCTGGGAAGGAACCCGTCCTCTGCCCCGGCGATGTCAAAGCCCACGGCACCCTTGTTGCGGTGGCGCACGGCCAGTTCAGCGATCTCCTGCCCCCGGTCGGCGTGTCGCATCGCGGTGATCAGTTGGCCCACCTGGATCTCGCGCCCGGTCTCGGAGACGGCCTCGACACCCGCTTCCAGGCCTTCCTGTACCGCCTCCACGGCCTCATCAAGGCTGAGCCCCTTCTGGAGGTGCTGCTCCGGCGCCCAGCGCACTTCGCCGTACACCACGCCGTCGTCCGCGAGGTCCTCGACGAACTCCTTGGCCACCCGGAACAGGCCGTCGAAGGTCTGCATGACGGCCACGGTGTGGTCGAACGTCTCCAGGTACCGGACCAGGGACCCGGAGTCGGCCGATTCGCGGAACCACTGCCCCAGGGCCACCGGGTCCGTTGAGGGGAGCGTGTGGCCAACGGCCTCCGCCAGTTCGATGATGGTGGCCGGACGGAGTCCTCCGTCCAAGTGGTCGTGAAGGGAAACCTTGGGCAGGCTCTTCAGGTCAAAATCGATGGCAGGGGCAGCGTCAACAATGGGCTCAGTCACGTTCCCACCTTAGGGTGGGCCGGAGTTCAAAGCCAGCCGTTCAAAGCCGGCAGCTCAAAGCCAGCCGTGCAAAGCCGCCCGCTACTTTGCCGCTGGACGGGTCTTTGCCGAGGGCACCACCAGGGCCTGCGCGCCGGGCCGGCCTTCCTGCCCGGAACCGGAGGACTCTTCACTCGGTCCGTCCGCATCCTGTGCGTCGTGCCGGCCCAGCCGTTTGTGCCACCAGCGGAGCAGGTGGTCGATGGCCACGCCCAGGACAATGGCGAACACGACGGCGATGCCCGCGCTGAGCAGCGGGTTGTGGTGCAGCCACGGGAACGAGCTGGCCAGCACGCCGATGCCAAGGGAGTAGCCCACCCAGGTCACGCAGGCAAAGGCGTCGAAAACGAAGAACCGGCGGTGCGAGAAGCCGGTGCTTCCGGCCACGTAGTTGACGGCGACGCGTCCCCAGGGGATGTACCGTGCTGTGAAGATCAGCACCGCGCCGCGTTTTTCAAGCTCATAGCGGGCCCAGGCGAAGACTTTCCGAACCTTGGGCCGGCGCATCCAGCCCCAACGCTCCAGGCCGATCTTGCGGCCGAGCAGGTAGGCCATGTTGTCCCCGCAGATGGCGCCGACCAGTGCCGTGAGGCCGAGGATCCAAAGGTTGGGTTCGCCGCTGTGCCGGGAGAAGGCTGCGAGCGCCACGATGAGCGTCTCGCTGGGGACCACCATGGCGAAGCCGTCCACGAAGAAGAACACCAGCAGCGCCGGGTAAATCCACCACTGGCCCGCTGCATGGAGCACGGCCTCATTAATAAACTCCACGCGGTGTTGCTCCTGTATAAAAATGACACAGCTAAAGTGCCGCAGCCAAAGCGGAAATCGTTCCTAAGTGTCCCACGCTCCGGGCCCTGTCCGCTACGCCCGAATGGCCCTAATTACCCCTTAAACGCGCTGCTCAGGCCCCAGGTTCCCGGATCCGTTCCATCACGTTGGTTTTACCCCGGATTTTGTTGATCGCCAGGTCCACCACAATGCCCAGCGCAACCGCGCAGACAATGGCGATTGCAGCGCCAAGGATGTGGTTGTCCTCAAACCACTGGCCGAAGAAGAGCCCGACCGCCACCGAGTAGCAGGCCCACAGGCTTGCTGAAAGGATGGTCAGGCCCACGAACCGCAAGTGGTGGTAGTGGGTGACCCCGGCGGTCAGGTTGACCGCCACCCGTCCGATCGGAACGAATCGCGCCACCAGGATCAGTGACGCGGGCCGCTTGCGCAGTTCCCTGCCGGCCCAGCGGAACGCGGCCTGCATGCGCGGTCCCCGCATCCAGGCCCAGCGGCTGGTACCCACCCGGCGGCCCAGCAGGTACGCAATGTTGTCGCCCAGGAAGGCCCCGGCGGCGGCCACGACTGCCAGGACCAAGGGGTTGGGCACATCCGCGGTGGCCGCCACGGCGGCGAGGCCCACCACTACGGATTCACTGGGAATGGGCGGAAAGAAGCCGTCAATGACACAGCAGGCCAGCACCAGGACCAGCACCCACGGCTGGCCGGCTGCGGCGAGGATGAAGTCATTGATGGCCTGCATTGGTCCCTATGCTATGCGGTCGATAATGAGCTGCTGGGCAGGCCGCGAACCTTCCGGAGCGATGACCACGGCGTGTTCCAGGGCTTCCCGGGCGCGGGCGAACCGCTCCGGGGTGTCGGTGAGCAGTGTCATCAGAGGTTCCCCTGCACGCACGGTGGCACCGGGCTTGGCGTGCATGCGCACCCCGGCCCCCGCCTGGACTGCGTCCTCCTTGCGGGCGCGGCCGGCCCCCAACCGCCATGCAGCGACACCGACTGCGAGCGCATCCAGTTCCACCAGCACCCCGTCGGCAGGGGCGTAGACGACGTCGGATTCCCGCGCCACGGGCAGGGCGGCGCGGGGGTCACCGCCCTGCCCGGCGATCATCCGGTTCCAGACGTCCATGGCCCGGCCGTCCTTGAGGGCGGCGGCTGGGTCGGCGTCGTGCACGCCTGCACAGGCGAGCATCTCTTCGGCGAGCCGGACGGTCAACTCCACCACGTCCTCCGGGCCGCCGCCTGCCAGCACCTCCACCGATTCCTCGACTTCAATGGCGTTGCCGGCGGTGAGGCCCAGCGGGGTGTTCATGTTGGTCAGCAGGGCGACGGTGTTAACCCCCGCGTCCTTGCCGAGCGCCACCATGGTTTCGGCCAGTTCGCGGGCTTTGGCTTCGTCCTTCATGAAGGCACCGCTGCCCACCTTGACGTCCAGGACCAGCGATCCGGTGCCCTCGGCGATCTTCTTGCTCATAATGGAGGAGGCGATCAGCGGGATGGCCTCAACCGTTCCGGTGACGTCGCGCAGCGCGTAGAGCTTCTTGTCCGCGGGTGCCAGGCCGGAACCGGCGGCGCAGATCACCGCCCCCACGTCCTGGAGCTGGGCCAGGATTTCGTCGTTGGACAGGCCTGCGCGCCACCCCGGAATCGACTCGAGCTTGTCCAGCGTGCCGCCGGTGTGGCCCAGGCCGCGGCCGGACAGCTGTGGGACGGCGACGCCGAATACAGCCACCAGGGGGGCCAGCGGCAGGGTGATCTTGTCCCCTACCCCGCCGGTGGAGTGCTTGTCCGTGGTGTACTTCAGGCCGCCGTCGGGACGCCTAAGGCTGGAGAAATCCATTCGCTCCCCGGACGCAATCATGGCGGCCGTCCAGCGGGCAATTTCGGCACGGTCCATGCCGTTGAGCAGGATGGCCATGTTGAGGGCTGCCATTTGTTCGTCAGCTATGGCTCCCCGGGTGTACGCGTCGATGGTCCAGTCGATCTGTTCGGGGCTCAGCGTCCCCTTGTCGCGCTTGGTGCGGATGATGTCAACGGCGTCGAACGCCTCGGCTTTGCTGCCGGTCATTGGGTCTCCTCCAGGTGTTCGGGACCAAAGGCGTCGGGCAGCACCTGGTCCATGGTTTTGATGCCTTGGCTGGTCATGAGCTGCATGTCGGGGGCCCTGAATTCGTAGAGCAACTGCCGGCACCTGCCGCAGGGCATGAGCACGTTGCCCGCCCCATCCACGCAGTAGAAGGCCCGCAGCAGGCCGCCGCCGGTCATCTGCAGTTCACCCACCAGGACGCACTCGGCGCAGAGGGTCAGCCCATAGCTGGCGTTCTCCACGTTGCAGCCGCTGACAATCCGGCCGTCCCCGGTCAGCGCCGCGGCTCCCACCGGAAATTTTGAGTACGGGGCGTAGGCATTCTTCATGGCAGCGACGGCGGCAACCTCCAGGGCTGCCCAGTCCACCGTTTGCGCGTTGTCCATGGCGGTCATCCCTTGACGTACGGTATGCCGTCGGCCGCGGGGGGCCTGGATCGTCCTACCAGGCCGGCCACCGCGATGACAGTCAGGGCGTAGGGCAGCATCGCCATGAACTGGCTGGGCACAGGCGAACCGATGATGGTGATGATGCTCTGCAGGTTGTCGGCGAACCCGAAAAGCAACGCGGCCAGGAAGGCCCCGATGGGATTCCAGCGGCCGAAGATCATGGCGGCAAGGGCGATGTAGCCGCGGCCGCCGGACATGTCCTTGCTGAAGGCGTCCACTGACACCAGGGTGAAGAAGGAACCGCCGATGCCGGCGATCGCGCCGCCCATGAGGACGTTGATGAAGCGGGTCCGATTGACGTTGATTCCCACGGTGTCAGCCGCTTGAGGGTGTTCGCCGACGGCACGCACGCGCAGGCCCCATTTGGTGTGGAACAGCCCGACGTACACGACGATAACGGCCACGTACATGAGGTAGCCCACCAGCGACTGGCGGAACAGGATGGGGCCGATGATCGGGATGTCGGAGAGGAACGGGATATCCACTGCCTGCAGCCGGCCGGGCTTGTTGAGGTGTTCGGGGTCCGCCGTGAGCAGGGTGGAGAACAGGAAGCTGGTGAGGCCGCTGATCAGGACGTTGAGCACCACGCCGACGATGATCTGGTTGACCAGGTACTTGATGCTCACCAGGGCCAGGACCAGGGACACAAGCGCACCGGCCACGGCGGCGGAGATGAGCCCCACATAGACGTTGCCGGTCATGGTGGCCACGACGGCGGCGGAAAACGCGCCGAGCAGGAGCTGGCCTTCGATGGCGATGTTGACCACGCCGGCCCGTTCGCACAGCACACCGGACAACGAGCCAAACACCAAGGGTACGGCCAGGGTCACTGCACCGGCCAGGAGGCCGCCGAGGGAAATGGACGGCTCGGGATCACGGCCGCCCGCCACGATCCAGATCATGAATCCGACGAGGAAGACCACTGCGAAGACACCGCCCACCCATCCGGGGGTGCGCCGCCGCTGCACGGTCAGGAAGCAGGCGTATCCGGCCAGGGCGAGCAGCAGGACGGAGCAGATCCAGCCCAGCGCCATCGAGGGAACGGTAATCTTCTCCACCCGGGCGACGCCCAGGGCGGCCAGGCCCAGGACCACGACGGCGGAAATTGTGGTGGCGGGGATCCAACGGTCCACTCCCCCGCCCTCGCGCCGCTGGCTGAGCCAGCGGTAGCCGACGTAGGCGGCGGCGGCCAGGGCCACGGCGAGGGTAACCCAGGCTGCGGTGGAGGAGGCGTTCGGATCGCGGGCCTCAGCGATCCGGAACCCGGCAGACTTTGGGTTGGCCAGGAACCCGAACAGCAGGGTGCCCAGGAGGGCGAGCAGGCCCAGGCCGATGCCGGCTTTCCAGCTCACGAGTTCCGTTGTGCTTGCCGGACCTCCGGCGCGGCTGGCTCCGGGGGTATTGCCGGTTCCTTCTCCGGTGCCGGGCTGTTTGCCGGCGGGAGATTGTGTCGTGGCGCTCATGCTGCCGCTCCGCTCTTGATGCCGCTGGTACGCGAACCGGCGGTCCCACTGGTGGTGGTTTTCTTCTTACGGGGGTTGAGTCCGAATATCGCACGGACCAGCGGCGGTGCCGCGATGAACAGCACGATCAGGGACTGGATGACGAGCACGATGTCGATCGGCGTCTGCGTCTGGGCCTGCATGGCTACGCCGCCGGCGCGGAAGGCGCCGAAGAGCAGGCCCGCGAAGAAGGTTCCCCACGGCGTCGAACGTCCCAAAAGGGCAACCGTGATGGCATCAAAACCAATGGAAGCGGCGACACCGCCGGACAGGTACTTTTCCGTGCCGGACACCTGGGCCACACCGGCCAGGCCTGCCAGCGCACCGGCGATCGCCATCACCAGGATGGTGCTGCGGGCCACATTGATGCCGGCGGTGCGGGCCGCGCTGGGGTTTGCCCCAACGGCCCGGAATTCAAAACCGATCGTGGAGCGGTTCAGCAGCCACCAGACGAAGGCGGTGGCCGCTATGGCGACCAGGAAGCCGGCGTGCAGGCGGAATTGCGGTCCGAGCAGTTCGGGGAACAACGCGGTGGAGTCAAGGAACGGGGAGATCGGGTTGGTTGAACCCTTGCGCTGGAAAGCCGGGGTGGTGAGCAGGAACAGCAGCAGGAAGTTGGCGATGTAGTTCAGCATGATGGTCACGATCACCTCATGCGCGCCGGTCCGTGCCTTCAGCAAACCCACGACGCCGCCCCAGACTGCGCCGCCGACCAGCCCGGCCAGGATGACGACCAGCAGGTGCAGGCCGATTGGCAGGTGCCAGGCAAAGCCGACATAGGCGCCGAAGAGCGCGCCGAAGATGATCTGCCCCTGCGCACCGATGTTGAACAGGCCGGCGCGGAACGCCAGCGCGACGCCGAGCCCGGCGCAGATCAGTGGGGTGGCGACGGTGAGGGTCTCGGTGATCGGGTACAGCTGTGCAGCCAGGTCCGCGCCTGCCCAGTTGAAGATGGAACCCTGCACCAGGGCAGTGTAGGGACGAATGACCTCGGTCAACAGGTCCCCTGGCTGTGCGAAGAAGTAGCCGGCCGTGACCGCTACCTTTGGGTTGGTCACGGCCATCAGGATGCCGCCGAGCACGATCGCGAGCAGCACGGAGAGCACGGACACCATGGCGTTGCCCGTGAAGATTTGGTGAAGGACGGATCCGTTGCCGTCCTGGTCCCGTCCGCGCCGCAGGGTGGCTGCCGGAACGGCGGAGGGCGGCATCTGGCCACCGGCAGTGTCCAGGACGACGTCTGAGGCCATAGCCTCGGAGGTGGTGCCGCCGGGCTCCCGGATGTCGGCGGGCTCCGGGCTGTCGTCGGGGCTCGTGGCCTGCGGTTCCGGGGTTGTCTTCTCAGACATGGGTTTCTCCTTCGTGGCCGGCAGGCTCCGTTACCGCCGATGTCGTCGCGCCGCTGGGTGTGTGGGCAGAGGCACTGGCTTCGGCTTCGGCGGCCGGGACCCCGGCCATCATCAGGCCCAGCACGTCCCGGGAGGTGGTGGCGGGTACGATCCCCACCAGCCGTCCGCGGTAAAGCACCGCGATCCGGTCGGCCAGTTGCAGCACTTCGTCCAGTTCGGTGGAGACGATCATGACCGGCGTTCCGTGGTCACGCTCGGCGATGACACGCTTGTGCACGAATTCAATCGAGCCGACGTCGAGCCCGCGCGTTGGCTGTGAAGCGATGAACAGGCGCAGCGGGCGCGAAAGCTCACGGGCCAGGACGACTTTTTGCTGGTTGCCGCCGGAGAGGGTGCCCACCGCGGCGGATACGGACGGTGTGCGGACGTCGAATTCCTCAACCTTCCTGGCCGCGTTCTCCGCGATCACGCCCGGCTTCATGCCAACGCCGCGAGCGAAGGGCGCTTTGTCGTAGAGGTCCAGGATCATGTTCTCGGAGATGGTGAACGTTCCGACGAGACCGTCGAGGGTGCGGTCCTCGGGGACGAAGCCCACTCCGGCGCCGAGGACGTGCTTGACGCTCTTGCCAAGCAGTTCCTCGCCGTCGAGCGTGATGGACCCGGCCACGTGCGGCTGCACACCGAGGATGGCTTCGGTCAGTTCGGTCTGGCCGTTTCCTTGCACTCCGGCGATGGCGAGCACTTCGCCCTTGGCGATGTCGAAGGACAGGTCATCGACCACGTGCTGGCCGTTGTGGTTCGTCACCGTCAGGTTGCGGACCTTGAACGACACGTCGCCGGTCTTGGCAGGCGCCTTGTCCAGGGTCAGGCTCACGGTCCGGCCCACCATGGCGGAGGCCAGTTCGGTGGGAGAGGCCGTGGGGTCCGCCTGCCCCACCACCTTGCCGCGGCGGATGACCGTGATGGTGTCCGAGATGGCTTTGACTTCACGCAGTTTGTGGGAGATGAAGACGATCGACTTACCGTCGCGCTTCAGCTGCCGGATGATGTCGAGGAGTTCGTCGGTCTCCTGGGGCGTCAACACGGCGGTGGGTTCGTCAAGGATGAGCACTTCGGCATCACGAACCAGGGCCTTGATGATCTCGACCCGCTGCTGGACGCCGACCGGCAGGTCTTCCACCATGGCATCGGGGTCGACGTCGAACCCGTACTGGTCAGAGATGCTGCGGATCTTCCCACGCGTGGCTTCGAGGTTAAGCAGTCCGGCCGCTTTGGTGGTCTCATTGCCCAGCGCCACGTTCTCGGCCACGGTGAAGACCGGGATGAGCATGAAGTGCTGGTGGACCATCCCGATACCGGCCGCCATCGCCTCGCCGGGGTCCTTGAAGACCACCGGTTTGCCGTCGACCAGGATTTCACCCTCGGTGGGATCGTACAGGCCGTAGAGCACGTTCATCAGGGTGGATTTCCCTGCGCCGTTTTCGCCAAGGAGGCAGTGCACCTGTCCCGGTTCGACGACCAAATCAATGTGGTCGTTGGCTACAAGGGACCCGAATCGCTTCGTGATCCCTTTCAGTTCGAGTTTCAAAACCCCAACCAATCTATGTGTGTATGGATCTGCTCCGGCGCGCTGTCGGCGGCAAGGCAGCGGGTAGTCCCAGCCTAGTGTCACGGGTGGTTCGTGGGCAGGGCAGGCAGCCGGCAAAGACCGCCGGCGTGATGCTTGGCGGAACGTTGCCGGCAAAACAGAACGCGCTGCCCTTCGGCCGGGGTGGCGGCGGAAGGGCAGCGCGCCCCGGGGTTTGTGTTTACTTGGTGGGGCTGGACTTCGATTCGACCTTGACGGTGCCGGAGATGACGTCCTTCTTCAGCTGGTCCAGTTCGCTCTTGAGGTCTGCCGGCACGGCGGAATCGAGATCGTGGAACGGAGCCAGGGCCACGCCGCCGTTTGCAAGGGTTCCGATGTACGGCGATGCGTCGAACTTGCCGTCCTTGTCGTCCTTGATGACCGTCTCCACAGCTGTGGACATGGTCTTCTGGACGGAGGAGAGGATCACGGACTTGTAATCCGGGGCAGTGAGGTAGCCATCCGAGTCAACCCAGATGAGCTTGGCATCCTTGCCCTTGGACTTGGCGTCAAGGATCGCGCTGCCCGCGCCGCCGCCGACGGGTCCGGCCACGGGAAGGACGATGTCGGCGCCCTGGTCAAGGAAGCCCTGGGTCAGGACCTTGCCCTTGTCCACCTGCTTGAAGTCACCGACGAAGGTGCCGTCCTGCTTGTCCTTGTCCCAGCCGATGAGCTGGACGCTCTTGCCCTTCTTCTGGTTGTAGTACTTCACGCCATCAGCGAAGCCGTCCATGAAGATGGTGACGGTGGGGATGTTGATGCCGCCGAACGTGGCCACCTTGCCGGTCTTGGAAGTGCCGGCAGCCAGGTAGCCGGCCAGGAACGCAGCCTGGGCCGTGTCATAGACGATCGGCTTGACGTTCTTGGGGAAGGTGGGGTCGTTGTAGTCGATGATGGCAAAGTGGCTGTTCGGGTTGGCCGTCGCGATGGACTTCGTGGCGTCGCCGAGCAGGAAGCCGACGGTCACGGTGAGCTTGCAGCCCTGCTGGACCATGGAGCGAAGGTTGGGGTCGTAGTCGGTGTCAGCCTTGGACTGGACGTGCTTCTCCTGGATGCCGAGGTCCTTGACCGCACTCTGCAGGCCCTCATAGCCGGACTGGTTGAAGGACTTGTCATCGAAACCCCCGGAGTCGGACACCATGCATGCGGTGTAGCCCGAGGCGGTGGCTGAACCTGAGGGGCCGGACGAGGACGGGGCGGCCCCGCAACCGGTGAGCAGTAAGGCGGATGCACCGAGGGTGGCCACGCCGGCCATTGAACCGCGTTTGAAGCTGGCACGCAGTGATTTCTTCAATTTTCCTCCAGGGGTGATGCGAGTGGCGCTACGGGCTGGAATTCAATGAGTGTCCGTTTCGGCGCTGAAATTCTGTACTCACGGAAGGCACGCAGCACTGCGCCGGAGCGCACTGATGGCACTTACTTTAGTGGCCTGCGCCACGTCCCCATAGCACGGCAGGAGCCCATCTGGAAGATTGTTTACAAGTTGTTACCAAGCAGTAGGGGGCACCGCGGATCGCGGTGCCCCCTACTGCTTTGTGTTCGCTTGCAGCGGCTACAGCCGGACCAGCATCTTGCCGGTGTTTGCACCGTCCAGGAGGTCCATGAACGCCTGCGGGGCGTTCTCCAGCCCGTCCACGATCGTCTCGTCGTAACGCACGGTTCCGTCTGCAAGCCAGCCCGCCATCTTTTCCGCGAACTCAGCCGCGTGCTGCCGCTGGCCGCCCACCAGGAAGCCGCGTAGGGTCAGCTGCTTGCCGATTGCCTGCATCAGGTTGTGGGGTGCGGGAGTGGGCTCGGTGGAGTTGTACTGTGCGATCGCGCCGCACATCGCGACGCGGCCCCCCACGTTGAGGACTGCCAGGGCAGCCTCCAGGTGCTCACCGCCCACGTTGTCGAAGTAGACGTCGATGCCGGCGGGGCCCGCCGCCTTCTCCAGCTGGTCCACAACGGGACCGTCATGGTAGTCGAAGGCGGCATCGAAGCCGAGCTCCAGCAGCCGGGCCACCTTGGCGGGCGAGCCTGCGGACCCGATGACGCGGGAAGCGCCCATCGCTTTGGCGATCTGGCCCACCAGGGATCCCACCGCCCCTGCCGCGCCCGAGACGAACACGGCGTCCCCCGGCTTGAATTCTGCAACCTTCAGCAGACCCGTATACGCCGTCAGCCCGGTCATGCCCAGGGCGCCCAGGAAAGCCGAGGCCGGCGCCAGGTCCGTGCGGGCCGGGGTGGCAGCATTGCCGTCCACCACTGCATACTCCCGCCAGCCGAGGGAATGGACGACGACGTCGCCTTCCTTGTGTGCAGACGAACGGGACGCGACCACCTCACCCACCGCGCCGCCGTCGAGCGCTTTGCCCACGGCGAAGGGTGCGGAGTAGGACTTGACGTCGTTCATGCGGCCCCGCATGTAGGGGTCCACGGACATGAAAAGGTTCCGGACCAGGATCTGGCCGTCTTCAAGGGCGGCCAGCGGTGACTCTGCGAGTTCGAAGTTGCCGCTGGTGGGGCGCCCCACGGGGCGGGACGCCAGCCGGATTTCACGGGTGGTGGTTGCGAGGGATGTGCTCATGCTGCGTACTCCAGGATCTTGAGGTCGACGTTGATGTTGCCGCGCGTGGCGTTCGAGTAGGGGCAGACCTGGTGCGCCTTGGCCACCAGGTCTTCAGCGGTGGCCAGATCCAGGGCGGGGAGGGCAATCTCCAGCTCTGCGGCCAGGCCGAAGCCGGTGCCGCCATCCAGTTGTCCAAGGTGGATTCTTGCTGCGACTGCCGAGTCCGTCAGGTCTGCGCCCGCCTTCCGGCCCACCAGGCGCAGTGCAGAGTGGAAGCAGGCGGCATAGCCGGCGGCGAAGAGTTGTTCGGGGTTGGTGCCCTGCCCGCTGCCGCCAAGTTCCACGGGGCTGGCCAGGTCCACCGACAGCCTGCCGTCATTGCTGCGTGCAGCGCCGTCGCGCCCTTCGCCCGAGGCCAGCGCCTCGGCGGTGTAGAGGGTTTTCACAAGGAATGTCCGTCCTGTAGATGTGATGGTGCCGGATTAGGCGTTTACAGCGATTCGTGCAGCGCGGCCGTGAGCTTGCCCAGGGTGGTCCGCAGCTGCTCAAGTTCGTCCAGGGAGAGCCCTGCAGCGTCGGCCAGCCGTTGCGGAATCGCACTGGCCGGCCCGCTCAGGCTTCGCCCGGCGGGGGTCAGGTGGACCGCCACGCGGCGTTCATCCTCGCCGGACCGCCGGCGCTCCACGAGCCCGAGTGCTTCCAGGCGCTTGAGGAGGGGTGACAGGGTGCCTGAGTCGAGGCCAAGTTCCCCGCCGAGTTCCTTGACGCCCCGGGGTTCGCTTTCCCACAGCACCAGCATCACCAGGTACTGCGGGTAGGTGAGGCCCAGTTCGTCAAGAACGGGCCGGTAGACGGCCGTAGCTGCCCGGGACGCCGAATAGAGCGCAAAACATACTTGTCGGTCCAGGCGGGGGGCTTCGCTCATGAACTAACAATAACACACAACTAAGTTGTGCACAACTTACCTATCATGAGTACCCGCTCTGTGGCTGCCGTGACCCCTCCCCGGCGGTGGGCTTGGAGTTGCGGGTCAGGAAAGGGGTGTCTGCTCCAGGTCCCGGATAGTGCGCAGGGCTGCTGCGGTGAGCACCCGGATGCCCAGGCCCAGGGAGCGCTCGTCCAGGATGTAGTCACCCCGGTGGAGATCGTAGTCTTCGCCGCCGGGAGTCTTGGTGCCCAGCCTCATCATCGCTCCAGGGAGTTCGGCCAGGAACCAGGCGAAGTCCTCGCCGCCCATGGACTGCGGAGTCAGCACCACGGCGCTTTCACCGATTTCGGCGCGGGCCGCCGCCTCGATGATGGCTGTCTCATGCTCGGAGTTCACCACAGGGGGCACTCCCCTGGTGTGCTCAAGGTGGACGTCCACACCGTAGGGCGCGGCCACCTGGTGCACCACCTCGTCGAGCAGTTCGCCGGCGGCATGCCAGGCATCCCGGTCCAGGCAGCGCATGGTGCCTGCCATGTATCCGGAGCCGGGGATGGCATTGGGTGCCGAACCTGCCGCGATTTGGCCCCACACCACCGACACGCCGCTCCGGACGTCTACCCGGCGCGACAGCACGGCCGGTACGTTGACTGCGATCTGCGCCAGCGCGAACACCAGGTCCTCGGTGAGGTGCGGGCGGGACGTGTGGCCACCACGGCCGGAGAGTTCAATCCGGATGGTGTCCGACGCCGAGGTGATGGCACCGATCCGGGTACCCACCTTGCCCACTTCGATCCGCGGGTCGCAGTGCAGCGCCAGAATCCGGGGGACACCGTCCAGGACACCCTGTTCAATGCAGGAATGCGCGCCGCCGGGCATGGTCTCCTCCGCGGGCTGGAAGATGATGCGGACGGTGGCACCAAGGGGAGTTTCCTCGTGCATCCGGTGCAGGACCAGGGCAATGCCCAGCATGGTGGCGGTGTGCACATCATGGCCGCAGGCGTGGGTAACGCCATGGTTCTTCGAAGCGAACGGCAGCCCCGTCTCCTCGATGATGGGCAAGGCATCGATATCGCCGCGCAGGGCTGTGGCGATGGGGCCTTCGCCCACGTCCACCGTCAGCCCGGTGCCGTCGAGGCGGCGGGGGCTCAGGCCGGCAGCTTCGAGCCGTTCAGCGAGCTTGTCGGTGGTGCGGAACTCCTTGAAGGACAACTCCGGGTGCGCATGCAGGTCCCGGCGGAATTCGATCAGTTCCGGCAGGAGCGGCTCGAGCCACGGCGCCACCAGGGCGGTGGGCTCGGCTTCAGTAGTGTAATTGCGCACTGTTTCACTCTAGCGAGGGTGGCGGCTTTAGCGCCCATTCACTGACGCCGCGTTACATCCCGGCCCAACCGGCACACGGGCGGCGCCGGAAGGGTACCGGTCAGAGGACGTCCGTGTCCCCACTTGCCTTGAGGGCATCAACGGCAGCTTTCACGCGCTGCGAATTGGCCATGGTGGTCACCAGCAGGGCGTCCGGCGTATCCACGATGACGACGTCCTGGATGCCGATCAGGGCGATGACACGCTTGGTGTCGG
Source organism: Arthrobacter sp. ISL-85 (assembly GCF_018613675.1). GTDB lineage: Bacteria > Actinomycetota > Actinomycetes > Actinomycetales > Micrococcaceae > Arthrobacter. Next base: position 92,566 of record NZ_JAGGPQ010000005.1, on the reverse strand, counting down.
TGACAACAACGCCGCTTGAGTTCTCGGTGAACACGCGGGCGCCTTCACCCAGCACGGTGACATCGTCCACTTCCTTGGCGCTGTTGAGGCGGCCCACCGAAGCGAAGTCGCCTACGTCGTCCCAGCGGAAGGAACCGGGCACGACGGCGACGTCCCCGGCTTCGGCGGCGGGCTCGGCCACCGCGTAATCGATGGCGATCTTGGGGAGGGTGGGCCAGACACGGGCGGTGACCTCGTCACGCTGGGGAGTGTCCCAGGCGCGCGCGATTTCCTGGAGGCCCTGGAACAGTTCCGGCTGGTTGGCCTCAAGGTGCTTGAGCATCAGCGCCACAGGCGCCACGAACATACCGGCGTTCCACACATAGTCGCCACTGTCCACATACTGCTGGGCCACCACTTCGTCAGGCTTCTCAACGAACTCCACAACGTCGTGGGCGCTGGGAGCCCCTTCGATATTCAGCGCCCTGCCGGAACGGATGTAACCGAAACCGGTGGACGGGTGGGTGGGCTTGATGCCGATGGTCACGATCTTGCCCGTGGCAGCCGTATGAATGGCTTCCCGGACTGCCTGCTGGAACAGGTCGTCCGGACTGATCACCTGGTCGGCGGCGAAGGAACCCATGATGGTATCGGGATCACGTTCATGCAGGATCGCGGCCGCCAGGCCGATCGCCGCACCGGAGTCCTTGGGTTCCGATTCCAGCACAAGATCGGAGTCACGGACCTCGGGAAGCTGGCGGCACACGGCTTCACGGTGCGCCTGGCCGGTCACCACCAGCATCCGGTCGCCCGCGAGGGGGTGCAGCCGGTCGTAGGTGGCACGCAGCAACGTGCTGCCCGATCCCGTGAGATCGTGAAGGAACTTGGGAGCTGCTGCTCGTGACAGTGGCCAGAGACGGGTCCCCACTCCGCCTGCCGGAATCACCGCAATGAAGCGGTCAATGGGTGAAGCCGGGCTTGTCACTTTGTCTGTACTCATCACGGCTACTTTAGCTGAAGGGCCACGGGCGGCTCCTTTCGCGATGCATCGGCCTGCGTTTTGGACCGCTTCAAGGACCGGGGGACCGCGGGGATGTGGTGTTTGTCTCATTTCGCCGGAAAATCCGCTCCAGCACTGGGCACCAACAAACACCTAAATTGAATAAGCTGTTAGCGAAGCCTAGATTTAGGCCTGAGCTACGAGTGCTCTCGCAGCAGGCGTTCCCCCCGCATGGATCTCATGCCAGCGCCGCTGTGTTGCAGGGAGGTTTATCAGTGCCGACAAAACCAGCTGGCACCTTGTACCGCGGCCGTGAAGGCATGTGGTCCTGGGTAGGACACCGTATTACCGGTGTAGTGATCTTTTTCTTCTTGTTGGTCCACGTCCTGGACACCTCCTTGGTGCGTGTGTCACCGGAGGCCTACACCGCCGTGATCGGCGCCTACAAGAATCCCCTGATGGCGCTGGGTGAGACCGGCCTTGTTGCCGCCATCGTTTTCCACGCCTTCAACGGCCTGCGGATCATCGCCGTCGACTTCTGGAAGAAGGGCGCCAAGTACCAGCGGCAGATGCTGTGGGCAGTGCTGGCCCTCTGGGTCGTCACCATGGTTGCCTTCTCCATCCGCCACCTGTCCCTCGCCCTCGGAGGTCACTAAGCCATGACTGCAACCATCGAGAGCCCCCGCAGCGGGCGGATCGCCCCCCAGTACCGCCGCAGCGGCGGTTCCAAGGGCAACTTCGAGATGATCGCCTGGCTGTTCATGCGCCTCTCCGGCGTGGTGCTGGTGGTCCTCATCTTCGGCCACCTGTTCGTGAACCTCATGGTCGGCGAAGGCATCCACGCCATTGACTTCGGCTTCGTGGCCGGCAAGTGGGCGGATCCGTTCTGGCAGTTCTGGGACCTGGCCATGCTCTGGCTGGCCATGCTGCACGGCACCAACGGCGTGCGGACCATCATCAACGACTACGCCGAGAGGACGTCCACCCGCCGCTGGCTCAAGACTGTTCTCTACGCGGCCGCAGTGGTCATCATCCTCCTGGGCACCCTGGTCATCTTCACCTTCAACCCGTGCCCCGTAGTGAACGGCGTTGCCCTTCCGGGCGGTTTCTGCCCTGCCTAGCACTGGCACCACCCCGGGCCCGCGGGCTTATCCGCGGGCCCTGTTTTGCGGAGCAGGCAAAGCCGCCCCGTTGTTTTATTGCGAATTTTGAGAGAAAGAGCGTCTGGTATGCAGGTCCATAAGTACGACGTCGTCATCGTCGGTGCCGGTGGCGCTGGCATGCGCGCCGCGATCGAGTCCGGTCAGCGCGCGCGCACAGCAGTACTGACCAAGCTCTACCCCACCCGCTCGCACACGGGTGCGGCACAGGGCGGCATGTGTGCAGCCCTTGCCAACGTCGAGGAAGACAACTGGGAATGGCACACGTTCGATACCGTCAAGGGCGGTGACTACCTGGTTGACCAGGATGCCGCCGAGGTCATGGCCAAGGAAGCCATCGACGCCGTGCTGGACCTGGAAAAGATGGGCCTGCCCTTCAACCGCACCCCGGAGGGCAGGATCGACCAGCGACGCTTCGGCGGCCACACCCGCGATCACGGCAAGGCGCCAGTCCGCCGGGCATGCTACGCCGCTGACCGTACCGGACACATGATCCTGCAGACCCTGTACCAAAACTGTGTCAAGCACAACGTTGAGTTCTACAACGAGTACTACGTCCTGGACCTGCTGACGGTGGAAGAGGACGCTGTCCGCGAAGACGGCACCCCGTACAAGCAGAAGCGCGTGGCCGGCGTGGTCTCCTACGACCTCGCCTCCGGTGAACTGCACGTCTTCCAGGCCAAGTCCGTGGTGTTCGCCTCTGGCGGCGCCGGCAAGGTCTTCAAGACCACGTCCAACGCCCACACCCTGACCGGTGACGGCATGGGCATCGCCTTCCGCCGCGGCATCCCGCTGGAAGACATGGAGTTCTTCCAGTTCCACCCGACAGGCCTTGCCGGCCTGGGCATCCTGCTGTCCGAAGCAGCCCGTGGTGAAGGTGCGATCCTCCGCAACTCCGAGGGTGAGCGCTTCATGGAGCGCTACGCCCCGACCATCAAGGACCTGGCGCCGCGTGACATCGTGGCCCGTTCCATGGCCAACGAGGTGCGCGAAGGCCGCGGCTGCGGCCCGAACAAGGATTACGTCCTCCTTGACCTGACCCACCTGGAGCCGGCGCACATCGACGCAAAGCTTCCGGACATCACCGAGTTCGCCCGCACCTACCTGGGCGTGGAACCGTACACCGAGCCGGTCCCGGTGTTCCCCACCGCGCACTACGCCATGGGCGGCATCCCCACGAACATCCAGACTGAGGTCCTGCAGGACAACGACACGGTCATCCCCGGGCTGTATGCCGCGGGTGAGGTGGCCTGCGTGTCCGTCCACGGCTCCAACCGCCTGGGCACCAACTCGCTGCTGGACATCAACGTGTTCGGCAAGCGCGCCGGAATCGCCGCCGCGGAGTACTCAAAGACCGCACAGTACGTGGAGCTGCCGGAAAACCCGCTGGCCTACACGACCGAACTGCTGGACATTGCCCGCAATGGTACCGGGGACGAGAAGGTGGCCCAGATCCGCAAGGAACTGCAGGACACGATGGACGCCAACATGCAGGTGTTCCGTACCGCGGACACCCTGAACCAGGTGCTGCGCGACATCGCCTCCTTCGAGGAGCGGTACAAGCGCATCAACGTCCAGGACAAAGGCAAGCGCTTCAACCTGGACCTGCTCGAGGCCGTTGAGCTCGGCTTCCTGCTGGAACTGGCCAAGGTCATGACCGTGGCCGCCCTGCACCGTGAGGAATCCCGCGGCGGACACTTCCGCGAGGACTTCCCCGAGCGTGACGACGAGAAATTCATGAAGCACTCCATGGCGTACAAGGATGACCATGCGCCGGCCGACGGATCGGCGGAATCAATCGCCGGCATCCGGCTGGCCACCAAGCCGGTTGTCTTTACCCGCTACGAGCCGATGGTGAGGAAGTACTAAGATGACCGCTGAAATCGCTGAGCCCGCTTCAAAGGTTGAGCTTCCTGCCGGCGTTGGCGGGGGCGGGGAAATCCCCACGTTCGACGTCCACCTGCGGGTGCGCCGCTACAACCCGGAGGTCTCCGGGGAAGCAACCTGGGACGATTTCCACCTGACCATGTACGGCACGGACCGTGTCCTGGACGCCCTGCACAAGGTGAAGTGGGAGATGGACGGCAGCCTGTCCTTCCGCCGCTCCTGCGCCCACGGCGTCTGCGGCTCCGACGCCATGCGCATCAACGGCCGCAACCGCCTGGCCTGCAAGACCCTGCTGAAGGACCTGGACACGTCCAAGCCCATCACGGTGGAACCCATCAAGGGCCTGCCGGTGGAGAAGGACCTCATCGTGGACATGGAGCCCTTCTTCCAGTCCTACCGCGAGGTCATGCCGTTCCTCATCAACAAGGGCCACGAGCCCACCAAGGAGCGCCTGCAGTCAGCCGAGGACCGTGAGCGCTTCGACGACACCACCAAGTGCATTCTCTGCGCTGCGTGCACGTCCTCCTGCCCGGTGTTCTGGACCGATGGCCAGTACTTCGGCCCGGCGGCGATCGTGAACGCACACCGCTTCATCTTCGATTCCCGTGATGATGCCGGCGACATGCGGCTGGAGATCCTCAACGACAAGGAAGGCGTGTGGCGCTGCCGCACCACCTTCAACTGCTCCGAGGCATGCCCCCGCGGCATCCAGGTCACGCAGGCAATTGCGGAGGTCAAGCAGGCCATCCTGGCCCGCAGGATCTAGCACCTCCACCACAGATATAACGGCCGACGGCGTCGCCCACCACAAGTGGTGGCGGCGCCGTCGTCGTTTCTCCCCACCCGCCCCCTGACCTCGCAAGCTCGGCCAGGGAACCCTGCGGGCGTGGGCCCACAGCCGTTCGTACCAAACGAAAGGGTCTCCCTTGTCCCGTTCAGAAAAAGTGTCCTTCGCCGGTTCCACCGGCGAAATACTGTCCGGCATCATCGACATCCCGGAAGTGCCCGTCAAGGGCTGGGGAGTGTTTTCGCACGGGTTCACCCTGGGCAAGGACAGCCCGTCCGCGGCACGGATGTGCAAGGCGCTTGCGGACTGTGGCATTGGCATGCTGCGCTTCGACAACCTTGGCCTGGGTGGCTCCGCCGGGGAATGGTCTGCGGGTTCGTTCAGCCACAAGGTGGCCGACACGGTGAAGGCTGCGGAGTTCATGCGCAGCGAAGGCAGGGAAATTTCGCTGCTGGTGGGTCATTCATTCGGTGGCGCGGCGGTCCTTGCGGCCGCGAGGGAGATTCCCGAACTCGACGCCATTGCCACTGTGGGCGCGCCCTTCTCCCCCAAGCACGTGGCCCACGTGTTCGATGCCGCACTGGACCGGATCCTGAGTGAGGGCAGCGCAGAGGTGGACCTGGGCGGCAAGCGGGTGGAGATCCGCCGGCATTTCGTGGAAGACCTGGAGAACGCAGACCTGACGGACTGCATCCGGCAGCTGCACAAGCCCCTGATGGTGCTCCACTCCCCTACCGACAACACCGTGGGGATTGAGAATGCGAGCACCATCTTCCAGACCGCCCGGCACCCCCGGAACTTCGTCTCCCTCGAGGGAAGCGACCACCTTCTGACCGGCAAGGGGCAGGCAGCCCGTGCAGCGCGGATTATCGCCGCCTGGGCCGACCAGTACCTGGACGCAACCCCCGCCTGACGCCGGCGGCCCGGACCCCGGCGGTGCCCGATCGCCTACTTGCCGATGGCGGCCTTGCTCTCAGTGATCCACTGTTCGGCCGCCTTCTCCGGTGTGAGCCGCTTGAACAGGACGTCGGTGTTGATGCGGGCGGTGATTTCGGAGACGGCGGTTGATCCTGTGGGGCCAATGAACGTTGGGGCGAAGTCCATCTTGCCGATCTGGTCGATGTACGCGGCTTCCACCTTGCCCTGGGGGGTGAGCAGATCCTTGATGGCTGTACGCATTTCAGGGTTGCTGGGGACGCCGCGGTCGCTTTGGATGATCTTGGCGGCAGACTCGCTGTTTACCAGGAAGCTGACCAGCTTGGCGGCGGCATCTGTGTGCTTGCTGCGCGCGGAGATGGTGTAGAACTGCGAGGACTGGAGCCAGATCCCGGGGGTGGGCGCTTCACCGGGGAGCTTGAGCAGCTTCAGCTCGGCGCCCGAGGCCTTACTGAGGGCAGAAAGTGAGTTGCTCCACGTGAGCATCATTCCGGCTTTACCCATGCCCATCAGGGTCTGCTCGGTGCTGGCGTTGAGCTTTTCCACCGTTTCCGACGCACTCGGAGCAGCACCGGATTCACTGAGCTTCAGCGAGTAGTCGAAGTAGTCCTGCACCGTTTGCTGGCCCAGCCCCAACTGTCCGTCCTGCGTGTAAAGGGATTCGCCCCGCTGGCGGGCGAACGCGTCCAGGGAATCATGGGTGAGGACCGTTGCAGTCCCATAGGTGCCCTTGGGGCTCTTGGCCGTCACGTCCGCCGAAATCCCGGCGAAATCGTCCCAGGTCCACTTGCTGTCATCGGGAAGTGCCACGCCCGCGGCCTGGAAGACAGCCGGGTTCACCACGATCGAGAGTGCGTTGGCGCCGGTGGAAACCCCGTACTGCTTGCCTTTGACCTGGCCGTTTTCCAACGCTCCCTGGTCCATCTTCGACAGGTCCAACGAGCCGTTGACCTTTGACAGGTCCAGCAGGGCGCCGCGGTTGGCATATTCAGCCGGGTACGCACCGCCCATGGTGATGACGTCTGGAGCATCATTTGCCGCCACCTGCGTGGCCAGTTTGTCGAAATAGCCGCTGATGTCCCCGTATTCCGGCTTCACCTTGATGCTGGGGTTGGCTGCCTCGAACTCCGCGATCGCCTTGTTGGTCAAGTCAGCGCGGCCCGCGTTGCCCCACCAGGAAAAGCGGATCTCCACCGGCCCGTCCGCGGCCTTGTCCCCGGAGGGGCTTGAACAGCCCGCGGTCATCGCCAGCATGGCTGCTGCTGACAGGATGACGATGGATTGACGAATGTGTGACATCCCGTGACGGGTCATTGGGCAGGCTTCTTCCTCAGTCGGAAAGGGCGAGAAAACGGTTTCGTGAAACGTATCAATAGCATTCCTCGCGCGTCAATAGGTTCCGCGCGTCCTGATCCGTTCCGGCCTGCCATCGAAATCTTTCCGGACGCACCATGGCCGGTCGAGTGCCTTGACACCGCCCTGAAAGCGTTCAAGGATGGACAGCGGGAAACCGATTTCTCGCCTCCTCCAGGCGGCTGCCCGCCGCTAGGGAACGAGGCCTGGGCACCTTGAAACCTCAGCCACAGCCACACAACACCGGTCAGGAGGGCGTGCACTTTGCACCGCCACAGCAATACCGCAGACCCCAGCGGGGCCGGGAACGGATCGTCGGAGGCCCGGCGAAGCATTGACAGGGAAGCCCTGGTGCGGCGCCACAATATCCACCAGCAGCGACTGGATCCGCGCAGTCCCCTGTCCGTGGGCAACGGCGAATTCGCTTTCACTGTGGATCTCACCGGCCTCCAAACCCTGCCGTCGGAGTATCCGGTGGACGCGCGCGAAGCCCTGCCGCCAGGAACCCTGCTGGGGACGCAGTCCACGTGGGGCTGGCACTCCATGCCTGGCGGCGAAAATTACAGGCTGGCATCCTCCACCGTCCTTTACGATTCGCCCCATGGACCGGTTCCCTACGTGGACATGGTGGGAGACATCGTGAATGACCGCGAAACGGGTACCTCCGCCGCGGAAACATGGTTGCGGGCCAACCCGCACCGGCTGGACCTTGGCCGGATCGGTTTCGTGCTCGAGCAGGACGGCACCAGCCGCACCATCAACAGCAAGGAACTTTCCGGCACCGGGCAAACGCTCGATCTGTGGACGGGCGTCGTTACCAGCACCTTCACCGTAGCCGGTTACCCTGCCACGGTGACCACCGCATGCCATCCAGACCGGGACGAACTGGGAGTACGCGTCGAGTCGGCTGCCGTCCGGGCCGGGCTGCTGATCAGTATCGACTTCCCCTACGGGTCAGAGGCCTGGCACGACGCAGCCGGCTGGGACCAGCCCGGTGCCCACACAACCCGTCTTGGCCAAGCCCACTCCTCACACCTTCGCCCCGGGGCCAGCAGCTGGACCGTGGACCGTGAGCTGGACAACTCCCGGTACCAAGTGGTGGTTTCGGGGCAGGGCCTGGACGTGGAACAGACGGGGACGCACCAGGTGACGATACGTGCCGCCCAGGACGCGGACCCAGGCATCCTGGACCTATCCATCGCGTTCATAACCGCTGGAGACGGCGACTGTATTCCGCGGGGCCGTGCCGGCCCTTCCCGGGTGCCAGGCGAGGCGGGTGCCGGCGCCCAAGTCCGTCCCGCCGCCGGGCATTCGCCCAGGGACCGGCCGTCGCCCGGCAGCAGCGTCGCCGCCGCATCAGCGTCGCACTGGCCCGGCTTCTGGGCATCCGGCGGTGCCGTGGAACTGGCTGCAACCGCAGATCCCCGGGCCAGGGAGCTGGAACGGCGCATTGTGCTGTCGCAGTACCTCACTGCGGTCAACTGCTCCGGGTCGCTGCCGCCCCAGGAGACCGGGCTGGTGTGCAATTCCTGGCGCGGCCGCTTCCATCTGGAGATGCACTGGTGGCACGCCGCCCACTTTGCGCACTGGAACCGCGTGGAGCTCCTCCTGCCGTCCCTGCGCTGGTATGCCACCGTACTGGAGAGCTCGCGGAAGACGGCCCTGGCACAAGGGTTCGACGGCGTCCGCTGGCCAAAGCAGGTAGGTCCGGACGGCAGGGAGAGCCCCAGCCCGATCGGGACGTTCCTGATCTGGCAGCAGCCGCATCCCATCCACTTGGCGGAACTGGTGTACCGGGCCCGTCCCAGCCGGGAGGTGCTGGAGGAGTTCGCGGACATCGTCTTTGAATCCGCTGACTTCATGGCCAGCTTCGCCCACTCCACATCGCGCGGTTTTGAGCTGGGGCCGCCCCTCATCCCTGCGCAGGAAAGCTATGGTTCCCTGCGTGGAACGGTCACCAACCCCACCTTTGAACTTGCGTACTGGCAGTGGGGCCTCCGAACGGCCGGTGCCTGGCGGGAGCGGCTGGGCCTGGAACCCGTAAAATCCTGGCACACGGTGGCCGACGGCCTGGTGCCCCCGCGCGTACTCAACGGCGTATACGCAGGCATGGACGTGGAACCGTTCACCATCAGGACGGACCACCCCTCCATGCTTTGCGCGCTCGGCGTCCTTCCGCGGACGGACCTTATCGACGAAGGCATCATGAAAGCCACCCTTCACGATGTCCTCGCTGACTGGGACTGGAACAGTACCTGGGGCTGGGACTACCCTGTCATGGCCATGACGGCCGCCCGCCTGGGCGACCCCGAAGCTGCAGTCAGGGCGCTCCTTCAGGAGGCAGGAAAAAATACCGTGCTGCCCAACGGACACAACCGCCAGACAGGCTCGCTTCCGCTGTACCTGCCTGGCAACGGCGGCCTGCTTGCCGCCGTCGCCCTGATGGCAGCGGGCTGGGACAACGGCCCGGACCGGCACGCCCCCGGTTTTCCTGCCGGTTGGACGGTGGCCTGGGAAGGGCTGGTGCCGGCACCCTAGATAGCGGACCTTGGCCCGGCTGGCATCACCCACGCCTGCAGGTCATATCTGCAGATCACGTGTGCGGGTCAGGTCTGGGGCGTCGCCCGCCGGGCGCCGAGGATGGTCTTCCGCGGAGCTCCGCCCGACTCCAGGTCGGCCTCGCGGACAGCCGACCATCCCGCCGAGACGAGGTAGACCTGGCTGACCAGGTTGAACCAAATGAGCAGGCCGATAATGATGGCAAACGGCGCCAGGATGGGATTACGGCTGGCTCCGCCCAGCAGCTCCGTGCTGAAGATCTGCAGGATGGTGGTGCCCACGGCGGCCAGCACGGTACCTTCGAGCAGCGCCTGGCGTGACAGCTTCAGCCCGGCAGCCAGCCGGAACATGATCAGGGCCGTGACCCAGTTCAGCACCAGTGGTACAACGATCTTGACGGATGTCGTGAGTGGCCCGGCCAGGGTGTCGCTGAGGTGAAGGAATCCCGCCACCCAACCGGCCGCCGTGCCGAACACCAGCGAGGCACCCGCGCTGATGACCAGGGCCATGCCCAGCAGCAGGAGTGTGCCGGCGTCGCGCAGCTTCATCAGGATGGGATTGACCACGAGCGGAGGCAGCTGAAGGACGCCCCTCAGGCCGTCCCGGAGTCCGTTGATCCAGCCGAGGGACGTGACCACGGTGACCACGGCACTGATCACCGCGGTCCAGCCCAGCCCGTTGGGGTCCAGCAGGTCCTTGGGATCCACCAGGCCCTGGCTGCCGTTGATTTTCAACAGGCCGGGGGCGCTTCTGGCCACACTGCTGATGATGGTGTCCAGCAGGGCGGGCTGGCCGCGCAGTACCAGGCCGGCAATGGAGAACCCGGTGGCCAGCAGGCCGGTGATGGAGAAGAACATGTTGAAGCCGATGCCGGCGCTCATCAGCGGGCCGTAGTGGAGGCTGTAGTGCCGGAATGCCCGCATGGGCCGCAGGACGTTCAGGCGCGCGGTGAGCCACTGCGCCAGGGCCATCAGCGCTGCGAACTTTCCTCCGGACCTGCGCGCCCGGTTCCATTCCATCCGCTTTTCGATGACCGCCAGCTTCAGCCGGGCGTGCTCGGTGGGCAGCGGCTGCTGGTTATCCTGCGTCGGTTGAGGGGTCCTTGGCAGCGTCCGTGAAGCCGGTGCCGCCGTGGTTGTCAGTTTCGGTCCCAAAGTCCAGCTCTTCCCGTAGCTGCCAGATGCCATCGGCATCATGCTCATAGAGTCCCATGCTAACCACGGGGAAGGTGGCCCTGTAGTTCTTCAGCACCGTTTCGGCTTCGTCCAGGCTTTCCGGGGCGACATCGTGGGCGATGGTGACGTGGGGATGATACGCAAAGGGCAGTTCGCGGTGGAGGGGACCCTGCTGAAGCCTGCGGTGCAGGTCCACGCAGTGATCGAAGCCGTCCTCCACGTTGATGAAGACCACCGGCGAAACCGGCCGGAATGTACCGGTTCCGGCAATGGTGACCATGAAGGGGCTCTGGCAGCGGGCCACCTCGCGGACGTGCCGGCGGGTGGCTTCCCAGTCCTGGGTGGGAGTGGTGGTGACCAGCGTAATGTGTGCAGGCACCACTCCGGCCAGGGGATCTCCAAAGGACGCCCGCCAGCGCTGCAGTTCGTCGGCTATCTCATCCGGAAAGCCCAGGATGACGCCCACACTGATTTCTTCGGTGCGGGCCACGTCATGATCCGCCGCCGCATGATGGCCGGACTGGTCTTCGAAGCGGCCGGCCAGGGTCCGATCCACCTGCCCGGCCGGGCAGGCGCCTCCCCTGGCGGTGACGTTTCTCGAAGACATGGCGCTAGTGGACTCCTGCGAGGCTGAGGGACGGCAGGAAACCCATGCGCTGGTACACCTGGCCAAGCGTGACCGAGGCAATCTCCCGGGCCCGTTCCGCACCAAGGGCCAGCAGCCGGTCAAGCTCGGCTGGATCGGCCATCAGCTCGTTGGTCCGGTTGCGCAGCGGGGTGATGAAGTCCACCACTACTTCTGCGAGATCCACCTTCAGGTGGCCGTACATCTTGCCCTGGTACTCGGCTTCGAGCTCCGCCACGGACTTGCCGGTGAGGGAAGAGTAGATGGTCAACAGGTTGGACACCCCGGGCTTCTCCCCGGCGTCGAACCGGATGTCCGTGCCGGCGTCGGTCACTGCCGACTTGATGCGCTTGGCGGCGATCTTGGGGTCCTCCAGAAGCTGGATGGCACCGTTGGGGGACTCCCCCGTCTTGGACATCTTGGCGCTGGGATTCTGGAGGTCGTAGATCTTGGCGCTTTCCTTGACAATCGTGGCCTCGGGGACCGTAAAGGTGTGGCCAAACCGGGTGTTGAAACGCTGCGCGAGGTTCCGGGTCAGTTCCAGGTGCTGCCGCTGGTCCTCGCCCACAGGCACCAGATCGCTCTGGTAGAGGAGGATATCCGCAGCCATCAGTGTGGGATACGCGAAGAGGCCCAGGGTGGCGGAGTCTGCGCCGGACTTCTGGGTCTTGTCCTTGAACTGCGTCATCCGTGACGCCTCGCCGAAGCCGGTGATGCAGTTCAGGGCCCAGGCAAGCTGGGCATGCTCCGGGACATGGGACTGGACGAAGAAGATGCTTTTGTCCGGGTCGATGCCCGCGGCGATGTACTGGGCTGCCACAATGCGGGTGCGCTTGGCCAGTTCAGCGGGATCGAAGTCCACCGTGATGGCATGCAGGTCCGGGATGAAGAAGACGGCGTCGTATTCAGCCTGCATGTCCACCCAGTTGCGCACGGCGCCGATGTAGTTGCCCAGGTGCAGGGAATCGGCGGTGGGCTTGGCGCCGGAAAGAATGCGCTTCTTGGCAGTGGGGGAAGTCTGGGTGGTCATGGAAAACTTTCGGGCTTAGAGCTGGTAGTCCACTACCAGCGGGGCGTGGTCGGAGAAGCGGGTGTCCCAAGAGGCTGCACGGTCCACAACAGCCGAAATAGCGGACGCCGCCAGTTCGGGAGTAGCCAAGTGGTAATCGATGCGCCAGCCGGTGTCGTTGTCGAATGCCTTGCCGCGCCAGGACCACCATGTGTACGGCCCGTCGATATCGCCGGCAAGGTTCCTGTGGACATCATGCCAACCGATCTCCTCGCCGAAGAACCGGTCAAAGTAGGCACGTTCCTCCGGCAGGTGGCCGGCCTTCTTGAGGTTGCCCTTGGAGTTCCTGATGTCCCTGGGAGTGTGGGCAACGTTCAGGTCCCCCACCACAAGCGCGTGGTCGCTGTGCTTGGTCAGCTCCGGCAGGCGGGCGCTCATGACGTCAAGGAAGCGGTATTTGTCGTCCTGCTTTGGAGTGCCCACTTCACCGGAATGCACGTAGGCGCTGGCAACGGTCAGCTGGACGGGGTTCCCGGCGGCGTCGGGGACACGGAAATCCGCTTCCACCCATCGCCCGGCGCTGGCGAAGTAGTCATCGCCGATGCCGTTCCTGGTTTCCAGTGGTTCCTGGCGGGAAGCAATGGCGACGCCTGCACGGCCTTTTGCTTCCGCTTCGGTGTGCAGGATGTGCCAGCCGTCACCCAGCAACTCCCGGACGATCGCGTCAGGGGCGCGGACCTCCTGCAGGCAGAGGATGTCCACTTCGCGCGGCTCCAGCCAGGCCGCCATGCCGTTCTTGTAGGCAGCCCGGAGGCCGTTGACGTTGACGGATGCGATGCGAAGGTAGTCCTTGTTCAATGCCGAGCTCACCCGCTCCACTCTAGTCGATGATGGTTCCGGTCACCGGCTCTCCGCTGCCGCCGGAGGACTTGATCATGTCCCGGGCGTTGGTGGCTGTAATCTCGATCGTTTCGAGGGCGCGGTTGATGGTGTCCTGGTTCGCGGCGGCCCCCTTGGCCCGCTCCTCCTCCACCACACGGACCTGTACCTGGACGATTTTGAAGGAGTGGTCCAGTTTCAGGTCGCGCACCTCGTCGGCCTCGCTGCGTTCGTAAATCACCCGGGTCCCGCCGTGATCGGCGGAAGCCTGTGCCGGCGCGCGGCCGGTCGCGGTGTGGAAGGCGCTCTGGGCCTCGGACAGCTTGGCGCCGGCCTTTTTGGCGGCCCGTTGGATGCTGAAGACCACGAACGCGGCCAGCGCGAGCCAGAAGGCGGCAATGACGGCGACAACCCAGCCCACGACGTCGTTCTGGTTGGCGGCAAAGATGACAGCCACGATGAATGCCGTCACCAGGACCATCAGGCCCGGCCCGCTGATCCGGAACATCGAAAAACCGGCCCTGCCGGATTTGGAGGGTGACGAGGAGCTGCCCAAAGTTCGCATGCAGCCATTGTCTCAAACGGCAGGCTGTGGTTCCGCCGCCTTCCACCCCCGGCGAACACCCAGCGGTGCAGTCCGTATTAAACGGCCGACGGCGGCCCGGCGCCTTTCGGATGAAAGGTGCCGTACCGCCGTCGTACTTCTTGCTTGCGGAACTATCCGGCGGTGCCCGCCGCGCGTTCCGCGGCCTCCACCACGTTGGTCATCAGCAGCGCCACGGTCATGGGGCCCACGCCGCCCGGGTTCGGCGAGATCCAGCCGGCAACCTCGGCGGCGGCGGGATCGATGTCGCCGTAGACGCGGCTCTTGCCCGTCTCCGCGTCCGTCTCGCGGGTGACGCCGACGTCCAGCAATGCCGCACCCGGCTTCACGTCTGCGGGTTTGACGATGTGCTTCACACCCGCCGCGCCCACAATGACGTCCGCCTGCTTCAGCAGTTCCGAGAGGTTCGTGGTGCCCGTGTGGGTCAGGGTCACAGTGGCGTTGACGTCCCGCCGCGTGAGCAGCAGGCCGATCGAGCGGCCGATCGTGACGCCGCGCCCCACCACCACAACGTGCTTGCCGGCCAGGCTGTACCCGTTGCGTTCCAGGAGCTCGATGACTCCCCTCGGGGTGCAGGGCAGCGGTGTGGTGATCTTCTTGTTGACGTTCAGCACCAGCCGGCCAAGGTTGGTGGGGTGCAGCCCGTCGGCGTCCTTGGCGGGGTCGATCCGCTCCAGGATGGCGTCCGTGTCAAGGTGCTTGGGCAGCGGCAACTGCACAATGTAACCGTGGCAGGCGGGGTCCGCATTGAGTTCATCAATGAGGGCCTCCACCTGTTCCTGGGTGGCGTCAGCCGGAAGCTCACGCTGGATGGAGTTCATCCCGATCTGCACGGACTGCTTGTGCTTCATGGAGACATACAGCTGTGAGGCGGGGTCGGCGCCCACCAGCACAGTGGCGATACCGGGAGTGACGCCCTTGGCCTTGAGTGCGGCCACGCGTTCGGTCAGCTCGGCCTTGATGGCGGCGGCGGTAGCTTTGCCGTCAAGGATCTGTGCGGTTGTGGTCTCAGTCATTGCTTACCACTGCTCATGCTGCGGGTAGAGCGGGAAGTCCGCTGCCAGCTTGTCCACCCGTGACTGCAGGGCGTCGACGTCGGTGCTGTTGCCTGCCTTGAGGGCGGTGGCGATGATTTCGGCGACCTCGGTGAACTCGGCAGCACCGAATCCGCGGGTGGCCAGGGCGGGGGTGCCGATGCGCAGGCCGGAAGTGACCATCGGGGGGCGGGGGTCGAAGGGCACGGCATTGCGGTTGACGGTGATGCCTACGGAGTGCAGGAGGTCCTCGGCCTGCTGGCCGTCCAGCTGCGAGTTGCGCAGGTCCACGAGCACCAGGTGCACGTCCGTGCCGCCGGTGAGGACGGAGACGCCGGCCTCTGCCACATCGGCCTGGTTCAGGCGGTCGGCGATGATCCTGGCGCCTTCCAGGACGCGTTCCTGCCGCTCCTTGAATTCCTGGGTGCCGGCGATCTTGAAGGCCACGGCCTTGGCAGCGATGACGTGCATCAGCGGGCCGCCCTGCTGGCCGGGGAAGACGCTGGAGTTCAGCTTCTTGGCCCACTGTTCCTTGGCGAGGATCACACCCGAGCGGGGACCGGCCAGGGTCTTGTGCACGGTGGAGGTGACGACGTCGGAGTGCGGCACCGGGCTGGGGTGCAGGCCGGCTGCCACCAGGCCGGCGAAGTGTGCCATGTCGGTCCAGAGCAGCGCGCCCACTTCATCGGCGATGGAGCGGAAGGCAGCGAAGTCCAGATGGCGCGGGTAGGCGGACCAGCCGGCGATGATGACCTGGGGCTTTTCGGCGATGGCCTGCTCGCGCAGCTTGTCCATGTCGATCCGGAAGTTGTCTTCCTCCACCTGGTAGGCAGCGACGTTGTACAGCTTGCCGGAGAAGTTCAGCTTCATGCCGTGGGTGAGGTGGCCGCCGTGCGCCAGGGACAGTCCCAGGATCTTGTCGCCGGGAGTGATCATGGCGGAGAGCGCGGCGGCGTTGGCCTGCGCGCCGGAGTGCGGCTGGACGTTGGCGAACTCGGCGCCGAACAGGGCCTTGACCCGGTCGATGGCCAGCTGCTCCGCAACGTCGACGTACTCGCAGCCGCCGTAGTAGCGGCGACCCGGGTAGCCCTCGGCGTACTTGTTGGTGAGGACCGAGCCCTGGGCTTCCATCACGGCGCGGGGGGCGAAGTTCTCGGAGGCAATCATTTCCAGGGTGCCGCGCTGGCGGCCGAGCTCCTGCTCAAGGACTGCTGCGATTTCGGGGTCAAGCTCAGCCAGCGGCTGGTTGCTGACGGCTGTGGTTGAGGTGGCTGTAGTAGTCACGAAGAACTCCTGGCTGGGGATACGGGCACTGCTTAGGTCAGGCTACCGGCTGGGGCGCTTTCGCACCGCGTTGATGACAGGGCGTGAAAGCTCGGCATGGTGCTGCTGCGCTGACGCGGGGGCAGCCCCATTTCCGGCAAAACATGACCCTCGGCCCAGGCGTACGATCCGTGGTCTTCGTGATTGCCGCTCCCTGGTGGTTAGCCACCCAACGCCAGTTGCGACTCTCCCAGCCTACCAAACCGGTACCCCCAGCGCGGGTAGGCTGTTACGCGTGAATCAAGAGCAGCTGAACCAAGCGTATGTCGTCACCCTGTCCTGCCCGGACCGCCCCGGAATCGTCCATGCCGTGGCCGGGGCACTGTTGGTGGCCGGGTGCAACATCATGGACTCGCAGCAGTACGGCAGCCCTTCCACCGGTAATTTCTTCATGCGCGTGGAGGTAACCACAGCGGCCGCCAAGTCCGAGCTGCGCGCGGCGCTGGAGCCGGTGGCGGAAGCATTCTCCATGCAGTGGAACCTCAATACCGTCGGCGACAAGGTCCGCACCCTGGTGATGGCCAGCACCTCGGCCCACTGCCTGAACGACCTGCTCTTCCAGCAGCGCTCCGGTACCCTTCCCATTGAAATCCCGGCCATCGTCTCCAATCACCAGGACCTGGCCGGGCTCGCGGAGTTCTATGGCATCCCGTTCCACTACATCCCGGTGACCAGGGACACCAAGGTCCAGGCGGAGGACAAGCTGCGCGCCCTGATTGCGGAACACGACATTGAACTGACCGTACTGGCCCGCTACATGCAGATCCTCTCGGACGAGC
Organism: Arthrobacter sp. ISL-85; assembly: GCF_018613675.1. Taxonomy (GTDB): domain Bacteria; phylum Actinomycetota; class Actinomycetes; order Actinomycetales; family Micrococcaceae; genus Arthrobacter. Next base: position 75,477 of record NZ_JAGGPQ010000005.1, on the reverse strand, counting down.
TGTGCACCGAGCTCACGGGCAAGGCCATCAACATCCACCATTCGTTCCTGCCGTCCTTCAAGGGCGCCAAGCCGTACCACCAGGCGCATGCGCGCGGTGTGAAGCTGATCGGAGCCACCGCGCACTACGTGACGGCTGCCCTGGACGAGGGGCCGATCATCGAGCAGGAAGTCATAAGGGTGGACCATGCCCGCACCCCCGAGCAGTTCGTGCAGATGGGCCGCGACGTGGAGGGCCGCACGCTGGTCCAGGCCGTGCAGTGGCACGCCGAGCACCGGGTGCTGCTGGACGGCAACCGCACGGTGGTCTTCAACTAGCCAGGATTTAACTCAGTTGTGCCACCAAGCCGCTGTCAGTGTGCTGGCTTAGGGTGAAGCCATGGCTCCTCTTTACCCTTTCGCCGGCAATTCCCCGGCTGTCCATGAATCAGCGTTCGTCGCCCCGTCGGCCTCGATCATCGGCAACGCCACCCTGGGCCCGGAGGCCAGCGCCTTCTACGGCGTCTCCGTCCGCGCCGATACCGCGGCCATCACCGTGGGCGCCGGCAGCAACCTGCAGGACAACGTGGTGCTGCACGCCGACCCCGGCTTCCCCTGCACGGTGGGCGAACGCGTCAGCGTCGGGCACGCCGCCGTCGTGCATGGCTGCACGGTGGAGGACGACTGCCTGATCGGCATGGGCGCCACCGTCCTCAACGGTGCAGTGATCGGCGCCGGCTCGCTGGTGGCGGCCGGCGCCGTGGTGCTGGAAGGAACCGTGGTTCCGCCCCGGTCACTGGTGGCCGGCGTGCCGGCCAAGGTGCGCCGCGAACTCACGGATGAAGAGTTCGACGGCGTGCGCGCCAACGCGGCGCGCTACGTGGAGCTCGCGTCGAAACACCGCGAGCTCCACGGTTCGAACAGTTAATCCAGACTGACCGGACCGAACTCCTCCAGCAGGTCGCCCGGACCCGGGTTGCCCGGCGCCGATGACCCGCCCAGGTGCTTCACCACGCCCCACACGGCATTCAGTCCGGTGGTCACGGCGCCCTCGGCCCACCCGGCAGTAAAGGATACGTCGTCGCCGGCCAGGAAGATGCCGCGCTGGGATTCCGGCAGCTTGTCCTGCTTGAAGTGCGTGAACAGCCGCTGCTGGTAACGGTAGTGCCCGGGCAGGTTGGCCTTGAAGGCACCCATGAAGTTGGGATCCGCCTCCCAGGACACGGTGATGGGCTGGCCCACGATGTGCCCGGCGATGTCCACCCCGGGATAGATCTGCTCAAGCGAGTGGAGCATCAGTTCCACGCGTTCGTCCGCGTCCAGGGCCAGCCACTTCAGGGCATCGTCGTTCCAGGTGTAGGACAGCAGGATGACGGCGGGCTGGTCAGGGCCGTTGTCCAGCAGGTAAGTGGCCCGGTTCAGCCGGTCGGTCAGCGTCATGGACAGGACCTCGTTGCCGGTGGTGGGGTCGATGTCCTTCCAGAACGGCCGGTCCACCATCACGAAGGTCTTGGAGGACTGCATATAGTGCGATTTCTCCATGGCGGTCCACAGCTCCGCCGGGAACAGCGCCTCTTCTGTGTGGATCCGAGTGGACAGCAGCCACGACTGGCAGGTGGTCACCACGGCCGGGTAGCTGGCCTCGCGGCCCCAGCGTTCCCGGATGCGCAGGTTGCCGTCCGGGTCCCGGCTGATCCTTCCCACGGCCCCGCGGGGCGAGCCCGCGTGCAGCGAGGCCAGGGAGGTGCCGGCGGGCCAATGCGCCATGCCCGACGGCGCGTGCTGCCACAGTGCCTCGGGCAGCCGCTGCGCTCCCCCGCGGATGAGCCGGTGCTGGTCGTCCGCGTCGGTGTAAACCACGCGGAGGATCTCCAGGATGGAGTTGGGAAAGTCGGTGTCCCAGCCGCCCGTGCCGAAGCCCACCTGGCCAAAGGCTTCCCGGTGGGCGAACCCTGACTTCTTAAAGGACTCGCTGGCGGCGATGAAGCCATAGAAGGTCTGCTCGTCCATGTGCGGGAGCTGTTCGTTCCACAGTTCCTTGATGCGCACCATGTCCCGCGCTTTGATTGCCGCCTGCATCTCGACGAACTTGGCACCGTCGTTGACCGCGGCTTTCCAGGCGTCAGCGACCTCGCGGAAGAACGGCGGCAGGTCGCTGGGCTTTTCCGCGTAGTACTTCTTGCCGGCCAGTTCGATCACGGTGCTGGAGGTGGCTTCGGCAAGCGGGTTGGGGAAGTCCTGGGTTTCCAGGCCCAGCAGGTCCACATAGTGGTAGAACGCCTTGCCCGAGACCGGGAACCGCATCCCGCCCAGGTCTGCCACCACGCCGGGGGCCGCAGGGAAGGCTGCCGTCCGGAGTCTTCCGCCGATTTGGTCCGCCTCATAAACCACGGGCCGCAGCCCAAGTTTCATCAGTTCATAGGCAGTAACCAGCCCGGAAAGCCCGGCGCCGATAACGGCAACTTCCGTGCCGTACAGCTCCGGCGGGACCGTGCCCAGGCCGTCGGGGTGCGCCAGGTAGTGGTCGTAGCTGAACGGGAAGTCCGGGTTCAGCATGGTGATGGGCGCTGCCTGCCCGCCGGTGCCCCTTCCGGCCGCATCCGCCGGCGGCGTGGAGGTGCTGGAGGGGTCGAAGGCAGGCAGTTCGGTGGCGATGGTCATGATTGTTCTGCTTTCACAGGTTCCTGGCTGGGTGCCTTGGCGGTCAGTTCACGGTAGTCGAGCTCGCTGAGAGCCGCTACCTTGGAGTTCCGGCGTCCATAGCCGAAGTAGATGGCGATGCCCACGAGCATCCAGGCGCCGAAGACAACCCAGGTATCGGCCCCGAGGTTTGCCATCAGGTAGGCGCACATGAGCGTGCCGAACACGGGAGTGATGGGGTACAGCGGCACCCGGAAGCTGCGCTTCAGGTCGGGGCGGTTGCGGCGCAGGTAGATGACGGCCACGTTGACCAAAGCGAACGCGAACAGGGTTCCGATGCTGGTGGCATCAGCCAGGGCGCCGAGCGGGACCAGCCCCGCGGTGAGGGCGACGGCGGTGCCCACAATGAGGGTACCGGCGGCTGGGGTGCCGGTGCGGTGGGAGATGCGTCCGAAGACCTTGGGGACCAGGCCGTCCCGGGACATCGACAGGAGGATCCGGGTCTGGCCGTACAGGACGGTGAGCACGATGCTGGCGATGGCGAGGACGGCACCAACGGAGAAGACCAGGGCGATCCACGGTTGGTGGGTGGTTTCCTCCAGGATCTGGACAAGGGCGGCCTCGGTGCCGTCGAACCAGCCCCATGGCCGGGCGCCGATGGCGGCCACGGCTACCAGGACGTAGATACCGGTGACGATCACCATGGACAGCAGGATCGCCCGGGGAAGGTCGCGCTTGGGGTCCCTGGCCTCCTCGCCGGCAGTGGAGGCGGCATCAAAGCCGATATAGGAAAAGAACACCCTGGAGGCTGCGGCCGAGACACCGGCCGCGCCCATGGGCAGGAGCGGTTGGAAGTTTCCTGCATTGAACGCAGTGAAGGCAACGGCGCAGAAGAACAGCAGGATGCCTACCTTGACGATGACGATTGCGGTGTTGATCCGGGCGCTCTCCCGTGCTCCGCGGACCAGCAGGATCATGGCCAGCACCACGATGGCCACCGCCGGAACGTTCACCAGTCCCCCGTCACCGGGAGGCTGGGCCACTGCGTCGGGCAGCACCTGCCCGAACGCCGCCAGTGTTTCGTTGACGTACTGGCCGGCCCCCACTGCCACGGCGGCCACGGACACCGCGTATTCGAGGACAAGGCACCAGCCGCAGATCCACGCCATGCCTTCACCCAGGGTGGCGTAGGAGTAGGAGTAGCTCGAGCCCGCCACCGGGACCAGGCCCGCCATCTCGGCGTACGACACCGCGGAGAGCAGGGCGGCCAGGCCTGCGATGACAAACGAGATCCAGATGGCGGGCCCGGCCAGCGGAACCGATTCACCGAGGATCACCAGGATGCCGGTCCCCAGGGTGGCGCCAACGCTGATCATTGTCAGGTGGAGGACGCCGAAGCTGCGCACCAGTCCGGGCGCGCCCTCGCTGCCGTCGGCTTCGCCGGCCAGCTGGCCGATCGGTTTGCGGCGCAGGAGCTGCGCCCTGAGGCCGGGCCTTTCGCCGTCGCGTGCACTCGGTTTTTCGATGGTCGCAGGCACAGTCACCGTTGACGTCCCTTCAGAGTAGTTGTCGGATTCCCCTCCCCAAGGTTGGCATGTGAGACACCTCTCACCTTGGTGCGGATTGCCCTATAGTGGTCACCCATGGGACGTTATGCACCTACTGAGACCTCGGCCGCGGGACACGCCGATGCCTGAGGCCGCCGAGTCCGGACCTCTGAGCTTCGTCACGCTCCAGCAGTTCCTGGACCAACTGCCGCCGCTGCTTGCCATGCTCCACGACGGCGGCAGCGGGGACCGTCTGCTGAGGTGGGTTGAACCCAGTGAGCTCGAAGACCCCACCCCCTATCTTCCGGAGGGTGAGTTCCTGCTCACCGCCGGCCTTCCCTTCCTTGACGAGGGAGGCTCGCCCGCCAGGGTGGATGCTTATGTCCGGCGGCTGGTGGACGCCAAGGTGGCCGCGTTGGGCTTCGGGATCAGGCCCTATTTCGACACCGTCCCGGACGCTGTCATCGAGGCGTGCCGGCGGCATAACCTGACGTTGTTCGAAGTGCCGGAAACACTCCCTTTCGCGGCGATCGGGCTTCAGTTCTCCCAACTTTTGGAATCCGATAACGCGAGGGTCTTCCGGCAACTGGCGGAGACCAACCGCCAGTTGATGCGCGCAGTCCTCTCCCCCAGGCCGGAACACGAACTGCTGGCCGCCCTGGTCCAGCGCGTGCCCGTTTGGGCAGTCATGGTGGGCGCGGACGGGCGGGTCCGGGCCCGGGGAGCCAGTGCCGGCGGCAGCACCGCCGTCGACCTTTCCCTGCTCGAACCCATGCTTGAACGACTGCTGTCCGGACGCGGCCCCCGGGTGGAGATGGACGGCTTTGACCAGCCGGGCTCGGCGCTGGTGGTGGGCCACCCGCTGCGCAGCACCAAGGACGCCAACCTCGGCGCCCTGGTGCTCGGCTCCGACGTTCCGCTGACCCCCGCGCAAAACAACACGGTCCAATCCGCCGTCGGGCTGCTGGAGCTGCTGGTGCGGCAACGCACCAGCGGGTCCCTCGCCCCGAGCCAACTGGCAACCGCCGTCCTGCTGCACCCCGAAAGCCTCACCACGGGCAGCACCAGGCATCTCAACGGGCTCAAGGGGCTGCTGGCGCAGAGCCTTTCCTCCACCCGGTCCGCGCCCATGCGGGTAGTGCAGGGCATCAACGTGGAGACGCCGCATTGGCCGGGGGGCGACGGACCAGTCCGGGAACTGCTGCAGTGGCGCCGGATGCTCGACACGAAGCTGGTGGAGATCACTGACTACGGCTTCGCCGCCGTCACACGGCTCAGGGTGGACGACGCCCTGCTTGCCGACGTGGAAAAACTCGGGTGGCGCCTGGTGGTCGGGGAACCAACCGAGCTCACCGGCCTTCCTGCCGCATACCAGCGCGCCACGTCCCTGCGCAGCCAGGTCCAGAGAAGCGGGCACAGCATCCGCGCTGACGAGGTGTCCTGGTCGATCACCGGGCTGCTGGGACGCGAGGCCGGGACCCTGCTGGCCGAGCGCCTCCTGCGGCCGGTCCTGGCGCTTGAGGCGGACCGGCGCCATCCACTGCTGGCCGTCCTCCGCGGCTGGCTCAGCGAGAACGGCAGCTGGGACGCCTCCGCCAAACTGCTGGGCCTGCACCGGAACAGCGTGCGGCGGCAGATCGGCGTCCTTGCCGAACTGCTCCAGATGGACCTGAACCAGGCACAGGTGCGGGCAGAGCTGTGGATTGCGCTGCAGTACGCGGACAACCTGGCGGGCAAGGTGGACTGAGGGGCAGCGGCTAGGCCCGGGTGTCCCCGGGCCGGCCTGGTTCCGGCGCCAGGCGCGCCTCCCACTCCTGGTACAGCCCGGGCCGGCGCTCCCGCAGGTACGGCACCTCATCCCGTGCAGCACGGACAGCCTCCGCACCCACCTCGGCAAACAGCAGCGCCGCGGAGTCCCCGGCACGGGCGAGGAGCGCGCCGTCGGGTCCCGCCACCACGCTTCCGCCACCGAAGGTGTACGCATCCTCGATTCCGCAGTGGTTGGCATAGGCCACGTTGAGCTGGCTCTCCAGCGCCCGGGCGCGGACCAGCACCTGCGGCACCGCGTCGAACCCGGCGGACAAGGCAGTGGGCACCAGGAGCAGCTCGGCGCCCCGGGCAGCGGCCGCACGGGCGGCCTCCGGGAATTCGATGTCGTAGCAAATCAGCAGTGAGGTGCGGATGCCGCGGAAATCCACGACGGCGGGTGGTTCCGTGGCTGCGGCGAAGGCCTTGCGTTCCTCGCCGCCAAAGAGGTGCACCTTGGCGTAACTGAGGATTTCCGTGCCGTCGGCATCCACAAGGGTGGCTGAGATGTGCCATCGCGGCACATCGGCGGGCGCCTGGCCGGCCCCGCTCAGCGCCCCGGCGCCGTTTTCCGCACCAGCCGCGGCGGGCAGGCTGTAGACGAGCGCGATTCTGTTCCGGCGCGCGATCCGGGCAAGCCGGTCGCGGATGGCGGGAAGGGCCGCGGGATCCAGTTCACTTCTCAGCCGCAGCGGGGCGTAGCCCACGGGAAACAGTTCCGGCGTGAGCAACAGGTCAGCGCCGGCCTGCGCGGCCCGCTCGGCGGCCTGGTCCACGGTCCGGAGATTGGCCTCAATGTCCAGGACCACGGCGTTCGCCTGCAGGACGGACAGCAGCATCGTTACCACCTTCTTTGCGCCCGTCCTTGCGGACATGCTTGGGCCCGACTGTTTCCGTCTTCCAGCCTAGCCAGCCGCCCCGGTGGGCGGCAGGTCGTTTGGACCCGCGGGCACCCCGTTCGGGACAGAATGCACGCGGCTTCCCGAATGGGCCCGTCGCTGCCGCCCCATCGCCCATTCAATGCATCCATGCGTTAACTTCTTGACTACAAGAGCAGCGGTAGGGCAATGTTCTTAGCATGTCCGCCACCACGCGCTCAACGAGGAGCAAACCCAAGAATCCCGGATCGCAGTCTGCCCTGCGGCAGCTGAACCAGCAGCGGATTATCGAGACGCTGATGGGCGGCCCGTCCACCCAGGCGGAGCTGGCCCGGCAGACGGGGCTGTCCACCGCCACCGTCTCCAACATCGTCAAGATCATGCTCGATTCCGGCCTGGCGTCCACCGAACCCATCACCAGTTCCGGGCGGCGGGCACTGAACGTGCGGTTGAACAGCAATGGCGCCGTGGCCGTCGGGATCGACTTCGGCCGGCGGCACCTGCGGGTAGTCCTGGCCTCGCTCAGCTACCACGTGATCGCCGAAGAATCAGTGATGCTCCCCCTGGGCCACCAGGCGGATGACGGCATCCAGTCAGCCGTGGCACTCCTGGGGAAACTGCTGCGGGAAAGCGGGGTGGAACGCACCTCCGTTGTGGGGGCCGGAGTCGGCATTCCGGGCCCCATCGACCGCCGGACCGGGACGGTGGCGCAGGGTGCAATCCTCCCGGAATGGGTGGGAATCAACATCCTGCAGCACCTTGAGGAAACCTTGAGGATCCCCGTGTTTGTTGACAACGATGCCAACCTGGGCGCCTGGTCGGAGGTGACCTGGGGGCAGCATTCCGGGGTCAGCAACCTGCTGTTTTTGAAGATCGGCTCGGGCATCGGCGCCGGCCTGATCCTCAACGGGGCCCCCTACTACGGCAACGTAGGAATCACTGGCGAGATCGGGCACGCCACCATCCATGAGCAGGGCCTGGTGTGCCGCTGCGGCAATCGCGGCTGCCTGGAAACCATCGCATCCACCACCACCATGATTGAGCTCCTCAGCCGCGGTGAGGACCGGCCCATGACACCGGCGGACATTGTCCGCAAGGCCCTGAACCGCGACTCTGCCACCCTTCGCGTGGTGGATGATGCCGGGCTGGCGGTGGGCCGCGCGCTGGGGAACGTGGCCAACCTGATCAACCCTGAGGTCATCGTGGTGGGAGGGCCGCTGGCCGGCCTTGGAGACATCCTGTTGGACCCCATCCGGCGGGGCCTGATCCGGCATGCAGTGCCGGTGATCGGAGAAACCACCGCCCTGACCATGTCGTCTCTGGGCGACCGCGCCGAAGCGCTTGGCGCTGCCGCTTTAGTCTTCCAGCACGCCGGAATCCGCAAGCCGTAGACCATTTCGTTATCCAGCAATTGCGTTAAAGACTTGACGACAACGGCTGTGATCCAGTTTACTTTTGGTTCAGACGGCCCTGCGCTTTGCCGGCCGGACAAAGAAGTCATTGCATTGGAGGGTTAGGGTTCATGACGTCCCAGACCACGCATACAGATCCAGTCATCCTCGAGATGCGGTCCATCACCAAGGAATTCCCCGGTGTTAAAGCCTTGTCGAACGTGAACCTGCGGGTTAAGGCCGGCGAGATCCACGCCATCTGCGGCGAAAACGGCGCCGGCAAGTCCACCCTCATGAAGGTCCTGTCCGGCGTATACCCGCACGGAAGCTACGACGGCGACATCGTCTACCAGGGGCAGGTGCAGCAGTTCCGGGACATCAGGGCCAGCGAGCACGCCGGCATCGTGATCATCCACCAGGAGCTGGCGCTGATCCCCGAGCTGTCCATCATGGAGAACATCTTCCTGGGCAACGAGCCCACCAAGCGGGGCGTCATCGACTGGGCCGAGGCCCGCCTGCGGTCCCTGGACCTCCTGGCGCGGGTTGGCCTGCGCGATGACCCTGACACCCCCATCAAGGAAATCGGCGTCGGCAAGCAGCAGTTGGTGGAAATCGCCAAGGCGCTGAACAAGTCCGTCAAGATCCTCATCCTGGACGAGCCCACCGCGGCCCTGAACGAATCGGATTCACAGCACCTGCTGGACCTGATGCTGGGCCTGAAGGCCAAGGGCATCACATCCATCATCATCTCCCACAAGCTCAACGAGATCGAGCAGGTCGCTGACTCGATCACCATCATCCGCGACGGCAAGTCGATTGAGACGCTGGATGTCAAAAAGGATGGCGTGGACGAGGACCGCATCATCAAGGGCATGGTTGGCCGGACCCTGGAATCCCGTTTCCCGGACCACACGCCCAAGGTCGGCGAGGTGTTCTTCGAGGTCAAGGACTGGACGGTGGGCCACCCGGCCATCCAGGACCGACTGGTATGCAAGGGCTCCAACTTCTTCGTCCGCCGTGGGGAAATTGTCGGCTTCGCCGGGCTCATGGGCGCAGGGCGCACGGAACTGGCGCGCTCGGTCTTCGGCCGCTCCTACGGGCGCTTCATCGACGGCCACATCTACAAGGACGGCAAGGAGGTGGTCCTCAAGAACGTCCGGCAGGCCATTGATGCCGGGCTGGGTTACGTCACCGAGGACCGCAAGTCGCTGGGCCTGAACCTGCTCGATGACATCAAGACCACCACCGTGGCGGCAAACCTCCGCAAAATCAGCCACAACTTCGTGGTGGACGCCAACCAGGAGTTCACGGTTGCGGAGCAGTACCGCAAATCGCTGCGGACCAAGACGCCGTCGGTGGAGGAAGGCGTTGCCAAGCTCTCCGGCGGCAACCAGCAGAAGGTGGTCCTCGCCAAGTGGATGTTCACGGACCCCGACCTGCTGATCCTCGACGAGCCCACCCGCGGTATCGACGTCGGCGCCAAGTATGAGATCTATGGCATCATCCAGCAGCTCGCAAACCAGGGCAAGGGCGTCATCGTTATTTCCTCGGAGCTCCCCGAGCTCCTGGGCCTGTCCGACCGCATCTACACCATCTTCGAAGGCGCCATCACTGGTGTCCTGAACAAAGACGAGGCCAGCCAGGAAAGCCTGATGAAACTGATGACCTCCGCGACCCGAAAAGCCGCCTGACCTTCTGGCGAACCCCAGAACCTTCCGGACACAAGGACTGACACCATGAACGCCCTCAAAAAGCTGTTTGGCGGCAACACCCGCCAATTCGGCATGATTTTCGCCCTGGTGGCGCTGATCATTTTCTTCCAAATCTTCACCGCCGGCCGCACCCTTACTCCCGGCAACGTCATCAACCTCTTCAACGGCAACTCCTACATCCTCATCCTGGCGATCGGCATGGTCCTGGTGATCATCGCCGGCCACATTGACCTCTCGGTCGGTTCGGTCGCCGCGTTTGTTGGGGTCAGCGTCGCCCTGGCCATCCGCGATTGGGGCATCCCCTGGTACGCCGGCGTGCTTCTGGGCCTGCTGCTCGGAGCCCTGATTGGAGCGTGGCAGGGCCTTTGGACGGCGTATGTGGGCATCCCTGCCTTCATCGTCACCCTGGCCGGTATGCTCCTGTTCCGCGGCTTCAACCAGTTCGTGGGCAAGTCCAACACCATCCCCGTCCCGGAAGACTTCCAGTACTTGGGTTCCGGTTACCTTCCCGAGGTGGGACCGGACACCGGGTTCAACAACCTCACACTCCTGATGGGCATCGCCGTTGCGGTCTTCGTCGTGGTGGGCGAACTCCGCGCCCGGGCACGGGCCAAGGCGCTGGGCGCCGGAGTGCCCGAAATGTGGGTTACCGTGGTGAAGCTGGTGCTGATCTGCGCCGCCATCCTTTACGCCACCTACCTGTTCGCCACAGGCCGGCCCGGCACCTCCTTCCCCATTCCCGGCCTGATCCTGGCTGTCCTGGTCCTGATCTACGGCTTCATCTCCTCGCGCACCGTCGTTGGCCGCCATGTCTACGCAGTGGGCGGCAACCGGCACGCGGCCGAACTCTCCGGTGTCCAGTCCAAGAAGGTCAACTTCCTGGTCATGATGAACATGTCCATCCTGGCAGGGCTGGCCGGCATGATCTTCGTTGGCCGTTCCACCGCATCCGGCCCCTTTGACGGCGTGGGCTGGGAACTGGATGCCATCGCTGCAGTCTTCATCGGCGGTGCGGCAGTAACCGGTGGCGTCGGCACCGTTGTCGGCTCCATCATCGGTGGCCTGGTCATGGCCGTGCTCAACAACGGCCTGCAGCTCCTCGGCGTCGGCGCCGACCTCACCCAGATCATCAAGGGCCTGGTGCTCCTGATCGCCGTGGCCTTCGACGTCTACAACAAGTCGCAGGGCAAGCGGTCCATCATCGGCATGCTGACCCGGAACATGAACCGCCCCACCTCGGGTCCCAGCGGCCCCATGCAGCCTGACGAAACCACCTCCACCAAGGAAGCGATCGCCAGGGAAGCCTGAGTTTGCAGCCTGAATATCGTTCAATCACACAAAGAAAGAGAACCAACAATGCGAATGTTTGGTAATGCAGGAAAGGCCGCAGCGGTAGCTGCCATCGCAGCACTGGCGCTGACAGGCTGTGGACGCTCGGAGCCGTCCGGCGGTTCCAGCAGCGGCGCCGCAGGATTCGACCAGAGCTCCTCCATCGGCGTTGCGCTTCCGCAGAAGACCAGTGAAAACTGGGTGCTTGCCGAGAAGCTGTTCAACGACGGCCTCAACGGCGCCGGGTTCAAGGCTGACGTCCAGTTCGCCAACGGCGGCGTCTCGGAGCAGCAGAACCAGATCAGCGCAATGGTCACCAAGGGTGCCAAGGTGATCATCGTGGGCGCCATCGACGGCTCCCAGCTGGGTACCCAGCTCAAGCAGGCCAAGGACGCCGGCGCCACCATCATCGCCTACGACCGTCTCCTGCTGAACACCGCCAACGTGGACTACTACGTGGCGTACGACAACTTCAAGGTCGGCGTCCTCCAGGGCCAGGCCCTGCTGGACGGGCTCAAGGCCAAGAAGCCGTCCGGCCCCTACAACGTGGAACTGTTCGCCGGCTCCCCGGACGATGCCAACGCGAAGGTGTTCTTCGATGGTGCCATGAGCGTCCTGAAGCCGAAGATCGACGACGGCACCCTCAAGGTCGTCTCCGGGCAGGCCACGTTCGAGCAGGCTGTAACCCAGGGCTGGAAGGCTGAAAACGCCCAGCGGCGCATGGACACCCTGCTCAGCGGCAGCTACAGCAGCGCCAACGTTGACGGCGTCCTGTCCCCCAACGACACCCTGGCCCGCGCGATCCTGACTTCCGTCAAGGCCGCCGGCAAGCCGATCCCTGTTGTCACCGGCCAGGACTCCGAGGTTGAGTCGGTCAAGTCCATCCTTGCCGGCGAGCAGTACTCCACCATCAACAAGGACACCCGCAAGCTCGTTGAGCACGCAATCACCATGGTCAAGGACCTGCAGGCGGGCAAGAAGCCTGAGGTCAACGACGACAAGTCCTACAACAACGGCAACAAGGTGGTTCCCGCCTACCTGCTGGAGCCGGTCATCGTGACCTCCGCCAACGTGAAGACGGCCTACACGGACGACCCCGTACTCGGCCCGATCACCAAGTAACTCCTGTAGAAACAGCCGGCCAAACCCGGCGAGCGGAAAGCCCGGTCCCTTCGTGGGGCCGGGCTTTCCTGTGTCCTGCCTCAACAGCAACAGCCTTCACAGCCCAAACACAGGTTCGGCCGGATTCCTGCACAGGATGCCGGGCAAGGGTTGATGCGAAGCCGGCCCCCGGCGCCGGCACCTGAGTCATAGGAGTAACGTGAGCGTCCTCGCCCGAAGCGTAGGCAATGCCTTCAGAAACAAGGTCCGCACCGCAGCTGTTGTCGCGGTGCTGGCCGTCGCGATCGGCCTGGCACTGGCCATGCTGGTGGCGAACCAGGCGGTCGGAGCGAAAGTGCAGGAGCTGAACGCCTCCGTCGGCACCGTCCTGACTGTCAATCCTGCCGGCGGCCAAGGCTTCGAAGGCGGCGGTGAGCCGCTCACTGCCGCCCAGGCAGCCACCGCCGCCGCCGTGCCAAACGTCAGTGCCGTCGTCGGGACCTCATCGCTGCGGCTGCGGAACGCTGCAGCCGCCGCTGCACAAGCGGCCCAAACTGCCCAGACCGGCCAGGGCGGGCCGGGCAACCAAACCGGGCAGGCGGGCCCCGGCGGCCAGGCCGCAGCCACCTTGACCACCAGCCTCACCGCCGCGGTGGATGCAGGCACACTGGGCAACCGCAATCAGCAGGCCAACGGGACCACGGGCTCCACCGGAACCACCAGGCAGCCCGTCCGCTCCCTGCCCATCACCGCCACCGGCATCGGCGCTGAAGTGGACACAACGGGCAAGGGACTGAACATCACCCAGGGCACCGGGCTGGGCGATTATTCGGCAGCATCCACCGGCGCGCTGCTGGGCACCACGCTGGCGGAAAAGAACAACCTGTCCATCGGCTCCACATTCACCATCAACGACCAGACCTACACGGTGACCGGACTGTTCGACGCCGGCACGGCTTTTGGCAACAACGCCGTGTACATCACCCTCCCCACCGCCCAGACGCTCGCCGGAACCCCGGGCGAATTGTCCAGCATGATCGTCACGGTCAACTCGATGGACAACGTGGCCGCTGCAAAGACGGCCCTGCAGGCCGCCCTGGGCTCTGACAAGGCTGACGTCACCCAGGGCCAGAACCTGCAGACCGCCGTCAGCTCCCTGGACAGCGTCAAGAACATCTCCTTCATCGCCTTCATCGCCGCCCTTGGCACAGCCGGCCTGATCATCCTGCTCATCATGGTGATGCTGGTCCGCGAGCGCCGCCGCGAAATCGGTGTCCTGAAGGCCATCGGCGCACCCAACCGCACCATCGGCCTGCAGTTCGTCCTCGAGGCCCTGGTCCTGGCAGCCCTGGGCAGCGCATTCGGTGCCGCCATCGCGTCCTTCGCCAGCAACGGGATTGCCTCCGCCCTGATCAGCAGCAACACCTCCACGGGCGCTGCAACCACGGGCCGCGGTTTCCCGGGCGGGGCCGGTGGGGCCTTCCAAGGCGGCCAGCGCGGACCCTTCGGCGGCGCTTCCCAGCTCCTGAACTCCGTGACTGCGAGCGCATCGCCGGGAGTCATCGCCGGCGGCATCGCTGCAGTCTTCGGCGTTGCCATCATCGGCGCCCTGGTTCCCGCGCTGCTCACGGCGCGAATCCGTCCCATCGAAGTCCTGCGAGGAGAATAGCCATGATTGAAGTCAAGAACCTGGTCCGCACCTTCAACTCCGGTGACCGCACCATCAAGCCCGTCAACGATGTCAGCTTCGTCCTGGAGCAGGGAACCCTCGCCTCCATCGTGGGCAAGAGCGGCAGTGGCAAGAGCACCCTGCTGTCCCTCCTTGGTGCCCTCGACAAGCCCACCAGCGGAGACGTCGTCGTGGACGGCGTCAGCCTGGCAAGCCTGCCGGACAGCAAGCTGACGGAATACCGGCGCCGGGACATCGGCTTCGTGTTCCAGCAGTTCAACTTGATCCCCAACTTGTCCGCTGTGGACAACGTCATGCTGCCCATGGAGTTCGCGGGGGTCCGGAAGGCCTCCAGGCTGGAGCGCGCCAAGGAGTTGCTGGAGCAGGTACAGCTGGATCCGTCCAAGCACGACCGGCGCATCAACAGGCTCTCCGGCGGCGAGCAGCAGCGCGTGGCAATTGCCCGGGCCCTGGCCAACGAGCCGAAGCTCATCCTGGCCGATGAACCCACCGGCAACCTCGATGAGCAGACCGGGGACCACATCATCGAGCTCCTCAGCTCGCTGAGCCGCGACCACAACACCACCATTCTGGTGGTTACCCACGACAGGGTCCTTGCGAACAAGACCGACCGCCGGTTCCGCCTGCAGCAGGGCAAGTTGACGGAAGAGCCGGCCCGGGAGCGGGCTGTCGCGGCAACCGCCTAACACGCGCAGCGAGGGCCGGGGGCACGCGCTCCCGGCCCTCGCCGTCGTCCGCTTCCTCCCCCCGCCGTAAGTTCCCTGCTCCTCCTGCACCGCTGTGACAGGATGGCACTTATGAGTGCTCCCATTGCCACGCCATGGCTGTCCAAGCAAGCCGACCAGGATCCGCGGTCCGCCACGGGGGCTCCGCTGCGCTGGGGAATCATCGCAACTGGAAGCATCGCCCGCGCTGTCTCGCAGGATCTCGCGCTGCTTCAGGATGCCGAGCTGTACGCGGTCAGTTCCCGCGCCCAGGACACCGCAGATGCCTTCGCCGTGGCCTATGACTTCGCCAAGGCGTACGGGGACGACGGCGGTGTGCCCGGCTACCAGCGGCTGCTCGCTGATGATGCCGTAGACGTTGTCTACGTGGCCACGCCGCACGCCCAGCACCACGAGATGGTTCTCGCCGCCCTCAATGCCGGCAAGCATGTGCTCTGCGAGAAAGCCTTCACCATCAACGCGCGGGAAGCGGCGGAGCTCATCGAGGTTGCGCGCAGCCGCAAGCTTTTCCTGATGGAGGCGGTCTGGAGCCGGTTCCTGCCCTCCATGCAGCGTGCTTTCGAAATCGCGGCTTCCGGTGAGCTGGGCGACATCCATTGGGTCACCGCCGATCTGGGTTTCCCGGCACCGTACTCCCCCACGGCCAGGCTGTGGTCGCGGAAGGACGGCGGAGGCGCACTGCTGGATTTGTCGGTCTACCCGCTCCTGTGGGCGCTCGGTACGCTGGGCTTCCCGCAAACCGTCAGCGCCACAGGGTTCGTCAATGAGGACGGAGTGGATGCTCAAAATGCCATGAGCCTAGGCTACGGCCACGCCGCCCAAGTCCAGCTCACCTCCTCCCTGTTGGCCCACGGACCCCGAACTGCCACCGTGGCGGGAAGCCGTGGATTTCTGCAAAGCGTGGGGTCCATCAACAACCCCGGCGAACTCGTCATCGCCAAGGGGTGGGAAGAGCGCCGGACCGAAACGTTCGACGTAGTGGGCAAGGGCTACGCCTACGAGCTGCGCGAGGTGATGCGGTGCGTCCAGCAGGGGCTGACTGAAAGCCCGGTTATGCCGCTGGAGGACACGTTGAACACCATGCGCCTTTTCGATGGTGTGCGTGCCCAACTCGGGGTTACCTACCCCAATGACAGCCACTAGCCTGTCCTTGAACGGACGGACGGACGACGGCGGGGTGCAGCTTT
The DNA here is from genome assembly GCF_018613675.1 of Arthrobacter sp. ISL-85. Classification (GTDB taxonomy): domain Bacteria; phylum Actinomycetota; class Actinomycetes; order Actinomycetales; family Micrococcaceae; genus Arthrobacter. Next base: position 59,493 of record NZ_JAGGPQ010000005.1, on the reverse strand, counting down.
CGCTCCGTCGCTCAGGAACGTCACAGCCCACCGCCGTCATCGGCGCGTCCTGCTCGCGTTGCCGGGAATTTGTAAATTCCCTGTAGCCAGGTCTGGACTTACGGCAATAAGCAGTCTTACCATTTAGACGGCAACGATTGCACCGGACACTGGGGGGTGGCACGCATGGCTCGTATGAGTTCGCCATGGCGTGCCCTGCGCCCCGCCATCCTTGCCGGGGCCGCCGCAGTCACTTGGTTGACGCTCTCGTCCACCGCTGCGTCCGCCGATACCACGCCGGACCCATCATCGCTGTTCCCTACAGTTACCAGTTCGTCTTCATCCCTGACCCATGGGCTTGCGGATACGTTTTCACTGAATCCCGCCGGCTCACCGGCAGGAGCCGTTGCAGCCCCCGGGCTGCTGCAGCCCGTCGTGACGCCGGTTTCCGGGCTTACGGACAACCTCATTGCCGCCGTTCCCGTGGTGAACCAGGTGGTACCGTCAGGAACTGTTTCCGCCGTCTCCGCCCCCGTCGTTGGGCTTGGCGACACCGTAACGGCCGGCGTGGCCCAGGTTGTTGTAGCCCCGGCGGCAGAGGCCATTCCGGTACTCCAGCCAGTTTCTGACCTCATGACCGGCGCTGCTCCGCTGCCCGTCCCACCCTTGGCAGCCGTGCAAGCGGATGTTCCTGACGTGCTGGCCCCAGCTCTCGCAGAGGATCAGCCTGCTGCCCTCCCTGGGACCCCGGAAGCCGTGGAAGCGGCCCAGGAAGCTGCCCAGGCTTTTGAAAGCTTGTCCCCGACCGCACAGGCCAATGGCATTGCAGCCCTGGAAAGTGCTGGTCCCGGCATCCTTGCCTACACGGCTGTCCAGCAGCCTGCGGTGTCCGCGATAGCTGATCTTCTTTCGGAACAGCCCCTTCCCGCTGACCCCTCGCCCGTTCCCGCCCAGGCTCCTGCAGCCCCGGCGTCGGGCACGGGCAATGGCGGATCGTCCGGCGGCCCTTCCGGTGCTGCAGCGTGGCTCAACCCCTTCGACTTTGACTTTGTACCAGCCGGCGCTGTTTCCGCCGGCGAGGCCCCTGAGCACGCCCCTGCGCCGGTGGCATTCGACCCCGGTTCTTCTCCTGACTAGTTGAGGCCCCCTGCCCTTTTTGCGGGCAGCACGTGGCTCTACGGGCAGCCGACCAGCGCCCGAACACCCTCAACTATTTCAGGAGTAACCACCATGAACTGCACCCTTCGCAGGGGGCTGCTTAGCACCCTCTTTGCCGGCGGCCTTTTGGCTTTCGGCTGCGCTGCCGCCAACGCGGCGGACACCACCAGCGGGACGGACCTTTCCGCTTCCGCCCTCATCTCGGCGGCGGCACCCGCTAATTCGACGTCGTTGGGCCTGCTGGGTGACCCAACGCCTGCCGGATCCGCGGGCGTCGCCGCCGCAGCAAACGTTAACGTCGGCCTCGGCGGCATCACCGGTCCCGTCACCAGCGGCACCGGGACCGGAACCACGGACGGCACGGCAACGAACCTCGCCGTCGACGCCAACGTAAACCTCGGACTTGGCAGCGTCCCCACCGCCCCGGCACCCGCCGGAACCAGCGGCCCCACCGATCTGGCAGCCGCAGCAGACGTCAACCTCGGCCTCGGCGGCATCACCAACCCCGCAACCACGGACCTCGCAGCCGCAGCAGACGTCAACCTCGGGCTCGGCAGCATCACCGACCCCACCACCGGCGGCACCGGGACCACGGACGGCACCACGGCGGATCTCGCCGTCGACGCAGCCATGGACCTGGGCCTTGGCGGGATCACCAACGGTGACACCACCGGGCTCGGCAGCACTGTGGACGCAGCCCTCGACCTCACCCTCGGCGGCATCACCAACGGTGGCACGTCAGGTGCCGTCGACGCAGCCGTGGGCCTGGGTACCGATACGGGCAACAGCACTGTAGGCAACGGCGGCCTGGATGCTGTTGTCGACCTCGGTATTGGGCTCGGCGGCGACACCACCACGGGCACTCCGGGAACTTCCGACCCGGGTACTGCCAACCCCGGCGACGGCACCACCGGCGACACCGGCTCCCTTGATCCCGGGGCGGTGGACCCCGGAACCAGCACCCCGGGCTCGGACAACACGGGAGACAACACTGCGGGCAACGGGAACGGCACCACGGGCGGTGATTCCACCGGCACCGGTACTACTGGCGCAGGCGACGTCACGGCAGCATCCGCCGGTTCCACCGCGGTCAGCGGCGCCATCCCCACTGTGACAGTGCCCCGCGGTACCCCGGCCACCGGTAACCGTGCCCTTGCCACCACAGGCGCTGCCCACACCGGCCTCGCCAACACCGGCTGGGACGGATCGCTGATTCCCTTGGCCCTGCTGCTCCTTGCCGCCGGGCTGCTGGTTCTCCGCAAGCGCAAGGTGTCGTAAAGGCCTCACGGCAAAGCGATAAGCGCCCGCAAATGTGCGCCTGAAGCGGCAGCACGCAGCGGGCTGACGAAAGGAGGACGGCGGCCCCGAAAAATAACAGCAATACAAAAACATGTCATCAGCACACATGTCCTTGTAGCCAATGGTCCGGCGGCGAAGGTGTTCGAAATCGCCGCCGGACCGTCGGCGTGCCAGGCCGGGAAGGCCTGGGTTGATCACAGGTTCCGGCCTACCGCCCGTATAATTTGAGGTACGACAGTGCCGCAGCGCACCGGGAGGAACGGTCATGGTGGCGGAATCGCCTAGCTCCATCAAGAATGAAGTTGTCGGCGGTCGCTACCGTTTGGGTGAAGTTGTAGGCCGCGGCGGAATGTCGTCGGTGTATTGCGCCCGGGACGAAAACCTGGGCCGCGATGTGGCGCTGAAGCTCTTCGCCCCACAGGCCCCGGACGCGGATGAGCTAAAGCGGCAGGAAGCTGAAATACGGCTCCTCGCCACACTCAATCACCCGGGTTTGGTGACCCTCTTCGACGCCGGTATCGATGATCGCATTCCGGATGAGCCCCGGCCCTTCCTGACCATGGAACTGGTGGAGGGCCAGGACCTGCGCAGCCGGATAAGGCACAGCAGGGTTCCGCTGGAAGAACTGTCCGTCATTGGCGCAGGCATCGCCGACGCCCTGGCATACGTGCACGGCCTGGGCATTATCCACCGCGACATCAAACCGGGCAATATACTCCTGGTGCAGATCCGGCCGGGCGAGCCGCTGCGCCCCAAGCTCACGGATTTCGGTATCGCCAGGATTGTGGATTCCACCCGGCTCACGTCCACGGGCACCATGGTGGGCACCGCGGCCTACCTCAGTCCCGAGCAGGCCCTCGGCAAGCCACTGTCTTCGGCCACGGACATCTACTCTTTGGGACTGGTGCTGCTGGAGTGCATCAAAGGCACCATCGAATACCCCGGCAGCGCGGTGGAATCTGCAGTTGCCCGGCTCCACCGTGCCCCGGAAATCCCCGACGACGTCCCCTCCGAGTGGGCGGACCTCATCCGTTCCATGACAGCCATCGAGCCACTGGAACGGCCGGCCGCCGCGGACATCGAAACGTCGCTGCGCCAGGCCCTGGTCTCCCCCGCCTCTACGCCGGGAGAACTGGCCCCGGAAACCACGCGGGTGCTTCCCGCCATGCCCTTCCACCCTCCCTCCATCACCGCAGAAGAATCGGTGGACGAAGTGCGTGAGGCAGCAGCTGCCACGGGCACAGAGGCTCCTGCCTCACCTGCTTCAAAGACTTTGTCCGGGACGGCGGCCGGCTCATCGGCAGCCAAGGCCCCCGGCAAGCCCCGCCTGTCACGGAGCCGTTGGATCTGGCTTGCCGTGGTGCTCGGTGTCCTGGTGGTGGCCGCAGCCGCCGCCGCAGTAATGATGAGCATCTCCGCGCGCCCCGCCGACATGGTCCCTTATCCCACGGTAACCGGCGTCCTTGGCGACCATCTGCAGGAACTCCAAAAGAGCGTGGCCCCGTGACCCTGTTGCGGGAAGCCCCGGGCCGGCTGCTGCTTGCCGGAGCGGCGGCCCTGCTGGCGGCAACCCTCCTCAATGCCTGTGCGGCCCCTGGAAACGGGCTGCAGCGCGAAGCCGCAACCCAGCTCCAGGCCCGGGTCCTGGAGGTAACCCAGGCTTCGTCCCAGAACGATCCGGTGTCGGCGCTGAAGGCATTGGACGGTCTCGATGCGGATCTTTCCGCGGCGAAGGCGAAGGGCCAGGTTTCCGAAGAGCGGCGCCGCAGCATCACCACCGTGGCCACCGCGGTCCGGGCAGACCTCGATGAAGCCGTCGCCGCCCAGGCCGCGGCCGCGAAAGCTGCCGAGGACGCCCGCATCGCCGCCGCCCAAGCAGCACAGACTCCCCCACCCGCACCGGCACCAGCTTCTCAGGCGGCTCCCGCGCCCGCCCAGGGCAACGCCGCCGGCAACGGAGCGGACGCAGGCAAGAACAACAACGGCGACAAGGGCAAAGGCAAGAACTGAGTCCGCGCTGCAGACGCTACAACGGAAAAGAAGCGGTGCCCGGTAGAAAATGAACTGGAGCAGTTCAAAACCAGGGCACCGCTTCTTTATGCCTTACCGGCCCGTGTCAGGCCAGGCTGGCGATGACCTTGTTCAGCGTGGCCGAAGGACGCATGACGGCGGACGCCTTGGCCTCCTCCGGGCGGTAGTAGCCTCCGATGTCCGCGGGTGAGCCCTGTACCGCGGCCAGCTCGCCCACGATCGTTTCCTCCTTCGAGGAAAGCTCGTTGGCGACTGAACTGAACGCGGCGGCCAGGTCGGCGTCGTCCGTCTGCTTGGCCAGTTCCTCTGCCCAGTAGCGGGCCAGGAAGTAGTGGCTGCCGCGGTTGTCCAGCTCGCCGACGCGGCGGCTCGGGGACTTGTTCTCCAGCAGGAACGTGCCGGTGGCACGGTCCAGGGTGTCGGCCAGGACCTGGGCGCGGGCGTTGCCCGTGGTGGTGGCCAGGTGCTCGAAGCTCACGGCCAGGGCCAGGAACTCACCCAGGCTGTCCCAGCGAAGGTGGTTTTCCTTGAGCAGCTGCTGGACGTGCTTGGGGGCCGATCCGCCGGCGCCGGTCTCAAAGAGGCCGCCGCCGTTCATCAGCGGAACAACCGAGAGCATCTTGGCGCTGGTGCCCAGTTCCAGGATGGGGAACAGGTCCGTGAGGTAGTCGCGGAGCACGTTGCCAGTGACGGAGATGGTGTCCTCGCCCTTGCGGATGCGCTCGAGCGTGAAGGCGATGGCCTTGACGGGGGCCATGATCTGGATGTCCAGGCCCTCGGTGTCGTGCTCCTTCAGGTACTCGTTGACCTTGGTGATGAGGTTGGCGTCGTGCGCGCGCTCCTCGTCCAGCCAGAACACGGCGGGGGTCTGGGACGCACGGGCGCGGGTGACGGCCAGCTTGACCCAGTCGCGGATGGGGGCGTCCTTGGTCTGGCAGGCACGCCAGATGTCGCCCTCGGAAACCTCGTGCTCGATCAGGACGTTGCCGGCGCCGTCAACGATCTGCACCTTGCCGGCTTCCTGGATCTCGAACGTCTTGTCGTGGCTGCCGTATTCTTCAGCCGCCTGCGCCATGAGGCCAACGTTCGGGACAGTGCCCATGGTGGTGGGGTCGTAGGCGCCGTTGGCGCGGCAGTCATCGATGACCACCTGGTAGATACCGGCGTAGGAGCTGTCCGGCAGGACGGCGAGGGTGTCCGCTTCGTTGCCGTCCGGGCCCCACATGTGGCCGGAGCTGCGGATCATTGCCGGCATGGAGGCGTCCACGATGACGTCGCTTGGGACGTTCAAGGTGGTGATGCCCTTATCGGAGTCCACCATGGCCAGGGCGGGGCCGTCTTCCAGGCCCTTCTTGATCAGGTTCTGGACGCCCTCGCGCACATCCGCGGGCAGGTCCTCGAGGCTGCTGAGGATGGCGGCGAGACCGTTGTTGGGGCTGATGCCGGCTGCTGCGAGCTGCTTGCCGTAAGTATCGAACAGTTCGGAGAAGTAGGCCTTCACCACGTGGCCGAAGATGATGGGGTCCGAAACCTTCATCATGGTGGCTTTAAGGTGCGCGGAGAACAGCACGCCCTCTTCCCTGGCGCGGGCAACCTGGGCCTTCAGGAATTCGTCCAGGGCGGCGGCGCGCATCACGGTGCCGTCAATGACTTCGCCGGCCAGCACAGCGAAGGCCTTCTTCAGGACCTTCACCGAGCCGTCCCCGCGGACCAGCTGGATGGCGATGGTGCCGTCCTTCTCGATGACCACGGACTTCTCGTTGGAGCGGAAATCGTTCTGCGCCATGGTGGCCACGTTCGTCTTGGAGTCAGCGGTCCAGGCGCCCATGGAGTGCGGGTTCTGGCGGGCGTAGTTCTTGACGGACAGCGGTGCCCGGCGGTCCGAGTTGCCTTCGCGCAGGACCGGGTTCACAGCCGAGCCCTTGATCTTGTCGTAGCGCGAGCGGACGGCGGTCTCCTCGTCGGAGGAAGGGTTGTCCGGGTAGTCCGGCAGCGCGTAGCCCTGGCCCTGCAGCTCTGCGATGGCGGCCTTCAGCTGGGGAATGGACGCGCTGATGTTGGGCAGCTTGATGATGTTGGCTTCCGGCGTCTTCGCCAGCTCTCCAAGTTCAGCAAGGGCGTCACCGATCTGCTGCTCCGGGGTGAGGTAGTCACCGAACACGGCGATGATGCGGCCGGCGAGCGAAATGTCGCGGGTCTCCACCTCCACACCTGCGGTCGAAGCGAATGCCTCGATGATGGGCAGGAACGAATAGGTAGCCAGCATCGGCGCTTCGTCGGTGTGGGTGTAGATAATCTTGGACATGCGCGGGCGTCTCCCTGTGGGTCGGCTTGGTTGTGAAAAATTCGGTCTATTTCACCATGTACAACTTACCCGAGGACGGGACATTGAACCGTACCGGAGTCCCACCGTTACCCCGGCGGTGAGCAGGATTACAGCGATGGAGAACGTCCGACGGCGGGACGCATGCGGGTGCCCGGGCCGCCGTCTCAATGGCCGGGCAGGCGGGAACAGGTAAAGGACCTAAGACGGTATTTGATATCTCACTACTGTGTACAAACTTGCCGGGTGGCGATAAATTCGCTTAGTCACTCCCGATCCAGGGCCCAACCCCGTTCAGACAGGACAACAATGACACGCACCAGGTCTCTGGCTTCCGGCCTCCTGACTTTTTCGGCGGCCGCCGTGCTTGCGCTTACCTCGGCCGGCGGGGCTTCAGCCGCCCCGGCACCGTCCGAAGGAAACGCAAACCCGTCCGTCGCCAGCGTCACCGTTGACGCCGGCGGCGCAGCAGATTACTGGACTCCCGAGCGGATGCAGAGCGCCGTTCCCGGTGACACCCTTGCCGGCAAGGCCCTGGAACGCGGCAACCGCTCCAGCCCCCTCCTGGTACAGAAGGGCAAGCCTGCCACCACTAAGGGAACCAAAGGCAAGTCCACCATCGCCCAGAGCGAGAACCCCGTTTCGCATATCGGCAAGGTCTTCTTCACCATGGGCACTACCAACTATGTGTGCTCCGGCAACGCGCTTAACTCGGGCAACCACAGCACTGTAGCCACTGCCGGACACTGCGTGAATGAGAGTGGCGCGTACGCCACCAACTTCGTCTTCGTGCCTGCCTACGACAACGGCGCCGCACCCTACGGCAAGTGGACCGCCAAGGCCTTGTACGCCCCCACCCAGTGGGTTTCCAGCGGCGACATGACCTATGACACCGGGTTTGCCGTGGTCAACCCGGACAGCAAGGGCCGCCTCCTCACGGACGTCGTGGGTGGCTCAGGCACAGCCTTCAACCAGGCACGGGGCCAGTCCTACACGGCCTACGGCTACCCGCAGGCTGCACCGTTCGACGGTACGTCCCTCTGGAGCTGCAACGGCGTGGCCAAGGACGATACCAACAACCCGCAGTTCGGCACCCAGGGGATCCGTTGTGACATGACGGGCGGCTCCTCAGGCGGTCCATGGTTCCTCGGCGTCGGCTCGGACGGCGTCCAGAACTCCATCAACAGCTACGGCTACAACGGCTCCGCCGTGATGTACGGCCCGTACTGGGGCGCCGTTATCCAGGCCACCTACAACAATGCGGCAGTCTCCTAAACCTGAGCCGGGTGAGGATCCCGTCAGCCATATCGACCTGAGCCAGTCGCCCGAGGAAGTCCTCGAATACTGGACAGAGGAGCGGATGGCGGAGGCGAAGCCCCGGGAGATCCAGCTTCCCAAGCCTGGCCCACGCCAAGAAGACCAGGACTGATCCAGAACATACGACGACGGCGCCCGTCCCCAATCGCAGGGGGCGGGCGCCGTCGTCATTTGACCTGGGCCCACGCCGCCAGGGTTCCCTGGCCCAGCGCCAGCAAGGTTAGGGCGGCGGTGGGAATTAGTGGAAGAAGTGGCGGGCCCCGGTGAAGTACATCGTGATGCCGGCAGCGTTCGCCGCCGCAACCACTTCCTCGTCCCGGACCGAGCCGCCGGGCTGTACCACCGCGCGCACGCCGGCGTCGATCAGGATCTCCAGGCCGTCCGCGAACGGGAAGAACGCGTCGGAGGCGGCCACGGCGCCGCGGGCCCGCTGGGGAGCGCCGCTCGCGTCCGCGTTGGAGGCACCGCCGGCGCCTTCGACGTCGGACTGGACGGTGACGCCAAGGGTGTTGGCACGTTCCACGGCCAGCCGGCAGGAGTCAAGCCGGTTGACCTGGCCCATGCCGATGCCGACGGCGGCTCCGTTGTCGGCGAGCAGGATCGCGTTGGACTTCGCTGCCCGGCACGCTGTCCAGGCGAAGGCGAGGTCGGCGAGGGTCTTCTCATCCGCGGCTGCACCGGCGGCGAGGGTCCAGTTGGCGGGGTTGTCGCCGTCGGCGTCCACCTTGTCGCTGACCTGCACCAGCATGCCGCCGGAGACCTGGCGGAACTCCGTGGGGTAGCGGCCGTAGCCCTCCGGCAGGGCGAGCAGGCGGATGTTCTTCTTCTTGGAAAGGATCTCCACGGCCTCGGGTTCGAAGCCGGGGGCGATGACCACCTCGGTGAAGATGTCCTTGACAGTGTTGGCCATGCCGGCAGTGACGGTGCGGTTCGCGGCGATGACGCCGCCGAACGCGGAGACCGGATCGCAGGCGTGGGCCTTGGCGTGGGCATCGGCGATGGGGTCGGCGGCGTCTGCCGAACCCACGGCAACACCGCACGGGTTGGCGTGCTTGATGATGGCAACGGCGGGTTCGCTGAAGTCGTAGGCGGCACGCAGGGCAGCGTCGGCGTCAACGAAGTTGTTGTAGCTCATGGCCTTGCCGTGCAGCTGGTCCGCCTGGGCGATGCCAACCGGCGCGGCCTTGTCCACGTACAGTGCGGCCTGCTGGTGGGGGTTTTCGCCGTAGCGCAGGACCTCTGAGCGTTCCAGGGACAGGCCGGCGTAGGCGGGCCAGTCGATGACGCCGTCGCCGTCCTCATCCAGGAACTGGCCGGCGGTCCAGGTGGCCACGGCGTTGTCGTACGCGGCGGTGTGCGCGAATGCCTTGGCGGCGAGCCGGCGGCGGGTCTTCAGGTCGAAGCCGCCGGCGGCAGCAGCTTCCACCACCTGGCCGTAGAAATTCGGGTCCACCACAATGGCGACGGCGGCATGGTTCTTCGCTGCCGACCGCACCATGGCGGGGCCTCCGATGTCGATCTGCTCCACGACGTCGTCCTGCGCGGCACCGGACTTGACGGTCTCCACGAAGGGGTAGAGGTTCACCACCACAAGATCGAAGGCTTCGATGTCCATGCTGGCGAGGGTTTCCATGTGGGCCGGAACCCGGCGGTCTGCCAGGATGCCGCCGTGGACGCGCGGGTGCAGCGTCTTGACGCGGCCGTCCAGCATCTCGGGTGAACCCGTGACTTCTTCAACCTCCTGCACGGGAATGCCCGCCGCGGCGATCTTCTTCGCGGTGGAACCGGTTGAGACCAGCTTCACGCCCGCTGCGTGCAGGCCTGCGGCGAGCTCCTCCAGACCGGTCTTGTCGTAAACCGAGATCAAGGCCCGGCGGATGGGCACACGGTCAATGGATACGCGCTCATGCTGCGTGAAGCTCACAAATGTCTCCGTCTTTTCTCGCGGAACAGGGCCGCGGTTGGTGGGGATGGGGCCAGTTTATCGCGAAGGGCGCGGTTGCCCCTTGTGCCTCCCGGAGTGTGAACGCCGCAGGGCCCCCGCTAGAGTTTTCAACAGGAGGCGGCGATGAATACTTACACCACTGTGCCCAGCGGCGAACAGGTGGTCCAGGAACTACCCTGGCGATGGAAAGTCCAGGGCAGGATCTTCCTGATCGGGGGCCTCGGCTTCATGTTCGACGCCTGGGATGTCACCCTGAACGGCATCCTCATTCCATTGCTGTCCAAACACTGGTCACTCTCCGCCGGGGAGGCGGCCTGGGTGGGCACCGCGAACCTGGTCGGCATGGCCCTGGGCGCCTTCATCTGGGGAACCATCGCGGACACCCTGGGGCGGAAGAAGGCCTTCACCGCCACGCTGCTGCTGTTCTCCGTGTTCACCGTCCTGGGCGCATTCGCCCCCGACTTCATCTGGTTCTGCGTCTTCCGGTTCATGGCCGGGTTTGGCCTGGGCGGCTGCATTCCGGTGGATTACGCACTGGTGGGTGAGTTCACCCCCCGGAAGCAGCGCGGCAAGGTGCTTACTGCCATGGACGGCTGGTGGCCTGTCGGCGCAGCCCTGGCGGGGTTCGTCTCGGCCGGCCTGGTGGCCCTCTACGGCGACTGGCGCCTGACCATGCTGGTGATGGTGCTGCCGGCCCTGCTGGTCTTCTGGATCCGGCGCAGCGTGCCGGAGTCCCCGCTGTTCCTGATCCGGAAAGGCCGGCGGGAGGAGGCCGCCAGGATCATTGACGGACTGGTGGAAGCCACGGGGGCGGAACCGCGCGCCTACAGCCTTCCCGATGCCCGGGATGTCCCGCGGCTTTCCGCCGGCAGTGCCTGGACCCAGCTGCGCTCGGTGTGGCAGTTCGACTGGAAGATCACCGCGGCTGCCTGGGCCCTGTTCTTCAGCATCCTGCTGGTGTATTACCTGTCCCTGACGTGGATGCCGCGGATCCTGATCGGCGCCGGGTTCGCCGAATACAAGGCGTTCATCACCACGGCGTCCATGGCCGCCGTCGGCTTCCTGGGCGTTGTGGTGGCGGCGCTGCTGGTGGAGCGGGTGGGCCGCAAGTGGATCCTCGCCATCACCGGGCCGCTGTCGGCGCTGACTTTGGTGATCGTGGCGTTCGTGGTGGATATCCCCACGGCCGCGGTGTTCTGGCTGCTGGTGTTCGGTTTCGTTGTGCAGGTGGCCATTCCGGTGCTCTATGCGTATGTGTCCGAGCTTTATCCCACCGAGCTGCGCGGCACCGGGTTCGGCTGGGCGTCCACGTTCTCGCGCCTGGGAGCGGGTTTTGGACCGTTGATCTTTGCCAACTACTTCTGGCCGGAATTCGGGCTGGCCACCTCCTTCGCCCTGGCCGGCGCCCTGGTGCTGGCCTCCGTTCTGTGGATGGCGTTCTTCTCCCCTGAAACCCGCCAGGCCCGCCTGCAGTAGCCGCTTTCCGCTACGCGCTTATTCATTTTCGACGCGCACGTTCCCCGGCGCGCACAGTATGTGGGCCGCGAAACGGCATATGCGAATCGAAACGGACAGTGCGCGTCGAGGGCGGCCTAGGAGGCGGTGAACGACGGGTCCGCGGCGAGGGCGGCCAGCGTGGAGACCAGGAGCCGGCGCTCCACCACCTTGATGCGTTCGTGCAGGGTTTCCTCGGTGTCGGAGTCCTCGATGGCCACGGCCTCCTGGGCGATGATGGGGCCGGTGTCCACCCCGGCGTCCGCCCAATGCACCGTGCAGCCGGTGACCTTAACGCCGTACGCCATCGCATCGCGCACGCCGTGGGCGCCGGGGAACGCGGGGAGCAGCGCGGGGTGCGTGTTGAGGTACCTGCCGCTGAAGGCATCGATAAAGCCCGGGCTGACGATCCGCATGAACCCCGAGGAAACCACCACGTCCGGCTTGTAGGCGGCCACGGCCTGGGTCAGCGCGGCGTTCCAGTCGGCGCGGTCCGGGTAGGCCTTGAAGTCCACCACAAAGGTGGGAATACCGGCGGCAGCGGAGCGCTCGACGCCGTAGGTCCCTGGGCGGTCGGCTCCCACCGCGGCAATTTCCAGGCCGAGCTCCCCCGCTTGGACGGCGTCGATAACTGCCTGGAGATTGGACCCTGTTCCGGAAACGAGGACGACGATACGCATTGGTCCAGCTTAGGTGCAGGCTCGCGTACGCTGGAAAAATGAACAGAGCACCGGGCCGAAGCGGGCAGCAGCAGGCCAAACCCCCGCTCAGCGAGGCGGGAAAAGCCTCCCTCGCCAAGACCCACACCCTGTTCCGGACGTTCGTGGTGTCGGTGCTCGGGGCGTTCTTCGTATACCAGCTGGACGTCAGTTATCTGTGGCTGACCATTCTGCTCACCGCCGCGAGCCTGGTTCTGGGGATAGTCCTGCTGGTCCGGGCAATCCGGCTGAAGGAGTCCAAGCTGGTCCTTTTGGGCACCATTTCGGGGCTGGTGGTTGCGGCCGTCATGGTGCTGCTGATTGTCACCACCCTGGTCCTGTTCAACCAGGTGCGCGAGTACCAGGCCTGCCTGGGCCGGGCGCTGACGGACCGGGCCACCCACGCATGCATGGTGCAGTTCCAGGATGTCCTGCCCACCAACGTCCGCTGATCCCGGCAGGTCCTAGTGGACCAGTTCGGCGTCCTGTTCCGCCGCCCGGATTTTCTCCCTTTCCAGCCACGGCCCGGCCGCGTAGCCAATGACGACGCCGGCACCCACCTCGGCGGCCACCCATAGTCCTGTCCACAACGGGTCCGGTCCGATGGCGGTGAGGCGCCCAAGGCCGGCTGATCCCCTGGCCATCCAGGCCAGGCACATGGTCAACAGTCCGGCAGCCAGTCCAGCCAGCACGCCGAGCACCAGGGTGGAGGCAGTTGCCGTGAACCAGCGCGCGTGGACCTTGATGGCGAGCCACTCATCGAAGTGGTTCTCGCCCTCCCGGAGGAACCACCATCCCGCCATGACGCCTGCCAGCACCGGAACGATCAGGGCAACGAAAGCATAGTCCAGGGTCCCCGACGGGATGGCCGCCAGGACTGGTATGGACGGAAGCGGTCCGACGGCAGTACCCAGTGCCCCCGCCTGGGAGCCGGCCCCCATGGCAAAGCCGGCGCCGGATGTCCAGGCGAGGGCGAAGACCACGAGGTTGGGGAGGAAGCCAAGCTGCGCGATGGTGAGGGCGGCACCTCCCACCGGGCCGGCGTCGAGCGCTTCATAAACGGACACCACCAGGTTCCAGTGGATGAACAGGTCAACGGCCAGCAGCGCTGCGGCCAGGGTGAGGGCCGAAAACACGGCAACGAACCCTGCCTTCGCCGCGGAAGCAAAGTATGATCCGGCCCAGCGGGAATGCTGGCTGGTGCGCGATATCCAGTCCACCGCGTCAACGCCGATGAGCCGGCTCCAGGACCCTGCTTCCCTCCGCGCCCCAATCACCATGCCGAGCCCGAATGGAACCAGGGGAACCAGCATGGCGTACCAAAGGTTGATGACGACGTCGGCGTTGCGGCAGACGAACCCCGTGGCCGCACCGAACGCTGCATAGACTGCCCACGAGCCAAGCAGCGCCTGCCACAGCTGGTCCGTGTAGGAGGCGCGGGCCAGCCGGCGGCCGGCGCGCCAGGCCAGGAGGAATGGGATCAGGGTCAGGCCCAGGGGAATCAGGTTCAGGATGCCCGATCCGCCGTGGCTGGCGGCCCCGGTGCCGGCGCCGGCAAGTTCCAACGGCACCCCGTGGACCAGGAGCCAGGACTGCCCTGCCAGACGTGCCAGGACCTCGAACTGCCCGTTCTGGAAACCCGCTGTGGCCCAGACAGCCACGATGGGCGCCACGACCACCAGCGCCGAAATGATGGCTGCCTGCGCCGCTTCAAGGCCACCCTGCAGCCATAAGGGCATGGGAAGGCCACGGTCTCCGGTCTGATCAGCGCGCAGTTTCATCGTGTTCCATGGTGTCACGCCGTATGCGCCGCGCCTGCGAACGACAGGCTCCCCGCGGGCACCGATCAACAATCCACTGCCGTGGCATCCGGCGCTTTTTGCCCTGCCCCGCCGTAAAATTGGTAGAAACCAACACGCGCCGCCCCACCGGGGGCATATTGCAATTTCTGCTGGCCGCCGGGCGTGAACCGCGCCAGCCGTGTACCCGGATTCCGTAAACCGGGAAAACAGGAGCCGCGAATGAGAGATGAACCGTAAGTTCTGAAGATATTCGTCCTACTGGCTGGTGCAGTCACCGCTCTCAGCGCGGCTGCACCAGCGTTTTAAAATGGTGCGGCGCCGGGAGCCCCTTCAAGCAGGCTCCCGGCGCCGTTCACCGTATCAGGGCCACCTGATTCGCTCAGCGTGGGCCCCCGGAACTGGAGGCCGAGGCCCCCGTCCCGGATCAGCGACGGGTGTCGCCGTCTGTTTCGATGTTTTCCTTGCGGACTTCCTCGTTGACCGTGACGTCGTCGCGGACAACTTCCTTGTCCAGCCGGACCCGCTCCACGGGGACAGCTTCCTTCTGCACTACCGGGCGCTCCTCGTGGAGGATCACCTCGTGCTCTTCTTCGCTGATGGCAGGTCCGTCGAGGGCGGCACCGCGGTTGGCGTCCGTGATGGGCTCACGCTCGATCCGGACTTCCTCACGCTCCACCGGGATCGTCTTGGTGACATTCTCAGTGGTGACGTACTTGCGCAGACGTGCCCGGCCGGTGGCCTCGCGTTCCTTGCCCACGTGCAGCTGTTCCTCGGAACGCGTCATGGCGTCGTCCGTGGTGGGGCCGGACGTGTCGTGGCCAACCGTTCCACGCGTGGTGTCACGATCGTTGCCTGCGCCGAGCCCGGTGGTGGGGGTGCCTGCGTTGAGGTCGGCGTCGCCCTGCAGGTCGACGTCCCCTGCGGCACCGGAGCGGGCCTCGGTGTAGGTCCGTGCGCCTCGCTCGTAGTAGGTGTACAGCCGGTCCTCTTCCTCAGGGGTGAGGTGGCCGTCGGCATCCACGCGGGGAGCGTCCTTGACGTGCTCCTTGCTGAAGGGAACCACCAGGTCTTCGCCCTGGTTGTGCGCACCCTCAACTGGAACAAAGGACTCGGAAGTACCGAAGAGGCCCGTCTTTACGGTGACCCAAGTGGGCTCGCCCGTATCGTCGTCTGCGTACAGCTGGCCGATCGAACCGATTTTCGTGCCGTCGGAACCGACGACGTTGCCGCCCTTGGTGAGCAGGTTTTCAAGGTTTTCCCTGGTAAGCATGACGTCTCCTCTGGATGGTCGTTGCACTGGGTCTGCCAGCAATGGATGTTCCGGACCGGGGCTTTCTCCCGTCGTCCGGCTTCCGGCCCCGGCTGCTTGAGGCCCTGCGCTGACTGCCCCACTACCGTAAGCATGCTTAGCATCAAATGCAAAGCCTGCTTAGTAATTTTTTTTGGCGCCGGGTCAGCTGTTCACCCGGCCTTCTCCTCCGGGTAACGCTTTTTCCCCCGCCATTTCAAGGACGACGCCCAGGGTGGAGGGGTGAGGATCGCAATCGTCGCCGAGTCATTCCTGCCGTTGATGAACGGTGTCACCCATTCAATCCTTCGGGTCCTGGACCATCTCCAGGAGCGGGGCGACGACGTCCTCGTCATCGCCCCGTCGGCCCAGGATGGGGCGGCGCCCGGCCAGGTCAAGGGGGCGGAAGTCCACCGACTGCCGTCGGTCCCGTTGGCCGGCTACACGAACGTGCGGGTAGCACTGGGAGGTGTGTACCGGGTCAAGCGAATCCTTGCCGAGTACGCGCCCGACGTTGTGCATCTTGCCTCGCCATTCGTCCTGGGCTGGCGGGCCGCCCAGGCGGCGTACCAGCTTGGCATCCCCACCGTGGCCATCTACCAGACCGAAGTTCCCAGCTACGCCGCCCGGTACGGCGTTCCCTTCCTGGAGAACTGGGCCTGGAACAGGGTGGAGAACATCCATCTGCTGGCCTCACGCACGTTGGTGCCCTCCACGTTCGCGCTGAACCAGTTGCGCGGCCGGGGCATCCCGCGGGTGCGGATGTGGCGCCGTGGCGTGGACACCGCGCGGTTTTCGCCGGAAAAGCGCGACGACGGCTGGCGGGCATCGGTCGCCCCGGACGGTGAACGGATCATCGGCTATGTGGGCCGCCTGGCCGTGGAAAAGCAGGTGGAAGACCTTGCCTCCCTCGCCGGAATACCCGGCTCGAAGCTGGTGATCGTGGGCGACGGACCCCAGCGGGCAGCGCTGGAGGCTGCGCTCCCCCGTGCGGCGTTCACGGGCTTCCTGGGCGGTGACGATCTGCCGCGAGCGGTGGCATCGTTCGACCTGTTCGTCCATCCCGGCGAGTTCGAAACCTTCTGCCAAACCATCCAGGAGGCCATGGCGTCGGGCGTTCCGGTGGTGGCCACGGGCCGGGGCGGGCCCTTGGACCTGGTGGAAAATTCGCGCACCGGGTGGCTGTACGAACCGGGCGACCTGTCCGCCATGCGTGCCCGGGTGCTGGACCTGATGGGCGATGACGCTAAACGCCGGGCATTTGCCGCCACAGCGCATGCATCGGTGCAGGACAAAACCTGGCCTGCCCTCTGCACGGAATTGGTGCAGCACTACTCGGATGTCATCGCGGCGGCGCCTTCAGCCGCGCAGAAAGCCTCAAAGGCAGGAGCATCATCATGAAAATATCCGTGATCGGATGCGGTTACCTGGGCGCTGTCCACGCGGCAACCCTGGCATCCATGGGCCACACCGTGGTGGGCATCGACATCGACCCCGGCAAAATAGCACAGCTGGCACAGGGCGCGGCACCGTTCCACGAACCCGGACTGGATGAGCTCCTCCGGGACGGCATCGCCACCGGACGGCTGAGGTTCACCACCGATCCCGCCGCAGCAGGAGGCGCACAAGTGCACTTCCTGTGCGTGGGGACGCCGCAGGACAAGACGTCCGACGCCGCCGACCTCACCTTCCTGGTCTCCGCAACGGAAGCGCTGTTGCCGCACCTGGCTGCAGGCGCCGTCGTCGTGGGCAAATCAACGGTGCCCGTTGGCACCGTTGACATGCTGCGTGGTGTCCTGGCTTCGCGGCCGGACGTGCTGCTCGGCTGGAACCCCGAGTTCCTGCGACAGGGCACTGCCGTCAAGGACTCGCTGGTCCCGGACCGGCTGGTCTACGGCGTGGACGGCGGCCGGACCGGCGCCTTCAACCTGTCCACCGGTGCACCCCTGGGGGTGGCAGCAGCGCTGGACGCCGTGTACGAACCGTTGCTGGCCGCCGGGATTCCGCGTCTGGTGTGCAACTTCGCCACGGCGGAACTGATCAAGTCGGCGGCCAACGCATACCTGGCCACCAAGGTCAGCTTCATCAACGCGGTGGCGGAATTGTGCGATGCTGCGGGCGCTGATATCACCGAGCTCAGTGAGGCGATGGGGCTGGACCCGCGGATCGGCAGCCGGTACCTCCATGCCGGGCTTGGTTTCGGCGGCGGGTGCCTGCCCAAGGACATCCGCAGCTTCCGCATCCAGGCTGCCACCCTGGGCGTGCCCGCGGTGGAGGACTGGATGCACTTGGTCGATGCCGTGAACCTGGGCCAGCGTCAACGCACGGTGGGCCTGGCGGAGGAGCTGTGCGGCGGGACGGTGGCTGGGCGTTCCATTGCCGTGCTGGGTGCCTCCTTCAAACCTGATACCGACGATATCCGCGATTCCCCGGCACTGGATGTGGCGGACCGGCTGGCCGCTGCCGGGGCCCACGTCACGGTCACTGACCCCAAGGCGGTGAACCTTGCCTGGCGCCGCTACCCGCGCCTCCGCTTCGAAGCCTCCGCGGCGCGCGCACTCCAGGACGCTGAGCTGGTGCTGCTCCTCACCGAGTGGGACGAGTACCGGCAACTGTGCCCCGCCGCGGCCGGGCAGCAAGTACGACGGCGGGTGGTCCTGGACGCGCGGAATGTGCTGGATGCAGCGGCGTGGGAGGACCAGGGCTGGGTGGTGCGCGGGCTCGGCACGTCCGCTGCTGCTTCGACCGCGGCAGCCGCCGCGCATTGAGCCCTACCCCAGGAGCCCCAACTCTGCGAAGGCCAGCGCAACGCCGCCGCCGGCCGGCGCGGCCGTAGTCCTGTCCGCCACAGCAAGAACGGCAGGGTGGCCGCCCTCCACGGCAATGCCCACGCCGGCGTATTCGAGCATCTCAATGTCATTGGCGCTGTCGCCGATGGCCACGATGTCCGCCCGGTCCAGGCCGAGCCGGGCCTCCACCACCTGGATGCCCACGGCCTTGTGGATGCCTGCCATGTAGATCTCCCCCGCACGGTCGCCCAGCGCCGACAGGGAACTGGGGATCAGCCCCACCCCGGGGCCGAAGGCCTCCATCAGGCGGGCCAGCGGCACCGGTGAATCGAAGCAGGAGATCTTGGCGTATGACGTAGCGCGGAGATCGTCGCTGTACTGCATGGGCCCGAGGATGTCCTCCAGTGGGTCCACGTCCGTGCTGAGGACGCCATCGTGCCGTGCCCGGCCGGCAAAGATCGGCCCAAGGACCTCCCGGAGCCGCCGGTCCACGCCCGTGCGGCCATGCAGCGCCTCGGGTGCTTCCAGGATGTAGGCGGCACCGTACGCGTCGAGCGTTTCCACGATGTGTGCGGCCACCTCCGGCTCAAAACGCGCATCCTTGAGGACTTCGCCGGCAACCTCCACCCTGGCGCCGGCACCCGTGATGGTGCCGTCGAAGCCCACCTCCAGGATGTGCCCGGGGACCATGGACAGGGGACGCCCGGTGCAGACGAACACGAGGTGGCCGCGTTGGCGTGCGGTCCGGACGGCATCAACGTGCGCCTCCGGGGCAAGGCCGTGGTCGGCGTAGGTGCCATCAATGTCGAGGAAGATCGCTCGCCGCCGCTGGGCCTGGGTGGACATGCCGGAGCTCCTTCATCAGCTGCAGGGACACCCAATCCTATCGGCAGCCGCTTTTTCCAGCCGACAAAGTTCTACTATATTCGGGCCAAACTGACAGTCATCCTGTGATAATCAAGGCCTTGCAGAGTAGTAAGCCTGCTGATTGAATAAAGGAACCGGAAATGGGGGCCCGGCACAACTTACTGACAAGGAGTGGCAACATGGGCATTATCGGTTTTCTCATTTTGGGCCTGATTGCTGGAGCCATTGCAAAGGCCATCCTGCCGGGCCGCCAAGGCGGTGGCTGGGTGATCACCATGGTCCTCGGCGTTGTTGGGGCCATCTTGGGCGGCTGGATCGGATCACTGATCTTTGGCGGCGGACTGGCGGAGTTCTTCGACCTCAGGACCTGGCTGCTGGCGATCCTCGGCTCGATCATCGTGCTGCTGATCTACGGCGCCGTCACCAACCGCAGC
This sequence comes from Arthrobacter sp. ISL-85, assembly GCF_018613675.1. Classification (GTDB taxonomy): domain Bacteria; phylum Actinomycetota; class Actinomycetes; order Actinomycetales; family Micrococcaceae; genus Arthrobacter. The sequence continues at coordinate 40,069 of NZ_JAGGPQ010000005.1, read as the reverse complement.
GGCCGCCGGGTGTAGCCGTTTCACTAAAGTCAATTGTAAGAGGCGCCGGACTCCAAAAAGGAGGCCGGCGCTTTTTACGTCCGGCGCCAGGTTCGTGTGGAATAAATCCGACGTCACGGGTACACCCCCCAATTTCCCCCTGCGGCCTTTATGATTGCGAAGGGGTGGTGTGATGACCGGTTTTTCAGGCCGTGAAAACAATGTGGCATTACAGACTTTTGGCGTCGTCATGGATGCAAGCCCGGATGCACTCCTGGCACTGGGCGCCGACGGCACCGTCCTGGCGGGAAATGCCGCAGCGGCACGGCTGTTCGCCCTGCAGCAGGACGCCTTCCCCGGCCTGGACCACCGGCTGCTGATCGGAGAGGGCTGCCGCGACGAGGTGGCCCAGCTGCTGCACCAGCTCCTCACCCAGCCGCAGGAGCATCCACCGCCGCGGGAAATCATCGCCCTGCGCAGGGACGGAACCGAGTTCCCCATTGAACTGGCCGGTGCGCTTCTCCCCCGGCACGATCCGGCCGGCACTGCCCAGGCGGCATCCGGAAAGACGGGCCCGGCAAGCCCACGGCTGCTGCTCTCCGCCCGCGGGACCGGTCACCGCAAGACGGGCGCCGCAAACCTCAGCGAGGCCATGTCGCTGCTGACGGCCACCCTTGAATCAACCGCGGACGGCATCCTTGTGATCGGCAATGACGGCAGCGTGACCGGATTCAACGACCAGTTCCTCGCCATGTGGCGTATCCCGCCCGAGCTCATGGAAGGCGACACCGAGGAACCGGTAATGCAGCTCATCGTGGAGCAGGTGGCCGACCCCGTGGCCTTCACCGCCCGGCTGGGCGAACTCCAGGAGGACCCGGCCGCCGAAAGCCACGATGTTGTGGAATTCCGTGACGGCCGTACCTTCGAAAGGTATTCCCGCCCACAGCGGGTAGGCGAAAAAATCGTGGGCCGGGTATGGAGCTTCCGCGACGTGACGCCGCGGCGGAAGGCGCAGGAGCAGGCGCACCGGGCCATGATGGACCTTGCAGTCCAGGCTGAAAAACTGCGCGCCATGGCATTCCAGGATCCGCTGACCGGGCTCGCCAACCGGGCCGTGTTCAACGACGCCCTTGCCGAATCGCTGCAGGAACCCCGGCTGAAGACAGTGGATGTCCTGCTCCTTGACCTGGACGACTTCAAGGAAGTCAACGATATCCTTGGCCACCAGGCGGGAGACGACATGCTCATCGAAGTGGCACGCCGGCTCCGCGGCTGCGTCCCCACCGCCGACGTCGTGGCCCGTCTGGGCGGTGACGAGTTCGTGGTGCTCCTGACTGCCAGCCCCGATGCCGATGCGATCGCCGCATGCATCGTGCGCTGCCTGCACGTCCCCGTGACCATCAACGGCACTGTCCTCCGTCCCAGCCTGAGCCTGGGGCTCGCCTCCCTTGGCCAGGACAGCGTGGGCCCCTCCGAACTGCTCCGGCATGCAGACATTGCGATGTATGCTGCCAAGGCTGCCGGCAAGAACCGGTTCCTGCGTTTCCACCCGGACATGATGCAGGCGCTGGTGCAGCGGACGCACATGGAAAGCGGGCTGCAGCTGGCCGTACCCCGCGGCGAAATTACCGTGGACTTCCAGCCGATCGTCTCGCACCGCATGGGCCAGGTGGTCCAGCTGGAGGCGCTGGCCAGGTGGGACAGGGACGGCGAGCGGGTTCCGCCGTCGATCTTTATTCCACTCGCGGAGCGCACCGGGCTGATCGGCGAGATCGGCGCCGAAGTGATGGCCAGCGGAATGGTGCAGCTGGCCCGTTGGCTCAGCGAGGATCCGTCGCGCTCCCTGGCCGTGAACGTCTCCGGCGTCCAGCTGCAGGAACCTCACTTCGCCGAGAGCGTCCTCCGGCTTGCGGAAGCGAGCGGCGTGGCCCCCTACCAGCTGGTCCTGGAAGTGACCGAGAGCGTGTTCTTCGACGCCGACTGCAGCCTGATCCAGCAACTCAGCGCGCTGCGGGACGCCGGCGCCCGGGTGGCGCTGGATGATTTTGGCACCGGCTACTCCTCGCTGGGCCGGCTTCAGGACCTGCCCGTGGATACAGTCAAGATCGATAAGACCTTTGTGTCCATGGTGCGGACCGGCAACGAGCGCCTGCCCATCCTCAGCTCCATGATCAACATGGCTCACAGCCTGGGCCTGACCGTGACAGCGGAAGGGATCGAGACGGCGGCGCAGGCGGACTACCTGACGGCGCTGGAGTGTGATTCGCTGCAGGGCTACCTGTTTTCACTGCCGGAGCCCGGCGACAGGCTTGGCCAGGCTTTGCACCACGCGGAAGAGGCCCTCAACGCCCTGAAGGGCAGGTAGGCAGGGCGGCCCCGGGGCCTAGGCCGCTTCCTGGCGGCCGGGGCGCTGCGGCTTGCCCGGTGCCGGCTGGGTGCTTGGGGGCTGTGCGGGCTGGGAGGCTTCCCCGGCGCCGGCAGAAGAATTGGCCATGCCGGAATCCGCGGAGGCGGCGGGTACGGCGGCGCGGTTGCGGCGCCAGCGGCGGACCAGGTCGACGGCGGCGAGCAGCCCTGCGAGGGGAGTCAGCACAGCTGCTGCGTAGACGAACAGCATCCAGGTCAGGGTGGTCAGCGGCGGCTGGTTGTTGTTGAGCAGCGACAGGCCGCCAAGCATGGCGACGACCCAGAACAGCAGGACAGCCGCCAGTACGGCGCCGGCAGGGAAATACTGGTTGGTCACGACTTTTTTCAGGGGTTCCATGCACTTCCTCCTGCCTGGCCGGGGGACGGCAACAGCCGTTCAATGACAAGTATGGGGCCCGGCGGGGGCGAAACCGCGCAAGACGACACGGCGAGTGATGAAGCTAACGTGGCGTCCCGCCGTCGGACGAACTCCGCGCCGGAACCGCTGGCTGAAGAACCCTTCCCGGAAGGGCTCCGGCCGAATACCGTAAAGCCTGTCCGATCATTATTTGGAGGCTTCCCATGCGCAAAGTCACTGCCGGCCTGTTCCACTCCGTGGACGGGGTGGTGTCCGAACCTTTCAAATTCCAGTTCGACAGCTTCGACGACGATCTCGGTGCGGGGTTGACCAGGATGATCAGCGCCGTGGACACGGTTATACTGGGCCGCGTCAGCTACCAGGAGTGGGCCGGTTACTGGCCTAACGCCCCGCAGGACCAGGACTTTGCGGCGTTCATCAACCCGGTGGAGAAGTTCGTCGCGTCGCGCACCCTGACGGAGCCGCTTGAATGGCAGAACTCGCAGCTGATGGACGCGCCGCTTGAGGAGTTCGTGGCCGCGTTGAAGGAGCGCGACGGCGGCGAAATCGCCGTGTGCGGAAGCATCTCCGTGGTGCGGCAACTGCTGTTCGCAGGCCTGCTGGATTCGCTGCAGCTGATGACCCATCCGGTGATCGCCGGCAGTGGCCGCCGGCTGTTCGAGGACGGTGACCCGCTGACCCGCCTTGAACTGCAGGACCAGAAAACCACCAGTAAGGGCAACGTGCTGAGCACCTACGGGGTACGCAGGGAGTAGCTGGGGGCCGCCGGCGGCACTGAACGGCTGTAGGTCAGGCGGCCAGCGGCGCCCCGAAAAGCTCCTCCGCGAGCCGGGCCAAATGGTCCGGGACGTCCGCCTCGGCCCCGTGCTCACCGCGGCCCAGGAAGACGGCGGTGCCGCGGATCCCGTCAAGGTCCAGGCCGCATTCGTGCATCAGCTGCCCGGCGCGGACGTTGACCGGCAGGAGCATGGTGACGCTTTCCGCGTTGAGGTGGACGTGCCAGTCACCGCGGATTACCGACTCGAGGGGCCCGCCCACCAGGGTTTCCAACGCCGGCTGGTCCGCGCCGACCTGCTCCATCCGGATCGGTTCGGAATTGCCTGCCGGTACTACTAGTGCTGTGTAAGTTCTGGTGTCCATCGTTTGTTTCTCCATAGGCTTTAACACCTGTGGAGTCGGCGGTGTTCCCGGCAGCTATGCCTTCCCGGCCAGCCGGGCGATGTCCGCGGGTGTGGTCCGGCAGCACCCGCCCAGGATCCGGGCACCCCGTTCCAGCCAACCGGGGGCACCGGCGGCAAGGCTTGCCGGAGCCCCTCCCCCGGCACCGGCCCCGCCATCTGTCGCCTGGCCCCACGTCTTGGTCCCGGGATCGTAAGTCTCCCCCGAATTGGGGTAGGCAACCAACGGCAGGTCCGTGTGTGCCCGCAGTGCAGCGAGCGCCGGATCAACCAGGCCGAGCGGGACGCAGTTGACCCCCACCGCGGCCACGTGCGGCTGCCCGTCAAGGAGCCGGGCCACTTCGGCGAGCGGGGTTCCGTCACTGATGCGGTCACCGGCGCGCAGGGAAAAGGAAAACCAACTGTCGACGCCGTGTTCCCGGCCGAGTGCCAGCAGGGCCTCCGCCTCGGCAAGGGACGGCAGCGTCTCAAAAGCGAGGAAGTCCACGCCCGCCTTGACCAGCGCAGCAATGCGCCCGGCGTGGAAATCCTCGAACTCCCCCGGCGTCAGGGCATAGTCCCCCCGGTATTCTGATCCATCCGCAAGGTAGGCGCCGTAGGGTCCAACAGATCCCGCTATGAGCAACGGACCGGCGTGCGGATGATCCGCCAGGTACTCCCGCCGCGCTTCATCCGCCAGCCGAACGGACAAAGCAACCAGGTCCACCGCCTCCTGCTCACCGATCCCCCGGGCGGCAAATCCTTGGGGCGTGGCCTGGTAGCTGGCGGTGGTGGCGATGGTGGCCCCTGCCGCGAAGTAGTCGCGGTGGACCTCCCGGATAAGTTCGGGCTTTTCGAGGAGGACTTTGGCAGACCACAGCGGATCATTCAGGTCGCACCCGCGAGCCTCCAGTTCGGTGGCCAGGGCGCCATCGGCAGCCGTAAAGACGTCCTCTTCGACCAAGCGGGACAGGGAAATGCGGGGAGCCATATCAACCTCAGTGCAAGTGAACGTTTTAATCATCATAAACAATTTTTCATGCTTGTAATGAACATCACGGTATGCCACCATGGCTGGCATTGGAGACGACCACAGGAGGAACAGTTGTGAATCTGCAGTTGAACAGGGTCCGCAAGCTCAGGGTCCACTGGCCCATCAGTACGGAGACCTTGAGCCTGATTGCGTCCGGAGATGCCGGCGCCATCCACCAGGACCTGGGCCTTGCCAGGCTCCTGCATGCCGTTGAGCAGCTTCCCGAACTCGGGGATTTTGGCAACTACAAGCATGTCTTTGAGTCCGGCCTCGGATTCGAGGGATTCACCTGCGGCGAAGGGGCAGTGCCGACCCTCGGCAGCGTGGGCGAGCAAACGGTTTCGCCAACGTTCGTCTTCACCACGTATTTTGATGCTGCCTTGGACGACGCAGCGGTGGAACAGGTCATGCAGGCACTGGTGGCCATCCACCCGTGGGAATTGCCGGTCATCGAGGTGACCGGACCTTTGAGCGTTGCCGGCGGCCTGCAATGTGGGGCTCCTTCGACGGCGGCAGCATCATGACCCACACCACCACCGCCGCCTGGCCCGCGCTTCAGTCCGCGCTTGCGGGCAGGACGTTCACGGATCTCACCCACTCCTTCCACCCGGGCCAGCCGCGCTTCGCCGCCTTTCCCGATGAAACCCGGGACGCCCTTTTCGATCTTGGGAACGGCGACGGATTCACCGCCCACCGGTATTCCATCGTTGGGCAGTGGGGCACCCATGTGGACCCCCCGTCCCACTTCATCCGCGGAGGCCGCACCTTGGATCGAATCCCGGTGCAGGACATGATCCTCCCCCTTGTGGTGCTGGACATCACCGAGCGGGTTGACCAGGATGCGGATGCAACCCCTGTCCTGCAGGACGTCCAGGAATGGGAGGACAGGAACGGCACAATTCCCCCGGGATCTTTCGTCGCCTTGAGGACCGGCTGGAGCCGGAGGTGGCCGGATGGGCAGGCCATGGCCAACAGGGGCGCCGACGGTATCAGCCACACTCCTGGCTGGTCCCGGGAAGTGCTCTCCTTCCTTGTCGAGGAACGTAACATCTCCGCCGTCGGGCATGAGCAGACGGACACGGATCCCGGGCTTGCTACATCCCGGGGCGACTTCGGCCTGGAAACGTACATTCTTGCCCAGGACCGGTGGCAGATAGAGCTGTTGGCGGATCTGTCCGGGCTCCCGGAGTCGGGCGCGGTGGTGGTGGCCAGCTGGGCAAAGCCGAGTGAGGGAAGCGGCTTTCCAGCCCGGGTCTTCGCCATCTCCTGACCGCTGCGGTCGGTCATTTAGACTCGGACCATGGTAGGGACAACAAGCATGGGGCGGGGAGTCATGGCGGTGCTTGCCGCCGGGGAGCGCCACGCACGCGGCCTCCCGGGCGGCACGGTTGCCGAGATTGCCGCGGACCTCGACAAGGACCGAAGCCAGGTCTCCCGCAGCCTGCGGACGGCGGAGCAGGAGGGCTTCCTGCAGCGGACGCCCCAGCGCACCTTTGCCCTGGACTGGAGCGTCCTGACGGACGCACACCTGTTAACCCGCCGTCGGCTGCACACCGACGGAGCAGCCGCCTTGGAGCACCTGTCGGGCTTAACCGACGAGGGATGCTTCCTGGGCGTACTCAGCGGCAACAGCACAGTCACCGTGGGCGAATGCATCCCCGCCAGCAGCAGGATGGTCGGCTCATGGCTTGGCCGCCCCTACCCTGCCTACTGCAGCGACGCGGGGCAGGCACTCTTTTGGGAAACCCCCGATGACGAGGTTCGAAAGATGTTCGCCGGCGTGCCTTTCCAACAGCACGGCCCGAATACGCCGGCCGATATTGAAGAATTCCTGGCACGCCTCAAGGACGCGCGGCTGCGAGGCTACTCAATCGTCGACGAGGAAGCGGAACCGGGGCTGTACTCGCTGGCGGTGCCTGTAAGGGACTTCAGGGGCGCGGTAGTGGCCGCGCTGCAGGTGGTGGGCTTGAAGAGCCGCCTCCAGCCCCGGCAAGCCGAGCACGCCCAGGCCCTCCGGCGGGAGGGGGAATGGCTGGAAGCCAGGCTCGGGGGCCAATCGCCAAGCAAGCGTCCATAGGCCCGGCGGGCGTGCAGTTATTGCTCCGGAGCGGGGCCAGCGGATCCCAGCCTGGCCGCAGCCCCGGCAAGGAGCTCCGATACTTCCTCCGTACGGGAATCCAACTCAGGCCGGCTGCCCAGCACACTGAGTGAAGCGAGGATGTTGCCCTGCCGATCCCTGATGGGTAGGGCCACTTCGCTGATGCCGTGCTCAAATTCTTCAACAGCAACGACATAGCCGCGGGGTTTGTCCCTCACCATCAACTCCCAGGCCTCCGCACTGGAATGCGGAGCACCGGGGCCGCCAACGCCGACGAAATTTACCTCGGAGAGCAAGGCCTCGAAACCACGCCGCCTGTGGTCCCACAACAAAGCACGCCCCGACCCGGTGCACCAGGCGGGGGTGACCATCCCAGGCTGGACGAAGCTGCCGGCCTGCGAATCATTGCCGGAGGCCATCAGGAGGATAACCCGGTAGCCTTCGCGGACCGATACCCGGGCCCGCAGCCCCGTTGAGGCCACCAATGCTTCCAATTCCAGCCCGGCGTCCGCTATCCACCCCGCGTTGAGTGTCGCGGCAAGACTGAAGAAGCGGCTTCCCACCCGGAACGGGCCCCGTTCGCGGCGCTCCAGGAGGCCAAGGTCGCACAGCTCCTGCGCCAGGCGGGAAACGCGGCTTTGGTCCATGTCCAGCTCGGCCGCCAGCTGCGTGACGCCCACCAACTGCTTGCCGGCCTTCTCCCGGTCAACCACCAGGCGCACTATCCGCAGTCCCTGCGCCAGTGATGACGCCTCCGGGGAGGTATCCACCCTTGCTGCTCCTTCCGACCGGCAACCAGCCTATCCTCACACGGGCAAAGCGTTGTCGCCCGCGAGGCAACGCCCTGGCCTCACAAACGGGGCCTGGTGCGGACGGATCGTATCTCCGCACCTGGCCCCGAAGGGAGGTCTTTTAGGCCGCCACGCCAAGCCGGGACTTGCGTCCGTGCCTGAGGTGGAAGTAGCCGTAGCAGGCAGCCACGAAAGGTATGCCGAAGTACAAGGCCGCGGCCTGGGCGGGGTCAAAGGCTATGCCCACCAAAGAAACGACGCAGAGGGAAAAAGCCAGGACCGGCACCAGCGGGAAGAGCGGGGCGCGGTAGGCCAAGGTGGAAACGTCCCCGCCGTTCCGGACGAAGGAGCGCCGATGGAAGAAGTGCGAGGCAGTGATGGACATCCACACACCCACCACGGCGAAGCCCGCCACCGATACCAGCGCCAGGTACACCGTCTCCGGGGCGACCACGCTGCTGATGAGTGAGGCCAGCCCGCCGAGCATGCTCACGGAGAGCGCGATCATGGGGATGCCGCGCCCAGTCAGCTTCTTGAGCGCCTGCGGCGCGTGGCCCTCGTCGGCGAGCGAGTAGAGCATCCTGGCGCACGAGAACAAGCCGCTGTTGCCGGCAGACAGCAGCGCCGTGATGATGACGAAGTTCATCAAATCGGCGGCGAAGGGAACACCCGTCGCCGTAAAGACGGTAACGAAGGGGCTCTCGTCAAGCCCGACTTCCTGGTAAGGAATGGTGGCGGCAATGACAGCAATAGCACCGACGAAGAACACGAGGAGGCGGAAGACGGTGCTGCGCATTGCTTTAGGGATGCTCGTGGCGGGGTCCTTCGTCTCACCCGCGGCCACGCCAATGAGTTCTGAGCCGGAAAACGCGTAAAAGACCGCCAGCGCAGTAACGAGGACGCCGGTGAATCCGTTGGGAAACGGTCCGCCGGCGGTGTTGAAGTTTTCGAAGAGGAAGGGATGGGCGCCCGAATCATTCAGCGGGTGGAAACCCAGGAGGGCTGCCCCGCCCAGGACGATGAGCCCGATGATGGCACCGACCTTGGTGATGGCGAACCAGAATTCCGACTCACCGAAGAACCTGGACGATACCGCGTTCAGGCCGAACAGCACCACGGCGAAAACGAGGCACCAGACCCAGACGTCAATGCCGGGAAACCAACGTTGCATGAGCAGGCCCGAGGCCGTGAACTCGGATCCGATGGCCACCGCCCAGCACAGCCAGTAGAGCCAGGCCGTGGCGAACCCGGTAGCGGGACCGATGGACCGGGAGGCGTAGATATGGAATGCGCCTGACACGGGATAGGCGATGGCGAGCTCACCAAGGCAGGCCATGACCAGGTAGACCACGAAGGCGCCGACCAGATACGCGAGGACGGCGCCCAGGGGGCCCGCCTGCGAAATGGTGTAGCCCGAGCTAAGGAACAAGCCGGAGCCGATCACACCGCCCATGGCGATCATGACCAGGTGGCGGGCACCCATGGAGCGGCGCAACCCTGGCTCCGTTGACGGGGGTGCGCCTGGTTCCGGCTTGAGGGTAAGGGGGGTCGAAGATTCCAAGAGATGCCTCCAGTGGGGAAATGGTGGGGAAGGACGGCCGCGGTTCGATTGCCCGTCCTAGAGGAGCTGTTAGCGCGTCGACAGTGACGAAAGTAACACAAATGGGAAGTTTTAGTCATCAAGGTCATATAGAAATGCGAATGTTGCACGTCTGTTGCCGTTACGCCATATGTCGATCTGGATGGTCAATGGTCGATCTGCCGTCCCGATAGGGCGTTTGGGCATGTCTGGACGGACGCCGGTCAGGTTCACGATGGGAGCACCCCATTCACCACTTCGAAGGAGCACCATGACCACCTACGACATCGCACTGATCGGCTTCGGTGGGGTCAACCGGACCCTCGCCGAACTTATCGCCACCCGCGGGGAGAAACTCAGCAGCGAGCTGGGCTTCGGCCTCCGGGTAGTCGCCATTACGGACCTTCGGCTCGGTTCCCTAATCCGGCAGGAGGGAATCGATTTGGATTTGGTCCTGCGCCTTGACCCGGCTGACGGGACGTTCGAGGATCACGGCGGGTCCGCCCAGCCGGACAACGATCGCGTCATCCGGACGTGCCCCGCCGACATCATTTGTGAAGCGACCTTTACTAACCCGGCAACCGGAGAACCAGCGGCCTCCCATGTGCGCTGGGCCCTCGAAGCGGGAAAGAATGTCTGCACCACCAACAAGGGCCCGGTGGCCCTGCATGGCGCGGAGCTGAGCGGTCTCGCGCGGCAGCACGGGCTGCATTTCGAATTTGAGGGCGCCGTCATGAGCGGGACTCCCGTCATCCGGTTCGCCAGGCAACTCTTTCCCGGCCTGGCCCTCAACGGCTTCGAGGGCATCCTTAACGGCACCAGCAACTACGTCCTGGGCCGGATGGAAGAGGGACTCAGCTTTGATGAGTCGGTCCGTGAAGCCCAGATGCTGGGATACGCCGAGGCGGATCCCACAGCCGACATTGACGGTTACGATGTCCAGCTCAAGGTCCTGATCCTTGCAAACGAGCTTTTGGGGGCGGGCCTCGCGCTTGCGGACGTGCAGCGCCAGGGCATCTCGGCGTTGACCCCCGAGGACCTCATCAAGGCAAGGCGCGAGGGCCTGCGATGGAAACTGGTGGGCTCAGCACGGCGGAACCCCGATGGATCCGTCATGGCCTCGGTGGCACCGGCGGCCCTCCCCCTGGACCACGGCCTCGCGGGCGTTTCAGGCGCCAGCAACGCCGTATCGTTCAACACCGACCTCCTCGGCCCGGTGACGGTTTCCGGACCTGGGGCGGGACGGATGGAGACGGCCTACGCCCTGCTGTCAGACATCATTGCCATGCACGGTGCGCGGAACCCGGTGGCTGCAGATGCGTGAGTCGATCCTCGCCCTTGATCATGCAGTAGCCGGCTTCCGCGACGTGGTAAGCCCGTATGACGGCCAGGTGGTGGGCTCAGTCGCCCTGACGCCGCCGGAATCCGTCGACGCGATCGTCTCGGCGGCCCAGGCCGGGGCCGTGCAGGCGCGGGGTTTGTCACGCCATGCCCGGGGGAAAGTCCTGGATGACGCCGCCACCAGGATTGAGGAACGGCGTGCGGAGTTTGCCCTCACCATCACCGCGGAGAGCGGGAAACCGATCCGCCAGGCCCGCAAGGAGGTGCTGCGGGCGGTCAACACCCTGCGACTGTCCGCGGCGGAGGCGCGCCGTAACGCCGGCGAGGTGGTTCCCTTCGATTCCTACGAGGGTTCGGAGGACCGCATGGGATGGTACTCGCGCGAACCGCTGGGGATCATCGCTGCAATCACTCCCTACAACGATCCACTAAACCTGGTGGCGCATAAAGTGGGTCCCGCCATCGCAGGAGGAAACGCCGTCGTCCTCAAGCCATCTGCCCTGACGCCCCTGTCCGCACAGCTGCTCGCGGAGGTACTCAGCGAAGCGGGCCTGCCGCCCGGGGTGCTGACGGTGGTCCACGGGGACAGGGAAGTGGCGGAGGCGGTCGTGGGGAACCGCGGGATCCGCATGGTGTCCTTCACTGGCGGGTTCTCGACCGGGGAGGCCATCGCCAGGACCGCAGGGCTGAAGAAGCTGTCCATGGATCTGGGCGGAAACGCTCCCGTGATCGTCATGGCCGACGCAGACGTTGATGCCGCGGTGGCGGCCTGCGTTTCGGGCGCGTTTTGGGCCGCCGGGCAGAACTGCGTGGGAGTGCAGCGCATCCTCGTGGCCCAGCCCCTGTACCGTGAATTCCGTCAACGCTTCCTGCAGGAGACCTCGCAACTGGTGACAGGCGACCCCGCGAACGAAGCCACGGACGTGGGCCCCATGATCACCGCTGCAGCCGCAGACCAGCTCACTGCAAAGATCGATGCGGCCATCGCTGCCGGAGCCCGGGTCCTGGCAGGCAACATACGGAACGGCAACGTCCTCCATCCCACGGTCCTGGAGAAGGTCGATCCCGGCAGCAGGCTGTGGATGGATGAGGTCTTCGGACCGGCCGTCATGCTCCAGCCGTTCTCCACTTTCGACGAAGCCCTGGAGCTGGCTAACGCCGTCGACTTCAGCCTGCACGCCGGGATCTTCACGCGTTCGCTGGACTCGGCGCTGCAGGCAGCCTCCCGCATCGACGCCGGCGGAGTCATGATCAACGATTCGTCGGACTACCGGTTCGATGGCATGCCGTTCGGCGGATCCAAGTACGGCAGCATGGGCCGCGAAGGCGTCCGCTTCGCCTTCGAAGAGATGACCCAGCCGAAGGTCGTCTGCATCAAGCGATAGGGGTGAAGGGCCCGGCGTTCCCGCCCTGCACTGGAGGCCGGCTTCGGCCGGGTCAGTGGTGGATGCGGCGATTACTGGAGGTGGAACATGGGCGGTTGGCCCACCTTGCTAGCCCGGCAGCACTCCCGCACCCCGCCGGACGTAGTTGGACAGGGTCATCGCCGTGACAGTGTCCGCTACACCGGGAGTTGCCGCTATCTGCTCCCAGATCTCCTGGATCCGTTCAAGGGAACGCGCTTCCACCCGAACCAAGAGATCGAAGTCGCCACTGACCACATCGCACAGGACCACCTCCGGAATGGATTGGAGCACGGCAATGACGTCCGCCCCGCGCACCCTGTCTTTCCGGTAGACCATCAGGAATGCCGAGACGGTGCCCTGTCCGGGGGCACCGGCAACCACGGTGTAACCCTGGATGTATCCCTGCCGTTCCATACGGTCGATACGCTGCCGAACGGCGTTCCGGGAGAGCAGCACCTTCGCCGCCAGCTCCGCATGGCTGATCCTGGCATTGCGCGTCAGCTCCGCCAGGATGCTCTGATCAATCCGGTCAAGACTCGCCCGATCCATGTCCACCCTTCACCGCACGAATTACTAACAGCAGACGCGAGTCGGCCCGGCTCCAGAATGAAAGCTCACAGAGATGATACTTCGGCACCAGCCCTTCCAACGCCGCAGGGCAGCCTTCAGCTGCGTGCTGTTTGACATGGACGGGACGCTCCTGGATTCGGCGCCGGGGGTCACAGCCAGCGCTGCTTCCGCCCTGCATGCCGTTGGGGTGCCGGTCCCACCGGAGACGGACCTGCTCCGGCTGGTGGGACCTCCGATGCTCGAATCCTTCAGGAAGTACTTGGGACACGATGAGGCTGCTGCCCAACGGGCACTGAAGCATTACCGGCAGGCCTACGCTGATGCCGGCGCACAACAGTCGGTTCCGTATGCTGGAATACCGGAAATGCTGGAGTACCTGCGTCTCGCCGGCGTACCGATGGCGGTTGCGACGTCCAAGGCCGAGGACCAGGCGGTCCGGATGGCACGCCGCTTCGGAATGGACCACTATTTCACTGCTATCTGCGGCGCATCGGACCAGGACGGGAGATGGAGCAAGGCGGAGGTCATTGCTGTCGTACTGGAGCGAATGCGTTATGCGAACGTAGACGCTTCAAACCCGGTTATGGTTGGCGACCGCAGCTTTGACGTGGAAGGGGCCAGCGGGCACCGCATTCCCGCCATATTCGCCAGCTGGGGTTACGGCGGTGCCGGGGAGGAAGCAGGAGCCGCGGCCGTTGCCGCCTCACCCGCCGCGGTACTCGCGGCCGTCATGGGTTGGGAAGCAGCACCGGGCATGACTTCCGAGGCGTCGGTGGCGTCGCCTCGTCCATGAAGAGGGCGACGGCGGAACTCGGCCGGATCCCGCCGTCGCGCCTTCAAGGGTGGCAGGGAACGGGACCGGGTAAACTTGTCCAGTCATGCACTGTTCCTATTTCGATGCCGGCACCTGCCGCTCCTGCACCCAGATGGGCAGGCCCTACGCCGAACAGCTGGCCGGCAAGCAGCTGCATTGCCAGACCCTCCTCGCCGGGCACACGGAACTGGAATGGCTGCCACCGGTGGCAAGCCAGGAATCCGGCTTCCGCAACAAAGCCAAGATGGTAATTGGCGGGACGGCGCAGAACCCCACCATCGGAATCCTCGACGCCGACGGCCAAGGGGTGGACCTGCGCAAATGCGGCGTCTGCTCCCCCGGCCTGCGGGCCGTCTTCCCGGTCCTCGCCAACTTCATCCGCCGGGTCCGCCTCACGCCCTACGACGTCCCAAAGCGCACCGGCGAACTCAAGCATGTCATCATCACCGAATCCCCTGACGCTGAGATCATGCTCCGCCTCGTCCTCCGCTCGGAACAGGTGGTGCCGCGGATCCGGAAGCACCTTCCGGAGCTCCTGGCCGACCTGCCACAGGTGAAGGTGGTCTCCGTCAACCTCCTCCCGGAGCACAAGGCCGTGCTCGAAGGCGAGCGCGAGATCCTGCTGACGGAGCAGTCCACCCTGCAGATGCGGGTCAATGACATCAACCTGCACCTGAGGCCGCAGAGCTTCTTCCAGACCAACACGGAAATGGCCGCGGCCCTCTACCGGCAGGGGCGCGACTGGGTCAACGAACTGGCGCCCGCCTCGGTGTGGGATCTGTATTGCGGCGTGGGCGGTTTCGCCCTGCACAGCGCCGCCCCGTCCCGCACGGTCACAGGCATTGAAACCAGCAGCGAAGCGATCGTCTCGGCGCGGTTCAGCAGCGACGAGGCAGGCCTGGAGGGCATGGAGTTCCGGGCCGGCGACGCCACCGCGTTTGCCCTCGCGGCGGAGCAGTCCCCGGACCTGGTCATTGTGAACCCGCCCCGGCGCGGCATCGGGCAGGACCTGTGCGGCTGGCTGGAAACGTCGGACGTGCAGCATGTGGTGTACTCCAGCTGCAACTCCCAGTCGCTGGCCCGCGACCTGGCCGCCCTCCCTTCCTTTGCTGCGCGGCGGGCACGGGTCCTGGACATGTTCCCGCAGACCACGCACTACGAGGTGATGGTGCTCCTGGAGCGGACGGCCTAGCGCCGGCCGGTTTCGCGGGGCTCAGGTGCGGACCCGTTCGACGGCGGCCGCGCCCGCGTCCCGCCCTTCGGCCCGAAGCCCAGCCGCCACTCCTGCGGCATCGGCGGCGGAGCGGTTCTGGCTCAGTTTCTCCTTCGCCTCGATCCGGGTAATCACCAGTTCCACGCCCACAATCGCGCGCAGCTGCCCGGCGATGAACTTCTCCGGGGCGTCGTCCACGGCCCACGGATCCTGCCGGCCGCCCTCATGCAGGCCGGTCAGGTGCCGGACATGCCGTGCCAGCCAGCCGTCGTCGTCATGGATTACCAGCTCGCCGTAGACGTGTGCGGTGCTGTAGTTCCAGGTGGGAACCACGCGGCCATGCTCTGCTTTCGAGGGGTACCACGACGGCGAGATGTAGTCATCGGGGCCTTGGATGATGGCGAGCGCCTCCCCACCGGTCGCGCCGGACCACTGCGGGTTGTTCCGCGCCATGTGGGCCTGCAGTGCGCCGCGCTCCCCCACCGCCGGGTTGAAGGCGAAGGGCAGCAGCGTTGCCATCAGTCCGCCGTCGGTCATGGTCACCAGGTTGGCGGCGCCCGGGCTGAAGAGGAGGTCCCGGGTGGCGTCGGGCTGGGCGGCGAAGTGGGCAGGAATGTACATGGGTGTCCTTCCGAGTGGTTAGCGGGTTGGCATGAGCCGGACGCGGACGGCTGCGGCGGCGCAAAGGATGACGGCAACGGCGCCGATGACAGTGGTCCAGGTGAGCGGCTCGCCCAAAAGGAGCGCAGCCCAGCAGATGCTCATCACCGGCTGGAGCAGCTGGATCTGGCTGACCTGCGTCATGGGGCCGATGGCGAGCCCGCGGTACCAGGCGAAAAAGCCGAGGAACATGCTGACCACGGCAAGGTAGCCGAACGCCGCCCATTGGGTGGGCGTGGCCGACGGCGGCTGGTCCCGGACGGCGACCACTGCCAGGACCAGCATGGCCGGCGCGGCAAGGACCAGCGCCCAGGCAATGGTCTGCCACGATCCCAGTTCCCGGGCCAGCAGGCCGCCCTCCGCATACCCCACCGCGGCGCAGGCGACGGCGCCAAGCAGCAGGAGGTCCGCCCAGTGCAACTGCGCCGCTCCCCCGGACTGAAGGAGGGCGAAGGATATGGCCGCCAGCGAGCCAAGCACCGTCACGGCCCAGAAGAGGGCGGCCGGCCGCTCGCCGGCACGCAAAACGGCCACTGTGGCCGTGGCGGCGGGCAGGAGGGCGATCACCACGGCGCCGTGCCCCGCCGGTACGGCGGTGAGTGCGTAGGAGGTGAGCAGCGGAAAGCCGGCGACGACGCCACCGGCCACGAGCGCAAGGCGCAGCCACGTGTGTGGGTGCGGCAGCCGTTGGCGGGTGATGGCGAGTGCTGCGGCGGCAAGGACGGCGGCCACCACGGCCCGGCCGGAACCTATGAACAGCGGCGGCATAATTGCGACGGCCACGCGTGTGAAGGGAACGGTGAAGGAAAAAGCCGCCACGCCCACGAGCCCCCACCAGATCCCGGGTGACGGGCGGGGCAGTATCAGTGGGCCGCTCTGGACAGTAGCGCTACTATGTTCTTTCATGAACAACGATAGCAGTTCCCGCATCGTGGCGGCACTCCGGCAGTGGATCGCGGGAGCTGCCCCGGGAGCGAAACTCCCGTCAACCCGCTCCCTGGTGGCCGAGTACCAGGCGAGCCCGGTGACGGTCCAGAAAGCACTGCAGGCGCTGGCATCGCAGGGCCTGATCGAAGGCCGGCCCGGCGTCGGGACGTTTGTCCGTGCCGTCCGCACCGCACGCCCGTCGGACTACGGTTGGCAGACCGCAGCGCTGCGGTCGCCGTCATCCCCGCTGCCGCCGTCGTCGGGCACCATGCGCAATGTCCCCAGCGACGCCATCTGGTTCCACTCCGGCTACCCGGACCGGGAACTGCTGCCGGAACGGCTGGTCCGGACCGCCCTGGCCCGCGCCGCCCGCGGTGATGCGGCCCTGTCCCGGCCGCCTGCGGCCGGCATGCCCGAACTGCAGCAATGGTTTGCCCAGGAACTGGGATCGGCGACCCCCGTGGGAGTCACGCCGCCGACGCCGAATGACGTGATCATCCTGCCGGGCAGCCAAAGCGGGCTTAGCTCCATCTTCCGCGCGCTGGTGGGGGCCGGGCAGCCCCTGCTCATGGAGTCGCCGTCGTATTGGGGTGCCATCCTGGCCGCGGCCCAGACCGGGGTGCGGGTGGTCCCGGTGCCCACTGGCCCTGACGGACCGGATCCCGATGACGTGGACCGGGCCTTCGTGGAGACCGGGGCACGGGCATTCTACGTGCAGCCCAACTACTCCAACCCTACGGGGGCGCAGTGGGCGGCGGGCCGCGGCAACGAGATCCTTGACGTCGTCCGCCGGCATGGTGCCTTCCTGGTGGAGGACGACTGGGCCCACGATTTCGGTATCACCTCAGACCCCGTCCCGTTGGCCACGCAGGATGATTCCGGCCACGTGGTCTACGTCAGGTCGTTGACCAAGAGCGTTTCCCCCGCCATCCGCATTGCCGCCGTGACGGTGCGCGGACCGGCGCGGGAACGCATCCTGGGCCACCGTGCCGCCGAGTCAATGTACGTCAGCGGGCTCCTGCAGGCGGCTGCGCTGGATGTGGTGGCGCAGCCCGGATGGCAGACCCACCTGCGCAACCTCCGCCAGCAGCTCCAGTCCCGCCGGGATCTGCTGGCCACCAGCATCCGGGAGCACATTCCGCAGGCACATCTCGGGAACCTGCCGAAGGGTGGACTGAACCTGTGGCTGCGGCTGCCCGACACCACGGACCTTCCGCGGCTGGTGCGTGACTGCGAGGACGCTGGAGTAATCATCGCCGCAGGCACCGAGTGGTTCCCGGCCGAGCCCGCCGGCGCGTTCATCCGCCTCAACTACTCAGGACCGAACCCCGGAGCCTACCCCGAAGGCACCCGGATCATCGGCGAAGCGCTGGCAGCCAACGGCCGGTAGGGGCGCCCAAAGCGCCAACCGGTCAATCCCGGGACAACAGCAGTTCACCGGAGCGCCACTCCCGGTTCATTACCCATTAGTAACTTGAGAGCTCCTGTTGAGACCCCAACCTTAAGAGGCCCCCACGATGAGCTTCACACCCACCCGGCGCGCCCTGGCCATGGCCGCGTCCCTGATTGTTGCCGGTTGCGCGGCCGTCGGCACTGCCGCAGCGCAGGCCAACGTCCCCGGGCAGGGCATCAGCCCCGAGTCCGGAACGCACCATGAAACCAACGCTGACCTCTCCAACGCATTCGACTCCGTCACCCGGAACACCGCATGGCAGCAAACGTCCAAGCTGAAGTTGAATTTCCCCACGTACCACACCGAGGGAATCGCCTACAGCCAGGACCACATCTTCCTCTCAGCCGTCCAGATCCTTGAACCCACGGTCAAGTACCCCACTCCCCAGGGCGGGTACGACCGCACTCCGGGCAAGGGCATCGGCCACCTGTTCGTCATGGACAAGGCCGGCAACCTGCAAAAGGACATCACGCTGGGCGAGGGCGACATGTACCACCCCGGCGGCATTGACTTCGACGGCACCAACGTCTGGGTTCCGGTGGCCCAGTACCGGCCGGACAGCAGCGCCATCATCTACAAGGTCGATGCCAATACCCTGGACGTCCACAAGCAGTTTGAGGTCAAGGACCACTTCGGCGGCATCGTCCTGGATCAGCAGACCGGGCACCTTGTCGGAAACACCTGGGGTTCACGGCGTTTCGCGGAATGGGACCTCCAGGGCAAGGAGCTGTCCACCTGGGAGAACCCGAACTACTTCATTGACTACCAGGACTGCCAGTACGTTCCCAACGCCAAGATGCTCTGCGCCGGAGTGACCAACCTTCCGCAGACCCCGGCCGCCGGCGGCACCTCAGCCACTTATGAGCTCGGCGGCATGGCAATGATCGACCTGAAATCCCACGAGGTAACCCGCGATGTGCCGTTCCAGAAGTGGTCCACCGCCGGTCACGTGGCCACCCGCAATCCGTTCAAAATGACCGCCGACGGCAACCACCTCACCATGAAGGTCGCCCCGGACAACGGCGAAGAAGGCAACGGCACCGAAATCCTCACCTACGAAGCCGACGTCACCCCGGCCAAGTAGCCCCCGGCACTCCCGCCGCCGGCGGCAGTGCATCCACATAGCAGGAACGATTGGATAACCCATGCCTCAGAAGGCACCAAGATTCACCAGGAAAAGTGTCACCGCTGCCACCGGCGCGGCCGTCCTCGCTGCCTCAGCAGTAACAGCCGGGCTGGTGGGCTTCAACGCCGTCCCGGCCACCGCCGCGGGCACGCAGGACAATACGGCGACGCCGATCAAGCACGTTGTGGTCCTCTTCCAGGAAAACGTCTCATTCGACCACTACTTCGCCACCTACCCCAAGGCAGCCAACGCTGCGGGCGAGACACTTCAGGGCTCAGGTTCGCCGGCGGCCTCCTTCACGGCGTCCGAGGACACCCCGAAGGACATCAACACCCTCGCCAACGCAGGCCTGCTGGCCCCCAACAACCCCAACTCGGTCCAGCCCGCCCGGCTCTCGCCGATGCAGGCCGTGACCTGCGACCAGGACCACGGGTACAAGGCCGAACAGAACGCCTACAACGGCGGGCTCATGGACAAGTTCGTGCAGTTCACCAGCCGCGACGCCTGCGGCACCAACCAGTACGGACGTCCCGGCCTGACCATGGACTACTACGACGGCAACACCGTCACCGGCATCTGGAACTACGCCCAGAACTACGCCATGAGCGACAACCACTTCAGCACCGTCTTCGGCCCCTCCACCCCCGGCGCACTGAACCTGATCTCCGGCCAAACCCGCGGCGTCAAGGAATACAACGCCGCCGGCCAGCCCGTCACCACACCGGCCGCCGGAAGCAGCGCCGTCCGCCAGCCCGACGCCAACGGTGTCGGCACCGTGATCAACGACCCCGACCCGGTCTACGACGACTGCTCCAACAACAGCCACGCCAAAACCAACAACCTCGCGGGGATGACCGGGAAGAACATCGGCGACCTGCTCAACGCCCAGGGAACCTCCTGGGGCTGGTTCCAGGGCGGCTTCGCCCCTTCCACCCCCGCGACCGGGACTGCCCCGGCGTCCTGCCTGGCCAGCCACACCAACGCCGCCGGCGCCTCCGTGGTGGACTACTCCCCGCACCACCAGCCCTTCCAGTACTACGCCTCCACCGCCAACCCGCACCACCTGGCCCCGGCCTCGGACGCCGAAATCGGGCACAACGGCCAAGCCAACCACCAGTACGACCTCACCGACTTCAGCAAGGTGGTGGACAGCGACAACATGCCCGCCGTGTCCTTCCTGAAGGCCTCCGAGTTCCAGGACGGCCACGCCGCGTACTCGGATCCCGTCGACGAGCAGAACTTCATCACCAAAACCGTCAACCAGATCCAGCAGTCCAAGAACTGGGACAACACCGCCGTCGTGCTCGCGTATGACGATTCGGACGGCTGGTACGACCACGCCGCCGCCCAGCCAAAGAACGCCTCCACCGGGTCCGACGACGCCGCATGGTGCCTGAACGCAGCAGCAAGCGGCGTCCCTGTCGCAGGGGGCTACGCAGACCGCTGCGGCCCCGGCCCCCGGCAGCCACTGGTGGTCATCTCCCCGTACGCGAAGAAGAACTTCGTGGACCACACCGAAACCGACCAGGCATCCATCCTGCGGTTCATCGAGGACAACTGGCACACCGGACAGATCGGCGACTCCGCAGCCGACGCAACCGCCGGGTCCGTGGAGGCAATGTTCAACTTCCACCACGAACGCAACGACAAAGTCCTGCTCAACGAACAAACCGGCGCGGTGGCCTCCATCAGCCACAACGGGCACCCCGCAGGGCAGTGACCTAACCCCATTGCAGCAGGCACGGCGGGAGCGCTGTCCGGCACAGGCCGGGCAGCGCTCCTGCCGTTAATGACTCAAGATTTGCGCTTAATCGGTTCTCCCCCCGGTGGACGAAGTTACGCTGGCCGTGCCATCCGTATCCAGGACACGCATTTGGGGGACACATGCCTACCACCCGTCACTTTTCCGTGCCTCTTCGCGCACGCCGAAGGGAACAGCTGCCTCCCGCGGCAGGTCTACGGCGGAAGGGCGCGAACAAGGCACTCGGAGCGGGGGCCGTGGCCGCCGTCGTTCTTCTGCTGACCGGCTGCGCAACCCAGGCTTCGCTGAGAGTTGCTGCCGGCCCCGTCAGCGAATCCGCTGCAACTACTCCTACCGCTACAGCCACTCCGACTGCAACGCCCATCGCGGATACTCCCTGTACAAGCGTCGACGCCCGGCAGGCGTCAGCCGGCAGCAGCTATGTGTGCACCAAGGACGAGTCAGGCAGGCTGGTGTGGCTTGAGGCCTCAGCGTCCAAGCGTGTCACCGACAAACTCGCTGCGGCCGCAGCCGCGAAGGCGGCGGCGGACAAGGCCGCAGCAGAAAAAGTCGCGGCAGACAAAGCAGCAGCAGATAAGGCTGCGGAGGACAAGGCCGCCGAGGACAAAGCAGCGGAGGAGGATGCGGCCCGGCAAGCCGCCGAGGCGAAGGCGGCACAGGACGCGGCCGCTGCAAAGGCGGCTGCCGAGGCTGCGGCCAAGGCCGCCGCGCCACCCGCGCCCGCGGCCCAGCCGGTACCGGGAACGAATCCGGGCTGCGACCCGAACTACTCAGGCTGCGTGCCGATCGCATCCGACGTCGACTGCGCCGGCGGGAGCGGCAACGGGCCTGCCTACGTCCGCGGACCCATCCAGGTCACCGGCCGTGACATCTACGGGCTGGACGCGGACCATGACGGCATCGCCTGCGAAAGGTAGGACCCGCGCAAGGGCTCAGGCGAACGCTTTGACCAGCTCCTCGCTCTTCTCCCACAGGCCGCGTGCCAGCTCGGCGTCGTAGGCCTGGGCATTGGCCTTGGCCAGGGCTCGCTTGGCGTAGTAGGCCCCCGAAATCCAGTCCGTGCCCGCGGTGCCGTTGATGAGCCAGAGCATGGTGTCTGCACCCTGGTCCGGGCTGAGCATGAAGCGGTTAAGCAGGGTGGTGTACGCATGCCGGAAGGGGCTTGAAGACTCCGCCGCGAAGTTGGTGCGCACCACGCCCGGGTGGAAGGCCGCCGTCGTGATCCCCTGGTCGTGGAAGCGGCGGTGCAGCTCGGAAGTGAACAGGATGTTGGCGAGCTTGCCCGTGCCGTAGGCGCGGTTGGTGCTGTACCCGTACTCGGCGGTGAGGTCGAAGAGGTCCAGCTTGCCGAAGTTGTTGGCGGCGCTGGCGGTGTTGATGACCTTGGCGTTGCTGGCGGTGAGCGTGTCCATGAGGAGGGTGGTGAGCAGGAACGGTGCCAGGTGGTTGACCTGGAAAGTCGATTCGTTGCCGTCCACGGTGAGTGTCCGCTTGCCCATGATCCCGCCGGCGTTGTTTGCCAGGACATCGATGCGCGGGTACTTTGCCTTCAGGTTCTCCGCGAGGTCACGGACCTGTGCAAGGTCCGCGAAGTCCGCCAAATAGTGGTCGGCGCCGATGTCTCCGGCCAGGGCGCGGGTCTTGTCAGCGGAACGGCCGACGATCACCACCTGCTCCCCCGCCTTGGCCAGCGTCCTTGCCGCTGCCGCTCCGATGCCGTCGCTGGCACCGGTGATCACGATGGTGCGGGGAGTCGTCAAGGGGTGTCCTTTGCTAGGCGAGTGGCGCACCGGCATGGCACACCAAGGGGCATAACGACGGCGGGACGGCCGGTGTTCCCGGGCAATCGCCCCAGGCGCCCGCAGGTCGGCATGCCCGCCGTCGGGGAGAGCATGAGGGTGCGCTGGCGAAAATCGGAAATGTCCTACTTATTCATTTTTCTTGGTGTCATACGTCATACTTATTATGGCAGCCACCAGTTTCGTTGGCCGCCCTACCCCACACCGAGGAAGCAACATGCAATCCCTTCTCCTTCCCGCCGCCACGGAGCCGTGGAACGGACACGACACCCAACTGGTCGTAGTCGCCGCCATCGGCATTGCGCTGATCGTATTCCTGATCGTCAAACTCAAGCTCCACCCGTTCCTGTCGCTGGTCCTCGGATCGGCATTCGTCGGCCTCGCCTCCGGGATTGAACTGGGGAAGGTCATCAGCAACTTCGAAGATGGCGTCGGTGGCACGCTGAAAGAAGTCGGCCTGCTGATCGCACTCGGTGCCATGCTGGGCAAACTGTTGGCAGACTCCGGTGGCGCCAACCGTGTGGTGGACACCCTGCTCGGCAAAGTCTCCCCGAAAGTCCTCCCCTGGGCCATGGCGCTGGTTGCCGTCATCATCGGCTTGCCGATGTTCTTCGAGATCGGCCTCGTGCTGCTGCTGCCCGTCATCGTCCTGGTGGCCCAGCGGTCGGGCCGGAAGCTGATGCGGGTAGCCATTCCCGCCCTCGCCGGCCTCTCGGTCCTGCATGGCCTGGTCCCGCCGCACCCCGGTCCCCTCGTGGCCATATCCAGCCTTAACGCCCCGCTGGGCATCACCCTGGCCCTCGGACTCCTGATCGCCATTCCCACTGTGATCATCTGCGGCCCGCTGTTCGCCGTCTATGCTGCCCGCTGGGTCCCCGTGGATGCACCGAAGGTAGCAGGCGGCATCGACACCGAACACACCCAGGCCGATCCTGACGTCAAGCGCCAGCCCACGTTCCTCGTGACCCTGCTGACCATCGTCTTCCCGGTCGTGCTGATGCTCCTCAAGGCCGTAGTGGACATTGTGGACCCCAACTCCAAGAACCCCAGCGCGGCGCGCGTCTTCTTTGACTTCATCGGTGAGCCGCTGGTGGCCATGACCCTCGCAGTCCTGCTGGCCCTCGTGACCTTTGGCTACGCCGTCGGCTTCAGCGGCACCAAGATCGGCACCAAGATCGGCGCATCCGTGGGCCCCATCGCGGCAGTGATCCTGATCGTGGGCGCAGGCGGCGGATTCAAGCAGACCCTCATCGGAGCCGGAGTCGGCGATGCCGTTGCCAAGTGGGCCACCGGAGCCAACATCTCCGTCCTGGTCCTGGGCTTCCTGATCGCGGTGGCCATTCGGCTCGCAACCGGTTCAGCCACCGTGGCAACCGTGACCGCGGCAGGCATCGTTGCGCCGCTGGCGGCCACCCTCTCCCCCGGCCACGCTGGGCTGCTCGTACTCGCCGTGGGCGCCGGCTCCCTGTTCCTCTCCCACGTGAACGATGCCGGTTTCTGGCTGGTCAAGGAACTCTTTGGCCTGACCGTAGGCCAAACATTCAAAACCTGGTCAGTCATGGAGACCCTCATCTCTGTGGTCGGCTTCGCGCTGGTCATGGTCCTTTCAGTGGTGATCCCCTGATGGACGCCGCACCCACCCCCGAGTCCGTCCAGCAGCCGGTTCTCGTCATCATGGGCGTGTCCGGCTCGGGCAAGTCAACGGTGGCGGGCATCCTTGCCGGCCAGCTCGGCTGGGACCTGGAGGAAGGCGACGACCTGCACCCGGCCGAAAACGTGGAAAAGATGGCTGCCGGGATCCCCCTCACCGACGAGGACCGCTGGCCCTGGCTGGACACCATTGCCTCATGGATCATCGAGCACACGATGGCCGGGATACCAGGCATCATCACCTGCTCCGCGCTGAAAAAGATCTACCGCGACCGGCTCCGGGAAAAGAACGTCGTTTTCGTGCATTTGTCGGGCTCCAAGGAACAAATCGGCCGGCGGCTGACGGCGCGCATGGACCACTACATGCCCGCTTCCCTGTTGGATTCGCAGATCGCCACCCTGGAGCCGCCGGGACCGGAGGAGAACACCATCGTGGTGGACGTGGGGCGGACTCCCGCCGAGGAAGCGGCCGAGGTGGTCAGCCGCCTTGGCCTCTCGCCGGCTTCCGGTTCAACGGCTCTGGGCCACCCCCATCCGGGCCGGTCGTCCGCGGGGGGCCAGCCTGGAGACCCTGCCAACTCCTAGGCCTGTCTGCCCCGGGAGGTGGAATCACCAGCGCGCCCGGCCGGAGCGAAAGCTCCAGCCGGGCGCGCTGTCGTATTCATCAATCGACGACTTTCACCTTGCCCACCATGCCCATGTAGTCATGGAGTGCACAGATGTAGTCGAAGGTTCCCTCCGCCTGGAACTTCACAGTGAAGTCCTTGCCCGGCAAAATGATTCCCGAGTTCAGATTTCCGCCGGTGAACTGCCACGGGTCGCCGGACGGGGCGAAAACGTTCGCCGGTTCGGTGCCGAAGGTAACAGTATGCGGAGCGCCCATGCCGGTGTTGGCGAACACCACTGTCTCGCCCACATGCACTGTCACGGTGGGCCGGACGAAGCGCATGACCATCGCAACGCCGTCGTCACCGCCGGCGAGCACACGGTGGTTGGTGGCCTGGTCGGCGAGCGAGGCGTCAAGCCGTTCGCCGTCACGGATGATGGAACGCTCCTCCGCCTTCGACGACCGGTTGTAGTCACCCTGGCTGTACGGGTATTCCGTGCCGCGATCCCGAACGTGGACGGTTCCTTTCATAGCCATGCCATGGACCAGGCAGTAGTAGGTGAAGTCACCTTCCCACGGGAACGCCAGGCTGTAGTCCTTGGCTGTCGGGAAGCCTGGTACGTCCACGTTGGCAAGGAGGCCGGAGTTGTAATACGAATGCCCGTCGTAGCTACTTCCACCGACCGGCCCCAACTGGGCGGGGTCGAACGGGTTGAATTCCTGCAGCGACTGGCCCGACGCCAGGAACGTCACAGTGTGGATTTCCGCTGAGTTTGCTCTCCAATGAATGGTGTCTCCCTCATTGATAAAGATCTCAGACGGGAGGAACGCCATGCCTTGGATTTCCTGGTCCCAGGATTCTGAGCCCACTTGCACCTGCCAGTTACGGTGGCCCTGTCCGTCGGCGGATGCGGGACCGGCTGCGGCCAGCGAAGCGAACAGCGCAACAACGGCTGCAACGATGAATGCCAGTTTGTTGAATCTGAAATTGATTCCCCGATATTCCTTCATAGCAATGCTCTCTTGAACGGCAATCGGCCAGAAACCGATGTTTTCCAAGGCCGATTCAACGCATAGCTTCGATGGGCCGAACCGGCCGCTGATTTAGGGCGTTAAGGGTGCCGGCTGCCGATGCCGGGGAGCGCGGGCAGCTGGTGCCGGCCGATGTTCGTGCCGGACATGCACCACCCCAACTGGTGCCGCGCAGGTTAGATTTTTTTCTCGAGGCGCCGCCGCGGGCGTGGGTTCGGCAGGCTCCGACGTACGCAAGTATTAGCTTGCTCCTTCAACTGAATTTTGTCGAGAGAGCAATAATTTCGCCCGGCGGCCGGCGCCTATAAGAGCAAGGGGCCGCTGCGATGGGCGCACCGGCACGCCTGCGTTAACAAAAAGCAGGGCCTGCCGTATAACGGCAAGCCCTGCTTAGAAACCTAACGGTCCCGGATCCCTAGGAAATTAGAGAGCCTGGATATTGGTGGCCTGGGGACCCTTGGGGCCCTGCTCGGTGTCAAAGGAAACCTTCTGGTTCTCTTCGAGGGAGCGGAAGCCGTTGGAGTTGATCGCGGAGTAGTGCGCGAAAACATCCTGCGAGGAGTCGTCCGGGGAGATGAAGCCGAAGCCCTTTTCAGCGTTAAACCATTTGACGGTACCAGTAGCCATTATTTTTGTCCTTCGTGAAGGTGGAGGGAAAATCCCGACTTTCGGGCCCTCCGGCGTGGGGTGTTCAAAAACCGCTACTTCAGAAGAACACGGACTTTCGACCGCGCGTACTGCCTGAACTACCAACTGCATAAACACAACAACAGGTTCAACACTACAGGAAATTGCGCCCACGTCTAATTGCGTGCCTGATCAGCCCCGATTTAGGCCTTCCCGGGGCCCACCAGTGCCGTGCTGTAGCGGGTATATCCGGGGCGCAGCCGGACAGACCCGGTGCCCACCGCCGCAACGTCCTCCCAGAGCACCAGGAAAGATCCGCGGTGCCGCCACCTCAGTATCCGGGCCAGCAGCCGGGGATGGGTCAGGCCGTTCCGCTCGTAGCCCATGAAAGAGGACGCACTGTGCGGGCCAACTACCAGCCCCAGCAGGCGGGCCTCGACCATCAGCTGGTGGGGGGCGCCCTCCAGCACGAACCGCGCGTCCGCTACGCGGCCCAGCCGCCCGCCGTCGGCATCAAACACGGGGGTACCCAGCAGGTCACCGAGGATCATGGCGGCCTCCCGGGATGCGGGCAATGATCTTGTCCCGGACCCACCGCTCCACCCAGCTGGCGTCCAGCGGCTCCCCGCTGACGCCAAGCCTCACCACCACGCCCACCTCCGCCACGTCAGTCCAAGGGATACGGACCAGCCGGGACGACGGCGGCCTGCCGCCAAAGATGCGCGTCCCCAGCACGGAACCGGTCAGCAGGGCGGTAATAACCGGCGGTTCCGTGCCCGGCGGAATCTCCACGTCCAAAGCAGGCCCGCTCACCTCAAGGTCATCCACGGTAGTGACCGGGACGCCGTCGTGATCCAAAACCTGCCGGTCCATGAGGTGCAGCTGGGCGTCGAGGATGCGCCCGGCCACGTGTGGGACCGGAGGCAGCGGGTTGTGCAGGGAAGTCATGAGCCGGCTCCTGTGGCGATCATGAGGGGAATTGCCGCGATGGAGGCGAGAAGGATGATCACCAGGTAGACCATGCCCAGCACGTTCACTGCCGACCCGTTCACGTGTTCGCGCATGTACTGGGGATCGTTGGCCACAATCAGGATGGGCAGGTAGGTCAGCGGCAACGCGATTGCCGAGAACACCACCGAGTATTCCGTCACCAGGACGGGGTCCACGCCGGTGGCCAGCACCGCGATGCCCACCAGCAGGCACACGATCATGGACAGGTGAAAGCGCGCCGCCTCCGCGGGCCGGCGGAATTTGCCCCAGGACCAGCCAAAGAACTGGGCCAGGGTGTATCCACTGGAAAGGGTGGTTTCCAGTGCCGCACCGAACGTCGCCGCTGCCATGCCCACCAGGACAAACGCCAGCCCCAATTTTCCGGCGCCCTCCGCCACGGGCAGGACCACCTGGGACAGCGAGGTCACCGAGATCCCTGCCGGCAGGAGGACGACGGCGGCGCAGGCCGCGATGGAGACGGACAGCAGGCCGCCCAACGGAAAACCGACCAGGACGTTGATCCGCGACTGCCCCAGGTCCTTCGCGGTCCACCCCTCCTCCACGGCACCGGAGGAGAAGAAGAACACCTCGTAAGGGGTCATGGCCGCGCCGAACAAGGCAATCGCGTAGTAGCTGTACGTCCAGACCGTCTCCTGCTGCGGCACCGCGGGCGTCAGCTGTCCGGCCAGCGAGCCCCAGTCCGGTTTGAGCAGGAACAGCGCCACCGCGAAGATGATCAGGGTCAGCCCCAGCAGGCCCGTGACGTTCTCCATGATGGAGAACCGGACCCGCCAGATCACCAGCCACACCGCCAGCGCAGCCACGGGAATCCACAGCAGGTAGTAGACGCTGCTGGCCAGCTGCAGGGACAGGGCAATGCCGCCGATCTCCGCTGTAACAGTCATGAGGTTGATCAGGAACGATGCCGAAAGGTTGGCCAGTCCGGCCCTGGGCCCCAGCCGTTCGCGGATCACCTCGAAGGTGGCCCGGCCTGACACTGCTGCCACCCGGCCCGACATGTTGGCGAACAGGATGATCCCCAGCACGCCGATGGCCACCACCCACACCAGGGACAGTCCAAAGCGGGAGCCGACGACGGCGTTGGTCACCAGGTCCCCGATGTCCACGAACCCACCGATGGCGGTGAGGACCCCGAGCGCGACGCCGAGGAGCCGCTTCACGAGTGAGCCTTCATTGGGACCCCACATTGTCTTCGAGCTGCTTCAGGGCGTCCTGCGCGTCAGCCAGCGCCTTGTCTCCGTCCGGCAGGGAGGGGGTGCCGCCGTCGTTCCCTGCCAGCGCGGCGCGTGCCGTGGTAAAGCCGGCGGCGCACTGGTCCAGCACGTCCAGTGCCTGCTTCTGGGTGTCGCGGTCCTCCTGGGTGGAGGGCGAGAGCTTCAGGACGGTGCTGCGGCTGGTCTGGATCTCCTTGAGCTCGTCATCCAGGCTGGTGGAGGCTGCGGCACGGGTGAGCTTGCCGTCCATGTCCTGCCGCAGGGCGATCCGGGCGGTGGCGACGGCAGAGGAACTGTCCTTGACGGCCGTGGACACCGACTGGCTGGTGCCGCCGCTGCAGCCGGTCAGCAACGCGAGGCTGAGGCAGGCGAGCGCGGCGAGGGACGGGGGCGTGAGCCTGCCGGCGGCCGGGGTCCGGGACTGTGGAGCCGGGTTCAGGGCTGGCGTGTTCAGCACCGTTGCCTCCAGCCTTCGGAAGTATCCCGGATCAATGTCCCGTGGCAGGGCAGCCAATAAATAGTTGCCTTGAGCTATGTATAGCACTCCTGCAGGAAGTTTGACCTGCTCAGTGGCGCATTTATTGCCGGCTGGGCCCCTGCCCCAACCTCTTCTCGACCGTGCCGCCAAAGAGGCATATCCTGCATCCAGATCCTGCGGAAATACGCTGCCACCGGGAGGCGAAGCCATGGAGATGCCCAAAGCAACCGAGGAAGAAAAAGAGCGGTTCCGCCGCGTGGTCCCGGACCACCCCGGGGTGGTGGTGAAGCCGATGTTCGGCAACCTGGGCGCGTTCGTCAACGGCAACATGTTCGCCGGGCTGTTCGGGTCCACCATCGGCGTGAAGCTCTCCCCAAAGGACAGGGAGCTGCTGGAGTCCTCCGAGCGGACCGTCCCGTTCGGCCCGGCGGAGCGGCCCATGGGCGGATACACCGGGCTGCCCGAAGTGTGGAAC
The DNA here is from genome assembly GCF_018613675.1 of Arthrobacter sp. ISL-85. Lineage (GTDB taxonomy): Bacteria > Actinomycetota > Actinomycetes > Actinomycetales > Micrococcaceae > Arthrobacter. Next base: position 10,482 of record NZ_JAGGPQ010000005.1, on the reverse strand, counting down.
GAAGAGGGCGACGGCGACGAGACCCGGGCGCGGGCATGGGCAGAGAAGGCATTGGGCTACGTCGCCTCCCTGCCAGCCAAAGAGCCTAAAGAGCCGGGGCCCCCGACGTCCAGGACATCACGGACGGCGGGGTAGCCGCCGGATTCCCCTGGCCGGACTCCCCTGGCTGACCCGGCGGGCCGGATCCACCAGCCTAAGTTGGGTGTATGGACACCGCCACTGACGCCGGCAGTACTTCGTGGCCGTGGGGGCCATGGCCATCAGCGTCCTGGCCGGGGCACGCATCGTGGAGATGGCAGGGGCACGCATGGTGGATGCGACGCGCGGTTTGGTGGCCGGCGCCTCGGTGGTGTTCCGGTCCTTCGCCTCGTGGCTGTGGGCCACGCTTCTTGCCCGATCCCTCCCCCCGGGCCGGCACGTAATGGCAAAGTTCCCGTCCGGGACTGCCGTGTAGTGCCATCCCGCGGTCTCAGCCTGCGCGCGGCCCTGGACCGTGTGCCTTCTGCCGTCCGTCACGGTAGGTGAGGTAGGCGTAGACCATCAGGGCGAGCCCCGCCAGGATCATGACCGCGGGGAAGGCGAAGTCCACGGGGATGAGCAGCGCGGTTGCCTGGAGGACGAAGATCAGTCCCATGACGGCAAGGATCCCGGCCGGGATCAGCGGCCATTTCATCCGGTCCGTATGGTCGCGGGCAGGGTCACTGGTGCGGACCGGCACCAGTGACAGCACACCAAAGGTTGCGGCCAGGCCCAGGAAGAGGACTGCTGCAGTAGGGGTACCCTGCAGTTCTTGCGGAAGGGCCACGATGACCGCCAGCGTGAACATGACGCCTGACGGGATCAGGGCCCACCAGTTGGTGCTTTCCCGGGCGAACACGGCCCCGAAGCCCGCGGCCATGAAGAGGAACAGGAAGGCTGCGCCCCAGGCACCCCCTGTGAGCTGGGTGGTGGTGATGACCGCGGCCAAACCCAGGAACTCCCGGATCCTGCAGCCGGCCAATACGCCGCACTGCTTCTTTCAGGCTAGGGCGGCCCCGAAGCCTGAAACAGGGCACAAAGCCCCACCGGCGGCCGCAGGCGACGGTACCGTGGCCCTCTTGGACGTCGGGACTTTCAGCCCTACAGCCGGGCTTGTGACACTTGGCATCCTTGTAAAGGCGTGCCATCCGGGTCCTCATATTGCGAGGCCGGAGCGGCTTTCGCCAATGAACCCAGAGGCTTTCCGCCGGGGGCACCGTAGAGGATCCCCCTGCGTGCAGGCGCATCCTGCTGGCTGGATTTTGAAAGGACCGGCATGTCCGCTGACATCATCACCTTCCGCCCCGCTACTTTGTCGCAGGCGGAAGCGGCACGCCGACGTGCGATGCTCCTCCACCCCTCCAATTTCAATCCCTCATCAGCTCCGGCCGGTGACACGGCGAAGAAAGCCGAGGAACTGGCCGGCCGGTTCGACACCCTTTACAAGGAGTTCCTGGCCCGGGGGCTTTCCGTCAACGAGGCGCGGACTGAGGTGGCGCGGACGGCGGCGCAGGAAATCTGGGACGGGTTGGCCTCCCAGCTGCGCCGCCACCGGGCAGCGGGCCAGCAACTGGATGCCAACGTCCTGGCCGTCGCCCTTGCTTCGATCCAGTGCATGACCCGTGCCCTGCCCCGCCGCCTGGAAGACCTTGACCATGCCGTCCGCACCGTCAATACCGCACGGCGCCGGCTCCAGTACAACGGCGGCCTGCTGCACCGCCTGCATCCGCACCGCAACCCGGTCTTCCAGGACGCAGAGGTCACGCTTCAGTCGCTGGAGGTCTTCCTCGCCCACCCGCAGCATCAGGCTGCCTGAGCCGGTAGAAGAGATACCGGAACATGGCAACCATGGACGAGTACAAGGCAGTACACGGCGGCAGCGAACCGGCAAGCGGCCAGCGCCGGAACACAGCACCGTGCGCGCTGCGCGCGGCGTTCCCCGGGAGATCCCGGTCTCTTCCGGCACGGCGCTGGGAATTGAATGGCCGTAAGTGCCGATGATTTAATGAGGTTCCTTCCGGAGGGGCGGTTGCAGGGAAAGGGCAGCCGGGGAGGACGTCGAGCCGATGAGAGCGTCCCAATGAACACATTTGCAGAACCAGCCAGTGAGTTTTGGTCCCCCGGCCTGCCCATCCGGGTCTTTATCCTCAACGACCACGAAATGGTGCGGCGGGGCCTTGCCGACCTGCTCGAACATGATGGATTCGACGTTGTTGGCGACAGCGGATCGGCCGCGGAAGCCAGTCGCCTGATCCACATCCTGCAGCCGGACATCGCCGTGCTGGACGACAGGCTGCCGGACGGCACCGGCATCGAGGTGTGCCGTGACCTGCGCTCCGCTGCTCCCCGCGTGCGTTGCCTGATCCTAACCAGCTGGGACGAGCAGCACGCCGTGCGGGCGGCGGTCCTGGCGGGCGCGTCAGGGTATGTGCTCAAACGAATCGGAAACAACGACGCACTGGTTGACTGCATCCGCAGCACTGCCGCAGGCATCGCGCCGATCGGCCCCGGGGTCCGGGAACGGGTGGCCGAGAGCCTGTATGCAACCGCTTCCGCTCCTTGGCTGAGGGCCATGACGCGCACGGAGCGGAAGGTGCTTGCCCTCATGGCGCGTGGACTGACCAACGGGCAGATCGGTCAGGAGCTGGTGCTCCCTGATGACGCCGTTGCGGCCGGCGTGTCCGCCGTGCTCCAGAAGTTGGGCTTCCGGCGGCGGAGCCTCCTGATCCCCGCGCCGATCCCGCGGGCCTGGGAACTGCTGCACTGACATATATCCTGGCCGCCGCTTTGCACGGCCCGGAACCGCCAGTCCGCCGGCCGGTCGGTCAGCCCGCAGCGGGTGCCCTCCATGTCACGCTGGTGCCTTCGCCGGGGGCGCTGTCGATGATGCAGTCCCCGCCCAGGCGGGTGGCCCGGTTCTTCATGTTGTTCAACCCGCTGACGCGTTCAGGATCCTTGAATCCGCGGCCGGTGTCGCGGACCGTGAGGACCACCTCGCCCTCCTGCACGGCGAGCAGGATGGAGATGTCCTCCGATCCCGAATGCCGCACGGCGTTGCTGACGCTTTCGTGGAGCACCCGCAGCAACTGTTCGGCTACCTCATCTCCCACAACATCGTCCACCGGTCCTGAAAGCTCGATCCTGGGAACGAACCCGGCAGCGTTGGCGGCTTCCTGCACAGCGCGGAGCAAACGGCCGCTGAGGAGTTCCTTATCGGGTTCGCGGGCCTGCAATGAGTAGATGGTGTCGCGAAGCTGATGGATGCAGTCGTCCAGCTCCGAGGTGATCCCGGCAATCCGACGCTCGTGGGCCGCCGGGTCAGCGGTGTAGCGGCGCAGGCCCTGGATGCTTAGCCCGGCTGCGAAGAGCCGTTGGATCACCAGGTCGTGCAGGTCCGCCGCAATCCGTTCGCGGTCTATGAACAGGGCGTGCTCTTCCCGCAGTTGGTTCGCCTTGAGGAGGTCCAGCGTCAGGCCTATCCGGGACGCAAACACAGCGCTTTGCTCCACATCCACGTCCGTATACCGGGCTCCCCCCACAGCCCTGGCCAGGACCAGGACGCTGTCACGGTGGCCGTCGCTGTTGCTGCCCAGGGCGGCCACCAGGACCGGCCCAAGCTTTTCGGCCGACGTCGGATCGAATACCAGGAGCGGGTCGGACAGGACTGTGGATTCCCCCGTCTCCAGCACTTCAGACAGGACGCCGGCAGCGGGCAGTTCCTGGCCGCCGGGCATCGACTGGGCACCCACGGCGGTCCGGCACCTGATGGTTCCGTCCGCACCCACCGATGCGATCAGGGACAGGACCGAGGAGGAGGCGTTCAGGGCGCGCTCGGCAATCATGTCCAGGTTCTCGGTATCGGACCGCGGCTGATCCTTCAGGCGGTCACTTACTTCCATCCCGGCCTCGAGCCACCGCTGGCGGCGCCTGGTGTCGTCGAACAACTTCGCGTTCTGGATGGCCACACCGGCGGCCGCGGCCAGGGCAACAGCAAGATCTTCGTCCTCGCCCGTGAATTCCTGGCCGCCGATCTTTTCAGTCAGGTACAGGTTGCCGAAGACCTCGTTCCGGACCCGGACCGGAACGCCCAGGAAGGTGCCCGTGGGCGGGTGGTTGGAAGGAAAGCCAACTGCTATGGGGTGTTCGGTGGGCAGGTCGCCGATGACCCTGGCACCTTCTTCATCAATGCCCACCGTGATGAAGTGGCTGAGCTGCTGGTCATCACCAATGACGCCCAGAGCCCCGTAACGGGCCCCTACAAGTTCGCACGCTGACTGGACCAAGCGGTCCAGCACTGCTTCCAGGCTCAGGTCCTCCGTCATGGAAACCACTGCGCCGAGCAGTCCCTCGATGTGTTCCTGGGCCCGGACAAGATCATCCGCCCGCTCTACGAACTCCCGCAGGAGTTCCCGGGTCCGTCGCCTTATTGGTTCTCGCCACATGAAAAACGCTCCGAACTCGAACGTATCCACGGCGGCCTGCATCACCCCGGATCCGATATTTGAAAGCCCCCAGCGTCCCTCCCTCCATGCTAACAACCCTCGGCCCGGCAAGCCCTAAAGGTTACGGACTGCCTTCCCCCGCCGCGCCCTGCGCCCCCTTAGCGACGGGCCCCTGGCCGGCGCCCCCAGCGGAGGAACCCTAACCGGAATGCTGAACCGGAACGCCCGCCGGGAGATGTGGTGGGTGGCGTGCCGGCGCTGGACGGGCGGCAGCGGCACCGGCAGCTTTTGGGCGTCGCGGGCGAAGAACCATTGTTTGGCGAACTCCACCAGCACCAGGTACACCACCACCATTCCCAGCAATGCCAGGAAGAAGGGCACCGGCAGGGGGTCGAAGCCCAGCACGCCGGCCAGGGGTGAAAGCGGCAGGAACACCCCCAGGGCCACCACTCCCAGGGACGCGGCCAGCAGGCCGGTGGACGGGCGGCTGCGCAGGAACGGGACGCGCCGGGTGCGGATGGCGAAGATGATCAGCGTCTGGGTAGCGATGGATTCGATAAACCAGCCGGCCCGGAATTCCCCCGGCGCTGCGGTGAACACGAACAGCATCAGGGCGAACGTGGCGAAGTCGAACAGCGAGCTGATGGGCCCGAAGAGCAGCATGAACCGCCGGATGAACGCGATGTTCCAGTGGGAGGGCGCCCGCAGTTGTTCCTTGTCCACGCGGTCCCCCGGGATGGCCAGCTGCCCGGAATCGTAGAGCAGGTTGTTCAGCAGGATCTGGCCGGGCAACATGGGCAGGAAGCTGAGCACCACGGAGGCCGTGGCCGCGCTGAACATGTTGCCGAAATTGCTGGACGTACCCATCAGCACGTACTTGATGGTGTTGGCGAAAATCCGCCGCCCCTCCATCACTCCGTCGGCCAGGACGCCAAGGTCCTTGTCCAGGAGGACGACGTCGGCCGCGTCTTTGGCAACGTCCGTTGCGGTATCCACGGAGATTCCGATGTCCGCCTTGTGCAGTGCCAGGGCGTCGTTGACGCCGTCGCCCATGAAGCCTACTGCCCCTCCGCTTTGCCGCAGGAGGGTGATGATCCGCGCCTTTTGTTCGGGCGAGACGCGGGCGAAGATGGTGGCCGTGCGCGCGGCGGCGGCAAGGTCGGCGTCGGACATTGCCTCGACCTCGGCGCCCGTCAGCGTGCCGCCGGAGATCACGTCCAGGTCCGCGCACACCTTCTCCGCCACTTTCGCGTTGTCGCCGGTGGCGAGCTTCACAGCGATGCCCAGCGCCTCCAGCCGGTCCAGCGACTGCCGCGCGTTGGCCTTGGGCCGGTCCAGGAACACCAGGAAGCCGGCAAGGGTGAGGCCGCCCTCATCGGCAGGAGTCAGCCTGGCCAGTCCGGCGGCCGGGCGGGTGGCCACGGCAACCACCCGGGAGCCGGCGTCGAACTGTTCATCCAGCTGCGCCTGCGCTGCCGGCGTAACGGGTCCGCACAGGGCCAGGACGTCCTCGGGGGCGCCCTTGGTGACCAGCAGGGCGGGACCGCCGGCTTCACTGACCAGCACCGTAGTCCGGCGGCGCTGGTGGTCGAAGCCGATCAGGTCCAGCCGCTCGAACCGTGCCGCGTCGAAGGCGGCCGCACCCGGACTCTCCCACAGCGCGGCGTCCAGGGGATTCTGGCCCGCGGAGGAAGCCTTCGCCCCTGCATAGTTCGCCTCGGTGGCCAGCAAACCCAGGGTGAGCAGGCCGTCGTCGGACATCCCGGCGTGGGCAGGAAGTGCATGGGTGAAGCTGATCTTGCCCTCGGTGAGGGTGCCGGTCTTGTCCGTGACCAGGATGTCCATGTCCCCCAGGTCCTCAATGCACACCAGCCGCTTGACCAGCACCTTCCGCTTGGCCAGCTGCCGGGTGCCGGTGGCCAGGCTGGTGCTCACGACGGCGGGCAGCAGCTGCGGTGTGATGCCCACCGCGATGGCAAGGGAGAAGAGCAGCGATTCCAGCAGGGGCCGCTGCAGCAGCAGGTTGGCGACGAAGATGAGCGAGGTGAGCACGACGGCCACCTGCAGCAGCAGGAACGAGAACCGTTTGAGGCCCAGCTGGAACTCGGTCTGCGGCTGCCGTTCGCCCAGGCCCAGCGCGATGCGGCCGAACTCCGCCCGCCCGCCCGTGGCCACCACCACGCCGCTGCAGCCCCCGGACTGCACCATGGTGCCCATGAACACACAGGAGGAGAGGTCGGCAAGGGAGGCGCCGCCGGGAACGGGGGCAGGGTCCTTGCCTGCGGGCTGGGACTCCCCCGTGAGGATGCTTTCGTCGCAAAGGAGGTTGCTGGTGGTGAGGAGGCGGATGTCCGCCGGGACGATCGCGCCGAGGGAAAGGTGGACCACGTCGCCGGGCACCAGCGCGGTGACATCCACTTCGCTGGTGGTTCCGTCGCGCTGGACGGCAGCCTTGTGGGTGACGCGGGAGTGCAGGGCCTCGGAGGCGAGCTCTGCGCGGTATTCGTTGGTGAAGCCGAGGCCCACGCTGACCAGCAGGATCACGCCGATGACGATGGAGTTGGTGGCGTCGCCCAGGAACAGGGACAGCCCGGCGGTGACGATCAGGAGGAGGAGGATGGGGCTGGCGAACTGCCGCCCCAGCACGGCCCATCCATTGGCGCGGTGGGTGCGGACGGCGTTGGGTCCCAGCTGTTCCAAACGGGCGGCAGCTTCCTCCCGGGTGAGGCCGCCCGGCCCGGATCCCAGGCGCGCCAGCGTTTGCTCCGCCGTCAGGCTCGCGGCGTCGGTAATGGCCAGCTGGAGGGGGCTGCGCTCCTGGACATTCACGTCTGTCATGCCGATCCGTTCGGACGCGTGGACTTCGTGACTTTAACCTAAGGCAAGGGTACGACGGCGGGATCTCGCCGAGCGCCGGCCGGCCCGCTTAGTTTCGCGGCCCGGTCAGTTGGCGGTCCGCTTAGGTGGCGGCCCGGTCAGTTCGCGGCCCAGGACTGGTGGCAGTGCCCAGGATGTGGGCGAGCGCTGGCGGCTGCTGCTGCCTTTTCCGCCACGCTCCTCAGGTAGTTATCGGGCTCCAGGGCCAGGACGTGGGTGACAGCGGGCGGGTACAGCGCGAAGGATGAGCCTGCCCCTGCGCCAATCTCGATCACCGATCCCTGCAGCCCGGCCAGGATGCTGCCCCGATGCTCCGCAGCCCCTCGGCGGTCCATGCCCCTCACGGCGCGTGCGAAGGCCCTGGCGAAAAGCGGGTGTTGCAGGCGGTCCATGCGGTTGCCTCCCTGTGGATGTTGTCGGCAAGCACCCTTACACCTACTTAAGGCTGAGCACCTCGTCAATCGGCCGGCCGTTGACGAACACCTGCGCGCTGGTGGCCCCGGAGGCCGCCATGGCCGTGTATTCCAGCTGCGCCTTCGCCCGCGGGATGTCGCAGACGCCGCCGAGCATGAACTGCCCGGACAGCCAGATGCTGATGGTGCTGCCGTCAAGCTCGCCACCGAGGTACGTGAGGTTGGACTGGTACAGGACGTTGATCAGCCCGGACAGGCCGACGTCGCGCTTCTTGTTGGCCAGCAGGGTCCCGACGCTGGGGCCCACCTGGTCCGTGAAGCGGACGGGCGCCGTGGTGGTGGCCACCAGGCTGTCACCGCAGCCGATTTTCGGCCCCGAGACGCCGTTGTCACCAACAGCCACGTAGTAGACGGTCAGCGGCCCCACCTGCTCCGGCAGTCCGGTCGGGGCGGGTTCCTGCGTCGGGGGCGGGCTGGCGGGAGCGGACGACGGCGGCATGGCAGCTGGGGTGGTGGGCGCGGCGGAGGTGCCGGCCGGCGTCGTCGGGGTCGCCGAAGTGGTGGTCGCAGAAGTGGTGGGGCTCGCCGTCGTACTTGGACTGGCGCTGCTCACCGTGGGACTGGGAGCGGCCGAACTGTTGGTTGGACCCGGCGCCGGAGGGCCGAAGCAGCCGGTGAGCACGATCAGGCCGGAAAGCCCGAGAACGCCGAGAACTGTATGCCGAGGCCTGGCCATGATGCCCCCTTGGAATGTGGGTCCCGCGGCTGCAGGACCCACATTCAAGCTACGCCTGAGGGTTACTCCACAACAGGGACTAAAGTCCGAGCTGCCCCTAAGGGTGCACCAGCACCTTCGCTGCCGTGTCCTTGTGGTTGATGAGGGGCAACGGATATGGGTGCTGCCGATTCTTTGGGTGTCCAGGAGCTGGGCGGGCTGGTGGGGCGCGGGGACCCTCGGTACGTGGCCTTCCGGGCTTCCCCCCGGCTGGTTGAGGCCCACGCTGATGACCCTGCCCCGCTGGTGACGCTGCTTCCGGAATCGGGAAGTTGTAAAATGGCCGGGATCATACCGTCCGTCTGCCCAGGCCCAAAGCCTGCGCTGAAGGACAGGCCCCGGGCTCAGCCGGGGCTCCCGGGCAAGGACTGGCGGTGCGGATCAGGGAATGGTTTCCGTTTCCGCCGAAAGCTGGGGAGCATAAGGAAATTGTCTGGGGCTATCGCATTTACTGCCGGCCATTGTCATTGCCGGCCCGCAACGCATGGAGCCTCCTTTGCCGCGCCCGGAACGGCCACCGGAACCACCCACGGTTTATTTGCCGCAGGACGCATCGGTCACTAGGAGGCCTCCATGTCATTTCCCAAGCGATTCCGGGGTTCCGCAGGCGCGGTTCTGGCCGCCGCGGTTGCTGTCATGCTGATGGCTCCGCAAGCCAGTGCTCAAACCTCCACGGTGGCCGTCGATCCGCCGCCCTCGCCGGTGATCAGCGGTAACGCGCAGGCAGCCGGCCCCGTGAACGGCGACGAGGGCCGGTACCTGGTCAGTTTCAGCAAGGGCGCGGATGTGGCCGCGGAGGCGGGGTCCCTCCGGGCGCAGGGCGTGCGCGTCGGCAAGACCTTCTCGGCGGCGGTCCGGGGCGCGGCGATTACCGCCACCAATGCCCAGGCGGCTGCCCTGACGCATTCGCCACGGGTTTCCGTTATTGAGCCGGATTTGCCCGTTTCGGTTTCCGACACCCAGCAGTCGCCGCCCTGGGGCCTGGACAGGATCGACCAGCGCGCGCTCCCGCTCTCCGGCACCTTCACGCCCCCGTCCACCGGGGCGGGCGTCAGTGCCTACGTCGTCGATACCGGTGTCCTGGCGGAGAACACTGATTTTGGCGGCCGGGTGGCGGCGGGCTGGACTGCCATCGCCGACGGAAAGGGCAGCAGTGACTGCAACGGCCACGGCACGCATGTTGCCGGGATCATCGCCGGGAAAACCCATGGGGTGGCCAAAGCGGCCACCGTGGTTCCGGTGCGGGTGCTCGGCTGCGACGGTTCGGGGTATGACTCCGACGTCATCGCGGGGCTTGACTGGATCGTGTCCCAGCACGCCGCCGGCACCCCGGCAGTGGCCAACCTCAGCATTGGCGGCCCCACCAGCACCACGCTTGATGACGCCGTCCGGGGAGTCATCAATGACGGGGTCACAGCCGTGGTTGCTGCCGGAAACTCCGCGGTGGACGCCTGCACCACCTCCCCCGCACGGGTACCCGAGGCGCTGACCGTCGCCGCCAGCGATGCCTCCGACCACCAGGCTGCGTTCTCCAATTACGGAAGCTGCGTTGATATGTATGCGCCCGGGGTGGGCATCCTGTCCGACTGGGATACGGCCACGACGGCGCTTGCCACCTTGAGCGGGACATCCATGGCGTCTCCGCACGCTGCAGGGGCGGCGGCGCTTGTCCTGGCACGGAACCCCCAGGAGACGCCGGCGGCAGTAACAGCGGAACTGAGCTCCGCCGCCACCCAGGGCGTCATCGCCAATGCGTCGGCAGGTACCCCTAACCGCCTGCTCTTCACCGGGTCAGCACCCGCCCCGGTCCCTGTTGCCAGGGACTTCACCAGTGATGGCAAGGCGGACCTGCTGGCCCAGGACGGCAACGGCACCCTCTGGACCTACCCCGGCCAAGGAAACGGCCTCTTCGGCTGGCGCATCAAAGTCGGCGACGGCTGGAACGTCATGACCGCCA
>NZ_JAGGPQ010000004.1 GCF_018613675.1 Arthrobacter sp. ISL-85 | reverse complement strand
GGTGCACGTGGCGATGGCAGCACGCGGAGCTAACTCGAGAAACCGCTATGAGCAGACGGACCAAACCGTCGACGCTCGATCCTAGACACCGATAAAGCTCCAGCCGAACACATCGTCATGCGGTAACCAACCCGCGAATGTCAGCCTGACACTGCCAGTCGAAAACGACTCGCCACCACCACTCACACCACGACCGGACCGGCACCCGATGAGCGGCCGGAACCACACGGGCCCAGGAGCCGCTCATCTCTGCCCTCTTGACAATCCAACCTACATATCAGCGGTTAAAAGCGGAAGCACCGGGGCCGGCAACAGGAAAATGGGGGAAAACCTGTTGCCGTGCCACCGGTGCCCTGGCAGGCATCCCCATGCCTGCCGCATCACTCGCACCCTCAATGAGGTAATAACTACGTTAGGACCCCAACTTGTGTGCTCCCTGCGCTGAAGATGGGAGTTGCCTGTGAATGCATGCGAACTGCAATGATGGAGGCATGAGCAACCGAATCGCATTCCTTGGCTGTGGATCCATGAACGAAGCCATTCTTGGTGGACTGTTGGAGGCGGGGAAGGATCCCGGGGACGTCGTAGCCACGGTCCGCCGCGCTGGGCGTGCCTCGGAACTGGCCGAGCGGTACCACGGGATCACCGCCATTGCCGGGGAGGAAGAGCCCGACAACAACAAGCAGGCCGCCAAAGGATCCGCCGTCGTCATCCTTGGCGTCAAACCCGCGGGCACAGCGGAGCTGGCGCGGGAAATCGGCCCGGCCCTTTCGCAGGATACCGTGGTGGTCAGCGTGGCTGCGGCGGTGTCCATCGCCCAGCTCGAGGCCGCGCTCCCCGCGGGGCAACCGGTGATCCGGACCATGCCCAACACCCCGGCAAAGCTGGGCCGCGGCGTCGTATCCGTCTCACCCGGAACGAACTGCACCCCGGAACAGCTCCAGATGGTCAAGGACATGCTGCAGGGAGCCGGAACTGTTGTACAGGTTCCCGAGGCGCAGGTGGATGCGCTCTCGGCCATCAGTGGCTCCGGCCCTGCCTACGCTTTCTACCTCGCCGAGGCCATGGCGTCGGCAGGAGAGGAACTGGGCCTGGACCGGGAGTTGTCGCTGCTGCTGGCACGCGAAACCGTGGCGGGTGCGGGCTTCATGCTGGCCCAGCCCGGGGCGGACCCCGCAGCGCTGCGCAAAGCCGTCACCAGCCCCAACGGCACCACCGAACGGGCCATCGCCACCTTTGACGAACAGGGCATCCCGGCCATCATCGCGGCGGGCGCACGCGCGGCAGCAGACCGGGCAGCGGAAATCACCAGGCAGCTCGGCTGACCCCAGCGAAAGCTATGGCCGGGCCGCGAACCTCTCCAGCAGGTCTACGTGGCCGGAGACGATCAGCATGTCCCGTGAGGACACCTTGGTTTCGGGCCGGGCGTACGTGAAGTCTTCACCCGGGGACTTCACGCCCACAATGGTCACGCCGTACTTGGAACGGACCTTTGACTCGTCCAGGGTGAATCCCACGGTCTCGCGCGGCGGGTACATCTTCACGATGGCAAAGTCGTCGTCGAACTCGATGAAGTCCAGCATGCGCCCGGAAACCAGGTGGGCGGCGCGGACACCGGCGTCGGCCTCGGGGTAGATGACGTGGTTGGCGCCGATCCGGGTCAGGATCTTGCCGTGCGAGGGCGTGATGGCCTTGACCCAGAGGTGCTCGATGCCGAGGTCCACCAGGTTCACGGTGATCAGCACCGAGGATTCGATGGAAGTGCCCACGCCCACGACGGCGGAGCTGAACTCCTGGGCGCCCAGCTGGCGCAGGGCATCAATATTGGTGGCGTCCGCCTCCACCACGTGGGTCAGGAGGGGTGCCCATTTCTGCACCAGGTTCCGGTCCCGTTCAATGGCGAGCACTTCCCGGCCCTGCTTGACCAGTTGCTCGGCGGTGGATGATCCGAAGCGGCCCAGCCCGATCACCAGTACCGGGGCGTTATGGGCGGGGCGCCGGGCGGCGTCTGTGGAACTAGCCAATGATCGGCCTCTCTTCGGGATAGTGGTACAACTGGCTGCGCTGGCGCAGGGCCAATGCCGCGGCGAGGGTAACGGTACCCACGCGGCCGGCGAACATCAGCACCGTGAGGACATAGACGCCGGCGGGCGGCACTTCGGCGCTCAAATTGGTGCTGAGCCCCACGGTGGCGAACGCGGAAATGGTTTCAAACAGTACGCGGTCAAGGGACTGGCCGCTGATGTGCAGCAGCAGGAATGCCGACACTGACACCAGGGTGGCGCCGGCGACGATGACGGAGATGGCCACCCGCATGGCGCCCTGCGGGATGGTCCGGCCATATACCTTGACGTCGGCGTCGCCGCGGGCTTCGGCGATGATGGCCAGGAACATTACGGCGATGGTGGTCACCTTGATGCCGCCCGCCGTCGACGCTGAGCCGCCGCCGGCGAACATCAGGGCGTCGGTCAGCAGCATGGTGGTGGAGTCCATCTGGTTCTGGTCCACCAGGTTGAATCCGCCCGAACGGGTCATCACGGAGGCGAAGAGCGCGTGCGTGATCTTGTCGCCCACGCCCATGGAGCCAATGGTCCGGGTGTTGTCCCATTCCATCAGCGCCCAGAGGAAGGCTCCTGCCACCAGGAGGATGAGGGACACCTGGATGGTGAGCTTGGTGTGGAGGTTCCATTTCTTCCAGTTCAGGCCGTTCTGTTGCAGGACCATCACCACCGGGAACCCCAGGCTGCCCAGGAAGACCCCCACCATCAGGGGGACCAGGATCCACAGGTCCGTCTCGTAGGGCACGATGCCGTCTGAGTGCGGCGTGAATCCGGCGTTGTTGAACGAGGAAATGGAATAGAAGACGCCGTGCCAGACAGACTCCCAGAACGGCTCACCCAGGGTGAGGAACCGCGGGACCAGCGCGAGCGCCAGGATGCCCTCGATGACCACCGAGGTGGTGATGACGATCCGGAGCAGCGTACCCACCTCGCCCAGGCGTCCTGCGTTGTTCATGGACTCCGCGGCAATGATCTTGCCGCGCACGCCCAGCCGCTTGCTCACCATGAGCGCCAGCAACGACGCCAGCGTCAACGTGCCCAAGCCGCCGATGAAGATGCCCACCAGGATCACCAGCTGGCCGAAGAAGGACCAGTGGACCGCCGTCGACACCACTGTGAGTCCCGTGACGCACACCGCCGAGACGGCCGTGAACAGCGCTTGGTGGACCGGGGTGGGTGTTCCGTCAGCTGAAGAAACGGGCAGGGACAGCAGGAAAGTGAACACCGTGCAGACGGCGGCGAACGCGGTCAGTGCCAGCCGGGCGGGGGAGGTGTTGGCAATGTCGTCAATGAAGTCGCGCAGCCGCGTGAAGATCCAGAGGCCCTCCCGCTCCTGCGCCGGGGGGTGCCAGGGGGCCGGGGTCCGGGGCCTCGACTGGCTTTGCGTCATGTGTGGCTTTTCCTCGGTTGAATCGGCTTCCTTCAGTAGTAAACCACTAAAGCCCGCGTCACGGCCGATCCGGCGGCTGCGCGGGCTCGGGTAGCCTGTGATTGATGACATACCTGCCCGGACTCAGCCAGCCTGCGCCACCGACGATGGTGGCGTGGAGTCCTGACATGACAGCTTACAACTTCGGCCCGGGCCACCCCATGGCGCCGGAGCGCATGGACCTGACCGCGCGCCTGTCCCGCAGCCTGGGGCTCTTCGACCTGGACAACGTGCACCTGGCGGCGCCGGAGCCGGCATCCGATGCTGAGCTGCAGTCCGTCCACTCACCCGAGTATGTGGCCGCAGTCCACCGGGTCAGTGCGGACCCTTCGCAGCCGGACGAGTCGCGCGGGCTTGGAACCGAGGACGACCCAGCGTTTGCCGGCATGCACGAGGCCGCAGCCCGCCTGGCCGGCGGTTCGCTGCTGGCGGCCCAGTGCGTGCTGGACGGCTCGGCCCTGCACGCCGTGAACTTCGGCGGCGGAATGCACCACGCCGGCCGGGAGCGCGCCAGCGGATTCTGCATCTACAACGATGCCGCTCTCGCCGTGCAAAAGCTGCTCGACGGCGGCGTGCGCAAGGTGGCCTACATCGACGTCGACGCCCACCACGGGGACGGCACCCAAAACATCTTCTGGGACGATCCCCGCGTCCTCACGCTCTCGCTGCACGAGTCGGGGCTGACGCTGTTTCCCGGTACCGGGTTCGCCAACGAAATCGGCGGTCCGGCGGCCGAGGGGACGGCGGTGAACGTAGCACTGCCGGCAGGCACCGGGGATGCCGGCTGGCTGCGCGCCTTCTACGCGGTGGTGCCCCAAGTGGTGGGGGCTTTCGAGCCTGAGGTGATCGTGAGTCAGCACGGCTGCGACTCGCACCGCAGCGACCCCCTCACGAACCTCAACCTCAGTGTGGACGGACAGCGCGAGGCAGCGAACGGCGTCGGGCATCTGGCCGAGCGTTATTGCGACGGCCGCTGGATCGCCACCGGCGGCGGAGGTTACAACGTGCTGGACGTGGTGCCGCGGGCATGGAGCCACTTGGTGGCCATAGCCGCTGGACGGCCCGTGCCGCTGCGTACGCCCGTGCCGGGGGACTGGCGGCAGTACGTCATGGAGAAGTTCGGCACCGAGGCGCCCGCCCTCATGGGGGACGACGTGGAACTGTGGTGGCGGTCCTGGGAAGTAGGTTTCGACCCAAACGATGCCGTTGACCGCACCGTTATGGCCACCCGCAAGGCAGTGTTCCCGCTGCACGGCCTGGATCCATGGTTCGACTAGTCCGGCGTGAAGCCTGCGGCGCCGAAATAGTGGATGCCTTTAGACGTATATGTCGCTAGGGTGGGAGGCATGGTGACAGACGACGTATTTGCCGTCATAGCGGAATCCACCCGGCGGGACATCCTGGTGGCCCTTCGGGCAGGCGACAAAGCCGTGGGGGAACTGGTGGAGGAACTGGCCGCAAGCCAGCCCACCATCTCCAAGCACCTGAAAGTCCTCCGCGAAGCACAGCTGGTCAGCATGCGCGCCCAAGGCCAAAAGCGCTACTACGCCTTGAACCGGGGCCCGCTGGAGGGCATCGCCAGCTGGCTGGAAACCTTCGACGTCGGCACTGGCGCCGACGCCGCAGACTCGCCGGCAGGCCATGGCCACGCTGTCCCCGGCCCGGTAGTGCCCGCCCACCTGCAGGAAGGGGTCGCCGCTGCGGCCGCTTCACTCCAGCCGGCCCCCCGGGCCGTGGAGCCGGCGCCGTCGCAGACACCCCGTGCGGAAGCCCCGGCGCCCGTGCTGGTGCGGGAAGGGGCCGAGCTGAGCCCCGCCGTCGTCATTCCCGGCGGCACCGCCGGCCCACTCAGCGACGACACCGTTCCGCAGCAGATCGGCCGGACCGTTGGCCGAGCCGCCACCAAGGCCGCGGACCTGCTGGCCAACCTCCCCAACCTTCCCAAATTCGGCCGGAAGAAATAGGGTACGGCCGGACGAGGCAGGGCTTACTTGGTCAGGCGCACGTGGTCCGGGCTGAGCTCGGAAATCCGGCTGACTCCCAGCAGGGCCATGGTGCGGGCCATGTCCTTTTCGAGGATCTGCAGGGTACGGTCCACCCCGGCGCGGCCCCCGGCCATCAGTCCGTAGAGGTAGGCGCGGCCAATCAGCGTGAAGTCAGCGCCCAGGGCCAGCGCCGCCACGATGTCCGCACCGCTCATGATGCCGGTGTCCAGGATGATGGCGGCGTCGGTGTTGTCAGCGGTGAAGGCCTGCTTGACCTCGGGGAGCAGGTGGAACGGGATGGGTGCCCGGTCCAGCTGGCGGCCGCCATGGTTGGACAGCACCACGCCGTCGGCGCCATGGTCCACCACCCGGCGGGCGTCCTCGACGGTCTGGATGCCCTTGACCACCAGCTTGCCCTTCCAGGTTTCACGCAGCCAGTCCAGGTCCCCGAACGTCAGCGTGGGGTCGAACATGGAGTTGATCAGGTCCGCGACTGTGCCGGTATAGCGCGACAGTGAGGCGAAGGTCAGCGGCTCGTGGGTGAGGAAGTTGAACCACCAGGCCGGCCGGTAGGAGGCATCCAAAACTGTCTTGAGGGTCAGTGCCGGCGGGATGGTCATGCCGTTGCGGACGTCACGGAGGCGGGCGCCGGCAACGGCGGTGTCCACGGTGACCATGAGGGTGTCGTTGCCCGCCTTGGCGGCGCGTTCAATCAATTCCAGGGAGCGGTCCCGGTCCGTCCACAGGTACAGCTGGAACCAGTTGCGCCCGTTCGGCGCCGCTTGGGCTACGTCCTCGATGGAGGCGGTGCCCATGGTGGACAGCGTGTAGGGGATCCCGGCCGCCTCGGCTGCCTGCGATCCGGCGTACTCGCCCTCGGACTGCATCATCCTGGTGAAGCCGGTGGGGGCGATGCCTACGGGCAGGCGCGACGGCTTGCCCAGGATGTCGGTGCTGAGGTCGATGCTGGAGACGTTCCGCAGGATGCCGGGCCGGAATTCGATGTCCAGGAATGCCTGGCGGGCGCGGCGAAGGGTGATCTCCGCCTCGGCTGCCCCGTCCGTGTAGTCGAAAGGGGCTTTGGGCGTGCGGCGTTTGGCGATGTCGCGGAGTTCCCAGATGGTGCTGGCCCGCTGCAGCCGGGCAGCCTTGCTGAACTCCGGCTTCTTGAACTGCATCAGGGGCGCGAGGTCCGAATACTTGGGGACGCGCCGCTTGAGGGCCGCGGGAAGGGCGGACGACGACGGACCCGCAGCAGGTCCCGGCGCTGCGGGGATGTCCGTGGTCCCCGGCGCCGGGATTGCCTCCGGGTTATTGGGCTGGATGGTGTGGGTCATGGTTCCTCCAATGGTCAGATAGCTTCGCGGGTCAGCCGTGGACGGTGCTCCGTGGGGCCTTGGCGGGACCCGTGCTGGCCCGGACTTCCAGCCGTGGCTGGTAGCGGCCGCCGGGGGTTTCGTTCCCTTCCTTGCGGATCAGCGCCCGGAGCTGATGCCATGCCTGTTCCCCCAGTTCGGTGATGGGGACCGCGCCGGTGGTGAGTGCCGGCGTCGTATATTTGGCAAAGGGGATGTCGTCGAAGCCGGTCACGGAAATGTCGCCGGGGATGTCCAGGCCGCGCTCGTGGAGGCCACTCATCAGGCCCATGGCCACCAGGTCATTGAAGGCCAGGATTCCGGTGGCCCCGCTGGCCAGCACGGCATCCACCGCTTCGTGCCCCGTGTCGAAGTCCGAGCCGCCTTCCAGCATTGTGACGTCCACATCGGGGTGGGCGGCCTTGAAGGTTTCCAGGGCCTTGAGCCGCATGTCGTTGGAGGCGCTGTGTGGCGGCCCGGC
The DNA here is from genome assembly GCF_018613675.1 of Arthrobacter sp. ISL-85. GTDB lineage: Bacteria > Actinomycetota > Actinomycetes > Actinomycetales > Micrococcaceae > Arthrobacter. The sequence continues at coordinate 179,701 of NZ_JAGGPQ010000004.1, read as the reverse complement.
GAGGAAGGCCAGGTGGGTGTGGCCCAGTTGCACCAGATGCCCGGCGATGTCCTGGACGCCCTGGCCGTAGTCCACCACGAGGCTGGGCACATCCGGGGCGGCGGTGGTGCGGTTGATCAGCACCAGCGGGTGGAGCGAAGGGACAATCTCCTCGAGTTCCGCATCGGTCATGCGCGGGGCGCACAGGACCAGGCCGTCACACCGCCGGCGGGCCTCGCCGGCAAGGATGGATTCCTCGCTGGACACTTCGAATGAGTCGGCGATGAGCACGCGGTAGCCGTCCTGGGCTGCCGCCCGGCTCAGGCCGCGGAGGATTGCCTGGAAGGTGGGGTTGGCCAGGTCCGGCACCACGATGCCGATGGTGTCGGTCTTGCCCAGGGCCAGGCTGCGGCCTACCGGGTTGGGCTGGTACTTCAGTTCCGCGGCGGCTGCGCGGACCCTGGCCGCGATGTCCGGGTCCACCGTAAAGTTCCCGTTCATGACACGCGAAACGGTGGCGTGGGAAACTCCCGCCTTCACGGCGACATCCGCAATGCCGATCCGGCCGCTTGCCGATTTCCTGGCCATAGGGAACCCTTCTTTTGCGCCGCCGGCCGGCGCCACCGGGAACAGTTGGTGTTCGGGGCAGGCCGCCTTGCGGCAGGTGCTTTGAAAGACAGCATATACGGCAGCGGGAAAGCGATTTCTACTCTTTTCCCACGATTTTCCCGTACTGGCCGCCATGCGATCGCAAAAGGACCTAGAAAACGCTTTCTTTCAGCGCTGGAGTGGTTGACCGATCCCCAGGTGGGTTGATACAACTTCTATAGAGAACTGAGAAAACGCTTTCTCGCGTGGTGCACCTGAGCGCCAATGCCCGCACGACAGCGGCCGTTCCCACGGCCGGGTAATGAGCTTTCGAAAGGGACCCCATGGTCAACACAGCCGAGACCACTCCGGCCGCAGCTGCTTCCAGGCCCGGCACTGCCGCCGGGACCGCCACCGCCGCCGCCCCATCCACCGAACGGCAGGGTGGCCGGAAGGCCCGCATCGCCCTGATCGGCACCGGCGGCCGTTCCGAAATGTACATCCGCGCCATCTTCGGCAAGCACGCGGACACCGCCGAACTGGTGGCCTTCTCCGACGTGAACCCCGGCCGCGTGGAGTTCTACCAGAAGCTCATCCAGGAACTCGGCGCCCCGGGCCCCGTGGCATCCTTTGATCCCGCGGACCTCACTGCCTTCATCCAGGCCAACAACATCGACCGGATCATCGTCACCACGCCGGATTACACCCACGCGGACTACATCGTGGAGGGACTCCGCGCCGGAGCGGACGTCGTCGTCGAAAAGCCGCTGACCATCGACGCCGAAAGCTGCCGCCGCATCGTCCAGGCCGTGCACGAGACCGGGCGGAATGTGGTGGTCACGTTCAACTACCGTTATTCGCCGCGCAACAGCGCGCTCAAGGAAATCATCCAGAGCGGTGTGATCGGCAAGGTCACATCCATCGACTTCAGCTGGGTCCTGGACACGGTTCACGGCGCCGACTACTTCCGCCGCTGGCACCGCGAGAAGAAGAATTCCGGCGGCCTGCTCATCCACAAGGCATCCCACCACTTCGACCTGGTCAACTGGTGGATCGACGATGTCCCGGAGCGCGTCTTCGCCTCCGGCGGCCTGAAGTTCTACGGCGACAAGAACGCTGCCGAACGCGGGCTTGGGCCCCGCCCCGAACGCGGAACGCCCGACGTCGATGCCCCCAACGCACCGAAGGACCCCTTTGCGCTTGACCTGAGGGAAGACGAGCGGCTCAAGGCGCTGTTCCTGGACAACGAGCACTACGACGGCTACCGCCGCGACCAGGATGTGTTCACCGGCGGCATCACCATCGAGGACAATCTTGCCCTGGTGGTGGAATACGAGCGTGGACCCCGGCTTAGCTACTCGCTGAACGCCCACAGCCCCTGGGAGGGCTACCGGGTGGCGGTCAACGGTACCGAGGGCCGGGCCGAACTTGAGGTGGTGGAACGCGCCGCCGTCCTGCACAGCACGGACCAGAAAACCGTGGTGGACCCGAGCGCCACACCGGTGGAAGAAGAGGACGCCGTGCGCCGCAACGGCGAGCGCCTGGTGGTCCAGCGCCACTGGGAAGCGGCGTATGAGGTGCCCATCATCAACGGTGAGGGCGGCCACGGCGGCGGCGACGAACTGCTGCTCTCGGACCTCTTTAACGGCCCGGGCGAGGATCCGCTGGGCCGTCCGTCCGGTTACCTGGACGGGCTGCGGTCGGTGTCCGTGGGCATCGCCGGAAACCGCTCGCTGGAAACGTCCCTGCCCGTCCGCGTCGAGGACCTGGACCTCGGGGTCGACCTTCGCCGCGGCAAGTAGAGGGAAAACCATGAGCAGGATATTCGTTACCGGCGGCTCCGGCCGCCTGGGCCGCAGCGTGGTGGCCGGACTTGCCCAGGCGGGCCACCAGGTGGTCTCCGTTGACCGGGACGCCGTGCCAGCAGAACTGCTGCCTGCCGGCGTCGTCCAGGAAACCGCAGACCTCCTGGCCCCGGGAGAGGCGCTGCGCCTCCTGCGGGAGGCACGGCCCGACGCGGTCATCCATCTTGCGGCGATCGCGGTGCCTTTCAGCGCGCCGGAGGACGTCATTTTCGGCACCAACACCCGGCTGGCCTTCGCCGTGGTCAGCGCTGCGACGGAGCTGGGGGTTCCGAAGATTGTCACCGCCAGCAGTCCCACCGTCCTTGGCTACGGCTGCCCGGCGGGCTGGCTGCCGCCGTCGTTCCCCCTCGATGAGCGGACCCCGCCGAAGCCATGGAACGCCTACGCACTGTCCAAGCACATTGCCGAACAGACCGTGCAGATGTTCGCGACTGCCCAGGGGGAGAAGATCCGCTACGCGGCGTTCCGGCCCTGCTTCGTGATCTCCCCGGAGGAGTGGGAAGGCGCCCCCACTCAGCAGGGCCACACCCTCGCCGAACGCCTGGCCGACCCTGCCCTCTCCGCACCGGCACTGTTCAACTACGTCGATGCGCGGGACGTGGCGGACTTTTTGGACGTGCTGCTGCAGAAGATGGAAGACATTCCCAACGGGGAAACCTTCTTTGTGGGGGCGGCCGACGCGCTGGCGACCGCACCGCTCGCGGAGCTGATGCCCAAGTACCTGCCGGGAAGTGAAGCGCTGAGTTCCTGCCTCACCGGCACCAGCCCGGCCTTCTCCATTGCCAAAGCCCAGGAGCTCCTGGGCTGGCAGCCCAAGCGCAGCTGGCGCACCGAACTGAAGTCCCACCACACCCTCAACGACGAGGCCACCGCCCTGGTTACCACCGGCGGAGGCAAGGAGACACCATGAAATTCGACGGCGTACTGTTCTTCCCCGTCACCCCGTTCACGGCCGACGGCGCAGTTGACGTGGAACTGCTCAAGGAACACATCGGCTCCCGGTTGCCCTTCGCTCCCGGCGGCGTGTTCCCTGCCTGTGGCACCGGCGAGTTCCATGCCCTCAGCATCGACGAGGTCCGCACCGTGGTGGCGGCCGCCGTCGACGTTGTGGCCGGAAAGGTCCCCGTGGTGGCCGGTGCCGGCGGACCCCTGGGCCACGCCCTGGCCGCCGCCCGCGCCGCTGAAGAGGCAGGCGCCGACGCCCTCCTGGTCCTGCCGCCCTACCTGGTGACCGGTCCCACCGACGGGCTGGTGGCCTACATCGAGGCCGTGGCCAACGCCAGCAGCCTGCCGGTCATCGTGTATCACCGGGGCAACGCAAAATTCGCTGCCGCATCAATGGCCAAGCTCGCTGGCAACCCCAAGGTCATCGGTTTCAAGGATGGCCTGGGGGACGTTGGCCTGGCCCAGGAGATCGTGTCCGCCGTCCGCGCGACCGGACGGACTGACTTCGCCTTCTTCAACGGCCTGCTCACCGCCGAACTGACCCAGGGCGCCTACCGCGGACTGGGCATCCCGCTCTACTCCTCCGCGGCGTTCGCCATGGCCCCGGAAATCGCCAAGGCCTACTACGACGCCTACATCGCGGGGGACGAGGACCGCCGCAACGCCCTGCTCGAGGGCTTCTACGCACCCCTGGTCCGCCTGCGCGACCAAACCCCGGGGTTCGGCGTTTCACTGGTCAAGGCAGGCCTGCGGCTGGCCGGACTGCCCGTCGGTTCGGTCCGTCCGCCGCTGGTTGATCCCACGGAGGAACAACTGGTTGAGCTCAAGGCCATCCTCGCCAAGGGCTACGAGCTGGCCGGCCGCTGATGAGCGCACCGGCGGCGGAAACCCTCCGCACCGTTCCCCGCATCACCGGCCTGACCACCAGGTTCCTCACGGTTCCGCTGCGCCGCAGCTGGGGCGTGGAGGCGCCGGAGAACCACGTGATCACCACCGAACTCCACACGGACGACGGCGGCGCGGGGCACGGTTTTTCCTGGACGCCCACCATCGGTCCCCAAGCGGTCAAAGCGCTGCTGGACCACGACATTGCCCCATTCATTACCGGGCTTCCCGCTAATCCGGAAACTGTGTGGGATGCGCTGTGGAAGCGGCTGCACGAGGCCGGCGGCGGCGGACTCACCACCATCGCCATGGCAGGCGTGGACCTTGCGCTTTGGGACCTCCAGGCCTGCCGTGCAGGCACCTCGGTCGCCGGCTTCCTGGGCCAGCGGCAGGAATCCGCTGAGGTCTATGGCTCCGGGGTGAACCTGCACTACACGCTTGAAGAGTTGGTGGCGCAGGTTGAACGCTGGGTGGCGGCAGGCCACCGGGCAGTCAAGATCAAGGTGGGCAAGCCGGACATCCGCGAGGACGCAGAGCGCGTCGCCGCCGTGCGCGCCGTCCTGGGCCCGGACCGAAGGCTCATGATCGACGCGAACCAGCGGTGGGACCTGCCCACCACCTTCCGCGCCGTGGACGTCCTGGCCGAGTACGGGCTGGAATGGCTGGAGGAACCCCTCCGCGCGGACGACCTTTGGGCCTACCGCAGGCTCCGGAAGCACTCGCCGGTGCCCATCGCCCTTGGCGAAAACCTGCACACCATCTACCGCTTCCGCGATTTCATAGAGGCAGAGGCGGTGGACATCATCCAGCCGAACATCATCCGGGTGGGCGGAATCACCCCCTTCCGGCGGATCGTCGAGCTGGCACGGACCAACAGCATCAAGGTGATGCCGCACCTGCTGCCCGAACTGTCCGGGCAGCTGGCCCTGACCCTGGCGGAGCCCACCATGGTGGAGGACGTCGAGGAGGCGTCCTTCGAGCAGTTGGGCATCCTGGCCGGGCCATCCCCGGTCCGGTTCGGCAACAGCAGGGTGACACTGGCGGACCGGCCCGGCCTGGGATTCCGTTTCCGGGAACCGCTGTAACCATGAATTTCCGTACGACGACGAACAGGTACCTGACGTGACAACTGCAACGCTTTCCCTGACCGAGCTCACCGCTGCCGCAACAGCGGCCGCGGGGATCTCCGCGGCTGCCTCCGACGCCGAGCGTGCCGGCTGGCTGACCGCCGTAGCGGACGCCCTGGATGCCAATGCGGCCGAACTGGTGGAAATCGCCGATGCCGAGACCAGCCTGGGGGCTCCCCGCCTCACGGGAGAGGTGGCGCGCACCAGCGGGCAGCTGCGCCTGTTCGCCCGCGTCATCACTGAAGGCTCCTACCTTGAGGCCATCATCGACCACGCCAATCCGGCCGCCACGCCGCCCACACCGGACCTCCGCCGGATCCTCAAGCCCATCGGACCCGTTGCCGTCTTCGCCGCCTCCAACTTCCCGTTTGCCTTCTCCGTGGCCGGAGGCGACACCGCCTCAGCCCTCGCCGTCGGCTGCTCCGTGATCGTCAAGGCACACTCAGGCCACCTCCGCCTTTCGGAGCGCACCGCTGAAATCGTGGCCGCGGCCCTCCGCGGCGCGGGCGCACCCGAGGGCCTGTTCGCACTGGTCAGCGGGCGCGAAGTGGGCACGGCCCTGGTCCAGGACCCTGCCATCAAGGCCGTGGGCTTTACCGGCTCCATTCCCGGCGGCCGTGCCCTGTTCGACCTTGCCACCTCACGCCCCGATCCCATCCCCTTCTACGGGGAACTGGGCAGCCTCAACCCCGTGGTCATCACCGCGGCAGCGCTGCAGGCCCGCTCGGCGGAACTCGCCGCCGGGCTGGCCGGCTCCTTCACCCTCGGCGCGGGGCAGTTCTGCACCAAGCCGGGCCTGGTGTTCATCCCCGCGGGGACCGGGTTCGCGCAGGAGGTGGCACGGGCCAGCAAGGACAAGCCGGCCCTGGGCATGCTGACCACCCGGATCGCCGAAGCCTACCCGGACGGGCTGCGCAGCTTCGCGTCGGTGGAGGGCGTGGACGTTGTCAGCGGCAGCGTCGACCAGGACGCGGCCGCAAACGGCGCCGGGCCGGTGGTTTTTTCCACCAGCGCCGCGAAGGTCCTGGAGCGCCCGGAGCAGCTGCTGGAAGAATGCTTCGGACCCACCACCATCCTCATCGAGTACGCAGACCGGGAAGAATTGTCAGCTGTCCTGGCAAAGGTCCCCGGCAGCCTGACGGCCACCCTCCACAGCGAACAGGGCGAGGACATCGCGGCCATCGTGGAGCAGCTCTCCGGGCTCGCGGGGCGCGTCCTGTTCGAAGGCTGGCCCACTGGCGTTGCCGTGAACTGGGCCCAGCAGCACGGCGGCCCGTACCCGGCCACCACCTCCCTGTTCACCTCGGTGGGCGCCACGGCGGTCCGAAGGTTCCAGCGCCCTGTGGCCTACCAGGACGCCCCGGAGACCGTGCTGCACCCGGCACTGCGCGAGGACAACCCGCTGGGCATCCCGCGCCGCGTGGACGGCGAACTGCAGCTTTCCTGAAACGCCCGCTCACTTATGGCCGTATTTACGGCCATAAGTGAGCGGGCTTTTCCTGTTTTGCGGCAGTATGTGAGCGGGCGTTCAGGCTAGAGCTGCAGCGTCACCGGCCGCTCCAGCCCGTTCACCGTGGTTGCAGGCCATCGGGGGTCAACGGTGAGGACGCGAAGCCCGGACTCCGTGAGCTGCACCGTATCCTCAATCTTGACGCCCGGTCCGGACGGATTCCAGGTGAAGGCCTGGTCCAGCACCACGGTGTCGGTGACAGCTGCGGTGACCCGGGGATCGCGCCCCGCATAGCCGGCCGGACCACCCTGGTGGTGTTGCTCCCACTGGTCCGCCCCGAAACCGTGCCGCACGTACGACGCCTGGATCTCGGCGAAGACCATGTCCAGCCTGGCGCCGGGGACTGTGGCATCGAAGATGTCCGCTTCCACTGCCGCGATGCGGGCCTCGGCGTCGCGCTCTTCCGGGGTGCCGGCGTCGAACCTTACCCAGCGGGTGATGTTGGCAACCAGGCCATCCCGGCGGGCGCACACCACGGCCATGGCACGCCGGCCGAGGGGGGAGTGTGTCGCCAGGGGATGGCGGAACGTGCTGCGGGAACTGCCGTTGCACAGGAGCACCAGTGGCTCGGCGCCGGCAGCCACAACGCGCCCGGCCAGGGCCGAGACCAGGGCGAATTCCGTGGTGTCCGGGCGGGCGGCGGTGAGAACGTCCGTCATGATGCCGGCCAGTTCCGCGCTGAGCAGGGAATAACGGGCGCTTTCCGCGGGGAGCAGTTGCTGGCGTGCGGCGCGGAGTTCCGCGGCGGCCTCCGCTTCGGCCAGGGGCGGCTGGGTCCCGCTGCCAACCGCGGCGGCGGCCTGGTGCAGGTTCCCGTACCAGGGGACAGTGTGCAGGTTGACCCCGGGGGGCAGTTCCTCGGCGCCGATCCTGCCGGCCTCGTTGTTGAACGTCACCAGGTGGTCGCCCCCGCGGTCCACCAGCAGGGCGGCGATGGGATCACCGGCCAGGCTGATGTGGACACGGCTGCCGTCCAGGTACCACGTCAGCGCGGTGTTGGTGGTGAGCAGCAGCGAGTCCCGACCGGCGGCATCCAGGATGTCCAGCACCCGTTGGCGCTTGACGGCCCGGTCCGCCGGGGACCCGGGAGCCCGGCGGGCCTCCTGCGGGGGAGCGGCTGTGGTTGTTGTCTGGGTCATGACGGGTCCCCCTGATGGTTGATCAATGCTTCGATGTCGGGCGTGGCCAGGATGCCGTCGGCCACAAAGACGGTGATGCTGCGCTGCACCGGGCTGCCTGGCCTCGCGATGACGGGGGCGTCCCAGGCCAGCGCCTGGCCCACGCCCGGGTAGCCGTCCATCCGGACAAACCAGGGGTCCGTGGACCCTTCCGGGGCCACGAACACCAGGGTGGCGGGGCCGCCGTCGAACTTTCCGCCGTCGAACTTCCCGCCGTCAAACTTCCCAGTCCAGGCCAGCCAGCGCCCGACACTCCCGTGGGTTTCCGACTCGCCGCTGCCGGCCGGCGTCCATACCTTTGCGTCCGCGCATTCGGGCAGGCGCCAGAAGAATCCGCCATAACCCCCTTCGAACCGGCCGTTGGAGCCCGGGCTGCCCAGGCTGACCGGCTTGTCGCCGGCGGGGGACAACGCAAAGTCCAGGGACAGGCGCCAGATGGAAGGGTCGACGCCGGACCACGCCCAGGTGCGCTCCTCCACCAGGATGGGGGCGCCGTCGGGGCCGTTCCAGCTCAAGGTCTCCTGCAGCCTGCCTTCGTGCCCGCGGCCGGCGCTGGTCTGTTCCACGCTGGTGCCCGTGCTGGCAATGCTGCCGTGGTCGGGGCGCCAGACGTACTTCCCGGCCTCCCGGGTATAGGTGCGGCCGCCCCAGAAATTGACCCCGTCCACGTCCTGCAGCGCCACTCCGACGCCCAGATGCCACACGTGGTCCAGCGGCTGGTGGTCCGACACCAGGGTGCCGCCCATGGTCCTGACGGGGTGCAGGTAGGGGCGCGGGGAGGAGACTGCCCGGATGTGGCTGCCGTCCTGGTAGTCCGCCACAGGCCGGCCGTCCAGGGTCAGCGTGCGGACGGGCGGGAGGGCCCTGGCCCAGGGCACGCCCAGCTCGGCGAACGTGGCCTGGGCTTTGACGGCGCGTTCGATGAGGCCGCTGATGCCTTGGACCACCGGATGGGCGTCGTCGCCCTCGCCTTCCCAGGAGATGAATTCGCCGCCGATGGGGGCCGGCGCGGGAGAGGTACGGATGGCTTCGAGGACGGCGGTGAAGGCGCCGGTGTCCTCCAGCGCCGAGATCAGAGGTGCGCCGGTGGCGCGGGCGTCCAGCAGGTTCTCCAGCAGGTCGGTCCGGCCGTACGTTTCCCGGCGCTCGCCGTCCGGGGTGGCGATGACCACCTCATCCTTTGTGTAGAAAAGCGTGATGTCGCCAAGGGTTCCGTGGACGGTGACGGTTGGCTCCAGTTGTTCGGGGGCGCAGAGGGTGAGCGCGCACAGCAGTGTGGTCCCCTGGGCGGTGCGGACCCGGAGCACCGAGGTGTCGTCGCTTTCGGTGCTGTGGGCGCGGTACAGGTCGGTTTCCACGGAGCTTACGTCCGCGACGGTGTGTGCGCCCGCCAGGTGCAGGCCGGTGGCCACCGCGTGGGCCAGCGCATTGGTTGCCACGCCGTCCACCACGTCGGTGCCGTCAAGGGTGCGCTTCCCGGCCCAGCGCGAGCGCTTGAAATACGCCTTGGTCCGCAGCCACTGGCCGGTGGCGCTGATGCCCAGCACAGTGCCGATGTCTCCCGAAGCCTCCAGGCTTTTGATGGCGGGCAGCGCGTGCGAGCCCAGGCTCTGAAAGCCCACTTGGACCAAGCGCCCATTGTCCCGGGCGGCGGCAAGGACCCCTTCGAACTGGGCCAGGGAAGCTACCGGCGGTTTTTCGACGTAGACGTCCATCCCGGCTTCCAGTGCGGCGACCGCCAGCGGGGCATGCGTTTGGATGGGCGTGGCGAGAATGACGACGTCGGCACCTGGCCCCGCGGCCAGCAGCCCATCCAGGTCCGGGAAGACTTTTACCGAGTCGGCAAGGGTGCCGGCTTGCGGCGGGTTGGGATCGGCGACGGCCACCAGTTCCACGGCGCCGGCCTGTTCGAGCCGGGCCAGGTTGGCAAGATGGCGCTCGCCGAATCCATGTACACCCACCAGGGCCACCCGCGGGACCGCAGTGGAAGCGGCCTGCTGGTGCGTCGGATCCGCGGCGGCAGAGTGCTGTGTGGTCATGTGGGTCCTTGGGATCTGTTGTGAACGGGTTGCAAGGCCAGGGTTTGCGCCAGGAAATCGATGGCTTCGTCCTGCATCGGAGCGGTAAAGACGTGTCCGCCGGGCCAGTAGCTGCCGGTGTACTTGTCCGTACCCGCGTGCAGTGATTCCAGCAGCCGGTGCGCCTGGCGCATTCCGTCTTCCGGGAAAAGTTCATCCGCCAGGGCGTACTGCACCAGGAACCGGGAAGCCGCCGACCTGCCGGTGAGCTCCGGCCAGTCGCCCAGCCTCCACAGGCCGGGGGTCTGCAGCAGCCAGGAGTGCGCGTCCAGGTAAGCGGGGAGAAGGGACTCGAAGGTGGTCATCATGCAGGTCACCACCGCCGCCCGGATGCGCGGACTGAGGACTGCGAGGGCAAGCGACCTGCCACCGCCGCCGGAGAAGCCGATGCAGCCCAGGTTGTCCTGGTCGACGCCGGGCAGGGCTGCCAGGATTTCCAGGGCGGCGAGGTCGTCGTACGCCACCATGCCGGCCAGGCTGGTGCCCAGCAGGCCTGCCGCCTTGGCAACAGTGTCCTCGTGGAAGGCGGCGGCGGCGTTGTATTCGTCCGCGTCGGTGGGCACGACGCCGTCCTCCCGCCACTGAGCCTGCTTCGCCGCCGTCGCCGAGGCAGTCCGCCAGGGCGGAGTTGAGAGGTCGAAGCTGCGGCTGCCCCAGGCGAACGTGTCGTGGGCCAGCACCGCGAATCCGCGGCGGGCGATGTCCGTGGCCAGCGCGCGCCCGTCATAGTGGCCTGCGCGGGCGGCGGCCGCCGAGGGGTGGCTGTCCGGGAGTTCCACCAGCCGCTCCGCGCCGCCGAACTTGTTGCCGCCATGGCAGTGCAGTGCCAGGACGCCCGGCAGGGGACCGGAACTTCCGGCCGGCCTGACCAGCCAACCGATGGTTCGCGGCCCGAAGCCCAGCTGCCAGCTGAGCTGGGAGGTGGTGACGTCGTCGTACGTTTCCTCCCACTGGACCGCCACCACCGGCGGTGCACCCGAGCCGGGTACGCCCAAGGCGTCCGAAAGCTCCTGCGCCAGGGCTGTTGGGGCGTGGTGGCGGGGGTTGCTCCGGACGTAGGCAGGCCAGTCCTCGTAGCCCGCGATGGCGCTGGGCCGTGCTGCTGGACTCATGCGGCCTGCCTCCTTTCGCTGATAGGTCTGCCTGCTGACGTGGTGGGACGTTCCGGTCACACCATGTTCTGGTCTACCTCGGAGATCCGGAGGGTCCCAGGTCTTCCGCCGTCCCCACCTTTCCGGCCTGCGCGCCGTTGCCGCAGCCGGTGGGGGCAATGGCAAGGGCGGCGACGGCGCCCGTAACGCCCATGACGGATTTTCTGAGACCAAACTTCATTGTTGTGACCCTCGGCTTCGTGTTTGGGTGGAGTACCGCACGCGGCAGAAAACGGTTTCTCGAAATCTAACAAAGGGCTATACAGGAGTCAAGAAAACGTTTACTTTGGTACGGAGCCGCATTTCCAAAGGCACCTGCGGCGCCGGAACCACTGAAGCCCCTTGCGGGCAACAGTCAAACCGCGCCGGAGGTGCCGAATTCCCCATCGCCTGGCGATGACAGCAACGTGGAGGCCACGATGACCAAAGGAGACCACATGGCCGCAAAACACATCCCCAGGACCCTGCGTCCGGCCCACGTGCCCGACGCCGTGTGCCTGGCGTCCCCGACGGAGCAGCTCCTGTGAGCGCCATCAGCGAGCTCAGCTCCATCACCCGGCGGAAGGGCAAAGTCACCCCCGAGGAGAAGAAGGCCAACAGGCGGGACAATAAGGCCGCGTACATCTTCCTGCTGCCATGGTTGGTAGGCCTGGTGGCCATCACCATCGGCCCCATGCTGATGTCCCTCTATCTGTCGTTTACCGACTACAACCTGCTCCAACCGCCCGAATGGACAGGGCTGCACAACTTCACCCGGATGCTCAGTGACGCCCGGCTGCACAACTCGTTGCGGGTCACCTTCACCTATGTTCTTATTGGCGTGCCGCTGCAGCTGGGCGTTGCCCTGCTCATTGCGCTGGTGCTGGACAAGGGCCTTCGCGGCCTTCCGTTCTATCGCTCGGTGTTCTACCTGCCGTCCCTCCTCGGCGGGTCCGTTGCCGTTGCCATCCTGTGGAAGCAGATTTTCGGCACCACCGGCCTGGTCAACCAGGTCCTGGCCATGTTCGGGATCCAGGGTCCGGGCTGGATCTCGGACCCCAGCACCGCTTTGGGGTCGATCATCCTGCTGCACGTCTGGACCTTCGGCGCCCCGATGATCATCTTCCTGGCCGGCCTGCGCCAGATCCCCAACATGTACTACGAGGCTGCGAAGGTTGACGGCGCCACCACCCTGCAGCAGTTCTGGCGGATCACCCTGCCGATGCTGAGTCCAATTATCTTCTTCAACCTGGTGCTGCAGATCATCGGCTCCTTCCAGTCGTTCACCCAGGCGTTCATCGTCTCGGGCGGTAACGGCGGCCCCTCGGATTCCACGATGTTCTTCACCCTGTACCTCTACCAAAAGGGCTTCGGCCAGTTCGATATGGGCTATGCGTCCGCCATGGCCTGGGTGCTGCTGCTCATCATCGGCGTGTTCACTGCCATCAACTTCATCGCTTCTAAGTATTGGGTTTTCTATGACGACTAAGCTTGAGACGCTGCCCGCCCGGGACAAGAAGTCTTCCGGCGCCCGCAAGCCCACGAACCATCGCAAACCGCGTGAGTCCCGCGGCACCCTGGCTTTCAGTAGGGCGCAGCGGACCAAAGGCCTCATCAAGCACGCGATCCTGATCCTTGCCGGCGCATTGATGATCTACCCACTGCTGTGGATGGTGGTGTCCTCGCTCCGTCCGAACGAGCTGATCTTCCGGGACCCGGGCCTCTGGCTCAACAGCCTCGAAATGAGCAACTACACCTCCGGCTGGTCAGCCCTGACCCACCCCTTTGGCCACTACATGATCAACTCGGCCATCGTGGTGATCGGATCCATCCTGGGCAACCTGATTTCGTGCTCGATGGCCGCCTATGCGTTCGCGCGGCTGCAGTTCACCGCCAAGAAGCTGTTCTTCGGCATCATGCTCCTGACCATCATGCTGCCATTCCACGTGGTGATCGTTCCGCAGTACATCCTGTTCTCCCAGATCGGCTGGGTAAACACCTTCTGGCCGCTGATCGTGCCCAAGCTGCTGGCCACGGACGCGTTCTTCGTCTTCCTGATGGTGCAGTTCATCCGCGGCATCCCCAAGGAGCTCGATGAGGCCGCAAGGATCGACGGCGCCGGGCACCCGCGTATCTTCCTGCGCGTCATCCTGCCCCTGATGGTGCCCGCACTGGCCACCACCACCATCTTCACCTTCATCTGGACCTGGAATGACTTCTTCGGGGCCCTGATCTACCTCACGGATCCGGACATGTTCACAGTTCCGGTGGCGCTGCGGGCCTTCGTGGATTCGCAGTCAGCCACAAGCTGGGGATCGTTGTTCGCAATGTCCATCGTCTCGCTGTTGCCCGTCTTCCTGGTGTTCCTTTTCGGCCAGCGGTTCCTCATCAAGGGCATTGCTACAACCGGTATCAAGTAGCCCAAAAAGTACAATCCCGTCCGGACGGCCCGCCCTCGTGGCGGGCCGTTCGCGTTAAGGCGCCTGCGGCGGCGTGTAGGGAGATTGCTGCGATACGCATCTTGTATTACAAGTTAGGCACTTGTAGTATTAGGTCTAGAAAGCGCTTTCAGAACAATCACCCGCACCTGGATCAAAGAAGATCGGAGTACCCAGTGCCGCTTTTTCCCCGTCCCGCAAATGCTGCCAAGAAGCATGCAGAGGCACCCAATGCAGGCGCCCGGCGCCGCAGCCGTAAAGCCGGCGCGGTTGCCGCCGCTATCGCAGCCGTCATGGCCCTCAGTGCCTGCGGCGGGGGAGCCGCCCCCCAGAACGCTGACGGCACGGTCGAGCTCCGCTTCTCGTGGTGGGGCGGCGACAAACGCGCCCAGCTGACGCAGGAAGCTATCAAACAGTTCGAAGCCGAAAACCCCAAGATCAAGATCAAGCCGGAGTTCGGGGACTGGAGCGGTTACTGGGACAAGCTGGCCACGCAGGTCGCGGCCAACGACGCCCCTGACATCATCCAGATGGACGAGAAGTACATCACGGAGTACTCCAGCCGCGGCGCCCTTCTCGACCTGTCCAAGTACGACATCGACACTTCCAAACTGGACGAGGCAGCACTTAACGCCGGCAAGGGCGCTAAGGGGCTGACGGGTATCGCCGCAGGCATCAACGCAGCGACCATCCTGGCAAACCCCGCTGTCTTCCAGGCCGCGGGAGTCCCGCTCCCGGACGATACCAAGTGGACGTGGGACGACTTTGGCCGCATCGCCGCCGAGATCACCGCGAAGTCGCCCAAGGGAACCTATGGCGCGGCAGCCTACGGAACTGACGAAGCCTCCCTGGGTGTCTGGCTTCGGCAGAACGGCAAATCACTGTACACATCTGACGGCAAGCTGGGCTTTGAGCCAAGCGACATCTCCGAGTGGTGGGCTTTCCTGAAAGAGCTGAGCCAGAAGAAGGCAGTTCCCTCCGCATCCGAGGTGGTGGAAGCCGAGGCTGCGCCGCTTGACCAAAGCGGGCTGGCAACAGGCAAGAACGGCATGGCCTTCTGGTGGTCCAACCAGGCGCCGGCCCTGGAAAAGGCGAGCGGCGGGGACCTGAAAATCCTGCGGTTCCCCACCAAGACCGGATCGGCTGCTGACTCCGAGCTTTGGTACAAGGCCTCGCAGTTCTGGTCAGCATCATCGCGCACCAAGCACCCGCAGGAAACCGCCAAGTTCATCAACTTCCTCACCAACAACGTCAAAGCCGGGGAGGCCTTGCTTGCAGACCGCGGCGTCTACCCGAACTCTGACGTCCGGGCAGCCATCCAGCCGAAACTGACACCGGCCGACGTCAAGGTGGTCAAGTTCATCGACCAGATCAAGGACGAGCTCGGCGAGGCTCCGGCGCCGCCGCCGAAGGGCGCCGGTGCCATCCAGGAAATCATCAAGCGGTATACCTCGGAAGTCCTCTTCGAGCGGCTGTCCCGGGGGATGCCGGCAAGAAGGCGACCGATGAGATGAAGTCCGCTATCAGCAGCTAGTCCTCACCCCGCCGGAACGGCTCAGGACGTTCTGGATGGACGCCTCCCTGTCCAGAACGTCCGACGGCGGGTGGCAGCGCCGCCCCGGGAGGGAACCAACGGTTCCCTCCCGGGGCGGCGCTGATTAAGTAGGGGCGGCGCTGATTAAGCAGGAGCGGCGGGTAAGGCGGGAGCAGCACAAGCAGTCATGGATCAGCCGTACGGGGCAGCACTTTCCCCGGACCGTGACCATGACGTGGACCGCTGGAGGCTTTCTGCCAGTCGATGGAGGCGCGGCGGTATCTGGGCGGTATCTGCCTGGCAGGGAGGTGGACGGCCTGGTCGGGTGGCGTCCGTGCCGCGTGGGCGCCCTGACAGAACCGGCTTGCTCCGTTGGCGGCAGTGGCTGCGCTGCGGGGCCCGTGCAGAACGTTTGGGGTGGGTCTCCTTGAGCCGGGGCCGGGGCCGGGGCCGGGGCTGTGGCTGTGGCCGAGGTGCCGGGGAGTGGTGGTGCGGTGGAGTGGTAGGTGTGGCCGGTTGGGGTGGTGGTTGCCACCGTGTGCCGGGGGGCCGGGGACGGGTTTGCGGTCCAGTCGGGTGTTTCTTTGATGTGGTTGCAGGCTTCGCAGAGGCCCTGGCCGTTGGCCGCGGTGGTGGGTCCGCCGGTGTGCCAGGCGGTGATGTGGTCGTGGTGCCTGATGGGGGCGTCGCAGTAGGGGGTGCGGCAGGTGTCGTCCCGGATCTGGAGGAAGCGTTTCAGCCCGGGCGGGAAGAGGCGTGCTGTGGAGTCCATTGCCACGAGCTCACCGCTGCCCGGGGCGGTGTAGAGGCGGCGGACCCACAGCTCCAGCTCGCGCTTTATGGCCGAATCAGCTGTTGCCGTTCCGGTGCGTGCTGCGGCGCCGGCGAGGGCGAGTTCCCTGGCGACTGCCGCCGGGAGGGTGCCGTAGCCGGGGAGGCGGGCGGGTTCGGAATCGGCCTGCAGGAGGGTGCGGTCCGTCATGACGAGCTGGATCTCCACCCTGCTGATCCCGCCGGGGGTGCCGGTGACGCGTTCGACGAGGGTGTCGGCCATCATCTGCCCCCGCGATCGGTCGTCCCCGGAGGACCGGGCAGTATCCGCGTCTTTCGTCAGGGCGGCGTAGGCGGCGACGCCTTGGGCGACGGGCAGCAGCGCGGTCAGGTAGGTCATGGTGTCAGGTGCCGGGCGCAGACTCACCGTGCGTTCGGTGACCGCCCGGGTGGCCCGTTTCGCGACCGAGGCGGGGTCCCGCCGGGAGGCCGCCGCCCGGGCCGTGGCCACGATGGCCTTGTCTCCTGCGCCGTCGAGGGCGCCGGTGTCCGCGGCGAGTTCCTCATCCACCCCGGCCCGGTCCCCGGGTGTGAGGCAGATGGTTTCCTTCACGATCAGGGTGGCCCGCCACTCATTCAACAACCCCGACCGGAACGCGGCGAAGGTGTGCGGCATCCCGGCCAGGGTCTTGGCCAGGCCCAGCAGCCGGGAGCCCCGGGCCGGGGATTCCCGCCGCGCCAACGCGACCTGCGCCGCAACCCCCGCGCCTTGCTCCTCGGCCGGGACACCTGCGGCGGCCTGCTCCCGCCGCTGGGAAAGATCAAAGGCCACGGTAATGCCGGCCTGCCGGGCACCGGCCAGCGATTTCAGATCCTCCAGCGCGCGTAGCTGATCGATCATGCCCGCACCGTCACGAGCCAGCGGAACCCGTGCGAGCAAGGCCACGACATCACCAATGGAAGCGTCGGCGGGTTGAACGGCCGGCGGTGACGGTGCGGTAATAGCAGAAGGCACTGCGGGCATTGCAACACAAGAGTCCGACAGGGCGCCAAGGATCGGAACGCCAACTGGGGACCGAGGCACATTGGCAGCAAGGTGTGCCTGAGGCTCCGCCTCCAGTACTGCCGCCGTCCCCAAAACCGCCTCCATAACCAAAGTCTTCCACCAGGGTCTGACAACGGCTGCCACCCAAAAGTCCTATGTGGAAAACCTCATGGGCGCGTGCCAGAAGCCCTGTGCAGAGGACGAACCGGCGGCACCCAACGGAGTGCCGCCGTCGTGCGCGTTTTGACAGGCGAAAGCAGGCGAGCGGTACTGAACCCACAGGCGCCGGGCCCGGACGGCCCCTAATCCTCTGCGATGACCGCAACACTGCCGGCCGGGACGGTGCCGGTAAACGGTTCGCCGGTCAGCAGGTCGGTGCCTGCAGCGGAAACCGGGGCATCCGAGCCCGTGTGGTTGATGGCGAACAGGAAGCTCTGCCCGTCGGCCAAGCGCCGCCGGACGCGCTCCACGCCGGGGCCTGCGGGGGAAACCGGCGCAACGCCGGACTCCGCCAGGAGCTTGTCCAGGAGGGCATCGATGCCGTCGGGGTCCGGGAACGTGGCCAGGTACCAGGCTGCCCCCTCACCCACCGCCCTGCGGGTGAGGGAGGGAACCCCCTCCAGCGGGTACCCGGTAAACGTCTGCACCGCCTCGGCGCCGGCAAGGTGGACGTGCTCGCTCCAGACCGAGGAAACAGTGCCGTCGCTCAGCTTCAGCCGGGACCCTGCCAACAGGGGGTGGAACTCCTCGACGCGAACCCCCAGGAGTTCACGGAATGCGCCCGGATAACCGCCCAGCCGCACGTGGTCCTGCATGTCCACGATCCCGCTGAAGTAGCTCACCAGCACCGTGGCGCCGCCGGCCGCAGCGGCAGCGATGTTGGCAGCGTTGTCATCCGACACCGCATACAGCGTGCATACGAGCACCAGGTGGTACCCCTCCAACGAAGCGGACGGATGCACAATATCCACGGAAATTCCGCGGAGGAACAGGGCGCGGTGGAAAGCCCGCAGCAGGTCCAGGTACTTCACGTCGATGCTGGGCTTCGAATCGATCTCGCCGGCCCACCACGCCTCGTAGTCAAATACAATGGCGGCGCGGGACTGCACCCTCGAGCCGCGCACGGGCTCCAGCCGTCTCAGTGCTCCTCCGAGCTCCACCACCTCACGCCACACGCGCGTGTCCCGGCCGCCGTGCGGCACCATGGCGGAATGGAACTTTTCCGAGCCGGCAAAGCTCTGGCGCCACTGGAAGAACATCACGGCGTCCGCCCCGCGCGCCACGTGCGCCAGGGAGTTGCGCAGCATCTCGCCCGGCATCTTGGGCTGGTTGCGCGGCTGCCAGTTGACGGCCGACGTCGAATGTTCCATCAGGATCCACGGGTCACCGCCTGCAATACCCCTGGTGAGGTCCGCGCTGAACGCGAGTTCGATGTGCCGTTCCGGGTCTGCGGCAACCAGATAGTGGTCGTTGGCAATGACGTCCAGGTCCTTGGCCCAATCGAAGTAGTCCATGGCCTTCGTGGCGCTTGAGGCCATCAGGTTGGTGGTGCAGGGGATGTTTGGGGTCACTTCGCGCAGGATGGCCACGAGCTCCCGGTAGTAGTCCATCAGCGCCCAGGAGTTGAACCGCTGGAAGTCCAGCTGCTGGCCCGGGTTCAAGGTGGACGGCGCCACGGAGGGCGGCAGGATTTCATCAAAGGAGCCGTAGCTCTGGGACCAGAATGCCGTCCCCCAGGCGGCGTTCACGGCATCGATGTTCCCATACCGGCGCTCCAGCCAGGTTCGGAAGGCGGCGGCGTCCTCCTCGCCGTAAAACTCCGAGACGTGGCAGCCCAGTTCATTGTCCACGTGCCACAGCGCCAGGGCGGGATGGTCCTTGTACCGTTCCGCCAGCACGCGCGTGATTCCCGCGGCGTAGCGGCGGTAAACGGCCGACGACGGCGTGTAGTGCCGCCGCGAGCCAGGCCCCAGCACGGTGCCGTCAGCCGTGACCGGCAGGATTTCCGGATGCTTGCGGACCAGCCAGGCCGGGGGAGCGGCGGTGGCGGTGGCCAGGGCCACCTTCACCCCGATCCCGGCGAGGTTCTCAAGGACTTCATCCAGCCAGCCGAAGTCGTAGTGCCCCTCGGCGGGTTCCAGCAGCGCCCAGGAGAAAATCCCCACGCTGAGGAAGTTCACGCCTGCCTCCTGCATGAGCTCCAGGTCCTCCAGCCGGACACTGACCGGCCACTGCTCCGGGTTGTAGTCACCGCCGAAGCCGATGCCCTCAACCTTGGCCCAAATGCTCGATGGGGCACTGGTTTCCTGCTGTGTCATGTGACTCCTCCAGTGTTGTCTTCGTTGGTTCGGACTGCCTGCCGGACTGCGGCAGCGGGGGTGGGCTGCTAGGCGGGGATGAACGTCCAGGTCCCGTCGTGCACCCGGAACTCACGGGCGGCCTGGGCCGTTTCGCCGCCGCTGCCCGCAGGGGAAGGCACGACGGCGGCATCCGCCCGCTGGTCTTGGAGGATCCGGGGCCCCCTGACCCCGTAAGAACCGGCGGGCAGCCGAACGGTGGCCGTGTTGCCGGGCGGAACGGTGCACTCCAGCTCCACCAGGCCGCCGCGCCGGTGCCAGCTGGCGTGCACGTACCCGTTGGCCACGGGAACACTGCCCGCGGCGTGATCCAGCCGGCACAGCGGCGGCTCGATCACCACGTCGTTGCCGCCCGGCACGCTGTACCGCACGCCCAGCAGGTGCTCGAGGATCTCTTTGATGACGGACGCTGACCAGGCGTGCGACTGGCTGTAGTCGGTGCCGTCCTCCAGGTCCCAAGCCTCCCAGGTGAAGGTGGCTCCACGGTCCAGGAGCCGCGCCCAGCCGGGTTGGTCCTTGTCCGTGAGGAGGTCCAGCACCGCGTCCGTGTGGCCCTCGCTCAACAACGCCCGGACCAGCCGGTGCACTGTCATGGGCCCCTGGCGCATGCCCATGCCTGCAATCCGGGCGGCGTCCGCAGCCGCGTAGGCAGGCTCGGTGATGCCCAGTGACAACGGGAACGATGCCGCGTGCTGGGAGGCGTGGGAGCTGGGTGTTCCGTCCGCATGGAGCCCGTCCACCATGGCGCCGTCCACCCGCAACCGCTCCCGGATGGCCCCCGCCAGGGTGCGGGCTGCAGCGGCGTAACGGACCGCCGCGTCCTGCTCACCCGCGGCACCGCAGAGCCGCGCCGTGGACACCAGGGCCGAGTAGGCCTGGGCGTTGACCGTCGTCTTGGCCGCGCACTCCATGTCGTAGCCGAACCTGCCCGGTGCGGGCCAGTCCACAATGCCGTGCAGGTAGGGCCCGGAACCGCCGCCCAGGTTGGTGACCAGGCCCGCCGTCGGGCCCCCTGCGGGAATGTAGTTGAGGGCGTAGTCCGCGGTGTCCTGCAAGTGGGGGAGCAGCTCCCGGATCGTGCCAAGATCACCTGTGCGCAGGTGGTATTCCTCCGCCCACTCCGGCAGCATCAGGGAGAAATCGGGGATATCGCGCTTGCCGTCGCCGTTGGGATAGACGGCGTTGTAGCGCCCCTTCTCCTCGCCTTCTGTCCAGTAGCGGCCGGCGGACCAGGCGAACTCCCTCAGTGCCTGCGCCGTGTACGCATGTTCGCCGAAGAGAGCCATGGTGGCGTAGGAGATGTTCGCCGCGTCGGCCAGGAACTGGCCCTTCTCCCGGGTGGGGGTATCCACGAACTGTTCCTGCACGCCGTACAGCGCGGAATCGCGGAGCAGCCGGAACACCGCATCCAGGACCTGGTCCGAACTGTTGAAGCCGCCCTCGCCGGGATGGCTGCCATGGACTGTGATGGCGCCCACGCGGGATACCTCGGCGGCCTCCACCCCGGGCAGCTCCAGATAGCGGAAACCCAAATGAACCGAGGCGCGGAACTGCTGGGGCCCGGCGGTCTGGGTGTAGGGGAAGGACATGTCCGTGTTCTGGCTGGCGGTCTTCCCGGCGTCCACCCGGCCGTCGGGGCGGAGAGCGTAGCCGGCCCGGAGCACGACCGTGCGCCCGGGGACACCGGCAAGGAAGTCCACCTCAGGACGCGCTGGGATGACCTGGCCAAAGTCCGCCACCATGGTGCCGTCGCCGGCCGTCAGGAACTTCCGCGGCGCCACGAACCCGCCGGCAAGGAACGTCCTGCGGGGGTGCAGACGGGGAAAGTCCGACGACGCTTGGCCGCCGGAGCTGATGGCGGCAGGCAGGCCGCCGGTTGCGCCGAGGGACGCCGCGGCGTGGCCGTCCAGGTGTTCCACGGGATCGCCCTCCTCGTTGCGGTAGCCCGACTGGCGGTACGGTGCCTCACCCGCGGACCAGCCGGGGCCGGAGACGAGGACGTCGCGGCGGCCGTCGGCGTAGTCCACCGTGAGCCGGAGAAGCAGTCCCGGGATGCCGGCGGCACGGCCCTGGCCGGGTCCGTACCAGTGCAGCAGCGCAGTCACCGGCACGGGTGTGTCCGCGGGGTGTCCCGCGAGCAGTTCCGTGATGTCCGCGGCGTCGTAGTAGCCCTCGCCAGGGTAACCGAATGATGTGGTGGCCAGGCAGGGCGTCCCCGCCACGGAGAGCTGGGCGTGGTGGTTGGCGGCGGCGTAAAGCCGGGCCCGCCGCACTTTCCCGGTGAGCTGGAAGGTGTTCCGGAACAGGGTCCACTCATCGGGCTGGCGGTGTTCGGTGGTTCGGGACCATTTCGCCAGGCAGGCCAGGGCCTGGTCATCGCCGGCGTCGAAGCGGTGCTCCAGCAGGAGGGATTCGGGCAGGCCGGGGGTGGTACCGGTGATTCGCAGCGCTGCGTACTCCGCCTGGCTCCGCGGAGCCTGGTGCAAAGCAAGGACGGCTGCGGCACCGCCGGCACCCGGCTCCCCAAGGGCCAGCAGTTCAGTCCCGTCCAGGGTGACGCGGATGGTTTGTCCGTTATCGCTGAGAGTCAGTTGACGCCATGGGCCGTGCGCATCACCCTTGGCCTGGGCGCTCGCCAATACCTCGGTCTCCGGAGCGGCGGGGGAGGGGATCTCCCAGACCGGGGCCCGGCGGATCACCACTTCTCCAGCGGCACCCAGTTCGAGCAGCAGGCCGGTTCCGGCGCCTCTGCTGCGCAGGAGCAGGCCGGCCCGGCCCATCACGGGGCGCAGCCGGGCCTCAAGCCGGAAGCTGCTGGGAGCAGGGCAGGGAATCGGCAGGAAGGGGGACCCTGCCACCCGGAGCGCGTTGTTGAGGACTTCCAGCGGGGCACGTCCACCCGGTGCACGGCCTATCCAGCCGGCCTGCCAGGAGCTGTCCCCGAGGCCCGTGCTGAAGGGCTGTGGGGATGACCAAGGACCCGGGATGCCGGCCAAATCACGGACGCGCACGCGCCACGCGTAGTCTGCGTCGTCGTCGAGCGGCGGACCCTCGTAGCGGACACCGCGCTGGAAAGAGGATGCCACCTCCCCCGAGCTCCACAGCACGCCCCCGGGCGCGTCCCGGACTTCAAGCTCGTAACCGGTCTGCCGCGCAAGGGCGGGATCGCCGTCGCTGTCCTGGCACAGCTGCCAACTGAATTCGGGGGACGGAGCAGCGGTCAGGCAGGAGGCAATCCCGTCCGTCAGGAGGTCGGTGGCATGAAGTTGCCCGGCGCCCCACGGGCGCTCTGTGTCCCCGGCAGCTGCCGTATCCTTCAACGCCATCAGGAGGCCGGGATGGGGAAGGCCACCGGGGTGGCCGCAGCCCAGGAAAGCCCCAGTTCGCTGAACGTGGCATGCTGCCGTCCTGCGCGCTCCAAGGCGTCCTCGATGCCCGCTACCACGGCGTGGGCCGCGTCCCCTTCACCTTCCCAGCGGACGTAGGCAGGATCGATGGGGGCCGGGAGTGGTGCTCTGCGGACGGCTTCCAGTACCAGCATGAAAGCGCCGCTGTCCACCAGGCCGCTGGTCAACGGAACGCCGTGGTCCCGGTGGGCCAGGAGGTTCTCCGTCAGGTCTTCGCGGCCGCAGGTTTCCTCCGTGCGCCCGGCAGCCGTTTCGACGGTAAGCCGGTCCTCCGTGTAGTGGAACACCGCGGTGCCGGCCGAGCCCTGGAGCGTGACATAAGGCTCAACGGATTCCGACGCGCAGATGGTCAGGGCACAGGTGATGGGCAAGCCCGCCGCGGTGCGGATCCGGATCACGGAGGTGTCATCCGATTCGATGTCGTTGGCCCGGTACAACTCGGTCTCCACGGAAGCGACGTCGGCAGTGGTCCGCGCACCGGCAATCCGAAGGGCGGTTGCCACGGCGTGCGCCAATGGGTTGGTGGCCACACCATCCACCACATCCATGCCGTTGATACTCCGCTTTCCAGCCCAGCGGGAGCGCTTGTAGTAGGCCCGGTCCCGGACCCAGCGGCCGGTGGCGGAGATGCCTTCCAATGTTCCGATGGTCCCCGCTTGCAACAGTTCCTCGATCGCCTTCATGGCGTGCGAGCCGAGGCTCTGGAAACCGATCTGTACGCCGCGGCCCGACTCCGCGGCGGCCGTGCACAACCGATTAAAGTCCGCCAGGGAAGCGACCGGGGGCTTCTCGAGGTACAGTTCCGCCCCCGTGGCGAGCACGGCCAGGGCCAGCGGGGCATGCGTCTGGATGGGCGTCGCCACGATAATCAGGTCCAGGTCGCGGGTGTCCGTGAGGAGCTGGTCAAGCGCCGGATAGACAGCGGCCGACGGCGGGACGGCGCCGGGTGCCGGCGGCTGCGGGTCGGCTACGGCAACGAGTTCAACCCTGCCTGCCGCGTGCAGGCGGTGGAGGTTCCGCAGATGATGGGCGCCGAAGCCGTGTACTCCCACCAGCGCAACCCTTGCCGCCGGTGCCGGTGCCGGTGCTGTTGCTGAAGCTGCTGCGGCCTCGCTGCCGGCGGCTTCCGTTGCCGTACCCATGGTTCTCCGTTCTGGCCGTGGCACCAGCCGTTGCGGGCACCGGGGTCCTGGGCGCGTGCCTCCATTCAGCAAGCGCTTTCCACCAGTAAGTGTGCGGCATGAAGGCAGTTCCAGTCCAGCTATGTAACGATTCAAAAATTCGCTTGACCGGTGAGCTGCGAGGGGTTTAGATTTCCAAGAAGCCGATTACCAGCGTGATGCGGAACACTTTCCGCTTCGCCCCTGCAACGATGGAGAACAGAAGGGAGCCGTGCCATGCTGTCCGGAACCTTCAGTGCGCGCGCCTACTCATTTTTCGACACGCTCGTATGGGTAGCGGGCCTCAACCTGCTGTGGATCGCCTTCACCCTGTTCGGTTTTGGGGTCTTCGGTGCCGGGCCTGCCACCGCCGCCGCGCAGATTGTGGTGCGCAAGCGGGCCTCCGGCAGTGCGGCACCGCTGCTTCGCGGGTTCGCTTCCGCATACTTCCGGAACTTCTTCAGGGCGAACATCCTCGCGCTGCCCGTGATGGCTGTGGCGGTGGCGTTGGTCCTGAACTGGAACTACTTTTCAACCAGCCACGGGATCTTCCCGCAGTTCATGGCGGTGGGCATCTTTATTGCGGCCATCTTCCTGGCCGGGGCCGTCTGCTACGTGTTCCCCATGTACGCCCGGTATGAGCTGCCGCTGCCGCAGTACCTCCTGATGTCCTCCCGGTTCGCCGTGCGGCATCTGGCGGGGACGGTCATCCTGCTGTTTGTGTCCGCCTCGGTGGTCTACGCCAGCAGTTGCCTCCCGGGCCTGATTCCGTTCTTCAGCATCGGAGCCTGGCTTTATCTCACCGGCTGGTTGTGTGACCGCTTCTTCACTGCCAATGACGAATCGGTATCCGCCGCGGCGGAGCCTGCCGCACGAACCGCCCTTCAGGGGGCCTCCACCGCCTGAATCACGTAAGAGCACCTGGTGACTGCCCGGTGCGCTTCACCCTGCGCGGTCGCCGCAATGAAACGTATCAAATTCGTGGCCAACCAGCCCAAGAACCCCAACGAAGTGGAAGAGGAAAAATATGATCCCCAGGAAGCTTTCCCTGGCCGCCGCCGTCGTCACCGCCACGGCCTTGTCCCTCACGGCGTGCAGCGGAGGGGACGCCCCCTCGGCGGACCTCACCTCCGTGTCCATCATGGCCCCGTTCCTTGAGGCGCAGCCGCCTGCCGCTGACGGCGCCGTCCAGAAGAAGCTGGAGGAGCTCACGGGCAAGCAGGTCAAGATCAACTGGGCCCCCAACGCCTCCTATGAGGACAAAACCAACATCACCCTTGCGGGATCCGACATCCCGCAGGTCATGGTGATCCAGGGCAAAACGCCGGGATTCGTCAAGAACGCCCAGGCCGGCGCGTTCTGGGACCTTACGGACAAGCTGGACAAGTACCCCAACCTCAAAACCACGTTCCCGGACATCCAAAAGAACGCCAGCGTCAACGGCAAGGTTTACGGCCTGTTCCGCGGCCGGGCCCCCATGCGTACCGCCGTCATGTTCCGCCAGGACTGGCTGGACAAGCTGGGCCTGCAGCCGCCCAAGACCGTCGAGGACCTGTACAAGGTGGCCAAAGCCTTTACCGAGCAGGACCCGGACGGCGACGGCCAGAACGACACGTACGGCATCACCATTCCCAAATGGGGTGCGCTGGGCACCAACAGCCCCTACGACGTGATCGAGGAGTGGTACGGCGCCGGCAACCGCTGGACGGAGCGGGACGGGAAGCTCATCCCCAGCTTCGAAACGGACGAATTCCTCGAAGCTGACCGGTTCATCAAGAAGATGGTGGACGAAAAGCTCATCAACCCGGACTTCGCCACCTTTGACAGCACCAAGTGGAACGAACCATTCTTCAACGGCAAGGGCGGCATTATTGTCGACGTCGATTCGCGGGTGAGCGTGCTCATCAACCTGTTCAAGCAGGCAGACCCCAGCAACTTCCAGAACAAGGTGGGCTTCGTAGGCAACCTCGAGGGCCCTGACGGCAAACTCCACGCCCACCCCACCGACGGCTACTCAGGCTTCCTCGCAATCCCCAAGGCCAGCGTCAAGAGCGACGCTGAACTGGACAAGGTCCTCAGCTTCCTGAACACCATGAACGACAAGGACGTTGCGGTGCTGCTGAACAACGGCATCGAGGGCGTGAATTTCACCGTGGAGAACGGCAAGGCGGCCACCATCAAGCCGGAGACCCCGGAAGGAAAAGCCGTCACCACTGACATCAAGAGCTACGCCCAGCTGGGCATGAACGTTGCCGGCAACGAGTTCTACCCTGTGAAGCAGCCCTCCGACTATGAACAGCAGGTCTTCGACAAGCGCACCGACGTCATGGCCCAGGACCTCAAGAGCGCCGTCTACAACCCGGCCGCGCCCTACGTTTCCGCCACCTACGTGGCAAAGGGTGCACAGCTGGACAACATCGTGGCGGATGCCCGGATCAAGTACCTGGCAGGCCAGATCGACGAACAGGGCCTCAAGGATGCCATCAAGCTCTGGGACACCAGCGGCGGCGACAAGGTCAAGGACGAAATCAACAAGCTCTGGCAGGAAAACAAGTAAATGGCGGCCCCTGTCATTGACACCCTCGCCGGGGAGCGGACGCGCAAGGCTGCGCCCGCTCCCCGGAAGGGGGGCAGGTTTTCCGTCCATTTCGCGCATTACAAATGGCTGTACCTGCTGCTGCTGCCCGGCGTGGTGTACTTCGCGGTGTTCCGCTATGCCCCCATGTACGGGGTGTCCATCGCGTTCAAGGATTACGTACCGTTCCTGGGCGTGAACGGCAGCCCTTGGGTGGGGTTCCGTAACTTCGAGGATTTCTTTGCCAACCCTGACTTCCTCCGGCTGCTGGGCAACACCCTGATCCTGGCCTTCCTGAACCTGGGGGTTGCCTTCCCGCTGACCATTGTCCTGGCGCTGCTGCTGAACGAGGTCCGGCTGTCCATCCTCAAGCGCACCGTCCAGACGCTGGTGTACATCCCGCACTTCCTCTCCTGGACCATCGTGGCGTCACTGAGCTTCCTGCTGTTCGCCCTGGACATCGGTCCCCTGTTCCAGTTCCTGAACAACGCCATGGGCACCCACATCGACTTCCTGTCAGATCCGGCCTGGTTCCGGCCGCTGATCGTCCTGCAGGACATCTGGAAGAACACGGGCTGGGGCACCATCATCTTCCTGGCCGCCCTTTCTACCGTGGACCAGGACCAGTACGAGGCCGCGATCATCGACGGCGCCGGCAGGTTCCGGCGCGTCTGGCACATCACCCTTCCCGCGATCCGTTCCACGATCATCGTGATGCTGATCCTGGCCATCGGGCAGATGCTCAACACCGGCTTCGAGCAGATCTACCTGATGACCAATGCCCTGAACCGTGAGGTGGCGGACGTCTTTGACACGTACGTCTACTTCGTTGGCATCACCCAGGGCGCCTACAGCTACTCCACCGCCGTGGGCCTGTTCAAATCCCTGGTGGGCATCGTGCTGATCTTCGGCACCAACTGGCTGGCCAAGCGATTCAACCAGAGCGGACTGTTCTAGCCATGAAAATCCACAACACCCGCGGCGGCCGGATCTTTGACGCCGCCAACTACGTCTTCCTGTCGATAATCGGCATCATTACCCTGCTGCCGTTCGTGTACGTCTTCGCCGGATCGTTCGCCACCGAAGCCGAAATCACGCGCCGGGCCTTCTTCGTCTGGCCCGAACAGTTCACCCTGGGCTCCTACGAATACATCTTCGCCACTCCGGCGTTCGTCCGCGCCCTGGTCACCACCATCCTGGTCACCGCGGTGGGCACGCTGGTCCAACTGGCCTTCACCGTGACCATGGCCTACCCCCTGGCCAAGAAGACCTTGCGGGGCAGGAACGTCATCCTGTCCCTGGTGGTGTTCGCCATGGTCTTTTCCGGAGGCATGATCCCCACCTTCCTGCTGGTCAAGGATCTGGGCCTGCTGAACTCCTACTGGGCCCTGATCCTGCCCGCCGCCATCAACCCGTTCAGCCTGATCATCATCAAGAATTTCTTCCAGGAACTCCCGGCGGAGCTGGAGGAGTCGGCCAAGATGGATGGCGCCACCGAGATCGGGATTCTCTGGCGGATCCTGCTGCCGCTGTCCAAACCGGTCCTGGCCACCTTTGCGCTGTTCTACGCGGTGGGCATCTGGAACGACTTCATGTCGCCCCTGCTCTACCTCAGCGACAACTCGAAGTGGACGCTGCAGATGTACCTGCGCCAAGTCACCGCGGCCTCGGACCTGCTGGGCACGGGCAACGTGGACCCCAACTACATCCCGCCGGAACAGGGCATCAAATTCGCGGTGATCGTGGTGGCTACCCTGCCCATCCTCATTTTCTATCCGTTCCTCCAAAAGCACTTCGCCAAGGGCATGCTCATCGGCTCCGTTAAGGGCTGACCGTGCCCGCAAGCACCAACAAGGGGAAGAAGCACCATGAAAATCCTGCTGGCCGGAGACTCCACCGTTGCCAACTGTCCCACGCACGAGTTCCCCATGAGCGGCTGGGGAGCGCATCTGGCCCCGCTCACCTACACGTGGGGCGCGGTGTTCAACTTCGCCAAGGGCGGGGCGAGTACGGAATCCTTCCGCGACGAGGGGCTGTGGGCGGAGCTGCTGGACAATGCGGGCCCGGGGGATGCTGTGCTCATCCAGTTCGGCCATAACGACCAGAAAAAGCAGCACCTGGCCGCCCGCACCGGCTATGCGGCAAACCTTCGCGCCATGGTGGGGGAGGTGCGTGCCCGGGGTGCGGCAGCGCTGCTGTGCACCCCCGTGGAGCGCCGGCACTTCCTGGACTTGCCGTCGTCGGACGTTCTCGACGAGAGCCTGGAGGACTATCCGGAGGTGGTCCGCGAACTCGGCCTGGAGCTGGCGGTCCCCGTGGTGGACCTGAACACGTGGACCCGGCGCCTTTATCTTCGACTGGGGCGGGACGGCTCCCGCGAGCTCTTTTGCCATTTCGCGCCGGGGCAGCACGCGTACTGGCCTGGCGGCCTGGCGGACAATACGCATTTTTCGCAGCAGGGTGCAGCCCTGGTGGCCGGGGAAGTGGCCCGGCGGCTTGGCGGGCTGGGATACGGTGCGCCCAGCAGCAAGGAGCCGGCCGGGGACAAGGAGCTGAGCACGACGCCGGGACGCGGCTAGGTGGGCGCCACCGGCGTGGAGGCAGGCATCCTCTACCGCAACCCGCTGGCAGGGCCCCACGACGTTGCCGGGTGGGTCACGGAGGGGCCGCTGCGCCTGGGGAGCCACGGCGGGGCCCTGGAACTGTCCGGATCGCTGGATGACCGGGAGTTCGGCGACAACGCACACTGGACCTTCTGGTGCCCGGAGGAATTCCCGGACGGGATCCGCATCAGCTGGGAGTTCCTTCCCCTCGCGGAGCCCGGACTGGCCATGCTGTTCTTCGCGGCTGCGGGGCACGGTGGGCAGGATCTTTTCAGTCCAGCCCTCGCGCCCAGGACGGGCTACTACCCGCAGTACCACTCGGGCGACATCGACGCCCTGCACGTCTCCTACTTCCGGCACAAGTTCCCGTCCGAGAGGGCTTTCCGGACCTGCAACCTGCGCAAGAGCGCCGGCTTCGAACTGGTAGCGCAGGGCGCGGATCCGTTGCCGCCCACGGAGGACGCCACGGACTTCTACCGCCTGGAGGTGGTGAAGGACGGGCCTCTGGTGGAGTTCTCAATTAACGGGCTGCTGCTCTTTGAGTGGCGGGATTCCTCCGACAAGGTACTTGGCGGCGGCCGGATCGGGTTCCGGCAGATGGCTCCGCTCCGGGGCGCCTATCGCAACCTGGTGGTGGAGAAGCTGCTGCAGTAACTGCCTGTGACCTACGGGGAGCTAGAGTCCCAGGAGGCGGTTGAGCAGGTTGGCCAGGCCGTTCAGGCCGTTGCCACCGTCCAGGAGCCCGGTGACAGCGCAGAGCAGGCTGCCCACCAGGTTGCCTGCGCCGGTCTGCGAGGTGATGTTCAAGACCACCTGGTTCAGATCGACGTTGAGGCCCAGCAGGTCCAGGTGCAGGGGCCCGAGGACCAGGTTAAGGACATCGCAGCTGCCGCCCGAGGCCTGGGCGGCAGCGGTTGAGGGTGCTGCCGCAGCGGTTGTGACCAGTTGCTGGCTCACCTGGGTGGCCTCGCCGTTGACCTTAGTAAAGGTGCCTGCCCTGTAGCAGGCCGGTGACGGTCAGCTGGCCGTTTTGGGCGCTGAAGCCCGACGGCGTAAACGAGCCGACGAACGTGCCCACGCCGTCGATGGTCTGGTTGATTGTTCCAGAGACGTTGGCGGTTCGTGATGCTTTGGAGGCGGCGGAAGGAGCCGCGGGTTGGCAGGCAAGCTGCCTGCGAGGGAACACCGGGGGGGTCGCAGGCACCGTGAGCTTCCGTCCTGGGGCAAGATGGAGGGAGCAGGAACTGCCCACTGGAGGGAGGCGGGATATGGAGCCCGTATTGGTCGACGGCGGCAAGGGCACAGTGGAATTGGGCGCTGACGGCGTTATCCATCTCATCTGGGAGCCCAAAGTCCGCATAGAAATCGAGGATGCACAGGCGGCGATGGCTGCGGTGAACCGGATAGCAGGTGATGGCACCTATCCGATGCTGGTAGACATGGCCACCACCGAGAACGTCAGCATCCAGGCCCGCTCGGTGTTCTCCATCCCATGCGCGGCCAACCGGATCGCCCTGCTTGGGGCAAGCCCGGTGGACCGGATCATCGCGAACTTCTTCCTGGGTGTCCACGTTCCGCCCTGCCCCACACGGTTCTTCACCTCGCGGACCGAGTCCATGAAGTGGCTGCAGCAGACGGGAAAGTAATCTGCGCCCGCTGATCAGCCGGCGTCAGGTGCGGCTGTGCTCTGCCGGACCACCAGCTCCGGGGTAAACACCACCGACCGGTGGACGGGGTTCTGGGACTCCACCTCCTCGGACAGCAGCTCTATGGCTGTCCGTCCCAGCAGTTGGGTGGGCTGGCGGACGGAGGACAGGGGAACCACCGCGGAGGCCGCAAAGTCGATGTCGTCGTAGCCGATCAGCGCCACATCCTCGGGTATGCGGAACGTATGCGTCATGGTCAGCGACTGCATGACGCCCAGGGCCAGGAGGTCGTTGGCGCAGAAGATCCCCTCGGGCAGCTCCGCCCGGCCGCGTGCCACCAACATGTTGCCGGCGCTTCGGCCCGCCAGGACCGTCTGCCCCTCCGCCTCCAGCACCTCAAGAGAGGCATCCGGCTCCTCCTTGACCGCCCGCTGGGCCCCCTGGAGGCGGTCCGCCACCTGCCGGATGGACGTGGGGCCGCCCACGAAGGCCAGCCGACGGCGGCCCGTGTCCAGCAGGTGCCGGGCAGCGAGGTACCCGCCGGCGTCGTCGTCCACGGCGACTGAGCTGAACTTGGACTCGTCCGCCAGCCGGTCCACCAGCACCGTGGGCACGCCGCGCTCGCGGAGGAGGTCCAGCCTGTCCGTTACATCGCCCACCGGTGAGATCAGCAGGCCCTGCACGCGCTGCTCCTGGAAGAGGTCGATGTAGTTCGCCTCCCGGCTGGCATTGTGCCCGCTGTCGCCCAGGAGGACGGCGCTTCCCTGCAGCGCTGCAGCGTCCTCCGCCGCGCGGACTACTGAGGTGAAGAACGGGTTGCCCACATCAAGGACGATGAGTCCGATGGTGCGGCTGTGCCCAATGCGCAGTTGGCGGGCGGCATCGTTGCGGACAAACCCCAGCTGGTCGATGGCGCGCAGGACCCGTTCCTTGGTCCGGTCCGACACCCGGTCCGGATAGTTCAGGACATTGGAGACGGTCCCCACGGCCACGCCTGCATGGGTGGCCACATCCTTGATACTGGCTGTGCGGTTCATTGTTTCTCCGTGCCGACATGCCCGCCGCGCAACGGTCGCGCGGGGAATCAAAAGTTTCTGCCATTGCTTGACACTTGCTCAAATCCAAGAGTACGTTGAATCGTACCAATGAAACGATTCAAAAAATTTGAAGTTTGAAGAGGGGTCCAGATGAGGGTGTGTTTCCGTTCCTCGGTCCAGCCGGCGCTGATTAACGAGTACCGGCGCCGCCACGCCGCGGTGTGGCCGGACATGCTGCGCGCCCTCAAGGAAGCGGGCTGGCACAACTACTCGCTGTTCCTGGGAGAAGACGGGCTCCTGGTGGGATACGTGGAGTGCGACGACTTCGATGCAGTTCGTGCCCGCATGGCCCTGACGGACGTCAACGCCCGCTGGCAGGCCGGGATGGCAACCCTTTTCGAAGATTCCGGCCAGGCGCCCGACGAGGGGTTCCAGGTGCTGGAAGAAGTCTTCAACCTCGACAGCCAACTGGCCGCCCAGCCCTCCGCGGGCTGACCGGCAGGACGCACGCAACCGGGGCAGCCGGAACAACAGGCATCACCAGCAATCAGGCTCCAGCAGCGGGGCACCAACCATACAAACAGACGCTCAACACCGGAAAGAACCATCATGAATGACGTAGCAACGGCGCTGGGCAGGCTCGGGGAGCTTGCCATCGAGGTCCCTTCGTGGGCCTATGGAAATTCAGGCACGCGGTTCAAGGTGTTCGGTACGTCCGGCACGCCGCGGACGGTCCAGGAGAAGCTGGCGGACGCCGCCAAGGTCCACGAACTGACGGGCCTGGCCCCCACCGTGGCGCTGCACATTCCGTGGGACAAGGTGGACGACTACGCCGCCCTCAAGGACTACGCGGCCGGACTGGGCGTGGGCCTGGGCACCGTCAACTCCAACACCTTCCAGGATGACGAGTACAAGTTCGGCTCCCTGACCTCCTCCAATGAGTCGGTCCGGCGCCGGGCGATCGAGCACCACCTGGAGTGCATCGAGATCATGCATGCGACGGGCTCACGGGACCTGAAGATCTGGCTGGCGGACGGTACGAACTACCCGGGCCAGGACGATCTCCGCGGCCGCCAGGACCGGCTGGCGGAGTCGCTGCAGGAGATCTACGCGGCCCTGGGCGATGAGCAGCGCCTGGTGCTGGAGTACAAGTTCTTCGAGCCGGCTTTCTACCACACCGATGTTCCGGACTGGGGCACCTCCTACGCCCAGACCCTGGCGCTGGGGGAGAAGGCGTTCGTCTGCCTGGACACCGGCCACCACGCGCCGGGCACGAACATCGAGTTCATCGTGATGCAGCTGCTGCGGCTGGGCAAGCTCGGCTCTTTCGACTTCAACTCGCGTTTCTATGCCGACGACGACCTCATCGTGGGTGCCGCCGATCCGTTCCAGCTCTTCCGCATCATGCATGAAGTGATCCGCGGCGGCGGCTTCGGCAAGGATTCCGGTGTGGCCCTGATGCTGGACCAGTGCCACAACCTGGAAGAGAAGATCCCGGGCCAGATCCGCTCCGTCCTGAACGTCCAGGAGATGACCGCCCGCGCCCTGCTGGTGGACGCCGAGGCATTGACTGAGGCGCAGCGCGCCGGGGATGTATTGGCTGCCAGCGGCATTTTCAACGATGCCTTCTACACCGACGTCCGGCCCATCCTGGCCGGATGGCGTGAATCCCGCGGCCTGCCCGCGGACCCGATGGCTGCCTACAAGGCCAGCGGGTACCAGAAAAAGATCAACGAGGACCGCGTGGGCGGCCAACAAGCCGGATGGGGCGCATAAGAGCATGAGCACCAATAAGACTGTCGAAGAGCTGATTTCCCGTTCCAACCGCCTGGGCGCGGACAAGCGGAACACCAACTTCGCCGGCGGCAACACCTCAGCCAAAGGCGCCGACAAGGATCCCGTCACCGGCGAGGACGTCCAACTGCTGTGGGTCAAGGGCTCCGGCGGGGACCTGGGCACCCTGAAGGAAGAGAACCTTGCGGTCCTGCGGCTTGACCGGCTGAACGCGTTGAAGAACGTCTACCCCGGCGTGGAGCGCGAAGACGAAATGGTGGCCGCGTTCGATTATTGCCTGCACGGCAAGGGCGGCGCCGCCCCTTCGATCGACACCGCCATGCACGGCCTGGTGGACGCGGCGCACGTGGACCACCTGCACCCGGACTCCGGCATTGCGATTGCGACGGCGGAGGACGGCGAAGCGCTGACCACCAAGATTTTCGGCAACAAGGTGGTCTGGGTTCCCTGGCGCCGCCCGGGCTTCCAGCTGGGACTGGACATCGCCGCCATCAAGGACGCCAACCCGCAGGCCATCGGCACCATCCTGGGCGGCCACGGCATCACCGCCTGGGGCGCCACCAGTGAAGAGGCGGAAGCCAACTCGCTGTGGATCATCGACCAGGCCGAGAGGTACATCGAGGAAAACGGTAAGGCGGAACCGTTCGGTCCCAAGCTCCCGGGCTACGGCGCACTGCCGGAGGCCGAACGCGGCGCCAAGGCCGCAGAACTGGCACCGGTGATCCGCGGCCTGGTCTCCACGGACAAGCCGGTCCTGGGGCACTTCAGCGATGACGCCGTCGTCCTGGACTTCCTGGAGTCCGCCGAGCACCCGCGGCTGGGCGCCCTGGGCACCTCCTGCCCGGACCACTTCCTGCGCACCAAGGTCAAGCCGCTGATCCTCGACCTGCCGGCCGATGCCTCAATCGAGGACTCGATTGCGCGGCTGCATGAACTGCACGCCGACTACCGCGAGGACTACCAGTCCTACTACGACCGCCACGCCGATGCCGATTCCCCGGCGCTGCGCGGGGCGGACCCGGCCATCGTGCTGGTCCCCGGTGTGGGCATGTTCTCCTTTGGCGCGAACAAGCAGACCGCCCGGGTTGCCGGCGAGTTCTACATCAACGCCATCAATGTGATGCGCGGCGCCGAGGCGATCTCCACCTACGCCCCCATCGAGGAATCCGAGAAGTTCCGGATCGAGTACTGGGCGCTGGAGGAAGCCAAGCTGGCCCGGATGCCCAAGCCCAAGTCCCACGCCACCCGGGTCGCGCTGGTGACTGGTGCCGCCTCGGGCATCGGCAAGGCCATCGCAACCCGCCTCGCCGCGGAAGGCGCCTGCGTGGTCATCGCCGACCTGAACCTGGAGAACGCACAGAAGGTGGCCGAAGAGCTCGGCGGGTCCGACGTTGCGATTGGCGTCCAGGCTGACGTCACGGACGAGGCGCAGGTCGCGGCCGCCATCGACGCCGCCGTCCTGGCCTTCGGCGGCGTGGACCTGGTGGTCAATAACGCCGGCCTCTCCATCTCCAAGCCGCTGCTGGAAACCACCGAAATGGACTGGGACCTGCAGCACAACGTCATGGCCAAGGGCTCGTTCCTCGTGGCCAAGGCCGCGGCCAAGGCCATGATCGCCCAGGGCATGGGCGGGGACATCATCTACATCTCCTCCAAGAACTCGGTGTTCGCCGGTCCGAACAACATTGCCTACTCCGCCACCAAGGCTGACCAGGCCCACCAGGTCCGGCTGCTCGCGGCTGAACTGGGCGAGCACGGCATCCGCGTCAACGGGATCAACCCCGACGGCGTGGTCCGCGGCTCCGGCATCTTCGCCGGAGGCTGGGGCGCCAAGCGCGCCGCGGTCTACGGCGTGGACGAGGAGAAACTGGGCGAGTACTACGCCCAGCGCACCCTGCTCAAGCGCGAAGTCCTGCCCGAGCACGTGGCCAACGCCGCCGCCGTCCTCACCAGCAACGAACTGTCCCACACCACCGGCCTGCACATCCCCGTGGACGCCGGAGTGGCCGCAGCCTTCCTGCGGTGAGTACGAATGTTCCGGATGTTGACGGCGGCGTCTTTGCCGCCGTCGACATCGGCGCCTCTTCCGGCCGGGTCATCCTGGGCCGCGTCACGGCCGGCGGGAACGACGGCGACAACAGCGTCGCGCTCGAAGTCGTCCACCGCTTTCCCAACGGCGTGGTGGAAAACGACGGCGGCCTCCGCTGGGACTTCGACGCCCTCTTCGCGGAGGTGCTTGAAGGTCTTCGTGCCGCGGCCACGGTGGCGTCTGTGCAGGGCGAAACAATCGCCGGCATCGGCATCGACACCTGGGCCGTGGACTACGGCCTGGTGGACGACTCCGGGACGCTGGTGGCACAGCCGTACAGCTACCGCGACGACCGCAGCCTCGCCGCCGTGGAACCGGTGCACCGCATCCTTGACCCTGAGAGGCTGTACGCAACCACGGGCCTGCAGTTCCTGCAGTTCAACACCATCTACCAGCTGGCCACGGAACGGACCCTGGACGGTGTGCAGGCACTGCTCATCCCGGACCTGATCGCGTTTATGCTCACCGGGGCGCGACGGACCGAGGCCACCAACGCCTCCACCACCGGCCTGTTCGACGCCGTGGCAGGGGAGTGGGCTACCGAATTCTTCGCGGCCCTGGGGCTGCGGAAGGACCTGTTCCCGCCGTTGATCCAACCCGGTGAAACGGTGGGCACCCTCCTGCCGGCCATTGCCGGCCAAGTGGGACTGCCGCAGGACACCAAGGTTGTGGCGGTTGGCTCGCACGACACCGCCTCCGCCGTCGCTGCTGTTCCTGCCGGGGAAGAGGCTTTCGCGTACATCTCCTCGGGCACGTGGTCCCTGGTGGGGCTGGAACTGAAGCATCCAGTCCTGACAGAGACCAGCCGGGAAGCCAACTTCACCAATGAACGCGGTGTGGACGGTACCATCCGCTACCTGCGCAATATGGGTGGCCTGTGGCTGCTGAGCGAATGCCAGCGCACCTGGGCCGGCGAGGGCTTCGAGCCCGACCTGGCCGCCCTGCTAGCGGCCGCTGCTGCCCTTCCCACGGGCGGACCCCAGGTCAACGCGGACGATTCCTACTTCATTGCACCGGACAACATGCCGGAGCGCATCCGGGGTGCGGTGCGGCGTACCGGCGACCTCCTTCCCGACGATCCCGTGGCCATCACCCGCTGCATCATGGACAGCCTCGCGGCCGGCTACGCCAGGACCATCACGGCGGCGGAACGCCTGGCCGGCCGCGCAGTGGACGCGGTGCACGTGGTGGGCGGCGGCTCCCAGAACGCCCTGCTCTGCCAGCTCACCGCCAACGCCACCGGACGGCCGGTGGTCGCGGGGCCAGTCGAAGCCACCGCCCTGGGCAACGTCCTTGTGCAGGCACGTGCCGCCGGAGCCGCCGCCGGCGGACTGTCCGAGCTCCGCAAAATCATCGCTGCCGGAACGAGCCTCCGCCGTTATGAACCACTCATCACTGTGCGTCAGGGGTACGTGCAGTAGAAATAGAAGAACTCCCTTGCGAGGCCGCCGAAACAACCGAAAAACGGAACAGGACAACGATGCCCCTCTTCGACCTTCCCCTTGCACAGCTGCGCAATTACACCTCGGACGTCACGCCGCCGGAAGACCTGGCCGCGTTCTGGGATGCCACCCTCGCCGAAGCCCGCGCCTTTCCGCTCACCGCAACCTTCGAGCCTGTGGAGAACTACCTCACCGTCATCGACACCTTTGATGTCACCTTCTCCGGCTTCGGGGGAGCACCGGTCAAAGGGTGGCTGCACCTGCCCGCCAACCGGGAGGCAGGCGTCCAGCTTCCGGTGGTGGTGACCTACGTCGGCTATTCGGGCGGCCGCGGCCTGGTCAACCAGGACACGCGCTGGGCGCAGGCCGGGTACGCCCACCTCATCATGGACACCCGCGGCCAGGGGTACGGTGGCACGCTGGGGCACACCGCGGATCCACACCCCTCGGCCGGGGACGTGGCCCACGCCGGCCTGATGACCAGGGGCATCGCCAGCCGGGAAGACTATTACTACCGGCGCGTCTACGTGGATGCCTTCCGTGCGGTGGAGGCTGCCCAGGCGCACCCGGCCGTTGATCCCGCCAGGGTGGTGCTGGCCGGTGTCAGCCAGGGCGGCGGCCTGGTGGTGGCCACGGCGGGCCTCACCGCCGGACGGCTCGACGGCGTCATCGCCGCGCTGCCGGACGTCCCCTTCCTGCAGGACTTCCCCCGGGCCATCGACATCACGCCACGCGGGCCCTACCCGGAGATCGCCCAGTTCCTGGCCCGGCACCGGGACCGCTACGACGCCGCCCTTGGCGTCCTCAACTATTTCGACGGCGTCAACCTGGCCAGGTACGCCACCGCGCCGGCCCTGTATTCCGCAGCCCAGATGGACGACATCTGCCCGCCGTCCACTGTCTTCGCCAGCTTCAACGCCTATGGCTCCGGCGCTTCCGGTTCCTCCGCAACAGGTGCAGCCAAAGAAATCGAGGTGTACCGGTTCAACAACCATGAAGGCGGCCAGGAACACCACTGGATCCGGCAGCTGGTGTTTCTGCGGAAGATTCTGGGGTAAGTTTTCCCCATTGCTGAGAAAACGTTTTCTCGGCCAGGGGGACAGGGAGAAATGAAGCGACTGAACAGGGCCGCGATCGTAGGTTACGGCGCCGGCGACGCGGCCAACAGCATGATCATCAGCACGGCGAACATGTTCCTGCTGGTCTACTACACCGACGTCGCCGGAATCGGAGCGGCCGCTGCCGGCACCCTCCTGGTACTGGCACGGGTATTCAATGCCTTCACGGACGTTGCCGCGGGCCGGATCGTGGACCGCTTCCACAGCCCGCGCTGGGGAAAATTCCGGCCCTTCCTGGTCTTTGGTTTCGTCCCGCTGGTGCTGGGCGTCGCGGTGTTCCACGTGCCCGGCGTCGAGCCATCCCTGAAACTCCTCTACGCCTACTGCACCTACGGGCTGGTCTGCCTTGCCTACAGCCTGGTGAACGTCCCCTACGGCTGTTTGGTGGGCGCCATGACGCAGGACCCCCGCGAACGGGCCAGGCTGGCCGGCGCCCGGACCATCGGTGGATTATCCGTGGGCGC
Source organism: Arthrobacter sp. ISL-85 (assembly GCF_018613675.1). Taxonomy (GTDB): domain Bacteria; phylum Actinomycetota; class Actinomycetes; order Actinomycetales; family Micrococcaceae; genus Arthrobacter. Next base: position 140,936 of record NZ_JAGGPQ010000004.1, on the reverse strand, counting down.
CACGCTCGGGTTCTTCGTGGCACCGCTCCTGGGCCGGGGCGGGGACCTCCAGCCAATCTTCACCGTATTGACGCTTGTCTTCGCAGTGGTTGGTTCCGGCCTCTACGTGTTCACCGGGATCGCATGCCGGGAACAGGTGGCCGGCAGCGTTCCAACGATTACCTGGCGCCAAACCTTGGAGACCCTCAGGGTCAACACCCCGTTGGTGGTCCTGTGCCTCAGTTCCGTGCTGCTGGTCACCGGAAACTCCGCCACGGTTGCAGCCCAGTTCTATTACCTGCGCGATGTCCTCTCCCGCGTGGACCTCTTCCCCCTGATGGCGGGAACACAGGTGGTGATCACCCTGGCGCTCGCCACCGTCATGCCGCGTCCGGTGGCCAGGTGGGGCAAGAAAGCCGTGTTCATCGTGGGATGCATGTTGGGCGCGGCAGGCGGGCTGGTGGTCTTCCTGGCCCCCGCAGAGGCGCCCTGGGTGGCAGTGGCCGGGATGATTGTGGCGCAACTCTCTGCTGCAACGGTCAGCATCCTCACCTGGGCACTGATTGCGGACACCGTGGAATACGGCGAATGGAAGACCGGAGTAAGGGTCCAGGGCATCAACTATGCCCTCCTGGCCGCCACCCGGAAACTGGGCATGGGCTTCGGCGGCGGCCTCGTGGCCTTCGCCCTGGCATGGGGCGGGTACTCTTCATCCCTCCAGCAACAGGCCGCCCCGGCAGTGCTGGCCATCCGGGCCGCCTCCGGACTGCTGCCCGCCGTCCTGGTGCTGGCCGCCGTCGGAATCATGTACTGGTACCGCCTCACTGACCAAAAGCATGCGGAACTGGTGGCGGGTCTCCAACAATCACGCTGACGGAATGTGACGGACGGTGATTTTGCGGCTGTGCAGTCCCGGGCTTATGGTCTTTTCCATGACTAACCGTTGGTATGCGTATTTTTCGTTGGCTCTGGAGGGGCCCGCGTCTAACTGACACGCATCCAGCATTCCTTCAGAGCCAACAGGGCAGAGATCATTCTCTGCCCTTCGCCGTTTCTCCGGCGGGTTCTGAAATCCGGGCCCGCTTCCCATCTGGAACAGGACCCCGACCATGAGCACCGCACCAGCAGCCGCCCCCACCTCAAACCTGCGCGTCAGTGAGTTCACTCCGCTGCCCACCCCCTCCGAACTCCTCGCCGAACTGCCCCTGGACGCCCCGGCCGCGGCCGTCGTCGAACGCGGCCGGGACGAGGTGCGCGCTGTCATGGACGGCGTGGACGACCGCCTGCTGGTGATCGTGGGGCCCTGTTCCATCCACGATCCCAAGGCCGGGCTGGAATACGCCCGCCGGCTGGTCAGCCGGGCTGAAAAGCACAGGCAAGACCTGCTGGTCGTCATGCGGACCTACTTCGAAAAGCCGCGCACCACGGTGGGCTGGAAGGGCCTGATCAACGATCCCCGGCTGGACGGCAGCCACGACATGGTCACCGGTCTCCGCGCCGCCAGGCAGTTCCTGCAGCAGGTCACCGCGCTTGGGCTGCCCACCGCCACCGAATTTTTGGAACCGATCAGCCCCCAATACATGGCGGACCTGATCTCCTGGGGCGCCATCGGTGCACGCACTACGGAAAGCCAGATACATCGGCAGTTGGCGTCCGGTCTCTCCATGCCCATCGGCTTCAAGAACGGAACCGACGGCGGGCTGCAGGTTGCCATCGATGCCTGCGGTGCCGCAGCGGCAGCGCAGGCTTTCCTGGGGATCGACGGCGAAGGCCGGGCTGCGCTGGTGGCAACGGCGGGAAACCCGGACACCCACGTCATCCTCCGCGGCGGCCGCAGGGGGCCCAACTACTCTGCAGCCGACGTCGAGCGCGCGTCCACCGAACTGTCGGGCAAGGGGCTCAACCCCCGCCTGATCGTGGATGCCAGCCACGCCAACAGCGGCAAGAGCCACCTCCGGCAGGCTGAGGTTGCCCTGGAAATCGGCGCCCAACTGGAGGAAGGGGGCGCGGCAGCCCGGGCTGTGGCGGGCGTGATGCTGGAAAGCTTCCTGGTGGGCGGCGCCCAGAGCCTTGACGTTGCGGAGCATGCGGCGGGACGGTCCGCGCTGGTCTACGGCCAGAGCGTCACGGACGCCTGCATGGACTGGGACGTTTCCGCGTCCGTCCTGGAGCAGCTGGCGACATCAGCGCGGAAGCGGAGGCAGTCGGATTAGGGGGCGAAATAGGGGAAGCACTACTTTCACATCTGCCACATGAACATCTAGAGTATCTATTTAGGTGGTTGGTGGATGGCTCAGCATCGGAACACCGCATTGGCACGTATCTGGGGTCACTGTTGTCCATCCGTCAGCAAAGGAAAATAGGGAAATGTCGGCAGAACAGAACTTCTCCAACGCGAAGTTCCTGACCGTGGCTGAAGTGGCCGAGGTCATGCGCGTCTCCAAAATGACTGTTTACCGCCTGGTCCACTCCGGCGAAATGCCCGCAGTGCGCTTCGGCCGCTCCTACCGGGTCCCCGAAAACGCCGTTGAACAGTACCTTAAGGGCGCTGTTGTGGACGGCCACACCGAGACGGCCTGAGGCGGCCTGTCCTGAGGCGCTCCCGATAGGCGGTACCCTGTTAAGGAACGTTTTACGTCATTGTAAGAATCTGTCAGTTGTTCAGTTCGTAGCTCTGTCCACGAACATTCTCCATCAGACAGGTACTGCATCTAGTTTGTAAGGAACTTTCGTGGGTTCAGTTATCAAGAAGCGTCGCAAGCGTATGGCCAAGAAGAAGCACCGCAAGCTGCTTCGCAAGACCCGTCACCAGCGCCGCAACAAGAAGTAGAGATACTTCGAACAGCGCAGAGATGCCCGTCGCCTTCCAAGGCGGCGGGCATTTCTTTTGCCTGCGGGCTAAATGCGCGGGCCGCGGATGCGGGCGAAGCCTTTCCAAAGGCCGTAGACCACGCCGCCGAAGGTGGCTGCCTTGAGGCCAAGGGTGGCAGCGCGGCGGCCGGCGCGGAAGTCGTAGACGGGCCAGTTGCGGTCGCGCGCGTGGCGGCGAAGCTTGGCGTCCGGGTTGATCGCCACAGGGTGTCCCACCAGTGACAGCAGCGGAACGTCGTTGTAGGAATCGCTGTACGCCCAGCAGCGCTTGAGGTCCAGGTCCTCCTGGTCGGCGATGGCCTGGACGGCTACTGCTTTGGCCGAGCCGTGCAGGATGTCCCCAACCAAGCGTCCGGTGTACATCCCGTCCGACACTTCACCGACCGTTCCCAGGGCTCCGGTCAGGCCCAGGCGGGTAGAGATCACCGTAGCCACTTCAATGGGCGTGGCCGTCACCAGCCAGACGCGGCGGCCCACCCTGAGGTGCTGCTCCGCCAGCGCCTTGGCCCCCGGCCAGATCCGCGATGCGATCATCTCGTCGTAAACTTCTTCGCCCAGGGCCTTGATGTCGTCAACGGTAATCCCGGCGGCCAGCGTCAGGGCCGAATCGCGGACCGCGTGCACGTCGTCGATGTTCTCCCCACGCGTAACGAACTTGAACTGTTTCCACGCGAACCCGGCGGCCTGGGCCAGGGTGAACGCCCCGCGCTGGTGCATCTTACGCGCCACATGGAAGAGGCTGGCCCCGCGCATCAAGGTGTTGTCAACGTCGAAAAACGCCGCCTCACCGGGCTGCGGCGCAGCAACCGGCCGCGTGACGACGGCGACGTATTTCTCCTCGGGCATGGAGTTGAGTCTAGTCAATCCACTAGCTGGCCGCCGTCGGCGTCCCCCGCACGGCGCGAACGGCGATACCGTTAAGGCATGGCTACCCCCCGCGTCGTCCTGGTCACCAAAGCTGACTGCCACCTTTGTGAAGAGGCGCGCGACGCCGTCGGCCGGGTCACTGCCTCGCTGGGCCTTACCTGGAGCGAAGAACTGGTGGACAACCAGCCCGAACTGCGGGAGCGGTACGCCGAGGAAATCCCAGTGGTTTTGGTGGACGGGGTGCAGCGCGACTTCTGGAAGATCGACGAAGCCCGGCTGGAACGCGTCCTGCAGCGCGCCATGGCCCATTAGGGGGATGCGAGTGACGTCCTTGGATCCAACGCCCCAGCCTGTCCCGGACCTGCCGGCTGCCGCGGGCACGCCGGCAAAGCAGATTCCCCCTGCAGCCGTGGCCCGGTTGACGCTCTACCTTCGGGCCTTGAACACCCTGTTGGCAGAGGGCGTGGAGCGCGTCTCCTCCGAGTCCCTCGCGGAAGCCTCCGGTGTCAGTTCCGCGACGCTGCGCAAGGACCTGTCCCATGTGGGGTCTTATGGAACCAGGGGAGTGGGCTACGAGGTGCAGTACCTCAGCCGCCATATCGCCGCAGCCCTGGGACTGACGCATGACTGGAAAGTGGCCATCGTGGGCGCCGGCAATCTGGGCAAGGCCTTGGCACGCTACGGCGGCTTCGAGTCCCGCGGGTTCGACGTGGTGGCCATCTTCGACGCCGACCAGATGGTGGTGGGCAGCGAGGTGGGATGGCTGCGGGTGAGCGACGTGGCAGACCTTGAAACAGTCCTGCACCGTACCGGGGCCAACATGGTGGTGCTGGCGCTACCGGCCGCGGTGGCCCAGGGCGTCTGCGACCGTGTGGTGGCGGCAGGGGTGCGCAGCGTGCTCAGCTTCGCGCCCGTGATGCTGCAGGTTCCCGAAGGAGTCAATCTCCGCAAGGTGGACATGGCCACCGAACTGCAGATCCTGGCCTACCACGCCCAGCGGGCGCAGGCGCCGGGGCAGACGGCCTGATTGCAGGTCAACGTGATTGCAGGTTAAACAGCGGCGGCCCGGGATGCTGGACATCCCGGGCCGCCGCTGCGTTATGCGGTTGGGGGTTTACCGCCCGTACGGATTGCCGAAGCCGCCGGAATACGGGTTGGCGAACGGCTGCTGCTTCCGGAAGTACGGGGCAGCGGCCGGCAGGTAGAGCAGGACGATGGCGGCGATTCCCAGCACTGTTCCGAGCGTTGCGAAGCTGGGGACCCCGAAGAGGCCGAATATGGACAGTGCTGCAAACACCGTTCCCAGGATGCGTGCCCAGTTCTTGCCCTTGCGGATGAAGAAGGCCACCAGCAGGTAAAGGGCGGCGCCGATGATGGCGAAGACCACCAGCGTTCCGGCGATGACGCTCTTGATGTCGTCGTAGGTGACGCCCGCCCCACTGGCCTGGACCTGCTGTTCAAAGGCCTGCCGGAACTGGGGATCATCCAGCTGGGTGAGTCCGGTGAGCATGGAGATAACAAAGATCACGGCGGACGCAATCAACAGCCAGAACGAGATGTTCACCAGCTGCGGGACGCCGTTGCTTCCAGCGGGCTGCGGCTGTTCCGAGGGGTACTGGCCGTAGGGGGACTGGCCATACGGCGACTGGCCGTATTGCGGTGCATTCTGGCCGTAGCCCGGGGCCTGCGGTGCATTCTGCCCATACTGGGAACCGTACTGCGGTGCGTTCTGGCCGTACTGCGGCGCTGCCGGCGGCTGGGAGCCGTACTGGGGCTGGTTCTGCCCGTACTGTGGCGCGTTCTGGCCATACTGCGGTGCGTTCTGGCCGTAGCGGGGCTGCTGGCTGCCCGGCTTGTCATTGCCGGACCCGGGGTCTTGGGGCGCGGGAGGCGGGACGGGAGGATTACTCATGGGCGTTCCTTCTGCAGGTCGGGATCCAGGTAGGCTGCCGGGAATCGGTCCTCAGCCTTCCCCCCAGCATGGCTTAAGTCCACCGTACTCCCGGCGCGCGGCGTTATGGGTGATTCGACCGGTATCCGCAGGTGGATTGCCATTAAGCAGGGCACCCCGGCACCAGGCCGCGATGGCTTGGTGCCGGGGTGCTGTTGCGCAAGGGTAATTATGCGGCGGGGGCGATGAAGGCGAGTTCCAGGTTGATGGCAACCTTGTCGCTGACCAGCACACCGCCGGTTTCCAGGACGGCGTTCCAGGTCAGGCCGAAGTCCTTGCGGCTGATGGTGGTCTCTGCGGAAACGCCGGCGCGGGTGTTGCCGAACGGATCCACGGCCACGCCGTTGAACTCGGTTTCCAGGGTGACGGGGCGGGTGACGCCCTTGATGGTCAGATCGCCGGTGAGCTCGTAGCTGTTGCCCTTGGCCACGAGGCCGTTGGAGACGAAGGAGATCTCGGGGAACTTCTCCACGTCGAAGAAGTCGCCGCCCTTGACGTGGCCATCGCGGTTGGCGTCGCCGGAGTCAAAGCTGGCGGTCTTGATGGTGGCGTTGATCTTGGAGGCAGCCACATCCTCGGCGAGGTCAAGGGTTGCGGCGGCTTCGGTGAACTGCCCGCGAACCTTGCTGATGCCGGCGTGCCGTACGGTGAAGCCGATCTCGCTGTGGGAGTTGTCCAGGGTCCAGGTGCCGGTGGTGACGTCTGCGGGAAGTGCCATGATGTTGCTCCTTGTTGTGAATGTCTGCTGTGGTCCTGCGGTTGAATCTTCATCGGTTGAAGCCTCAACTAACTTGCTGCATCCAGTATAAACATGCGTTTGCATCTTTTGTTCCCGGTTTCGGAACATTTCTTCAGAAACTTGAGTTCTACTGTTTGTAGAAAGCACCTGCGGGAGATTTCGGATCGCACGCCATCTTTGAGAAACTGGTAAACATGCCCCAAGCCACTGTCCATCTGCTCCGCCACGGCGAGGTCCACAATCCCGACGGCGTTCTCTATGGACGGCTCCCCGAATTCCACCTCTCCGAACTGGGGCAGGAGATGGCCCGGACGCTTGCCGAACACTTCCGGCAGCGCGCGGAGCGCGGCGCCCGGATCACCTACCTGGCCGCCTCGCCGCTGGACCGTGCGCAGGAAACCGCACGGCCGACGTCGGAAGTGCTGCACCTGGAGATCCACACCGAGGGGCGCATTATCGAAGCGGAGAACTACTTCGAGGGCATGAAGGTCACCAAAGCCGAACTTCGGCGGCCAAAGCACTGGCCGCGCCTGGTCAACCCCCTGCGCCCGTCATGGGGCGAACCGTACAAGCAGCAGGCCGCAAGGGTAGCCGCTGCCGTGCAGGATGCGCGGCTTCGGGCCATCGAACTTGCTGCCGGCGACTTTGGCGCCGCGGGCCCCGAGGCCATCCTGGTCAGCCACCAGTTGCCCATCTGGGCGGCACGGCTGAGCGCCGAAGGCAGGCCCCTGTGGCACGACCCGCGCAAGCGCGAGTGCACCCTGACATCCGTCACGTCCCTGGTGTTCGACGACGACGGCTCGCTTGTGCGGGTCGAGTACAGCGAGCCTGCGGCATCCCTTCTTCCCGGTGCCGCCAGCACCCCTGGAGCCTAGCAGTGAGCAACAACAACCTTCCCTCACGCCGCAGCCTGCTCGCAGCCGGCGGCATGGCCTTGACCGCGCTGACCCTGGGCCTCTCCGGCTGCGCCCAGGAGGACGCGCTGGCCAAGCAGGCCAAGGCGGGCGACAACAAGAACTATGTTGCCGGCGACGGCTCCGTGACCGAGTTTGCCGCAGCGGACCGCAAGGAAGCCGTGCAGATCAAGGGTGCGCTCTTCAGCGGCGCCGCCGTAACCCCTGCCGACTTCCAGGGCAAGGTGAGCGTCCTGAACTTCTGGTTCGCCGGCTGCGCACCGTGCCGCGTGGAGGCACCGCTCCTGGAAGAACTGCACCAGGAGTTCAAGGACCAGGGCGTCCAGTTCTTCGGCGTCAACCTCCGCGATGAGAAGCCAACGGCTGAGGCTTTCGAGAAGACCTTCAACCTGACCTACCCCAGCTTTGACGATAAGGACGGCGCCGTCCTGCTGTCCGTGTCAGGCCTGGTGCCGCCGGGCGCCGTGCCCACCACCCTGGTACTGGACAAGCAGGGGCGCGTGGCCTCCCGCGTCCTTGGCGAAATCGAGAAGGGCACCCTGAAGGCCCTCATCACCGCCACCGTGGCGGAATAGGGACGGCCCGGGACCGTGAACAGCCCCTTCGCCGAAGCCATCCTCAGCGGCTCCATCCTGCTGGCCATTCCGGTGGCCCTGCTGGCCGGACTGGTGTCCTTCCTTTCCCCCTGCGTCCTTCCCCTGGTTCCCGGCTACCTTGGCTATGTGACCGGCCTGAGCGGCGTGGACCTGCAGAAGCAGAAACGCGGCCGGATGCTGGCAGGCATCGGGTTGTTCGTCCTGGGCTTCTCCGTGATCTTCGTCCTGCTGGGCGGCGCGTTCGGCCAGTTGGGCACGCTGATCACGGGCAGCCAGAATGCCTGGATCACCCAGCTCCTGGGGGGCCTGGTCGTCATTATGGGCATCGTTTTCATGGGTGGCTTCAGCTGGCTGCAGCGCGACGCGAAGATCCATGCCAAGCCCCCCGCCGGGCTCTGGGGCGCGCCGCTGCTGGGGCTGACCTTCGGCCTGGGCTGGGCGCCGTGCATCGGCCCCACCTACTCTGCCGTGCAGCTGCTGAGCCTCTCCGGCGGATCCTCCGCCGCCAAGGGTGCCTTCCTGGCCTTTGTGTACAGCCTGGGACTGGGCATCCCGTTCCTGCTGATCGCGCTGGCCCTGCGCCGGGGGATGGGCGTCATGGCGTTCTTCCGCAAGCACCGCCTGGCCATCCAGCGGACCGGCGGCGGCATCCTGGTGGTGCTGGGGCTGCTGATGGCCACCGGCGTGTGGGGTGCCTGGGTGACCGGGCTGCAGTACTGGTTCCAAACCGACGTGAAGTTGCCGATCTGATGAGCGAGCGTGTGAACGTAAAGAAGAAGCAATCCGTCCCTGTTGCAGAGGCGAAAGCCCAGGCTGCCCTCCCGGCCCTGGGGCCCAAAGGCATGCTGCGGTGGGCCTGGACCCAGCTGACCAGCATGCGCACCGCGCTGTTCCTGTTGCTGCTCCTCGCCGTCGCCGCTGTCCCCGGATCGCTGTTCCCGCAACGGCCCGCAAACCCGGCCGTGGTGACCCAGTACATCAAGGACCACCCCGACTACGGCAAGCTGCTGGATTCGCTGCAGCTCTACGACGTCTACTCCTCGGCGTGGTTCTCCGCGATCTACCTCCTGCTGTTCATCTCGCTGATCGGCTGCGTGGTGCCGCGGGCCATTGCCCACTACAAGGCCATGCGCTCCCAGCCCCCGCGGACCCCGCAGCGCCTGTCCCGGCTGCCGGAATACGGCACCCTGGTGATCCCCGCCGGTGCAGCCGTCCCGGCGTCGGACGCCATCAATGGTGCGGCAGGGCTGTTGCGCAAGCGCGGCTACCGGGTTGAGGTCCGGGATGCCGACGGCGCCCTTCCGTCCCTCGGTGCCGAACGCGGCTTCATGAAGGAAGTTGGCAACCTGGTCTTCCACACCTCGCTGATCGGCGTGCTGGTATCCGTGGCCGCCGGCGGCCTGTTCGGGTACAGCGGCCAGCGCATCCTGGTGGAAGGCGACACGTTCGTGAACACCCTGGTGGGCTACGACCAGTTCAACCCGGGCACCAACTTCCAGTCCAGCCAGCTCCAGCCGTACTCGCTCCAGCTGAACAAGTTCAACATCACCTTCGACCGCGAATCCAGGGGCAAGTTCGGCCAGCCCATCGATTTCGCCGCCACCGTGACCACCAAGGAAAACCCGGACGCCCCGCCCAAACAGGAACTGCTGAAGGTCAACGACCCCGTGAGCCTGGGCGGCACCAGCATCTACCTGACCGGCAACGGCTACGCGCCGGTGGTGACCATCCGGGACGGGGCCGGCAACGTGGCCATGCAGGGTCCGGTGGTGGCCAAACTGCAGGGCCAGAACTACTACTCCTCGGTGGTGATCAAGGTCCCCGACGCCAAGCCGGACCAGTTGGGCTTCGTTGGCTTCTTCCTCCCGACGGCCTTCGTCAATGACAAAAACGTTTCGTTCAGCGCCGACCCGGAACTCTTCAACCCGCAGCTCACCCTGAACTCCTACTATGGAGACCTGGGCCTGAACACCGGGGCCCCGCAGAACGTCTTCGAACTCGACGTGAAAAACCTAACGCCGCTCAATGCAAGGAACCTGGCGGCAGGCGGCATCACGCTTGCCCCCGGCTCCACCTATACCCTGCCGGACGGCAAGGGCACTATCAGCTTTGACGGCGTGAAGCGGTACATCGGCGTGGACATCCACCACAACCCCGGACAGGCGTACGCCCTGGTCTTCGCCCTGCTTGCCGTGGCGGGCCTGATCCTCTCGCTCTACGTCAACCGCCGGCGCGTCTGGGTACGGACCGGCACCGCCTCCGCCGGCCGCACCATGGTGGAATACGGGCTCCTGGCCCGCGGCGAGGACCACCGCCTGGCCGGCGAGGCGGCGGCGCTTCGGAAACTGTTCACCACAGAGTGGCAGCTGCCTGAAGACACTGCCGGATCCCAGCGAACTCCCAGCCGGACAAGCGATAATGTCGCAGGCTCCGTCGACAATGCCGAAGGCTCCCTCACCACCCCAGCAGGCCCCACCGGGCCCGAAAAGGACCAGTAATGCCATTTGGAATCAACGAAACCATGGGCCAGTACAGCGAACTCTTCATGCTGCTGGCGGCGGGGACCTACACCGTAGCCTTCATAGCCTTCGCCTGGGACCTGGCCAAGAGCAGCAAGGCCCTGCGCGCGGTGGACCTCAAAGCCGCGCAGGCCGGAGCAGCCACTAAGGTTCCCGTGGCCGCCGGTGTTGCCGCTGGCTCGGCCGGGGCCCGCCTGGACGGGCCCGCTGACCGCGCTGAACGCCCGTCGTCGTCCGCTGGCAGGGCCGGCGGGGCCGGAACCGGCGGTGTCATGACGGCCGACGGCGACATGAAGTACGCCACGGAGCGCCGGGTCCCGGCGCGGGTCGCCGTGGCCCTGACCACCCTTGCCGTCCTCATTCACGGCGCAGGGGTTGTCACCAGGGCTTTGGGTGCCGGCCGGGTGCCGTGGGGCAACATGTACGAATTCCTCACCACGGGCGCGTTCCTGGTGGCGGCCGTGTTCCTGCTCTCGCTGATCCGCCGCGACCTCCGCTTCCTGGGAACCTTCGTGGTGGGCCTGGTGATCATCATGCTGGTGGCTGCCTCGGTGGCGTTCTGGACTCCCGTTGGCCACCTGGTTCCCGCCCTGCAGAGCTACTGGCTGGTCATCCACGTCTCCATTGCCGTGCTTTCCTCGGCCCTGTTCACCCTGACGTTCGCGATGTCCGCCCTGCAGCTGGTGCAGTCACACCGGCAGAAGACCGTCGCTGCCGGCGGCGCCGACAAGCTCGGCTTCATGCGCCTGGTGCCGTCCGCGCTTAGCCTGGAGAACCTGTCCTACCGGATCAACGCCATCGCCTTCATCGGCTGGACCTTCACCCTCATGTTCGGTGCCATCTGGGCGGAAAAGGCCTGGGGCCGGTTCTGGGGCTGGGACACCAAAGAGGTGTGGACGTTCGTTATCTGGGTTGTCTACGCCGGATACCTGCACGCGCGTGCCACCCGCGGCTGGACCGGAACCCGGGCGGCATGGCTGTCGATCGTGGGCTACCTTTGCGTGATCTTCAACTTCACCATCGTGAACCAGTTCTTCAATGGGCTCCACTCCTACTCCGGCCTCTAAGCAGGGCCCGTACTGGAAGTTGGACCAATAATCCAACCGCTGTGTGGCAATGGGCCGCCAATTAACCATTCGATGTAGCAACAGGGCTGTCCCAGGGTCCTCCGGTAATGCTACGTTGGTGAGGTTCACTGTGATGAAGCTTGCATGTGGACCGCCAGCCTTCCGAGGTAACCATGAGCTACGCTCTCGCCGTAGACGTCGGAACCAGTTTCACGGCAGCAGCAGTTGTTCGTTTTCACCAGGGTGCATCCGCTGTGCCCGAGTGCCTGCCCCTGGGCGCGCGTGGAGCATCGGTTCCCTCCGTGGTGTACTTCCCTGAGGTCGGCACAGTCCTGGTGGGCGAGGCCGCCGAACGCCGCGGACTGGACTCGCCGGAACGCGTGGTGCGGGAATTCAAGCGCCGGGTCGGCGACGACGTACCCATTATCCTGGGCACCCTGGCGCTGCAGCCGGAGGACGTGTTCGCCATTATGGCCCGCTGGGTGGCGGACCGGGCCGCCGAACGTGAAGGGGGCCCGGCGTCGGCCGTCTTCCTGACCCACCCCGCCGCCTGGGGCAACCACCGCTTGTCCGTAGTCCGCGACGCCCTCTCTGCCCACGGCCTGGAGAACGTCACACTCCTCCCCGAACCCGAAGCCGCAGCGCTGCACTACGCATCGCAGGTGCGGGTGGAGGAGGGCAGCACCATCGCCGTATACGACCTCGGCGGCGGAACCTTCGACACCGCCGTGCTGAGGAAGGCCGGCAGCAGCCGCTTCGACCTGCTGGGCCGTCCGGAGGGCATCGAAGACCTCGGCGGCGCCGACTTTGACGCCGCGGTGTTCGGCTACGTTGCCGGGCACACCGGGAATGCCCTGACGGACCTGGACCCCACCGATCCCGTGGTCCGTGGGGCCCTGACCCGCCTCCGGCGTGAATGCGTGGAAGCCAAGGAAGCACTGTCCGCGGACAGCGAGGCAAGCATTCCGGTGCTCCTGCCCGGAGTCCAGCAGCAGGTCCGCCTGGTCCGTTCCGAGTTCGAGGCCCTGATCGAAGAACCCGTGCGGGAGACGGTGGACGCGCTGCAGCACTCCCTGGCCCAACTCCACCTGGCGCCCGCAGACCTGTCCACGGTGTTGTTGATCGGAGGCTCGTCCCGGATTCCCCTGGTGGCACAAGTGGTGTCCGAAGAGCTGGACCGGCCCATTGCAGTGGACGCAGACCCCAAGTCCTCCATCTGCCTCGGGGCGGCCGTGGCGGCCCGTCTTGCCCACGCCGCCGCGGCCCTGGCAGAGGCCGAAAACGCCGAAACAGAAGCCAGGACTGAAGCGGCAGAAACTGAAGCGGCCGCCGGAGCACCGCCGCCCGCCGTCGTGGCCTCCGCATTGCCGCCCGCTCCCATCGCCCCGGGCCTGCCCAGCTGGTCGCGTAAATATGCGACGGCGGCGGGTGCCGGTGCGGGGTCAGGTGCCGCCCGCGGTGCCAATCGTGGGGAAAGGGGCGCGCATGCCCCGAAACCCACCGTCCGGGTCACGGCTGTTGCCGCTGCTGCAGCTCTCCTCACGGTCCTCACGGCCACTGCCGCGCAAAGTCCGGACGGCTTTGGAAGCCTCACCGCGATGTTCGTGCCGCAGGCCGGCGCCAGTACCGGTGAGTCTCCGGGCACCGGCGCCACGGAATCTCCTGACGGAGGGGGAGCGGCAGCCATTGGGGCGCCCCAGCCGCTCGCGCGGATTGAAGCCAGCGTGAGGAAGCCGATCGGGCAGGAGCCCGGGCTCGATGTGTCCGCCTCACCCACCAGCAGGAAGATTCAGGGCGGCCAGGCGGCGGACGCTGCCGGAGGAGCCACCGCGGGTGGACCGGCGCCTGCCGGTGGAGCCGCTGCCGCGATTCCCCCCTCGGGATCCGGCGCGGGGACAGCCGGGACCGGCATTGTTCCGGATTCAGCCACTGTAGGCCCCGCGGCGCCGCCAGGCACTCCGCAATCCGTCCCGACGGACCCTGCGCCCACCGCAACCGCATCCCCGAGCACCGCTCCGCCACCGGCCGCGACGCCGGGAACCACCTCGCCGCCACCCACGTCGCCGGGAACCACCGCGCCGCCACCCACGTCGGCACCAGCCACGCCAACTGGGACTTCCTCGCCGGGCACTGATCCCCAGCCGACGCTTAATTCCGGTACAGATCCCACAGGCGCCGGCACGTCTTCTCCCGCCACAGGGGGAGCGACCCCCACAATACTGCCCACCACAATGGCTGCTCCGGCGCCAACGGGTGATCCGACCGTTTCCCCGACGGCAGACTTAACGCCTACCCCGGCCGTCGCACCCTCGCCCACACCGGAGGATCCCACCGACGCTCCCACCGAAACTGCCGTCGCAACGGCTCCGACCACATCTCCGGGGGCCTGACATGGACGGGCACCTTCAGCGGGCGGAGCGACCCGTACCCCTCCACACCGCACCGGACCACCAGGGGCATCCGCCCCATGCCGCGGAGCTGATGGCCAAGCAGCTGAAGGGTGCGAACGCTGCCGTCCGGGAGCTGCTGCTGGCGCTCTCGGTGGGCTTCGCCCTGCCGGGACCGCTTCCGGCCGACCTCCAGCACAAGTTCATCAGTGGAACGGTGGAGGACCTTGATTCCCTGGTGGACCGCGCGGAGGCCGCGGGATTGCTGAGGCCGGACGGAACGGTGGTGGGAACCGCCCAGCACGCGCTGCTGGCCGCCACGCCAACGGCCAAGGTGCACGCGCTCCAGCGTGAGCTCGTGACCGTCTTCGCGTCCGCAGGCCAACCGCTGGGCAACCTCGCCCGGGAGCTGGCGAGGGGTGGCCTTGCTGATCCCCGGGTGGCCGCGGAACTGGAGCAAGCGGCGAACGCCGTGCTCGAAAATGACCCCCGGCTTGCGTCGCAACTCTACGAGGAAGCACTCCTGGCCGGCGCTGACCCGCTGGCCACGGCAGCCAGGCGCGCCCAAGCCGCGGCCGGTGACGGGGAACTCGATACCGCGGCCCGCATCATCGACGCACTCCTGGTCAGCCCGGACCCGCCGGACGTGCGCCGCGGAGCCGATGTCGCTGCCTCCGTCTGGGCCCAGCGGGGAATGCTGGGCCGGGGAGCTGACGTCTACAGCTGGCTTGGTCCGGGGCGGGTGGGCTCCTCTGCGCCGCTGGCCGCCGTCGCCATGATCGGTGCCGGTGACCGGGCGGCGGCGGAGGCCTTCTTCCAGCCCGATGCCCCGGCGGCCTCCCCAACGCTGCTCGCGGCTGCCCTGGTGCAGACCGGCCAGGGAATCCTCGCGTCCCTCGGAGACAAACCGCAACAGGGTATCTCCATCCTGATCCATGCATCGGACATGCTGAACTCGGCGGGCACGGCCCTTCCCCTGCCGGAAACGCCGGCCGCACTGGCAGCCCTGCTGGCCCTGCACAGCGGTGAGCCGCATTTGGCGGAAACCGTCTGCAGGGCGGCAGCCGCAGCCGGGCAGGGCGGTGACGCTGCACAACCACGGCTCCTGCTGCTCCAGGCCTGGTCGGCAATGATGCAGGACAAGCTCGAGGACGCCCGCCTGGCGGCCACGGAAGCGGCCAAAGCAAACCACTGGCCTCTGGTCCCGCGCGACGAGTTCATGTGCGCGGCCCTCGAGGTGGGGCTTGCCCGCCGGAACGGCGACGTGCCGGAGCTGCTCAGGGCATGGGAACGGGCACGAGAGGCCATGCTCCACACATCGGTGGACCTCTACAACCTGTTGCCGTGGGGGGAACTGCTGATCGCCGCGGCCCGGCTGCGGGAGACGCGCCGTGTGGCACAGTACCTGGAGGACGCCTGGAAGCTGCTGGGCCGCCTGGGCGGTCCTGCGCTGTGGGCTGTTCCCCTGCACTGGTCCGCCGTCCAGGCTGCGCTGCTGAACGAAAGCCCCGCCGATCTTGCCCCGCACGCAACCGCACTGGCCCGGGCCTCTGCCCACAGCCAGCTTGCCGCAGTCCTCGCCACGGCGGGCAAAGCCTGGGTGTCGGTGCTGGCAGGCCGCTTCCGGACCGCCGAGGTGGAGAATGCGGCCAGGCTGCTGGGCGCGGTGGGAATGCCCTGGGAAGGGGCACGGCTCGCCGGGCACGCTGCCGCCCGCGCCGACGAGCGTCGGGACATGATGCGCCTGCTCTCCTGCGCGCGGGACCTTCATCCGCAAGGCAGTCCCGGGGGAGCATCCGGAGCAGCGGAGGTGCAGGCCGGAAGCGGTGCCGACATCGGTGGCAAAGGCGCCCAATCGGACGGCTCCGGATTGAGCGAACGCGAAAAAGAAGTGGCCAGGCTGGTGCTTGAGGGTAAGACCTACCGGGAGATCGGCGAGGCCATCTACATTTCGCCCCGCACCGCAGAGCACCACATCGCAAGGATCCGGCGCCGGCTGGGAGCGGAAAACCGTTCCGACCTGTTGGCACGTTTGCGGCTGGCGCTCGGCGTGGAACATTCCCAGCAACTGAATCGGCAACAGGAATGACCCCTAATACCCCTAGGCACGGAGGCATCGCTGCCCCGGACCGGCACCCGCGGGTAGGGGGAAAGCGCCCGATGCCCTGTCCCCGGCAGCGAATCTAGGTTTGAAGCAACGGGACACGTTGACAGGATGATCCACAACTTAAAGAAGAGATGTGAGGACGAAGCATATGCCAACACTCGCAAATGACCTTGTTCAGTTCCTGATGCAGCTCTTTGGCAGCCGGGAGGCGATGCAGGAGTTCCTGGATGACCCGGAGAGGGCACTTGAGGCACACGGCCTGGCTAACGTGTGCTCCGCCGACGTTGACGCCGCTATGCCAGTTGTCCTCGATTACGCTCCCATTACAGTCAATGCCTCCTCCTTCGCCCGGGAGCACCACACGGGCGGCAACAGTGCCTGGGCCGGGCAACAAAGCGCGCCGGCGGCCTATATCGGAGGCACCTCAGCCATCCATGCCGCAGGGCAGGGCGGCGCTAACTACGACCATGACGACCACGCCCACGCGGTACAACAGCTCCACCACGTGGTGAAGCACTTCTCCTACACGACCAACACCACCATGCTGGACGACCGGGACACCATCACTGACCAGTCCGTCAACCAAAACATCTGGGCGCATGGGGACGTGGAACAGTGGTTCGACAATCATGCCGTGGTGGCCTCCGGCGACCGGGCCGTGGCAGCCGGTGACGACGCCGGCGTCCGGGACTCGGACAACATCAGGGACTCCTACAACACTGACCATTCGACCGACAGTTCCACGGACAACTCCATCCATGCAGGCGGCGACGTCAGCATGGCCAATGAGCAGACGGACATCTCCGACTCCTTCAACACCGACCTCGGCCTGGACGTGGACGATTCCTTCAACGACAGCCCGGACAATTCCCACCACACGGATTATTCGGACCACTCCCTCAGCACCGAAGTGGACCTCGACGTCCGGGACTCGTTCAACGACAATTCCGACAACTCCACCGACAACTCCATAGCGGCGGACCACTCCTTCAACCCGGACAGCTCCACCCATACCGCAGCCGAGGTCCACGTGGAGGACTCGTTCCAGGACACCTCGGCCAGCAGCATCGCCGAGGACAACCTGGTGGTTGCGGACAGCCAGCTGGATTTCACGGAGGACAACTCCACCCACGCGGATGCGGACCTGGACAACCACACCACCATCGACCATCCGGTGGTTGACGACTCCACCATGCTGTAACACGCTATTCCGGGGAGGCAATTCTTGGCGCTGGGGCAGGGGGACACGCTGTGGCAGATGCAGGACCGGCAAGGCAACCGGGGCCCATGACGGCCGGGCAGCTGGTGAAACTCGTGGAGCAGGGCCTGCAGTTGCTGGGCAGCGGCGACCGCGCGGACCTGCGCAGGCGGCTGGACCAGGCCTTGGTCCGGCTGCAGGATCCCAGCATCAGGGTCATCGTGGTGGGGGAGTTCAAGCAGGGGAAGAGCAAGCTGATCAATGCCCTGGTGAACGCTCCCGTGTGCCCGGTGGATGACGATATTGCCACCTCGTTGCCCACGATTGTCCGCTACGGCGAACCAGCCTCAGCGGCCGTCCTGGTCCCTGCAGCTGAAAATCTTGCCGGGACTCGCGAGAGCGGGGACGGCAGCATGGAGCGCCGGCCCGTCGAGCTGTCAGAGCTGCCGGTACTCGTCTCCGAACAGGGCAACCCGGGAAACAGCCTGAACCTCACGGCCGCTGAGGTCTGCCTGCCCCGCCGCATCCTCACCGGGGGGCTCACCATCATCGACTCGCCGGGCGTGGGCGGCATGGGCTCCACCCACACCCTGACCACCCTGACCGCACTTCCCACGGCGGACGCCATGCTGCTGGTCTCGGACGCCTCCCAGGAATACACGGAACCGGAACTGCGGTTCCTGCGCCAGGCCATGCGGATCACCCCCAGTGTTGCCGCGGTCCTCTCCAAGACGGACCTCTACCCGGACTGGCGGCGCGTTGAAGAGCTGGACAGGGTCCACCTGGACCAGGTGGCACCGGACATCCCCCTGTTTCCGCTGTCCGCTGACCTCCGCCTTGAGGCCTCACGGCTCCAGGACGCCGAGCTCAACGCCGAGTCGGGTTTCCCGGCCCTGGTGGCCCACCTGCGCAACGACATCGTGGGCAAGGCGCAGCGAATCCAGCGGCGCTCCGCCAGCCAGGACCTGCTCTCCGTCACCGAAAACCTGAGGCTGTCCCTGCAGTCCGAGCTTGAGGCGTTGGAAAATCCCGATGGGACCCCGCAGATGCTCACGGCATTGGAACAGGCCAAGACGGAGGCGGACGAGTTGCGGAAGCGGTCCGCGCGCTGGCAACTGACGCTCAGCGATGGCATTAACGATCTCATAGCCGACATGGAATATGACCTCCGCGACCGCCTCCGCCGGATCCAGCGGGAAGCCGAGACCGCCATCGACCAGGGCGATCCCGGACCGGTCTGGACACAATTCTCCCAGTGGCTCGAGGAGTGCGTTGCCGCGGCGGTTTCGGATACCTTCGTCTGGACCAGCGAGCGGTCGCAATGGCTGGCGGCACAGGTGGCCGAACACTTCGCCGCCGACGAGGTGTCGCTGCCCCTCCTGCACGTGTCCGATTCCGGTGATGCCCTGGACCCGGTGGACCAGATGCCGGACCTGGATCCCGGCCGTGTGAACCCGATCCAGAAAGTCCTCATCGGCATGCGCGGATCCTACGGGGGTGTCCTGATGTTCGGCCTCCTGACGGGCATTTTCGGGATGGCCCTGATCAATCCGCTTTCGGTCGGTGCCGGGCTGCTGCTGGGGCGGAAGGCCTACCGGGAGGACAAGGAGACACGGCTGAAGCGCCGCCAGGGCGAGGCGAAAGCATTGGTCAGGCGCCAACTGGACGATGTCACGTTCCAGGTGGGAAAGCAGTTGAAGGACAGGTTGCGCCTGGTTCAGCGGACCATCCGGGACCACTTCACCGAGATCGCCGATGAATATCACCGGTCGCTGTCGGATTCGGTGGCAGCAGCCCAAAAGGCGGCCAACTCCTATACCCAGGAACGGGAGGGCCGCATCCGGGACATCAGGGCCGAGCTCAAAAAGGTGGACGCGCTGCATCGCGCCGCGGAAGCCGTGTCGGTGGAGGTTGCCGCGGCCGGGACCCGTAGCGCGGCAGGCGTGGGATGACGGCGTCCACCACGGCCGGGGCCGCGGCGTTGATCCGCGAAGCCCTGGAGGTATATGCGGATGACCCGCAAGCCGTCCAGGCGCTGCAGGGCTACGCCCGGCGGTTGGCGGAGCCGCTGAGGATTGCCGTCGCAGGCATGGTGAAAGCAGGGAAATCCACCCTCCTGAATGCCATCATCGGCGAGGAGATCGCGCCCACCGACACCGGAGAATGCACCCGCATTGTCACGTGGTACCGGCATGGACACACTCCCAGCATCACCCTGCACCCCACAGAAGGCGAGCCTCGGAACCTCCCGCTGAAGCGCGTGGACGGGCGCCTGGTCTTCGCCCTGGACGGCGTGCGGGCGGATGAGGTGGAACGCCTCGACGTCGAATGGCCGTCGCCCGCACTGCAGGCGATGACGCTGATCGACACACCCGGCATCGCCTCTCTTTCCCAGGACGTGTCCGCACGGTCCGTTCGGTTCCTGACCCCGGAGGATTCGCCGTCGGAAGCTGATGCCGTGATCTACCTGATGCGGCACCTGCACGCGTCCGACATCCGGTTCCTGGAGGCTTTCCGCGACACCGAGGCCGGGCGCTCGGGCACGGTCAACGCCATCGCGGTGTTGTCCCGGGCCGATGAGGTGGGAGCCGGGCGCATCGACTCCCTCCTGTCCGCCGGCACCATCGCGGAAAGGTACAGCCTGGATCCCAACCTCCGGAAGCTTGCACTGGGTGTTGTCCCGGTGGCCGGGCTCCTCGCCCAAAGCGCCCGCACCCTGCGCCAGCCGGACTTCGAAGCCCTCCAGCTGCTGGCCACCCTGGACCGCGCCGCGCGCGAACGGATGATGCTTTCGGCCGACAGGTTCCGCCGGTCCACGGAACCGGAGGGGCTGACAGAAGAGGCACGGGCGTCACTGCTGGAGCGCTATGGGCTCTTTGGCATCCGGCTGGCCATTGTCCTGGTCCGCAACGGATTCGGGGAACCAACCCCACTGGCCCACGAACTTGCCAGGCGCAGCGGCCTCGATCCGCTGCTGGAGCTGCTGGACCGGCAGTTCCAGGCGAGGGCAGAGGCGCTGAAGGCCAGGACGGCGCTCGCAGCCGTGGAAGACCTCCTGGCCAGCCGCCCGCGGCAGGCAACAGAGCGTTTGGCTGTGTCCCTGGAGCGGCTGCAGGCCAACGCGCATGAATTCCGTGAGCTCCGGCTGCTGGCGGCGCTGCGGACCACGGGGGTTCAGTTGGCCCCGGAGCTGGCTGCGGAAGCTGAACGGATCATTGGCGGCCACGGCACCGCGGCATCGCAGCGGCTGGCCGTGGCGCCCGGATCGGGTCCGGAAGTGCTGGTGTCCGAGGCCCGCCGGACCCTGGCCCGCTGGCGGTCAGTCGCTGAAAGCCCGCTGGCCGCACGGCCTGCAGTGGAAGCCTGCCGGGTGGTCATCCGCAGCTGCGAGGGCGTGCTGGCTGACTGCACCGGCAGGGCCCGGCAGCCGCAATCGGCCTAATAAGCGCTCAGCCCCGGCTGCGGCCGCGCTTCAGCCAGGCAGCGGAGGACGGCAGGAACAGCAGTACCAGTCCGGCGAAGGCCAGGATAAGTCCCGCGCCCCACAACATCACCACGTAGCTGCCGGCGGCACCGCCGGGGACCAGGAAGGCGGACGCCAGGACCATGACGGGCAGATGGGCGGCCAGCAGCAGGGCCAGGGCCCAGCGGGCCCAGTTCCTTTGGCCAAGCACCGCGGCCAGGACAGCCGCCTCAAGCAGGGTCACCAGCAGCAGTGCACCGATGCTGCCCCAGAAGACGATGCTGACCGCCGTTCCCACCGATTCGGCGTCGTTGCCTGCCGCCATGTCCGCCACCACGCCGCGCAGCCGTTGCAGGTTGGAGTCGCGGGCCACGAAGGACCCCAGCAGGACGGCAAGGCCGGCGAGGAAGCTGAAGAGCCAAAGCATGCGGGCGGTGCGGACGGTCCGGGGTACCGGGGGCGTGAGCGGGATGGGCGGTGGCGCGGAGTAGGACAGTCCGGGCCTCGGTGGGGGTGCGGACACGCGCCGCTCTTCTCCGCCGGAACGGGACGTCATGCGCCTATTTCAGTCCGTCAGTATCGTGTTCGTCGGTGCCGCGCTGGGGCTTCCCGCGGTTATCCTTGGCCTTGGACTCCAGCTCGTCACGAAGTTTCCTGAGGCGCTCGGCCTCGGCCTGGTTGCGGCGGCGCGCCTCAAGGTTGCGGAGGAAGTCCGGATCATCATCCGGAGCCGAGGGGTGCGGGTAGCTGGGCCGCGGCTGGGCGGTGCCCCGCGGCCGGCCGATGAGCAGCCACAGGATGGCACCCAGGACGGGCAGGACAACCTGCACGATGATCCACGCCGGTTTTGAAATCCCCCGGGTCTGGCGGCCCTCAGTGCGGATCACGTCCACCAGGCCATACACAAAGATGACGAGGACTGCGACGGCCAAAGCCACACGGAAGAGCATGCCATCAAGTCTATCGTCAGGAGGCGCAGGGGCCGCTGGCCGGGACGGCTAAACTTGAATAGTGGCCTTTTTGAAATATTCCCTGATCCGCCTGGCGATCTTCGTGCCCCTGTTTGTCGTGTTCGTGCTCCTGCAGGTCGGGGCGCTGATGGCGGTGATCTGCGCCGCGCTTATTGCCTTTGCCATCAGCTACCTGTTCTTCCAGAAGCAGCGCGACGCCGCCTCCGCGGCCCTGCAGTACCGCTTCTCCGGGAAGGCCAAGCCGCTGCGCTCCCACGGTGAGGTGCAGGACGCCAACGCCGAGGACGCCCTGCTGGACGCCAACCCGGACATCACCATCAACAACGCCAAGGGCAGCAACAATAAGGGCTAGAACCCGTGGCTGAGGATCAGTCCCAGTGAGAACAGCACGCTGTAGCCCAGGTTGATCAGTCCGGTCTGCTTCAGCACCGGGATCAGGCTCTTGCGCTTGCGGCCGTTGATCATCAGCCAGGCCGGCATCAGGCAGGCCGGAATGAGCAGCAGCACGATCAGGATCCACGGCCGGCCCGGAGCCAGGATCACCACCAGCAGGATGGCCACGGCGAGCATCAGGACGTAGCTTTCGCGCGCGTGCTTGTCACCAAGCCGCACGGCCAGGGTCTTCTTGCCGGCCTGCATGTCGGTGGGAATGTCCCGGACATTGTTGGCCATGAGCAGCGCGGTGGCGATGAGCCCGGTGCCGATGGCGCCGATGACCGCGGACAGGCTGATGTGCCCTGCCTGGGTGTAGGTGGTGCCCAGGGTGGCCACCAGGCCGAAGAAGACGAACACGAACAGGTCGCCCAGGCCCATGTAGCCATAGGGGTTCTTGCCGCCCGTGTAGCCCCACGCGGCCATAACGCAGCCCAGGCCCACCAGGATCAGCCACCATGCCTGGGTGAGGAATACCAGGACCAGGCCGAAGACCATGGCCAGGGCGAACGTACCGAACGCCGCCCACTTGACGTGTTCCGGCTTGGCGGCACCGGAGCCCACCAGCCGCAGCGGACCCACCCGGTCATCGTCGGTCCCGCGGATGCCGTCCGAGTAGTCGTTGGCGAAGTTCACGCCCACCTGGAGCAGGAGCGCCACGAGCGCGGCGAGGATGGCGTTGGGCAGGAGGAACGAGCCCATTTCGTAGGCGGCGGCCGTGCCGATCAGCACGGGCGCGATCGCTGCCGGCAGCGTCCGGAGTCGGGCGCCTTGGATCCATTGGGCGGCTGTTGCCACGGTTAGTACCTCGTGTTGTTTCGGTAAGACGGCGGGACGGGACGTGCACACCCGCCGCGGTGGTGCAGGTCCACTCTACTTTCCCCCGTGCAGGGTGCTGAGTTCCGCGGTCATGGCGAGCCGGTCCGGTTTTCCGTTCGGCAGCATCCGCAGTGCCGGTGCAGCGAGAACCGTTTTGGGCGCGAGGGCACCCAGCTGCCGCTGCCAGTGCTGTTGAAGTACGACGGCGGTGTCCCCGGCTTCCTGCCCTGGCCCGCCGTCACCGGCGGCGCCTTTGCCGGCGGTACCTTCGGGTGCAAGCGCCACGTAGGCCGCCACGGCCTGGCCCCATTCGGCGGAAGGGACGCCTGCCACGAAAGCCGCTGCGACGGCGTCGGACTTTTCCAGCTGCTCCTGCACGTGGCCGGCTGAGACCTTCACACCGCCGGTGATGATCACGTCGTCGGCCCGGCCCAGTACGGTGAGCCGGCCGTCGTCGTCAATCGTGCCGAGGTCGCTGGAGCGGTACCAGCGCACCCCGTCCTCCTCGAAGAATGTTCCGGTCTCTTCGTCCGGTGCCTCGATGTACCCTGCGGCCACCGTGTCCCCGCCCAGCAGGATCCGGCCGTCGGTATCCGCCCGGACCGAGACGCCTTCCAGGGGGTAGCCGTCGTACACGCAGCCGCCGGAGGTCTCCGCGGAACCGTACGTGGTGACCACGCGGACCCCGGCGTCGCGGGCGGCGGCCAGCAGGTCCGGGGAAGCGGGGGCGCCGCCCAGCAGGATGGCGTTGAAGCGGCGGAGCACGGCGAGCGTGTCCGGTGAGGGATCGTCCAGGAGCCGTTGCAACTGGGTGGGAACCAGGGAGGTGAAGCGGATCTTGTCCGTGAGTTCCAGGGCGGCCGCCGTGAAGGCCTCGGGGGTGAAGCCGCCGGACATGTCCATGACCCATGGCCGGGTGCCGGCAAAGAGGGACCGCACCAGGACCTGGATGCCGGCCACGAACTGCACGGGCAGCGCCAGCAGCCATTGGCCCTCGCCCTTGAGCCGCAGCGCGGTGGCCATCGAGGACGCTGCGAGGCACTCCACGGTCAGCAGGGTTGCCTTGGGCGTGCCGGTGGAACCGGAGGTGCGGACCACGGCCACGGCGTCGTCGCAGCCGGGGGTCTCCACGTGGCCCACCACCAGGGCGCCGTCCGGCCCAACGGACAGTTCGACGGCGGGGCCCTCGCCGTGGAGGGCGGCCGCGAGGGCCTTCAGGGCCGGTTCGATGTTGAGCGGGCCACCGTGGGCGGTGCTGGGTGAGTCTTCGCTGTTCATTGCCGTCCTGCCTTAGAAGTAGTGCGGGAAGCGTGACCAGTCGGGGTCGCGTTTTTGCAGGAAGGCCTCCTTGCCCTCAACCGCCTCGTCCGTCATGTACGCCAGCCGGGTGGCTTCGCCGGCGAATACCTGCTGGCCGGCCAGGCCGTCGTCGGCCAGGTTGAAGGCGAACTTCAGCATGCGGATGGCCTGCGGGGACTGCCGGGCAATGTCAGCGGCGTACTCCAGCGCCACCTCCTCCAGGCGCCCGTGGTCCACTGCCTCATTCACCGCACCCATGCGAACCATGTCTTCCGCGGAATATTCGCGGGCCAGGAAGAAAATCTCCCGGGCTGTCTTTTGGCCCACCTGCCGGGCCAGGAGCGCGGAGCCGTAGCCGGCGTCGAAACTTCCCACCGTGGCGTCCGTTTGTTTGAACTTTCCGTGCTGCCGGGACGCAATGGTGAGGTCTGCCACCACGTGCAGGGAGTGCCCGCCCCCGGCTGCCCAGCCATTGACGACGGCGATGACCACCTTGGGCATGGTGCGCATGAGCCGCTGGACTTCCAGGATGTGCAGCCTGCCGGCCCGGGCGGGGTCGATGGTTTCCTGCGTCTCGCCGTCCGCGTACCGGTAGCCGTCCCGGCCACGGATCCGTTGGTCGCCGCCGGAGCAGAAGGAGTGGCCGCCGTCCTTGGAGGAGGGCCCGTTGCCCGTGAGCAGGACCGTGGCAACGTCCGGCGTCATCCGGGCATGGTCCATGGCGCGGTAGAGCTCATCAACGGTCCCGGGCCGGAACGCGTTCCTGACCTCGGGGCGGTTGAAGGCGATGCGGACCGTGGGCAGGTCGCGGACCCAGCCGCCGTCGGAATCCCGCTCCACCTGGCGGTGGTAGGTCATGTCCTGGAAGTCCTCGAAGCCGGAGACCACCCGCCAGCGCGTGGGATCGAAGACATCGGACACCGGGGCGGGGATCTGGTTGCTCACCGTCCAAGTCTAGTAATCGTGCTTAGCTGATGCAGAACTCGTTGCCCTCGGGGTCCGCCATGGTGTGCCAGGAATGCGGTCCCTGCCGTGCGGACCAAAGGAAAGAAGCCCCACGTGCCTCGAGCTCACGCCGCACCTCGTCCTTGTCCCGGCCGTCCAGCCGGACGTCCCAGTGCACCCGGTTCTTGACCGTCTTCCCCTCCGGTGCGGTCTGGAACAGGATGCGCCGTTCCGGGGCCTTGGACTCGATTTCTTCCGGCGGCCGGATGGCGGCGCCGTCCTTCCACACGAGGTTGCCGCGGTGCGTCGTGGTCTGGTTCTCCGCGGCGAAGCCCTGTTCGATCATGGAACGGATGAAGCCGGCGTCCTGCGGTTCCACCGCCCACTGCAGGGTTTCGGCCCACCAGTCGGCCAGCTCATGGGGGCTGGCGGAATCGACAACTATCTGGATGTTCAGTCCCATCCGTCCACGGTAAAGGCGGCCGGGGTTTTGCGGAAGGTCCTGAGTGGGCGCTTACGCCTGGACGTTCTGCATCTGGTTGAAGAATTCCGGCGGGATGGCGTAGACCAGGATCACGGCCAGCAGGTTCTTGGTGGCGTGGACGAAGTAGGAGAACATGACGTTCTTCCCCGTCCACATGTAGACGGACACCAGCGTGGCGCCCATGGCCAGGTAGGGGAGCAGTGCGGTGAGGGTGATGGCTTCCTGGCCCACGATGTGCAGTCCTGCGAACAGCACCACGGACAGTGAGCAGCAGATCCAGATGTTCACGCGCCTGGACATCTTGCCGATGAGCAGGTGGCGGAAGATGTATTCCTCTACGAACGGGCCCACCACCACCAGCAGCGGAACCATGAGCCAGGCAGGGACCTGCTGCATCAGCGCCTGCAGTCCGGCCTGGTTCGCGGAGGTTTCGACCTGCCCGTTCGCGGCAACTACAACAGCGGTGAGGATCATCATCGCGATCACGGCTGCCGGCACCATCAACAGCGTGAACCAGGGCCGGGTTGCCAGGACTTTGAGGTCCCGGACTACGACTTTGCGGGCGGCCAGGAGCGCCAGTATTCCCACCGAGGCATAGAACAGCAGGTTCACTGCGTAGGAGGCTGCCGCCGGCGAAGGCGCTACCTGTCGAAGCAGCGGGGCCAGCAGATCACCGGCCACCGCGAAGAGGCCGGCAATGGCAACGTAGAGGCACAACGTGGCCAGGTCCATCCGGGAGAAACGGTACAGCTGGGGCTGTGGAGCGGGCGGTAAGCGGTGGGCTGTGGCCATGCCACCAGCCTATCGCCGGGCGCCGGCGTGTAGTGCGCGTCACGTACCACCCCCGACCGTCTTGTAATATGGACGGGTCGCGTGAAGCTTCGGCAGTTCGGCCGTTCACCCTCACATTTGTTGGCCCCCAGCGCTAAGGGCCGAATTTTGTGAGGTTGATCATAAGAAGTCCGGATGCGGCCAACCCCCAACCCACAAGGAACAGTTGTGCCTCAAAGTACCCCCACAGACCTAAAGAACAGCACGGCGCCATCCACCGCCGTCGACCCATCCCTCAGCGCCGAGGGCTACAGCAAGACCCTGGGCCGCCGCCATGTCACCATGATCGCCATGGGCGGCGCCATCGGCGTGGGCCTCTTCATGGGAGCCGGCGGCCGCCTCGCGTCCACCGGCCCGGCCCTGATCTTCTCCTACGCCATCGCGGGCGTCATCGCCTACCTCCTTATGCGGGCCCTGGGCGAGCTCATCATGTACCGCCAAACCTCGGGTTCCCTGGTGAGCTACTCCGGCGAGATGTTCGGCAAAAAGGGCGCGTACATGTCCGGCTGGATGTACTTCATCAACTGGGGCATGACCGGCATCGCCGAACTCATCGCGATCGGCCTGTATTTCCAGTTCTTCTTCCCCAACGTCCCCGTGGAAGTCTCGGCCATCGCCGCGCTGGCGCTCCTGGTGGCAGTGAACCTGCTCAGCGTCAAGGCGTTCGGCGAGTTCGAATTCTGGGCCTCCTGCCTCAAGGTGGCGGCCATCCTGATCTTCCTGGTGGTGGGCACTTTCATGGTGGTCACCAACGCCAAGGTGGGTGACGGGCACGCCTCCGTCAACAACCTGTTCGCAGCTGACGGCGGCATGTTCCCCAAGGGCGCCCTGGTGATGGTCCTGGTCCTGAACGCCGTGATCTTTGCCTACAACGGCATCGAGCTGGTCGGCGTCACTGCCGGCGAGATGGAAAAGCCGGAACGCGAAGTGCCCAAGGCGATCCGCGCCGTCGTACTGCGCATCGTGGTGTTTTACGTAGGGTCCGTCCTGCTGTTGGCCATGCTGCTGCCGTCGGACCAGTACAAGGCCGGCACCTCGCCGTTCGTGACCGTCTTCGGCCAGATGGGCCTGGGCTGGGTGGGTGACGTCATGAACATGATCGTCATCACCGCCGCCCTTTCCTCCTGCAACTCCGGCCTGTACTCCATCGGCCGCGTCTTCCGCACCATGGCCAACAACGGACACGCCCCGCAGTGGCTCACGAAGATGTCCAAGCGCCACGTCCCGTATGCCGCGATCCTGGCGATCGCCGCGTTCTACCTGGTGGGCATCCTGCTGAACATCTGGCTGGGTGGCTCGCACGCGTTCGACCTGGCGCTGAATACCGCCTCGATTGGTGTGATCTTCTGCTGGGGCTCCATCTTCGCCAGCCAGATCGTCCTGCGGCGCCGCAAGGGCGTCACCTCAACCCTGCCCATGCCCGGTTCGCCGTGGACCAGCTGGGCCGGCCTGCTCGGGCTGCTGGCCATCACCGTGCTGATCGGCTTCGACACCATGACGAGCAAGGACGGCGAAGTGTTCTACCTGGGCCTCTGGACGCTGGCCACCATTCCGTTCTTTGCCGTGGTCCTCTGGCTGGGCTGGCAGAAGGTCAAGAACAACCAGCCCAAGAGCGAGCTCTTCAGCTAGGGCTTTTCTTTCCGGACAACGTTCGACGGCGGGCCGTCCCCTTGAGTGGGCGGCCCGCCGTCGGCGTTTCCCCGGATGTCCGGAAGGCTCAGCCCGTCAGGTACCGTTCAGTCCTTCAGGTACCGGCCGAAGTGGTCCTCGATGCGCTGCCATGCCTCCGGTGCGGATTCCGGGTCCGGCCCCACGCCCATGACCCGCATCAGCGGCCTGAGGATTGCCGGTCCCAGCACTTCATCGTTGAGGAAGGTGTGGCCGGCGCCGGGGAATTCCTTCACGCTGTGCTCGATGCCCAGCCGGTCCAGGGCTGATTCGAGCCTGGCCGCGGCTCCCTTCAGGGATTTGTCTGCGCCGCCGTAGTTGGCCACGATGGGGCAGGCGCCGCGCAGTGCCTCTTCCAGGTCCTCCTGACGTTTGCCGGGGAGGCGGCCGTAATTGACGGAGGCGGCATCGAACCCGTCCCGGGCCACCAGCAGCGCGAATGCGCCGCCCATGCAGAAGCCGATCACGCCGGTTTTGCCGTTGCCCAATTCCGACTCCGCAAGCCATGTGCGGGCCGTGGCGAGGTCAGTGAAGGGCCGGCCCGTGCGGGCCGCCATGGCACGCATGGTTCCCACCAGGCAACGTCGCGGGCCGCCGTCGCTGTACAGGTCCAGTGCCAGGGTGAGGTAGCCGGCCCGGGCCAGCCGGTCGGCGTGCCGGCGCGTCTGGTCATCCAGGCCGAACACTTCGTGGATCATGACGACCCCCGGAAACGGGCCCGGTCCTTCAGGTACTGCAAGGTAGCCGTGAAGGGAGGAGGATCCACCGGCGGCGGCGCTCACGGCGCTCAGATCCACGTTCGTCATGCCCAAGGGTAACCGGCCTACGGTGATGTCGCGCCGGTTGCGGTCCAGGGCTTTCGACGGCGGGAGGCGGGGTGGTGTGTGCCGTCTGGGCGGGGCAGACTGGGCCTGTGAGCGAACCGTGGGTGCTGCATGTGGACCTGGACCAATTCATCGCTGCCGTCGAGGTGCTGCGCCGTCCGGAGCTTGCGGGCAAGCCGGTGATCGTGGGCGGCCGCGGCGACCCCACCGAGCGGGCAGTGGTGTCTACGGCGTCCTATGAAGCCCGGGCCTACGGCGTTGGCTCCGGAATGCCGCTGCGCATCGCGGCGCGGAAAGTGCCCCAAGCAGTCATTCTCCCGGTGGACCACGAGGCCTACCTTGAAGCGTCGGAAAAAGTCATGGCGGTCCTGCGTTCACAACCGCGAACCACCGTCCAGGTGCTCGGCTGGGACGAGGCATTCGTCGGCCTTGAGACGGCTGACCCAGAAGCCTTCGCCCGGCACCTGCAGCAGGCCGTCCTGGCGGAAACGCAGTTGCATTGCAGCATCGGCATCGGGGACACCCTGGTCCGTGCCAAAGTCGCGACGACGTTCGGCAAACCTGCGGGCGTCTTCCGCCTCACGCAAGGCAATTGGCTCCAGGTAATGGGGGAGCGGCCCACCATCGACCTGTGGGGCGTGGGAAAGGCAGTGTCCCGCCGTCTCGCCACCCTGGGCATCAAGAAAGTGGCGGAGCTCGCGGCTGCCGACCCGTCTGACCTGGTTCCCGAATTCGGGCCGAGAATGGGCCCCTGGTATGCGCAGCTGGGACGGGGCGACGGCTCACGCACGGTTGATGACACCCCATGGGTGGCCCGTGGGCACAGTCGCGAGACCACTTTCCAGCAGGATCTAACCGACGAGGCACACATTTTCGACGCCGTCCGCGAATTGGCCGGGCACGTCCTGGAGGATGTCGCTGCCGAAGGCAGGCCGGTGGTCGGCCTGACGCTGAAGGTCCGGTACGCCCCGTTCACCACCAAGACGTACGCGCGGAAGATCCCCGAGACATCGGACCCGGCTGACGTGCTGGCCCGCGCCCTTGATCTCGCGGCGAAGATCGAGCCCGGGCGCCCTATCCGGCTCCTCGGGCTGCGCGCCGGAATGACGATGCCCGAAGATTCCCGAAAGGGGCACACGCCTACCCGCAGCGGCTGGTAACCCCATCGACTGCTGAGCATCTGCCGTTTTGGCGCTTCTAAACGGCAGATACGCAGCAGTCGATAGTGGGTGGGCAGCGAAACGGCGGCAGATCCCATGGACCCGCCGCCGTTTTGGGCTGTAGCAGCACGCCGTTCACTGCGGCTGCACCAGCAAGGACTAGTTGCGCTTGAACTCGTCCTTCACGCTTTCGCCCACCTTCTTGGCGTCTGCCTTGACCTGGTCGGCCTGGCCTTCCGCCTTGAGGCGGTCGTTGCCGGTCGCGTTGCCTGCAGCTTCCTTGGCCTTGCCGCCAAGGTCCTCTGCCGCGTTACTGATCTTGTCTCCGAGGCCCATGGTTCCGGCCTCCTTTCGTTTCGTCGATCAACCGTGCCCTTTCAGGGTAAGCAAAGCTTGCTTACTGTTTCAAGGGTCCGGGGATCCTTGCGCGCTGTTCCTTGTCAGGGGCCGCCGTTAGGCTCTGTTCATGGACAAAGTGCGTGGCAAACGGGCGGCGGAAGTGGCGCCGCCGAGGCTTTCCCCGGTGGAGTTGCGGGACCTTGAAGATATGCCGGGTGCGGCCATCCAGGGCGGTGGCAGGCTTGAGAATGCGCGGTTCACCCAGGTCGCCGGGGAAGGTCTCGAGCTCGGGGATGCCGTCTTTGCCGAATGCCGGTTTGACGGTGCATCCTTCAACGAGGCCCAGCTCCGCGGTGCCTCGTTCCGCGACTGCATCCTGGCGGAGCTGTATGCGCCCGTGCTCCGTGGTGCACGCAGTACCTGGCGCGGGGTTGAGTTCCGTAATCCGCGCGTTGGCTCGGCAGAATTGTATGAAAGTGGCTGGCAGTCGGTCCGGATCGATGGCGGCAAGGTTGACTTCCTCAATCTCCGCGGCGCCAAACTCTCGGACGTACTGATCAGTGGCTGCATCATCAATGAACTGGACCTCGGAGCCGTCGGCGCAACCCGCGTAAGGCTGGAAGACTGCACCATCGGGTCGCTGGACCTGGCGGGGGCAAAGCTGAAGGACTTCGATATCAGGGGCACGGAATTCCGAAAGGTCAGCGGCCTCGGCAGCCTCTTCGGACTTGTCATTGACGAGTACCAGCTGGGCCTCCTGGCGCCACTGATCGCCGCCCACCTGGGGGTGAAGATCCTGTAACCGGATGCGCACCACGAGCCTTGCCGTGTACCATTTACAGAACGAACGGTCGGTAAGTGGAGGGTTTCGCTGCGCCGGCCGCCGATGACAGTGCTGTTTATCGCGTGAAGGGTGTTTCCATGGCTGCAACCGCAGGTCCGCAGGCTTTCCTTGTTGGCGGCGTCCGAACGCCCGTGGGCAGGTACGGAGGCGCGTTGTCCTCCGTACGGCCGGACGATCTTGCGGCCCTGGTGGTCCGCGAGGCCGTGCACCGTGCCGGTCTGGACCCGGAGAGCATTGACGAAGTAATCCTGGGCAACGCGAACGGCGCCGGGGAGGAAAACCGGAACGTGGCCCGGATGGCCACCCTGCTTGCCGGTCTGCCGCTGCACATTCCCGGAATCACAGTCAACCGGCTCTGCGCGTCGGGTCTGAGTGCCATTATCCAGGCCAGCCACATGATCAAGGCCGGAGCTGCGGACATCGTCATCGCCGGCGGCGTAGAGTCCATGAGCCGTGCGCCCTGGGTGCAGGAGAAGCCCACCAGCGCGTTCGCCAAGCCGGGCCAGATCTTCGACACCTCCATCGGCTGGCGTTTCACCAATCCCCATTTCCAGCATGGCGGCTTGTCCCGCGACGGGAAGATGACCTACTCCATGCCGGAAACGGCGGAGGAAGTGGCCAGAGTGGACGGCATCTCCCGCGAGGACGCTGACGCATTCGCCGTCCGGTCCCACCAGCTCGCCCTGGACGCCATCGAGGCAGGCCGGTTCAAGGACGAGATCGTGCCCGTCACGATCAAGACCCGCAAGTCAGAGACAGTGGTGGACACGGACGAAGGCCCGCGCCCCGGCACCAGCCTGGACGTTCTCGCAAGGCTGAAGCCAGTGGCACATGGCGGCTCCGTGGTCACGGCCGGCAACTCCTCGTCCCTCAACGATGGCGCCTCGGCCATCATCGTTGCCTCGGAAGCGGCCATTGAACGGCTGGGCCTGACTCCCCGCGGCCGCATTATCGACGGCGCCTCTGCCGGTTGCGAACCCGAGATCATGGGCATCGGCCCCGTCCCCGCCACCCAGAAAGTGCTCAAGCGGAGCGGCCTGAGCGTCGGTGACCTGTCCGCCGTCGAACTTAATGAAGCCTTTGCCACGCAGTCCCTTGCCTGCATCCGGCGGCTTGGACTGGAACCGGAAATCGTAAACCGTGACGGCGGCGCCATCGCCCTGGGGCACCCGCTCGGTTCCAGCGGATCGCGGATCGCCATCACCCTGCTGGGGCGGATGGAACGCGAGGACGCCAAAATCGGCCTTGCCACCATGTGCGTTGGCGTCGGGCAGGGCACCGCGATGCTGCTGGAGAAAATCTGATGGCGGACCCTGTGGACCTCGCGGCAGAGAACTTCTCCGCGCTCCTCGTGGAGGAGCGTGCAGACCGGGTCGTGGTCCTGCTCAACCGGCCCCAGGTGAAGAACGCGATCGACCAGCAGATGGTGGAGGAGCTCCACACTGTCTGTACCGCGCTTGAACAGAACCCCAAGGTGCTGATCATCGCTGGCGTGGAGGGAGTCTTCGCGTCCGGTGCCGACATCGCCCAGCTGCGTGAACGGCGCCGGGACGATGCCCTCCAAGGTATCAACTCCACCATTTTTGTCCGGATCGCCAAACTGCCCATGCCGGTCATTGCGGCACTCGACGGCTATTGCCTGGGCGGCGGCGCTGAACTCGCCTACGCCGCGGATTTCCGGATCGGCACCCCCAACGTGCGGATCGGAAACCCGGAAACAGGGCTGGGCATCCTGGCTGCTGCCGGCGCCAGCTGGCGGCTCAGGGAGCTTGTGGGTGAGCCGCTGGCCAAGCAGATCCTGCTGGCCGGGCTGGTCCTCGGCGCCGACGAGGCCAAAGCCGCCAACCTCATCACCGAAATCCACGATCCGTCCGAACTCCTGGACGCTGCCCACAGCCTGGCCAATAGGATCGGGCGGCAGGACCCCCTGGCGGTCCGCATCACCAAATCCGTATTCCACGCCCCCGCAGAAGCGCATCCGCTCATCGACCAACTGGCCCAGGGCATCCTCTTCGAGTCGCAGGCGAAGTTCGACCGGATGCAGGCGTTCCTGGACCGCAATGCAGCGAAGAAGGCAGACGCTGCCTCCCCCAAGCCCGCCGACGGAAAGTAGACCATGAGTGATTCATCAGTAACCCCCGGCCTTCCCCCCTTCGTGGGGGTGCTGGGTGGCGGCCGCATGGGCGCCGGCATCGCCCACGCCTTCCTGATCAAGGGAGCAGACGTGCTGGTGGTGGAACGCGACGACGTCTCCTGCGAGGCTGCGCAGGAACGGGTGGAGTCGGCAGCCCTGAAGAGCATTGAACGCGGGGCGGTGGACGCCAACTTCGAAGAGCTGGTGACCAGGCTGACAGTCAGCACTGATTACGACGCCTTCGCGGACCGCCAGTTGGTGGTGGAGGCGGTCCCTGAAGACTGGGACCTCAAGGTGACGGCATTGCGGGGCATCGAGGAACGGCTGGGGCAGGACGCCTACATTGCGTCCAACACGTCCTCGCTGTCCGTCAACGGACTGGCCCGTGAGCTGAAGCGGCCGGAGAACTTCCTCGGTCTGCACTTCTTCAACCCCGTCCCCGCATCCACCCTCATCGAGGTGGTGCTGGGGGAGCGCACGTCTCCCGGACTTGCCGCCGCGGCAAAAACCTGGGTGGAGGCACTCGGCAAGACCGCCGTCGTCGTCAATGACGCCCCCGGGTTCGCGTCCTCACGCCTTGGCGTGGCCATCGCGCTTGAAGCCATGCGGATGGTCGAGGAAGGAGTCGCCTCTGCGGAGGATATCGATGCCGCCATGGTGCTGGGCTACAAACACCCCACCGGGCCGCTCAAAACCACGGACATCGTGGGCCTCGATGTCCGCCTGGGCATTGCCGAGTACCTGCATTCCACCCTTGGCGACCGGTTTGCGCCCCCGCAGATCCTCAGGGACAAGGTGGCCCGTGGCGAACTGGGACGCAAAACCGGCAAGGGGTTTTTCGACTGGCCCAGCTAGGAACCGCCTTCAGGACTTGGGTCTAGTCGAAGAAGCCCACGATGTAGCCGATGAAGTACAGGAGGCACAGCAGGACCACGACGCCGATGATGCCGATCCACAGGAACTGCGTGCCCTTCCTTGTACCGTGCTCGTCGTGACCCTGCGGACCTGCGGTGGAGGCTTCGCCTGGCGGGGTTTCGCCGGGCGGAACTCCGCCGCCGGGCTCCAGTCCGGTGATTTTTTCGTCCTCGGGATCCGGGTTGGGTCCTGACACAATTACTCCCTCGCTAGCCGTCGTGGTGCCTTCCCCGCGTAGCCCGGCCTGTCGGCGGGCCTAGGCTGGGGAGGTGACTTTCCTTGAACCCCTTACCCTGACCGGTCGCCATGTAATCCTGGAGCCGCTCGCAGAGGAGCACAGCGACGGCCTGGCGCACGCTGCGAGGGACGGCGAATTGTGGAAGCTCTGGTACACGTCGGTGCCCGCACCGGACGCCATGCCGGCGGAAATCCGACGCCGGCTCACCCTGCAGGAGCAGGGCTCCATGCTGCCGTTCACCACCCGGCTGATTGACCCCGGCACAGGCGGACCCGGGCGCATCATCGGCATGACCACGTACATGAACATCGATGCCGCCACGCCCCGCGTGGAAATTGGCTCCACCTGGAACGCAGCGTCCGTGCAGGGAACCGGGACCAACCCCGACTCCAAGCTCCTGCTGCTCCGGCACGCCTTCGAGGTGCTGGGTTGCCCGGCCGTGGAGTTCCGCACGCATTGGCTGAACCACCAGTCGCGGGAGGCCATCGCCCGGCTGGGCGCCAAACAGGACGGCGTGCTGCGCAGCCACTCACGGACCAGCGACGGAAACCTGCGGGACACGGTGGTGTTCTCCATCCTGGAGCACGAATGGCCGGCGGTCCGCGCAGGGCTTGAGTACCGGCTGGACCGGCGCGTTCCGGGGCATGGCTAGGGGACGGAGTAGGCGCCGGAACCGCTGAGCGCAGCGAAGTAGGCCTCGTAGCCCGCGGCGTTCGGGTGGAAGTTATCCGGGCTAGCGGGGTTGGTCAGATCCAAATTGATCCAGGGATCCGCGGAGTTGACGCCGTGGCCCGCGAACGCGCCCCTGACGTCCACGTACTGAACCCCTGTGGCACTGGCGGCCGTCGCGACGGAGGCGTCCAGGCCACCGGCCAGGACGGTGGCCTGCTGAATAAACAGCGACAGTGGATCGGCAGGATTGGGGGTGACCGGGTCGTAGAGGTAGGGATAGCCCGTCACAACGATCCTGGCATTGGGTGCAGCGGCCTTCACGCTCTGGATCATCGAAATGACGTCCCGGGTGAGCTGTCCGCTCCGGATCATCGCGGCCGCAGAGGCGGTGGCCGCGTCACATGCGGGTCCTGCGGAGGGGTCGGCCAGGGCAGCCCCGCAAGAGGTGATGATGTCACCGAAACCGATGTTGTTGCCCCCTGCGGTGATGGTCACGAGTTCCGTGCTTTTGTTCAGCTGGCGAAGCTGGCTGTTCACGACGTCCCAGGTGGTCTTGCCGCTGCACGCAGCATTCACCACCAGTTGGATTGACTTGGCTTCATTCGCAAGTTCGGGATAGGCGCTGTTGCTGCGATAGCAGGCGTCCAGGTAGGGCCCGGCACCTTGTCCTGCGGCATAGGAATCACCCAGTGCGATGTACTTGTCTTTGTCTACGGCCTGCGCCGGAGCGGCCGCAAAGCCTGCGGCGATCGCGAGCGTGGCAAAGGCGGCACCGAAAGCCCGTGGCCGCCGTCGTGCTGAAATCTTCATCTTTTGTCCCCTGGGATATTGTGCTGCCTCCCTGAGTGAGGGCAGCCGAGTGCAAGGCTATACGGCGGGCTGCCGGTGCGCCTTGGGTCAGTCAGCCCTTCTTTCGGCAACGGTTTTCGGGTAGATGACACGTTGTTCAGGGTCTGTGGTTAGCTGTCCGCATGAGCAGACGGGGCATTCGTATGGACTGGGACGGTGCTGTCAACGCGTGGCACGTTTCGGGCGGCATCTACCGGATGGGGCGGCGTGAATGGCTGACCGGGAAGGGGTGGATGCAGGCGTTCGACGACGGCATCCGCACGGTCGTGGATCTTCGTAACCCAGGTGAGGGCCGGCGCCGGGACACCGATCCCGTGGTGCCTGCAGCTGCCTGGGCCGGCATCGGGGTGGTGCAGGCACCTACCGAGGTACCGGATGATCCGCGATTCACCGCGCTTACCGGGCCGTACCTCAGCGATCCCGGGCACTATGCCGAGAACGCGCGCCTGTTCCCGGAAAAGCTGGTGGGTGTTTTCAGGGCCATCGCCTTGGCTGCAGGCAAAGGCGGTGTCCTGCTGCATTGCGCCGCCGGGCGTGACCGCAGTGGGCTGGTGGCTGCAATGGTCCAGGACCTGGCGGGAGACTCCGACGACGTGATCGCTGAGGGCTACCGGTGCGCCGCCCGCGGCATCAACGAGCGCTACCGGACGCATGGCCCACCGCACAGTCGGGAACGTTATTTGGAGGCCTCAGAACTGGCGCCGCTGCTGGAGCAACGCGGGCTCGCGGTGGTCGCGTTTGTCCGCGGCCTGGACACCCGCAGCTACCTCCTGTCGCATGGCCTGCGAGAGGCGGAACTGGATTCTGTTTCCGGCTTGGCATCAGGAAAGCTACCCTTGTGACTAAAGTTACTGGTGTGGCTGCTGATGCTTCCAATCAGTGGGCATAGTCGCAGGGCGCCTGAAGGCGGGCGTGGATGAGTGGAACGGCGAACCCCATGAAAAGAATCTCTGCTGCAGGAACCGTGGCCGGCGTGGTGCTGTCACTCGGATTGGCTGCCGCCCCTGCGATGGCCTTTCCGGTTCCGGCTACATCAGACGGTCCGACGACGGCCGCCAGCCCCCCGCCGTCACCCAGCCCGTCGTCGTCACCCGGCCCCTCGCCGTCACCCGGCCCGTCGTCCAGTCCGGCCGCGTCTTCCGGCCTCTCTCAGGCAGCTCTCGCCGACGCGGTGCAGCGGGACCTCAAGCTCACGCCCCAGCAGTTTGAAGCAGCGGGCGAGCTGGGGTCGCAGGCTGCGGCTGCAGCGGTACGGCTGCGCCAAATTCCGGGCTACGTGGGAATTCGCATCGAGGGCACATCGATTGTGGTGACTGGCTCCGGGAGCGAGCTGCAGGCTGCCGTTGCCAGCCTCGCCGGGAGCATCCACGGGCTGTCACTCGAAGCACCCCCGTCCGTGCCCTCCGCCGCGGCACCTTCAGTTGCGCCGCCGTCGCAACCTGCTCCGCCCACTGCCACGAAGGCTGCTGGGACCTCCCCGCCCGTAGAAGCCGCGCGGTCCCAACTGGCGGTGAACACCGAACAGCTTTTCCAGGAGTATGTCCGGGACGTGGGGACTGCAGGGCTGCAGGCAGTGGTGACCTCCGGCGGCAAATTCGTGATCAGGACCGGTGGCATCGCGTCCGCGCAGTCGACACAAGGCGGCGCCACCGGAGCAACCTCCACTCCGGCCGGCACGTCAGAAGCCGCTGCGCCCGGCAAGATCTCGCCGTCGGCATTCGCCTCGCGGTACGCGAACGTTGAACTCGACGGCGCCGGTCCCCTCAAGCCGGAGGCGGACGTTCCAGGGGGCGTTGGGTACCAGACTGACCACCAGGTCATCTGCTCCACGGGTTTCTCCGCCTTCGACCCCTCGGGCCTGCCCGCGGTCCTCACGGCCGGGCACTGCACGGATGACGGCGCGGTGAAGACTGCCGACCTGCTGCTCCAGGGCCAGGCCAATGGACGGCTGGGCTCTTTTCAGTTCAGCCAGTTTGGTGGCCCGGGAAACTCCACCGTCCTCAAACCCAACAGTCCCCAGCCGGGCAACGTTGGCGCCGACATCGCCGTTATTGGCAGCATCCGGCAGGGCCTGGATCCGCTGCCGGCGGCGAGCACTTACGGCGACCCGTCTGAGCCGGGGCCCGATGTCAAAATCATTGGCACTTCTGCCCCGGTCATCGGTATGCCGGTGTGCCGCTCCGGCTGGCGGACCGAATGGTCCTGTGGACACATCAGCGCTGTGGGGATCTTCCTGGTGGGCGGGCACAACTACCCTGCGGATCCAACAGACATCCGGGCATTCAACGGCTTCCTGTCTTACGACGTGCAGTCCAACGGCGGTGACTCCGGAGGCCCGTGGGTCAGCGGGAACTACGCAGTGGGAACGCACAGTGCGGGCGACTGGGGCGGGACCCAGAACTTTGCCGTCGCAGCCACCCTCGACGACTCCCTCAAGGTGCTGCCCGACTACCAACTGGAACTCTTCCTCAACAAGCCCGAACTCGTCGCTCCGGCGGACAAAACGTTCAAAGCGGGTACCAGCATCACCGGCCGGGTTCCGGCCGCGCCCGCCTCCGCCGTCGCCCAAGGTTCCCAGGTGCGCATCACGTATGCGGGCCGGCAGCCGTTCGACGTGCCCGTCCGACCCGATGGCACGTGGTCCTTTAAGGCACCGGAAGCACCCGGCCCATTCAGCTTCACGGCAGAGACCGTGAACGGGTTCAGCCGCTCCGCTGCGGTGTCACTGGACATCGTCATTTCGCCATCGTTCCTTCCCGCACCCGCCATTACCACACCGGCCACCCAGCCGCTGCCCGGGCTGGCGACCGTCGACGGGACGGGAACGCCGGGCGCCACCATCACCCTGTCCGGTAACGTCAGCGGCTCGGCCATGGTGGGGGCCGACGGCCGCTGGAGTGTTGCCCTGCCTGCCCCTGCCCCGGCCGGAAAGGTAGATGTCACTGCCGTCCAGTCCTACCCGGGCCTGGCGGACAGCCCGGCGACCGGCGTGACCTTCTCCGTCATGCCGCCGCCACCAGCCGTCACCAGCCTTTCGGACGGGCAGCACCTCAAGCAGGAGGCCCTCCCCGCATCCATCCAGGGAACCGGCCTGAGCGGCGCGGACGTGGTGGTATCCATTGACGGGACGCCGCTCCCCGGCGCTGGTGGATCGGCTGGGCCGGGCTCAACAGGATCCCGCTCAGTGGGAAGCAGCCTTGCACCGTTGGTGCTGGTGGCCGGTGGAAACTGGACGGTTCCGTTCCCCGCCGGACTGGCCCTTGGTGCCCACACGGTGTCTGTAACGCAGGCCGTGGACGGAGTAGCCTCCGCTCCGGCGCAGCTCACGTTCACCATCGATGCCCCGGCGCCGGTGCTTCCCGCCGGGAACATCACACGCGGCGCGCTGGCAGCCACCGGAGCCGGAGGGGTGGTCTCAGCCGCAATCGCCGCCTTGGCCACGCTCGCGGCCGGGATCGTGCTGACGGTGGTGGTCCGTCGTCGAAACCGCCGCCGGACACGGTAGCCGTCGAGGGGCGGGGACGCCATTGAGGCGAACCCCGCCCGTGGCGGCGCTGCCGCGGAGCGTGCGACGTGCTGGATCAGTCGCAGTCGCCCGCCGGCTTCTTGCCGTCAACAACCTGCACGGCCACGTCCAGCGTGCCGTCGGCCAGGCTTCCCCAGGCGTAGACGATCGTGTTCTTCCCACCTTCGACAGTGATGTCGGCCGGGCCGATCACGGGGTCGGTGGTCCCCGCTGCGGCCACGGAGGCAGAAATTGTCCCGGCCTTCAGCTTCAGGGTTGCCTCATCGGGATTGCTGAGCCCTTCGATGACGGGTGCACCGCCGGCCAGAACGTCGACGGCGGGAGCAGCAGCTACGTGCCTGACCGTCAGCTTGCCCTTCTCGTCATCGCCGGGAGCCTTGGTGTCATTGGTGAAGAGCGACGCGGTGGGCACCCCGTCAGTGTTGAGGTGCGCCACGGCCGTGTAGTTGCCGCCCCCTTCGAGGTCCACGTCAACAGGGCCGATCACGGGGTTCGCCGCGCTGGTGGCATCCGCCGCGGTGATCGCGATCTGGTAGTCACCCGGGGCCAGTTCCAGGGGGCCGGCCAGCGTCCCTGGTGTGAAGTCATCCAGCGTAAGTTTGCCGTTGACCCACACGTCCACAGTCAGCCCCGGTACGGCGTGCAGGACGGACAGCAGGGCGGGATCGTCATCGTGGTGCCATCCGCCGGCCTGGGCGGGAGCGGCGAACGCCAAGGAAGCGGCGAGTGAAAGTGCTCCGGCGGCGTACGTCATTTTGCGCATGTCCAACTCCTTTGAAGGATGCCCGGTTGCCGGGCGGTTTGTACTTACGCGCTTAATACCGTTGGAGTGCCGGTTTTGGATGCAAAGTTCAGCGTCAGTTTTTGCGCTTCATCAGCAGGTTGGTGATGCGAAGTGTGCACAGCCGCTGGCCGGCCTCGTTGGTGATCAGTACCTCGTGCGTGGTGAGCGTGCCGCCCAGGTGGATGGGGGTGGCGGTGATGGTGATCTGGCCTTCCCGTGTGGAACGGTGGTGGGTGGCGGAAACATCAACGCCCACCGCCGTCTTGCCCATGGTGCTGGCGTGGATCACCGCCGCCCAGGACCCCACGGCCTCGCCCACGGCCAGGGAAGCGCCGCCGTGCAGCAGCCCGAACGATTGCCGGTTGCCCTCCACCGGCATGGTGGCCACCACGCGCTCCACGGACTCCTCCAGGATCTTCACGCCCATCTTCTCGTCCAGCTCACCGAGGGTGATCTTCCACATTTCGTGCTCTGACGGCTGGTTTCCGGCGGCATCCACGGGGGACGGGGCGTTCATAGGTTCTCCTTTGAGGCGGCCAATTCAATCCAGGCTTCTAGTGTGCAGCACGGCACTTCATGTATGGTGAATATATTACCGAACGGACGGTCAGTAATGGCCGGCCCGTTTTGCCTGCCCCCTTGTTGGAAGGACCGTCAACGATGACCACCACAGCCACAGCTCCCCAGGCCACGGTCGACACCGTGGAGACAGTGCCCAGCTTCGTCATGGACGCGTGGTGGACGCCCGACGCCGGCTCGTCGGCTTCCGCGGTCCCCGTCCGGGACGCGAGCACGGGGGAGGTCCTGGCCAAGGTGAGCACGGAGGGGCTGGACCTCGCCGCCGTCGTGGAGTACGGCCGCACCACCGGCCAGGCTGGACTGGGCCAGCTGACCTTCCACCAGCGCGCCCTCAAGCTCAAGGAGCTGGCGCAGTACCTGAATACCCGCCGCGACCACTTCTACGGCTTCTCCTACCAGACCGGCGCCACCAGGATCGATTCCATGGTGGACATCGACGGCGGGATCGGCGTCCTGTTCACCTTCGGTTCCAAGGGCCGGCGCGAGCTGCCCAACTCCCAGGTGGTGGTGGACGGCCCCATGGAGGTGCTGTCCAAGGACGGTTCCTTCGCCGGTGAACACATCTACACCCGCATCCCCGGCGTTGCCGTGCAGATCAACGCGTTCAATTTCCCGGTCTGGGGCATGCTTGAGAAGTTCGCCCCGGCCTTCCTGGCCGGCGTTCCCACCATCGTCAAGCCGGCCACCCCCACCGGGTATGTTGCGGCTGCCGTGGTCAAGGCCATCATCGAGTCCAACATCCTGCCCAAGGGTTCGCTGCAGCTCATCTCCGGCTCGGTCCGCGGACTGCTGGACGTGCTGGATTACCGCGACCTGGTGGCCTTCACCGGTTCTGCCTCGACGGCCAAGTCGCTGAAGGCCCACCCGAACGTGGTGGAGGGCGGCGTCAGGTTCACGTCCGAGACAGACTCCCTCAACGCCGCCATCCTTGGTCCCGACGCTGTGGAGGGCACCCCGGAATTCGACGCCTTCGTCAAGTCGGTGGTCACTGAGATGACCGTCAAGGCCGGCCAGAAGTGCACAGCCATCCGCAGGGCCATCGTGCCGCAGGATCTGGTGCCCGCCGTGTCCGCGGCCATCGGCAAGCGCATCGCCGAGCGCGTGGTCCTGGGTGACCCCCGCGGCGAGGGCGTTACCATGGGAGCCCTCGCGTCCGTGGAGCAACTTGAGGACGTCCGTGCCGCCGTGCAGTCAATGCTCGACGCCGGCGGTGAGCTTGCGTACGGAACCCTCGCTTCGCCGTCGGTCACCTCCGCCGACGGAACCACCGGGGTAGTGGACGGCGGCGCGTTCATGGCCCCCGTGGTCCTGAACTGGGACAGTCCCGAATCAGAAGCCATTCACTCGCTGGAAGCGTTCGGACCGGTATCCTCCGTCATTGGCTACAAGGACCTCGCGGAC
Source organism: Arthrobacter sp. ISL-85 (assembly GCF_018613675.1). Taxonomy (GTDB): domain Bacteria; phylum Actinomycetota; class Actinomycetes; order Actinomycetales; family Micrococcaceae; genus Arthrobacter. The sequence goes on along the minus strand of NZ_JAGGPQ010000004.1, from coordinate 98,564 downwards.
GCCGTCCGTCTTGCCGCCCGCGGCGGCGGATCCCTGGTGGCCTCGGTCTGCACCAATGATGCGCAGGTGGCGCGCGAGCTGGTCACCGGCATCGCGGCGCACCACGGCCGCGTCCTCATGCTCAACCGAGAGGACGCCCGCTCCTCCACCGGCCACGGCTCGCCGGTTCCGCACCTGGTCCACGGCGGCCCGGGCCGCGCCGGCGGCGGCGAGGAACTGGGTGGCATCCGGTCCGTGCTGCACCACATGCAGCGGACCGCGATCCAGGGCTCGCCGAACATGCTCACCGCCGTCACCGGCGTCTGGCATGCCGGGGCCGACCGGAACTTTACGCTGGAGACGGAGGGAACTCACCCCTTCCGGAAGCACCTGTCCACCCTCCGGATCGGCGACGCTGTCCGTTCGGACCTGCGGCAGGTCACGCTGGAGGACATCACTGCATTCGCCAATTCAACCGGCGACACGTTCTACGCCCACACCAACGAAGAAGCCGCGGCAGCCAACCCCATCTTCCCGGGCATTGTGGCGCACGGCTACCTGCTGCTCAGTTGGGCAGCCGGGCTGTTCGTGGATCCCGCGCCGGGCCCGGTCCTGGCCAACTACGGCCTGGAGAACGCCCGCTTCACCAAACCGGTCGCTGCGGGCGATTCCATCAGGGTGACCCTTACCGCCAAGAAGATCACGCCGCGCGAAACTGACGAATACGGTGAGGTGGCTTGGGACGCCCTGCTCACCAACCAGGACGACGAGATCGTTGCCACCTACGACGTCCTTACCCTCGTCGAAAAGTAGCCTCCGACGCCCGCTCACCTTTCGCAGGTTTTTCCCAAACGCCCCATCACTTCTCCAAAGAAAGTGATGGGGCGTTTGGGTTTTGGGTGCAGGAAGTGATGGGGCGTTTAGGGGATTGCTGCAGGAGCTGATGGGGCGTTTTCCGGCGGGTCTTTTTGGGCTGGTCCGGCGTAAGATTCTGCCCGTAGGAGGTGGCCACAATGAACCTTAGAATGAACACAGCCACAACCATCCTGCCAGTCGATGATGCAGCCCGCGCCCGCAGCTTCTACACCGAAAAGCTCGGACTCCCGCACCGCGGAATGGCGGACGATGGAAGCGAATTACTCGGCACAGACGGCGGTCCCATGCTGCAGTTGATGCCGGTCTCGGACGGCAGGCACTCGGACCATACCGCGCTGAGCTTCGAGGTCACGGACATCGAAGCAACGGTCCGCGACATGGAGGCCCGGGGCGTGATGTTCCAGGACTACGACCTGCCCACGCTGAGGACTGAAAACCACATCTGCACCACGGACTCGGAAAAGTGCGCGTGGTTCATGGACACTGAGCACAACATCCTGTGCGTCCACCAGAACCTCGCCGGCAACATGGAATACCAGGTCTAGGCAGTCCGTACGCGGCCAGTAAAAATACGGCAGCAGGGGTGCCCCGGTCGGATCGGGGCACCCCTGCTGCTTGTCGCGGTGGTTCGGCGTCAGCTTTCGGCGCCGCCGTGCAGGCCGTCGTCGCTGCTGTCATCCTCGCGGCCGGTACCGCGGCCATCTTCGCTGCGGTCTGAGAGGTCCATGTTGCCGCGGGCCTCGTCCATGGTGGGTCCGCCGGAGGGGACGCTGTAGGTGTCCGGACGGACGCCGTGCGACTGCTCCTCGATCAGGGCCTGCTCCTCGCTGAAGCGGATTACGTTCGCCTCGTCGGCCGCATCACCGGGGATGTCTTCACGAAGTTTTGACGGATCAGGAATGATGAATCCTGCTTCGGGTTCTTCCTTGGAATGGCTCATCTTCATTTCCTTCCAGCGGGTGGTGGTTTTCTTCCACCGTAACGGGGGAGCGTAGAAATACCAAGCACGCTTATTATCGCCGTCCTGGAGGCGGCCTACGCGTCCGTGTGCAGGCCGTCGAACGCCATGGTGATGACGTCGTCGGCCAGCCGTTGCGGCGAGAGGGATCCGCCCGGCTTGTACCACTCCACGATCGAGTTGATCATGCCGAACAAGAGGCGGGTGACGGTCCGGGGATCGATGTCCTGGCGGAGCGAACCTTCATCGCGGGCGGCCGAAATCAGCACGGCTACCCTGTGGTCGAAGGCCCGGCGGCGCTCCAACGCGTCCCGCTCAATTTCCGTGTTGCCCCGCAGCCGCAGCAGCAGGGTGACGAACGGCAGGCGGTCCACCAGTACCGCCACCGTTTGCCGGAGCACGAACTCCAGCCGGGAGTCGGCGGCCCCGGAGGCGGCCTCGGGCTGCTCAAGGATGGCTTCCAGGCCGCCCAGCGCGTGGTCAAGGGCAAGCTTGAGCAGGTCGCCCTTGGAGGGCACGTGGTGGTAGATGGCGGACTTGGAGATGCCCAGGTTGTCCGCCAGGATCCCCATGGACGTGGCGTCGTAGCCGTGGCGGTTGAAGACGTCGACGGCGATGCGCAGCACGGACTGCTGGTCGTAGCCGGGGCGGCCGCGCTTTGCTGTTCCGTTGGCTGCTGCGCCGGCGGGACTGGATCTTTCGGTAGTGCTGGGCATAATCGCTAGTTTCTCACGAACGGTCGGTAAGTCCGGGGACGGCGCAGCACCACCGAAACACTTACGCCTTCGGCCGCATGTCGTAAATGCGGCGCAGCTTGCCGTTGGACCGCTCAAGCGAGCCCGGCTCCACCACGTTCACGGTGCACGAAGAACCCACGTGGATCTTGATCTGCTCCTTCAAGGTGCGTGCCGCCGTCGTGCTCTGCTCGATGGTGACCGCGTCCCGCCGCTCGATGCGCACGGTCAGTTGGTCCATCCGCTGGCCCTCGGGCCGGGTGAGTTCGAGCTGGAAGTGCGGGCTGAGCTCGGGGATGCGGAGGGCGATTTCCTCGATCTGGGACGGGAAGAGGTTCACGCCGCGCAGGATGATCATGTCATCGCTGCGGCCCGTGATGCGGCCCATCCGGCGGTGCGCGGGGCGGGCGGTGCCCGGCAGCAGGCGGGTGAGGTCCTTGGTCCGGTAGCGGATGATCGGCAGCGCCTCCTTGGTGAGCGAGGTGAACACGAGTTCGCCGTGTTCACCGTCGCGCAGGACGTTCTCCTTGCCCGCCACCGGATTGAAGGGGTCGATGATTTCGGGGCGGAAGTGGTCCTCCCAGATGTGGCTGCCGTCCTGCGTTTCCACGGCTTCGCCGGCGACGCCCGGGCCCATGACCTCGGACAGGCCGTAGATGTCGCACGCCTTGATGTTCATCGTCACTTCGAGCTCGTGCCGCATCTCCTGCGTCCATGGCTCGGCACCCAGTACGGCGAACTTCAGCGACGTGGAGGCGGGGTCGATGCCCATGTGCGCCATGGCGTCGGCGATGGTGAGCAGGTAGGTGGGGGTGGCCAGGATGGCGTCCGGCTTGAAGTCCTGGATCAGCTGGATCTGGCGTTCGGTCTGGCCGCCGGAAATGGGGATGACGGTGCAGCCCAGCGCTTCGGCGCCTGCGTGGGCGCCGAGGCCGCCGGTGAACAAGCCGTAGCCGTAGGCGTTGTGGACCTTCATGCCGGGGCGGATGCCGGAGGCGCGGAAGCTGCGGGCCACCAGCTTGGCCCAGTCTGCCAGGTCCTGCTTTGTATAGCCCACCACGGTGGGGCGGCCGGTGGTGCCGGAGCTCGCGTGGATGCGTGCCACCTCGCTCTGCGGCACGGCGAACATGCCAAACGGGTATTCCTCGCGCAGGTCGTCCTTGGTGGTGAAGGGGAAGTTGCCCAGGTCACTGAGTTCGCGCAGATCGTTGGGGTGGATGCCGGCGTCGTCGAACTTGCGCTTGTACAGCGGCACGCGCTCGTAGGCGTAGGCCACGGTGTGCTGCAACCGGCTGAGCTGGAGCGCTTCGAGCTCGTCGCGGGAGATGGTTTCCTCGCGGTCCAGGGCGGCGTCGGTGCCGGCGGCTGGGGCGTCCGCCGGGGTTGAAACGGCAGCGGCGGGGGTTTCGGGGGCGTGCAGGGTCATTATTTTTCCTACTTCTTGGGGATGGTGCGGCTGCGTCCGCGGAACTCGGCGATGAGTTCGCCCGGAGTGCTGGAGCTGGGCTGGCTTTCGGGAGCCGGCGCACCGGCGTCGGCGGCGAAGATCTGGATGTCGTAGAGTCCGCTGCGGCCTGCGCTGGAGCGGCGGTCTGCCACGGCGGTGAGCACCTGGCCCCGGAATGCGGGCTTGAGGAAGTTGATGTCGACGCCGGAGGCGACGGTGATGGTGCTTTCCTCGCCGGGTGCAGGGTGGATGGGGTTGCACGCCAGGGCGAAGGCGGTGTCGCCGAAGGCGAAGATCATTCCGCCGTGGGCCATGCCGAAGCCGTTCAGCATTTCCTGCCGGAGCGTCATCCGGATGGTGGCATGGCCGTCGCTGAGGGCGAGGACCGTGATTCCCATCCATTCGGAGGCGTAGTCGTTTTCCAGGATCGGGTGGGTGGCCCCGGAAATTGTAGTTTCAGCCATGCGTCATTGCCTCCAGCTTTATTTACCGAATGTTCATTAGGTAATCCCATGAGGGGGTCCGGTGTCAAGGGGAAGTGGGTTTGGGGAGGAACGCACGACGGCGGCACATCCCTCCCGCGGTCAGCCCGCCTCAGCCTTCATCGATTGCTGAGTAACTGTCCTTTTGGGCACTCAAAACGGCAGTTACGCAGCAGCCGATGCAGGTGAGGAGTCCCGCGCGCTGCCTGAAGTGCAAGGATGGGGGTACCGGCACCAGCAAGGACAGCAAAGGGCGGACCATGGCCAAAGGCATTTACGTCAGCGCAACAACTCCCGGATCGGGCAAATCCCTGATCGCCCTGGGCCTGGCGGACACCCTGCACCGGCACGCGGACAGGATTGGCTTCTTCAAGCCGGTGGTCCACGGGCCCTCGGCGGCCAATGACCCCATGGTGGCCCTCATGAAGTCCCGGTTCGCGTTGGAGGACGAGAGGTGCCGCGGCGGCCTGACCCACGATGAAGTCCGCACGCTGCTCGCGGAAGGCAACCGCGCGGAAATCGACGCCCGGTGCGTGGAGATCTTCGCGGACATCGCGCGCCACTGCGACGTGGTGATCGTCGAGGGAACGGACCTGGTGGGCCAGGACTCCGCCGTCGAATTCGACCTCAACGCCAGGCTGGCCAACAACCTGGCCACACCCGTGGTGGCTGTGGTGGGTGCCAAGGGCCGGACGGTTACCGAGACCGCTGCCGCCGTCGAAGTGGCCCGCAAAGAGCTCGCCGCTGAAAGGTGCGCGCTGCTGGCCATCATGGTCAACCGGGCAAGCGCCGGAGACCTGGACGCCATCGCGGCCGCCCTGAAGCCGGGTGCTTCCGGACGGCCGGTGTACATCCTTCCTGAGCTGGAGGAGATCGCGCGCCCCACCACGGGGGAAGTGGCAGCGGCCTTGGGCGTACGGCAGATCGCCGGGACGCCGGACATGGAACGTGACGTCAGGGACATCAAGGTGGCCGCGATGAACGTGGGCAACTTCCTGAACGTGCTGGACGAGGGCGCGCTGGTGATCGTGCCCGGGGACCGGGCGGACGTGATGGTGGCCTGCCTGGCATCATCCTTCTCGCCCGAGTTCCCCGTGGCGTCAGCGCTCATCCTCACCGGTGGCCTGGCGCCGGACGCCAATATCTACCCGCTCCTTGCCCAGGCGCCGTTCCCGGTGTTCGCGGCCGATGAAGACACGTACCAGACGGCCCGCCGGGTGTCCGAGGTGCGCAGCGAGATCTGGTCGGGGCACCGGCGCAAGGTGGCTTCCGCCCTTGGGCTGTGGTCCCGGAGGGTGGATGAGGCCGAACTGGTGGAGCGTCTGCACCTGCCGCGGGCGGAGAGGATGACGCCGCTGCGGTTCCTGCATGACCTCGTCGAGCGGGCCAGGGCGCAGCGGCGCCACGTGGTCCTGCCGGAAGGAACTGACGTCAGGATCCTGCGCGCGGCCGAGATCCTGCACCGCCGGGACGTCTGCGACCTGACCCTGCTGGGCCCCGAATCAACCGTCCGGGAACTGGCCGCGGCGAGCGGCGTCGACCTGTCCGGCATCAACCTCATCGATCCCGCCACCTCGGACCTGCGGCTCAAATTCGCCGAGAAGTACGCAGAACTGCGGGCGCACAAGGGCGTGGACCTGCCCAAGGCGCTGGAGATCATGCAGGACGGAAGCTACTTCGGCACCATGATGGTCCAGCTGGGCGTGGTGGATGGGATGGTGTCCGGCGCCGCCCACACCACCGCGCACACCATCCGGCCTGCCCTGGAGTTCGTGAAGACCCGTGAGGGTGTGAAGATCGTGTCCTCGGTGTTCCTGATGCTGATGCCGGACCGGGTGCTGGTCTACGGCGACTGCGCCGTCAACCCGGACCCCAACGTTGAGCAGCTGGCGGACATCGCGCTGGCCTCGGCCGAGACCGCTGCACAGTTCGGCGTGGAACCGCGGGTGGCCATGCTCTCCTACTCCAGCGGCGGCTCCGGCGCAGGGGAAGCGGTGGACGAGGTGCGGCAGGCCACCGAACTGGTGCGCCAGCGCCGCCCGGACCTCGCCGTGGAGGGCCCCATCCAGTACGACGCCGCCGTGGATGCCTCGATCGCCGCGTCCAAGATGCCCGGCTCCACCGTCGCGGGGCAGGCCACCGTGTTCATCTTCCCGGACCTGAACACCGGCAACAACACCTACAAGGCCGTGCAGCAGAGCTCCGGTGCCGTGGCCGTGGGGCCCGTCCTGCAGGGGCTGCGGAAGCCCGTGAATGACCTTTCCCGCGGCTGCACCGTGGAGGACATCGTGAACACGGTGGCCATCACGGCCATCCAGGCGCAAGCGCAAAATCCAGCGCAGGCCCAGGTCGCCGCACACGCCCCCGCGGAGGCACCCGCCTCCTAGGAGACCATTTACAAAGTACGACGCCGGCACTCGGGTGAGTGCCGGCGTCGTACTTTGTCGGTTGTGCTTTTCCCGGGGGAACGGTCAGCTGTTGTCCGGCTTGGCCAGGCTCTCCGGGTCCTCCTGTTTGGCAGGCTCGTCGGAGAGGCCCTGCGGCGTGAGGTCCAGGCCTTCCCGGTCCTCGGGAGCCTGGGGCGCTTCCCCGGTCTCGCCAGCCTTAAGGTGCCCGGTGTCGTCCAGGGCCGGGTTGGCGCCCTCCACCCCGGTGGGATCATTCTTGCTGCCGGAGTCCGGCTGCGCGTTGAGCGGGGCGGTGCTGCTGGATCCCGTATTGGTGGGGTCGTTCTCGTCGATCGAATTGGGCTCGTTCGTCATGGAATTGTCCTCTCGGCGTGGTCCAGCCTTGTCCGCCGACTCTATGCACAGGCTTCGCCTCTCCGCAAGGAACCCGCCGGCTTGACTGCGTCAGGAGCCCGCCCGCACATGAAGACACGAAAAAGGTGCGCCCCGTTCGCTGAGCGCACCTTTTCGATTTTCCGTTCGCAGCCGTTTCCGATCGACTGCACCTATAGTAAGCATACTGATGATCTTTTTGACAAATCTCCCGGGCGGCTGTGGCGAAAGCGTTATCAGCGCCGCAGGTCAGGACCAAAAGTGCGCCAACCCGGCGCTGTCCTCCGGAGCTGCCGACCGGCCGTTGGCCCTGCAACCTATAGTGGGGGTTGAACTGCAGACGCCAGACTGAGGAGGCCCCGCATGCTCGTGCTCGTCATCAACTCCGGTTCGTCGTCGCTGAAGTACCAGGTCCGGGACGTGGCCGCCGGGACGGTGCTCACCGAGGGGCTCATCGAGAAGATCGGCATGGGTAACGGCGGCGGCGGGGACGGCGAGCCGGTGGGCCCGCGGGACCACGCGGAGGCGCTGGAGCAAGTGGATGCGGCCATCCACGAGGAACTGGGGGACCAGGAACTGGGCGCCGTGGGCCACCGGGTAGTCCACGGCGGCGAGCGGTTCGCCGAGCCCGTGCTGATAGACAACGAAATCACCCGTGCCATCGAACGCCTCAACCCGCTGGCGCCGCTGCACAACCCCGCCAACGTCCTGGGCATCCGGGCCATCACCAGGAAGTGGCCCAAGATGCCGCAGGTGGCCGTGTTCGACACCGCCTTCCACCGCACCCTGCCCGAGCACGCCTGGCGCTACGCCGTGCCGGACGAGCTCTACACCAACCACGGCATCCGCCGCTACGGCTTCCACGGCACCTCCAACGAGTACGTCGCGCGCCGGTCGGCGGCGCTGCTGGACCTCCCCGTCGAGGAGTTCGACGGCGTGATCGCCCACCTGGGCAACGGCGCGTCCGTGACCGCCATCCGCGGCGGCCGCTCCGTGGACACCTCCATGGGCTTCACCCCGCTCGAGGGCCTGGTGATGGGCACCCGGTCGGGCGACCTGGACCCCTCCATCCTGGTATTCCTTGGCCGTGCTGGATGGACACCGGAGGACATCGACACCATGCTGAACCGGGAATCGGGGCTGAAGGGCCTGGCCGGCAACAATGACATGCGCTCGGTAGTGGAGGCCTCAGAGTCTGGCAACGATAAGGCCACCATGGCGCTCGCCGTGGCGTCCTACCGGCTGGCCAAGTACATCGGCGGATACCACGTGGCCGTCGGCGGGGCCAAGGCGCTGGTATTCACCGCCGGCATCGGCGAGAACTCGCAGCAGTTCCGTGCGCAGGTGGCGGACCGGCTGGGGGCGCTGGGGATCGAACTCGACGCCGGCCTGAACGCCGGGCGGTCAAAGGAGCCACGCGTCATTTCCACGCCGCAGTCCGCCATCCCTGTCCTGGTGGTTCCCACGGACGAGGAACGCGCCATCGCGGAGGCGACTGCCGCCGTCGTCTCCTCCATCCGGTAAGTCCGCATGCCTGCGATCTCCCTGCCCATCCGGACGGAACGCCTGGTCCTGCGCCGGTTCGACGGCGGCGACCTGGACGCCTTCCACGCCTACCACTCGTTGCCGGAGACTGCGCGGTTCCTGCCCGGTCCTGCCAAGACCTATACCCAATCGATGGAGCGCGTGGGGCGGTACGCCAACTTTGTCTTCGAGAAGGAGGGGGACTGGGTGGCCCTCGCCATCGAGGCAGCTGACGAGCCGGGCCTCCTGGGTGAGGTGGTGCTCAAATGGTTGCCGGGCCGCGGACAGGCCGAAGTGGGATGGACGCTGGCGCCGGCCGCCCGCGGCAAGGGCTATGGCACGGAGGCGGCCAACGCCATGCTGCGGCTGGGTTTCGGGGAGCTGGGCCTGCACCGGATCGAAGCCCGGCTGGACGAGCTCAACAATGCCTCCGCTTCGCTCTGCAGCCGCCTGGGCATGCGGCTGGAGGCGCGGCACATCGACAAGTGGTTCTACAAGGGCCAGTGGGCCAGCGAGCTCATCTACGCCATCCTTGCCGACGAGTGGCGCATCGGTTCCGGCGGTTAGCCTTACGCCCGGCCCTTGAGGATCAGGTTCCAGTAGATCTTGGGGAACAGGTCCCGGTCCACCACCCAGGACAGCTTGCTTTCATTCCAGGTGGGCACCCGTGGGATGGTGGGCATGGACCGGTACCTGTCGTCGAACTCGGCGAACACCACGGTGTCCCGTGACACAGTGAACGGGCACACCGAGTAGCCGTTGTACTTGGCGCGCAGCGGCTTGCCTTTCCGGGCTGCCACCAGGTTCTTGGCCACCACCTTGGTCTGCTTGCGCAGCGCCCCGCCGGACTTGGAATTGGTGGTACCTGCGGCGTCGCCCAGGGACCACACATTGGGGTACCGGAGATGCCGCAGCGTCTGCCGGTCCACCTCCACGAAGCCGCCCGCATCACCGGCGGCGGGCAGGTCCGTGGCCTTGAGCCAGTCCGGCGCCGACTGCGGCGGGACCGCATTGAGGACGTCGTAGGTCAGGTCCTCCGTGGTGTGCGCGGCGTGGTTCCGGATGGTGGCCCTGCGGCCGGCCGGGCTTACCGCCACCAGTTCGCTGTTGGTCCGCAGTTCGATCCCGTACTCGGCGATCTTGCGGTCCAGCTCCCGGTCCACCTCCGGCACCCCGAACACGGTGGGGTAGGGCTGGACCATCACCACCCGGATCTTGTCCAGGACTCCCTGTTCCCGCCAGTAGTCGCAGGCAAGGTACATGGGTTTTTGGGCTGCCCCGCCGCACTTGATGGGCCCCGCCGGCATGGTGAAAACGGCGGTCCCGGAGGTCATGGCACTGAGCAGGGTCCAGGCTTTGGGAGCGAGGTCGAATTCGTAATGGGATGCTCCGTGCGGCGAATGCACGGCCTCGGCGAGTCCGGGCACTGCGTCCCAGTCATACTGCAGCCCCGGGCACACGACCAGCTGGCCGTAAGCCACCGAAGCCCCCGATTCCAGGGTGATCGTATTGGCGATCGCGTCGACGCCGGCGGCGGCGTCCCGGATCCAGGTGACGCCCTGGGGGACAACCGATTGCTGCGGGCGGACGGCCTCCTGGGCCTGGGCCCGGCCGCCTGCAATATGCGAGAACAGCGGCTGGTAGAGGTGGTTGTCCCGGGGCTCGATTACGGCCACGTCCTTGACGCCGTAGCGCCGCAAGCGGGCCGCCAGGGAGATGCCGGCATTGCCCCCGCCGATGATCACTACCTCATTCTGGGCAGCCACGGGCCTACTTCTTCTCGGTCAGGGCCGAGGCCTTGTGCGCTGCCCGGGCACCGGTCTTGTCCGATTCCACCACATACTGCGGTTCATCCCCGCTGGCCCGGTGCGTGCTGCCGTCGAGCTCGAAGTCGCTGGTTTTCTTCTCCACGATCCTGCCGTGCGTCTTGCCCTGCGGCGTGTTCCATTCCACGCGGGTTCCCTTGCTCAATGACATGCCTGCTCCTCTGCTATTCCGTGCCGGAAAACAAGTGCCCCCCAATGGTAAGCATGGCTAGCTTTTGCATGTATGTGCTATTTCAGGCCCGCGCCTGGCAGGAGTCCGGTGGCGCCCAGGGCATCGGCGATGAACGCGTAGTCCCAGGCCCGTTCCCGCCACTGCACGTACCGGCCGGAGGCTCCGCCGTGGCCGCCGTCCATCTCGATCTTCATGACGATCGGCTGGGACCCGGTGGTCTTGTTCCGCAGTTCCTGCACCCATTTGGCCGGTTCCACGTAGAGAACCCTGGTGTCGTTGAAGGAGGTTACGGCGGCGATCCTGGGGTAAGCCACTTCCCGCACGTTTTCGTAGGGGGAGTACGACTTCATGTAGGCGTAGGCCTGGGGATCCGTGATGGGGTTGCCCCATTCCTCCCACTCCAGCGCGGACAGCGGCAGGTCCGGGTCCAGGATGCTGGTGAGCGGGTCCACGAACGGTACCTGCGCCACGATGGCGGCATACTTCTCCGGCGCCATGTTGGCCACGGCGCCCATCAGCAGCCCACCGGCCGAACCGCCCAGCGCCGCGATCCGTGCGGGGTCCACCCACCCGGAGCCCGCCAGCCAGTCGGTGGCGTCCACGAAGTCCGTAAAGGTGTTCTTCTTGGTGAGCTTCTTGCCGTCCTCGTACCAGTGCCGGCCCAGCTCCCCGCCACCCCGGATGTGGGCAATCACGAACACCACGCCGCGGTCCAGCAGCGACAGCCGGGCGACGCCGAACCCGGGATCAATGCTCATCTCATACGAGCCGTACCCGTAGACCAGGCCGGCCGCCGTCGAATCCTGTTGGACGGCCTTGTGCCGCAGGACGGACAGCGGGATGCGCGTGCCGTCGCCGGCGGTGGCCCATTCCCTGGTGGCCACGTAGTCGCTGCCGTCGTAGCCGCCCAGGACGGGGCTTTCCTTGCGCAGCAGAAGCTCGCCGGCAGGCTGCCCGGGAGTGGGCAGGACGAAGTCGTAGATGCGCGACGGCGTGAAGTAGGACGTGTAGCCCAGCCGGATCACAGGTGCCTCGTAATCCGAGCCGCCCACGCCGGCGGTGTAGAGCTCCTCGTCGAAGGCCGGTTCCATGGGCTCCTGCTGGGCTGGCGTGCCCAGCCCGGCCAGCTCCATTACCTGGACGCGTTCGATGGTGTCCTTGCGGATGGACACGATCAGGTGCGTTGAGGTGACGCCGGCGCCGTTGACGCGGACCTCGTCGGAGTGCTCGACGACGGTCTGCCAGGCCTGTTCGGCCAGCGGCTTTGCGAGCTCGGCCGGGTCCGCCAGGGAGACCATGGAGTTGATGGCACCGCGGTTGTGGGTGAGCAGGATGCGCTCTTCGCCGTTGAGGAGGAAGGGTTCTGCCTCATACAGGACGCGCTCGTCGCGGGAAATCACGGTGGTCACCGTGGCAGTGGGGTCGCCGAAACGCAGCAGCCTGGTTTCGCTGTATTCCGAGCAGCCGATCCCCAGGACCAGGTAGCGCCGGTCCGCGGAGAGCTCGAAGCCCAGCCACATGGCGGCGTCATCCTCCTGGTACACCACCACGTCGTCGGCCACTGGGGTGCCCAGGACGTGCGCCTTCACCTGGTAGGGGCGCCAGGACTCATCCACCACTGTGTAGAACAGGCGGGTGCCGTCCGGGGAGAACGCGACGCCGTAGAAAATGTCCTCGATGACGTCCGGCAGCAGTTCGCCGGTGCGGAGGTCCTTGATCCGCAGGGTGAAGCGTTCGTCGCCCGAGTTGTCCACGGCGTAGGCGTAGAGGTTACCGTCAACGGTGACGGCGGTCCCGCCGACGGAAAAGAACGGCTTGCCTTCAGCTTCCACATTCCCGTCCAGCAGGATTTCCTCACCGGGAATCCCCGCGCCGGCCTCCACGCCCGGCGGAGTCCAGTCGGCCACCTTGTCCCCGCTGTCCTCCGCCTTCACGCGGCAGTGGATGCCGTACTCCTTGCCCTCCGAGGAGCGGCTGAAGTACCACCAGCCATCCTTGCGGTGCGGGACGGAAAGATCGGTTTCCTGGGTGCGGCCCTTGATCTCCTGGAAGATGGCCTCGCGGAGCGGTTCCTGGCCGGCGGTGACTGCTTCCTGGTACGCGTTTTCGGCCCTCAGGTGCTCCACTACCTCGGGCGACTCCTTGTCCCGCAGCCACTCGTAGTTGTCCACGAACGTCTCTCCGTGGTGGGTGCGCTCGGTGGGGATCTTCTTGGCGGCCGGGGGCGCCGGGATCGCAGTGCCGGTGGAGTCCTGCAGGGAAGTGGAGGTCATGGATTCAATATATAGACCACTGCCGCCGCGCCGGCAGGGCGTTCGCTACCGGGGGAGAGGGGGGCAACTGGAAAGGGGCGAAAGACTCTGGGATCCGGTGCGCGGCCCCTGGCAGGCTGGAAGTGCGCTTTACGGAAAGGAGAAGCCATGACCGTCGAATCCGGACCGGCTCCCCGGGCCAAGGCATGGCTTGAGGTGGCCAGGGGCGTGGGAACGTCCGGCGTCATGCTTGTCCGCAGGAGGGTGCACCTTCCCAAGGAAAACGTGGGCCGTGTGCTGCGTTTCGCCGACGGGAGCACGTCGCGGGTCTACCGGGAGACCGCCGTCGACCACCAACCCAGTGAGCCCTGTGTCCTGGTGGTGGTGTTCACGCTGCGGCTGGCACGGGGCCGGGCGCACCGCTTGTTCGAGGCGGAAAGCATCCTGAACACCCCGCTCTTCGTGGGGTTCCCGGGGTTTGTCTCCAAGCTATGGTGCGCCCATGACACTTTCGGTGCCTACCGGGGGCTGTATGAGTGGGACGGTGCCGGGCGGGCCCAAGAATACGCTGCGGCACTCTGGCGGGTCCTGGCACTCGTCAGCGTCCCCGGCTCCATCAGCTACAAGGTGCTTCCCGGGCTGCGCCGCGACCAGGTGATCGCCAATCCCGGTTTAATGCAGGGTGCGCCCCGTTCCGACCACGCCTGGTGGCGGCTCCTTCCCCAGGTGTGAGGTCCAGGCGCCACAGGCAGGCATGACGTCAGGGCGTGCTGGCGGTCCGCCCCGACGGGTCCGTGGGATTCCGCTGCGGTGACGCGCACTCCGCCCAGCTGCGCGACTGGCTGCGCCTGGTCGGCGCTGTGGGAAGCATTGGACAAGCCCGGCCTGAAGGCTGGTTGCGGGCGGATGGCAAGCGTAGTCTTTTCAGTTCAAGGCACATCCGCCCAGTGCGTGATCCGCCCAGTGTGAGAGGGGAAGTTCATGACCATCCCGCCAGTGCACGAACCTGAGCCGTTTCCGCCGGAGCCAGGTCCGGAGCCCACGTCCCCGGATCCCACCCAGCCGCGCCCGCCGGGACCGCCGTCCCCAAATCCGTTCCCCGCCCCGCCGGCGCCGGGCCCGTTGCCCGTCCCGGATCCCGGACCGGCGCCGCTCCGTCCGGACCCCACCAGGGACTGACTGCAAACCGCAAAGGGGCCTTCCGCTGACTGCAAATGCGCGTGGAAGACCCCTTTCCCATGTCCCGGGAGGGGACGAAAATCTTCCGCAATTGAAAGCTCAAAACCCTTGCAGGCCTGCTCCTCCAGTGCTAAAAAATCTATATCAGCCACTACAGATCGGCTGATGTGGAAACTATGTTGGACCATCTCTGATTAAGGAGGGAAGCCATGTTGATGCGAACCGATCCGTTCCGCGAGCTGGACAGGCTGGCCCAGCAGGTCCTCGGCACGGCTGCACGCCCCGCGGCGATGCCGATGGATGCATGGCGTGAGGACCAGGAATTCGTCGTCGCCTTCGATTTGCCCGGTGTTACAGCCGACTCGGTAAACCTGGATGTTGAACGGAATGTCCTGACGGTGCGGGCCGAACGCCCGGACCCCACAGGCAAGGACACGGAACTTATTGCCGCTGAGCGGCCGCGCGGCGTCTTCAGCCGCCAGCTGATCCTCGGCGACACGCTCGACACGGAGCATGTGAAGGCCAGCTACGATGCCGGCGTCCTGACGCTGCGGATCCCGGTTGTCGAAAAGGCCAAACCGCGCAAAATCGAGATTGAAACGAAGGGGGCAAAGCAGGAAATCGCCGCTTAGTTTCATCACAGGACCGGGAGGCGGGCACATCTTGTTGACTGCCTTTTTGGGGCGAATAGCCATTCTGTGCACGCCACAGCGCCAGACAGCGCATCGGCAGCTTAGGCCTTAACCTCCCGATACGGTGGCCCCCGGCTTCGGCCGGGGGCCATCCACGCCTAAGGACCCGCCGCCAGTGCCCTGCGTCAGACGCCGAGTTCAAGCATCAGCGCCGGCAGTTCATCGGCAAGTTCGCGGGCCAGGAATCCCAGCGGCCCCAACCTGCTCGCCAGCCGGTCCCCCGCCGCTGCATGCAGGTGGGTACCCCAGCAGGCCGCCTGGGCGCCGGTGGTTCCGCGGGCCCGGAGCCCGGCAATGGTGCCTGCCAGGACGTCGCCGCTGCCGGAGGTCCCCAAGCCGCCGTACCCGGTGGTGATTTTCCATAGTGCGGGCTCGTCCGGGTTCAGGCCAGGCGGCTGGGTTATGAGTCCCTGGCAGCTGACCACGGCGTCGAACCTTGCGGAGATTTCGGCGAGGTCTTTTTCGAGGTCCTCCACATCCCGTCCCAGCAGGATGGCCGCTTCCTTGGGGTTCGGCGTCAGGATCAGCCGGCCCCGCCACGGGGCCAGTTGGTCCTCCAGTTGCACCAGGGCGCCCAGCGCGTAGGCATCGAGGACGACGGCGGGGCCTTCCTCGTCGCCCGCGGCACCCTCAGAGTTGCCGTCACCGTCACGGCGCACCTCGCGTTCGAGCATCGCCTGCAGCAGCTCAACGGCCAGGTCCGGATCATCCAACCCGGGCCCCACCAGCAGGGTGTCGGCCCGGTCCAGGTAGGAGGAGATGCCATCGAGCTCCGGTTTGACGGAGCCCCCGGGAGTTTCCGGCAGGCCGATTGCGCCGCATTCCGGCACGGCCACCCCCAGCTGCACGGCCACGGACCCGGCCACGGCCAGCGTGAGCTTCCCGGCCCCCGCCCGCAGTGCTGAAACGCCGGCCAGCAGTGCGGCGCCGGGGGTGGCCCGGGCTCCGCCCACCACCAGCACGGAGCCGCGCGAATATTTGTCCTCGCCCGGCGCCGGCAGCGGCCATTCCCGCAGGAGGGACGGCGCCACCAGGGTGGCGCCGGAGGAATCACCGTGGCCGGACACTGGTGTCTCCCGCGTGCTCGGTGACGGCAACGCCCTGCTCCGCCAGGTGGTCGGCAACATTGAAGCTCTCCAAGGTCCAGGGGCCCACGCCGGAGGGCCGGACGAACCGGGTCACCGATGCGTTGAGGATGGCCTCCCTCGCCGCAATGTCCAGCAGTTCCTGCTCGCTCAGCCCTTCCAGCACATAGCGGAACAGCATGATCACGGCATCGTGGCATACCAGCATTACCCGCTGACCCATGCCGACGCTGTTCAGCTCGGCCAGGACCGACCGCAGCCGCAGCGCCACATCCGCCCAGGATTCGCCGCCCGGCGGCCGGTAGTACAGCTTGCCCAGCCAGTCCCGGCGCTCGGATTCTTCGGGGTACCGGTTTTCCACGCCCCGCCGGGTAAGCCGGTCAAGGATGCCGAGCTCGCGGTCCCGGAGCCGCTCGTCCGTGCGCACCTGCAGCGGCCAGCCGGCGGTTTCCACGGCAATCCCGGCCGTCTGGCGTGCCCGTGCATACGGAGAGGACACCACCGCGTCCGGGCGGAACTCCTCCGCGGTCCGTCCCAAGGCAATGCCCAGTGCCTTTGCCTGGTCCCTGCCGGTTTCGGACAGATCCACGTCTGCGTCGCGGGCGGGAACCTCGATGACCTCCACCCCGGCCTCACGGGCCTCGGTGGCCGCAACATTGCCTTCGCTCTCACCGTGCCGGATCAGGAGCAGCTCCACCGCCCCGGCCTGCTGGACCCCCTCCGTCAGGCCGTCGTCGTTCGCCGAAGCACCCTTCGCTCGCTCACCCTTCACAACACACCCCGTCCGCTCGCCGTACCAAATGCAGGAACATTACCCACGGGGCGGCGGAAAATAACGGACGCAGTTCGACGCGCATTTTCCTTCGCGACCCGCAAACTCATCGTCGCGCCCCAAAAGATTGGGGCGTCAGGGAATCTGCGCGTCGGCAGAAGTTTTGCGCGTCGCCGCACGATGTGTGGAGCGGGAGCTACCGCTCCGGCGTCAGGACCTTGGAGAACACCGTGGCGCCGTTGGCATTGCGCAGGCTCACCGTGAAGCTGTTGTCCTCACCCAGCTGGACATGCCCGAAGAACTGGTTTTCGCCGTCGCGCGGTGATTCCCCGGCGAAGCGCCCCGCCTTGGAGAACACCACCTCGGGGCCGAAGGTGCCGTCCATGGCGTTGGGCCCGAAGGAACCGGCGGCGATGGGCCCGGCCACGAACTCCCAGAACGGATCGAAGTCGGTGAAGGCGGCCCGCTCGGGGGAGTAGTGGTGGGCGGCGCAGTAGTGCACGTCGGCGGTGAGCCAGACCGTGTTCTTCACTCCGTTGCGCTTGAAGGCGCTCAGCACCCCGGCGATCTCCAGCTCCCGGCCCAAGGGCGCGCCGGCGTCGCGGTTTGACACGCTCTCCTCGTTCACTGGACCGTCCGGCACCACGACGCCGAGCGGCAGGTCGTTGGCGATGACCTTCCACGTGGCCTTGGACTTGGAGACTTCGCTGATGAGCCAGTCCACCTGTTCCTGGCCCAGGATGGCCGTGGCGTAGGGTTCCTTGCCGTCCGTGTTGGGGGACTTGTAGGTGCGCATGTCCAGGCAGAAAATGTCCAGCTGCGGCCCGCGGGAGATCTTCCGGTAAATCCGGGCCGGTTGGTACTGGCCGGCGTCGTCGAATGTTCCTGGCCGCCACAGGGCGGAGGTGTCCGCGATGGGCATGTTTTCCTGCCACGCCTGCCGGCCGCGGGCAGCGAGGGTGTTGACGTCCCGCACCGTGTAGCGGGGGTCGTCCAGAATCTGGCCCGGGTACCAGTTGTTGTGGGTCTCGTGGTCGTCCCACTGCGCGATCACCGGCACGTCAGCGAACAGGGCGCGCACGTTGGCGTCCATGGAGTTGTAGCGGTGCCGGCCGCGGAACTCGGTCAGCGTTTCGGCCACCTTGGACACCTCCTCGGTGACCAGGTTCCGCCACACCTGTCCGTCCTTTTCCACCACGGTTTCGGCGATGGGGCCGTCGGCGTAGATGGTGTCGTCGGAGTGGATGAAGAAGTCCGGGCGGGTCTGGTGCATTGCCCGGTAGCCGCGCATCCCGCCGATCTCCTCGTTGATGCCCCACCCCTGGCCGGCAGTGTCGCCGGTCCACACAAAGCTTTGCGCGGACGACGCCGGGACGTCGCCGCCGCTTGTCGCACCCGTGCGGCCCTTGCCGTTGACCGTCCCGGTGTCCGGCGCCGTGCGGAAGCTGCCGCGGACCGTCTCACTTGCCGCGCCGCCGTCGTCCTCGAAGCTGATCTCCAGCGCGAAGCGGGTGTTGGGCGGCAGGTTTCCGGCGTGGATCTTCGCGGTGAAGTCGGACGCCTGGGTGGCGCGGGGCCCGCGGAGGACCCGCTCAAAGGCACCGCGCCCACCCAGGACCTGGCCGCCGTCGTCCACTGCGCGCAGGACCGCTGTCATCCGGCCCGCGCCCGAGGCACGGGACCAGAGGACGACGGAATCGGAGGTGACGTCGCCGGTGGCCATACCGCTGGGCAGGGTGAGCCGGTTGCGGACAAGCGCGACGCCGGCGGGAGACTGGGCGGCTGCCGTGGCATTGGCGGCAGGCACGGAGGCCAGCGCGGCGGCAACGACCGAACCCTTGACGATGGTGCGGCGGGAAACTGTGGAGCGGGAAGTTTCAGTCATGTCCTCAGGCTTTCGCGCGCCGGCACACAGATCCTGTCCCTCGGGTGAACCAGCGGTGAGCCGACGCTGAACATGGAGTGGCTGGATCCGACGCGCAAGTACATCCCCGACACGCACGTTCCCAACCGCCCCCGATATGCGGGCCGCGGAGGGGAACATGCGCCGCGGTATCGAATATGCGCGTCGCCAAGCGGGCCGGGCGAAGCCGGCTGGCAGCTCTATGGCTTCGCGAAGTCGCCGATCCGGCCCTCCCGCAACGCCGCGCCCACCGCCGCGATGCCGCCGTAGTCCGGAAACAGTACGGACTGCCCGGCAACGAAGCCGGAGCCCGCCGTCGGAAGCGTCATGGTGCCGATGGCGTTCACATCAAGGTTCCGGAGGCTGTAGGCCAGCATCGCGGCCTGGACGGGATCAAAGCCCCTGTCCAC
Organism: Arthrobacter sp. ISL-85; assembly: GCF_018613675.1. Lineage (GTDB taxonomy): Bacteria > Actinomycetota > Actinomycetes > Actinomycetales > Micrococcaceae > Arthrobacter. Next base: position 79,493 of record NZ_JAGGPQ010000004.1, on the reverse strand, counting down.
CGTGAGGCAGCAGGAGGCGAAGTCGACCAGCGACCGGACCGCGGTCACGTCGTTCAGGGCGCCGCCACCGGTGAGGCGGGCGAGGATGGCGCGGAGCATGATCTGCTGGTCGCGGACGCGCTGGAAATCGCCGTCGGAGAAGGCGTAGCGCTCGCGGGAGAATTCCAGGGCGGCCTGGCCATCGAGGTGGTTCATGCCGGCGCTGAAGACGTGCTGGGTTTCGATTGTGGATTGGAAGGCGATGGGCACGTTGACGTCGATGCCGCCCAGGCCGTCCACCAGGATCTTGAAGCCGCCGAAGTCGAGCATCAGGGTGTGGTCAATGGTGATCCCCAGCAACTGCTGCACGGTGGCAGTTTCCATATCGATCCCGCCATATTGCAGCCCGGCGTTGATCTTGGCGCTGCCGAAACCGGGGATGTCCACCCAGTTGTCGCGGTTGATGGAGATGAGGTAAAGGTTCCGCCGGTCGGCAGGAACGTGCACCACCATCAGGGTGTCCGCCCGCTGGTCCTGGGGTTCGCCGGTGGCTGCCGTGTGGGCGGCGGCGTCGCGTGCAGGGACATCGCGGGTGTCGCTGCCGATGACGAGAATGTTCATCGCGGTTGCGGGCAGGTCCGGAATCGGGGCGGGCGGCGGTGGGGGCGCGGGAGCCGGTGGGGGAGTTTCGGACGGGGTTGGCGTGGGCGTGGGAGTTGCGCTGGGCGACTGGGTTTGGGTGGCTGCAGGCTGGGCGTCCGTGCCCGCCCGGTTAAGGCTGAAGACCGCGATGCCGGCCGCCACCACCAGCACCAGCGCCAGCAGCGCGGCGATCCAGCGGCGGCGCCCCATCGCAAGCATCCAGGCAGGCCGGTGGGAACTGGTCGGGCCGGGTTGCCTGGAACCGGGGTTTCCGGCGCCGCCCGGTCCGGATTGATCAGGACCGCCTGGGATGCTCATGACGCCTCCACCTCATTGTGACTGGTGGGATCAGTGTCCGTCCCCCAGGCCCAAGTTGGCTACAGGAGTATCCAAACTGTCACCTTAGGGTTCCCAGTGCGGCTCCGGCATCATTTACGGCTGGGCAGCGTTTGGGCTCAAGGGGGCGTTCAGGCGCGCATGGCGCAGGATGGAGACGATCGCGGGGGCCAGTTGGTCCTCCATCTCCCGGTAGACCTCAGGAGCGCGGCGGTACGGGTCCACGATGTCGTTGTCCGAAGCGTCCGCAGGAAGCGAGAGGTGCCGCACCCCGGCGGCCCGCGCCGGCAAGCCCCGCCATAAGGCGGCGTTGGCAGCGAGCCGGGCGTCGTCGTCGGACGCGTTTCCTTCCAAAGGTACGACGGCGGCGGGCTCGCCGTCAGCAGCGGCGGCGGCCCGCTGGTCCAGGACGTCCACCATCCGCGCGAACTCGCGGATGGTGAAGGTCCGTTTGAGCAGCGAGGCATCGAGTTGGAGGACTTCGCCTCGGTGCCCGGCGGTCATGGTGAGCACCAGGTCCACGCCGCGCAGGATCTTCGGCGTGAGCTGCCGCGCGGCGAATCCTTCCGGGTTCCCGCCAAAGGTCCGCACGATGTCCGCTGACATGGGCTGCATGGGCTCGCCCACCAGGGCACGGGTGCCGGCGCTGGCCACCTGGAAGCCGCCCGGCACCACCTGGTCCAGCCCTGCCTGCAGCAGCCGCTCGGCCACGGGTGAACGGCAGATGTTCCCGGTGCAGACAGTCAGGATGCGTACTGGCGCGGAAGTGTCCAAGGAGATTTTCTCTTTCCCAGCTGGTGCCGGATCCGTTCGGGCCCGTGCCCTTCAACTTAACATGCAACGGCGCGGCGGCGGCCTCCAACCTGGGTGGCGCTGCCGCGCCGTGCGCATTTCCGGACGGGCCGGAGGGCCGGCTACAGGGTTGCCAGCAGCTGCTTCATCTGACTGATCTCCGCCTGCTGGGCGTCCACGATGTCATGGCCCAGCCTGACCGCATCCGGGAACTTCCCGGCGCTGATCTCCTGCTGTGCCATGTCGATGGCGCCCTCGTGATGGCCGGTCATCTGCTCGAGGAACAGCCGTGCGGCCTCGGCGCCCATGGCGGATTTGAGTTTGTCGATGCCGGCGTCGTCCACCATGCCCTCCATGCCGTGCCCGGAGTGGCCGCTCATCATGGTGGGCACGTTCCAGCCGGTAAGCCAGCCGGTCATTTGCCTGATTTCAGGTGCCTGCGCCGCCTTGATTTTCGTGGCCAGCGCGGTCACCTCGGCAGGCATGTCCGGTTTGGCCAGGATGATGTCGCTTATCTCCACGGCCTGGGCGTGGTGCGGGATCATCATCTGGGCAAACATGACGTCCGCCTGGTTGTGGTCCACGTTGGCGCTGGGAGCCATGCTGGCCATGGGGCTGGAACTGCCGTGGCCCAGAGGCGCGCTGTTGCCGGAGCCGGTGTTGGCGGCGCAACCAGCGAGGCCGAGCGAGGAGGCCAGGGCGGCAGCAATGGACAGGGTCTTGAGAGTGGTGTTCATGGTTGTCCTTCAGGGATGTGGTTGGAACTGGGCCGTGATGGGTGGCGCAGTCCGGTTTACGTCCGGCTGATGGACAGGTCGCAGGGGGTTGGGCTGGGCGGCAGGTAGCCGTAGGCAGGGCCGGCGTTGCTGGCTCCGGGCTGCAGCGGCAGGACAGCCAGGGTTGCCTGTGGCGGTGAAAGGGTGACCGGGGCGCCGGGAGCCGATGGGATGCAGGGCGCCCCCGATTCCTGCGCTCCGGGACACGAACCACTGCAGGCGGTCCCAATGACAGGCATGTCCATGGGGGACGCGGCCGGGGCGTGGCCAGCATGGCTGCCGCACCCCGCGCCTGCAGGATGGGCGACGGCGGTGTACCCGGCCCGGTGGGAGGCGTTCGGCACTGCCCCGTGCGAGGAATGGCCGGAGGTCAGCACGTGCATGCCCAGCAGCCCGCCGATGATGGCCAGGGCAGCAGCGAGCAGCCGGGCCCGGCGAAGGAGGGGCGCCGCGGCCCGGGTGGCCACGGGCGCCCCTCCCTCCAGGCGGTTCATGATGTTCAACGCACCTCTGACGGGTTCAGCTTCAGTCGCCGCAGGAGCTGGGCGTTCAGCGCCACCACGATGGTTGATGCGGACATCAGCACCGCTCCTGCCGCCGGGGAGAGGATTACCCCGGCGAAGGCCAGGACGCCGGCGGCCAGCGGCACGGACAGGATGTTGTAGCCGGTGGCCCACACCAGGTTCTGCCACATCTTCCGGTAGCTGGCGCGGGACAGGTCCACCATGGACAGCACCGCCCGCGGATCGTTTCCGGCCAGCACCACGCCGGCGGACTCCACCGCCACGTCGGTTCCGGCGCCGATGGCGATGCCCACCTCGGCGCGGGCCAGCGCGGGCGAGTCGTTGACGCCGTCGCCCACCACGGCAACCTTCAGGCCGCGGCCCTGCAGCTCCGCCACTTTCTTGTCCTTGTCAGCGGGGAGCACCTCGGCGAACACCTCATCGATGCCCAGGTCCGCGGCCACGGCCTGGGCCACCTGGTGGGCATCGCCTGTGACCATCGCCACCTTGACGCCGCGCCGCTGCAGGGCTGACACGGCCTGCCGCGACTCCGGCCGCACCGCATCCTCCATGCTCACGGCACCCAGGACGCTGCCGCCGTCCACAACATGCAGCACGGCGGCTCCGCGGTCCATCCACACCCTGGTGCTCCTGGCCAAAGCGGCGGGTTCGACGACGCCGAGTTCGCGCAGGAGAGCGGGGCCGCCCACGTGCACGGTGCGTCCGTCCACGCCGGCCCGGACGCCGCGTCCCGTCAGTGCGGTGAAGCCGGTGGCGGCGGGCAGGGGCAGGTTGCGGGCCTTGGCAGCCCGCACAATGGCCCGTGCCGCCGGATGTTCGCTGTCGGATTCGACGGCGGCGGCCAGGGCCAGCACCGCATCGGCATCCGCGCCTTCAGCCACGGCAACATCCTTCAGCTCCGGCTCGCCGGTGGTGAGGGTGCCGGTCTTATCGAACAGGACCACGTCAATGGTGCGCATGCGCTCCAGCGCCATCCTGTTCTTAATCAGGACCCCGGCCCGCGCTGCCTGTTCGGTGGAAATGGCGATCACCAGCGGGATGGCCAGGCCCAGGGCGTGAGGGCAGGCAATGACCAGTACGGTCACGGTGCGGGTGACCGCATCCGGAACGCTTCCCATCAGCGTCCAGGCGATGAAGGTCAGGACACCTGCGCCGGCGGCAAAGTAGAAGAGGAACGCCGCGGCACGGTCCGCCAGGGCCTGCGCGCGCGAGGATGACGCCTGTGCTTCCTCCACCAGCCGCTGGATCCCGGCCAGGGCGGTCTGGTCGCCCACGGCCGTAACGCGGACCCGGACGCTGCTGTCCGTAGCCACGGTTCCGGCAACAACTGCGTCACCGGCGCCGCGTGCCACGGTCTTGGATTCGCCGGTGATCATGGACTCATCGAACTCGGCCTGACCGTCCACCACACTCCCGTCAGCCGGCATCCGGGCACCGGGCCGGACCAGGACCAGGTCCCCGGGGCTGAGCTGGGACACGGGCACGGTTTCGGTGCCGATGTCAGTGATGCGTTCGGCCTCGTCCGGCAGCAGCGCGGCGAGGGCGTCAAGTGCGCCCTGCGCGGACCCCAGGGCGCGCATCTCAATCCAGTGGCCCAGCAGCATGATGGCCACCAGCAGCGCCAGCTCCCACCAGAAGTCCAGGTCGAAGCCGCCGATGCCCAGGCTGGTGACCCAGGATGCCACGAACGCCACCGTGATGGCCATGCCGATCAGCAGCATCATTCCCGGCGTGCGGTCCTTCAGCTCCTGCAGGCCACCCTTGAGGAACGGTTGGCCGCCGTAAAGGAAGATGACCGTGCCCAAGACCGGCGGAATCCAGGCGGAACCGGGAAACTCCGGCGGCATGTAGCCCAGGAGGTGGGCCATCATGGGGCTGAAATAGACCACGGGAACAGCGAGGGCCAGGGTCAGCCAGAACCTGTTCTTGAACATGGCAGTGCTGTGCCCCGCGTGCTGGCCATGGGTGTGGATGGTGTGGTCGTCGTCGCCGTGCGTACTGTGCCCGCCGTGCTGCGTGTGGCCCTGGCCGTGTGCCGGGGGCTGCGTAAGCGTCCCGCTGGGTGGCTGGTGGTGGTCCTGGGAACTGCCTTGATGATGCATGTCTTGGTGGTCCTGCATTGTTCCTCCTTGGAGGCGGTCGCCGGTGATACCTGGCCGGCGAAAATTCGGGGCCTGCGCACTAAAGGCGCGGGCAGCTCAGGCCAGGGTTCAGCCTGCGGCGGTTACGGCTTTGCGGAGGGCCCGCCGTCGTGATGCCGCACGGCCGCTGGGGACTTCCTGTACCGCCGTCGCAGGCAGGGCGCTGGGGTTGAACGGCTGTGAAGGCGGGTGTGGGAACCAGCCGGGACATACCACTTCACTGACAACAACACCAATATACCCCCCGGGGGTATAAGCGTCAAGGGGTAGCGCATTTCGGCCCTGACTACCATAGGCCCTCCCTCACTACCTTCTGCTGGTTCCGGCAGCCATACTGGGAGGAGCGAGGAGAGAGCCGGCCCGCTGGGGGCTGGCCTATGCACGGTGAGGTGGACCTGTGGCGGAGCTCAGTGGCCTGTACACGTATTCGAGTGCCCTCGGGGACAGCGAAAGCGATGCCGGTACTTTCAGGGTGGACATCCATCCGGCAGGCCCAACCTTCCAATGGTCGGACGGGATGTTCCGGCTGCACGGCTACCGCCGCGGCGAGGTTGTTCCCACCAAGGAGCTGGTCTTTGCCCACAAACATCCCGATGACCGTGACCGCTGCGAAGAGATCGTTGAACAGGTTTCGGCCACCGGGGGATTCTTCTGCATGTATCACCGGATGGTTGACGCCCGCGGCAGGACCCACCGCGTGGTCACGTCCGGCGAGGCGGTCCTTGGGCCGGACGGATCCGTGACTGCGCTCGAAGGTGTGATGGTGGACCTCAGCCGGACGCTGCAGCGCGAAACAGAACAAACGGCGCGGGACGCCGTGGCGGGCGCAATGGCTACCCGCACCGTGATCGACCAGGCCAGGGGGATCCTCATGGGCCAGCTGAAACTCGGCTCTGATGATGCGTTCCAGCTGCTGGTGAGCACCAGCAGCCACCGTAACGTCAAACTGGTGGCGGTGGCGGCGGAGCTGGTTCAGCTGGCCAATTCCCCGGAAGCCCGGATCTATTTGGACCGGGCCGTGCGGGCCATCCAGCTGCACGGGCAGCCAGACCACGCAGGAGGCCGCCGCGCGGGCTAGGCCGGTTACCCGTAGGATAAATGGTGGTGCGCCGGGAAGTCTGGTCGGCATGGTTTTGTCGAACCCGGATTTAAGGACGCCCGCATGAACTCCACCCCGCCCACCCCCCACAGGAATAAGTTCCCGGGCTCCACCGTCTTTTCACGCGGCAGCTATTCCGAAGCACTGCGGATCGGGGAGATCCTCCGCAAGGAGACGGTAGGCGGCGCCCTCCTGGTCATTGCTGCCGTGGTCGCCCTGGTCTGGGCCAACTCCCCGGCCTCGGACAGCTACTTTGCCCTCCGCGACTTCAAGGTGGGCTACGAATCGTGGCATCTCGAACTCAGCCTGGGGGCCTGGGCGTCGGACGGCCTGCTGGCCATCTTCTTCTTCCTCGTGGGGCTTGAACTCAAGCGCGAATTCGTCGCCGGCGACCTGCGCCAGCTGAGCAAATCGATTGTGCCGGTGGCGGCCGCCGTGGGAGGCGTGGCCGTCCCTGCGGTGATTTTCGCCGTCGTCAATCTTTCCAGCCCTGAAACGCTCCGCGGCTGGGCCATTCCCACGGCAACGGACATAGCGTTTGCCGTCGCGGTCCTGGCGATCATCGGCTCGCACCTGCCCAGCGCCCTGCGGATCTTCCTGCTCACGCTCGCCGTGGTGGATGACCTGATAGCCATCACCATCATCGCGTTCTTCTACTCCAGCGACATCCAGGTGCTGCCGCTGCTCCTGGCGCTTGTTCCCTTGGCCCTCTACGCTTTCCTGGCGCAGAAGTTCCGCCGGTTCTTTGGCCTTCACGCCGCCGCGGCATGGCTGGTGCTGCTGCCGCTCGGGGCCGTGACGTGGGCGTTGGTGCATGCCTCCGGCATCCATGCCACCGTGGCCGGGGTGCTGCTGGGCTTCGCGATTCCGGTGATCAGGTCGGAGGCCTCCGGCGGGCCGGAAGCGGGACCCGGACTGGCCGAGATCTTCGAACACCGGTTCCGGCCCATTTCCGCCGGAGTGGCAGTGCCTGTTTTCGCGTTCTTCTCCGCCGGCGTGGCGGTAGGCGGTTGGGCGGGCCTGGGCTCGGCCCTCACCGATCCAGTGGCACTGGGCATCATCCTGGGCCTGGTCCTGGGCAAACCCGTCGGCATCCTGGCCACCACGTGGATCCTGACCAAAGCCACCAGGGCCACCCTGGACAGCTCCTTCAAATGGATTGACGTGTTTGGGGTTGCCCTGCTGGCAGGGATCGGCTTCACCGTGTCCCTGCTGGTGGCAGAGCTCAGCTTCGGCAACGGCAGCCTGCACGACGACCACGCCAAGGTGGGCATCCTCGCCGCGTCACTGATCGCCGCGGTGCTGGCGACGGCGGTGCTGCGCACCCGCAACCGGCAGTACCGCCTCGCCGAAGAATTGGAGCGGGTGGATTCGGACCAGGACGGCGTCCCGGACGTCTACCAGGAGCGCGGCTGACCCGCCCACTCCACGGTTCAGGCGCTCGCGAGGGGCACGGCCGCCGTGTGGGATTCGGCCGGGCCATCCACGGCAGCCGGAGCCGGGTCCACGTGTCGGATCTCCAGGGCCTCCGGGTCCAGCAGCTTGCGCGCGCCGGTCCGGGCGTCCAGGATCCAAAAAAGTTCGAGGGCCGGGACGACGTCGGTCACCCGGCCCTTGTGGAAGAGCTTGCCCCGGTGCCATGCCTCGATCTGGTCTCCGATGCGGAGCTGGGCGGTGCGAATTCCTTGTGACTCCATGGTGGGCTGCCTCCTGCTGTTGTATCCCCGTAAGCACAGCTTGCCGTGGGCAGGTTGCCGGAGTGTTTCCGCCCGGTGTTTTCTCTGTGTCGCCTGTGGCTGCTGAGGCTTAAGCATCCACTGGGAACGCGACGGCTTCGCCCACAACCCGAAGGCACAGCTCCATGCCGGGCCGCGCGATCGAGGCGTTCCAGTGCCGGATGGTGATCACTTCGCCGCCCCCGGGGTAGCGGTGGTCCGCGTGCTCCGCCACCTCCTGGGGGACGTTCAGCTTCAGCCGCACCGTGGTTTCGGGGCCGAAGTAGTCGGTGTCCACCACCACGCCGCGGATGGGGCCGTCTTCGGCGATGCGGATCTGCTCCGGCCGCAGCATCAGCTGCACGCGTCCCTGCGCCGGGGGCCTGCGCACCGGAATGCCACCCAGGGAGCAGGTGGCGAGGGATCCCTCGAGCCAGGCGTCCAGGATGACGGCGTCGCCCAGGAACTCGGCGGTGGCCCTGTCTGCGGGCCGGGTGTACACCACAAAAGGGTTGCCGATCTGCGCCAGCTTGCCGCCGCGCATTACGGCCACCTGGTCTGCGAAGGAGAGCGCCTCGGCTTGGTCGTGGGTGACCAGGATGGTGGTGACGCCGGCCTCGGCCAGGACCTTGGCCACCGCGCGGCGGGTTGCCACGCGCAGGCCCGCATCCAGGGCGGAGAAGGGCTCGTCCAGGAGCATCAGCTCGGGTTCACGGGCCAGCGCCCGGGCCAGGGCCACGCGCTGCTGCTGGCCGCCGGAGAGTTGGTGCGGCCGGCGCTTGGCCATGGACGCGTCCAGCGACACCATTTCCAGGAGCTCCGCCACGCGGGCGGCCACAGCGCGGCGGCCGCCCTCGAGCTTGGCCGCATTCAGGCCGAAGGCAACGTTCTGGCCTACGGTAAGGTGCGGGAACAGGGCGCCGTCCTGGGCCACGTACCCGATCTGCCGCTTGTGCGCCGGCAGCCACGCGCCGTCGCCGGCAACGGTAGTGCCGTTGAGCGAAATGGTCCCGGTGTCCGGATGTTCGAACCCGGCGATCAGGCGCAGCAGGGTGGTCTTGCCGGAACCGGACGGGCCCACGATGGCGGTGGTGCCGCCCTTGGCCACTGACAGGTTGACGCCCCGCAGGACCGCCTGTGATCCGAAGTTCTTGGTGACGTCCGTGATCTGCAGGTGGCTGTTGGTGCTTGCTGCCACGGAGGCTGCCACCCGAGGCTCGGGCAGCCTGCGGGTTGATGGTGCTGTCACTGTCCGGCTACTTTCTTGGACTGTTGGAAGAGGAGATAGGTCATGGGGGCGGAAAGCAGGATCATCAGCAGTGCGTAGGGCGCGGCGCCGGCATAGTCGATTTCGCTGCTCTTGCTCCAGAACTCGGTGGCCAGGGTCTTGGTGCCGTTGGGGGACAGCAGCAAGGTGGCGGTGAGCTCGTTGGCAATAGCCAGGAATACCAGGGCTGCCCCGCCGGCTGCGGCAGGTGCCGTGAGCCGGAGTGTGACGCGGATGAAGGCCAGCAGCGGGGGCTTGCCCAGCGCCTGGGCGGCCTCGTCCAGTTCCTTGGGGGCCTGTGCCAGCCCGGCCCGCAGGTTCACCAGGGCCCGGGGGAGGAACAGGAGCACGTACGCCGCCACCAGCAGCCCGGCGGTCTGGTACATCCCGGGAACCATGCGGATGCTGACGGTAACGAACGCGAGGGCCACCACGATGCCGGGCATTGAGCTGGTGACGTAGTTGGACAGTTCCAGGGACTTGCTGAACCAGCCGGGCTTCCGGACCGCGAGGTACGCCATGGGGAAGGCGACCACGATGGTGGCCACGGCACCGGCGATCCCGTACCCGAAAGTGGCAAGGAGGGCCGGAAGGAATTCGGCCGCAGTCCAGACTTCCGCCCCGCCGGCCAGGATCCAACGCATTACGTAGATCAGCGGGAGCCCGAACGCGAGGGCGGTCAGCGCCAGCAGGAAGATCTGGGCCGGCACCTGGTAGGCGCGCAGCGGGAGCCGCAGGGCCCTGCCCTGGACACCTGGGCCGATCCTCGCGTACCGGGCCGTGCCGCGGCTCCGGACCTCGGCCAGCAGCAGGAGCAGGCAGAAGAACACCAGCACGCTGGCCAGCATGTTGCCGGCCGCCCCGTTAAAGGTGGACCGGTACTGGGTCATGATGGCCGTGGTGAAGGTATCGAAGCGGATCATGGCGAACGCACCGTATTCGGCGAGCAGGTGCAGCCCCACCAGGAGCCCGCCGCCCGTCAGGGCGATGCGCATCTGGGGAAGCACCACCCGGAAGAAGGCCCGCCAGGCGCCCAGTCCCAGCGCGGCGGCGGACTGCTCGATGGCAGGGTCCAGCCGGCTGAGGGTGGCTGCCGCCGGAATGTACACCAGCGGGAAGTAGGACAGGGTGGAGATCAGGATCCCCGAGCCCAGTCCACCCAGCGCCGGGATGGCCGAAACCCAGGCGTAGCTGTTCACGAACGCCGGGACGGCCAGCGGCGCGGCCAGCAGGACCGCCCAGACCCGGCGGCCGCGGAGGTTGGTCCGTTCCACCAGCCATGCCCCCGAGACGCCAAGCAGCAGGCACAGCGGGATGGTGGCGGCCATCAGGAGCAGGGTGTTGGCCAGCAGTTCGCCCACGCGGGGCCGCAGGATGAGGCCGACGGCGGTATCCCACCCGGTTGCCACCGTCATGTATGCCACGTACCCCAGCGGGACGAGGGAGAAGAGGGCGATCAGCACCGCCACGACAGATACCGCGGAAACGCCCAAAGGCGGGCGGGGGCTGCTGCCCCGGCCCGCCGTCGTCGCGCCCGCCCTTGGCGGAGCCGATAAATCAGAGGTCACGGAATTAGAGTAGTCCGGCCTGGGTCATCAGATCGCTGACCTTCTGGGAGTTGAGCTTTGCTGCATCAACCTTGGGAGCCTGCAGGTCCTTGATAGGAACCAGCTTGTCATTGGCGGGGACGTCTGAGCCGATGGCGTACTCGAAGGACGTACCGTCCTTCAGGACTTCCTGCCCCTTCTTGCCCGTGATGAACTTCAGGAACGCTTGGGCAGCGGCAGCATTCTTGGAGGACTTGAGCACGCCGCCGCCGGAGACGGACAGGAACGCACCCGGGTCCTGGTTCTTGAAGTAGTACGGGGTGACGTTGTTGGAGTTCTCGCCGGTCTTGGCCTGGTCGCCGTAGTAGTAGTAGTGGTAAATCAGGGCGGCATCCACTTCACCGGCGTTGACCGCCTTCATGGCCGTGCTGTTGCCCTTGTAAGCCTTGGAGTTGTCCTTCATGGCCTTCAGCCAGTCCTCGGTGGCGGACTCGCCCTTCAGCTCCAGCAGGGCCGAGACAATCGCCTGGAAGTCAGCGCCGGTGGGCGAGGCGGCCCAGCGGCCCTTCCACTCCGGGCTGGCCAGGTCCAGCATGGACTTCGGCAGCTGGGCCTCGGTGAGCTTGGTCTTGTTGTACACCAGCACCGTGGAACGGGCCGCGATGCCTGTCCACTTCCCGGTGGACGGCGAGAACTCGGCGGGGACCTGGGCCAGGGTGTCCTTGTTGACGTCGGCGAACAGGCCGGCGTTCTCCACCTGCGTCATGGCGGGGGAGTTCTCGGTCAGGAACACATCCGCGGGGGAGGCCTGGCCTTCCTGGATGATCTGGTTGGACATTTCCGTGTCATCGCCCTGGCGGAGGGTCACTTTGATGCCGGTTTCCGCCGTGAAGGCATCCACCCATTCCTTGGTGAGGCTCTCGTGCTGGGCGTTGTACACAGTGATTTCACCCGAGGCGGCGCCGCCGGAAGCGGCGGACGAGCCGTTACCGGCGGGGGTGGCGCCGCCGCAGGCGGTCAGGCCGAGAGCTGCGGTGGCGGCGAGTGCGATGCCGGCCAGCGCGCTGTTGCGGATCTTCATTGAGGCTGCTTTCGGTGGGGAAAAAGTCTGCTTGAACCTAAGTCCTATTAGGCAACACGAATGTTGCCTATGTCAGGAAACTGTAGGGTAGGCAAACCTAAGCTCCAAGCTGGAAAGCGCTTTAAGTGACGAGGTTCACATCAATTACGCAAGCATGGCATGACGTAATTACCGGGTGGTTTTAAGGGCGTCCGCGCACGGCCCGCAGCACTGCCGCGGCCCCGAGCCCGGCCAGGACCCAGGGCCCGGCCACAATGACGGGGTCCAGCCAGGAGTGGTTGGCGTCCACCCGCTTCCCCGTCCGGGACTTGAGCCCGTTGCCGGAAAACTCGCTGCCAATCCCGGTCTCGGTGATGGGGTTGTCCGGGCGAAGGGTGGCGAAGGACTTTAGGTGGTTTTCCCAGGCGTCCACCCGGTCCGCGGCAATCAGCAGCAGCCAGTGCGCGGCGCGGCCTTCGCTGTACCGCCGGTAGGCATGCCCGCGGATGGCGCCGGAGGCACCCTTGAGCGGTGCGGAGGTGCCGAAGGCGGGCGTCAGCATGGCGTGCTCGATGGACCGTTCCCGTGGCTGCATTTCGGGCTGCCGGTCCGGGAACTTCCAGTGTGCGCCGGTCTCAATGCCGGGCTGCTCCCGCGGGAACGACGGGCGATCCTTCGGGTCCAGGTCCACGCCCCAGCCGGGGATGCGGGCACGCAGCGCCACGGAGGACTCGGGGGTGGCTTTCTTGCTTGCCATGTACGGGGTTGCCGGTTCAGTCATGATGCACTCCCTTTCAGGCCGTGGTGGAAATGATGAGGGGCTTGATGACGTTGTCCAGCTTGGCCGAAAACAAGTGGTACCCCTCGGCGATATGCTCCAGCGGGATCCGGTGTGTCACCAGGTCGCTGGGCTTCAGGTACCCGTTCCGGATGTGCTCGAACAAGCGGGGCCACTGCCGTTTCACCGGGCACTGGTTCATCCGCAGCGTGAGCCCCTTGTTCACGGCGTCACCGAATTTCACGGCGCTGAAGATGGGTCCGTAGGCGCCCACCACGGAGACTGTTCCGCCCTTGCGGACCGAGTCGATGGCCCAGTTCAGCGCCACCGGAGAGCCGCCCTGCAGCTTCAGCTTTGACGCCGTGACGTGCTGCAGGAAGTTTCCGTCCGCCTCGGCCCCCACGGCATCAATCACGACGTCGGCGCCAAGGTAGTCGGTTTCCTTCTTCAGGTGCACCACAATGTCGTCGTACTCGGCGAAGTTGAACGTCTCTGCGTGGGCGAAGCTGCGGGCTTTCTCCAGCCGGTAGTCCAGGTGGTCGATCACGATCACGCGGCCGGCACCCATCAGCCATGCCGACTTGGCCGCGAACAGGCCCACCGGACCGGCGCCGAACACCACCACCGTGTCACCTTCCACGATGTCGCCCAGCTGCGCCCCGAAGTAGCCGGTGGGGAGGGCATCGGTAAGCAGCACGGCGTCCTCCTCATCCATCCAGTCCGGGATCCTGCTGGGCCCCACGTCCGCGAACGGGACCCGCACGAACTCTGCCTGGCCGCCGTCGTATCCTCCGCAGGTGTGGGAGTAGCCGTAGATGCCGCCCACCGCCGTCGCGTTCGGGTTGACGTTGTGGCAGTTCGAGTAGAGTCCGCGGGAGCAGAACCAGCAGGAGCCGCAGTACACGTTGAACGGAACCATGACGCGGTCACCGGGGATCAGGTTCTGCACAGAGGAGCCCACCTGGTGCACCACCCCCACGAACTCGTGGCCGAACGTGGTCCCGACCCGGGTGTCCGGCATCATGCCGTGATAGAGGTGCAGGTCCGAGCCGCAGATCGCACCGGTGGTGACCCGGATGATGGCATCGTTCGGGTGTTCGATCTTGGGAATGTCTTTTTCTTCGACCCGGATTTTGTACGGGCCGCGGTACACCATTGCGCGCATTCGTGCCGCCTTTGTGTTTGGCCGGCAGTGGGAGTGCTCCTGGCAGGAACAAACCCCGTTGCTTGAGGCCCACCGCGCGGTCTTCACAGGCTTCCATCCGCGGGGAATGAGGTCAAGGGTGGTGTTCGTGCTTAGGTCCGACGACGGTGGGTAGGGACTGGCGGACAGGCTCACCGTGCGCTACGGGAAAAACTTGGCGCTGCGCAAAAACGCCGGCGCTACCCGAATTCGGGTAGCGCCGGCGGTTTTGCGCCTCGAAAAGTGCGGTGCGGGTCGAAAAGCGGCTCCGCTACTTGTTCGGGTTGGGGTCATGGAGGTCTTGCTCGCCGATGTCCGCCGCCCCCAGGACGCTTTCCCCAGGTGCATCCCCCGACGGATGGAGCCGGATGCTCAACTCGGGATGGTGCAGGTCCAGTGCGGGGCGCTCGGAACGGATCCGTGGAAGAGAGGTGAAGTTGTGGCGCGGCGGCGGGCAGGACGTGGCCCACTCCAGCGAAGCGCCGAAGCCCCAGGGATCGTCAACGGTGACCTTCTTCCCGGCCCGCCAGGTGATGTAGACGTTCCAGAAGAACGGGATGAGGGACGCGCCCAGCAGGTAGGACCCGATGGTGGAGAACTGGTTCATGAAGGTGAAGTTGTCCTCCGGCATGTAGTCCGCGTAGCGGCGCGGCATGCCCAGGACACCCAGCCAGTGCTGGATCAGGAACGTGGCATGGAACCCCAGGAACAGCATCCAGAAGTGGATCTTGCCCAGCCGCTCGTTGAGCATGGTGCCGGTGAACTTGGGCCACCAGAAGTAGAACCCGGCGAACATGGCGAACACCACGGTACCGAACACCACGTAGTGGAAATGCGCCACCACGAAGTACGAGTCCGACACGTGGAAGTCCATGGGGGGCGAGGCCAGGATGATGCCCGTCAGGCCGCCAAAGAGGAACGTGGCCAGGAATCCCATGCTCCACAGCATGGGCGTCTCGAACGTCAGCGACCCGCCCCACATGGTGCCGATCCAGTTGAAGAACTTCACGCCGGTAGGCACCGCGATGAGCATGGTCATGAACGCGAAGAACGGAAGGAACACCGCTCCCGTGACGTACATGTGGTGGGCCCACACCGTCACCGACAGGGCCGCAATGGCGATGGTGGCGTACACGATGCCCTTGTAGCCGAACAGGGGCTTGCGGCTGAACACCGGGAAGATCTCCGAGACGATGCCGAAGAACGGCAGCGCGATGATGTACACCTCGGGGTGGCCGAAGAACCAGAACAGGTGCTGCCAAAGGATGGCACCACCGTTAGCGGGGTCGAAGATGTGGGCGCCGAACTTGCGGTCCGCGCCAAGGGCGAACAGGGCCGCGGCCAGGGGCGGGAAGGCCATGAGCACCAGGATCGCAGTGACCAGGGTGTTCCAGGTGAAGATGGGCATCCGCCACATGGTGAGCCCCGGGGCGCGCATGCAAATGATGGTGGTGATGAAGTTGACCGAGCCCAGGATGGTGCCGAAGCCGGACAGCGCCAGGCCAAAGACCCACAGGTCGCCACCGATGCCCGGGGTGAAGGTCGTATTGTTCAGCGGCGCGTACGCGAACCAGCCGAACGAGGCAGCGCCCTGCGGGGTAATGAACCCGGATACGGCGATGGTGGAACCGAACAGGAAGAACCAGAACGCCAGCGCGTTCAAGCGCGGGAAGGCCACGTCCGGGGCGCCGATCTGCAGCGGCATGATCACGTTGGCGAACCCGGCGAACAGCGGGGTGGCGAACATCAGCAGCATGATGGTGCCGTGCATGGTGAACAGCTGGTTGTACTGCTCTTTGGTCTGCAGGATCTGCATGCCGGGCTCAAACAGCTCGGCACGGATCAGCAGCGCCATCACACCGCCCGCGCAGAAGAACACGAAGGACGAGATCAGGTACATGTACCCGATGGTCTTGTGGTCAGTGGAGGTGATCCAGCTGACCACAATGGTCCCTTTAGGGCGCCGGACCACTGCCGGTGCCGCGGTGCCCGCGGCTCCGCCCATTCTTTGGCCTGTGGTGGTCATGACAGTGCCGTCCTTTACTGTGCTGGTTCCAGGGCCTGCGGGGATGGGGCTGACTCCGGCTGCCTGTCAAAGTCCGCGCCCAGGCTGCCGGTGTTGCCCTTGGCTTTCAGGTCCGCGATGTGGCTGTCGTACTCCTGCTGGGTCACCACCCGGACCTTGAAGAGCATCTCGGAGTGGTATTCGCCGCAGAGTTCGGCACACTTGCCCATGTATTCGCCGGTGCGGTTGGGCGTGATGTTGATGTAGGGGTTGTACTGTTCGTGGCCCGGGTACAGGTCGCGCTTCTGCAGGAAGTCCACCACCCAGAAGGAATGCTGCACGTCGCGGGACTGGAGGTGCAGTTCCACCTTCTTCCCCACGGGCAGGTAGAGCGTGGGCAGCCGGTCCGCGGCGCCAGGGGCGCCGGTAAGGTGGGCCTGCTGGCCGGCGTCCTCGTGGACCTGTTCCTTGACGTAGTTGAAATCCCAGGACCATTGCTTGCCGAAAACGTCGATCACCACGTCCGGGTTGGGGTAGCGCTCATCGATGGCCCGCTGTTCCCGGTCCGTGAAGACGAACAGGACGCCGATGACGATCAGCGGGATGGCCAGGTAGAAGACCTCAAGGGGGAGGTTGTAGCTCAGTTGCGGCGGAAACCCCACGGTGTTCTTCCGGCGCCGGTACGCCACGATCACCCAGATCATCAGCCCCCAGGTGATGATGCCAACCACCAGTGCAGCGATCCACGAGTTGACCCAAAGGTCCGTGATCAACTCCGTGTTGTTGGTGGTGTCACGGGCTCCCGGAAGGAAGCCCCGGGACACCAGGTCGGAACAGGAGGTCAGCGCGGGCAGGGCAAGAACCCCTGCTGCCAGCGCCACGAAGCGCCGCATGGTGTGGTTACGCAACGGTTTTTTACTCACGTGTGGTCCCTCCGGCATGCTCCCGAAGCCCGACTGTATGAGCCGCCACCGGCCCGGGAGCCAGCAGTTGTGTGCCCCACCCTACGCGGGGAGGATGCTGATGGGAAGAGGTTTTGCGGCGGCCGGAAAACACCGGTGCGCCGCTCCCGGACCCGGAAAAGGACAGCCATGGTTGCAGCAGAAATGATCATCGCGGCGGGCCAGTTCAGCGCGGGCTCGGACCCAGGAGAAAATACGACGGCGGCACGCCGCCTCATAGCGGCGGCCGCGGCCGCGGGGGCACAGCTGGTGGTCCTCCCTGAGTCAAGCCTGTACGGCACCAGCGAAGCGGCCGGCGCCATCGCGGCCGTGGCAGAGGACCTGGACGGCCCGTTCATCCGCAACATTGCAGCATTCGCGAAGGAGCACGCCATAGCGGTGCTGGTGGGCACGTACGAGAGGACGGATGCGGGCTTGCCGTACAACACCCTCGTGGCACTGGACAGGCGCGGGGACGTCCTGGGCTGCTACCGGAAGGTCCATCTCCTCGCGGCCAACCAGACCGGTCCGCTCGCCACAGGCTTCTCGATGGCCGTTGATCCGGCGGGGGTGGTGGTAGCCAACGCGGGAGAGGAACCGGGCCTGATCGTGGCCCGCCTCAGCCGCGGACGGCTGGCCCGGGTGCGCGCGCAGGTGCCCGTCCTCGAAAACCGCCGCTACGCCGTCGTACCTTCACCCGACGTCACGCGCTGAGGCACCAGTCCGGACGGAAAATGTGCAAAACCGGGCGGCTGCTGGCTACTGGCTAGCGGCCCACACCGATGCTGCTCCGGAGTGGCCAGTCACGATGCTTTGGTACACCAGGAACAGTCCCGCCAGGACGCCCAGTACCGACGTGGCCGGAACGAGCCAGCGGGATTCCAGGAGTCCGCGCAGGCCGCGGAAGGCCGGCCGGCGGGTCAGGATTGATGGGAAGGCGGCGGCGATCTGCACGGCCACCACGATCAGGAACAACACCGTGACGTACCGGAGGAAGCTTCCTTGATGTGCATGCTCCTCGATGAGTTTCGAGGCCCGCTTTGCCTTCTCCAGCTGTTCCCCTGCCTCCGCCGTGAGGACGGACAGCGGGACCAGCAGCAGCGCCAGGATCCCCAGTGGCCAGGCAAGGTAACGCCTGGTGCGCCGGACCAGCGCGAAAACCACGGCGGACAGCCCTGCCAGCGGCGCCAGGACCACGACGCCGTGGATCAGCAGAATGTGGGCGGGAAGGCCGGCGATCTCCATCAGGCGATCCCGGTGGTGCCCAGCAGGCTTCCCACTGCGAAGGTGAAGGCCATGGCCAGCGCCCCGCCCACCACCAGCCGGAGGGTCGCCTTGCGCTTGGAGCTTCCGCCGATCTTGGCGCTGACGGTGCCGGTGATGGCGAGCGCCAGGATGACCGCGACGAACGTGACCGGAATGCGGGCTTCCTCTGGCGGGAAGATGATGGCCAGCATGGGCAGTATGGCGCCGACGGTGAAGGCGATGGCTGAGGCGATGGCGGCGTGCCAGGGGCTGACCACCTCTTCTTCGTCAATGTTAAGTTCGGCGGACAGGTGGGCCTTCAGTGCATCCTTTGCCGTCAACTCTTCTGCAACGGTCCTGGCGGTGGCCTCACTGAGCCCCTTGGTTTGGTAGATGTGCGCCAGTTCCTCCAGCTCGCCTTCGGGATCATCCCGGAGCTCCTGGCGTTCCTTTTCGATCAGCGCCCGCTGGCTGTCGCTCTGGCTGCTCACCGAAACGTACTCACCCAGGGCCATGGACACCGCACCGCCCACCACCGCGGCGGTGCCTGCCACCAGGATGGGCGCAAGGTCGTTGGTCACCCCTGCGACACCCACCACTGTTGCCGCGACGGAGACGATGCCGTCGTTGGCGCCAAGGACACCGGCCCGCAGCCAATTCAGGCGTGCGGCCACGCTGCTGTCATGGGGTTCGTTGCGGCTGAGCTTGAGGGTTTCGGACATGGTGGCAGTAAATCACCATGCGGAACCCTGTGCTACGTAGGTTTGCATCCCCTAACCGCCGTGGGTCAGGCGGCGGATAACCGCCGTGGGTCAGGCGGCGGATAACCGCCGTGGGTCAGGCGGCGGACACCCGGCGAGGCACGCTCAGTCCGCGCCCGGGGTGTCCTGGTCCGGTATTTCGATCTGGAACCCGCACCCGCAGCGCAGCACCCCTGGTGGCCAGGTAAACGCCTAGGGTTTCCGGAAGGCTGCCATACGTGCCGTGGATGCTGCGCATCTCGGCTCCATTTGCCGTCATTGGCTCCCCGCAGTGAATGTACTGCCCGCCGTATACAAGGACATCGGGAGCCGAACGCCGCCGGCTTCCGGAATACCCGGCCATCAGGCGACGGCCGGGTAGCTGCTGAGGATGTAGTCGGTGGCGGCGGGGCCGGTCATGCGGAGACTGGAGTTCCGGACGTCGACGCCGCAGCGCAGCATCCCGGCTCGGAATGCCTGGTCCGGTTTTGGGGTCAGCCCGTGGAGCGCTGCCCAGCTGACGTAGAGGCCGTAGAGGCAGTCGGGACCAAGGGGGAAATCGTTGGAGGGTTCGGAAGTGGTTGCTTCGTCAAGAAATTGCTGGAAATGCGAGGACGCCATTGGGTGTCTCTTCCGCTTCTGCAGACATTTGCCGCCGGTGGACTACAGCAGCTGCTCTTACCGGCCCTGCGCAGAAGATCCCGGGGAGGACGGACCATGATGCCCGTCACAGTTTCCAATCTACGCGTGGGTATGGCGCAAGTACAGCGGAGGCAGCATGGGGAACCCGTCGGGCAACCCCTTCCCAGAAATTACTAAGGCTGCTTATCATGTTGTCTCCTTTGGACGGCGGCCTCCGGACCGGAACGCACCGGTGCGGAGGTTGCCGGGGAATGTCCGACTCAGGCGTGCTCCGGATGGGTAACCAAGAGAAATGGAGAACAACGGGATGAACGATTCGCCCCAGCACAAGGAACTGCCGCTGCCGGATTATGACCACCTGCCCGTGGGGACGCTTCCCACGCGCATCACCGGGCTGGACGAAGCGGGCGTTGCCCAGTTGCTCACCTATGAGAAGGCACACGGAAACCGGCTGCCCATCCTTCAGATCCTGGAGCGGCGCCTGCAGGACCTGCAGAACGGCGCGGAGCCCAGCGGCACCCAGGTGCCGCCCACTCCGGAGATCCAGGGCAGCCCGGAGACCCCACAGGCGTCTGAGGTGACGGGCCCGCCGGTCAACCCGCCGTCCCACGGCGATCCCACCAACCCGGCACAGCCCCGCAAGTGACCGGCGGGACGGGCAGGGACGTGCAGAACACCAAGGGCGCCGGCGGCAGGGACAGGCACGACGGCGCCCCGGACCTGCGTGCCTTTGTCCGTTCCAGGGAGGTGGAGCTGGAGCGGCGGCTGGCTGAGTGGGTCCGCGTACCGGGAGTCCTGGGTGCCCCTGAACACGCCCAGGACCTGCTCCGGTCTGCAAACTGGCTGGCCGCCGAATTCCGGGAAGTGGGCTTCCCGGTCGTGGAGGTGCTGCCCACGGGCGAGTCCCACGCCGTGTACGCGGAGTGGTGCCAGGCCCCTGGCGCGCCCACCGTGCTGGTCTACAGCCACCACGACGTCCGCGCCGTCCGCCCGGAAAACTGGGCAGTGACCCCACCATTCGAACCGGTGCTCCGCGAGGGCAGGCTGTACGGCAGGGGCAGCTCGGATGCCAAGGGCCAGGTCATGGCGCACCTCGAAGCCGTCCGCGCCCACCTTGGTGGGAGCAGAACGGCTTCACAGGATGGCACTGCGCCGCAAATCAATCTGAAGTTCCTCGTCGAAGGCGAAGAGGAAGGCGGCTCCCCGAACCTGGCCAAGCTGCTGGCGGACCATGCGGACCTGTTCGCCGCGGACCTGGTCGTCTTCTCCGACACCCTCCTTTGGAACGCCCGGCACCCCGCTGTCTGCGTGAGCCTGCGGGGGATGTTGAGCGCCCACCTGGAGGTGTACGGGCCGGAGCGGGACGTGCACAGCGGTGCAGTGTCCGGGAACGCGCCCAACCCCGCCTTCGAGCTGGGCCGGCTGCTGGGGCTCATGCACGACCCGGACGGCAGGGTGGCCG
This sequence comes from Arthrobacter sp. ISL-85, assembly GCF_018613675.1. Classification (GTDB taxonomy): domain Bacteria; phylum Actinomycetota; class Actinomycetes; order Actinomycetales; family Micrococcaceae; genus Arthrobacter. Next base: position 58,619 of record NZ_JAGGPQ010000004.1, on the reverse strand, counting down.
TCCCGGGTTTTTACGACGACATGGAGCCCCTCTCCGCCGACCTCCGGAACGCCTTCAAAGATTTGCCCTTCACTGAGGAGGACTGGCTGGCTCGGTCCGAAACCGGCGCCATCACCGGCGAGAAGGGGTACACGGTGCTGGAGCGGCTGTGGCTGCGGCCCGCCGTCGAGGTCACCTCCATCATCGCCGGCGACCCGCTGGGCGTGTCACGCGCCGCCGTCCCGGCCGTTGCCTCGGCAGACCTCAGCTTTCGCACAGTTCCCGGCCAGCGGCTGGAGAAGATTGCCGGGCAGCTGCAGGAGTGGGTGGCCGCCAACATCGGTGACGCCTACGGCTTCAGCCTGATCCCCGACCTGAAAACGGCGCAGGAGCCGTACCGCACCCCGGACCACCCCGCTGTGGCAGCGCTGGAAAGGGCCATGGCGCTGGGTTTCGGTGCGGAGCGGACCGGCCGGATGGGCAACGCCGGCGGCGGCCCGGCCGAACTGCTCGGCCGCACCCTGGCCGCGCCCGTGCTGTTCTTCGGCACCGGGCTGCTGGAAGACCACTGGCACGACAGCGACGAGAGCGCCAGCCTTGACGTCCTGATGAACGGGGCGGTCACGCTGGCCTGCTTCTGGAAGGAACTTGCAACGATGCAGGGGATAGGGGACGACGACGATGGACACCTACGGCAATGACGGCACCGGCGGCGCGGGCGCAGGCAGGCGGACGTTCGGCATCGAAGAGGAACTACTGCTGGTGGATCCCGGGACCGGGGAAGCCGTACCGCTGGCAGGCGCGCTCCTGGACCTTTACGTCCGTCCGCTGGAGGCCGCGTCCGGGCCTGTCCTGACAGCAGAGTTCCAGCAGGAAATGATCGAGGTGGTCAGTCCGCCGCACGCCACCCTGGCAAAACTCGAGCAGGACATCGTGGCCGGACGGGCCATCGCCCGGCAGGCCGCCGAGGACGTGGGCGTCCGCGTGGCCGCGCTGGGAACCTCCCCGCTTCCTGCCGATCCCCATCCCGTCCAGCTCCGGAGGTTCCGGGCGATGATGGAGGAGTACGGGCTCACCGCCAGGGAACAGCTCACCTGCGGCTGCCACATCCATGTCTCGGTGGAGTCACCGGAGGAAGCCGTGGCCGTACTGGACCGGATGCGCAACTGGCTGCCGGTGCTGGTCGCGCTGAGCGCCAACTCCCCGTTCTGGCACGGTGAGGACAGCGGCTACGCCAGCTACCGTTCCCAGGTGTGGAACCGCTGGCCGTCCGCCGGGCCGCTGGAACTCCTGGGCACGCCGGACTCCTACCACCAGCTGGTGCATGACATGGTGAGCACCGGCGTGGCCATGGACGAGGGCATGATCTACTTCGATGCCCGCCTCTCCCGGCACTATCCCACAGTGGAGATCCGTGTGGCTGACGTCTGCCTGCGCCCGGAGAACACCGTGCTGCTGGCGGGAATTGCCCGCGGGCTGGTGGAAACCGCCGCCAGGGAATGGCGGGAGGGGATCGAACCCGTGTCCGTCCCGTCGGCCCTGATTCGGCTGGCAGGCTGGAAAGCAAGCCGCTGGGGCCTTCGGGGTGAGCTGCTGGATCCCCAAACGCACCGCCCGGCGCCCGCGCTCGCCGTCGTCAATTCGTTGTTGCACCACGTCCGCGAGGCGCTGGAGGACATGGGAGACCTGCACCGGGTGGAGCACCTGATGGACAGGCTGCTGGCCGACGGCACCGGCGCGGCGCGGCAGATGGAGGTGCTGCACCGGACCGGGGACCTGGAACGGGTAGTGGAGGACGCGGCGGACTGCACGCTCGCCACTCCCTAAGCGTATTTCCGGCGCTCTTGACCCCCTTCAGGCCTGGGCGTATACCGAAGGAATCATCATGCTGGCCCCCGCTGGGCCCTGTATGGAGCCGGCTGCCCCCTGGTCTTCGACACAGAATAAATGGAGTTGTGATGGGTAGCGATCGTTTCGACGTGCTCCGCGAACAGGTCCGCGGGCAGGTTATCGAAGAGGACGACCCCGAGTACGAGACCGCGCGGCTCGTATACAACGGGATGATCAACCGTCGTCCCGCAGCAGTCCTCCGGGTATCCCAGGTGGCGGACGTTCTGGCGGCCGTTCGGTTCGCCCGTGGACTGGGGATTGAGGTTGCCGTGCGCGGCGGCGGGCACAGCGCACCAGGATTCGGAACCGTGGACGGCGGCCTGGTCCTTGATTTCTCGGCGCGCCGCGGAGTGCGCGTGGACCCTGCGGCAAGGTTGGCCCGGGTGGAGCCAGGCGCCACGTGGGCAGACTTCAACTTCGCCACGCACGCGTTTGAGTTGGCAAGCACCGGCGGTATTATCGGCTCCACGGGCGTCGCGGGCCTCACCCTCGGCGGCGGTATTGGCTATCTGTGCCGTAAGTACGGGCTGGCGTGCGACAACCTCGTCTCTGCAGATGTTGTCCTCGCCGACGGCACCTTTGTCACCGCCAGCGAAGCGGAAAACGTGGACCTCTTCTGGGCTCTCCGCGGTGGGAGCGGCAACTTCGGTGTGGTCACATCGATGGAATTCCGCCTGCACCCCTTGGACACGGTCCATGTGGGGATCATGTTCTTCGATGCCGCGATCGGAGCCCAAGTCGGTGCGGCCTACCGCGAGTGGCTTGCCGCCGAACCCGAAGAAATGGGCGCTTTCCTGGGGTTCCATCAAGGTCCTCCGGTTCCCTTCCTTCCGGAGGAATGGCACGGAAAACCTGTGGTTGTGATCGCGGGCATGTGGACGGGCGATCTTGACGCCGGGCCCGCCCATTGGCAAGCCATGCTGGACGCCGGTCCGGTGCTGGGAAGCTTCTTTGCACCGATGCCGTACCCGGCACTGAACATCATGTTCGACGGGCTCAGCGGCATCCCTGGGCTGCAGGGCTACTGGAAGGCCGATTTCCTTCGCACGCTCAGCGATGAGGCGCTCCGCACCGCCGTCGCCTACGCTCCGGGCATTCCCAGCGTGCACTCCGCCAACCACTTCTATCCGATCAACGGTGCCGTTCACCGCGTTGCGCCCGGGGCCACCGCCTTCGCCTACCGTGATGTGGACTTTGCGCCGGTCATAGCGGCCCAATGGCCCGAGGCGTCCGAGAACGACAGGAACATCGCCTGGGTCCGGGAGTACTGGGCCGCACTCCACGAGTTTTCGGAGCCCGGCGGTTACCTTAACTTCCAGGACGCCGATGACCAGTCAAGGATTGAGGACACCCTCGGGTCGAACTACGCGCGGCTTGCTGAGCTCAAGGCCAAGTACGATCCCGACAACTTCTTCCACGTCAACCAGAACATCAAGCCCGCCCACGCCGGCGCCGCGGCCGCTGCTGCCCCAGCAGGACAGCGGGCCGTACTGCTGACCGAAGCAGTGCCGGAGACAGAAGCGGTGCCGGAGCAGGCGCAGCAACGGGACGCCATGCCACCCAGGGCAAATCCAGCAGAGGGGGCGGCGACCTAGCAGGGCCTCCGAAGGCCAACGCTGCCGTGCTAAGGGACGAGGCGTCAGTATGTGGTGGCGTTGGGGATGATGAGGGGCGGCCGCGGTGCCTGAGTAAAGTCGAAGGCGCTGGCCACGTCACCAAGAAGAGGGTTGTCCTCGCGGACGCCGGGACGGTTGTCCGGGCGTCCGTCGGTGGCGGGGTTGATCCGCTCACCGCCAAGGAAGTCGTCCTCGATGAACTTGAAGTAGGCGTCCTGGCTGAGGACCTGGTGGTCGATGTATCCCTTCTTGGCGTAGGGGCTGATGACCAGGCCAGGGACGCGCAGGCCGTAGCCGTTGTTGTCCACCACCGGTGGCTGGATGTGGTCGTAGAACCCGCCCCAGTCGTCCCAGTTGAGGAAGATGGCGGTGCTGTCCCAGTCGGGCCCGCTCATGATGGCATTCACTAGTCCGGCCACATACTGCTGGCCTGTCGTGATCTTCGCCGGGGGATGTTCGCTGACGTCGTCGGTGGGGGCCACCCAGGTGACGGCGGGAAGCCTGCCCTGCCGGGCGTCGTCGTAAAAGCCGCTCAGCGGTTTGATGTTGCCCTGCTCGCCGTCTTCGGTGACGGTGTCGAAGTACGGCAGCGGGTTCCAGCGGCCCGGTGTTTCGGCGTCCTGCTTGACAGGCTTGCACGTGGCGGCATCGTTGCGGCAGTCCGGTTCGGTGCCGCTGAACACGTAGTAGGCCCACGGTACGGAGTGTTTGTGGAGCAGATAGGTCAGGTCGGTCCAGGCATAGTCCGGCCGGCCGAGGTTTTTGGCTGCTTCGGCCAGTTTTTCCTTCAGCGCATCGGGGATGTCCGCAGCGTTGACGGCGGCCTTGCAGCCGGTGAAGGAATCGGTGGACTTGCAGGCGGCAGAAGTGATCTGCTCAGTCTGGCCGGCCAAGTCAGGGCTGATGCCCGCGGCCTGGAGGGCGTCCCGGCAAGGCTGCGGATCAGCGTTCTCTTGGCATGTGCCGATGAGGCTCTTGTCGAAGTCCGACTTTTCCGGCTCCGGGTCGATGCCTTGCAGTGAGTTGACGCACGACGACGGGTCCCCGGCCTTGGTGCACTTGGCGGACCATTCCGAGACCATGTAGAGGTGGGCCTGCAGGCTTCCGGCTGCGGCGGAAGCAAACATGTGGTCCTGCAGCACGAAGTTGTCAGCGTAGTCCCAGTAGGTGGGCAGCTGGGCCCGGTCGTGGTAGCCCATTACATCGGTGGCCTTCGACTTGTACTTGCAGTCAGTGGCAGTGGGCTCACAGTGGGCAACGCCTTTTTCCGCCTGGGCCACGAACCCGTCCATCGCCCCGCTGTTGATGTCGGCACTGGCGTCGTCGGGGCTGTGCGGGCCGCCGGCATTGACGTCCGCGGTGCTGTAGAAAGGCGCCACGCAGCCGCCCTTGGCAGGATCCGGGAGGCAGGCGGTGGGTTTGCCGTCCTTCATGGGGATCCCGTCGGCGCCCGGGTAGGTGCCGAAGTAGCTGTCGAAGGACCTGTTTTCCTGGGTGATGATCACCACGTGCTTGATTTTGGAGATACCGGTTTCGGGCCCGGACGGCGTTCCCGTCCGGATGGCTGGGGGAATGGCGACGGCGAGGATCACCAAAGCGAGAGCTGCTGCACCCGCCAGGACGGCCCGCCGTCGTCCCGTCCGCAAGAACCTCATCCGTGGAAGCTTCACGTCAGGACGCCTGCTGCAGGACGTCTTTACCGAAGGTCTTCACGCCGGGGTCGCCGGCCAGTCCCAGCCGGGGGAGGTGGAAAAGGTCCTCGACGGTGGCCAGCAGGCTGTAGTGGTTGTATGCCTGGTCCGATGAGGTCCCTGCGGTGCTGAACGGGGAGAGGACCAGCGCTCCCACCCTGCCCCCGGCGGCACCGCCGGCGGGGCTGCCAGCGTCTCCCTCAGAGGGGCCGACGGAGTCAGTCTCGGCCTCGTCGAAGGTAATCACCAGCATGCCGTCCTGTTTGTACGCCGAGGAGGAGAGGATGGCCGGGACCTGGTCCTTGAGCCAGTTGTCCACCGTCCCCATGCCCCCGCCGGAGCCGTCGGCGCAGGAAGCATCATGCCCGTCGTGGCAGAGGTTGGGGGTGATGTAGGCAAGGTTCGGCGTGGTGCCAACGGATTTCAGGTCGTTGGCAAGCGCAGAATAGTTGACCACATTCTTGGCGCAGTCAGGGGACGAAATGATGGAGCGGAAATAGACAAAGGGATCGTGGTGGGTGGAGTACATCTCATACGGTGTGGCCTTGACGTGGTCATCGGCTTCGCCGACGGCCGGGTGCTCACAGGGCTGCTGCATGTCCTCCATGTAGCCCTTCCACGTCTTGCCTTGCGCGGCCAGCTGCCCGGCCACGGTTTGGGTGTCCTCCGGGTAGACGCAACCGTTGCCCTGCAGCGTGCCTTCCGGGCCGGTGCCGGTTGCCTTGAACTCGGTGTAGGTGCGGCAGTCCTGCCTTGTGCTGTCGTTTGGCGGCTGTCCAGAGATTTGGGCAAGGTAGTTGGGCAGCGAGTTGTGGGCTATGGCGTAGTAGTTCTGCAACAGCACGCCCTGCTTCCGGAGTGTTCCGGACAGGTACGGGTCGGCGGAGTTGTCACCCCACACCGTGTCATAGCCCTTGTTCTCGAGGTTGATGACGAATACATGCCCGGGGCTGCCCTTTGGTTTCGCGGCCTCGGTGGTTGTGCCCGGGTCGGGGGTGGTCGGGCTCGCTGTGGGGGTGGCGCCTGCCGTGGTTGTTGGGCTCTGGGCTGGTGCCGTTTTGGGGCTTTGCGCAGGAGCAGGCGCGGGGGTGGCGGGCTGGCACCCCACCAAGACGGATACCAAAAGGGCCGGCGCCAGGAGCAGGCCCGGGGCCCGCCACCGACCCGCCCTCTTTCGGGGAGCTGAACCAGGTTTCATGCCCGGCCTCCTTGTTCGTAGTTGTGTCCCGCCGGCCGGACCGTCCTGCAGTCCGGCCGGTAGGTATTGGCACCCCAGCGATGCGGACACTCTTGCACACGGAATCGGCGTTTTATACGGGCAATTGCTGTGAGTTGCCGGTGAATCCCCACGCCCCTTGTGGCCCGGCTGCTGCCGCCCCGGCCCTAGGTCTTTCTGCCCTAGAAGGGGGTGACCGGCAGGCGTTGACTTGAATCGCGGGAAGCTGAGGCCCGCGGGGCGGAAAGGCACACGGCGTCCGCCCAAACAGAAAGGAAAGTTCAGTGAAAAAGTGGTATCGGTGGCAGGACTATGTAGCGGTCGCCGCCGGACTCTTCACCGCGGTGGCGGTCCTGTTCACGCGGCAGCAAAGCATGTCCACCACCCTGATGCTCGTCTTCGGCGGGCTCCTGGTGGTCAGCGGCATCATCAACCTGGCCATGCCGGGAACTCCGGCCATGGAATACGTGCAGGCCGTCCTCGCCGCAGGACTGGTCCTCTCGCCATGGCTCGGGACATACACGGGCGCGACGGGCGCAGCCTGGACGTCATGGATCGCAGGGGCAGTGGCACTGGTGGTAACAGCAGTGGCCATTAAGCCCAGCACCGACGTCCGCCACACCTACCGCGTCTCGCATTAGCAAGAGGAATCCGCCATGACTGAAGTGCTGCGCTACGAAGTGGGATCCGGAACCGTGCTCGTTGAGGCTGCGGACAACACCTACGGCGTGGATCATCCCGCGCGCAACGAGCAGGGGATCCTGGACACGGGCAGGCGCCTGGAAGATGCGCTGGCCAGCGTCCGCCCGGCCGCCCGCGCAGCACTGGAGGCCATGGCGGAACTCATTCCCGAACAGATCCAGATTGAGTTCGGCGTGAAGCTCGCAGGGGACGCAGGGGCGGTGATTGCCAAGAGCAGTTCCGACGCCCACTTCGTCCTCCGGATGTCCTGGACCCCTATGGCAGCAGTGCTGCCCGGGGAAGAAACCACACATAACGGGTGACGGTGATGGTTGCATTTCATGACAGGTCCGACGCCGGGCGGCGGCTGGGCAAGCGGTTGGCCGGCCTGCGCGGCCGGGAACTCGTGGTGCTGGGCCTGCCCCGGGGCGGCGTCCCTGTTGCGTTTGAGGTCGCCAAGGCCCTCGAAGCTCCCTTGGATGTGATCGTGGTGCGGAAACTGGGGGTTCCGTTCCAGCCCGAGGTGGCCATGGGAGCCATCGGGGAGGGCAACGTCCGTGTCCTGGACCCGCGCACCATTTCCATGGCACGGGTCTCGCAGGAAGACCTGCAGCAGGTGGAGCGGCGGGAACGCGCACTGCTTGAAAGCAGGGTGGAGCGGTTCCGCCAGGGGCGCCGGCGCCTGGACCTCACCGGGCGCACGGTGATCATTGTCGACGACGGCATGGCCACCGGTTCAACCGCCAGGGCGGCCTGTCAGGTGGCCCGGCAACACGGCGCAGCAAGAGTCATCCTTGCCGTTCCTGTTGCCCCGGCCCGCGCCATTGTGGAGCTCAAGGAACCGGACGACGTCGTCTGCCTGCTTTCGCCCCAGGACTTCCAGGCCGTGGGCTACTACTACCACGACTTCTCGCCCACCGAAGATGGCGAGGTGGTGCAGCTGCTGGACGCCGCTGCGTCCCCGCCGCGCCTCCACGACGGGTACGGGGGAGACGGCAGCCTGGAGGACGACGTCGAAATCCCCGACGGAAGGGTGGTGCTGCGCGGCAGCCTCTACCTGCCGGCCAGGTGTGACGGCACGGTCCTTTTCGCGCACGGCAGCGGCAGCAGCAGGCACAGCCCCCGCAACCGCTTCGCCGCCTCGGTGCTGCACGGGGCCGGCCTGGGCACATTGCTGCTGGACCTGCTGACACCCGAGGAGGAGGTCAACCGGGCCAACGTGTTCGACATCGCCCTGTTGGCCCGCCGCCTCTCCTGCGCCACCCACTGGCTGGAGGCCCGGCATGACGGCTCCGCCGGGCGGATCGGCTACTTCGGGGCGAGCACCGGCGCGGCCGCTGCATTGTGGGCCGCGGCCGAGCCCGGCGCCCAGGTTGCCGCCGTCGTTTCCCGGGGCGGCAGGCCAGACCTGGCCGGTTCCCGGCTCGCGGCCGTGAAAGCCCACACCCTCCTGATTGTTGGCGGCGCCGATACCACGGTGCTGGCCCTCAACCGGCAGGCCATGGCGCGCATGCAGGCCCCCACCCGGCTGGAGATCGTCCCCGCAGCCACCCATCTCTTTGAGGAACCCGGCACCCTTGCCATGGCGGCCACCCTGGCCGCGGACTGGTTCCGGCACTACCTCCTGCCCTCGCCGGTGGGGCGGTCCGCGCCGGAGGCCAGGGAATGAATACTTCCGCCGGCAACACCGGCGCCGGGCGCTGGGAGGAACGCGGGGCGGAACGTGCGGCCGACACCATGAGCGAGCTGGCGCTGCGTCCCGGCTGGCCGTCCATGTTCCGCGGCTACCTCAACGAAGAGGAGCGGTACCGGCGCTGCTTCGCCGGCGGCTGGTACCTCACGGGGGACCTGGCAAAGCGCGACGGCGACGGCTACTTCTGGTTCGTTGGCCGCAGCGACGACGTGATCAAATCCTCCGGCCACCTGATTGGCCCCTTCGAGGTGGAAAGCTGCCTCATGGCCGTGGCACCACGGCTGCTGGACTTCACCACCACCCTGCCCAAGACGCGCAGCGGCAAGATCCTCCGCCGGCTCCTGAAATCCCGCGAGCTGGGGCTGCCCGAAGGGGACACCTCAACGCTCGAATCCCCGGCAGGGCCGGCCATGACGCCGAAAGACCAGCCATGACCACGCTCAAGAACCACGGCGTTCCGGACGCGGAGCATGCCGTGCACCTGCTCCGGCAGATGCTGCGGGTGCGCCGGCTCGAGGAAAAATGCATCGAGCTCTACAGCGAGGCCAAGATCCGCGGCTTCCTGCACGTCTACATCGGAGAAGAGGCTGTGGCCGCCGGGGTGATGGAAGCCCTGGCGCCGGAGGACGCCGTGGTGGCCACCTACCGCGAACACGGGCACGCGCTCCTGCGCGGCGTTTCCGCCGGGGCCATCCTCGCGGAAATGTACGGCCGTGCCGAGGGCTGCTGCCGTGGCCGGGGCGGTTCCATGCACCTCTTCGACGCCGAAACCCGCTTCTACGGCGGAAACGCGATCGTGGCCGGAGGGCTGCCGCTCGCGGTCGGCCTGGCACTCGCGGACCGGATGGCCGGCCGCCAGCAGGTGACGGCGTGCTTCTTCGGCGAAGGCGCGGTGGCCGAAGGCGAGTTCCACGAAAGCATGAACCTGGCCGCGCTGTGGCAGCTGCCGGTGCTGTTCTGCTGCGAAAACAACCTTTACGCCATGGGCACGGCGCTGGGCCGCTCCGAATCCCAGACAGATATTGCCCTCAAGGCCGCGGGGTACGAGATCTCCGCCTGGGCGGTGGATGGCATGGATGTGCTGGCCGTTGAGGAAGCCGCCCGGCGCGCCGTGGACGCGGTGAGGTCCGGCAGCGGTCCGCATTTCCTGGAGCTGCGCACCTACCGGTTCCGCGCCCACTCCATGTTTGATCCGGAGCTGTACCGGGAGAAATCCGAGGTGGTCCAGTGGATGGAACGGGACCCCATCAGCCTGCTGCAGGGCGCCATGCAGGCGGCAGGGAAGTTGCCGGAGGAGCAGTGGGCCGCGCTGCAGGCCGACGTGGACGCGGAGATCAGCACCGCCGTGGGATTCGCGGAGAACGGCACGCCGGAGCCGGTGTCCGAGCTCAGCCGGTTTGTCTACAGCGACCGGCCGGACGACGGCAGCGCGGGCGGCGGCGGGACGGCCGAGTGGGATACGACAGCAGGGAAAGGCGGGGCTGCAGGATGAAAACCACGTACCGGGAAGCCATGCGCGCGGCCCTCCGCGACGCCATGCAGCGCGACGACCGGGTGTTCCTCATGGGCGAGGACGTGGGCCGGTACGGCGGCAGCTTCGCCGTGAGCCTGGGCCTGCTGGAGGAATTCGGGCCGGACCGGATCCGCGATACGCCGCTCTCCGAGTCCGGGTTCGTCGGAGCGGGGATCGGCGCGGCGCTGGGCGGGATGCGGCCCGTCGTCGAAATCATGACCGTCAACTTCAGCCTGCTGGCGCTGGACCAGATCATCAACAACGCGGCCACCCTGCTGCACATGTCCGGTGGCCAGTTCAACGTGCCCATTGTCATCCGGATGACCACCGGCGCCGGCCGCCAGCTCGGTGCACAGCACTCGCACAGCCTGGAGGGCTGGTACGCGCACATCCCTGGGCTGCGCATCCTGGCCCCCGCCACCCTGCGGGACGCCCGCGGCATGCTGTGGACCGCGCTGCAGGATCCGGACCCGGTGCTGATCTTCGAGCATGGCTCGCTGTACAACGTTGCGGGGGAGCTCGACGACGGTGCCGGCGCCGTGGACATCGACAAGGCAGCGCTCCTGCGCCAGGGGGACGGCGACGGGGACCGCCTGACCCTCATCACCTACGGCGGTACCCTTCCCATGGTGCTGGACGCCGCGGACCAGCTGGCCGGGGAAGGCATCGGCGCCGACGTCATCGACCTCCGCACCCTCCGCCCGCTCGATTCGCACACCATCGTGGACAGCGTGGCCAGGACGCACCGGGCGGTGGTGGTGGACGAGGGCTGGCGCAGCGGCAGCATCTCCGCCGAGATCGCGGCCCGGATCTGTGAACAGGCCTTCTTCGACCTGGACGCCCCCGTGGAAAGGGTGTGCAGCCTGGAGGTGCCTGTCCCCTACGCCAAGCACCTGGAGGAGGCGGCGCTGCCGTCGGTGGAGCGGGTCATGGCCGCCGCGCGAAGGGCCGTGGGCGCCGGTGGCTGAATTCCGGATGCCGTCCCTGGGCGCGGACATGGAACACGGCAAGGTGGTGGAGTGGCTGGTCAAACCGGGGGACTACGTCCACAAGGGCGATCTCGTGGCGGCCGTGGACACGGACAAGACGGTCATGGACATCGAGTCGTTCCAGGAAGGCGTGGTGGCCGAATTCCTGGTGGACATCGGCGACACCGTGGATGTGGGCACCCCCATCGCCCGGATCACCGCCACCCCCGCCGAACTCCCGCCGCCCCAACCCGCACCCCCGCTCACGTCTGGCACCCTTTCCCCCGACGCCCGCTCACCTTTGGCAGCCAAAGAGGCAACGCCCGCTCACCCGGGCGGCCCTGCGGGGCGCCCGGACGAGGGCGGAAAAGCCTCCCCGCCGGTCCGGCACCTGGCGCACACGCTGGGGGTCGACGTCGGACGCATCAGCGGGAGCGGTCCCGGCGGCGAGGTGACCAGGGCCGACGTCGAACGCGCCGCGGCTGCCTCCGGCACCAAAGCGGGGCCTGCTCCGGAAGCGGTTGCAGAGGTGCCGCCGGAGCGCGCCGAAACCCGGCGGGTGCGTTCGTCACCGCTGGCCCGGCGGCTGGCCGCAGAGCTTGGCGTCAACCTGCAAGGGATCGCGGGCACGGGTCCCGGCGGTGCCGTGACGGAGGATGATGTGCTCTCCGCTGTCCCGCCCAGGGGACGATCAGCCAAGGGGCCCGGTGCGGCAAAGCCGGCGGAAGCGCCGTCGTCGGAAGCTCCGGCGTCGGACGCTGAACCGGCGGAAGCACCGCCGGAAGCGTTGCACGAAGCCGTGGAGGAGGCGCCCCAGCGCGTCAAGACGGCGGCCGGCGGCAAGGCGGAAAGCCTGCGGCAGGCGGTGGGCGCGCTAATGTCCCGGTCCAAGAAGGAGATCCCGCACTACTACCTCTCCACCACCCTGGATCTCGCGGCGGCGACGGCGTGGATGCAGGCGGCAAACCAGCAGCGGCCGGTTTCATCCCGGCTGGTGCCGTCGGCCCTGCTGTTGAAGGCAACGGCGCTCGCGGCCAAGGAAGCACCGGACATGAACGGGTTCTTCACCCGGGGCGCCTTCCAGCCCAGCGGCGCAGTGCACCTGGGAGTGGCGGTGGCCCTGCGGCATGGTGGGCTGGTGGCCCCCGCCCTGCACGACGCCGACACGTTGACGTTGGACGAGCTCATGGACCAGCTGCGGGACCTGGTGAGCCGCGCCAGGGCGGGGCGGCTGCAGCGCGCCGAGATGGCCGATCCCACCATCACGGTGACCAACCTGGGCGATCTCGGGGTCGAAAGTGTGTACGGCGTGATCTACCCGCCGCAGGTGGCCATGGTGGGCTTCGGCAAGGTCCTGGAGCAGCCGTGGGCACACAACGGCATGCTGGGCATCCGGCACGCCGCCATCGCCACGCTGTCCGCAGACCACAGGGTGAGCGACGGGCTCCGCGGGGGCCGTTTCCTGGCCCGAATCGACGAGCTACTGCAGAAGCCGGGGGAACTGTGAACCCCGGGGAGCTGTTGGACGTGAGCGAGGAGGAGCCGTGAACGAACAGGAAGCTCGCCGGGCAGTGGAGGCGGCGATCGGCAAAGTAGCGCCCGACGTCGGGCCTGACGACCTGGAAGGCGGCGCACGGCTGCGGCAGGACCTGGAATTGGACTCGCTGGATTTCCTCCGCTTGGTGGAAGTCATCGCGGAATCTACGGGCGTGGACATCCCGGAGGTCGATTACCCGGCGGTGGGCACCGTGGACGGGCTGGTCAGGTACCTGGCCGGGCACGGATGAAACCCGGGGCAAAGCCGTGGCGGAGTCACCGACGCTGGCTCCGCCGCCTTGGCGTCGCAGCGCTGGTTGTCCTGGGCCTGGTCCTGGTCTCGGCGGTGGCCAACGTGGCCCTGGAGTCCCAGGAGAAGGCCGCTGCCGCGCCCTATGGGCAGCGCGTTGCCATAACCGGGGGCTCGGTGAACGTGGTCCGGACCGACAATGGCGGCCAGGGGCCGCCGATTATCCTGCTCAGCGGCCTGGGGACCGCTGCACCCGGCCTGGACTTCGCCCCGTTGATCCGCGAACTCGGCGACTTCGACGTGATTGTGGTGGAAGGCTTCGGCTATGGCTACAGCGACATGGAGGCCAGTGCGCGGACCAATGAGCACATCAGCAACGAGCTTCACGAGGTGCTGGCCAAACTCGGGGTCCGGCAGCCATATGTCCTGGCCGGCCACTCCATCGCGGGGTTCTACCTGCTGGACTACGCCAACCGGTACCGGGCGGAGGTTTCCGCAGTGGTGGGCATCGACGCGACCATACCGAAGCCGGGGGACCAGCCGGTGGCGGAGCCGCAGCCAGGGATCAACTGGGCGAAGGTGGTGGCCGCCACCGGGTTGGTCCGCGCGGTGGCCACGGTGGCGCCGGGTGTAGTCGATCCGGACAGCAACGCCTATTCGGCCGAAGAGCTGAAGCAAATGCGCACCATGATGATGTGGAACTTCGGCAACTCCGCGGTGGCCGATGAAACCGCGCTCATCGCGAACAACTCGGCAGCGCTTCGGGGAGCCCGGTATCCCGACGACCTGCCCGTCCTGGCGTTCATTGCGGACGAAAAGGATGGCAGGGTGGCTGCCAAGACGGCCGCGGCCGAGGATCTTCTCAGGAATGTTGCCCGGCACCAGGTGCTCCCGCTTGAGGGTCATCACTACCTGCACTGGACGCAGTCCAGGCGGATGGCCGAGGAGATCCGCAGGTTCGTTGCCCCGGGCTGAACCGCCTGTTCATCCCGCCACGTGGTCGTTGCCCCCTAAGTAGACCCCCACAGAGTGGGCGCGCCAGGCCGGGTGCGCAACGTCGCCGACGGCGGCCAGCAGGGTGGGGTAGACCAGTGCGGTACCGAGGCCCAGGACGACGCCGGCACTCGCCTGCGCAAGGCCCTCGCCAGCCTGGGCCAAGCGGACGGGTAGTGCCCGGCAAGGTAGCATGCATGCGGCAGACCTGGAACGAAAAGGAAGATCATGGCGGAACCACTGGTCATCGTTTTTGACGTCAACGAGACGCTCTCGGACATGGCCCCGCTCGGGGATGCATTCGTGCAGTCCGGCGCGCCCCGGGAACTGGCCAATCTATGGTTCGCCACGCTCCTGCGGGACGGGTTCGCGCTCGCGGCCAGCGGAGACAAGGAGTCCTTCGCCACCATCGGCGCCGATGCCCTCCGCACCCTGCTGGGAGCCGAAGGGATCTCCGGAAACCTGGACACCGCCGTCGAACGCGTCATGGCCGCCATGAAGAGCCTTCCCCTTCACCCGGATGTCCCTGCCGGCGTCCGCGCCCTCGCCGCCGCCGGGCACCGGCTGGTCACCCTGACCAACGGTGCGGCCGCCAATGCGGACAAGCTGCTGGTGGCCGGCGGCATCCGGGACGAATTCGAGCTGCTCCTGTCCGTGGAGGACGCGCCTGCCTGGAAGCCGGCCAAGGCCGCGTATGAGTATGCGGGGGCATCGGCGGGAACGGATCCTTCCGGGATGCTGCTCGTCGCCGTGCACCCCTGGGACATCCACGGGGCAGCCAGGGCCGGACTGCGGACGGCGTGGATCAACCGGACCGGCTCCCGGTACCCCTCCTATTTCCAATCCCCGGACATCGCCATCGCGGCCCTGACTGAGCTGCCGGCGGCCCTCGCTGCATAGGCTGGTGACCCGGGCTGCAGGCGTGGTGGCGGACGCCGCGGGAATACCTGTAGTCTCTGTTCACGGTGATGGATCCCGCCGGAAGATCTGCGCAGGTGCGCTGTCTTCGAACCGCCGCCTGGCTGATGGTTCCTGCCTTTGCTGATACGAAGGTAGGTGGCCCGTGCCCGCACCCGGCCCAGTCTTCCTGCCCCACCCATACAGGAGAGCATGTGGCTGAGCCCGATAAAGCAAGCGCGTCCACCGGCGGCGTTCCGTACGCACCGCGGAAAATCATCGGCCCGGTGCTCATGGGCGTGGTCCCGGGCCAGCCGTTGGCCGTAGCCCACCGTGCCGCCGAACTGGCGCACAGCCTGGGCGTGAAACTGGTCTGCGCCTACGTGGACGTCACCACCTATCTGGCTGAAGAGCCTGACGGCCGGCTGGAAGCCCGCCCCATCGATCCGGACGGGATCGACGATGACATCGAAGAGATCACTGCCTCCATCGCCGGCCATCTCCGCGACGCCCTGGGCGGCACCGGGATCGCCTGGTCCTTCGTGACCCTGGCCGGGGATCCGGCCAGGGCGCTGGGACGGCTGGCGGAAAGCACTGATGCGTCCGTCATCGTAGTGGGCACCCGGGAACGCGGGCTCGGGGCCAGGTTCGAGGAGCTGCTTGTGGGATCCGTTGCGGTCCATCTCACCCACCGCCAGCACCGGCCCGTCCTGGTTGTCCCGCTGGCCCCACACCCCCGGCACCAGCCGAAGGCGGGCCACTGATGGAGCGGCCTTTCCCGGAGGCCCAGGCATCCGACGAAACAGACTGGGAAACGCTGGGGGCGGTGCGCGTCCACCGGCCGGTCCACCTGCATCCCGGGTTTGTCCTGGTGGTCATTGTTGGCGGCACGTTCGGTGCCCTGGCCCGGTACGGCCTGGGCAGCATCCTGCCCGCACCGGGCGGCTGGCCGCTACCCACCCTGGTGATCAACCTGGCCGGGGCTTTCATGCTCGGCGCCCTGCTCGAAGCCCTGGTCCGCCGGGGCCCTGATGCAGGCCGGCTCCGGGTGGTCCGGCTGCTGGTGGGCACCGGGTTCATGGGCGCCTTCACCACCTACAGCACCCTGGCCGTGGAAGCCACCACGTTGTTCAGCGCCGGCCGCGGCGCAGACGCCTTCATCTATGTCGGAGCCTCCGTGGTGGCAGGCGCCGTGGCAACCGTGGCCGGCATCCGGCTGGCAGCAGCCCACCATGCCCGGACCACCTCCCGGCCGGGGAAGGCCGGCTCGCCGACGGAGGGAAACCGGTGAGCCCCGTGACCATCATCCTGCTGGGACTCGCCGGCGGGCTGGGAGCTGCGTCCCGCTTCGTCGTCGACGGCCTGGTGCGTTCCAGGATCAGGACTGCCCTGCCCCTAGGCACCATCGCCATCAACGTCACCGGATCGTTCCTGCTGGGCCTTCTCGCCGGCGCCGTGATCGTGCATGCGGCACCGCCCGTGCTGCAGGCCATTGCCGGCACCGGGTTCCTGGGCGGCTACACCACTTTCAGCACCGCAAGCTTCGAAACTGTCCGCCTGGTCCAGTCCCGCCGCACCGGGCTGGCGCTCCTCAACGCGCTCGGCACGGCTGCGGCATCGGTGGGTGCAGCTGCCGGCGGCCTTGCCGTCGCGGGGCTGCTGTGAGCCCCCCGCCGCGCTCCTAGGCCACCGGGTTCCTAGGCCACCCGCGCGGACATTTCCCGGAGCCCGGCACGGTGCAGGTGCTCCAGCTGGACCACGTCGCGCATGAAGGACACCGCGAGCAATCCAAGGGCCAACGCCGGAGCTGAAGCGGCGGCAACCGGAGGGACGCCGGGGAGGAGCGCCACCAGCAGTGCGAACGGCTGGAAGGCCCCGATGGCCCTGCGGGATGCGCTGGGCGGCAGCGCCACGCGAAGGTGCGGCCGGAGAAGCCCGGCGGCCACGAAGGCGTAGTACATGGCCCCGATGCCGAGCGTCCACGGCCCGGCAACGGGAGCGGCGGCGACGGACAGCACAAGCACCAGGGCGGCGTCCGTGGCGGAATCGAACCGCGCCCCGGCCGCCGATGACGTTCCGGTGCGCCGCGCCACCACGCCGTCCAGTCCGTCCAGGAGGAACGCAGCCCCGCCCAGGAGCGGCAGGAACAGGTCCGTGCGCAGGCCCGTGAAGAGTTGCGGAACCGCCAGCACCGCGCAAAGGGCCACCAGGATGGCACGCAGCAGGGTGACCCGGTCTGCCGGTGTCGAGAACCGCGGGATCCGCCGCAGGACGGACCCGACGGCGGCCGCGGTCACCAGCGCGCCGGCAGACAGGCCGGCCAGTTGGAGGACCAGCCCGGACGGGGACAGGGAGGTGAGCCAGAGCGCAGACACCACATAGACAGAAACGGTGCCGAACGCGTCCGGCACCGCCCGCTCATCCCCGCTCATGTGCCACCTCCCTCCGCATGCTAGCAACGGTCGGGGTGATGGTCACGGCCGGCGGCGCCGGGCCGGGAGCCTGGCGCCGTCGTCGGACTTTCCCCTGCGGCGAGCCCGGACCAGGCCGGCCAGTGCCAGCAGGGCCCCGGTTCCCTCGGCAACGGCGCTGAGGGACTTCGAGAAGAACCATACGGGGTCGTACATCGCCGGGATCGGTCCGATGGCCGGGATGTCCACGTACCTGTACAGCACGACGGCGGCGAACGCGCTGAGGGCCACCACCAGGGCCACGGCATAGGCGGCCCTGCTGCCGCGGACCAGGACGTAAATGCCGGCCACCAGCGCCGCGGCGGCTTCGAGCAGGAACAGGGTGCCCTGGCTGACAGTGCCGGGCTGCGCGTTCTGGTACCCCGGGGCCAGGAAAAGGTGGACGCCGGCATCGATGAACAGCGCCAGGGCGGTCAATAATCGTAGAGCCACGCTTATGTATACGCCGGAAGTTCCTTCCCGGTTCATATGGCCCTGTTCTTTATGTGGGTTTCTTGGGGAATATTTAGGGGCATCCGCAGTCTTGCGCCTGTAGCGGGCGGCTGAGCCTGCGGCCCTACGAGTAAGGAGAACGACCATGACCCTTCCCAAGGAAATCACGCCGGGAACATGGACCCTGGACATGGCCCACAGCGAGATCGGCTTCAGCGTCCGCCATGCCGGGATCAGCAAGGTCCGCGGCCGCTTCACCGAGGCCCAGGCCGAGGCCAGGGTGGGCCAGTCCCTGGCGGACTCATCGGTGCACGCCACGGTATCCACTGCCAGCTTCAATTCCGGCGACGCCAACCGGGACGCGCACGTACGCGGTGCAGACTTCTTCGACGTCGAGAAGTTCCCCGAGATGACCTTCCGCGGCACCTCCATTGAAGGGGACGGTGAGGATTACACCTTGACCGGGGACCTCACCATCAAGGGCGTCACCAGGCCCATCGAGCTTGAGGTTGAGTTCACCGGCGTTGCCGTGGACCCGTTCGGCGCCACGCGGGCCGGTTTCTCAGCCGAGACCGAGATCAGCCGCAAGGAATTCGGCCTCACCTGGAACGCGGCGCTGGAAGCCGGCGGCCTCCTGGTCAGCGACAAGGTGAAGATCAACCTCGAGGCAGCGCTCGTCAAGCAGGGCTGACCTGCGGGTTCCCGCGGCTGGCGTTACTTTTCGCGGCGGAAAAACGCCGGCGCTACCGGAATATGCGTAGCGCCGGCGTTTTTGCGCCGCGGGGATGGTTTGGTGCAGCGGGATCTCGCTACAGCGGTTCCGGCCGCAGCTTCACGTTGCCCAGCGAGCGGATCAGCGCTACGGCAGTGATGGACCCGGCCGCCATGATCGATGCCAGCACCACCACCTGGAAACGGCCCGCTTCCAGGGGCGACGCACCACCGAAAATAGCGCCAACGAACGCGCCCGGCAGGGTGACCAGGCCAGTGGTTTTGGTCTGGTCGGTGGACGGGATCAGGGCCGAGTGCACTGCACGCCGGGCCTGGACAAGGGTTGCCTGGCGGGAGGCCGCGCCCAGCGCCAGCCACCCCTCCACCTGGTCCCACTGTTCGAGGACCGCCTCAAAGAAACGGCGTCCGGCCAGGGTGGCGATGGTCATGGAGTTGCCCACCACGATCCCGCCCACCGCCAGCACATACCGCGGCGAGAACTCAATGGCCCCTGTCCCGAACACGATGCTGAGCGTCACCAGGATGCCGGCGGCCATTGTGGCGGCCACCAGGGCGAAGCGCGGCCAGGACCAGGTGAGCCGCCGCGTTGCGGTGATGGACGCCACCGTGAACATGACCAGTAGAGCGGCTCCCACCCAGATCGGGCTGCTGATGACGCCGCCCAGGATCAGGCTGATGGCGGCAAGCTGGGCTGCACCGCGGAGGATAGCCAGGGCGGGGGAGAGGTACGACGGCGTCCGCGAGCCCCACAGGATGCCCACGGTGAGTGCCGCAAGGATGGCAACGGCCACGAGGGTGGGCAGCAGGGCGGCAAGTTCGGGCATGCCGCCAGCTTACTGAGGAGCCAGGTCCAATCTGTTCCTCCGCAGCCGGAGGGGCCGCTGGTCTTCTTAGGGCTGTGGTGGTCCCGAGAGCTGGCCAGCGAGGCCAGACAACAGGATGGTGAGTCCTTGGTCAAGCTCGGCGTCGCCGTCGTAGTCTGCCAGGACTGGACCCAGCGCCCGGAGGTGGGGGAATGCCTTCGCGGGTAGCCGGTGCAATCCGAGGCGGAGGAGTGCTTCGTTTTCTTCCGGGTCCACGATGTATTCCTGGAGTTCGTTGAGGATGTGGCCGTAGAGGAAGCCGTAATAGGCCCGGTAGACGTGAAGGGCGTCGGTGGGGGAGAAGCCGGCACGTATAAACAGTCCCAGGATTTGTTCGAGGGGGCGCAGGGTGCCAAGGGGGCGTAGGCCTAAGGGGGTGGACAGGGGCCTGGTGACCAGCAGGGGTACGACGTTGGGGTGCCGGAGGGCCAGGAGCCGTAGGTCGTGCGCGATCCGTCGCAGCTGTGCCTGCCAGTCCGGCTCATCGGCGAAGATCGCGAGTTCATCCAGGACGATTTCGGTCACCCCGTCCAGCACATCCGCCCGGTTCGCTGCGTAGCGGTAGAGACTCATGGGGTCCCGCCCCAGTTCCTGGCCGAGCCGGCGCATGGTCAGGGCGTCCAGGCCTTCGGCATCGATGAGTTCCAGCGCGGTGGAAAGTACAACGTCCCTGCTCAGGGGAACTTTCCGGGAGCCTTCGCTGCGGGGGGTGCTTTTGGGGGGTGGCCATGGCTAAATCGTCCTGTTCGTTGCGCCGGGCTTGGGAGGCGGCGCGTCTACGTAAGCTTGCTTACGGTCTAGTCTACGCGTAAAGTCTACATTGTAGAGAAGTTGCCAACATGGTTTCGAGCCAAGGGATCAAAGTTGCGTAGTCGTCCGGCTGCCCACTCACCTTTAGGAGAAACCCATGACTACTCGAAACCTGATTCAACAACCCGGCCGCCGCGTCCTCACCAGCCACCCCTAGCCGCTCTCCTGGCTCCCAGGCCAGGAATGGAACACTTCAGGTGCAGGATTCCCAGCAAGGATGCCGCCCTGAATTCTCCCCTCATACGTTAGTCAGCCTGACCATGTTCCCGTGCAGGGAACTGGATCTGAGGCCCCGAGCCTGATGGTGGACAACTGCACCTGTTGAAAAGAGCCACGATGGCACAGACACAGTTCGACCAGTTCCTTGATGAAGCCACCTACCGCGACCGCGAGCCGGGAAAGCACCTGGACCGGGACTCCCTCTATGGCCTGTACACCAGCTGGTGCTGTGTGACCGGGCAGAAGCCGCAGGCAGAGCACGTCTTCTGGACCGCAATGCGTGAGCGGCTCAGCCCAGGGGAATGCCTCCACATGAAGAGGTGCCCCGCAGCCGTCGATTACATCCTCGCCAGCTACCCCGCGATGGTCTGAGAGGCCGCGGCCCGGAGTTTCCCCCGGGGCGGAAACGGCTGCTCGGGAGCCGGACTAGGAGTTGCGTAATGCCGTCGCCGCCCGCTCTGCTGGGTCAGTGGTGGCCCCCGGTTTGTCGCCGTGGCCGGAGAAGATAAGACTGTGCATATGGCACGGGGAACCCTTCGGATCTTTCTGGGTGCGGCGCCCGGGGCGGGCACCACGTACTCCGCGCTGCGGGAAGCCCGCCGTCTCCTGGGTGAGGGCGGGGACGTTGCCATCGGCATCGCCGCCACGCATGGCAGGCAGGAAACGCAGCAGTTGCTTGATGGGCTCGATGCCGTCCCGCCGCGCCTCGTCAAGGACCCCGGGGGTGTGCAGGTACCCGAGCTCGACGTCGAGGCGCTGCTGGACCGGCAGCCGGATATGGCCGTCGTCGACGACTATGCGCACCTCAACGCCCCGGGAAGCAGGAATGAACGGCGCTGGCAGGACATCGAGGAGCTGCTCGCGGCAGGGATTGACGTGCTTTCGACGCTGAACGTCCAACAGTTGGCTTCCCTCACGGACGCGGTGGCGGCGATCACCGATGGACCCAGGCAGGCAAAGATCCCGGATGAGGTCGTGCGGAAGGCGGACCACATTGAGTTGGTGGACATCTCCCCGGTGCTCCTGCGTCAACGGGTCGCGGACGGCAGGATCGTCCCCGACGCCAGGGTGGATGCCGCCCTGGCCAACGAATACCGGCTGGGCAACCTCTTCGCCCTGCGGGAGATCGCCCTGATCTGGCTCGCAGACAGAGTGGATGAAGGCCTGGCAGAGTACCGGGAAAGCCAGGGGATCACCGCCACGTGGCCGGCGCGGGAACGGGTGGTGGTGGGGCTTACGGGCGGGCCCGGGGACGAAGTGCTGGTCAGGAGGGCGGCCCGGATCCTGTCCAGGGTCAACGGCGGTGAGCTGCTGGCGGTCCATGTGCGCGGGACCGGTTCACGGACGGAGGCTTCCGGGCAGGCACTGGACGTGCAGCGGCGGCTTGTCCTGGACCTCGGCGGCACCTGCCATACGGTCTCCGGGGATGACCCGGCCCAGTCCCTCCTGGAGTTTGCCCGGAGCGTCAACGCCACGCAAATCGTCATCGGCGCGTCACCGGGGCGCTTCTGGAGCCGCGTCCTGGGAATGGGCGCGGCGTCCAGGATTGTCCGGGAGTCGGGTGACATCGATGTGCACCTTGTTTCCCACCCGCCGGCCCGCCGTGGACTGCCCCGGACTGCGCCCGCCCCCCTCAGCCGTGCGCGGACCACGGCCGGTTACCTGCTGGCCGTGGTCTTGCCCGTCCTGGCAACCGCGGTGCTGTCGCTCAGTCCGGACCTGAACCTCGCCACCCAGGCCCTGGTCCACCTGACAGGGGTGCTGGCGGTGGCGTTCATCGGGGGGCTGTGGCCGGCCGTGCTCGCGGCAGTCCTGGGTTCACTGCTGCTCAACTACTTTGAAACGGACCCCGTCGGCACTTTCAGTATTAGCGATCCGCAGAACGTGTTCGCGCTGCTGGTCTTCCTCGGCGCGGCGGTGGCCGTGTCATTGGTGGTGGGCCTTTCGGAACGGCGGGCACGGGAAGCCGTCCGGGCACGCGCGGAAGCGGCCACCCTCGCGGACCTCGCGAGGGACGCCCTCCTTGCGGACGATACCGTTGCCGGGTTCCTGGACAAGGTCCGCGAAACCTTCCAGGTCCAGGCCGCGGGCCTCTACACCCGTTCCGGGGACAGGCAGGCGGCATGGGAACTCCAGGCTTTTTCCGGGAACGCGGCGCCGCCGTCCCCGGATGCGGCCACCGCAATGACGGACAGCGTGGAACTGGCAGACCCGCGGAGCGCCCTGGTCCTTTCCGGCCGGACCCTGACAGCGGGTGACCGGCTCCTGCTGACGGCACACGGAGCCCACCTCCTCCTGCTGCGGCAGCACCATGCCCTGCAGCGGACCCTGCGAAGCACCACGAAGCTGGCCGAAGGCAACAGCGTGCGCACCGCCATCCTGCGCGCCGTCAGCCACGACCTGCGGACCCCGCTGGCCGGAATCAAGCTGGCTGTCACTGCCCTCCTCCGGCAAGGCCGCAGGTTGCCGGAGGAGGTGCAGGCCGAGATGCTGGCCACCATCGAGTCCTACACTGAGCGCCTGGACGCCCTCATCTCCAATCTCCTGGACATGTCTCGCATCTCCAGCGGGTCGGCTGCACCGCATGCGGCGCCGGTCACGTGGCGTGACGCCATCGAGGATGCGCTGCGCGGCATCCCGACCGAGCACATCCGGATCGAGCTTGCCGCCAATATGCCCGCCGTCGACGCGGACCTGGGGATGCTGGAGCGGGTCATCGCCAACATCGTGGAAAACGCGCTGAAATACGCGCCCGGATCCGACATCGCCATTGTGGGCGTTTCGGGGGTTGCGAACGCAGCGGACGACGGCGGCACGCCCTTTGGTGAGTTGCGCATCGTCGATCACGGGCGGGGTGTGCCCGCTGCCGCCGTCGTGGAAATGTTCCAGCCGTTCCAGCGGCTCGATGACGCGCCGGAGGGGCTCGGCATCGGGCTCGGCCTCGCCGTCGCAAAGGGTTTCACCGAGGCGATGGGCGGCCAGCTCGCGCCCGAACCAACTCCCGGCGGAGGATTGACCATGGTGATCCGCCTGCCCCTGTCCACCGGGCACTCCGTTCCAAACCTTCGAAGGGAAGCAGGGACCAGCGCCCCATGAGGACCGTACTGATCGTCGATGACGAGCCGCAGCTCCTGCGCGCCCTCCAGGTCAACCTGCAGGCGGAGGGGTACCAGGTGCTCACGGCCCTGGACGGTACGTCGGCTCTCAAGCACGCGGAGGGCGGCCATCCCGATGTGATCGTCCTGGACCTTGGCCTGCCGGACATCAATGGCGTGGACGTGATCACCAGGATCCGCCGCACCAGCAGCACGCCGATCATCGTGCTCTCAGCCCGGCACGGATCCGTGGACAAGGTCCGGGCACTGGACGCCGGCGCGGACGATTACGTGACCAAGCCGTTTGGCCTGGATGAATTGCTGGCCAGGCTGCGCGTGGCGGGGCGGCGAAGTGTGACGCCGGAGGCAGCGGACAGCGGCCCCGCCATCGATGCCGGGGATTTCGAGGTGGACCTGGCCAACCGGAAGGTAATGCGCGACGGCGCCCCGGTCCGACTTACCCCGCGCGAATGGGCCATCCTCCAGTTGCTGGTCCGGAACCCGGGACGGCTGATCACCCAGCAGCAGATGCTTGCGAAGATCTGGGGCCCCGGCTACGACAATGAGACCCACTACCTGCGCGTCTACATGGGCCAGCTGCGCCGCAAGCTCGAGGCAGACCCGGCCCGGCCCCGCCACCTGCTCACGGAAGCCGGGATGGGCTACCGCTTCGAGCCGTGACGGGTCCACCGGGGGGCACCTGAAACGCGGGCCGCCGTCGTAAATCCTGCGCGTAAAGGATTCGTCAAGAAAGGGCGTTTTCGCGGGTGGGCTGTTTTGGCCGGTGCTAGCTTCGCAGTGGTCGCGCTGCAGAGGGCAGCGCGGAAAGGCAGACATGACTACGTTGAGCAGGCCCCCGGCCGACCCCTCCGCGCTGCACCCGCGCAGCCGGAAAGCGCTGAGGGACTGGCTGTTGTTCGGGCTGCAGGACAGCAAGGGTACCCATCAGGGCCCCGGCGGCGTGCCCACCAGCCATGAAAAGAAGCATGCGTGGTGGCAGGTCATGTGCCTTACCGGCGTGGACTACTTCTCCACCCTGGGCTACCAACCCGCCATTGCGGCGCTGGCCGCCGGCGTCATCTCCCCGCTTGCCACCCTGGTGCTGGTGGCAGTGACCCTGCTGGGCGCCCTGCCCGTGTACCGCCACGTGGCGGGCGAAAGCCCCCGGGGCGAAGGCTCCATCGCCATGCTGGAACGGCTGCTGCCCCGCTGGGGCGGCAAACTCCTGGTGCTGGTCCTCCTGGGATTCGCTGCCACCGACTTCATGATCACCATGACCCTCTCGGCCGCGGACGCCACCGCACACCTGATTCACAATCCCGTTGCCCCAGGGTGGCTGCAGGGCCAGAATGTCCCGGTCACCCTGATCCTGCTGGCATTGCTGGCGGCAGTGTTCCTGCGCGGCTTCAAGGAAGCCATCGGCGTCGCCGTCGTCCTGGTGGTCCTGTATCTGGGACTTAACGCCGTAGTGGTGGGTGCCACCCTGATGCAGGTACTGGCCCATCCCGTGGCCATGGGGGACTGGTGGACCAACCTGTGGGTCTCGCACGGCAACCCGCTGATGGCGGTGGCCATCGCGCTGCTGGTGTTCCCCAAGCTGGCCCTGGGCCTGTCCGGCTTCGAAACAGGCGTCGCCGTCATGCCGCAGGTGCGCGGGGCGGACAGCGATACGGAAGAGAACCCTGCCGGCCGCATCCGCGGCGCCCGGCGCATGCTCACCACCGCAGCGGTGATCATGAGCGTCTTCCTGCTGACCTCGAGCTTCATCACCGTGGTGCTCATCCCGGAGCAGGAGTTCCAGCCGGACGGCCAGGCGAACGGCCGCGCCCTGGCCTACCTGGCACACGAATACCTCGGCGTGGGCTTCGGCACCGTCTATGACATCAGCACCATCGGCATCCTCTGGTTCGCCGGTGCGTCGGCGATGGCCGGACTGCTGAACCTGGTTCCCCGGTACCTGCCGCGCTACGGGATGGCCCCGGCCTGGGCCCGGGCCGTGCGTCCCCTGGTGCTCGTCTTCACGCTGATCGGGTTCCTGATCACCTTCATTTTTGATGCCGACGTCGATGCGCAGGGCGGTGCCTACGCCACCGGCGTGCTGGTGCTGATGACCTCCGCGGCGGTGGCCGTCACGCTGTCCGCCCGGCGGCGCAACCAGCGGAACCTCACCGTGGGTTTCGGCGCCATTTCCGTGGTGTTCGCGTACACCACGGTGGCCAACATCTTCGAACGGCCGGAAGGCATCCGGATCGCAGCCATCTTCATCCTCGGCATCATCGTCATCTCACTGCTGTCCCGGGTCCGGCGTTCCTTCGAACTGCATGCCACCCGGGTGCACCTGGACGTGCAGGCCCTGGAGTTCATGTCCAACACCCTGGACGGGCCCATCAGCATCATCGCGCACGAGCCGCTGCGGATGACGGCGGAGGCCTACCGGGACAAACTCGACTCCGCCATGGAGGTAAGCCACCTGCCCCTGGAGGAGGATGCCCTGTTCCTGGAAGTGGTGGTGGACGACTCGTCGGACTTCGAAACCGAACTGTTCGTCCGCGGCGTGAACCGCCACGGCTACCGCATCCTGGAAGTCCACGGGCCGGTGATTCCCAACACCATCGCGTCGGTGCTGCTGCACATCCGCGACGTCACCGGGCTCATGCCGCACATCTACTTCCGCTGGACGGAGGGCAACCCCATCACCAACCTCCTGCGGTTCCTGTTCCTCGGCGAGGGCGAAATCGCCCCCGTGACCAGGGAGGTGCTGCGCGAGGCCGTCCCGGATGTTACCCAGCGGCCTTGGGTCCACGTCGGCTGAGCGCCGTTGCGGCGACGTGCGCCATGGTGGCCGCAACCCGGGCGGCGTCTTCGAGGCGTGACGGGACATTTGCGCGGAAGGCGGCCTCGGCGTCGTCCTCCCAGACGCCCACGGCCAGCACCACAACGTGCACCATATCGCCCCGGGATTCGTTGCAAGCCAGGATGTCGCCGGGAACTTTATGCCCCTGCGGTCCCGTTGACGGCCAGGGCTGGAAGATGACCCACCACTCCTCGCCATCCTGGTCGGGGAAGAGATAGCCCGTGGCGTGCTGGAGGGCGTGGCCGTTCAATCCACGGCCGCCGTAGCCTTCCACGGCCCCGGCTGCCGCGGCGAATTTGACCCTTCCGCGGTCCTCGGGGTTCTCGTCCCAGCGCATCTGCGTTCCCTGCCTTCACACGCTGCCTATGTCTCCATCAAACGGCCGCCCGGCCACACGCGGGGCGGCCGGGGTGTTTTATTGACGGATTTTTTACACGCGGTCCTGTTTCGGTGCCTGTGCAACCGGAATCCGGGCCTTCAGCCAGGTGAGGATGATGTCAAGGCTTTCCGGGTCAAGGCGGGTCCCCGGCGCGTTGTATCCGTTTCCCGGAGATGCTGCGACCTGGGCTGCATCCCGGAAGTCCTCCTTGAAGACGTGGTTTGCGTTTGGCGGGAAGGCGAAAGCCACGTTTTCCATTCCGGCGGCGGCCTCTTGGAGGGGACCGCCGTCAGCGTGTGCATCGATCTGGATGTCCTTTCCGCCTATCAGCACCAGCGTGGGGATGCGCACCTGCCGCAGGGAGTCGCACGATGACTCGACCCACAATTCGCGGGCAAAGGGGAGATTTGCCGGGGCCTCAAAACTGCCCAGCACCATTCTGACACTCTCTGGCAGGGCGGGATCCGGGTCCATTGGCTGTCCGGCCGCATAACGGGCGGCGGCTTCCTCGACCTTCGGCATGAGCTCGGCGCCGCCCGCGATCTGGGCCGCCTGCAGGGTCAGCTGGGACAGCAGCACCGTCTGTATAGGCCGCCCGGGAGGTGCGGCCAGCACGAGGCCCGCGAACGGGACGTCCTGGCTGGTGGTGGCGTAGTGGAGCACATGGATGGCACCCTCACTGTTGCCAACCCCGAAAATGTGCCGTGGGTCCACGAAATCCAGTGCGGCAAGCGCGTGAACAGCTGCCACTAGTTCGTCCAGATGGGACTGCATGCTCATTTTCCCGATGAGCTTTCCGACATTGTCCATCGCATGGGGTCCCGATGCCCGCTTGTCGTAGCGGATGGACGCGATGCCGGCACTGGCAAAGGCTTCGGCAAACAAACCTCCGCTGCCGTTGGTGCCCGGTAACAGGGGCGAGCATCAGTTACGGTCCGTAGGTCCGCTTCCTGCCACGATGGCCACTGCCGGAAACGGCCCGGGGCCGTCGGGCCGGACGACCGTTCCTTCCATGCGGATGCCGTCCAACTCCCAGGAAACGTCGAAAGAAGTAGCCATATGGCAAGTGTCACAGCAGGCACAGGCGCGGACAATGCCCCGGCCGGCACGCGGCAACCATAATGAGGTGCATGAGTGGCTCCATAACCATCCGCCCGATGTGCCCCGACGACTGGGACGCCGTCCACGCAATTTACGCGGCCGGCATCGCCACGGGTGAGGCGACCTTTGAGAGCGAGCCGCCCACCTGGGAAGCGTTCGACGGCGGCAGGTTGGCGGAGCACCGGCTCATCGCCGAGGATGCGGGACGGGTTTTGGGATGGGCCGCGGTTTCCCGGGTTTCCTCCCGGGAGGTGTACCGGGGCGTCGTGGAACACTCCATCTATGTCGCCCCGGAAACGCACGGCCGCGGGGTGGGCCGGCTGCTCCTGGACGCCCTGATCGGGTCCACGGAGGCGGCGGGCATCTGGACCATCCAGTCCAGCATTTTTCCGGAGAACACCGCCAGCCTGGCGCTGCACCGGAAGCTTGGCTTCCGGGTGGTGGGAACCCGGGAGCGGATTGCCCGGATCAGCCACGGGCCCAAGGCCGGGCACTGGCAGGACACGCTGCTCCTGGAACGCCGCAGCCACACGGCGGGGAGCGAGTAGAAGAACCTCCCGGCGCCGGCCGGGGCACGCATCCGGTGCCTAGACTGGACATATGCGGGTATTGAACCCCTGGAGCTCCGGGTGAGCCTTCAAGCCTTGTTCGTGGGCGCCCTGTTGTCCGCCGTCGTTGCGCTGCTCCTGCTCCTGCTGGTGCGGAGGGAACGGCGCGCCGGAGTTGTGGCCACCGCAGCAGGCGCAGCGCTCCTGATGCCGATGGCCTGGAATTCGGTCCTCAACCTGACCGGAGCTATCGGACTGTTCTCCCACGACCTCCCGTTCCCGCCGTTCCCGGTCAGCTGGCAGGACGCGGGAACCGGCGTTTTTACCCTCGCCGGAGCTGCCGTCGCCCTGATGGCCGGTCCCTGCAGGCGGGACGCAGCCGGCAGCGTTGCAGGCACGGCGGCCCTCACTGCGCTCGTTGCCCTGCTTGTGGACGTCTACCTGTACTGACGGGCGCACCTACGGAGCCGCAGCACACCGGGCTTCGCCGCCCCGCACCTACCGTGAGGGCAGCGTCAGGATCTCGGCGCCGTCGTCGGTTATTGCGATGGTGTGCTCCGTGTGCGCCGTCCGGCAGCCGGTGGCGCTCCTTAGGGTCCACCCGTCGTCGTCCGTCACCAACTCGGCTGTGTCCGCCATGATCCATGGCTCCAGCGCCAGCAGCAGCCCCGGCCGCAGCTTGTAGCCGCGACCGGGCCGGCCCATGTTGGGCACGTGCGGGTCCTGGTGCATCGTGGAGCCGATGCCGTGGCCGCCGAACTGGGTGTTGATGGGGTAGCCGGCGTCGGTGAGGACGCGGCCGATGGCATAGGAGATGTCGCCGATCTTGGCAGCCGGCCCGGCCGCGGCGATCCCGGCAGCCAGTGCCCGCTCGGTGGTTTCGATCATGGCCACGCTCTCCGGCGGCTGTGATTCGCCCACGACGAAGCTGATGGCGGCGTCCCCGGCCACCCCGTTCTTGACGACGGCGAGGTCCAGGGTCAGCAGGTCGCCGTCGGCCAGTTCGTAGTTGTGGGGCAGCCCGTGCAGCACGGCATCATTGACGCCCGTGCAGATGTAGTGGCCAAAGGGGCCGCGGCCGAACGACGGCGCGTAGTCCACATAGCAGGACTCGGCCCCGGCCGCGGTGATCATCTCCTTGGTCCACTGGTCGATGTCCAGGAGATTGGTGCCCACGGTGGCCCGGCTCTTCATGGCCTGCAGGATGTCCGCCACCAGGGCGCCTGTCTCCCGGGCGCGCGCCACTTCAGCTGGGTTCAGGATCTCGATCATGGGGCGCCCTTCATCTGCGGCCAGTACCTGTAGTGGCCATCCTATTTGTCCGTAGATGGGCGATTGCAAGAGACCGCTGAAGGCGGCGGGATTTGTGTGGGTTGCCAACGACATAGATGAGTGTCAATATTCATATGTGTCTATGTCTTTGAGCTGACCCCGGTCCAGGCCGCCGCCTGCTGCGCACCCCTGGCCCGTGAGCCGTTGTCTGAACAGGAAGCCGAGGGGATCGTCCCGCTGTTGAAGGCGCTGGCCGATCCGGTCCGGCTGCGGCTGATGTCCCTGGTCGCCTCGCATGAGGGCGGTGAAGCCTGCGTCTGCGACCTTAACGATGCCTTTGAGTTGTCCCAGCCCACCATCAGCCACCACTTGAAGATCCTGCATGAGGCGGGTTTGCTGGACCGGGAGAAGCGGGGGGTTTGGGTCTACTACCGCGCCCGCGCCGAGGCGCTGCAGAACCTGGCGGCCCTGATCGGCGGGCAGGCCGCGTGACCGTCCTGGCCCGCCGTGCCGCCGCAGAATTCATCGGCACCGCGTTCCTTGTCATGGCCGTCGTGGGCTCCGGCGTGATGGCGTCCAGGCTGTCACCGGACGACGCCGGGCTGCAGCTTTTACAGAACAGCCTCGCCACCGGCGCCGCGCTTGTGGCGCTGATTGTGGCACTGCAGCCCGTGTCGGCGTCGTTCAATCCCGTGGTGACCCTCGTGGAGCGTGCGCTGGGGATGATCGACAACAGGGCAGCGGCTGCCCTGATCGGCGGGCAGGTCCTGGGCGGCCTGGCCGGCGCCGTGGCGGCGAACCTGATGTTCGGGCTGGATGCGGTTGCTTTTTCCACTCACGTCCGCACCGGCCCTGCGCTCTGGCTGGGCGAAGTCATCGCCACCATTGGGCTGCTGGTTGTCATCTTCGGCACGGTCCGGTCCGGCCGGGCGGACAGGGTGGCGTTCGCCGTGGGTGGGTACATCACGGCCGCGTACTGGTTCACCAGTTCCACGAGCTTCGCCAACCCGGCGGTGACCATCGCCCGGACTGTCACGGACACCTTCGCCGGCATCGCACCGGCGTCGGCCCCTGCCTTCATCCTCGCCCAACTGCTGGGCGGCGCCGCCGGGTACGTCCTGGTCCGGTTCCTTTACCCACCCCTCGCAACTCCCGCCGTCGTCACGGCTGACCGAAAGGTGCTCTCATGAGCCACAAGCCCTCCGTCCTGTTCGTTTGCGTCCACAACGCCGGCCGCTCCCAGATGGCCGCCGCGTTCCTCACCTCGCTGTCGCAGGGCGCCATCGAGGTCCGCTCGGCGGGATCGCAGCCGGCGGAGAAGGTCAACCCGTCCGCCGTCCAGGCCATGGCCGAGGTTGGTATCGACATGTCCGCGGAGATCCCCAAGGTCCTCACCACCGAGGCCGTGCAGGATTCAGACGTGGTGATCACCATGGGCTGCGGCGACGAATGCCCCTATTTCCCGGGAAAACGCTACGAGGACTGGGTCCTGGAGGATCCGGCAGGCAAAGGCGTGGACTCGGTCCGGCCCATCCGCGACGAGATCAGGACCCGAGTCGAAGCCCTGATCGCCTCCCTTATTCCTGCGCAGATCTGAATCCGGAGAACATCATGACGTCCCGGGAGTCCCTGCCGGTTGCCGTGATCGGCGCGGGGCCCGTCGGCCTGGCTGCCGCCGCGCACCTGCTCGAACGCGGTTTGGAACCGCTCGTCCTCGAAGCCGGGCCAACCGTCGGAGCCGCCGTCCGGCAGTGGGGGCACGTTCGCGTGTTCTCCACCTGGAAGTACAACCTGGACGCCGCGTCGGTGCGGCTGTTGGCACGCAACGGCTGGGAAGCGCCCCGTCCCACCGCCCTGCCCTACGGCGCCCAGATCGTCTCCGGCTACCTGGAGCCCCTGGCCGCCACGCCGGAACTGAGGGACCGGATCAGGACGGGATCCCGGGTTGTGGCCGTCACCCGGCAGGGCATGGACAAGGGGCGGAGCCAGGGCCGGGACAGTGCCCCGTTCCTCCTGCGCATAGAGCACGACGGCGGCAAGGTCACCGAGGTGCTTGCCCGCGCCGTCATCGACACCTCGGGAACGTGGAGCAGCCCGGCGCCCCTGGGGTCCTCCGGGCTGGCGGATCCTGGTGAGGTCGAGGCGCGCGCTGCCGGACTGGTCACCGGCCCGCTGCCCGATGTTGCCGGCGGGGGTTTCGCCGGCCGCCGCACCCTGGTTATCGGCTCCGGTCACTCGGCTGCCAACATGGTCCTTGACCTGGCCCGCGTGGCCCGCGCCAACCCCGGAACCGAAGTCGTTTGGGCCATCCGCGCCGCAACCCCCGCCCGGGCCTATGGCGGCGGGGACGCCGACCAACTGCCCGCCCGCGGCCAGCTCGGGGCCAGGCTCCGCACCGCCGTCGAGACCGGTGCCGTCCAGCTCCTGACCGGTTTCCACACTGCCCGCGTTGAAACCCGCGGCGGCACCGTGACCGTGCACGCCGCGGACGGGCGCAGCGTTTCGGTGGACCGGGTCATCCCCGCGACAGGATTCCGCCCGGACCTGGACATGCTCTCCGAACTGCGGCTGGACCTCGACCCGGCCGTCGAGGCGCCGAAGGCATTGGGCCCGCTGATCGACCCGGACTTCCACAGCTGCGGTACCGTCCCGGCCCACGGCGCCTCGATCCTGGCCCAGCCGGAGAAGGACTTCTACCTGGCCGGGATGAAGTCCTACGGCCGGGCGCCCACCTTCCTCATGGCCACCGGCTACGAGCAGGTCCGGTCCATCGCCGCGGCTCTGGCCGGCGACACCGCAGCCGCGGACGCCGTCGAACTTCAACTCCCGGAAACCGGCGTCTGCTCTACCAGCGTCCCCGAGGATGCCGGTGATGCTGCTGGGGACTCCTGCTGCGGAAATCCCGCCCCGGTGCCGGTAACGATTGGGTTCGCCACGGGCCTCCAGCACGGCCGCAGCAACGAGTCAGCCGGCGTTTAGGCCGGACTCATGGCGCGGACGGGTCGCCCCAGTTGATGCCGATGGAACGGCCCCGGGCGAAATGGGCGTTCGCGATCTCATTTATTTCGCGGGCACTCTTCCCCGGGTAGGTCAGCCGGATCCACTCGTAGTCCCACTCCTGCATGTCCCGTTCGCGGCCAATCCGTTTTTGGGTCCGCATGTGGGCTGTCAGGTCGTCGCCGGCAAGGACCGGGCGTGGCGGGACCATGACGGGTTGCGGCTTGGGCGGGGGCACCCGGGCCGGACGGGGAGGGGCCTTCGCGGTGCGGACCAGCGCCGCTGTCACTGCCACCACGCCCAGGGCGATGAGGATAACCCACCAGAACTTAATGATGAGGGCTATGACGATCAGGACGAGGAAGGGGGCGCACCCGACGGTGCCGCCGCCCTTGCTGCCCGAGCGCCGCCGTTTTGCAGCCATGATGGTTCCTCTTGCGGAGTGACGGAACTTTAGGAATCACTCTCGCACCCGGTACGCGTCATGTCATGAGTACTTAGTACTCGATTTTGGCGCCGTATCGGGCCCTCACCATCCCGATGCGCCTCTCCATTCCCGACGCGCATCTTCAGCACCGCTACGCAAATTTGGGCCGCGCGGTGGAATTTGGGCGGCGGGAATGCATCTGCGAGTCACCAGGCCGCCAGCCCGTCGGGTCAGTCGGTGATGTCGGTGCTGGTGCTCAGCTCCTGCCACTGGTCCAGTTCCGCGCGCTGGGCGTCGGCCACCATGCCGAAGGCGCCGAACGCGTCAGTCCCCAGGACCAGCAGGCCCGGCGGGTTGGCGGATTCGACGACGGCGATGATCGCCCGGGCGGCCTTGTCCGGGTCCCCGGGCTGGTTGCCGTGGGCAGTGTCCACTTCCTTGCGGCGCTTGCCGGCGGTGTCCGCGTAGTCTCCGATCGCCGTCGCTGACTGCGTGAGCGAGCGGCCGGCGAAGTCTGTCCGGAAGCCGCCGGGTTCGATGGCGGTGACGTTGATGCCCAGCGGCTTCAGCTCGTTGCGGAGCGATCCGGACATGCCCTCCAGCGCCGCCTTGGTGGCCGCGTAGTAGCCGGAGCCGGGCGGCGTGATCCGCGCGCCGATGGAGGAGATATTCAGGATGGAGCCGGACTTGCTGGCGCGCATGCCCGGCACCACTGCCTTGATCATGTCCACCGCGCCGAAAAAGTTCGTGTCGAACAGGCGCCGGATGTCGCCGTCGTCCGCTTCCTCCACGGCGGCGCGGTAGCCGTAGCCGGCGTTGTTCACCAGCACGTCGATGCTGCCGAACCTGTCCTCCGCCGCCTTGACTGCCGCGCTGATCTGCGCCGTGTCGGTGACGTCCAGGGCCAGGGGGAGCGCGGTGTCCGGGAAGCCCGCCGTGATGTCCTGGACCGCATCAACATTCCGGGCGGTGACGACGGCGTTGTGCCCGGATGCGAGCACGGCCTCCGCGAGTGCCCGGCCAAGTCCGGTGGAGCAGCCTGTGATGAGCCACGTTGCCATGGGATTTCCTTTCGTAGGGGAGTAAGGCGGGGGCCGGCACTTAGGCCCGCTGCCGCCGTCGTGCTTTGGCTGTCAGTTCGTGGGCGCCGTAGCTGTTGTCGTCCGGGTTGACCGTGACGCCGGGAGCCACCAGCTGGTCGATGCGGTCCAGCACCTCGGGGGCCAGCTTGGTGTCCGCGGCGGGGAGGTAGGACTCAAGCTGCTCCATGGTGCGCGGACCCACGATGGCCGAGGTGACGCCGGGGTGGTTGACGACGAACGCGATGGCCAGCTCGATCAGCGTGACGCCAGCCCACTCCGCAACCTGGGCCAACTCCTCCACGATGTCCAGCTTGCGCTGGTTGGCAGGCTGGGTCATGTCGAACCGGGCACTGGGGCGGGCGCTTGAGGTGGGGCGGGACGCCGAGTCTTTCCGCCACCGGCCGGAGAGCCAGCCGCCGGCCAGCGGGCTGTAGGTGAGGGTGCCCATCCCGTGCCGCTGCAGAGTGGGCAGGACGTCCTCCTCGATGCCGCGGACCAGGATGGAGTAGGGCGGCTGTTCGGTGACGAACCGTTCCAGGTTGCGCTCGCGGGACGCCCACTGCGCCTCCACAATCTGGGAGCCGGAGTAGGACGAGGAACCGAGGTAGCGCACCTTGCCCTGCCGGACCAGGTCGGTGAGTGCGCCGAGGGTTTCCTCAACGTCCGTGTCAGGGCTGGGCCGGTGCACCTGGTAGAGGTCGATGTAGTCGGTGTTCAGCCGGCGCAGCGAATTCTCCACCTCGCGCATGATCCAGCGGCGGGAGCCGCCGCGCTGGTTGGGGTCCTTCTCGTCCATGGGCATGAAGAACTTGGTGGCCAGGAAGGCGTCGTCACGGCGGCCGGCCAGGGCCTCGCCGACGATCTCCTCGGAGGCGCCGCCGGAGTAGACATCAGCGGTGTCGATGAAGTTGATGCCGGCGCCCAGGGCGCGGTGGATGATGCGGGTGGCGTCGGCGCGGTCATTGTTGCCCCACGGGCCGAACATCATGGCGCCGAGGCAGAGGGGGCTGACGTGTACCCCGGTGCGGCCAAGCGGGCGGTATTCCATGCTGGTTCCTGCTCTTTCCGGGCGTGCTTAGGCTTCGGGGATGACCAGGGCGAACCGCTCCGGGCGGGCCACATCCGGGTCCGGGCCGCTGCGGACACCTGAGTCCAGGGCGTCAATGGCGGCGAGCTGGTCCGCGGAAAGCTCGAAGTCGAACACGTCGAAGTTCTCCGCGATGCGCGCCGGGTTGGTGGATTTGGGGATGGCGGAGCGGCCCTGCTGCAGGTGCCAGCGCAGCATCACCTGGGCGGGGGTCTTGCCGTGGGCCTGCGCGACGCCGGCAATCGCCGGATCGCGCATGACGTTCCGGCGGTTCTCACCCCAGCCGGGGTAGAAGGTGATGCCGCCGATGGGGGACCACGCCTGGGTGAGGATGCCGCTGGCTGCGTCCGCCGCCTGCACCTCCGGCTGCTGGAAGTACGGGTGCAGCTCGATCTGGTTGACGGCCGGGACCACGTCCGTTGCCTCGAGCAGTTGCTGCAGGTGGTGCGGCATGAAGTTGCTGACGCCGATGGCCCGCACCCGCCCGTCCTTATGCAGGGTCTCCAGGGCCTTGTACGCTGCGATGGTCTTGTCGAACCGGTCCGGGGCAGGCTGGTGCAGGATGAGCAGGTCCAGCTGCGCCACTCCCAGTTTGCCCACCGCCTTGTCCCACGCGTGCAGCGCCTCGTCATAGCCGTAGTCGCTGACCCAGACCTTCGTCTCGATGAAGACGTCGCCCCGGTCCAGCCCGGAGCGGCGGATGCCTTCGCCCACCTCGCGCTCGTTGCCGTACGCGGCGGCGGTGTCGATGTGCCGGTAGCCCACCTCCAGCGCTGTCTGGACGGCCGCCGTCGTCTCTTCCGGGGGACTTTGGAAAACGCCCAGGCCGAGTGCGGGCATGGTGACGCCGTTGTTGAGTTTCAGTTCCATAACCATGCCCTCACGCTATGTGGGTATGCGGATTTGTGGGAGGGCTTGTCAGTCCCCCCTTTGGGAGGCCTTGGTCAGGTCAAAGTCCGGGCGACGGCGGCAGTAATCTGGTGAATCACATCAGTCCGCTGCGGGACGTCCGAGAGGTCGCTGCCTTTGGTATAGATCACCAGGACCACGCTGCGGGTGGCCGTGGCCAAAATGGCGGCGTCATGCAGTTCGCCATTGAGCAGCCCGTACTTGTGGAAGACGGATACTCCAGCCGGAAGGGCGGCAGGAATCAGGTCCTCATCATTGGTGTCCTGCATGTAGGAAAGCAGCTGCTGGGTGTGCTCCTGATTGAGCAGCTTCCCCTCATACAGGTCGGCCAGGATCCGGGCCATGCCCGCGGTGGTGAGGGTGTTCGCCTCCGGGTCGTAGGACACACCCATCGCCGCCGCGTCATCGCGCAGCGTATCGTGCCCCACCGCGTCCGCGAGGAGGGCCCAGGAATCGTTGTCGCTGTCCTGGATCATCTCCTGGAGCTGGAATCCGGCCGGGTACTCGCCCATGGGATCGTCTAGGGAGACTTCGCCGGCCTCCACCATCTTGTAGTAGGCCACTGCAGTCAGGACCTTTGCGGTGCTCGCTGCCTCGAAGGGCGCCTCTACGCCGTACTGCTGGACTGACCCGGAACCCAGGTCCAGGAGCGCAACCCCCACCTGGTACTGGCTGTTGGCGGCGAGCACCCCGTCGATGGAGGCGTCGAGGGAGTTGCCGCCAGCAGGGGGAGTGGAAACTGAAGCAGGCGCGGAAGGAGAAACGGGTGTTGCCGTGCCGCCTTTGACCGCTGAGCTTCGCTGAGGCGCCAGCTGGAGCAATATGAGCACCGTTGTGGCGAGGATGGCCACCAGGACCAGCGCCCTTGCCCGGCGGAAGAGGCGGCTGGGGTAACGGGGCTTGATCACAAGCAGGAAGCTACCAAGGCGTCCTATGCATCCGCTGTGAAATCAGCTTGACGGCCAGCATGCCCGAGATGGCGGCGAAAGGCAGTTCAACCAGGGCAGCTTCAAGGACGGCAGTGACCAGCGGCGTCCCCTGGGCTGCTGTCGCCACGTCGAAGAGGGCATCAATGCACAAGCTCGTGGAGAAGGCCGATGCAGTGAGCGCCGCGTAGACACTGTTCCTGAAGAGGAAGACCGCTGTCAGCAGCGCAGCGAGGGCTTCGAAGCCGTCCAGGGCGAGCCAGGCCATATTCCAGTTGTAGGCAACCGTCACCGAAGGCATCGTGCCGCTCAAGTAGAAAATCCATGCCGCGTAGAACAGCACTGCCGCAGCAGCGCAGGCGATCGCCGTCCGCCGCCATCCCAGTCCCCGGAGCCGGACCAGGATCCGCCTGCGGACACGCAGGATGACCGCGATGGCCAAAAGGACCAACGCTATCTTGAGTCCGACAAAATGGGGCCCGGCCGTCCAGGCAGGATCCCGGACAGCAGGCCAAGCGGCCACTCCGGCCATCGAAGCAATCACAGGCTGGCCACCTTCCTGTCAGATTGCCAGCTCTTCAGCCGTCTGTTCGGCTGACTGGGCAAGTGCGGCTGCCTGCCCGCGAATCACGGGCTTGGGCTTTGCTTACCGCACGGTTAGCATGGTACTTACCGGCCGGTTAGTTAGCAACAACAGCGCGTCACCGAGGGCCGGCCGAGAAGGAAGCGGCAGATGGATTCCACCAGTGATGGCCCTGCACCGGGCGAGGGCGGCACACGGGAGAATATCCAGGCCGTCGCCCTGCGCCTCTTTGCCGAGCAAGGGTACGAATCGACGTCGATGCGCCAGATCGCCGAGGAGCTTGGCTTCACGAAGGCGGCCCTGTACTACCACTTCAACAGCAAGGAAGACATTGTCCGCGCTTTGATGGAGGCTATGAGGTCCCAGGTCACGGAACTGCTTGACTGGGCGCGCACCCAGGAACCCGGGCCGGAACTCCGGAGAAACGTGATCGACCGGTGGACCGAAATAGTCCAGGCCCAGGGCCTGCGGATGTTCCGCTTCCTGGGGTCGAACTACCGGCTGGTCAGGGACATCAAGTCAGCGCCCGGCCAGCGAGGAGGAATGGCTGCCGCCGTGTCCGAGCTGTTCTCCATCGTCACCCCACCCGAGGCCAGCGTGGAGGACCGGCTGCGCGTCCGCTTCGCGCTGCTCACCATCAACATGCTGGGCATGGCCGCCAAGGACCTCGACGCCGACGAGGACGAGATCCTTGAGGCGGCCGCACGGATTTCGGCAGGCCTGCTGCCACCCGGATTCTAACTTTTCCACGACTCCCCGCACCCTCCCCGTCCTGCATGTCCGATTCCGTAATTCCTGATGGGAACTCCAAATGCCTGTGCCAATCCTGTCCACCCGCGACCTGACGAAAACGTACGGTCGCGGCCCCGACCGCTTCGACGCCCTCCGCGGCGTCTCCCTGGATATCGACCGCGGCGACTCCGTGGCAATCGTGGGTAAAAGCGGGTCCGGCAAGTCCACCTTGATGCACCTGCTGGCGCTCCTGGATACCCCCGGCGCCGGTTCCGTCCATGTGGAAGGAACCGATGCCCGGAGCCTGAACGGCCGCAGGCTGAACGCCCTGCGCAACCAGATGTTCGGTTTCGTTTTCCAGCAGTTCTTCCTCAACCACGCCACCACCGTGCTGGACAACGTCGTGCTCCCGCTAAAGATCGCCGGCGTGGGTGCACGGGAACGCCGGACCCGCGGCATGGCCGTCCTGGAGCAGCTGGAACTCGCGGACAAAGCACGCAACAAAGCCGGGAACCTCTCCGGCGGGCAGAAGCAGCGCGTCGTCATCGCGCGCGCCCTCGCCAACAACCCGCGCGTTCTTTTCGCGGATGAACCAACCGGGAACCTGGATTCCGCCACGGGCCGCATCGTGGAGGACATCCTCTTCGACCTCAACCAAAACCACGGGATCACCCTGATTACGGTCACCCACGACCACGACCTGGCCGCCCGGTTCAACCGCCGCCTCTACATCCGCGACGGGCAGCTCATCACCACGGACGAGGAGCACGCGGCATGAATCCGCTTGAAACCCTGAAAACCGCCATCGCCAACAGCTTCCGCAGTAAGCTGCGTACCACCCTGACCGTGCTGGCCATCTTCGTCGGAGCCTTCACCCTCACCATCACCAACGGGCTGGGCACGGGTATCTCCAACTACATCGACAGCCAGGTGGCCGCCGTCGGGGCAAGCAATGCCTTCACAGTGACCAGGACGGATACCAGTTCCGGTCTGGGGTCCGGGCCGCAGAAATACGATCCCAACACCAGGGTGCTCGCAGCCGGCGGTCGGCCCGGCTCCACCCAGGTGGCCCTCACCCAGGCTGACCTGGACAAGGTTGCGGCTGTCCCCGGAATCACGGGAGTGTCCCCGGTAACGCGGCTGAACACGGCCTACATCCAGGGGAACAATCAGGACAAGTACCAGTTGTCCGTGAGCGTGCTCGCGGGTGCCCAGCCGCAGCTGGACGCGGGCCAGAACCTCGACGACGGCTCCCAGGCGCCGCAGATCATCCTCCCCTCCAGCTACGTGGCTCCACTGGGGTTCAGTGACAGCGCGCAGGCAGTAGGCCAGGACGCCACCATCGGCATCCTGGATGCGACGGGCACCATGCGGACCGTCACCGCTAAAATCAACGGCATTGAACAGAATGCGCTGCTCAGCTCGGGCGGGGCGTTCATCAACAAGGCACTCTCAAGCGGCCTTGCCCAGGCGCAGGCAACGGGGACACCGAGCACAACAGCCCAGGTGTACACCAGCGCCACCGCCGCCTTCGCTCCTTCATCGGCAGCCCAGATTGCCGAGATGAAGAACCAGCTCTCCGCAGCGGGCTATACCGCGCAAACATTGGATGACCGGATCGGCACCGTCAGAACGGTCATCAACGGCATCATCGGGGTCCTCGACGCGTTCGCGGTGATCGCCCTGGTGGCCGCAGGGTTCGGCATCGTGAACACACTGCTGATGTCCGTGCAGGAACGCACGCGTGAAATCGGGCTGATGAAAGCCATGGGCATGGGCAGCGGATCCGTATTCGCCCTCTTCAGCACCGAAGCCGCGTTCATCGGCCTGCTTGGGAGCCTGATCGGGTCCGCCGCGGCGATAGCTCTGGGTACGGTTGTCAGCCATGCCCTGGCCCGCGGCCCCCTGAGCGACCTCGCCGGCCTGCAGATCCTCAGTTTCGCCCCAGGACCGGTCGCAGTGGTCATAGTCCTGGTGATGGCCATTGCCTTCA
This sequence comes from Arthrobacter sp. ISL-85, assembly GCF_018613675.1. Classification (GTDB taxonomy): domain Bacteria; phylum Actinomycetota; class Actinomycetes; order Actinomycetales; family Micrococcaceae; genus Arthrobacter. The sequence continues at coordinate 18,184 of NZ_JAGGPQ010000004.1, read as the reverse complement.
TCGCCGGAACACTTCCGGCGTGGCGGGCCGCGCGCCAGAACCCGATCGACTCCCTGCGCTACGAATAGGTGGATCCCTGGCAGTATCCGGTCTTCCGGGTACTGCCAGCGCGGCGCATATTCATTTTCGACGCGCACATTTCCTGCCGCTGCCCATATTTCAGCCGCGATGTGGAACGCGCGCGTCGCAGGCGGTTTTGCGTGTCGAAAACGGCACCCCGGATACGGCGCCAAGCCGGCTGGGTCAGGACTCCGCGTTGATGAATCCGATGATGATCGCCGTCCACCAACAGAGCTGTGAGACCACCAGGCAGGACACCAGATGTATGCGCTGGCCGGGGGACAAGTCTCGCCCTGGAATTCGACGCGCAGGTTCCGTCCCCCGGCGCAGATTCCTGGGCGCTCCCCACATAGAGGACTCGTAGGGGAATACCAGGGTCACAGGCGGTTTTGCCTGTCGAGAACGGCAGAACGCGTACGACGGCGGCCCACACCTGCAGCGGCCAGCTTCCGTTCCAGCGTCCCCGGCACCGCGAGGTCGGCCCAGTCCCACCGCACCACGTTGATGCCCACGGCGCGGATCCGGTTTTCGCGGTTCTTCTCCGCCACCACCACCTGCGAAGAGGAACGGCCGTCCAGAAACTTGGCTTTGACGTACTTCTCCTCACCGTCGAATTCGCCCACCACTGCGGACTCCTTCCAATAGAAGTCCGTGTAGCCCACCAGGCCGCCCGCATCGGAGAACCGCTGCTGGAGGATCGGCGGCTCGAACCCGGCCACATGGATCAGTGCCCGGCTCCAGGACTCACCGGCTGAACCCGAAGATGGATCTGCAAAGGCAATTGCGGCTCGGATTCTTCGCGCCGCCGCAGCCGAGTAGATGCCATCGATTCCGGCCTCAAGCTCAGCTTTGGTGAGGGCGGGCAGCCTCCGGTCTTGGTCCGGCCGCAGCACATGGTCCAGTGGCACTACCGCCTCTGCGAATAGGCTGAACGCCGCCAGGTCCAGGACCGTCCGTACGCGCCCGGTGACCAGGAGCCCTTCCAGTTGGACCACCTCCAAGTTCGCCCGGGCAGCGAAGTGGCGGCTGACCCCCGCACGCGACCGGCCGCCGTCGTTCTTGAATGTCAGCGCCCGCACCGGGTGATTCAGCCCGATGAAGGGGATTCCCCACACACTGGCCGAGGAATGCCGGGCGAAAACCGTGGGCTTCTCAAAGGTCTCCGAAGCGGCCTGAACGCGGATTCGGTACTGGTCCCAAGGCTGGAGTGCCCTCCAGGCGGGGCCTTCGATGTACACGCCGTGCCGGACGCGAACCAGCGTCCCTGCCCTCACGCGCTTGGCAAGATCGTTGGCACTCAACCCATGCAGCTCGCGGTTGCGGGACAACAAAAACGGCGGAAGGTCTGTCATACACTCCACGGTGCCCTCGGGGGACTTCCGCCAAAAGGGGAGTCCGCTGCTATGTGGAAAAGCTTCTGCGACGCGCATAACCGCACTCGATTCGCGTGTTTCACATCGCGCCCCAAATGCGGCCCGCGCAGAGGAACGTCCGCGTCGAAAACGAACCTCCGCGTCGGGAGCCAACGCAACTTACGTGGCCGAGTCCTCCATTAGCCAGGCCATCGCCTGGTCCATGGACGTGAAGAACCGGGTGGGGTGCACCGGCTTGTGCCGCCCCGTGTAAAAGTGGGCAATGGTCTGGTCCACGGGGGAGGTGCCCACAACGGCTGCACGCGTCACCGGCCAGGTCCCGGCGAAGGCCTTCAGGGCGCCTTGGTCAATCCACTCCACCCCCGTCATCTCGACCAGCATTGGGAGAACGCGGCCCGCGCTCAGGATCCTGGCCCGCTGCATCAGCGCCACCGCGTCTCGCTCCGTGACCACATCGCCGTGTGCCCACTTGAGGTGCAGCACGTTTCCGGAGAGCTCCATGGTTCCGGTGACATCTTGATCCCCTTGGTCTTCCATGCCTTCTACTGTGCTGCTATTTCCCGTAATTCACCAATAGCGGCAGCCGGGGGATGGCAGGCCGCGCCGGTTGCCAGGACTGGATGAACCGGACGGGGATGGGACGGCGCTGCACCCTCCCATCCGTTCCTGCGCCAGGAACCCTCACCAATATCGGGGAGAATCGCTCCGGTTAGGCGCTCCTCGGGACGAGAGCCGCCTGCGATGCGCACATTCCCCACCGACCCGCACCGTCCGTTTCGCGCCGCGTATTAGGGCTGCGGAACGGACCATCAGCAGCGTGAACGCATCTGCGCGTCGAGAGCACGACGGCGGCACGCGCCAAAGCGGCGTGCCCGCCGATGAAGGCAGGCAGGCCGCTGGGCCGGAGCCAGGGGTTAGCGTTCGGCGGCGGTGTCGGAACTGGCCGCGCCGGTGTCGCCCGGCTTGCGTGTCGGATCCACGGTGCCGCCCTTCCCGTAATCGCCTTTCGGGTAGCGGCCGGTTTCGGAGGCGGCCGTCCTGCCGGGGGTTGCTCCGGCCTCACCGTAGTCGGCTTTGACGTAGCGTCCGGCTCCCACGGTCCTGTCGCCCAGGGGTTCGGGCAGCCCGCCTTCACTGCCCGCCGGACCATAGTCCCCTTCGACGTACTGGCCTTCGTCGTCTTCAGCATGGCGGCCGCGCTGGGCGCCTGCTTTGCCAAAGTCGCCTTTCACGTACCGGCCGCGCAGGTCGGGTTCCTCTGGTGTCTCGTCCGGGGCCGGGGTGTTTTCGATGCTGCCGTTGTTGTTCATGGTCTTGCCTCAACTGTTGCCTAGGGACACTTTCGGCGTAGCATAAAAGTACACGGATTGTCAATCGGTCCGGAAGTTAAGCCAAAAAAACCAAAAATCGCAAAGAAGGTACTGCGATGAGTGATATCAGTCCACTGAGGAATGCGGTCCGCAATGGCAGCGGGCTCAAGCAATTGGGTGGCACCTGGGGCGAGCTGCTTGCGGAGTTCCTAGGTACGTTTGTGCTGATCGCGTTCGGCGACGGCGTGGTGGCCATGGCCGTCGCCGCCTTGCCGGGATCTGGCCGTGCCGCAACATCAACCACCATCTTCATGGCAGCGGGCGACTGGCTGCTGATCACCTGGGGATGGGCCCTGGCGGTGACGCTGGCCGTCTACGTGGCCGGCGGTGTCAGCGGCGCCCACATCAACCCGGCCGTGACCGTTGCTTTCGCGGTCCGCCGGAAGTTCCCCTGGCACAAAGTTGGTCCATACATCGTTGCGCAGGTGGTGGGCGCTTTCGCCGGGGCCGCCATGGTCTATCTGCTGTATCACGATGCTATCGACGCCTACAACAAAGCCGTCGGCACGGGCCGCACCGACCCCAAGGGGCTGGCCACCTACTCCATTTTCGCCACCTTCCCGGCGCCCTACTTTAGTGGGAACCCGACAGGCCCGTTGATCGACCAAATTGTGGGCACGGCCTTCCTGGTCATGTTCGTGGTGGCCATCATCGATATCCGCAACACCGCCGTCCAGGCAAACCTGGGCCCGTTCATGATCGGGCTCGCCGTCGCCGCCATCGGCATGTCGCTTGGCGCGAATGCGGGCTACGCCATCAACCCTGCCCGTGACTTCGGCCCACGGCTCTTCGCGTGGCTGGCCGGATGGGGCCAAACGGCGCTGCCTGGCACAGTCGACGGCGCGTTCAGCTGGTACTTCTGGGTGCCGATTGTCGGCCCGGTGGTCGGCGGCGTGATCGGCGTCCTGATTTACGACTGGTTTATCGGTGACGTCCTGCACGCCAAGGCCCGGCTGCAGGAATCCACGCCTCCGGGCCGCGCCGGCGGCGAAACGCCACCGGCCACCGAGGCTGAGATGGCGCCAAAGACTCAGGTGCCTCCAAAGAGGACGGCTGCCTAGCACGCGCGGCGGCACAAGCAGGCACGACAAGCAGGAAAGCGCGACGGCGCCACTCAGCTCCCGGCCGCGAAAAAGGCCCGGAGCTGGGTGGCTATGGCAGCCGGGGAGACTTGGTGGGTTTGGCCGTCCAGGACGCGGTGTTCGCTGCCCTGGACGGCCCCGGCGATGGCCTTCTGTCCTTCAGCCATGGGCGCCCCCGCCTTTCCGCCCACCATCACGAGGGTGGGCACTGTGACCTGCCGCAGCCGTTCCAGCGGTGCCACGAAGTTGTTGGTCACCCGGGTCTCGTAGGGCAGGGTGTTGGCCGCCGCGGTCTGCTTCTTCCACACGCCCGGCATCAGCCGCAGCATGTACGGGAGGAACGCCGGCGCCCCCACCATCTTGACCAGGAAGTAGGACACGGCAGCGCCGCGCTTGCCTTCCCTGAGCAGGGCCTCCAGATGTTCGCGGTGGCTCCCGGGTGTTCCGTCGGCACCCTGGACACCGGTATAGGGCGCCTCGTAGGTGGCCAGCCGCCGCATGGGAACACCCGCTGCTGCGGCTTCGAGGGCCAGGGCGGCGCCGGAGGAGATCCCGTAAACGTACGGGTCCCCGCCGGCCTCGTCCAGGACGGCCTGGAGATCCTCGATTTCGCGTTCCACGGCGTAGGGCATTGTTTCGCTGCTGTCACCGCGCCCGCGGCGGTCGTAGAAATAGACGGTGAAGGAATCCTTCAGTTCATTCGCCAAGGCACGGGCCGGCCCGAAGTTCCGGCCGCAGAAGGCGCCGTCCACCAGGACCAGGCTGGGTCCGGTCCCCATCCGCTCGACGCTGAGGGTGGTGCCGTCGGGCGACAGGATGCTGAGGACGGTGCCCTTTTCCTGTGTTTTGGTCATCGTGATGCTCCGTTCAGTGGCGGGGTCAAGGTGATAAAAGCCAAGGGGGTGGAAGGCTGCTTGAGGGATCAGGCCGCCAGATGGAAGGTGTCCGCGAAGCGGTGGAGCAGGTTCCCCCGCCCACCCAGCACCTGCACTACGCCGCTCTCGATCGCGTAGTCGGGGGCGACTTCACCGGAGATCAGCCGGTGGATGTCCGGGCCGGCGGCGAACGTGAGGTCGGCCGATCCCTCGCCCCGCCGCACGTCCAGGGTCGGGCCGTCCACCCGGATCAACAGGTCAGCGGAACCGAAGTGCGCCGCGTAGGCAGTGGATGGGAGGGTGGCCGCCACCGCCGGCCGGAACGCGGTGCGCAGGTCGATGGTCATGGAATCGGGGGTGATGATCTGTTCCCCGCGCGGGTCACCCATGGCCTTGAAGCCCCAGGCGCCCAGCGCGAGGATGACGGGTTCCAGCTCGCGGCCATACGGTGTCAGTTCGTAGACGATCACGCGTGAGCGCGGCGCCCGGCGGATCACTCCGGCCGCCTGCAGTTCCTTGAGCCGGGCGGCCAGGATGTTGCTCGGGATGCGGGGCAGGCCATTGGCGAGCTCTCCGTAGCGGCGCGGCCCCACCAGCAGGTCGCGGACGATCAGGAGGGCCCACCGCTCGCCCACCAGCTCCATGGCCCGCGTGATGCCCGAGTACTGCCCATAGTCGCGTGCGGCCATGAACCTCAGGCCTGCTGGTTCATGAAGGCTTCCGGACCCTGCTGGGCGGCGGCAGGTTCCATGTAGCCGAACTCCAGGATGTTGCCGTCGGGGTCGGTCAACTGGCGCTGGTACATGAAGCCGTAATCGGATGCCGGCTGCGCCTCCGACCCGCCTGCACCGAGCCCGCTGGCCATGCTGGCATCCACTGCCTCCCGGCTGTCGAGGAAGATCGCGGTGGAGGCGGACACGTTGACGGCGGGGTCCCCGATGGGCCGGTCGCTGAAGGTCTGGAAGTACTCGCGGACAAGGAGCATGAAGTAGCTGTGGTCTTCCTCCACCACTACGCAGGCCGCGTTGTGGTCGGTGAAGAGCGGGTTGATGGTGAATCCCACCGCCGTGTAGAACGCTTTGGCGCGCTCCAGGTCGGTCACCGGCAGGTTGACGAACATTGCGGTCATCACGGTCTCTTTTCCCAATATGGTGTTGATAGTCCTGATACTTGCAAAAAACAAGTGGACCGTCAAGACCCAATTAACCCGCCTCAGCCCGTGCCAGCGGTAGGGCAAGCCGCATGGTGGTTCCTTGAGGACCGCTGCGGACCACCTCCACGGTTCCGCCGGCCGCGGTTGCGATGTCGCGGACCAGGGCCAGGCCAATACCGAAGCTCCGCCGGCCGGCCGGGTCGCGCAGGTCCGGGGCGCGGACAAAGCGGTCAAAGATCCGCTCGGGGTCCACGCCGGTGATCCCGGATCCGGTATCCACCACCTGGATCATTGCCCGGGAACCTTCAGCAGCGGTGCTGATGGTGATGCTGCCGCCGGGAGGCGTGTGGGCCAGCGCGTTGTCCGTGAGGGCAAGCACCGCGCGCCGCAGCGAACTGGGGTCGATCCGCACCATGGCCGGGCCGCGTCCGGTGGACAGCACCTGGACGCCTTGCTGCCGGGCCAGGTCCTGCAGGCTTGCGGCAACCGCCCCGGCAACTTCCGCCGCGTCCGCCGGTTCCACGGGTGCATCCCCAGGGGACTCGGTGGCGGCCAGCAGCAGTTCGTTGACGATCCCGGTCAAGGTGGCGGTGTCTTCCCGGATCCTGGCCAGGGCCAGCGCAGGTTCAGACCCCGGCTCCGCTTTGCGCTGCGCGAGCTGGATGCGGGTATCAAGGATGGCCAGGGGAGTGCGGAGCTCGTGGCTGGCGTCCTGCACAAAGCGCCGTTGCCGGGCAAGGGCGTCTCCCAGGGGCCGGATGGCGCTGCGCGCGCTGACCCACCCCACCACGCCGGCCAGCACAACGCCCGCAAAGCCGGCGAGGATCATTCCCTCGATCAGATCCTTCGAATCGAGGTAGGTGTAAGAGTTCCCCGCCGCGGAGGAATCCGGCAGCGAGGGATGCGCCAGCTTGTTCATCAGGAACACGGTGGCGGCGGCGAGCAGGAGCAGGACCAGCACGGCCACCCCGGCGCTGATCCGCAGGGCGATTTTGAGCGACGCGCGGCGGAGGGTTTCCCGGTCCGGGTCGACGGCGGCAGGGGGTGGGGTCATGATGCGTCGCCGATCTGGTAGCCCACGCCGTGGACCGTGCGGATCACGGTCCGGGAAATCTTCCGGCGCAGGTGGTGGACGTAGGTGTCGATGACGCCTGGCTGGTCCGTGGACTGGAAGTGCGCGGCGAGCAGCTCATCGCGGGTGAACACCCTGGCGGGTTCGGCCGCGAGCGCCTCCAGGAGCTCGGCTTCCTTGGCCGCCAGCGTCACCAGGTCGCCGTAGGCCGAACGGACAGAGCGCGACGCCGGGTCGAATTCCCAGGTGCCGATGCTCACCGGTCCTGCGGGCGAAGGGAAGGTCCGGGTCAGCGCGCGCAGGCGCGCAGCCAGCTCGCCGGCGTCGAACGGTTTTGCCACGTAGTCATTGGCGCCGGCGTCCAGCCCGCGGACCTTCTCATTCGTTGCTCCCAGCGCTGTGAGGACCAGGATGGGGGTGGCGATGCCCTTGGTCCGGAGGGCCGCGATGACGCTGATCCCGTCCATGACCGGGAGGCCGCGGTCAATGACCATCACGTCCCAGGGCTGCGTCAGCCCCAGGTGCAGGGCTTCCTGCCCGTTGACCGCCAGCCGGACCCGGTAATCCGGCTCCAGCAGTTCGGCGATCAGCGGCCCCAGCGCGGGATCGTCCTCGGCGAGCAGCAGGGAGAGCCGGTCCGCAGTTGTCATGCAGCCTATTCTTTCGTGGACCCATCCCGCTGGGATGTGCCGGCTGCCGTGTCGAACTCATGTGCGGCGCCGGCAGCAAAGTCCGTGCCGTCGTCGTCAACGGCCTGCTCCCCGGCCGCCCGCCGGTTCCTGCGCCTGTGCTTCAGGTATTCGATGGCCCATGGCACCACGGAAACCAGGACCATGAGCACGGCGATGACGTCGATGTTCTTGGCGATGATCTCGTAGTGTCCCAGCCAGGTGCCCAGCAGGATCACCGACGTGGCCCATGCCGCGGCGCCCACGATGTTCCACAGCGTGAAGGCCCTGTACCCGTAGCGGGCGGTCCCGGCGGTCAGCGGGGCGAAGGTCCTGATGATGGGGACGAAGCGGGCCAGGACGACGGCGGCGCCTCCGTGCCGGTGGAAGAAGTTCTCCGTGGCGGTGAGGTGGGCCGTTTTCAGTATGCGGGCGTCGTCCTTGAACCAGCGACGGCCAAACCTGCGGCCCAGGAAGTAGCCCACCTGGTCGCCGGCGATGGCGGCCGCAGTGACCACACCGATCAGCACGGGCAGGGCCAGGTTCAGTTGCTGGTGCAGGAGCCCGGCGGTGAAGAGCAACGAATCCCCGGGCAGGAACGGGAAAAGGACGCCGGATTCGATGAACACCATGACGGCGATCACGCCCAGCGCGGCCGGGCCGAACCCTTCCAGCAGGCTGGCGGGGTCAAGCAGGGAGGGCGTGCCGCCGGCGCTGGCCATGGCGGAGACCATGTCAGGGGCAAGGAGGGTGTGCACGGCGGGTCCTTAGTGTCGGCTGGCGGGGGCGGTAAGAGCTGCGGGCAGGCGGTCCAGGAGCCGGGGAGCGAACCGGTTCCAGAGTCCGGCGAGCAGGACCACCGCGGCGCTTGCGGCCAGGAAGGAGGCAAGCACATCGGTGGGGTAGTGCACCCCTACATATACCCTGGACCAGCCCACAATCACGGCCATGGCTGCGCCGGCTGCTGCCACCGGCCTGGACCAGGGGGTGCCGCGGCTCAGGAAGTAGAGGGCAAAGGCCAGGGCCACGGCGAAGGACACGTGTCCGCTGGGAAAGCTGTTGGATCCCGTTTCCGGGGCCAGGGGGTCGAAGAGCAGGGCCGGGTTGGGGCGCTGCCGGGCGATGATGAGCTTGAAGACTTCGCTGGCCACCCATCCTGAGCATGCCGTCAGGCCAAACGCCACGGCTTTGACCAGGTCGCGCCGGAAGAGCCAGACGCCCAGCGCAATGGCCGCGACGATACACAGGCCCGCAACCGGGCCGAACAACAGGTTGACTCCCATCGCCACGGCGGTCAGCGCGGCGGCGTGGTGTAGGCTGAGGCTTTGGTCCACGCCCAGCTCCGCCGCGGTGTCGCCAGGCACCACCTGCACGGTCAGGCCAAGCGCGACGACGGCGGCGCACAGCAACGACCCAAGCACCAGCCAGTGACGGGGCTGGGGGAGCGCACTGAACTGGGTGCCGGCGGCCGGGGGTGCCGCGGGTGCGTTGTGCTGTTGCAGACTGTTGTCAGGGTTTGGCCCGTGCATGGTTTCCTTGCGGAGAGGGGATCGGGGCACTGTTCGGCCCGTGCTTTAACCCTCCCGCGGCGCCCTTAAGAAAGGCTTAAGAAGGTGTGGGTCCTCCTACCGGTTGTTGTCCTCCCGGGATGGGTCAAGATCCTGGGCCGGCCTTCTACCGTTTTTGCTGTAGGGCGCCATCCGGGGCGGCGGGAGCTCTTTGATGAGTTCATTGACGGCATGGGCCACGAGGTCGCGCTCGTGGGTTGGGAGTTGCAGTGACCCATTCAGGTAGGCGTCGATCTCGTACTCTCCGGCCGTGCCGGTGAAGCTGAAGTAGCGCATCCACACGGTATGAAGCGGAAGCCCGGCCTCTTCCATGGCTTCCCGGGTTGCTTGTGCTTGTCCATCAGGCTCTTGGAAGGCCTCCACAGGGGGCTCCTACTTGTTGGTCGTTCCGCTGACGATTTCCCTTGCCACAACATGGAGTGGCTTTTCTTCTTTGCGGGATGCCGACAACATTGAGTTCAACGCTTCGCTTGAGCTGATGTGCTTCCTCTCAATAAGTACCCCTTGCGCCCGGGAAATCACGTCCCTGTGGGCCAGGGCGTCCGCCAGTTGGGAGCTCGTCCGCTGCATTGCCTCCCGGTCCCGGACGTTGCCCAGCATCACCGCGGCCGGAACGGCCAGCCGTTCGATCAGGAAGACCGAGTGATCGTCGAAAGCCAGAGGCGAGGGCGAATAGACCTTGATGGCCCCGATGCGTCGTCCCTCCGTGGTCAGGGGCGCGCTCAGGACAGACCTGATGGGGAGATCGGCTACAGCCGCTGTCCATTGCGGCCAGCGGGTCTCCTGCCTGGTGTCCTGGATGATGATGGGGCGTTGTTCAGCCCAGGCACTCAGGCACGGGCCTTGGCCGAGCTCGTACTGCAGTTTGTCCGCCCGCAGCACCACGGGATCGGTTGCGCCCGCGCTTTCCCGCCGTCCGCGGGCGTTGATCAGCGATGCACCCGCCCCTGCTGCGTTGGGTACGGAGTCCTTGAGGGCGTAGGCCAAAGACTGCACCGCTTTGGAGGCGCTCTCCTCACTGAGGAAACCAGCAGTCAGGTCTCCCGCCAGCGCGGCGAACTCGTTTGTTAGGGGGAGGGAGTTATCCATTGCTGTTCACCTCTGTGGTGCCGGGGTTACGGCCCGGGCTGCGGTGGATAGGGGGAGTTTCATCTGCGGGAACGCCTTACGCTGGGGTTTTCTGGCTACTCGAAGTGGGTGGTGGGTACGGTGCCGTTGAAGCGGGCCAGGATTGAGAGCGCAACGTCCCGCATCTTTTCGTTGCGGTTGCTGGAAGCCCTCATGAGTATGGCCACTGCCTCCTGCTGCGTGCATCCCGTTTGGGCCATCATCACGCCGGAGGCGAGGTCTATCGCGGTCCGCGATTCCAAGGCGGCGGCCAGGTCGGCGCTCTTGTCAGCCTGCGTTTGCAGCATGACGCTCAGGGTTACCGCCTGTGCCGCCACGGCGGTGAAATCAACGAGGTTATTGCGCGTTTGTTCCGGCACGGGGCCCACGTGCGGGCTGTAGCAGTTCAGTGCCGCCCCACCTGCGGTCTTTATCGGGATGGGAACGGCGAGGACTGAGCGCATGGGGCTCCCTGACATGGCGGCGATGTATTTGGGCCACCTGGTTTCGGTCCGGAAGTCCGTCACCTCCACCACCTGTTTTTTCACGACGGCTTCCATGCACGGGCCCTGCCGGGAGGCATATTGCACCTCGTCCATGGCAGCCGTCTCAGGGTCAGTGCTGGCCACGGTTACCGGCTTGCGGCTCCGCAGGACGGTGACACTGCAGTGCGCGTCCGTGGCCGTGTGGTCCAACTCGATGCCGGCAACTTCCACCAGGCGCTGCAGGAAGATGTCCATGTCAGGGGTCAGCAAGAGCATGTCGATCAGCTCTTCCGTCTGAGCGTTCGTCAGCTTGCCGCTCATCTTGACCTCCGTAGGGCCACCCCATGCGGCCGTTTGCTCGACGTACAACACTTCCTTACCCGGCAAAGGCCCAAAGTCTCACGGGATCTGGAAATACCTAAGTCCGGTCAAGCCGGACAGGCGGGGTTGGGGGCCCCCACTAAAAATACTAGTCTCCCCGGCCGTGGGAAGCTCCGGCCCATTCCTTTGATTGTGGCGGGGGCGGGTCTTCCTCTTCCGGCGGCCCGGGATGGTAGGTACTCTGGCCATATCAGGGTCTTTGTTTCTTCGGGACAGGCGCCTGGTCGTGGCTCATGTAGGCGGTCGGTTCATTTATTGTGGGCAGCCGGTTGAAAGCCATGGCGGGGCTCATGCCTTTTCGCCTTAGGAACTGCAGTGAATAAATCAGGAAACATGCCACATGCGGGGCTGACCGGCCACCGTGCCAGGACCTTTGGTGTCGAGGAGGAATTCCTGCTCGTGGACCCCGGGACCGGGCAAACGCTGCCCCGTGCCGAACTGTCACTGAACGGCCCGGACGGGGTTCCGTCCCCGGATATCCGCCCTTCTGTTGGCGACGGCCCGGCCCTGACGCTGGAGGTCAAAGAAGAGCAGTTGGAAGCCGTTGGCCCTGTCTGCTCCACCCTTGGGGAGTTGACCAGTGCCATCCTTGCCGGCCGGTCCCTGGCGGATGATGCGGCCCGGTCCGTGGGAGCGCGGGCGGTGGCGCTGGCCACCAGTCCGCTGCCCGTTGCCTCCACGCTTGTGCCAAGTCCCCGGTATCTGCACATGGCAACCCGGTTCGGGCTGACCCTCAAGGAGCAGCTCACCTGTGGCTTCCACGTCCATGTCCGGGTGGAGTCTGGAGATGAAGGGGTGGGCGCCCTGAACCGGATCCGGGTCTGGCTTCCCGTACTCCTGGCCCTGAGCGCCAATTCCCCGTTCTGGCAGGGCGCGGACAGCGGCTACGCCAGTTTCCGCTATCAGGCATGGAGCAGATGGCCCACCTCCGGACCCACCGAACTGTTCGGGTCCGAACGGGCCTACCGCGCCCACGTCGGCTCGCTGTTGGCCACCGGTGTACTCCTCGACGAGGGCATGGTGTACTTTGACGCCCGCCTCTCCCGCACCCATCCCACCGTGGAGGTGCGCATCGCCGACGTCTGCATGGAGTCCGCTCACGCCGCAGCGATCGCTGCCATTGTCCGGGCCCTCGTTGAACGGGGTGCGCAGGAATGGGCGGACCGCGTCCCGGCGCCGCAGGTGTCCGCCCCGGAACTCCGCCTCGCTGCCTGGCAGGCCAGCCAGTCAGGAGTGGAAGGCTCGCTCCTGGACCCTCTCACCAACACCCCTTGCCCGGCCACCGAAGCCGTGCAGGCCTTGCTGGCCCACGTGCGCCCGGTCCTGGCCGCCATGGGCGACGAGGAGCAGGTGACCGCCGAGTTGGCGCGGATCATCGCGTTCGGCTCCGGGGCCCGTCGGCAGCGCCAGGTGATGATGGACAGCCAGAGCCTGTCCGCTGTGGTGCTTGACGCCGTCGAACGTACCCATGGCAGCGCAAAGCCGACGGGACGGAAACCCCGCGGCAAGGCGCGGCCGTCCGCCCTCCGCCCCGGCCAGGGTTGATGGTCCAGTGCAGGGCTAACGCCAGTCAGTTGGCGACAATGAACGGGACCACCGTTACCCCGGAGTTTGTGGAACCCAGTTTGTTGTCCCGGCATGACGTCCGCAGGTGCAGTTTGTGGACGCCGTTGGCCAGGGTCCGGGTGTCGATCGAGATGGGCGCGGACCCGAAGGGCGCGGACCCGTAGGGGCCTGCAGCGTCCCAAAGGACCCTTCCGGGGTTTGGCGGAACGGCATGGAAATCGGCGTCGATCGAGATGAATGAGTGGGTGGCCGGGAGTGAGGCATCGGGGTGGGTGGTCAGGCCCACGGCCGGGGTCCAGATGCCTGACACCGGACCATCGGGAAGGGGAACGCTACGGACGGACGCCTCACAGTACGCGGCGTGGGTGTACCAGCCCTTGCCACGCAGGAACGGGTACCGTGAGGCGTCGGACTGGGACTTTCCGTTTTGGATGTGAGCCTGCCAGTTGAAGCTCGCCCTCATTTCGTTGCCGCCCGGTTCCGGGACAAACGCGCGAAAATGGACCTCCTGCAGGCCAGAATGTTTGAACGCCGATATGGGGCGGGAGAACGTCAGCCAGCGCTCGCAGGTTCCGGTACACACGAAGTCGCCTTTGCCCGTGCTGGACGGGCCGGGGCAGGTGAAATTCGCTGCAGCAGCCCGCAGGTAGCACTTCTGGACGGCGGTTTCGGCGTCGGAGGTTATGAACACCATTGAGACGTAATTGGCCTGGCCGGGATTGTCGTGCAGGACCACCCGCACATTCACGGTGAGGTTGCCCGAACTGATCGTTTCGCGTTCGGGAATGCACGCCCCCAGGTGGACATGGCCGGTGTTGGTGATAGGGGTGTCGGCCTGGCCGGTGCCCGGCATCCACCACGACTGGGTATCCACGAACTGTCGGCTCTCCGCGTAGACGGTGCTGTCCGCGGCAGGTGCGCCCATGCACGGTCCGGCCGCAGCACGTGCAGGACTGGAACCCAGTGCAGGCGGGACGGCCAAGGACAACGCAACAGCAATTACCAGTGCCAGGAACCGTCTCATGACCATCCATCTTCCAGGCCGCCGTCAGATTCCCGGCACCGTGACGGCCCGGTCCAGGGAGGCCTCGGCACCGTCCGGGTTCTGCGCCGGTGGGCCGGTTTCTGTCGATCGGGAAAGCTGCACGCCTGCGCTGCGCCTGTCGCCGGCGTCGAAACGCCGGACCACGGAATTCTCGCTGTCATTTGGGCCGAATAAGGCGGGGACAGTATATGCCTGGGATATGTGGCAGGCCAGAGTTGCAGAAATGCACGACGGCGGCACGCACCTTCCGCAGGACGTGAGCGGGCGTTGGTGGGAAGGCTGCAGGAGGTGAGCGGGCGTTGGCGGGAAGGCTGCAGGAGGTGAGCGGGCGTTGGGGGGAAGGCTGCAGGAGGTGAGCGGGCGTTGGGAGAGGGGGCACCACGCTTGACGCCCCCGCAGGCTCCCGCATATCCTGAACGAACGGTCGGTAAATAATTCCGAGACGCCCGACAGGTCTTTGCATAGGAGCAACCATGGCAGCGCAGAACTTGCAGTCAGTGCCGGCTGAGCTAACCCCGGAAGAGGACGCCGCAGGCCAGGCCCACTTCGACCGGATCATCGCCGAGGACTCCCGGATCGAGCCCCGCTACTGGATGCCGGCGGCTTACCGCAGGACCCTGCTGCGCCAGGTTTCCCAGCACGCGCACTCCGAGATCATCGGCATGCAGCCGGAGGCCAACTGGATCTCCCGCGCCCCGAGCCTGAAGCGCAAGGCCATCCTCATGGCCAAGGTCCAGGACGAGGCCGGCCACGGGCTCTACCTCTACAGTGCTGCAGAGACCCTGGGCCAGAGCCGGGACAAGATGATGGACGACCTCATCGCCGGCAAGGCCCGCTACTCCAGCATCTTCAACTACCCGGCGCTCACCTGGGCGGACATGGGTGCCATTGGCTGGCTGGTGGACGGCGCAGCCATCTGCAACCAGGTCCCGCTGTGCCGCGCGTCGTACGGTCCCTATGGCCGGGCCATGGTGCGCGTCTGCAAGGAAGAGTCCTTCCACCAGCGCCAGGGCTTCGAGATCCTCCTTGAACTTTCCAACGGCACCCCCGCGCAGAAGCAGATGGCCCAGGACGCCGTGAACCGCTGGTACGCCCCTGCCCTGATGATGTTCGGGCCGCCGGATGATGATTCGCCCAACTCCAAGCAGTCCATGGCCTGGAACATCAAGCGGTTCAGCAATGACGAGCTCCGCAGCCGGTTCGTCGGCATGATGGTGGAGCAGGTCCGGGTGCTGGGCCTCACCCTCCCGGATGACCAGATCCGCTTCAACGAGGACACCAGGAAGTGGGAGCACGGCCCGCTGGACTGGCACGAGTTCCAGGAAGTCCTGGCCGGCCGCGGTCCCTGTAACGCCCAGCGCCTTGAGCGGCGGAGGGCAGCGCACGACGACGGCGCCTGGGTCCGGGAGGCAGCGGCGGCTTACGCAGCAAAACAGTCAGCAAAGCAGCAGAAGGAATACGCAGCATGAGCCCGCACGGCAACCCGGAAACCCCCGCAAGCGGGGCCGTAGAGATCAACCGCGAAGCCCCCAAAGCGTCCCCGGCTCTGGAGCAGTCAGCCCAGCCGGAGCACCACGACCGCGGCGCCTGGGGCCTCTGGGAGGTCTTCGTCCGGTCGAGCCGCGGCCTGAGCCATGTCCACGCCGGATCCCTGCACGCCCCGGACGCCGCCATGGCCCTCCGCAACGCGCGCGACCTCTACACCCGCCGCAACGAGGGCGTCTCCATCTGGGTTGTCCCGGCGGACGCCATCGCCGCCAGCGACCCCGACTCCAAGGGCTCCTTCTTCGAGTCGCCCCAGGGCAAGGACTACCGGCACGCCACGTACTACACCAAGAGTGAAGGGGTGAAGCACCTGTGAGCGAAGCCAACGCAAGCGCTACAAGAATCACCCCCGGCAACGCGCTCCGCCCCGAGGACATCGCCCTCGAAGTCCGCACCGGCCTGGTCAAGCCGTCCGAGGACGTGGCCGAATACGCACTGCGCCTGGGCGATGACGCCCTGATCCTCGCGCAGCGCCTGGGCCACTGGATTTCCCGTGCCCCCGAGCTGGAGGAGGACATCGCGCTGGGCAACATCGCCCTGGACCAGCTGGGCCACGCCCGCAGCTTCCTCACCTACGCCGGAGCGGGCATGCTCAACGAAGACGGCACGGCAAAGTCCGAGGATGACCTGGCCTACTTCCGCCGCGAGCACGAGTTCCGCAGTGTCCAGCTGTTCGAGCAGCCCAACGGGGACTTCGCGGAGACCATCGCCCGCCAGTTCGTGGTGAGCTACTACCAGTACGAGCTCTACCGCCGCCTCACCGAGTCCACGGACGCCACCCTTGCCGCCATCGCCGCCAAGGCAGTGAAGGAAGTGGACTACCACCGGGACCACAGCACCCAGTGGGTCCTGCGCCTCGCCGGCGGCACGGAGGAATCCCGCACCAGGATGATCCACGGCCTGCGCACCATGTGGCCGTACGTGAACGAACTGTTCCAGGACGACGAGCTGACGCAAAGGCTCGCTGAGGCGGGTGCCGCCGTCGCGCCTTCCAGCCTGAAGGAAGACTTTGACCGCCTGGTAGCCGGCGTCCTCACCGAGGCGGAGCTTGAGGTTCCGGACGTGCCCGCAGCCCCGGGCGGCGGCCGGCAGGGCAGGCACTCGGAGCACCTGGGCTACATCCTCGCGGAGATGCAGGTGCTGGCCCGCGAGCATCCCGGCGCCAGCTGGTGACGGCCGTGTACATCTCGGACTTCGAAACCCGGACCCGCACCCCGAAGCAGAAGGCGTGGGACGTCGCCGCCACCGTGGTGGATCCGGAGATCCCGGTGCTCAGCATCGCGGACCTGGGCATCCTGCGGGACGTGCGCGTGGCAGACAACCAGGTCACCGTCACCATCACGCCCACGTACTCGGGCTGCCCGGCCATGGACGCCATCCGGGACGACCTCTACACCGCCTTCAAAAAAGAGGGCTATGAGGACGTGCACGTGGACCTGGTCCTGGCCCCGGCATGGACCACGGACTGGATGACCGAGGCCGGCAAGCAGAAGCTGCAGCAGTACGGCATCGCCCCGCCCAGCGGAAACTCCCGGGCCGGTGGCCACTCCGGCCCCATCCGGCTGAGCCTGGCCGTGAAGTGCCCGCAGTGCAACAGCCTCAACACCAAGGAACTCACCCGCTTCGGATCCACGTCCTGCAAGGCGCTGTATGTGTGCCAGGACTGCAAGGAACCGTTCGACTACTTCAAAGTCCTGTAAGGAACCCCATGCCTGTTGTCCGCCAGACCGCCGCCGAAGAGGCTGAGGTGACCGGCCGCCGTCGTCCGTCCTTCCATACCCTGGCCGTGAAGGAGGTGCGCCGGCTCACCGACGATGCCATCGAGGTCAGCTTCCATGTGCCGGCGGAGCTCGCCGGCAAGTTCGACTACCTGCCCGGCCAGTACGTGGCCTTGCGCACCACGCTGCCGGATGCGGACGGCGAGCCGAAGGAAATCCGGCGCAGCTACTCCATCTGCGCCGAGCCGCGCAGCTTCGCGGACGGCACCAGCGAGATCCGCGTGGCCATCAAGAAGGACCTGGGCGGGCTGTTCTCCACGTGGGCCAACGCCGAGCTGAAGGCGGGGGACACCCTGGACGTGATGAGCCCCATGGGTGCGTTCGTGTCCAAGCACGGCCGGGACGGGCAGGACGTGGAGCAGAACGTCATGAACTCCATGAACCACCCGGAGGACCTGGCGGGGGAGGCGGGGAACTTCGTGGCCATCGCGGCGGGGTCCGGCATCACCCCGGTGATCGCCATCGCCCGGACGCTGCTGGCCGCCAACCCGGACACCCGGTTCGACCTGATCTACGCCAACAAGGCCGCCATGGACGTGATGTTCCTGGAGGAGTTGGCGGACCTGAAGGACAAGTACCCGCAGCGCCTCGCCATCCACCACGTGCTGAGCCGCGAGCAGCGGATCGCGCCGCTGTTGAGCGGCCGGATCGATTCGGAGAAGCTGCAGCAGCTGCTGGGCACCGCCCTGCACGCGGACGATGTGGACGAGTGGTTCCTGTGCGGGCCGTTCGAGCTGATGCAGCTGTGCCGGGACACCTTGGCAGAGCGTGGGGTGAAGCCGGAGAACGTCCGGTTCGAGCTGTTCACGTCCGGCAAGCCGGACCGCCCGGAGGGGCATGCGGGCCGTCGCGTGGTGGTGGACGAGTCCAAGGAGACGTACAAGATCACGTTCAAGCTGGACGGACTGCAGGGTGAGGTGGCCAGCCCCACGCATGCCAGGGAGTCCATCCTGAACGCGGCGCTGCGGGTGCGTCCGGATGTGCCGTTCGCGTGCGCCGGGGGAGTGTGCGGCACCTGCCGGGCCAAGGTGGTGACCGGCAGCGTGACCATGGACG